>CAWCHX010000026.1:0-246271 GCA_963795445.1 uncultured Acidobacteriaceae bacterium | reverse complement strand
GAACGGGATAAACTAGTGCTAGTCCCCGCATTCAAGAAAGAGTGTGTCTGTTTTCCAGGTCGTTGCTCATAGGTGCAGGCGTGTTTTGCCTGCTCACGGGCCTGCGTGCGCAATCGGGCGCTAAAGCGGGGAACGCTCAGGCCGATTCAAACCCGTACGACAGCAAGATACGCGAGACGTATAATTTCCGGTTTGGGGCGGGGGATCTTTCCGCGCCTGGCAACGCGCTGAGCGAGACCGGCGGTTTTATCCAGCCCGGCGCATTTCCGAGCGCCACGTACTGCGCCCACTGTCATCCGCAGGCTTATAGCGAGTGGCGGCAGGCGCTACACTCGAATTCGTTTCGCACTCCGTTTTATCGAACGAGCGTGAATATCCTGGCCCGGACAAAGGGGATTGAATTCACGCGGCACTGCGACAGTTGCCATAACCCGATTGGGGTTTTGAGCGGAGCGCTGACGACGAACTCGCAAGTCGACCGGAAGTTCGATACGGACGGCGTTGACTTGCATGACGTGCCACTCGGTTCAGGCTTTACAGCCTACGCGCGGGAACGGCAGTTTCGTGATGGGAATTCCGGCGGTAATGGTGGATGAAAACGGCAAGCGCATCCCCGGGCAAGTTCCGGACGACGAGATCATGAAACACCCGGAGCGCCATGCGCAAGCGGTGATGAAGACTTTCTACCGCTCTCCCGAGTTCTGCGCGTCCTGCCACAAAGCGAACCTGCCGAATCCATTGAATGACTACAAATTTATTCGGGCGTTTACGGTTTATGACGAATGGGTCAATTCGAAATTTTCGCAGCGCAATCCGCTGACGTTCTATAAGACGGATTTCTTTTCGTGTCAAAGCTGCCACATGATGCGCGAGCCCGCCAAGGCTGACGAGTACGGCGCCAAGAAGGAAACGTTCGCGTCGCACCGGTGGCTGGCGGGCAACACGGCAGTGCCGTTCTATTACGGTTTCGATGAGCAACTTGCGAAGACGACGGCATTTTTGAAATCAGGCATGTTCCTGAATGTGGACCTGTTCGCGATCAAGAATGCAGCCACGAATGAGATGGCTGCGCCGCTGGGCTCGGCTCCGCTGCGGCTGGCGCCGAATGAGATGGTACAGGCGATGGTGGTGGTGCAGAACAAGAATATCGGGCACTCGCTGATTCCGGAGGTGCGCGACCTATACGAGAGCTGGGTGGAGTTCGTGGTGACAGACGCCAGTGGCAAGGAGATCTATCACAGCGGATTTCTGGAACCTGACGGCATGCTCGAACGGCGGGCGCATTCGTTTACGAATAGACCGGTCAATAGCGATGGCGAATTTGTGGATAACCACAAAGTCTGGACGATTCATTCGGTGGCGTATGACAACACCATCCAGTCTGGCCGGTCGGCGTTGGTGCGATACCAATTCAGGATTCCGGCCGACGTCAAAGGGCCGATTACGCTGACAGCGCGCGTCAATTACCGGCATCTGCGGCAGAGCTATCTGAATAACGTCCTGGGCACGGACCATCCCGCGTATCCGGTGGTTGAAATGGCGTCACGGAGCCGCACGCTGAATGTGGGCGCGAATGCAAGCGGGGCGCCGGATCCGCAAGACAATCCAGACTGGATGCGTTGGAACAACCTGGGAATTGCTTATCTGGATCAACTGCAATATGCGGACGCGCTGGCTGCATTCCGCGAAGTGGTGAAGCTGCGGCCCGATTATGCGGACGGCTATATCAATATCGGCCAGACAAATATCGAATGGGAGAAGTACGCGGATGCGCGCGGAGACCTGGATAAGGCGCTGAAACTCAGCCCATGGAATGCACGCGCGCTGTATTATTTGGCGCTGGTGGAACGGCGGACGGGGAATGCTGAAGAAGAACAGGCGGACCTTCAAGAAGTTGTGCGGCAATACCCGGAGGCGCGCGATCCGCGGCGAGAGCTTGGGATTTCTTATTACCAGCAACACCGCTATGAAGATGCGCGACAGCAGTTCGAGGCGCTGCAATCGATCGATCCCGACGATCTGGCGGCGCACTACAACCTGGCGGTGATTTACCGGCGGCTGGGGATGAAGCAGAAGGCTTCCGAGCAGGCGGCGTTATTCGCCACGAAACAAGTCGATCCCGGGGCGCCAACGTACTCTCTCGATTATCTGCGCAAACATCCGGAGATTGCGATCGAGAGTGTTCCGTGGCATATGCATGAGCAGCTTCCAGGCGGCAACGATCCGCAGCCAGTTCTCAGCGGACAGCGTTGATAGCTTTTAATTTTGGAGTTGTGTTTTGGATAAAACCCGCCGCCGATTCATTCGGTCACTGAGCCGTTCCGCGCTGGTGCTGCCGTTTTCAGATCTGCTGGCATTTGCGATGCCTCAGCAAACCAAATTGCCGGGACCCGTCGAACGCAGCTATGACGCGAAGCCGAGGCCAGCCGAGAAAGGGCCAAAGTCGCCGATAGAAGGCACTCCGCTGGGCGTCAGCTTCGTCGATGTCGTGAAGCAAGCCGGACTGGCGGTGAAGACGATCTATGGCGGCGAAGGGAAGAACAAGTACCTTCTCGAGACCACGGGCTGCGGCCTCGCCTTTTATGACTACGACAACGACGGCTGGCTGGATGTTTTTTTAGTGAATGGCTGGCGGCTGGAAGGTTTTCCGAAAGGGCAGGAGCCGCGCTGCCATTTATTCAAGAACAATCGCGATGGCACGTTTACGGACGTGACGAAGGGCTCGGGGCTGGAGCACCGGACGGGTTGGGGCCAGGCGTGCTGCGTGGGCGATTACAACAACGATGGCAACGACGATCTGTTCGTCACGTATTACGGGCAGAATGCACTGTATCGCAATAACGGTAACGGAACGTTCACGGATGTGACGGAGCAGGCGGGCCTGATCCGGCCGGGTCCCAAGACGCATTGGAATACGGGCTGCACTTTTGTGGATTACGACCGTGACGGCCATTTGGACCTGTTTGTCGCGAACTATGTGGATTTCGATTTGAAAACGGCGCCGCCGCCGGAAGCGGGGCCCTGTACTTACAAGGGACTGCTGGTGGCGTGCGGACCGCCGGGATTGCCGGGCGCGAAAAACGTCCTGTATCACAACAACGGGGATGGGACGTTTACGGACGTGAGCGCGAAATCGGGAATCTTGAACACGGCAGGCACATATGGTTTGAGCGTTGCGGCGTCGGACCTGGATAACGACGGCTGGCCGGATATTTATGTGGCGAACGATTCGAGTACCGCGACGCTTTACCAGAATCAGAAAGACGGCACATTCAAGGACATCGCGATTGAATCGGGAGCGGCTCTATCGCCGGAGGGAAAACCGCAGGCGGGAATGGGAGTTTCGATCGGCGATTACAACCGCGACGGCACCTTGGATGTGGTGAAGACGAATTTCGCCGGCGATACCGATTCGCTGTACACAAATCTGGGCGATGCGACTTTCGAAGACCGCACGTATCCGAGCGGGCTGGGAGTGAATACGCGGCTATTGGGCTGGGGCGTCGGGTTCTTCGACATGGATAACGACGGGTGGCTCGACATTCTGATGTCGAACGGACATGTCTATCCGGAAGTCGACAAATCCAACGCCGATTTGAAGTATGCGGAGCATAAATATCTTTATCGCAATCTGCAGAATGGCCATTTCGAGGAAGTGACGGACAAGGGCGGGCCAGGGATTCTGGAAGCGGCTCCGGCGCGCGGATGCGCGTTCGGCGATTACGACAACGACGGCGATCTGGATGTGGCGGTGAATTGCGTCAATGCGATTCCTCAGCTTCTGCGGTGCGATTCGACTCTGAATCGAAACTGGATCAAGATCAAGCTGGTGGGAGTGAAATCGAACCGCACCGGAATCGGCACGCGCGTGATTGTGACTGCGAAAATGAAGCCCGATGCCGCGAAGCCGTTGGCGCAGATGGATGAGCTGCGCAGCGGCGGCAGTTATTTTTCGCAAAACGATCTGCGCATGCACTTCGGGCTGGAGCACGCGGCCAAAGTGGAGCTGGTGGAGATTCGCTGGTTGAGCGGGCAGGTGGATCGGTTGAAGGACCTGGACGTCAATCGGCTGTACACGATTCAAGAAGGCGGCAAGATTCTCGAAATCCGAAGAACTGAAGCCAGCCGTGAAACAAGCGAGCGCATGATGCGCGGTCTGGCGATTGCGCTGTTTGCCGCGGCGCCCCTGTTTTGTCAGAGCGAACCGAGCTGTCCCTGGATGAATGCGGCGACAGCGGAAGGAATTTTAGGGGGCGCTGTCGGTGTGGTGGAGGCGCACGCGCCGGTTTGCGAGTTCAAGCGGCGGGAAGGGCCCGCATACACGCTGCGGATCGAAGTGGGCGACAAACGAGCGACTGCCGGGAAATGCGAATCGAATTGGGTTGCTTTAAAAGCGATCGGCAATGAAGCCATGGCGTGCGTGGAAGACGGCCAAGACGGGCAGCGAGATTGCGCGCGTAGTGGGCAGAGTGCGCGAGCAACAGTTCGTGATTTCGATCCGAACGAATGACCGTTCCGCGACCGCGGCAGCGCTTCTCGAAAAGGTTCGGCAGGCGGCAGAGCAGGTAGCGGGAAATCTATTTTGAGCTATTTCTGAGGGTGAGCGGCTCCCTGCGCGAGCTTCCTCTGTTTCTCTTCCGCCTCGGCCTGACGGAGCGCAGCGGCTTTGGCGAAGGCTTGCTTCGCACCTTCGGTATCGCCCTTGCGGCGCAGAAGAAGTCCGAGCGTGTTGAACGCTCCGGCATCGGAAGCATCGAGTGACACGGACCGGCGGAGCGCCTCGATGGAACCATCGATATCGCCTCGATCCTTGAGAATAGTGCCGAGCTCGAACCACGCTTCGGCATAATCAGGCCGCTGCTCGACTGCCGCGCGCAGTTGTTCTACGGCCTTATCGGTCTGGCCGAGATCGAGGTAAGTGGTCGCCAGGACGTAATGCGCCTCGGCCAAAGATGGCACCAGTTTTACAGCTTGCTCGAGATGCGCTCTGGCGTTGACGAGATCGTCACTTTGCTTGTAGGCGATTCCCAGATCGTAGTGCGCATCGCCGGCTTCGGGATGGACGCGGACCACCTGTGAAAGCTGGTTGATGGCCTCTTTGTAGTCACCGGCTCCGATATAGGCGTAACCGATGTTCACTTGCACATGTACGTTGTTGGGCTCGCGTTCAAGAATTTTTCTGTATTGCGCGACGCCGGCCATGGGATCGCCGGAATTCACCAGGACGTAAGCGTAATCGCTTCGGACGGAGGTATTGTTCGGATCGAGCTCAAGAGCGTGACTATAGGGGCCGCGCGCCTCCTTGAATCGCTTCTGTTTTTCGAGCGCCAGGCCGAGAGCTTCCCACAGACCCGCATCCCGCGGCAGTTGCTTCGCCGCTTGGGTTAATTCCGGAACGGCTTCCGCGTAGCGGCCTGCGCCGTTATAAGCTGAGCCAAGCCGAAGGCGATAATCGGCATGATCGGGAGCGAGCGCGACTGCTTTCCGCAAAGCGTCAATGCCACGACTGGTTTGTTGCGAGAGCACATAAGCGACGCCGAGGTGGTACCAGGCTTGCGCCATTTTGGGATCAAGTTGAGTAGCGCGCTCGAAGTGGGGAATAGCTTCCGGCGCGCGACTTGTGGCGGCGAGCAGGAAGCCGATTTGGTCTTGATAGATGGCGGATTTCGGAGCGAGCTGCGCCAATTGTTGGTACGTGGCGAGCGCTCCATTGGCATCGCGGGCGGCCAGTTGACGGCGAGCTTGCGTTTCGAGCTGGTCCATTGCCGGAGGGGTTTGAGCGAGGAGAGGGAAGCAGAGTAGGGCGACTGAGAGGGAACAGCGGAGCCGCATTCGCGTTCCATTGTAACGGGCTGCCCGAAACGGGTTTCACTTGACAGGCAAGTAAAGCTGCCGCCATACTTGATCCAGAGGTGTACTTGGATGTCAAGTGAAGGCGCAGAGCGGATGGCGGTGCTGCAGGGAACGCTCGATCTGATAATCCTGCGGACGCTTCAAAGCATGGGCCGGCAGCACGCGTACGCGATCGCGACGCGGCTCCAGCAAGTTTCGGAGGATTTGCTGCATCTCAACCAGGGCACGCTGTATCCGGCGCTGGTACGGCTGGAACAGCAGGGCAGGATCAAAGGCGTCTGGGGAAAGACAGAGAGCAACCGCGAAGCAAAGTTTTATGCGATCACCAAGGCCGGGGAGAAAACGCTGGCAGAGGAGACGCTACGCTGGCGGCGGATGTCCGGGCTGGTGGAGAAGCTGCTTTCCGAAGGAGCCTGAGCCATGCGTCGATTCTTCGCTAGATTCTTGAACTTGTTCCGCGGCCGAGGCGCGGAACGAGAGCTAGCCCGCGAAATCGAATCCCACCTGGCGATATTACAAGAGGATTTCGAGCGCCGTGGATTGTCTGCGCAAGAGGCGCAGTTGGCCGCGCGGCGGGCGTACGGCGGCGTCGAGCAGGCCAAGGAACTGCATCGCGAGGCACGTTCCTTAATGTGGATCGAGCATGTAGTCAAGGACGTACGCTACGGCGCTCGAAATCTGCTGCGGACGCCGGGATTTACAGTCACTGCAGTGATCGCGCTGGCGTTGGGGATCGGCGCGAACACAGCGAATCTTCAGCGTGGTGAACGCTGTATTGCTGCGCCCTCTGGCGTACAAGGATGCGGACCGCCTGGTTACTGTTCTGCACGATGGCACGGGTCCGGTTGCCGACGGCCAACTATATCGATTGGCGGGACCAAAGCCGTTCGTTTGTAGCCATGGGAGCAGCGGACGTATTGGAGCCCGAACCTTACCAATAGCGATGCCTCGGATAGCAATCCGGCAGAGCATCTTTACGGCCTCAAGGTGACGCAGAACCTGCTGCCGCTGCTCGGCATTCCAGCCGTTGCTAGGCCGCCTGTTCGCCGCGGGAGAGGACCAGGAAGGCGCGGAGCACGAAGTGATACTGAGTTATCGGCTGTGGCAGCGGCGCTTTAACGGCGATCGCAACGTGTGGGAAAACCGATTACTCTCGAACGGCGAGGCTTACACCGTGGTTGGCGTGATGCCGCCCGCATTCAAATTTGCTCCGTTTTGGGCGATGCGTGCGGAGTTGTGGGTGCCGGATGCTTTGGGGCAACGTATTCACGACCGCGGCGGCAACACCTGCGCGTGTTCGCGCGATTAAAGCCGGGTATCACGATGGCGCAAGCTCGAGCGGACATGGCGGCAATTACCGGCCGGCTGGAGAAGCAGTATCCCGGCACGAACCGCGGCGTCGTAGTTACTCCTCTGAAAGAGAATGTCGTCGGCAAGATGGAAACGCCATTATTGATGCTGCTGGGCGCAGTTGGATTCGTACTCCTGATTGCCTGCGCTAATGTGGCCCACATGCTGCTGGCGCGCACATCCGACCGGCAAAAAGAAATAGCGGTGCGGAGCGCGCTGGGGGCTAGCCGGGCCCGCGTGATCGCGCAGTTCCTGACCGAGAATTTACTGCTGGCGGTAATTGGCGCTGGTGACCGGCACTGCTGCTTGCGCTGGGAGGAACGAAGGCCCTGGTTGCGCTGAGTGCCGCCGTACATCCCGCGCGTGGAGATGGTGGGTATCGATGCCCGGGTCGTGCTGTTCATGCTGGCATTACGGTGCTGACGGCCGTGGTGTTTGGGCTTGCGCCGGCGATGCAGGCGGTAGGCGGAAACCTCAGCGACGCCCTCAAAGAGGGCGGCCGTGGAGATAGCGACGGGGTTGGCCGCAATCGGCTGCGGAGTTTTCTGGTAGCATCCGAATTCGCGCTCGCATTTGTGCTGTTGATCGGAGCTGGGCTGATGATCCGCAGCTTCTTTGCTCTACAATCGGTCGACCCGGGGTTCAACCCGCACAACGTACTCTCGATGGTGGTGTCGGTCGCCGGGACGAAAGAGGACGAGCCAAATCGTCGGGCGCATTTTCTACCGCGAACTGCTCCAGAAGGTGGGAGACGCTGCCGGGCGTGAACTCAGTGGGCGCGATCAATCATCTGCCGTTGGCAGGCGATCATGTGGGGACCGTCGGTTCGACATCGAGGGCCGTCCCGAAACCACGGCGGGCGAAGAGCCCGACGCCGTTTATCGCATCGTGATGCCGGGGTATTTCCAGACGATGCGGCTGCCGTTACTGCGCGGCCGCGACGATTACCTAGCAGTGACGATGTGCGGACGCCAGGAGTGGTCATCATCAACGAACGAGCAGCACATAAGTACTGGCCGGGGCACAATCCGCTCGGACAACGGATCGCCCTTGACGACGGCAAGGGTGATGCCAGCCAATCT
The DNA here is from genome assembly GCA_963795445.1 of uncultured Acidobacteriaceae bacterium. GTDB lineage: Bacteria > Acidobacteriota > Terriglobia > Bryobacterales > Bryobacteraceae > Bog-105. The sequence goes on along the minus strand of CAWCHX010000026.1, from coordinate 237,986 downwards.
GGCTGACCGTGATTGGGGTGGTCCGCGAATGCGAAGCAGATTAGACTGGGCCGCCGAGCCGTATCCGGAAGTCTATCTGGCTGCGCTGCAGAACCGCAGATTTTTTGGGAGACTCGCGGCTCGCCTTTGCTCCGCATATGACATACATCACATTGGTGGCGCGCACCGCTGGGAATCCTGCTGACATTGCCAATGCAGTGAAGCAGACGGTGTGGTCTTTCGATCGAAATCTGCCGATCTCCGAAGTGCTCACGATGGATCGCGCAGTGGCCGATGCGACTGCCCAGCCGCGTTTTGAAATGCTTCTACTGGGGGTATTCGGCGGCATTGCACTCTTGCTGGCAGCGGTGGGGATTTACGGCGTGATGAACTATTCAGTATCGCGACGGACGCGAGAGATCGGCATTCGCATTTCGCTGGGGGCGAGCCGAGCCGAGGTGCTGCGGATGGTAGTGCGCCAAGGAATGCTGCAGGCGGTGGCAGGCGCGGCAGTGGGCGTAGCGGGGGCTCTGCTGCTCTCACAATTAATGACCAAGATGTTATATGGCGTGCGGCCAACCGACCCTCTCACCTTCGGCGGTGTCGCGTTGATTCTCGGATTGGCGGCGGTGCTCGCCACGTGTGTTCCGGCGCGCAAGGCTAGCAAGATTGAGCCGATGGTGGCCTTACGAAACGAATAGCTGCCGAGTGCTATTTGCCGACCACCAGAATCGAAAACGAATCCGGCACCATTTGACCTCGGCCAGGACGTCCTCCGGCCGGCGGCGGCGGGAGGGAGGAGGCGAGTGAATTCGGCGGCGATCAGCAGAATGCGGTTCGTCTTACTGTCCAACGTCAGCGTCTTGGCGCGAGTCATTGTCTGCACCGTCTGTTCCACGACGAAACTGGTTGGGCTGTTTTCTTTTACTACAGTCAGCGTGCCATCACCCTGTGAACTGAAAGCTTCCATGGTGCTGGGATTGAATACGGCGCCATCCGTCCCGCTGCCGATGGGCAACGTATCGAGGATTTTGCCGTCGGACGCATTGAGAATTACCATGGTTTGCGGGTTGCGGCAGGAGGCGAAGAGGATGTTGTTCTTCACATCCATCGCCAACCCGGCGCAGCCTCCGCCTTTGCCGGCGAGATCGTAATGGGTAGTCACAGTGAGCGTCTTGGCGTCCACGACGGCGATGTTGCCCTTGTCCTCGATATCGATATAGAGGTGCCCCTTGCCGTCGGTAACCGCCTGTTCGGGTGCGCCGCCTAAGTCGATCGTGCCAACAATAGAACCATCTTTCGCGTCGATGACTGTGGCGTTGGGCGCGCGGTGACTCAAGATATAGATTCGCCCGTTAAACGGATCGCCCAGAATGCCGTCCGGGCCGCCCTCGACATCAATCGTTTTGATGGTAGCCAAGGTCTTGGAATCCCACATCACGACGGGCTTGCTGGTGGCGAAGCCGTGATGAGACTTGAGATCGACCGCAGCTCCATGCGCGCTGGCGTTGGGGATTTCGCCGACCGGCTCGAGAGTGTCCAGATTAAAGACGGTGATCCGGGGTGAAGGACCGGTGCGCGGAATGTACAGGCGGCGTTCAGCAGCGTCTGCATACACGTAGTCAAACCCACCTTCGCCGCCAGTTTTGGCCGTCTTCAATACCTTGTAAGGCCCGGCTGTGGAAGCGTCTTGGGCCGATCCGGTAAACGGTAACGTCGCCGTCACTATGGCGAATGCTAGTGAAACTCGTCGCATGAAATTTCTCCTCTTCGGTCTTTACCAGCATAATGAAGATGGTGTGAAGAGGAGTTTTTATGGATGGAATAAGGCGACGATCATTTCTGGCCGGTGTTGTAGCCGCCGCTCTGCCGCGTTTAGCCGCGGGGCAACCGATAGACCGCTCGCGAGTGAGTGCGATCACAGATGAAGTCTCACGGTCACCTGCGGAGTCGATTGAGTTCGCGCATACGTTTGGATTGAAGTGGCTGTCGCTGCGCGACGTGCCGAGCCCGCAGGGCGCTCACAAGGCGGCCTATTATTCGCTAGAGCCGAGCGCTATGCAGCAAGCGGCTCGTGAGTTCAAACAAGCGGGCATAGGGATCGGATTTCTCGATACTCCTTTTTTGAAATTCGGCCTGCCCGGGACGGAGCCGCAACGTAAGACCCCGGAAGCTCCAGCGGCTCGCGAGAAACGGGTGGCGAAAGACAAGGCGCTGTTTGATAGCCGGCTAGACGATCTTCGCCAAGGAATACGCGCCAGCCAGGTTTTCGAATGTCCGCTGGTACGCATCTTTACGTTTACGCGCATCGCCGAACCAGAATCGATCTTTCCGCGAATTGCTGAAATTATCGATGAGATGGCGGCAATCGCGAATAAGGAAGGGATAAAACTCCTGATCGAGAATGAGTCCACGCAGAACGCCGGAACATCGGCGGAAACGGCGAAGCTGATGAAGCTGCTGCCGGCGAATGTCGGGATCAACTGGGATACCCTCAATGGCCTGGCGCTAGGCGAGAAGCCTTACCCGGACGGATACGATTTCCTGCCTAAGGACCGGATATGGAACGTGCATGCGAAGGGTAAGAGCCTGCTCGACTACCCGGAACACCAGGACTGGCCGGCTATTTTGCAGGCTCTCGATCGGGATGGTTACCGGGGGCGGTTGGAACTGGAGACTCACATCTTTGGCGACCAGCAGGTTGCCGCGTCGCACGCTTCGATGAAAGAACTTCTGCGGCTGTTGGCCGCACGTCCGTCCTCAACTTGATGTTTAAGAGCTGAGCCGGAATTTACTGCCCGCTTGCGACCGGTTTATTTTCCTGTAAGAACGCGGCCACGCTCCCTTTATCGACAATGAACGATCCGGTATCCACGAAGCTAGGGACCGGGGCCGTGGCAGATTGCGCCCAATTGTTTGTCAACGGAGTGGGCGGGTGGTGATGCAGATCGTCGAGCAATTTTGTGCCGTAGTAGGCCATGGTGAATGGCTTCTGCGCGATGGTCGCCGAGGTAACGCCCTTCTGGAGCCAATCCAATGTCTCCGAATCAGTATCCATGGCGATGATGGTTACCTTTCCGGTCAGATTGCTTCGGCTGACGGCGTCAGCAACTCCACCGCAGGATCTGGATTCGAGGCATACAAATGCGTCTACTTTTGTTTTGGTGTCGATCAGGCGTTTCGCCGTATCGTAGGCGAACCCAGAGATATCCGATTGCTGCGGCAGATCGATCACCTGGGCGATCTTGATTTCAGGATGGGTCGAAAAGGCGGCCTGATAGCCCGAAAGCCGCTCTTTCTGGTTGGTCTGATTGGGCAACTCGAATACCGTGACGCTACCCTTGCCGTTCAGCAGTTTCGCCGCCAGATTTCCGCCGAGCATTCCCGCGTTGTAGTTATCGGTTCCGACGAAGAAAAGGCGCTTGCTAGCGGGAGCATCGGAATCCATCGTGATCACCGGTATGCCCTGGCTTAGGGCAGCATTGATATCAGGCGTCAACAGGGCCGCGTCAGCCACTGAAACGAGGATGCCCGAGGGCTTCTGCGCCATGGCTTGCCTGAAGGCATCGTGCTCGGCCTGAGGATCGTGACCGTCGGGACCATTCATGGCGGCCTTTACCTTCATTTCATTGGCTGCGCGGCTCAATCCGGCCAAGGCAGTTTGCCAATACTGCACCTTGGTGTTAGCCGCAATCAAAATGTAGTTTTCAGTGGGGCTGTGGGGTGAACTCGAACATCCCGTCATCAGAATCAATGCGGCTGGAAGTAGGGCCGCGAGTATTGTGGGCTTGCCTGTTCGCATGTTTAGAACCTAGCGCGGAATATATCACGAGAGGATTCTCGTGGAGGTGTGAGAAAGCAGGTTCAGCAAGCATAAGCGTTTCAGGCGGCAGACTGCCGGGGACGGGCATAGCTACTTTGCGTTGCAAAATTGCGAGTGACTCACTGCTTAGCTGGAGGTCGCGCTGGCCGATGCCGCGGCGGAGCGATGTTCGGAGACGCCTTGCTGGCGCTCATCATACTTACCGAAGATCATCTTGCCGGCGGTGGTTTGGAGAACGCTGGTAACCGTGATGTCGACGGTTTTCGAAATGAGGCGGCGGGCGTTATCGACTACCACCATGGTGCCGTCATCGAGGTAGGCGACGCCCTGGTTATATTCTTTGCCTTCCTTGAGGATGAAGACACGCATGGACTCACCGGGAAGAACGACCGGCTTCAAGGCGTTGGCGAGCTCGTTAATGTTCAGGATCTCGACGCCTTGCACCTGGGCGAGCTTGTTCAGATTGAAATCATTGGTGACGATTTTGGCGCCCGTGATTTTGGCGAACTCGATCAGCTTCAAGTCAACTTCGCGAACCGCGGGAAAATCCTGCCCGGAGACTTCAATCTGAATGCGCGGCATTTTCTGAAGCCGCTGCACGATATCGAGTCCACGGCGGCCGCGATTGCGTTTGGCGGAATCGGAGGAATCCGCAACGAGTTGCAATTCGTGCAAAACGAACTCGGGGATTACGAGGTGACCATCGAGAAATCCGGATTCGGCAATGTCGACGATCCGGCCATCGATAATCACGCTGGTATCGAGCACTTTCAGAGCAGACGAGACCGTAGCAGCTTTCCCGAATATGCCGATGGCGCCGAGGTCGAGGAGATCCGATTTGGCAATGCCGACGAGCAGACCCAAAAATCCGCAAAGCAACGGGACTATGAGACGCAGGAACAGAGCGGAGGGCTCCGAGACGGAAGAACCGGGGTTCAGTAGCGCGACAAAGATGAGACCGATAATGCCGCCCAGCAAGGCGCCCAAGCAGGCGCCCACAATTGCCGCCAAGCCGGCGCGCCGAACCCGCAATTCGATCAGGTTCACCGCGAGCCCGGTACCAAGCCCCACGAGCGTTGCGGCCAACGGCGAGAGGCCAAACGGCCGAAAAAGCGCCGAAATGAGAGCGACTAACGCTACAAAACCGGCGCGAAGGAGAAAACTATCCCAATAAGAACGATACACGCGGCACACCCTTCTATAAAGCAGTGGCCAGCCGCGCTTAAATTAGCAAGCGACAGACCAGAAACCCGCAAATATTGTTGCGAAGTATACCACTTTGTAACTAGCCGGGTGGGCTTAAGGAGGAAAGATGGAGGGAATTGGAGTGCGCGTCAGACATTCGGCGCGCTGAGCGGCGTCAAAGAACTTTAGCGAGTTCCTCGGCAAAAGCGCTTTGGCGGCCTTGAGGATTGGCGGAGCGCCTGGTATTGCCGGTGTTCGCGGTGGTTGCGCGCCGGGGCGGCCCGTTGGGACCAGAAGAGGCGGCGGGACGTCTGGGGTTGCGGTCGACAGGCGCCGCAGTTTTGCCCGGCCCTTTACCGGATTTCGGGGGTTGAGCGGGATTGGCGCGGAGAAGACGGTCTTCGAGAGGGGCGCGGTCAAACCGGCGGATAATGGCGTTCATTTCCTCCTGGTTTGGCGATTCGATAAAAGCGAATCCCTTCGATTCTTGTGTTTCGGGGTTACGGATGACTTTGACGTCGTCGGCGACTAGATTTTCGGATGTCAGCCAGGACCTAATATCGTCCTTAGTCACCCAGGTTGGGAGATTTCCGAGGAAAACGGTAAAGCTCATTAGTTAGTTAGTTTATGCTCCGTGGGGAAGTACGAGGCGCACCTCGCAGGAAAAGCGCTTCTCCCCGGAGGCTATTAGCATCCTAGCATAGGGTGCATCATCAGGTAAACACCGAAATCGCTTCAATTCGTTGCTACACAATGGCTAGAACAATTTTTAGATGCACGTGACCGGGGTTTTGATGGAGCCAATTTCACCCGCAAGGACGACTGTGTTCGAGGTACTCCAGGCGGTTACGAAGGGCGCCTATGCGTCAGATGCATTACGCTACCATAGCCGAGCGTTGGAAGCGCGGGACGCGAGATTAGCTTCCCAGATCGTTTTTGGCTGCCTGCGCTTTCAGGCACAGCTCGATTACCTGATTTTTTTATATTCCGGATTGCAGGTAGAGCAGCTAGACGCGCCGGTGCTGATTGCGCTGCGCGCCGCGATTTTTCAAATGCGCTATTTGGACCGAATTCCAGCCCATGCGGCAGTACACGAATCGGTGGAGTGGGTGAAGCGCCATAAACGGACGGCGTCGGGCCTGACCAACGCAGTGCTTCGGAAAGTGAATCGCAAGCCGGTGGCGTGGCCCGACTTAGCTACGGAACTATCCGCGCCTGGTTGGCTGCTGGAGCGCTGGACGGAGCATTTTGGGCCTGAGCGGGCGCATGGAATTGCGGCCGCCGCTCTGGAACAGCCGCCGGCATATGTACGGCTACCCGCCGCCCGGAGCGGAGGTGGCCGAAGTCAGTTCGGTACCAGGCTGTTTCGAGCTGCTGTCGGCAGTGGAGCCGGGAATGCGGCTGCACGATATCAGCTCGCAGGCTATTGTGCCGCTGCTGGATTTGCAGCCTGGCCACAAGTATCTGGACTTATGCGCGGCACCGGGCAACAAAACCTTACAGGCATTGGAGATACCGCTTGCGCTTCGCGGTGGCCTGCGACATTAGCGAGAAGCGGATCAAGGATATACCGCCGATTTGCGCGCGCGTGGTACTGGACGCGACCCGACCGCTTCCTTTCAGGGAGAAGTTCGACCGGATCTTTATCGATGCGCCGTGCTCCGGTACTGGAACTCTGGCACGGAACCCGGAGATCAAATGGCGCGTCCAAGAACGCGATTTTGCAAGGTTCGGCGAAAGGCAGGCGGGAATCATCTCACAGGCATTGCGGCTGCTTGCGCCGGGCGGAAAGCTGCTGTACGCGACCTGTTCGCTGGAACGGGAAGAAAACGAGAATGTGATTGCCCGGACTTTGCAAGCCGAGACCGGGTTGGGATGTGAACGGGAGATGTGGCGATTGCCGGGGCGGGACTTGGGAGACGGATTTTATGCGGCCGTTCTTACCCTAGGCGCATGTTAGGATGATAGGGTTCCCCGACACCCGGAAGGCCAAAACGTGAGCTGCGGCTCAGATTCAGGGAGATTCCGGTTCCGCAGCTATAGCGTGGGGCAACTAGAAGAGTAGTTTCGGTGCTTCAAATCGTTCCTTCCATTTTCGCCGCCGATTTCATGCGACTCGGGGAAGAGATTCGGCGGGTCGAGCAAGCAGGCGCGCGCATGATCCACGTGGATATCATGGACGGACATTTCGTGCCGAATTTTACGATGGGCACGCCTATCACGGAATCGCTCCGCCGGTTTACCCGCCTGAAGCTGGATCATCACCTCATGATTGAAGATCCGGACACATATGCGCCGATTTTCATCAAGGCTGGGGCGGATTGCGTGAGCGTACATTATGAGGCTTGCCGCAATCTAGATCGCACGCTGCACATGATCAAAGATCAGGGCGCGCTAGCGGGAGTGGTCATCAATCCGGCCACATCGACCAGGCTGCTGGAAAACGTTCTGGATATTGCCGATTATGTTTTGGTGATGAGCGTGAACCCGGGCTACGGCGGCCAAACCTTTATTCCAAATTCATTGAACAAAGTCCGCGAGCTTAGTCATTACCGCGCGGAGCGGCGGCTCAACTTCCTGATCGAGATCGACGGGGGAGTGGGATTGGACAACATTGCGGAAGTCGCCAGGGCAGGGGTAGATTGGGTGGTGGCAGGCTCGTCCGTTTTTCATGCGCCGGATGCCGCCGTGGCCGTACGCGAGATGCAACACAGCGCCGAAGAGGCATTTTCAATCAAGGTTTAATACATGTTTTTTTGTCAGATTTTGCCGAAACGAGTAGTTCTGGCCGCGCTCTCGCTGGGGTTGCTGGCATCCTGCTTCCATAAGAAGTACGAGACACCGATCGCCAAGAACACGCAACAACCCGACAAGGTGCTGTTCGATCAAGCCGTACACGACATCGAGCACGGGCGCTACGAAGTAGCTCGTATTTCGCTGCAGACGCTGATGAACACTTACGAATCCAGCGAGTATATGGCCAAGGCCAAGCTGGCGATCGCCGATAGCTGGTATCGCGAGGGAGGGGCAAACGGGCTGGCGCAAGCCGAAGCGGAGTACAAGGATTTTATTCTGTTCTATCCGCAAATGGAAGAGGCGGCCGAGGCGCAAAACCGCGTTTGCGAAATTCACTACAAGCAGATGGACAAGAGCGACCGCGATTGGTCGCAGACGCTACGCGCCGAAGACGAGTGCCGCCAGTTGCTGGTGCAGTTTCCCAACAGCAAGTTTGCGCCGCAGGCGATGCAGCGGGTTCGAAACATTCAGGAAAGTCTGGGCGAGCACGAGTTCGTGGTGGGCACTTACTATTGGAAACACGAAATGAATCCGGCCGCGGCGAACCGGTTGAATGCGCTGGTAGATCAATATCCGCTGTACAGCAAATCAGGAGAGGCGCTATACGAAGCCGGCGACGCGTATTCGAAGATGGGGCCACGCTTCCGAAAGCAGGCGGGCGAAATGTTTGCGCGGATCGCGCGCGAGTACCCACTGAGCAACCGCGCGGGAGAGGCCAAGAAACGGTTGCAGGAAATGGAGATGCCGGTACCCGAAGCCGATCGGGCAGCCTACGATCGCGAGAAGTACGAGTTGGAGAATTACCATAAACCGGGCATGATGGCGCGCTCCACCGGCTGGCTGCACGGTGGGCCGGATGTGAGCCGCGCGGCAAAATCGGGAGCTCCGACGATGACAGATCCCAAACCGACAATTCCGGCCAGCGTCCCCGTAGTGGCAACCGTACAGGCCTCCAATGCGCCAACTGCCGCCACAGGCACCACGGATGTGAGTGTCAGCCAGCTTAATGGCGGAAGCAGCGCTTTGGATAAGAATCCCGATGCCCGCACCAGTCTCGGCAGCACGTCGCCAGCGGCTAGCAACAGCAACGCGGCAGCTAGCAGCGGCACGCCGCAGACGGCCAACGCACTGGCGAATACAGCCGCTGCCAACGAATCGCGACAAAGAACTGAAGCAGATGCGCGCTAAGCAGGCCAAGCTGCAGCAGAAGCTGGACAAGAAGAAAAAGAAGAATCCAGAGCAACAAAACGCGGCTCGGGCGCAGCAGAATCAAAGCCAGGCGACGCAAGGCGCCCAAACGCCGCTCGGCACGCCGGCTGCTTCGACGCCAGCGGCTTCGAAGGCTACCACTCCTCCGAGCCAGAATCCACCCACGCAGCAGTAATAAGCCGCGTTATGCTGGGCGGAAGGTAATGCCCGACAATACTTTCGATATCGCTTCCAAGATCGATCTCAATGAGGTGCTGAATGCGATTCAACAGACCTCCAAAGAGATCCAGACCCGTTACGATCTGAAGGACAGCAAGTCCTCGGTCGAATTGAACGAGAAAGACCACAAGATTCTGCTGGCCAGCTCCGACGAGTACAAGCTGAAGGCAGTGACGGAGATTCTGGGCCAAAAACTGGTCAAGCGGAATGTGCCGCTGAAGGGCCTGGAATACGGCACGATCAGCGCCGCCTCGGGAGGGAGCGTGCGGCAGGAGATCACGCTGCAGCAGGGAATTCCGATCGAGAAAGCAAGAGACATCGTCAAGCTAATCAAAGACAGCAAGCTGAAGGTGCAAGCGAGCATTCAGGCCGATGTGGTGCGCGTTAGCGGGAAGGACCGCGACACGCTGCAGCAGGTGATCGCGCTGCTCAAAGGGAAAGACTTCGGCATCGATATGCAGTTCACGAACTATCGTTCGAACTGATGCCGCGGCGCATCGAAAGCCTTTCTTTGGCTGGTCCGGCAGGCAAGCTGGAAGCATTGCTGGAAGAACCCGAAGAGGACGCGCCGGTTGAGGCGGCAGTGGTCTGCCATCCTCATCCGCAGCACGGCGGCACGATGCATAACAAGGTTGTCTATCGGATAGCGCGAGGGCTCCGCAAATCGGGCTGCGCGGTGCTGCGGTTCAACTATCGCGGCGTGAATCTGAGCGAAGGGGAATACGGCGGGGGTAACGGCGAGACCGAAGATGCCCGAGCCGCCTTGCGCGAAGTGCAACAGCGCTACCCCGAATTGCCGGTGATGGCCGCGGGATTTTCGTTCGGATCGCGCGTCGCGCTGCGGCTGGCTTCGCAAGAGAACGCCATAGCCCGGGTAATCGCGGTGGGGTTTCCCACCAGAGTGGCAGAACGGGACTTCGTATACCTAGTCCCGGCGCCGAAGTATTTTGTGCAGAGCACGAACGATCATTTCGGACCAAAACCGGAAATTGAGCGCTTTTTTGAAACAGTGCCGGAGCCGAAACAGCTCGATTGGGTCGAGGCAAGCGATCACTTTTTCAGGGACGCTCTGGACGGGTTTGAGAGGGTGATCGAGCGGATCGGGCGCGAACGCCGGTAAATCGGAAACTGAGCCAAGACAGGCGAAAGCGCCTGTCCCACCTAAGCTTGACGGAGCTGACGCTCTACGATACGGGCGGCGCGTTGGCTGATTAGATCGGCGACTTTACCCAGCAGATCGGGCAGATCTTGCGGTCTGATGAGAAAAGGACGGCCCGCATCCGGACGCTTGCTTTGATAGGTGGTCAGGATGGCAGTAGCGGGCTTATAATCCATCAGCCGGGCATGCGCCAAAACTTTTAGACCGGCTTGCGGCGATTCCATTTGCAAGTCGCTGAGGACAAGTTCATACTGGCGCTCGTCCAGTTTGCCGACGGCCTCGGCCGCCGAAGCTGCTGAATCCACAAAATATCCGCCTGCTTGCAGAACCGCTTTGAGCGTCAACCGGGAGGTCAGGTCGCCATCGACCAGAAGAACTCGGGCAAGTTCCAGGTCTTTCGCGGGCGGTTTTCGCAAGTTAGCTGACATAATACGGGCCTCTTGGCCGTTGACGGGTACGGAAGCGTTCGCCTCGCCACGTTCAGCTGTCGCTTCGCCCAGGCGCGAGCCCATTCTGACGTGCAGGCAGATACAGTGTAAACGAAACAACGCGAAATCCCTATAGTGTTTTTTACGACGATGGGCGGAATGTGCGCTCGAAAATGCGATTCACATTTTTTAACTGGCGCTCGAGAGAGAAAGCCTGATCCAACTGTTGTTTGGTTAAATACTTTTGAACTCGGGGATCTTTTTCCACTGCCGAGCGGAAATCTCTCCTCTTCTTCCCACGATTGCATGGCGTAGGCCTGCACCAGCCGGTAAGCTTCTTCGCGCGACATGCCGGCGGCTGCGAGATCCAATAAGAGTTGTCCTGAGAAGATTAAACCCTTGGTTTGATCTAGATTACGTCGCATACGATCGGCATTTACGCGTAAATCCGAAATAAGCCAGGCAGTTTTCGCGAGAAGGTAGTCAATAAGAATAGTGGAATCGGGAAGGATGACACGTTCCACGGAGGAATGGGAGATATCCCGTTCATGCCACAAAGCTACGTTTTCGAAGGCGGCCTGAGCGTTGGAGCGCACCACGCGCGCGAGGCCGGAGATCTGCTCACAGGTGATGGGATTGCGTTTGTGAGGCATGGCCGAGGATCCCTTCTGGCCGGCGGCAAACGGCTCTTCGGCTTCCCGGACTTCGGTGCGCTGCAGGTGCCTTATTTCCAGCGCGATTTTGTCTAAGGTTCGCGGCGATCCCCGCCAGGGTAGCGATGTAGTGCGCATGGAGATCGCGAGAGATCACTTGCGAGGCTAATAGGAGCAGCCTTCAGACCGAGGCGCGCGCAAATCCGCTCTTCGGCCATGGGGTCGATGTGCGCAAAAGTTCCCACCGCGCCGGACAGTTTACCCACGCGAATTTCTTCAGCGGCCGCGTCGAAACGGCGGCGGTGCCGCTCCACTTCATCCCACCACAAGGCGAGTTTCAGGCCAAAGGTAATGGGCTCGGCGTGCATACCGTGCGTGCGGCCAATTTGTACGGTATGTTGATGCTCAAAGGCGCGTGTCTTCAGAGCGGAAGCGAGATTTTCCAGGCCGCTTGCGATCAGCGTGGAGGCTGCTTTGATTTGCAGGGCCTGGGCCGTATCGACCACGTCATTCGAAGTCAGGCCATAGTGTAGCCAACGCGAGGCTTCTCCCACGCCCGCGGCTTTCATGTTTTCGGCGACGGCGGTAGTGAAGGCAATGACGTCGTGCCTGACTTCGCGTTCGATCTCCTGAATGCGGTTGAGATCGAATGAGGCGTGGGAGCGCAATGCCTCGGCGGCTTCTCGGCGGAACCTCGCCGAATTCGGCCAGCACGGCCGCGGCGGCAAGTTCCACCTCCAGCCAGCATTCGTATTTGTGGAGGTCACTCCAGATCGCACCCATTTCGGCGCGGGTGTAGCGGGGAATCATTTTTTACGTGAGCGCGAGGCCGCAGCCTCAATAGCAGAATACTTCGGACCGGATTCCTGGTTCAGCCACAAACAGTTTGGTGAAGAGGGCGCGGCCGTTCAGAGCCTTGGAAGCCACGTTGCGAACCAGTTCGGGATGGTTGTTGTGCTCGCTAATGTGGCCCAGCACCAGAGTGGAAACGTTGTGCTCCAGATCCCGCTCGATGAAATTCGGCAGCGACTTCGTTTGACAGATGACCGCGGCGGCTCATCACGCGCTGCTTCACGGACCAGGGGTATGGGCCCACGCGCAACATTTCAAGATCGTGATTCGATTCCAGGATCGAGCAAGTCGGTGCCGCCGCAAGTGCACGCGAAGAGAATCCGTGATGTAGCCCAAATCGGTAACCACGGCGATTTTAACGCCTTGAGCGGTGAGCGTGAAACCGACCGGATCGATCGGCATCGTGAGGAATGGTAAAGCTGGCAATCTCAAAATCGCCGACCGTGAAGGAGCGGCCCGCCTGAAAAACTTCAATCGCGGGTTTGAACTCGCCCCAATCGATACATTGAGCCGTGCCCTGTGTTACATAGACGGGGAGCGCGCGCTCCGAGCCTTTCGCCAAAGCCGCCAGGCCACAAGTATGGTCGCTATGCTCGTGCGTGACTACGACCGCATCGAGCGAATGAAGGTCTTCGCCAATAGCAGCCAGCCGCTTGCCGATCTCGCGGCGGCTCAGGCCAGCGTCGATCAGAATACGCGTTCGGCCGGTGGCGACGAAGGCGGAGTTTCCCGCACTGCTGGACGCCAGGATGCAAATCTTGACGATTGGGGTTCTCTCCTGTTCGATCTTATCGGTAATAAGGGTAAGGATCAAACAAATTCTTTAGAAATGTTCCGGCTGCTTCTTCCCTACAATGGAAGTTCGCATGAAAGCGCGCGTTTACGTTTCGATGAAGCCGAGTATTCTGGATCCGCAGGGCCAGACCATCTGCGCGGCCTTGAAGGGCCTGGGGCACCAGGAGATCGCCTCGGTCCGGCAAGGCAAGTACTTTGAAATCAGCATTGCCGATCATACTCCGCGCGAACAAGCCGTTAAGAGTCTTGACGAGATCGCACGCGATGTTCTCTCGAATGGCGTCATCGAGGACTATCGCGTCGAGATCCTGGACTAATTTCGTAAACCAATCCTTCTTATGTGCGGAATTGTAGGTTACATCGGCGGCCGGGAAGCGGTGCCTCTGATTGTCGACGGCTTGCGGCGGCTGGAATACAGGGGTTATGACTCCGCCGGCGTGGCGGTGCTATCGGAAGACAAATGCCTGGACGTGCGGCGCGCTTCCGGCAAGTTGCGGAATTTAGAGGAAGCCATTCGCCTCAAGCCTTTGGCGGGTTCTTATGGGATCGGCCATACGCGTTGGGCGACGCATGGACGTCCCACCGAGGAAAACGCGCATCCGCACCGGGATTGCAAGGGCGAGATTGTGGTTGTCCATAACGGGATTGTGGAGAACTATCTGGCGCTTCGCAAGCAGCTTACCGCCGAAGGACACGCCTTCCAGACGGAGACCGACACCGAAATTATCGCTCATCTGATCGAAAAGCATTTTAAGGGCAACTTGGAAGACGCGGTTCGAGCGGCGCTGAAGGAGATTTCGGGCGTATTTGCGATCAGCGTTATTGCAAGTTCCGATCCGAACAAGATCGTCTCAGCGCGTTCGGGTCCACCCGTGGTAGTGGGATTGGGCCAAGGCGAGTTTTTTGTCGCTTCCGACGTTCCCGCCATTCTGAGCCATACCCGTGACATGGTTTTCCTCAACGACGGCGATGTCGCGGTGCTCACGCCGGAAGGCGTTCATCTGACGGATTTCGATGGCAAGACGGTGCGCCGCCAAGTCTCCCATATTCTTTGGGACCCCGTAATGGCCGAAAAGGGCGGCTACAAGCATTTCATGCTCAAGGAGATCTTTGAGCAGCCGCGCGCCATTAAGGACACGCTGATTGGCCGCGTGGGCCTGGAGAGTGGCCGGGTCTTTCTGGATGAAGTAGAGATTCCCGAGGCGGAATTCCAAAGCTTTCAGCAAGTGAAGATTGTCGCGTGCGGGACAAGCTGGCATGCCGGGCTGGCCGGGAAATATCTGATCGAGCGGCTGGCCAGGCTGCCTGTAGAAGTGGATTACGGCAGCGAGTTCCGCTATCGCGACCCTATTATCCAGCCCAACACCTTGACCATTGTGATTTCGCAATCCGGCGAAACGGCGGACACCTTGGCCGCGCTGCGCGAAACCAAGCAGAAAGGCTCAAAAACGCTGGCGATTTGTAACGTGGTCGGATCGATGATCACGCGCGAAGCCACCGGTACGTTGCTGACTCATGCCGGGCCGGAGATCGGCGTCGCATCCACGAAAGCTTTTACTTCACAGTTGACCGCGCTCCTGCTGCTAGGCATGTATCTGGGGCAAGTGCGCGGGACACTCAGCCGGGAAGCTTCCTTAACGCTGGTCCAGGAACTGGCGCGGATTCCCGGGAAATTGGAGCAGGTTCTCTCCGAATTCGGCCATCTACGAAGGGCTGGTGCGCAGGCTGTTCCGGTCGCAAGACTTTCTCTACCTGGGACGAGGCATCCATTTCCCCATCGCGCTGGAAGGCGCTTTGAAACTGAAAGAGATCTCTTACATTCACGCCGAAGGCTACCCGGCCGGAGAGATGAAGCATGGACCGAATGCTTTGATCGACGAGAATCTACCCGTGGTGGTGCTGGCCACGCGCGATCCCGAATCCGAAGAGAGCCAGGTCCACTACGAGAAAACACTATCGAATATTCAAGAAGTGAAGGCGCGAAGCGGAGTTGTGGTTGCGGTGGCTTGCGAAGGCGATGAAGAGGTCGCCAAGATGGCGGATCACGTCATTACGATTCCAGTGACCAGAGAACTGCTGCTGCCCTTGCTCGAAATGATTCCGCTGCAACTGCTCGCCTATCACATAGCAGTACGGCGCGGCTGCGATGTGGATCAGCCGCGAAATCTCGCCAAGAGCGTCACGGTCGAGTAAGCCTAAAGCGAAACTTAGCCTCACGACATGAGCGGATTTCGGTCGATGGGAATTTTCCGGTAGCTTCAGGCAGAGCGGCGCACACTGAGACATATGCCGCTGGCCTGGTACGTAGTTTGCGGATACTATGCTTCCGCGACTGCACCGCCAACTCACAAAAATGGCCATTCGCCTCGGGCCATCTAATCCCCCGATTTGGTTTCTCTTGAAACGCGCATGCCAGAAACATGGGTGCGAACTACTCGACAGAGGGGACACGCTCGAACTGCGAAAAGGGAGCCAGTCTATGCTCCTGTCACGCCAGCCACTTCTTCTGCGCGCCAAATCTAGCACAGCGATTTGACTTATATTTCGACCCAGTGGACCCGAATATATAGATGGCCGGGCGGTTGTCGATTACTCAAAACCCTGTTTGCACATGTACAAGACGTTGGGCGTGCAATTCGAGCTGGCAGCTTTCCCCGAAGAAGATGAGGCGCTCGAAGGATATTTCCGACTGGTACCGGCCACGGCTGGAGATTGCGTCTTCGATATTGGAGCACATTGCGGTGTATCGACCTACGCTTTCTCGAAACTGGTGGGACCAAGAGGCCGCGTCGATCGCCTTCGAGCCGGATCGCCTGAAATCGCTCCTTACTGCTGCGGAATATCGAGCGGCATGGACTGAGCGAACGTGACTGTCGTTGACGCTGCCGTTGCCGCAAAGTACTGGAAAGCCAGCTTTTATCAAGAAGGCACGTTGGGCTCATGTTTATCCCGCTGCTCTCCGAGAGGGACCAACGGGAGACTGGATACCGTGAATACCATCAGCCTTGCCGATGCGTTCTCACGCTGGGGTGTTCCGGAACTGTGCAAGATCGACATCGAGGGTGCTGAGATCGAGGTAATCGCAGCGGCCGCCGAACTTCTCGGGCACGTGAAAACGCAATTTGCGATCGATACGAACCATCGCGTGAGCGGGCGTTTGACAGTTGCCGCAATAGAGAAAATGCTCAAGGCCTATGGGTTCGAGGTTCAATCTGAAGCATTGGGCGGCTTGATGACGACCTGGGCGCGCCCCCGTACGAATTCCGAGGACGAAGTGGTTCACAACCCTGAGCTTGTGTTGGCGGACGCCGCTTCCTAACTGGCTCGATACGTTGAGCCGTCCGTAGTAGTCAAATCCGAAGATTGATCTTCACAACGACGCTGAGTGTCTCCACGCGCGGCAAAGGTCTATACCCATTCACCAAGAGCGTCGAAGACTGGATGTCGAAGCAGCATGTTAACAATGGCCTGCTGACAGTTTTCATTCAACACACCTCGTGTTCTCTCGTGATTCAAGAGAATGCCGATCCGGATGTGACGCTTGACTTGCGCGATTTCTTTGAGCGGCTCGTGCCGGAAGACGAGAAGGGATTCCGGCATACGGCGGAGGGTCCGGACGATATGACCTCGCATATCCGTTCGACTCTGACGCAGACCAGCCTATCGATACCGCTGATAGCGGGACGACTGGCGCTCGGGACATGGCAGGGATTGTATGTCTTCGAGCACCGGTCGCATCCGCACCAGCGGCGGGTTGTGCTTCAGCTAATTGGCGAGTGACGAAATGCCGAAAGCTCTTACTGCACCATCCGCTTTTGTTTTCGCAAAATGGCAGGCGTGTCGTAATCGTCCACAGGCGGCATCTCGTCGATCGCCGGCTCGGGTTCGTGCCGCTGGACAGCGATGACCGGTTCGGGTTCACTTTCCACGGGAGCCGTCCGGGTTGTCATGGCGGTCGTCATGGGCAGTTCGGGCGCAGTGGTCACAGTGAATGGGAAATGTGGATTGCGGCGGTCGATCTCCGGCAGAGTATCGCGTTGAAAACCAGTTGCGATGACAGTCAGCTTTACGCTGTCCCCCATCCTTTCATCGAGAACGATACCAAAGTTAATCTGCACGTCATTGTTTTCAGTGGCGGTGCGGATCAGGTTGCAGGCTTCATTGACGTCGTGAATCCCGAGTTGGCTGGAAGCCGTGATATTGATAAGCACTCCACGGGCGCCCAGAACGCCACCTTCTTCCATCAGCGGACTGTTGATGGCCTGGCGAGCTGCTTCGACCGGCGCGTTCTCACCTGATGCAATAGCGGTGCCCATCATGGCGTAGCCCATCCCCGCCATGATCGTTCTTATGTCGGAAAAGTCGCGATTAATCAGTCCGGGGGTAAGGATAATATCGGCGATGCCTTGGACAGCCTGACGTAGTACGTCGTCCGCCAAGCGGAATGACTCAAAAAAACTGGTGCCTTTGGGAACGAGGGCGAGCAACTTTTCATTGGGAATGCTGATCAGCGTGTCACAGCTGCCAGCCAGTTGAGCCAAGCCGCGCTCCGCTTGCTTCATGCGACGGGGACCCTCAAACGCGAAGGGCTTGGTGACTACCGCGACCGTGAGGGCGCCTAATTCTTTTGCGAGGGAGGCCACAACGGGAGCGGCGCCGGTTCCGGTGCCGCCTCCGAGTCCCGCCGTGACAAAAACCATATCGGCTCCTTCGAGAATTTCGATAATGTGCTCGGTATCCTCAAGCGCCGCCTGTCGCCCGACAGAGGGATCGGACCCGGCGCCCAAGCCATTCGTCAGCTTCTTACCGATGGCCACCTTATTCGCTACTGGAGACGCGCTGAGGGATTGGTTATCCGTGTTTAGAATGTAGAACTCTATCCCGTTCAGGCCTTCCTGCAGCATGCGCCCTACCGCGTTAGAGCCGCCGCCGCCTACGCCGACCACCTTAATCCGCGTGCCTAGCTGTACTTCATCTTCAATCAGGAATTTCAGATCATCCACCATTGTTTTTGCCTCGTTTATTCTTTTGTCGAGTTTGTCGACAGTTACTTTAAAACCAATCCCGCCAGTCCCGGTGACGCGCGCTTCCAATCGCGTTTCAACCTTAGCCGCCCTGCATACATAACTAAGCCGCCGGCGACAGTCCAAACGGGTTGTCCAGTTCCGGCGGCCATGCTTCGATTCCAGTCGCGAGCCCGTTTCGCGCCTGGCAGTTCAGTACGCGTTCCGCGACATCGCACATTCCGGGCAACAGCGCGCCACCTCCGGTAAGGACTGCTCCTTCCAAAAGCGACTGCTCCATGCCCACGCGAAGAATTTCGGCGTATATGCGATCGAAAATCTCTTCTACCCGGGCTTCCAGAATTTCGTTTAGTTGCCGGCGCGGTGCTTCGCGCATGGCCCGCCCTTCGGCGGAAGGAACTTCGATCAGGCTGTGGTCGGAGGTTGAACCCATTACCGCGGAGCCGTATTCACGCTTCAAATTTTCGGCGTCTTCGTAGTTCACCTTAAGCAACCAGGAGATGTCCCGCGTCAGATGATCTCCGGCTACCGGGATGGCGGTTGCAAGCAGCAAAGCGTCGCCGTCGTACAGCGCAAGATGAGTGGACTGCGCGCCTATATCGATGACGGCCACGCCGCGCGCCCGGTCCTCCGGCAGAACCGCCGCATAGGCAGCCGCGATTCCTTCGAAGACGGATTCATCCACCGCCAAATGCGCCTGATGCACGGCCGAGATAAGCGCTTGGTGGTCCTGCATGGAGGCCGTGACCACATGGATGTTGGCCTCCAGCCGGGCGCACAAGATACCCTTCGGATTGCGATAGCCGGCGCGGCCATCCAGCGTGAAGTCTTGCGGGCAGATCTGTAAGACCTGGCGGTCTTCCTCGAGACGCACGCGCGCTCCCAATTCCACTGCGTAGCGAAGATCGTCGGGCTCAATATCGCGGCGCCTGCCGAACTCATACAGTCCCCGGCTGTTCACGCCGGCAACGGAACCGCCGACGCCAATCACCGCGGATTCCGGAGAAACCTGGGCGCGCAGCTCCGCCTCATGCAGCGCGAAACGAATACTTTGCGCCAGCGCGTCTTGATCCGACAGCCGCGATTTGCTCCAGGCGTGTACCGGCGCGACACCGTAGCCTAGAAATTTAAGCGTGTCTTCTTCCAGCGCGCAGATTACGACGCGCGTGCTGGTGCTGCCCAGATCCAACCCGACGGCTAACTTGGTTTTACTGCCCACGCTGATCTTCTCCCACTGCTGTGATCACGCCATCAACACGCAAATCGAGCGTTTTTGTATCCGGCCTCTTAGTTCTGATCTCGTTGAAATTCGCTAACAGATTCTGGAGCCTTTCGGAATAATTCTCGTCGCCCAGCATCAGATTGACGACAGCATTGTCGACGTGCTCAGCGACGATCAGATTATTCGGGTCGGCAACATCGATCTCTGAAATTTGTTCAGAGAGCGGTCCGATGTCATGCAACATGGCCATCACGCGGCGTACCCGGGCGCGGCGGTTCTCCAACGTTTCGGTTTCGCGGATACCGGTGATTACGGGAAGAGTGAACTTCGCCGGCACGCGGGGCCGAAGAATATAACCGTCTTTATCGATCAGCGCGAAGCGAGACATGCCGTCTCTTGAGTTAGGCCGTAGATGGACGAAAGCGACCGGAACGCGCTCGTGTATGCGTACCCTTACCGTTTTCGGCCAAATCTTCGAGACCGTTGCGTCTTCCACCCAGTCGATCGCCAAAAGCTGCCTGCGCCGCTCTTGTATCGGCACAAGATAAAGACTGCGGTCAAAGTCTTCCGCGAAGACGTGACGGATCTGGGAAGCCGACGCATAATGTATTCCCTCCACGATTAGATTTGGACTTTGGCCGGCAAATTCGTCCGCTTGCACGATTTGAAACCGGTCATCCTTGATCAGGAACTGCTCCGTCCGATGCCAGGCGAAGAGCGTGCTCACCATGAGCAACATGCCGGCGACCAGCCAGAAGGTGAATCGGACCCACCGAATGCCTTCGAAAAACGATTGCTGGCTGCGCGCCATTACGCCGCCTCCCGCAATCTCTCGAGGATTTTTTCCGCCGCTTGGGAAACATTTCCCGCGCCGAGGGTGATGATTAAATCACCCGGCTCCGCGGCTCGGGCGATCGCATCCACGGCCTTCCTCCAGGCTTGAAACGTAGTGGACGGAACGATGGCCAAAGGAGCGAATCTTTTCCAGAAGCGCCTGCGCGTTGACACCTTCAATAGGCGCTTCGGATGCGCCGTAGATATCGAGAAGGTAGAGATCGTCGGCTTGGTGAAAAGCTGTCCCAAAGTCATCCAGCAGATATTTGGTTCGCGAGAAACGGTGGGGCTGAAACAGCACGTGGATACGGCTGTAGGGTGCAAGCCTCGCCGCGGCAAGAGTGGCTTTCACTTCGGTCGGATGATGCCCGTAGTCATCGACAACAGTGATGCCGCGCTCCGTGCCGCGAATCGAAAATCTCCGGTCGACTCCGCTGAATGCCGCCAGCCCGTCTTGAATCTGGTGGACTGGTACTTCCATCTCGATCGCCACCGCGATGGCGGCAGCCGCGTTCAAGACGTTGTGAATGCCCGCGACATTCAGATGGAAATTTCCGAGTTCGGTGGCTGACCGGCGAATCGAAAAATCACTTTCAGCCGGACCAAGGGCGATATTGTGGATTTCCAAATCCACTTGCGCCGATCGGCCGTAAGTGATGGTGCGGCGGCGAATGGCGGGGAAGATCTGCTGAATATTTTCATCTTCCATGCACAAGATGGCCGCGCCGTAAAACGGTATTTTATTGACGAAATCGGTAAACGCGGCTTGAATCTCTTCCAGGGACGCGTAGTGGTCGAGATGCTCACGATCGATGTTCGTGACAACGGCGACAATCGGCGCCAGCTTCAGAAATGAGCCATCGCTCTCGTCCGATTCGACCACCAGGATAGTGCTCTTGCCAACGCGCGCGTTCGAGCCCTGCAAGCCGGCAACACGGCCGCCCACAACGACGGTAGGATCCATCCCGGCTGCATTCAGGATGGACGCAACCATGGAGGTGGTGGTGGTTTTGCCGTGGCTTCCCGCGATCGCGATGCCAAATTTAAGGCGCATGAGCTCGGCCAGCAGTTCGCCGCGCGGAATGACAGGGATCTGAAGCCGCCGAGCTTCGGCCACCTCGGGATTTTGCGAGTCGAGCGCCGATGTGACCACCACAGCCTTGGCTCCTGTGACATTCTCCGCGGTATGGCCCAGGTGAATGGTTGCGCCTATTTTGGCGAGGCGTTCCGTGATAGGACTCAGCTTCAGGTCGGAACCTGAGACCTGATATCCCAAAGTGAGCAGGACCTCGGCGATGCCGCTCATTCCAATGCCCCCGATTCCCACAAAATGAACGTGTTGGGGCTTAAAAAACATTTCTCACACGTATTGTTTCGGCTTTCGATTTGAGTGTCAATGCGCAATAGCGCTGTTTCGCGCTTCCGAGCGATAATTTTCTTCCGATTCTGCGCTACGTGCGTTCGGCTGCTCGTTCTTCACCTGCTTGCCGCCGCTTCTACCATCACTTCCGCTGCCCGCTCTGCCGCGCCCGGGCGGGCAAATTGGCGAACGCGGCTGCGCATCTGCTCCAATTCTCGCGGGACTTTCCCTCAGAGTTTCGACTTCGCGGAACAATCGCTCACCATTCAGGTCAGCGTCAAGAATCATCCGAGCGGCGCCAGGTTCTACTAACGCTTCCGCATTACGCCGCTGATGATCGTCCGCGGCGAACGGCAGCGGCACCAGAACGGAGGGCATCCCGGCAGCGGCAATCTCATTGACCGCACCCGCTCCGGCGCGTCCCACCACAAGATCTGCCTGTGCGAAGGCCTCGGCCATATCCCGAATGAAAGGCACGAGTCTGTCCCTCGATTCCAGAGGTCGAGAATTCTTGAACGAGAGCCTCGAATTCTGCTGAACCAGTTTGATGGACGATGCGGACAGGCGACCCACGCTCGCGAAAAAAGCTCCAGCTTTCGCGCGAGGCCCGATTCAGTGTCCGGGCTCCGCGGCTGCCACCCGTTAGGAGCACCGTGAAGGTTCCACCTTGCTTCGGCTTTACTTGAAAAAATTCAGGACGCACCGGCAATCCCGTGACTTCGCATTTCGATTCCGGGAACCAAGATCGAGTGGATTCGAATCCTAGTAATGCGCGATATACTCGTCGCGCCAATTTGCGATTCGCCAATCCGGGGACGGCATTCGGCTCCATGACGATCAAGGGAATACTGGAGAGGACGGCAGCGATCATGACCGGGCCCGGCCACGTAGCCGCCCGTGCTGAAGACGGCTGCAGGCCGAAGCCGGATTGAGAATTCGCCGCGCCGCGGCAATGCTCACGGGCAGTTGCAGGGCTGTTCGGAGCTGCCTTCGCACGCCGACGCGATTCAAAGCGCCGCTGCGAATGAACTCGATCTCGTAACCAGCCTCGGCCACCAGCCGCGATTCCATGCCGGCCTGGGTACCGATAAACGTTAGGCTGTGTTCCCCTTCGCGCAAAACCGCGGCCACCGCGAGCGCCGGGAAAATGTGTCCTCCCGTTCCGCCGCCGGTGATGACAAAGGAATGAGGCATCGGCGGTCTTGGCCTTACGACGCATGCTCGCTCACGCTCAACAGCATGCCCATCAGCAGCAAGGTGCTCAGGAGAGAGCTTCCGCCGTAGCTGATGAACGGCAGAGGAATGCCCTTGTTCGGAGCGAGACCCAGGACGACGCTGATGTTGATCAGCGCCTGCACCACCACGCAAACCGTGACGCTGAGGGCCAGGTAGCGCCCGAAGTTATCGGTAGCGCGCACATAGGTTCGCAGGCCCCGCCACAGGACAACCAGAAATCCGGCCACCAGAAGAGCGGAACCCACAAATCCGGTCTCTTCGCCGACGATCCCATAGATGAAGTCTGTATGCGCTTCCGGAAGATAGAGCATCTTCTGCTTACTCGCCATCAATCCGGCGCCCAGAAATCCGCCGGACCCGACCGCGATCTTGGCCTGCCGCTGTTGATAACCCGGATCGCTGGTCGAAGCTGTCTGCTGGGCATATCGCAAAATGCGCCCACCAGGATCGATCTTTGCAAGTAGCTTGTGATCTTTGTCTACAAAATCGATGGCTCGCGCCAGCCGGTACGGTTTCATGACGACGAATCCGAAGTCCGAGCAACGAGGCGAGAATTCCACAAACAATCAGATAACGATAATCGACGCCGGCAACAAAGATGACCGCGACTGTAGTTGCAACCAAAACAACAGCCGTACCGAAATCCGCGATCGCGACCGCTAGCGCTATAACTGAAATCGATACGGCGATGGGGCCGAGCGTGTGCCTGTCGTTCACGGCGCCCAGGCGGCGGCAGAGAAAGAATGCCAGAAAAAGCGCCAGAGCCGGCTTGGCCAGTTCTGAAGGCTGCAAGGAGAACGGACCAGCTTTCAACCAGCGATGACTTCCGGAATCCATCACATAGACTGCCAGCAGCAACAGTAGGACCAGGCCGAGCGCAGCGAAAGCAAATCGCGGATTATTCCACTGCCGGTAATCGCGTTTCATGCAGTAGAGGAGCAAGACGATTGAAAACAGAGCCCAACCTAATTGACGTAAGAAGAAATGAGTGCTCGAGACGTGAAACTTAAGCTCCGCTACCAGCGAGGATGAACTATAGACCATTACTAAGCCGAAGCACACCAGAGTAAGGACGGTGAGGAATAAAATCCAATCTGTTTTGAGCCGTTGCGCCATTTTTTAGAACAATTCCGCTACTAGTTGTTTGAACGTCTTCCCGCGTTCTTCGTAGTTTTCAAACTGGTCGTAACTGGCGCAAGCGGGCGCCAGAAGAACAACGTCTCCCGAATCTGCGCGCTCTCGCGCGTATTGGACTGCACCGGCCAGGGTGCCGCAGTCAACCAGCGGGACAGCGCCTTCGAGAGCCGGCTTAATCAGCGGAGCGGCCGCGTATGGATAGGGCGGCGGCGCGCCGATCAACAACACGGCCTTGGCCTTGCGCTGCAGAGGATCTCGCAGGGGCGCGTAATCGCTTCCTTTATCTTTGCCGCCGAGAATGATCCACAATCCAGCCGGGAAAGCCTCGATCGCTTTCAACGTGGCGTCGACATTTGTGGCCTTTGAGTCGTTAAAATAATCCACACCCTTGAGTCTGCGCACGAACTCAAGCCGGTGCTCCACACCCGGAAACGACTCGACAGCAGAAGCGATCCGGTCCAGACTTGCTCCGGCAAGATGCGCGACCAATGCTGAGGCCATGACATTCTCGAGGTTGTGCTGCCCTCTCAGCATGATCTGCGATCGCCTCAGAAATGGTTCATTCTCGAAATAAAGCTGATCCCGTTCCATCCAGACGCCGCGCGGCGCTTTTTGAGAGGAGCTGAACCACCAGACTTGGGCTTTCGTCCGGCTGGCGTAAGTTTTGCAGGTGGCGTCGTCGTAGTTCAATACGGCAAAATCGCCTGCCTGCTGGGTTTCAAAGAGCCGCGCCTTGGCGTTCGAGTAGATCTCAAAAGTATGATGCCGGTCCAAGTGATCGGGCGTCACATTCAGGCAGGCTCGCAATCGCCGCCCGAAAATGAGAGATAGATTCGAGCTGAAAGCTTGAAAGTTCAAGCACGTTCCATTGATCCTCGGCAGAGGACTCGATCATGGACGTTACCGCCGTACCAATATTGCCGCCCACCTGAGAAGGAATTTCGCTCTGCGCGAGCAAATGCCCAGTGAGAGCGGTGGTGGTGGTTTTCCCGTTCGATCCCGTAATGCCGATGATCGGTCCCTTCAAAAAGTACGAGGCCAGTTCCACCTCGCCAATCACCGGGATGCCACGCTGCCGGCTGGGGGTCAGCAGCGGCAAATCGCACGGAACCGCTGGCGAGAGCACGATCACGTCAGGTTGTCTTCCTTGGTCCGCGATGTTTTCAGCTTGCTGCGCCACAACCGGCACTCCCATACTCAAGAACCTGGCCTGGTCTTGCGGAGTGAGCGGCTGAGCATCCATGGCTCGCACCCGCGCCCCGCGCTTCAACAACAGCTCGATGGCTGCTTGCCCGGATCGCTTTGTACCGATGACCAGAACGTATTTTCCGGCGAACTCCAAGCGCTTTCCAATCACCTCAACTTCAGCGTGGTCAGAGCAAAGAGGGCCATCACCAGCCCCGCAATCCAGAACCGCACGATTACTTTTGATTCCGGCCAACCCAGCGCTTCGAAATGATGGTGAATGGGCGCCATCTTGAATATTCGTTTTCCGCCGCGGAGCTTGTAGCTGCCTACCTGCAAAATCACGGACAGCGCCTCGATAACGTAGACCCCGCCAATAAAAGCAAGCAGAACTTCCTGCTTGATGAGCACCGCGACAATGCCAAGTCCGCCGCCTAAGGCCATCGATCCCACATCGCCCATGAATACTTCGGCGGGATGGCAGTTATACCAAAGAAAGCCGACGCTGGCGCCCACCATCGAGGCGCAGAAGATAGTGAGTTCCTGCGAATTGGGCAGACGAGCCAGATCCAGATATTGGGAAAAGGCCGCATGGCTCGAGACATATGTCAGTACCGTCATCGCGCCCGAAGCGATGATCATCAAGCCTATAGCCAGCCCGTCCAGGCCGTCGGTGAGGTTCACGGAATTTGACGACCCCACCATGATGAACACGATGAACGCATAGAAAAGCACAAATGCCAGCGGATAGGTCCAGAAGCCCTTGGTCCAAGGCTCGATCAGCAGGTCCGGCTTGAATTGTTTAAAGAAGGGAAAATTGATGGCAGTCGAATAGGCTTGATTCGCGTGCAGCAAAAGCAGGAAAAAACCAATTACCATTGCGCATACCACCTGCGCCCAAAATTTCTGCCAGCCGGTCAGCCCCAGATTCCGTTTTCTTGCGACCTTGGCATAATCGTCGGCAAAGCCGATGGCGCCAAAGCCGATCAGGCCCAACAGCGCCAGCCACACATACTCATTGCGGAGATCGGCCCAGAGCAGCGTCGGCACCACGATTGCCATGACAATCAGCAGACCACCCATGGTCGGCGTGCCAGCTTTCTTGTGGTGCGATTGTGGGCCCTCTTCGCGAATATGTTGTCCAAAGCTCCAGGCGCGTAGTTTGCGTATCATCCATGGGCCCAGCGCCAGGGCCAGAGCTAGCGCGGTCAGGTTCGCCAGCGCCACGCGAGTGGTGATGTAGCCGAACACGCGGAAAGCGGGAATATAAACGTGGAGAACCTGAAAGAGCAGCCAGTAGAGCATCGTCTATGTTTCCATTGTGCGAGGCTCGGAAAAAAAGCGGCGCGAGTAAGAACACGTCTCACGCCGCTTGCCCCAACAAACACTTCCTCACCTGCAGCATCAACTCGATTCCGCTCAAGACTCTTTTCCATTCCTTGGTTTGCGGCTATAACCAAAAGAGCGTAAAACGCGCCGCGCGACTTCGCGGTCGTCGAAAGGAATGGGTCCGTCTCTCAAGACCTGATAGGTTTCGTGTCCCTTGCCGGCGAGAATCACGACATCGCCGGGTTCGGCGGTCTGAATGGCAGTCCGAATCGCGCGTTCGCGATCCGGCTCGGCGGTATGCGGCGTGTCGTAGCGGCGCAATCCTACCATGGCATCGTTCATGATTGCCAGCGGGTCTTCGCTGCGTGGATTGTCGGACGTCAGCACCACGTAATCGCTCAGTTCGCCAGCCGCCATGCCCATCAGCGGACGTTTTGAGCGATCGCGATCGCCGCCGCACCCGAACAACGTGATCACGCGTTTCGGCTTCATGGCTCGAGCCACGGAGATGATGTTGCGCAACGCGTCGTCGGTATGCGCATAGTCCACCACCACCATGAACGGTTGGCCTTCTTCCACGCGTTCAAATCTCCCCGGAACACTTGGCAACTCTCTCAATCCTTTCTGAATTTGTTCTTCCGATAGGCCCAGGCTCAGCGCCGCGGAACAGGCGAGCAGGATGTTGTAGACGTTGATCTGTCCGACCAGGCTCGACATTACCGGGAATCGCTTCTCTCCGGCAATGACGTTGAAACGCAAGCCCGCGAAGGAGGACTCCACATCCACCGCACGGACCCATACATCTTTCGCGCCGGCATGTAGACGTTTGGGCGGATCGCTATCGACGCCGTACCAGAACACCTGAGTCTCAGGTGAAATCTCTAAACGCCGGCCCCACTCGTCGTCCGTATTCAGCACCGCGAAGCGGGGGGAGGGCCGCTTCGCGGCATAAACAACAATTGTTTGGCGGCGAAGTACGCTTCCATCGTGTGGTGATAATCCAAGTGGTCGCGCGTAAAATTCGTGAAGCCCGCGGTATGGAAATGCATGGCGAAAATACGGCCCAGATCCAACGCATGCGAGGAGGCTTCGAGTGTCGCGTGCGTCCCGCCCATTTGTTCCAATTCGTGGAACATGCGAAACAGATCGAGCGACTCGGGAGTGGTGTTTACGGCCGGCAGCACGCGCCCGGCGAGATGATATTCAATGGTGCCAATCAGCGCGGTGGTCTTGCCCGCGGCGCGAAGCATCGCATCGATTAATAACGTGCTGGTGGTTTTGCCATTGGTGCCGGTTATGGCGGTTAAGGCCAACCGCTCGTCGGGTTTCTCGAAGAAGTTCCGGGAAGCGCTGGCCAGCGCCTGCCTTGCATGTGCCACTTGGAGCCACGTACCCGCGAATCCGCCAGCAGCAGGCCGATCGCTCACCACCGCCAAGGCGCCTTTTTGAACAGCCGAGTTCGCAAACTGCGCTCCATCGGTCTTAGCTCCGCTGAAAGCGAAGAACAGGAAACCCGATTCCACTTTGCGGCTGTCGTAGGCGAGACCGCGAACGTCGGCATCCAGCAATGCGGACGCAGCGTTCGAGATGAGAGGAACTCCTTCCAGCACGCGTCTCAGCTCCATGTCATGCGGTCTCTCAACGCGCAAACCTCACCTGGATGTGTTCGCCCGGAGTGATAACGGCGCCGGCGCGTGGGTTCTGGACCCGCGCCAAGCCGTCGCCAAACATATCCACATCAATACCGTCTGAGGCCGCCTCTTGCATCACATCTTTAACGGTTTTGCCGACGAAATTAGGAGCTTTCGGGGCGTTTGGATCGGCGTCATCTGAGGCGGCCGCGTCGTCAGTGCCGTCGTCGCCGGCGGCCTCCTTCATCTCTTCCGGCGTGAGTGGATTGAGTTCCGCCAACGAGACGTCGTCGGTTTCTTTCTCGTTAGCAGATTTATCCTTTTCGGCCAGCTGTTCGATCTCCTCCGGAGCATCCGGAGGAATGCCCATCCGCCGCAAGGCCGTTGCCATTAC
Organism: uncultured Acidobacteriaceae bacterium; assembly: GCA_963795445.1. Classification (GTDB taxonomy): domain Bacteria; phylum Acidobacteriota; class Terriglobia; order Bryobacterales; family Bryobacteraceae; genus Bog-105. The sequence continues at coordinate 209,536 of CAWCHX010000026.1, read as the reverse complement.
CGTTTGAAATACCGGACCAGCCGCCGAAGCGCCAAATCCGGCCTCGCCAGTGGTTCCTGCAATGCTGACCACAATGAGGATGGATGGATTCCCAGTCGGAGCGAAGCCCAGGAAAGAGGCATTGTATTTGTGCGTGTAGACGTGGTGCGCGAAGTCAAAGATCTGCGCCGTGCCGGTTTTGCCCGCGAGCGTATAGCCCGTCACGTGTAGCCGGTGCGCGGTGCCGCCGGGCATCACTACGCGATGCATAAGCATCCGCATGGTCATGACAGTCTCGGGTTTCAGCACCTGCGTGGGAGTTGTATACTTCACGACCTCTCTCTTGCCGCCTGGCTCCTGTTCCCACGCGACGACATGCGGACGGACCAGAAATCCTCCATTCGCAATCACACTTCCCATGCGCGCTAGCTGGACCGTCGTCATGCTCACTTCATGCCCGAACGCGATGGAAGCTAAAGAGGTAGCCTGCCATCTACGCAATGGCCGCAACAGTCCTGGCGATTCAGCCGGCAAGTCGATGCCGCTACGCGTGCCGATCCCGAACCTTCGCACGTACTCATACATGTTCCGCGCGCCCACTTCCATGCCGATGTGAATGGCGCCAACATTGCTCGATTTGGCAAGCACGTCGGCCATGGACAAATCCCCGTGACGCTCGGCGTCATGGATGGTGCGTCCGAAAATCGTCAGAACACCGCCGCCGCAGGGAATAATGGTCTCGGGCTTTAGATTTGTGGTCTCGAGCGCGGCCGAGACGGTAATTACCTTGAAGACCGAACCGGGTTCATAGGGCGCAACGACGGCCAGGTCTTCGCGCCCCTCGGTCTTTTGGCCCGGTTTCACCCGCTGGTTCAGATCGTAGGTGGGATAGTTCGCGAGCGCCAGCACCTCACCGGTTCTGGGGTCCATGGCAACCAAGCTGCCGTGGTCAGCATGGTTCTCAATAACTGCGGCCTTCAGAGCTTCCTCTCCCACGTGCTGAACTTCGCTGTCGATCGTTAGTCCGATGTTCTTGCCCACGACCGGCGCCTTCGTGATTTCCGAGTCATAGGCATGTTGCTTGGCATCGACCTGCAAGCGCATCGTTCCTGGCGTTCCGGCGAGTGCCTTATTTAGCTTTTGTTCGATTCCGGCGGCGCCTTCTCCCTGCGCATTAACATTGCCGATCACGTGCGCCGCGAGCTGGCCATCGGGATAGGTGCGGACGTTCCCATTGCCGAGAATGATCCAATTCAACTTCAGGGAAGCCAGTTCACGAGCCTTCTCGTCTGAAATTTGCCGCTCTACCACGAAATAACCACGATGGCGTTTCGAGCGAGCCGCTGCTTCGATGCCCATCTGCAGCCGCTCTGCGCCGATATCCAAAATACTGGCCAGAAGCGCCGCCGCCACTCCGGCGTTTTGTATTTGCCCGGGATTCACCGCCACCAGCCGGCACGGGGAATTGACGGCTAGATAATTCCCGTTGCGGTCGAGAATCAATCCACGCGGCGCTTCTACCGGCGCAGACTTGTCCTGTTGCGATTCCGCCAGCTTCACGTACTCGTCGTGAGCAAAGACCTGTAGGTCAAAAAGCCGCAGAACAACAATCAGGGCCCATCCCAATAGGATGAGCCCCGTGATGAGTAGCCTTTCTAGCGATTTATTGCCGGGGGCGAGCGGCGGTGTATCCATTGCCATTTACCAGCGAATCTGCAGCCTTCCCGCTCATTTGAGATACCGAATATCGGGTCCGATGTTTACTGCGCGTTCATCCCAACGGCCGGCGCTGGCAGACTGTTGCGCGCCTCGGCGCCGGATGGAGCCTTGCCTTCGAGATACTGTACCTGCTGCGGTGCAGGATCGACCATTTTGAGGGACTTGGCCAACTGCTCGAGCCGGTCATAGCTGAGTAGCTGAGCCTGTTCGAGATCAAGTTGGGCGTCTTGCTGCTTGAGCTTGTCTTGCTCTTGCCGCAGGTTCTGCAGGGTAAAACCCGACATGGTGCTGTATGCAGTAGGAATTAGTCCGGCGATAACCAGCAAGGCCGCGACAAATCCGGTAGCTACGGTGTTGCTGCGCGCGCGCCGAGCGACCGGATCGGCAGCTCGAACGACGCCGCTGTTGTCGATGCGCTTGACGAAGAGATAAACGTCCTCGTTGGCGATAGGACGGAGACGGGGTGACTCGGTGCGCGTCCAAACCGCGGGCGGCGCATCCGCCAAATCCCTGATTCCAACAAAGCGATTTACGAAAGTTGCTAGTGAGGCCATTAGTGTTGTTCCTTCTAAACCCGTTCAAGCGCGCGCAATTTTGCGCTGCGCGAAGCGGCATTCTCCGAGATCTCCTCTTCCGTTGGCTTCACGACATGCTTAGTCAGAATTCTCGCCGTCCCGGCCCGCGCCAACGCTTGAAACGCCTGCTTAACTTTTCGGTCCTCGAGCGACATGAACGTCAACGCCACGAAGCGCCCACCGGACCTCAGCCGCTCCGGTACCGTTCGCAGCAGCTCGTCTAACTCTTCCAACTCGCCGTTCACCTTCAGCCGCAGCGCCATGAAGGTCTGCGTCGCCGGATGAATTCTCCCCGTTCGCGGCACGGCTTCCTCAATCACTTTTGCCAAACGGCCGGTGGTCAGGATTGGCCGCGCGCGAACGATTGCTCTGGAGATTCTTCGCGACCTCCTTTCTTCGCCGAGACCATAAATAAGATCGGCGAGCGCCTTTTCAGGCAGTTGATTGACAAAATCCGCCGCGGTAACATCCTGGCTGCGGTCCATCCGCATATCCAGCGGGCCATCTTCCATCAGCGAAAACCCGCGCCCGCCACTACTCAATTGATACCGGCTTACACCCAAGTCGGCCAGCACGCCATCCACTTTCGCAATCCCGTTTTGCTCTAATGCTTCAGCCAGCCTGGAAAAAGAACCGTGAAAGAACCGGATTCGCTGCGCAAGCTCGCTCGTATTCGCGCGCGCTATTTCGAGCGACTCGGCATCGCGGTCGCACGCGATCACCAGCCCTGTCTCCAATCGTTTCGCAATCGCTTCCGTGTGACCGCCCAGGCCCGCGGTCACGTCCACATAAGCGCCATCGGGCCGAATCGCGAGATACTCGAGCGACTCTCTCAGCAGTACCGGATAGTGGCGCGGCCCACCTTTCCGCCCCTGCTCTTCTATCCCAGCCGCATCCATACATGGCGTCTATCGCAAACCCTTCTTTTCCAGCGCGGCCAGTTTTTCTGCGAGGCTCGTCTTCGCCCTTGCCAAGCGCTGCTCGTACGTCCTGCTCCCAAAAACTTCGATCCGCCGCTTGTAATACAGCAGGTGAACGTCGTCCTTCTCCAGTTCCAGTTCCCGTCTCAGAGTGGTGGGTATCAGTACTCGTCCCTGAGCGTCAATCTCCGCGTCCTCGCCATAGTGATTCGCAACGAAAGCCACATCCGCCCGGCTGTCGGCGTCCTCGCCTGGCTGTTGCAGCATGTTTTCTGTTTCGCGCCAGACGGAAATCGGGTAGATTAAAGCTGTCGATATATTCAACGTTGTGACAAAAACTTTGCGTTCTCCGAGCGATTCGAGGTACTGCACCACCGTAGCTGGAAGTTTTAGCCGGCCTTTTTCATCGACACGCCCGCCGAGAGTGCCGCGAGGGGCCTCCACCGGCGTTGGCGTGTTTGGCTGCCTCTCTTCCACATGACTCTGTTCCACATCTGGCCACTTCCAGCCAATTTAGACCACTGCAAAGATACTCGCATGACCTATATCGGTTTGCAATAGAATTTTTTGAAGAATTTTAGCTAAGTTGTTGCATTCGCCTTTCTTACGCCCCAAATGCCGAACGCGCCCGCAAAGGGGCGCGTCCTCTTGTAGCGATGGCTGAAGCGAAGAGCCTGAGCTATGGTCGGGCCGGCGCGTTAACTGCCGGCTACCTGCAAATCGTTCTCGACCTTGAAGACATTGGGAACGCTATTAGCACGGATGTTGATCAGATTCTTATCACCTTGATTCGCCACAACGCCTTCCAGCTTGACGTGGCCGTTGCTCACGATGATGTGAATTCCCGGTAATGCTTGGTGGCCGTAACGGTCGCCGATTTGGGGATCGCCGTAGATAGTCCGGAACTCGGCCCGCCGGATCTGCCAATCCATGGGTGAAAGGGGCAGCACATTGATCTGGTTGACCACTTGCGTTACGCCTTCAATTCGCTTAACCACGTTTTCCGCATCGGATTTCAGAACTGGATTTGTGACATCGCCCAACAGCGTGACGGTGCTGCCGTTTACCCGATAGGCAAGATCGTCGAAGATCGTGTAATACGGCAGCATAACGAGTTGGTGCCGGACTTCCTGCATGAGCCGGCTTTCACTCTCCGGTCCCCGCACGAAGGCATCGTTATGATCCTTCTGCTGCGCTACGGAAGTAAAAGGAATCAGCAATATTCCCGAAATTATCAATAGCCCTATCGTCTTACTCATTTCTCAATGCTCCTGACCAGTGAGACCAATTCGAGGCCCTGCACTGTTACCCAGCAAGTCTCTCAGTGCGCGGTGATTAGATGGGAAGGATCATGATCACGTACCTTCTGGCATTTCTGATCGGCGTGACTGCGGGGCTCCGTTCGATGACCGCCCCTGCGGCCGTCAGTTGGGCTGCCCGGCTGGGATGGCTGCATCTCAAAAATACGTGGCTGGCTTTTCTGGGCTTTGCGGCTACGCCGTATATCTTAACCGTCCTGACACTCGGGGAGCTATTCGCCGACAAACTGCCTAAAGCACCCAGCCGCAAGACGCCGGTCCCATTTGCCGTCCGGATTGTGAGCGGAGCATTGTGCGGAGCCGCCATCGGATCGGCGGCAGGCCCAGCTTTGTTCGGAGGCCTTATCGCGGGCGTCCTCGGCGCTGTAGCAGGGACGCTGGGAGGCTATCAGTTTCGTGCTCGGCTGGTGAGAGCAATTGGAGGAAAGGATCTTCCGATAGCGCTTATCGAGGACGCAATCGCCCTGGGAGGCGCAATCTTTATCGTCTCCCGTTAATACATCGCGGATCAATTACGCGGCGACGGAACCTGCTTGTCTCGAATATTGAAGACGATCTCGGAAGCTTTTCCCTTTAAATCGCAGGTGACCTTAGCGGCTGCGTAGTCACGGCTTCGGCCTACATTTTGAAGACAGCGATTGATGTTTGTAGAGTAGAAGCGAATTGCGGCCTCGGTGTTTGGCATTTCACGAGTAAAAATCGGATCGGCCGATTGCAGGCATGCCCAAACGCGATCCTGATCTTCAGCCGGATAGATGCGGGCTTGAAACAGCGGCATCTCATCCCATACTTTGAAGGACAAAATGACCCCGGGGGCGCCCGCCGAGACGTTGTACGCATAATTGACGGCAGATACCAGCCCGGTAGAGGTGATCCGGTCACACGCTTGGCTTATAAGATCGTAATTCACCATCTGTCCCACTTTTAACCCGGACAAGCGAATGATCGAATCCGTTGGAAAGCGCGTTCCGCTTACTTCAATTCCAACCAGCTGCACCAGCTTATGGCGGTCAACATTGTGCTCCTGGGTAACGGCGGGCGAGCTCTGTGCCAGCGCCAGTGAAGAGCAGGCGAAAGCCAGGAACAACGTATGTGTTCGAATCGAGTTCACGAAAGTAAGACGTTCGATTCCATGAAAAGGGTTCGCGCCTAGTAAACCCGAAACAACGCCGCAGCATGCGGTTGGAGCGCTGCGCTTACGTGGTCCGCGCTTCCGAGATCTTTCCGGGCCCACAAGTCGCGCACCTTGTAAGAGACTGAGCCAAGAGGTTGCAACGGATACATGATCGTCTGGGGCAGGTCCGCCAGGTTGAATAGCGCGACGTAAGCGCCTGCACCGGATTCGCGGCGCGCAATCCAGACAGCCTTTTTCCCGTCATTCAGGGCGGCGTGCCCGTCTCGAGAGTGCTGATCCACCGCGATCACCTCTTCATTGGTCAAAAGCGACGCCGTCTCCTCATCCATCTGCATCAGATTGCCTCCTATAATCAGCGGCGAGCGGAAGATCGACCATAGAGTGACAAGCGTCCTCTGCTCCTCCCGCGTGAATTCGCTCTTGCGCGCTTTACCTTCGCCCGGCCGCGGCCCTAAATATCCCAGCGGGAGCATATCCGCATCCGGCCAATGTCCTGGTTCCACGTAGGGCGCCCACTTCGCCGTCAACTGAAACTGCCCCAGCAATCCTTGCGACCAGTTCTTGCCAGGCCATTGGCTCCAGTGGTCCCAAACATCGCCTGAGATGCGCCACATCTGCGCGTACTTTCGCAGATCATCCACTTTGTCCAGCGGTGCAGGGCCTGGCGATAGGCTCAGGACAATGGATCGTCCGGTTTTGCGCAGAGCTTCGCTGAACATGCGGATCTCGTCTCCTAAATAGGGCGAGGCAATGCAGTCGATCTTGACGAAATCCACGCCCCACCCGGCGTAAAGCGAGGCGACCGAATCGTAGTAGGCCTGCCCAGCTGCATTCGGCTTGACTCCGTAATTATCGGAGTTCCAGGCGCACGTGTCGGACTGGTTTGCGGCATCTGCCGCCCGGTATTGCGAACCCGCGATCGGCAGATTCTTCTCGACCGCTTCACGCGGTATGCCGCGAATAATGTGGATGCCGAATTTCAGCTTGCGCGCGTGCGTCCATTCCGCGAGCTTGGCGAACCCCGCATCTTGCTCAGCCAGAGGAAAGCGGTTGCGCGCCGGCGTGAATCGTCCATTTGCATCCATAGTGAAGTGGAAGCTTCCCGCCTTGGCTTCGGGATTTTGCAAATACCAGCCCTCATCCACCACGGCGTATTCCCAGCCGTACTGCCGCAGGTGCTGCGCCATCCACGACGCATTGCCTTCGAATTCGTCCTGAGTCACGGACAGCCCATAAGAGTCCCAACTATTCCAGCCCATGGGCGGTGTGGGCGCTGAAAGCGCGGCAGGTCTCGTACTCTGCTGAGCGGCCAGCGCCGCAGGTAATCAGCAGGCCTGCGAACCCCACAATTCGGATCGCCGTGCCATTTGAAAAGCTCCTCATGCGTCGCTAGTCTACAGCAGTCCGAATGGGGGTATTCTTGAAGATGACATTATGGCTATCAAGCTGACTGTGAACGGGCGGTCTGCGACCGTCGACGTACCTGGCGACACCCCGCTCTTGTGGGTGATCCGCGATGTGCTGAATCTGCACGGAACGAAATACGGCTGCGGAATTGGCCAGTGCGGGGCCTGTACGGTGCATCTCGGCGGTAAGCCGGTTCGCTCCTGCCTGACGCCGGTCTCCACGGCCGCGGAGGCGCAAGTCACAACTATCGAGGGGCTCTCCGCGGACGGTTCGCACCCGTTGCAGAAAGCCTGGGAAGAAATCGATGTGCCGCAGTGTGGTTACTGCCAAGCCGGACAAATCATGTCGGCCGCGGCCCTGCTGGCGAAAAATCCCAAACCGACAGATCAGGACATCGATACTGCAATGAATGGCAATCTGTGCCGGTGCGGAACGTATTTACGCGTGAGGCAGGCCATCCACAAGGCCTCCGCCATCGCCTCCACTAGACCCGGCCGCAAAGCTTCCGGCAAATCGAATGGAGGTCTTGAATAGTCATGCGCTTAACCCGCCGCTCCTTTCTTCAAGTCAGCACCCTAACTGGCGGAGGCATGCTGCTGGGCATGTATACCGCGCCGAAGACTTTTGCGCAAGGTCCGCCCCAACCGCCTTTTGATGCAAAAGCTTTTATAAAGATCGCTCCCGACGGCACAGTCACTCTCGTTTCGAGGAACCCGGAAATTGGGCAAGGTATCAAGACCATGCTGCCCATGATGATTGCCGAAGAACTCGAAGTCGATTGGAAGACCGTGAAAGTGGAACAAGCCGATTTCGATGCGAAGTACGGATTGCAGTCTACCGGAGGCAGCCGCGCGGCCTCGAATAACTGGATACCGATGCGCCAGGTCGGCGCTGCCGGACGGCAAATGTTGATCGCGGCAGCGGCTAAGACCTGGGGCGTGCCTGAATCGGAATGCTATGCCTCGAACGGACGCGTTTATCATCGTTCCACAGATCGCTCGTTGGGCTATGGTGAGCTCGCCGCCACTGCCGCTACTCTGCCCGTACCCGATCTCAAATCGCTCAAGCTGAAAGATAAAGATTTTAAGATCGTCGGCCAATCGACCGTGGGCGTAGATGTTCCCGATATCGTAAGCGGCAAGCCCATCTTCGGCATTGATTTCACCATGCCAGGCATGCTGTACGCCGTGTATCAAAAGTGCCCGGTGTTTGGCGGCAAGGTAGTCAGCGCAAATCTGGATGAAATTAAGAGCATGCCGGGCGTTCGAAACGCTTTCGTGCTGGAAGGCACCGCTAAAGTCGGTCCGCTCATCGAAGGTGATCCGGGCCTTGAGCCGGGCGTCGCCATTGTTGCCGAGACTTGGTGGGCCGCGCAGTTGGCGCGACAAAAATTAAACGTGAAGTGGGATGAAGGTTCGGCTGCGCAGCAGAGCAGCACGGGTTTTGCGCAACGCGCTGAAGAATTGTCCAAACAGGCGCCAGCGCGCACATTGAAGAACGACGGCAATGTGGATGATGCCCTGAAGAGTGCCGCCAAGGTGGTGGAGGGCGCCTACTCCTATCCCTTCATCTCGCACGCGCCGCTCGAACCTAGAAATTGCAGCGCCCGTTTCCACGACGGCAAGTTGGAGATCTGGTCAACCACCCAGCAACCGGCACGCGGCCGCGCCCTTGTGGCGAAGACGCTGGGTATTCCGGAAAGCGACATTACGGTCCACCTGCTGCGCGCCGGTGGTTCATTTGGCCGAGGTCTGACCAATGACTACATGGTGGAAGTCGCCGCTATTGCAAAGACTGCCGGAGCTCCTATAAAGCTGCTGTGGTCGCGCGAAGATGATATGGCCCACGATTATTATCGGCCCGGTGGATTTCACTTCCTGAAAGGCGGCGTCGACGCTTCCGGCAAAGTAGTCGCGTGGCGGAATCATTTTGTGAGCTACGGTGAAGGCGATCACTTTTCGTCTTCGGCGCAGATTCAGCCGGGCGAATTCCCGGCGGGGTTTGTTCCGAATTTCGCCATGTACTCGTCGGTGATGCCGTTGGAGTTGAAGACCGGCGCGTTACGGGCGCCAGGCGCCAATTCCCAGTCGTTCGTCATGCAATCTTTCATTGACGAGTTGGCGCACGCCGCCGGTAAAGACCCGCTGCAGTTCCGGCTGGACCTGCTGGGTCAACCCGAGAAGGAGATCGTCAAAGAGGCTGGCAAACCGAAGGTCGAAAACGAACCCGCCCACGCGCCGGCAGACAAGACTCGCCAAGCCTACGATGTTGGGCGCATGCGCGGTGTCCTCGAACTGGTCGCGGAAAAGTCAGCTTGGGGTAAGCGCCGGCTGCCAAAAGGAACTGCCATGGGAGTCGCATTCCATTACAGCTTTCAAGGTTATTTCGCGCACGTGGCGGAAGTCAGCGTAACCGCGGGTAACAAGCTCAAGGTCCACAAAGTCTGGGTCTGCGGAGACGTCGGAAGCCAGATCATCAATCCCAGCGGCGCCGAAGCTCAGGTTCAAGGTGCGGTAATGGACGGCTTAAGCGAACTGATGAATCAGGAAATTACGCTAGAGGCTGGACGGGTCGTTCAGACCAACTATCACCAGCACACATTGGTCCGCATGCGGCAGGCCCCGCAAATTGAAGTGCACTTTGTAAAGAGTGATAACAGCCCGACTGGTTTGGGCGAACCGGCCTTGCCACCGGTGATACCGGCTGTCTGCAACGCGATTTTCGCCGCCAACGGCCGCCGCATTCGAGCGTTACCGCTATCCAAGAGCGGTTTTGATTGGGCCTAGCTGCCGCCCTGACCAAACGGGGTTGCGCGGTCCACCGCATCGTCTGCTAATTTAATTCGCTCTCAATTGGCAACTCTCTCATCGCATGGGCTAAAAACGTCGATACCAAGACCCGCGAAGTCCTTCGTATTGCGCGTGACGATGGTCATGCCGTGATGAAGGGCCGTTGCAGCTATGACACCGTCCACAACAGCCAAGGTCATTCCCTTTTGCCTGGCGAACGCGGCGAGATGTCCCCACCTTTCGGCGATAGCTTCCGTAACTGGCAAGATCCGATCAGCGAACCACGGACGGACATCAGCATCAAGCCAACTCTGCAATGTAGCGCGCTTTTGACTGGGCAGAAGGGTGGCTATGCCCTTGCAAATTTCGCCGATTGTCAGGACGCTGAGAAACACACTGCTCTGGCCAGCATCTTTGAGAAATGCCGCTACCCTCGCATCGGGCATTTCGCGCGTAAGTTCTGACGGGATATTGGTATCTACCAAGTATCGATTCACAGGTTGATATCCCGGCCTGGGTCCTTGCTCCTGTCCCTCTCAAAATCGATGTTTAGACCCCGAAGCGGCGCAAAAAGTTCAAACATGTCCTTTGCAGGTCCGGCGCCGGTCACGGTCGTCGATGTCGCTTTGGGAAGGGAGGACTGAAGCGCATGAAATAAGACATCTTCGGCGTCCTTGAATCCGCCCATCTGAAGCCGCTGATTAATGAGCGCCTCAATTTCCGGTCTTGTAATCTGGATCGTCATGGTGGCGGCCCCACTTCAATATTACCGGTTAATAGTACGGATATGGATGCTTAGTCCCGCGAAGACGCGCTCGCAGATTTGCAGTGTGGGCGCGATGGCATTTCAGGCACAGCGTGCGCATATTCGACAGATCGCATTCGCCGCCGCCTTCGACCACAGGTACTATGTGATCCGCGTCCCAAAGCGTCTTCCGGCCCCGCAATCCCCACGCGGCTTTTGCTCGGACGCGCGCAGGGCCTCGTAGTTTCTTCACATGACGGAATTCGGCGATGCAGTCAATCCCGCAAACTGCGCAGATTCCGCGATCTCTCTGCAACACTCTTTCACGGAGATGGCCGGGATCGCTGCGAAGCTTCCATTCCTCTACGCACCATTCCGAACAAAAAGTGAGCCGGCCGGGTGGAACTTCCAACTGACACCAGCGGCACAGGCAGCGCCCATTCGAGCCCTTCGGAAGCGAGTCGCGATCGACTCTGCCGCCAGCCATGGAACGCTGGATGCTCACAAAAACAGGATACAATTAAAATGTTTTTCCTGTTATCCTTCAGAAGCCGCGGCGCCATTTACAGGCTCGACGATCACAGCCGTTCCATAGGCAAGTACTTCCGTCACTCCATCCATCACTTCATTGGCGTCGTAGCGCATTCCAATGATCGCGTTAGCGCCGAAGGCGGCGGCATGCTCGACCATCAGATCGAATGCTTCAGTGCGCGCTTTCTCACAAAGCTGAGTGAATGCCGTGATGTTGCCGCCGACGATCGTGTGCAACGTTCCGGCTAATGTTCCCAGGACGGAGCGCGATCGCACCGTGATGCCCCTCACGATCCCGAGACTTCTCTTGATGTGGAGTCCTTCGAATCCAAACCTGTCGTAACCATGTAAGGCGGAATGAAGCCGTTTGCCATAGGGCCACTGTAGCTTATATCAGCCAATTTCGCGATGATTACCGGGCGAACCCGTGCAGCATGGCGTGGAGCTGCGGGGCGGGCGAATGGCTATGGAAAGCGAGTTGGCAACCGAGGAGTATCAGGACCAGCAAAAGCGCAACGCGTAAAGGACGTTGGGCAATGCGTCCGGCCAGCAATGAACCGGTAAACGCGCCACACAGGCCGCCAATCACCAGTTTCAGCAGCAGCGCGCCGTCGTAATTCCCTGCTCCGAGCTGGATAACGCTTCCGATAAATGAGAGGCATAAGCCAAAGCACAAATCGGTGCCGACAACTTCCGCTGCGGTTAACTTTGTAAAGCTGAGAAGCAACAGAGAACCCAGCGCTCCGGCTCCAGCGGACGAAAATCCGACCTCGGCTCCAATGGGAAAGGCGAGCGACCACAGCAGGCGAGGTCTTTCACGGTTCAACGCTTGAGGCTTCGGACGAAATACACGGTACAAACGAAACGCCGCAGTCGCGACGATCAAAGCGCCCAGCGCGGCATAGAGTACAGGATCGTAAGATCCGCTTTTCAGCCCGTTGAGCAGGACCGCTCCCAGAAGAACACCGGGAACACCTCCTGCAACCAGTAGCCGCAAGATGCGCAAATTCACTTGCCGCCGCAGGGCGTAAACAGGGACGGATGCGATCTTCACGATAGCGCCGAACGTGAGAGCTGTTCCTACCGCAGTTGCAGGCGAGACACCGAGCAGCAGGATCAGCAGCGGCGTAGTCACGCTACCGGCGCCGACGCCAGTGAGAGAGATAGCTAGCGCGATTAGAAATCCGAGCAGGACTTCCATGTCAGTGCCCTTCAGCGATATGGATGCCGCACTCGAGTTTGCGTCCTGCCCAGCGGCCGGAGCGCGCGTTTTCCGGATCGGCAGGCAAGGCCGTGCACGGTTTGCAGCCAATGCTGGTGTAGCCGGCATCGTAGAGCGGCAGCAGGGGAATACCGTATTCGCGAGCGACCGCCCAAACTTCTTTATCGGTCCAATCGGCTAGAGGACTGACCTTCAGAAGTTGTTTTCCGGAGGGTAGCGGAAAGCGATCGTTTATCTGAAGATTTGCGCGGGTAGGAGATTGCACGCGACGCAAGCCGGTGAACCAGACGTCGTAATCCTGAAGCGCCGCAAACAATGGCTCGACCTTTCGGAATTTGCAGCAGCGATCCGGCTGAGAGTGATATAGCAAACCGAATTGCGATTCCTGCTGCGGTACAGTTTGCGCCGGCGTGACATTCACCAGGTTCAGCTGGTATCGCGCCGCCATCTCGTCCCGGTATTGATAGACTTCCGCGAAATGATAGCCGGTGTCCAGGAAGAGAACCGGAATATCACGTAGCTGCTCGCGAACAAGGTGCACCACCACCATGTCCTCGGCTTGGAAGCTGCATGTGATGCAGGCGCATGAGGATTCGCGGAGAGCGGCGGTGATGATCTCGCTGGCGGCAGTGGACTTCATGTGGTTGTTGAGATCCCAAGTCCCTTTATCAAGCGCCGAAGCGTTTCCAGAGTTTCGGGATCTTCGATCTGCAAAGGAGCCGTTGTACCGGTTACTTCCCCGAGTGAAAGGACCAGCGCCCCATCCTCAAGATGCCAGGTCACATCCGTTTGCGCCTCGGCGGCCTTCTCGGATGCGGCTGAAATTGCACCCAGGATCAAACCTGCCGCCACCGTGGCATTCGTGATTGGATCGATTAGGATGAAACTTCCAGTGATGCGATTCTCACGATAACTATCGAAAACCAGCGCTCGGGCTGCCTCCATGTGCACCACGCCGATTGCGTTCATCTCCAGTGTTTCCGCGGACTCCTGATCCAGCGTGTTGATATTGGTTCTAAAACTGATCTGCTTCAGGTCGACCAGTTCCTGCCGTGCCGTTTGCTTCAGCCGGTAGCGCTTATTCAGCTCCGCCGGTGTTTCGCTAAGCCACACCAGCGTGGCTTCAATGGATTTGGCCGTCTGTGGCGGATCGTCGGCCTTGGCAATGACATCCCCGCGCGTGATATCCAGATCGTCAGTGAGCGTGAGGGTGACCGATTCGCCCGCATGCGCGCGCTGAACTTCACCGTCAAACGTGACAATGCTGGCAACCGAGGTCTCGCGGCCGGACGGCAAAACCAGTATTCGATCGCCAGGGCTGATATGACCCGAAGCGACAGTCCCTGCGTAGCCACGGAATTCCTGGTTGGGGCGGACCACCCGCTGTACCGGGAATCGAAATGCGGCGCGTTGAACTCGATCGCCGGCGGGAACGCGTTCGAGATGCTCCAGGAGAGCCGGGCCGTGGAACCAGCGCATGTTGCCACTGCGAATAACAACGTTGTCTCCGGACAGGGCGCTGATCGGCACAAAATACGGCTCGATCGATTGGAATTGCGACAGGAAGCTGCGGAAATCCGTTTCGATCTGCCGGAAGACCCGTTCGTCGTATCCGACCAGATCCATCTTGTTTACCGCGACGACCAGATGCGGCAGCCCCAGCAATCCAGCGATATAAGCGTGGCGGCGCGATTGCGGGAGCACTCCTTTGCGTGCATCGACCAGAACAATCGCGAGTTCGGCTGTCGAAGCGCCGGTCACCATATTTCGCGTGTACTGCTCGTGGCCCGGCGTGTCGGCAATAATGAACTTCCGGCGTGGAGTTGCGAAGTAGCGATAAGCAACGTCGATGGTGATGCCCTGCTCGCGTTCGGCGCGCAGTCCATCCGTCAACAGAGAGAAATCAATGGCGCCAACATTGCGGCCGATCGAAGCCTTCGTCACGGATTCGAGCTGATCGTCATAAACGCTGCGCGAATCGTACAGCAAACGCCCGATAAGCGTCGATTTACCATCGTCCACGCTTCCTGCCGTGGTGAAACGCAGGAGATCTTTCGCCTGCTCGAGCTCGAGGAATTCCTCAAAAGTATCGATGCCCGGAAGGACCGTGGCTGCAGCCATTAGAAATAGCCCTCCTGTTTCTTTACTTCCATGGAGCCGTCCTGGTCGTAGTCGATAATGCGGTTCTGGCGCTCGGACCGCCGCACCCCAACCAACTCCGCAATAATGCGCGGCACCGTATCGGCGTCCGAACGGATCGCACCCGTGCAAGGGCTGCAACCTAACGAGCGCATCCGGCACTTCACTAGTTGAGGCTGTTCGCCGGGCAAACGCGGAATAAAGGGCTGTTCGATCGGCAAAAGCGAATCGCCGCGGACCAGCATAGGGCGTACTTTAGCGAAATAAAGCGGCACGATCGGGATATCTTCGGCGTGGATGTACTGCCAGACGTCAAGCTCGGTCCAATTGGAAAGCGGGAACACACGCAAGCTCTCGCCCGGGTGAACGCGAGTGTTATATACATTCCACAAGTTCAGGCCGCTGGTTGCGCGGATCCCATTGTCCGCGGCCGTCGCGGAATGAGAAAACCCGCTCCTTGGCTCGCGATCTCTCTTCATCGCGCCGAGCTCCTCCAATCGCCGCGTCAAAACCGCCATTCCCGAGAGCTTCGAGCAGCGCACCGGTCTTCAGCGCGCCGCAGCAGCGCTGCGTGCCCCACGCAAACGGATTAGCGCCTTCCGAAAGTGCCCGGCGATTGGTGTGGACGATTAGGTTGAGACCGAGTTGAGATGTGTAGCGATCCCGGAACTCGATCATTTCCCGGAACTTGTACCCGGTATCTATATGGAGGAGGGGGAAGGGAATCGCGCCCGGGTAAAACGCCTTCTGCGCTAAGCGCAGCAGGACTGAAGAATCTTTTCCGATCGAATAGAGCAGAACCGGACGCTGACACTCGACCGCAACTTCGCGGAGGATGTGAATACTTTCCGCCTCAAGCTGGCGAAGATGGCTAAGACCGCTCACACTGGCAGGGTACCACAAACATCCGAATGTCCATAGAGAATTAGGGAATCGTCCTACGGCCTTCCTGCGAGCTGCGGAAATTACGAAGATGACGTCGAAATAGCGAGGCGCAGAACAGGATCTAGTATAGGAAGAGTTGCCCTTCCTTACCCCATGCCGTCTCTTGATAGAACTTACAAAAGGAGAGTGCCTGTCGGCGCTGAGCCTGCTTCGAATGGGACAGGAACGCACTTCCGCGTCTGGGCGCCACAGGCCAAGTCGGTCGATGTAGTTTTCGAAGACAAGCGGCCAAGCGTTTCCTTAACGGCCGAGGCGAACGGGTATTTCTCTGGATTCGCCAGTCAAGTTTCCGCAGGGGCTACGTACAAGTACGCGCTAGATGGAGGTGAGGCTTATCCCGATCCTGCCTCGCGCTACCAGCCAAACGGGCCGCATGGCTTCTCGCAACTAATCGATCCAGGCGCTTTCGAGTGGCCTGACAGCGATTGGGGTGGCGTGAACTTAGCAGGGCAGGTGATCTATGAGGTGCACCTGGGAACGTTCACCGAGGGTGGCACATGGGCATCCGCAGCGGAAAAGCTCGAATATTTGCGCGATACCGGTATCACCGTCATTGAAGTCATGCCAGTAGCGGCGTTTCCGGGAAGCTTCGGCTGGGGGTACGACGGCGTGCAGCCTTATGCCCCCGTATCGATTTACGGCACGCCCGATGACATGCGCTCATTTGTGGCGCGCGCGCATGCGCTTGGAATCGGCGTGATCTTGGACGTGGTCTACAACCATCTTGGCCCGGATGGAAATTATCTAACGAAATACTCACCGTATTATCTGACGGAAAAGCACCAGACGGACTGGGGGCAGGCGATCAACTTCGATGGAGAAGAGAGCGGCCCGGTGCGCGAATTCTTCCGTGAAAATGCGGCGTACTGGATCGGCGAATTTCATCTGGATGGACTCCGCTTGGATGCTACGCAAGACATTCATGACGATTCCGAACCGAACATCCTGGCCGAGATTACCCAGGCCGCGCGAAGGGCGGCGGGAGAACGATCGGTGCTGCTGATTGGAGAAAACGAGCCACAGGAAACGCGCTTGATCAGGCCAATCGAAGAAGGTGGATTTGGCTTGGACGCCTTGTGGAATGACGATTACCATCACACCGCCATGGTGGCGCTGACCGGGAAGGCCGATGCGTACTATAGCGATTACCGGGGGACGCCGCAGGAATTTGTATCGGCGGTCAAATACGGCTACTTGTATCAGGGGCAGTGGTACCGCTGGCAAAAGAAGCGGCGCGGCAGATCGATGCTAGGCATGCCCCGGCAGGCCATGGTCAATTTCATTCAGAACCACGACCAGGTGGCAAATTCCGCCCGCGGCCAGAGAGTACATGATCTAACCTCTCCGGGTCTTCTCAAAGCCGTCACTGCCGCGACCCTATTGGCGCCCGGAACCCCAATGCTTTTCCAGGGACAGGAGTTCGCCGCATCCAGCCGATTTCTCTTTTTCGCCGACCATAAGCCCGATTTGGCTAAGCTGATCCGAAAAGGCCGCATAGAATTCCTCCAACAGTGGCGATCCCTGTCCCAACCGGAGATGCGGAAGTGCTTCGACGATCCAGCCGCCATCGAGACTTTCGAGCGCTCGCGGCTTCGATCATTCCGAGGTGCAGAAGCATTCGGAAATTTACGCGCTTCACCGCGATCTCCTGCGGCTGCGGCGAGAAGACCCAGTCATTTCGCGGCAGGGCGTCGATGGAATCGATGGAGCCGTACTTTCGCCGCAGTGCTTCCTGCTGCGCTTCTTCTCCCCCAATTACCGCAGCGACCGGCTCCTGTTGGTTAATCTGGGAACAGAGCTGGATTTCAACCCGGCGCCGGAACCGTTGTTGGGACCTCCGCAAGCAACGCAATGGGTGAAACTATGGTCCACCGAAGACTCGTCATACGGAGGATGCGGCACTGCTTCCCTCGATAGCGAGCAGAATTGGAAGATTCCCGGTCAAGCCGCGGTGCTCCTACATCCTGTTCCTGCCGAAAAGAAAGTTAGCAAAGCCCCTGGTCGACGAAATCCGAAATGAATGATATTTTTTCTCATAACGCCAAAACTGCACTGTCTGCAGACGATTTGAAGGTTTTGAACGACACCGAATGGCTGGTGACCAACGGTCTGGGCGGATATGCGTCTGGTACGGCCGGCGGCACTTTGACGCGCGTTTTTCACGGTTATCTCATCGCGGCGCTCTCGACCCCTCTGGGCCGGACGATGATGCTGAACGACCTCTTCGAGGACTTGGTTTTTCCCGATGGCCAATGGATTCGACTGAATGGTGTCAAAACCGAAGAAGATGATTTTGGCGCGTCGCAGTACTTAACCAACTTTCGCTTGGATTCGGGCCTTCCCGTTTGGACTTATGAAATAGCTGGCCTCACCATCGAGAAGCGGGTCTATCTTCCCCATCGTCAGAACACGGCTTATATCAACTATCGTGTTTCCGCCGGCGCGGGATCGGTTAAGCTTCAGCTACGTCCCGCAGTGAACATGCGCGGGCATGAAGCTCCCGTAAACACGCCGCTCGATACCTATACGATTGTTGTCCGCGATCATCACTATGAACTGAAAGCTTCAAACGGAATACCGCCGCTTCGCATTATGCTTTTGGGGAAAGAGGAAGCCTTCGCCATCGACGATCAGACCGTGCGCAACATCGTCTACGACCTTGAACACAAACGCGGTTACATCTGGCGAGGCGATTTGTGGAGCCCAGGCTATTTCTCGGCTGAGCTTTCTCCCGGCTGCGAGGCCACTATGGTTGTCTCTACGGAAAACTGGGAGGTCATGTCCGCCCTTAGTCCCAGACAGGCTTGGGATGCGGAGCACGACCGCAAGGGACGCCTATTGCTTGAATCGCATCCCGGAACCTGCGATCGAACTTGCCGCGAATTAGTATGGGCAGCCGACCAGTTTCTCTTCACCCCGGTTGGACGGCGCGAAGATACCGCGAGAGCTCGTGCCGCGGGCGACGAGATTCGCAGCGTCATCGCGGGCTATCACTGGTTCACCGATTGGGGCCGCGACACCATGATCAGCCTGGAAGGGTTGACGCTCACAACCGGGCGCCACGTAGAAGCGAGCTATATCCTACGAACTTTCGCGCACTATATACGCGACGGGTTGATCCCAAACATGTTCCCTGAAGGGAAAACCGACGGGCTCTACCACACCGCAGACGCCACGCTCTGGTTTTTTCATGCACTGAATCGCTACATGGAGCGCACCAACGATTGCCATTTGATGAACCAACTGCTTCCTCGCCTTTTGGACATAGTCGGTCATCACCTGCGCGGCACGCGCTTCAATATTCACGTCGATCCTCAGGACGGCTTGTTAGTGCAAGGGCAGGAAGGTTACCAACTCACTTGGATGGATGCCAAGGTCGACGACTGGGTGGTCACTCCGCGGCGGGGTAAGGCAGTCGAGATCAACGCGCTTTGGTACAACGCTCTGCGGCTTTTGGAGAAATGGCTTCGCGATGCGCACCGTCACGGCGAGGCCAATGGGATTGCGGAGCATGCCGCGAAAGCCAAAGACTCGTTCAACCAGCGCTTTTGGTACGACGGCGGGTATCTCTACGATGTTGTGGACGGCGAAAATGGGCAGCCCGATCCAGCTTGCCGCCCCAATCAGGTTTTTGCCATTTCTCTCGAATATCCCGTGCTGGAAGAATCGCGCTGGGAGCCGGTCCTCAATGTCGTGAAGGACAGATTGTTGACTCCGGTAGGCCTGCGATCCTTGGCGCCCGGCGACAAGGACTACAAACCCAAATACGATGGCGATCTGCGCTCGCGCGACGCCGCTTATCACCAGGGAACGGTTTGGGCTTGGCTGATCGGACCATTCATCGATGCTTGGCTGAGAGTCCATCCAGATGATTTCAAAACCGCGCGAGGCTTTCTCGTCGGTTTCCAAGTCGCATTTGCGGGAGGTGTGCGTCGGATCGATCAGCGAAATTTTTGATGCCGAACCGCCCTTTACTCCACGTGGCTGCTGCGCGCAAGCGTGGAGCGTAGCCGAAGTGCTGCGGTCATTTGTCAAAACCAGCGGCGTGTCGGAAACCATTCAAGACGTCCCCGAAATGGCGACCGCCACGTGGTTGACGCGTGAGTTGATGCGATCTCTAGCCTGACAGGCCTATCGACACTATGCGGATTCCGTACGGCTGGCTCGAGGACGGACGTGTCACTACCCGCGCTGTACGCTGCGTCCGTGTGTCTAACTACCATGTCGTCATCCTCCTCGCCCGAGCCGTGCTACATGCTCTCGGACTGCTTACGGGAGAATTTCAGGGAGTAGCTAATGGAACTCGATAAGAAGGACGCGTCTCAAGCTCCGGCCGGAGTAAGCCGGCGGGAATTTGTCGGCGTGACACTCGCCGGCAGCGTCGCTACCGTACTTCCGTCCAGGTGCGCAGCCGGCCGAAGGCGTCTGCTGGCCTGGTGAAGTGCACCCTCAGCGTCAACGGTCAGCCGCACGAACTGCAAATTGACCCGCGCGTCACTTTGCTCGATCTGCTACGCGAGCATCTGCACCTGACAGGCACAAAGAAAGGCTGCGATCACGGCCAATGTGGCGCCTGCACGGTTTTGGTGAATGAGCGGCGGATTAATTCCTGTCTCAGTCTCGCCGTCATGCACGATGGCGACCGCATCACCACCATTGAAGGCTTGGCGCAGGAGGGAAATCTCCATCCCATGCAGGCCGCCTTCATCGAACATGACGGTTTCCAATGCGGCTATTGCACGCCGGGACAGATCTGTTCAGCCGTAGCGATGCTGCAGGAGGTGAAAGATGGCGCGCCCAGCATGGTTACCCCGAATATTTCGGAGATTCAGCCCATCCAACTCACCGACGACGAGATTCGCGAACGCATGAGCGGCAATATCTGCCGATGCGGAGCGTACGTGGGCATTGTCGATGCCGTTCGTTCTGTCGCACCCGGGAGGAACGCATGAGACCCTTCACCTACACTTGCCCGAAAACAGTGGATGACGCCATCAAGGCGTACGGCCAAGGTCCGGATGTGCGCTTTATAGGCGGCGGTACAAATCTGCTCGATCTCATGAAAATGGGCGTCGAGCGTCCCGCGCATCTTGTCGACATTAATCGTCTGCCGCTGACCACCATTGAGGAGCACGAGGGCGGCATTCGCATCGGCGCGCTGGTAACCAATACCGATGCCGCCAATCACCAACTGATTCGCACGCGTTACCCCGTTTTGAGCGAGGCGATTCTGGCCGGGGCGTCGCCGCAGTTACGCAATAAAGCGACTATGGGCGGCAATCTGCTGCAGCGCACGCGTTGCTATTACTTCTATGACCCCAGCTATCGCGAATGCAACAAGCGTGTTCCAGGAAGCGGGTGCGCCGCCAAAGACGGATACAACCGCATTCACGCGATCCTAGGAGCTAGCGCCGAATGCATCGCCGTTCATCCCAGCGACATGTGCGTCGCATTGGTCGCGCTGGATGCCGTGGTTCAAGTAAGAGGACCCCACGGAGAGCGCTCCATTCCCATGGCGGACTTTCACCGCTTGCCGGGCGCCACTCCGCAAATCGACACGAACCTGCATCCGGGTGAATTGATCACCGCGATTGATATTCCGCGCAATGCCGTATGCGAAGCGTTCGACGTATCTGAAGGTGCGCGACCGCAACTCTTACGCCTTCGCGCTGGTCTCGGTGGCCACCGTGCTCGACGTCGATAACGACGGCGCTGTCCGTCGAGCGCACATCGCTTTGGGCGGCGTGGCCCACAAGCCTTGGCGCGCCGTTAAAGCTGAACGAGCGCTCGCGGGTAAGAAGCCGGATGACGGCAACTCTCCGCGCCGCCGCCGATGCAGAACTGCACGACGCGAAACCGTATCACGACAACGCGTTCAAAGTGGAACTGGCGCGGCGCAGCATTATTCGCGCAGTCACCACGACCGCGAACCTGGCCTGAAGAGAGCATAGCGATGCCAGACTTGATTGGACAACCCATAGATCGCGTTGACGGCCGGCTGAAGGTGATCGGCCGCGCCACCTACGCCTTCGAGCACCAGGTTCCGAATGCCGCATACGCCGTGATGGTCATGAGCACCATCGCCAAGGGCCGCATCACCTCCATCGATACCAAGCCGGCCGAACGCTCGCCCGGCGTGTTGCTGGTGATGACTCACCTGAACGCCCCGAAGTTGCCGCATCTTAGGAAGCCAGAAGAGAGTTCCTCCTCTGTCGGCCGCCGGCCCGCGCCATTCAGGTATTGCAAGACAACGTTGTCCGGTACGCGAATCAGCCGATCGGTCTCGTCGTTGCCGAGACGCTGGAAGCCGCTCAGGAAGGCGCGCATCTGGTGCAGGTTCGCTACGCCCAGGAACCGCATCACGTCGATCTCGAGAGCCGCTTGTCTGAAACGTACACGCCGCAGAAAGCAGGCGGTGGCGGGGACCCGTCCGTCAGCCATCGCGGCGATATGCAGGCCGGTATGAGCCAGGCGGATATGCGCATCGAGCACGTCTATCGGACTCCATTCGAAGTGCACAACCCGATGGAGCCGCACGCGACTATCGCAGTTTGGGACCAGCCCGGATCATTTGACCTTGTACGACGCAACGCAAGGCGTTTTCACCGATCGCGGACGCGTGGCGCAAGTTCTTGGTCTGAAGCCCGAAAACGTGCGAGTCGTCTCGCCCTATCTCGGAGGTGGCTTCGGCAGCAAAGGGCCGGTCTGGTCGCACGTGGTCCTGGCCGCCATGGCCGCCAAACAGGTCGAACCGCCCGGTGAAACTCGAGGTCCGGCGTCCACAAATGTTCGGAATGCTAGGTTTCCGGTCGCAAACCCGGCAAGCCGTGTTCGCCGGCGCAAAGAGCGACGGCACAATCACAGCGCTGAGCCACGATACGATCTGCCATACCTCAACTTTTGACGAGTTCGTCGAGGCCGCCAGTTTAAGCCGCCCGGATGCTCTATGCATCGCCCGAACAACAGCACGTCGCACAAGCTGGTGAAATCCGACATCGGCACGCCCTCCTTTATGCGCGCGCCTGGCGAAGCGCCGGGAACATATGGTCTCGAAGCCGCCATGGATGAGCTTGCATACGCACTGAAAATGGATCCCATCGAGTTTCGACTGAAGAACTACGCCGAAACGGATCCCGAAGAGAACAAGCCCTGGTCGAGCAAATCCTTGCGGGACTGCTACCGCATGGGCGCGGAGCGGTTCGGCTGGAGCAAGCGGTCGATCGAACCGCGCTCCATGCGTGAGCCCGAGGGACACGAACTGATTGGCTGGGGAATGGCGACCGCGGTTTACCCGACGCGGCGCAGCGCATCGAACGCAACAGCGCGCCTGAATGCGGACGGAACGTTCTCTGTCGATGCCGGCACGCAGGACCTGGGCACCGGCACGTACACGATCATGACGCAGATTGCGGCAGATTCCTTCGGCGTCCCGCCCAATCGTGTCAAATTCCGTTTAGGCGATACGGAGTTGCCGCAAACCCCGTGTCTCCGGCGGATCTCAAACCGCGGCGAGTACCGGTTCAGCAGTCTATCTTGCGGCGCAAGCTCTTCGCGAAAAGTTAATCCAGATGGCCGTCAGCGATTCACAGTCGCCGCTGTCCGGGATCAGCGCGCAGGACGTCGCGTTCGAAAATGGACGTCTGTATTCGCGAACCGATTCTTCCAAAGGCGAAACCTTCCAGGCGTTGATCGCCAGAAGTGGGCAGCCTCACGTCGAAGCCCAGGCGAACGCCAAGCCTGGAGCTGAAAAAGAACGCTACTCCATGTACGCCTTTGGCGCGCAGTTTGCTGAAGTTCGCGTCGACGCCGACCTGGGCCAGATCAGAGTGTCGCGAATGCTTGGCTGTTTCGGCGCGGGCAGGATTCTCAACGCCAAAACAGCGCGCAGCCAATTCCTCGGCGGAATGGTTTGGGGTATCAGCATGGCTCTTTATGAGCACGCCGCCATGGACGAGAAGCGCGGGCGCTGGGTGAACAACAATCTTGCCGAATACCACGTGCCCGTGAATCTCAGACATCGGCCGGATCGAAGCAATTTGGGTGGATGAAAAAGACGATCACGTCAATCCGATCGGCGCTAAAGGTATCGGCGAAATCGGAATCACCGGTGCGGCCGCAGCGGTTGCCAATGCAGTCTTCCACGCCACCGGAAAGCGCGTGCGAGATCTGCCGATTACGCTCGACAAAATCCTTCAAGCCTGAGCTACGCAGCGCATCGACTTGCTCGCGCAGCGTATTCAGACTCGTCGTGATGCGGTCGGTTTCAATCAGAATGAATTCGTCCGTGGCGAGAAACCCTCGCGAGCTTCGACCAGCCGCCTGTGATCCTCTCTCAACTTCGGCAGCGTGCTTGTAGCCGCGGAAGAACCTCGCAGCGCCGCAGCCAGGAAATAGAGCGTCAATTCCACATCATTGGCGAAGGTTTCAAAAGCTTGCTGGCGGCGTGTGCGGCGGCCTCTGAATTAGTCCCGCTTCCAATCCCATCATGGCGTGCGCAAGCGCGTGTGAACTGGCCAGAATGGATGTCAGGCAGCCCAGCTTCTCAGCCGTGATTTTCGGCTCTGAGCTGACGCGATCCACCGATGCTTCGGCATTCGATCGCGCGCGCCTCCACGCGCGCCGGCTCTCGTCCAAATCGGCCTCGAGCGTCACATCCTCACGCCCGAAGCGCTGAACGACTGCGCGAAAGTACGCGCGGCATGCATCCAGCATTTCCGCGAGAGCGTCGGAAACTTGCGTTCGCTCCCACGTAGGCCAGAGAGCATAAGCAATTAAGGCGAAGACCCCTCCCACTGCGGTATTCACCGCGCGCTGAACCACCACCTCCGCAGGCGAGACGCCCGTCGCGGCGATCAGGAATACGATCAGGCCGCTAACCGCGACGCTGAAAACGCCGTAGTTGGCGGGCCCCACCCAGCGCAGAGCAAACGTGAAGATGCCGACCAGGAATAACTGCCTGAACGCTGAAGCCGGCAGCGCGTGATATAAAATCGTGGCCAAAATCAGCCCGCCAAACGTGCCAAATAGGCGCAATACGCCGCGGCTGAAGGTCGTCGTGAAATCCGGTTTCAAAACAACTGCAATAGTCATCGGAATCCAATAGGCTCTCTGACCGTTTATGCTGCGGCCGATCGCATCTCCCATCGCGACGCAGACCGTGAGCCGGACGGCATGCCGGAACGATGCCGAGTGGAGGTAGAGATTCGCGCGCAATGTTCCGAGCCAGCCTGCCACCTGGAGTCTCCAGGGCTGCGCCGCCTCACGCTCGGCAAACGCTTCCAGACCTGCCGGGATGGCATGATTCGCCAGTTCGGTTATGGCGCGGAGCTGCCCGGCGAGCACATCCACCGCAGACGCAATATCATTGGCCAGCGAAGTTGCCGAAGCCCCTTGCAAGCTGTGCGCGTTCGTAACAACTTGATGGAGGTCACGCAACAGCGTAGCTTCATCCTTCACGCACTCGCCGGAAATGAGGCAAGCGCCGATGCCGCTCAGCAGCTTGGCGGAAATATTTAGTAAGCGGTCGATACACTCAGCCGGGTTCTGCTCCTCCGTTCCGTACTTTCGTTGCGCATGCATTACCTCGGAACGCAGCCGGTCCAGCATAAAAATGGACAGACGAATTCGGTCTGCCTGGTCGAAGAGCAGCCGGAAACGCTCTCCCTCCAGGGTGTGATCCCGGCCCAGCGCAGCAAGCGTGTCTTGGACCTGCGTGCTCGGGGCGCTCAGCGGGCCGGAGGCTAACATGTCGGAATGCGGATCCACCTCTTTGGCCAGCTCGATGTAGACCGCGCCAATCGCCCGGCGTTCCGGATCGTAACGGCGAATCGGCCAGAACAACAGCGCAAAAACCGTCTGGAGCAGTCCACCCGCCAATACCAGAAGTGCGGCTTCGAGCGCTCCCTTCGGCGATAAAGCTCCCCGCGCGCCGAAAACGATCAGCACCACCAGAGTGTTGAGACCCAAATCGCCTGCCCTGGTGCTGACCGAAACGCACATACCAGCTACAAACGCCCATGCCGCCGTGACCAGTACGATCGCCCAATGGTAGTTGCCGGTCGCCGATCCCGTGAACACCGCAATCGCGCCCAGAATGCTCCAGGTCAGCATTCTTCGAGCTCTTTGCGCGTAAGGATCGCGGCCGTCCGAATAAGAGACGTTCAGCGCGCCGGTTGTGATTGCGACCGCGCCCAGAGGATTGCCGAGAGCGATTCCAATGCCAAGCGGAAGAGCAACCGCCATGGAGTTGCGGAAAGCCATCCATTTACTGTTGATCTTGCTTTTATCGAGGCGTGTAACGGTGTGCCAGAAGGCCAATGCAGCGCTTGGGTCGGGATTTTCGGCCATTTAATTGTCAGCCCTTCAAACAATTAAAATGTCAAGCGTACGAGGTCCATGCACGCCGCGAACCCTCGTCATCTCGATGTCGACGGTCGCCGAAGGTCCCGAGACAAACGTAAGCGGGCGGTCTTTCACAGGCTCGAGTTTGCGAATCGCTTCCGGAACAAACTCGACGATGTCTTCCCTCCTCAGCACGCACAGGTGATAATCGGGAATCAGCGTGATGGCGCGGCGCCCTTGCGCAGGAGAGCTTTCGAGCACCACCGTTCCGGTCAGCGCGATGGCTAGCGTGCAGCAGGTAACGACGCCATCATTCTTATCGAGTTGCTCATTGCTGAGCTTCTCATCCGGAATGAACATGAAGCCGTCTGGCAGCCATTCGCCGGGGAATGCCGAGGGCACGATCAGGATGCGTTTGCCGCGAGAGGAAAGGATCTGCGCAATATCCGCTTTGACGTCTCCTCGCGAATGGTAAGTCGTCCCGTTGTAATGGCGAATTCGCTCGTCGAATAACAAGACGCGATCGGCTTCATTCAGCGTTCCGATTCGCCGGTAACCGCGCGGGAGATTATTCCATTCACGTCTCTGTTGTTCAGATCGCAAGTCCTCCGATTTCGCATCAAGCGCGACTTTGATTCGATCGAGAATAAACCGCCGTGAATCGATCTGGCTCATTCCTCGCCTCCGTTCTCCCGATTCCGCCACCAATGCCGGAATGATTTCCGCGGCAGCGGCATCAGGTCACGAGTTGCAGTCCAGCCGGAAAACATTCCAGGCAGATGATTGATTACGTCGCTGTGAACGAACGGCCGTTGCGCGATTCTCGCCAGCGCCTCGGCCGTGCTCATCAAGCCCGAACTGGAGAAAACAAGCGCCATCGCCTGCATTGCTATGTTCTCGGGGTCAAGCTTCCCTACAAACGTATTCTGTTTCTCGCGAACGATCTTGCCGCGCAGCAGAATTAGAATTTCGGGGATATTGATCTTCACCGGGCATACGTCGTAGCAAGCTCCGCACAGCGAAGAGGCGTACGGCAATGTCCGCGAGTGCTCCAGATTTTGTAGCTGCGGAGTGACGATGGCGCCAATCGGCCCCTGATACATAGACCCGTAGGCGTGCCCTCCGGTCTGGTGATAAACCGGGCAGACATTCAGGCATGCGCCGCAGCGGATACAATTTAGCGTCTCCCGCCCCTCCTCGTCCGCCAGCACGCCGGTACGCCCGTTGTCCAACAAAATTACATGGAACTCTTGCGGCCCATCACCGGGCGTAACGCCGGTCCAGATGGAGTTGTACGGGTTCATGCGCTCACCCGTCGCCGAGCGCGGCAGCGTTTGTAAGAAAACTTCGAGGTCCTGAAAAGTTGGGACCAGCTTCTCGATACCTACCAACGTAATCAGCACATCGGGCAAAGTCAGGCACATGCGCCCATTGCCCTCACTCTCAACAATGACCAGAGCGCCTGAATCGGCTACCGCAAAGTTAGCGCCGCTGATTCCGATATTAACCGTGAGAAATTTCTGCCGTAGATAGCGCCGCGCCACCTCCGCAAGCTGCTGCGGATCGTCTGTCAGCGATTCAATCCCAAGCTCTCGAAGGGGCATCTTCTTTTCGAAGATCTCGCGCACTTGCACGCGATTGATATGAAGCGCCGGAACAACGATATGCGATGGATGGTCGTTTCCGAGCTGCACAATCAAATCGGCAAGATCGGTCTCGTGCGGCGTGATGCCCCGCTCCTCCAGAAAATCATTCAGGCCGATTTCATTCGAGGTCATCGTCTTGACCTTGATGACTTCCCTACCCGAACGGTCGCTGATGATCTGCCCGATAATGCGGTTCGCCTCATCGGCATCGCGCGCCCAATGCACATTGCCCCCGGCTTCTGTCACGCGCGCCTCAAACTGCTCGAGATAGAGATCCAGATACTTCAGCGTGTGCGCTTTGATTGCGTGTCCGGCCGTTCGCAGCTCTTCCCAATCGGGCATCTCGCCCGCCATGTTATTGCGCTTCGCTTGAATAATGTTCGTCGCGTTGCGAACATTGCGCCGGAGCTGTGAATCTTCTAGCGCGTCATGCGCCGCTTCGGGAAAAGGTGAAGCCGTTGCAGCCGAGCCTACCCGGATGCTCACGCCGCTTCACCTTCGCGAGTGGAGGCCAGAATCTGCGCGATGTGTGCCGTTTTTACTCCCGTCTTCTGCCGATGAAGCGATCCGTAAATCTGCATCAGACAGGAGTTGTCCCCGGCCGTGCAAACCTCCGCCCCGGTGTTTAGAACGCAGCGCACTTTGTCGGCGAGCATGGCCGAAGACGTCTCCGCATTTTTCACTGCAAACGTTCCCCCGAAACCGCAACACTCAGTTTGATTTGCCAGCTCAATCAAGTCGATTCCGCCTACATTCCGCAGCAGACGAAGAGGCGCATCCCCCACGCGTAGCATGCGCAAGGAATGGCAGGACGGATGGTAGGTCACTCGATGCGGATAATACGCCCCCACATCTTCCACGCCAAGCCTCTTCACAAGCAACTCCGTAAACTCAAAAACACGAGGAACTATCTCGGAAACCTCGGATTCGAGTTGGGCATCGCCAGACATGCGCGCCGCCTTACCGTAATGGTCGCGGATCATCGCTACGCACGAAGCCGACGGAGAGCAGATGATCTCATCCTCCGCAAACACCTTCACAAACTTTTCAACGAGAGGAATCGTCTCGCGCTGGTATCCGGTGTTATAGTGCATCTGTCCGCAACACGTCTGTTCAGGCCGGAATATTACGTTATGTCCGAGGCGCTCCAGCACTTTAACGACGGCAATCCCCGTCGCGGGAAAAAGCAGAGTCGTTATAGCAGGTAATGAATAGCGATATCCGCATGCGACAGGAGTAAACATTAATCCTATCCGGGAGCCTTTCCAGGTCGATATGTCTCAGCCTTCGGCCGATAAGCATCATAGACATATGCGTGATCTCGTCGGTCGTCGCTTACCTCTGTTGCGGGGACTCTTGGCGCTAGCGTTCGCAGCCACTCCCTCTCTGCTTCGCGCACAATCGCCGGGTCAAGCAGATCCGCTCTCCGTCTCCGCGAAATGGCAGAACTTCGTGCACGAAACGGTAAACCCATTGACCGTACTAGGCGGCGTGTTTGATGCGACTGCATCGCAAATCACGAACTCGAGTCCCAAATACGGCAGCGGCATGGAAGCTTTCGGCCAACGGGTGGGAGCCGCTACCGCCGGAATCGTCACTCAGAATTTCTTCGGCGACTTCATGACTGCATCCGCTCTTCACGATGACCCGCGCTACTTCCGAAAAGGTCCGGCGTACGGAAAGTGGCATCGGCTTGGGTATGCCATCAGTCGTTCCTGGATCATCCGAACAGATTCCGGGGAAAGTACCTTCAACTGGCCGAACGTGATCGGCAGCGCTATGAGCACTGGAGTATCGTACGCATACTATCCTTCCGCGAGCAGAAACGGCGGCTCGTTCACGTTCGAATTCGTGACCAGTGTATTCGGCACAGGATTCGCTGACATCGCGCATGAATTTTGGCCCGATGTTTGCAGGAAGCTTGCTCATCGCCGCTAGAGCTGCTCGGTACGTAATCCCAACAGCCCGCGTTTTTACGCGTCCTTTTCTCCAGTAACCTGTCCCGCCGTACCGTGGTCCCCTAAGCGTCGCCACGCCCGTTCAGCGTGAGCGCTCACCCATATACGTCATCATGGCGTCACCCTCCAAACAAGTCACTGCCACCGAATGCGTCGAGACGAAAATCCCCGGACGTCTTGACCGCCTTCCATGGAGTCATTGGCATCTGCTTGTAGTTGTCGCTTTAGGAATCACTTGGCTGCTTGATGGTTTGGAAACAAACTTGGCGGGCTCACTAGCCGGAATACTGGAACGCCGCGACACGTTGGGCCTCACGGAAGCGCAACTCGGCCTCAGTGCGACCTTTTACCTGGTCGGATCCGTCCTGGGCGCGCTCGTCTTCGGCTATTTGACTGATCAATTCGGCCGCAGGAAATTGTTCTTCATAACCCTTATCCTCTATCTGAGCGCGACTGCGGCAACCGCGTTCTCCTGGAACCTGGCGTCCTTTACGTTGTGCCGCGCGTTGACCGGCGCAGGCATAGGCGGCGAGTATGCCGCCGTCAACTCCGCCGTCGACGAGTTGATCCCAGCACGCGTCAGAGGACACGTCGACTTACTGATTAACTCCACTTTCTGGATCGGCGCGGCGCTCGGCTCGGGCGCTTCTTTGCTGCTCTTGAATACCGGTATTGCTTCACCGGCATTTAGCTGGCGGCTCGCTTTCGCAATTGGCGCGGCAATCGGCATCGTGGTCCTCTTTATGCGCCGTTATGTGCCGGAAAGCCCACGCTGGCTCATGATTCACGCCGAAGAAGGCGAGGCGGATAGAGTTGTCGACCAAATCGAGCGCGAAGTCACCCACAATCATCCCGAGATCTTGCCGCCAGTTGAACGCAGCATGAAGCTCGTCGCCCGCAAGCGCACGCCCTTCCGCGAGATCTGGAACTCAATGGTGAAACAAAACGCCCGTCGATCCGCTCTCGGTTTTGGCCTCATGGTGACGCAGGCCTTCTTCTACAATGCCGTGCTGTTCACATACGGCTTGCTGTTGCTCCGCTACTACCATGTAAGCGCCCAGAAGCTCGGAATCTTTCTAGTCCCTTTGGCGCTCGGGAATTTTCTCGGTCCGCTGACCATTGGCCGCCTGTTCGACACAGTTGGACGCAAGCCCATGATCGCTATTACCTACATCGGTTCTGGCGTCCTTCTCGCAATCACGGCATGGCTATTTCGCATCGGCGCTTTGACCGCTCTGACACAAGCCATTTGCTGGAGCGTCGTTTTCTTCGTCGCATCCTCGGCCGCGAGTTCAGCCTATCTAACCGTCAGTGAAGTGTTCCCGCTAGAAATTCGCGCCATCGCTATCTCCATCTTCTACGCCTTCGGCACTCTCACCGGCGGCGCTCTCGGTCCATGGATTTACGGCCGTATTGTCGGTACAGGCTCTCGAACCCTGCTGTTCTGGGGCTATCTGATCGGCGCGGCAGTAATGATTTGTGGTGGACTCACCGAGGTCTGGCTCGGCGTCAATGCGGAGAGGAAGTCGCTGGAAGACGTCGCGCGCCCGCTCGCTTGTCGAGACTGAGACCTGTTTGATTACTAAGGTTTCTAGAAGTGCCTGAAGAGAAAACCGGGAGTTTGCGAGCCCTCGATGCGTTGAATTTCTGCAACGCTGGAATCCAGACCGGGCTCGGCCCGTTCATGTCTATCTATTACACTGCGGTCCGGCACTGGAATCCGGGACAGATTGGTGTTCTCATCGCGTGCCAATCTCTGGCGGGCATCGCGGTTCAAAGCTTAGCCGGGCATTGGGTTGACGAGTCTCATCACAAGCGGTTGATCACCGCCATCGCGGGAATCACCGTTGCCTGCGGCGCGGTCGGGATTGTGACGCTCCCAAGCTATGCGTTGCAAATCGCCGTGCAAGTGGTCATTGGATTGGCCGTAACAATCTTTCCCGCCACTACGGCCGCTTTTGCGCTCGGCATGGTCGAGAAGGACCAATTCTCGCGCCGGGTAGCGCGGAATGAGACCTTTACACATACCGGCAATGTTGCGTTTGCCGTCGCGGCCGGAGCCGTTGGCACGCTACTCGCTCTCCAGGGAATCTTCTTCGCGGCTGGGGTTTTCGCCGCGGCTATGGCGCCGGCGGTCTTCTTTATCCGCAAGGACCATGTAAATTACGAAGCTGCCAGAGGCGGTGATGATGCCGCTGGGGATGATGGCCACCCCAACGAACGCCGCGGCTTTCGGGACTTGTTTCGCGACCGGCGCATTCTCATCTTCACCGCCTCAGTCGTGCTCTTTTATTTCGCTAACGCCGCAACACTGCCCTTGGTCGGCGAGATTCTGACCCAGGGCAAAAAAGGGCGTTCCTCGGCTTGGCAGGTTGCCGCCATGGTTGTGGTGGCCGAATTGGTGATGATCGGCGTTGCCATAATTTCGGGCAAACTTGCTGATAAGTGGGGGCGCAAACGCCTCTTTCTGATCGGATTCGCGGCACTGGCCCTAAGAAATGCGCTTACCGTCGTCAGCCATAACCAGTACTACTTAATCGGACTGCAGGGGCTCGACGGCGTTGCTATGGCCATCTATGGAGTGCTGCTGACGCTCGTCACAGCCGATCTCGCCAAGGGCACCGGCCGCTTCAATTTTCTTCAAGGCGCAGTTCAATCCTCCATGGGATTGGGCGGCGTTCTCAGCAACAGCCTGTTCGGCTTCATCGCGAAATCGATGGGCTTCAACGCGAGTTTTTGGGGCTTGTCTATTGTT
Source organism: uncultured Acidobacteriaceae bacterium (assembly GCA_963795445.1). GTDB lineage: Bacteria > Acidobacteriota > Terriglobia > Bryobacterales > Bryobacteraceae > Bog-105. The sequence goes on along the minus strand of CAWCHX010000026.1, from coordinate 177,411 downwards.
GCTGTGCTAGGTGGAGTCCTGTATCAGACCAAAATGCCGGAGACCAAACCAGAAGCGCAGCAGCAGCAGGAGCAACCGCAAGGTAAAGCCGCCCCCGCCGGCGCATAGCAAACTTACGAAGCTCCCAGCTTTTGCTTTGCCAGCGGCCGCGCAAACGCGTTCGTAGGATTGTGCATGTTGAATGCCAGAATCTTGCGATAGTAACCCATCGCTTGTGTTTTGTCGCCCATCTTCTCGTATGCTTGCCCCAGCAAACTCAACACGAACGGATCGCGCTGGTTGGCCTTCTCGAGTTCCGCGATAGTGGTTTTGTAATCGCCTCCATAGAAGGCTACATAGCCGACCAGATAAGGATAAAAAGCGTCTTGCTGCGAATCGCTGGCCTTGTCGAGATAGGTCTTGGCGGCATCCACGTGCTTCTGGGCTTCCTCATGATTACCCCGGCGCGCTGCAACACGGGCCTGCGCGCTTTCCCAGCGGAACGCCCACACATTCTTGCGGGACTCTGTGATGTCCGGTTGCTTCAAGCCCGTCTCATAACCCGTCTGATACCACTTATAAGCGTTGTCGAGATCGCCGGATTCAATATAGATCCGCGCGAGTTCGTCCGCGGTCTCTCCGGCAGCGTAGAAATCCTTCGCGGCTAGTTGAGCATCGAACACCTGCTGCTCGTATTTGGCCGCTTCATTGGCTTTGCGTTCAAAAGCGTAGGAGATCGCCATCGTCTTCTCCGCCCGGACTTTTGCATTGGCAGTCGGAGCGTCTTCGATCGCCTGAGCAATCTTCCTTCGCGCCTCTTCATAATGGCCCTGCAGATCCAGCGAAGTGCCCATTGAAAGAAGCGCATCGAACGAATCTGGGTCTCCTTGCAGGCTCTCCGGCGCCGAAGGATGAGCAGATTGCGCCACGAGAGTAGCGCCCGAAATCAGAACCATGGCGACGACCTGAAACATGCAGCGCGGCATTGCGTACATAGCGCCGTTTATTGTACTCCGCCCGGAACTTCTTTAGGCACCTCGACGTATCGTAAACGTATCTCCTTTGGAGAACTCCCACTATCTCGCCAGGAGGATCGTCGATGGACGCTTTAGGACAAAATCTTAAATTCGCAGCGCGCCAGTTGCGCCGCAATCCCGGTTTCACCGTCACCGTAATCCTGACTCTGGCGCTTTCCATTGGCGCAAATACCGCGATTTTTTCCCTGGTGAATGCGCTGATGCTGAAAACCCTACCCTATCCGCATCCCGAGCGGATGGGCACGATTTATACGCGCGTCACCGGCACGAGGGCCTCCGATGAGCGGCACAAGCTGAATGGCGAGCGCTGGGAGCTGTTGCGCGACAATGTCCCCTCCCTGATATCGGCTGTTTCCAGTTCACGAAGTTCGGGCTTAAATCTTCAAGCCGGGTCCCGGGTGCAGTATCTTCAGGCCGGACGCATCTCGGCGCATTACCTGGACGTACTGGGCCTCCGCCCTTTTGTCGGACGGAATTTTTCCGATGCAGAGGATCGTCCGCACGGGCCCAAGACCGTCATCCTGAGTTATGGTTTGTGGCGAAACACCTTCGGCTCTAATCCGAATATTTTAGGGCGGGCCATTCTGCTGAAAGGCGAGCCATACACCGTCATCGGCGTGCTCCCTGAAGGCGCAACGACTCCCTTGAATTCCGACTTGTATACAGCAATTCAGGCCAGCCGCGAGGGCGAAGGAGGCGGAACGAATTTTGAGGTCATCACCCGTCTGCGCGATGGCGCCAACTGGCAGCAGGCCGATGCCGAGCTTACCCGCGCCTGGTCTCTGATTACCCAGCGCTTTGAGTTACAGAACAACCCCGGCGCCAAGGTGACCTACTATTCCGTGCCGCTCCAGAAGGGCGAAACGGCCAAGCTGCGCCCGCAGGTCTTGACGTTGATGCTGGCGGCTGGATTCATTCTGCTCATCGCTTGCGCCAATCTTGCCGGTCTTACTCTGGTGCGCATGCTGCGGCGCACGCCTGAAGTGGCAACGCGGCTGGCGCTCGGCGCCTCGCGCTGGCAGGTTCAAAGGCAACTCTGGGTCGAAAATCTCTTGCTGGCATGCCTGGGCGGAACGGCTGGCGTAGCTGTAGGTTTCGCCGCTCTTCGCGGGTTACTTTTGCTTCTGCCCGAACACTTTCTGCCTGTCGCCAGCGTGCCCCTGGATAACCGCGTACTGGCATTTACACTTCTCATCTCTCTTCTGACCAGCGTGCTTTTTGGCATGCTTCCTGCCCTGACGACGCGAAAGTTCGACCTGCGTTCCGCCATGGCCAGTCGTGCCGCCATCGGCGGCGATCGTTTGCGCTTGCGGCAGGCCTTGATCGCGAGCGAAGTTGCTCTGAGTGTCATGTTGCTGGCCGCTTCGGGCCTGCTCATTCGTACTCTCATCCACCTTCAAACTTTGCCAGCGGGATTCAACCCAACCGGCGTCATGACCGCCAAGGCATCCCTGGACGATGCGCGCTATCATGACCCGGCAGCTTTCCGGAAGCTGCTCACTGAAAGCACTGCTGCCATGCAACAGATTCCTGGCGTGCAGCAGGCCGCTGTTGGCCTGAGTCTGCCCTATGAGCGCGCCTTGATTAATGGCGCGATGACCATCAGCGACGGCAAAGAAGCGGGACAAGAAGTCGTAACGGATGAGATATACATCACCCCCGCTTATTTCGAGGCATTGCAGATTCCCGTCCTCATAGGGCGCTCCTTCAGCGAGGCAGACGGTCCGGATGCACAGCACGTGGCCATCGTCAACCAAACATTCATGCGCAAATATTTTCATGGCACAAATCCAATCGGCCGTTACCTGAATAAAAACACGGTGGTCGTCGGCGTTGTGCAAGATGTCGCCGTGGCGCCGGGAGTAGATCCTGCTGCCCCTCTTACGGGCGAAGAGGCTATGTATATTCCCGCTGCGCAGGTGGATCCCAATTTACTCGCGCTGGTTCACGTCTTTTTCCAGCCAAGTTGGATTGTACGCACGGCCGGTCCGGTGGAACGACTGACCGCGCAGATGCAACGCGCGCTCGCGAGTGCCGATCCTAACCTACCCTTCTCGGGCTTTTACAGTATGCGCGATCTGCTGGTGAAGACGCTGACGACACAGCGTCTGGAAGTGGCGCTCCTGAGCGCGATGGCCGCTCTGGCTCTACTGTTGAGTGCTGTCGGAATTTTCGCCCTCGTCGCAAATATCGTGGCGCAGAAAACGCGCGAAATCGGCATCCGTATCGCTCTGGGTTCCACCATTCGTCAAGCCATGCTCCATATCGGAGCGCCGGGAGCTCGCGCCGCGGCACTGGGGCTCATCCTGGGTTTGATTCTTTGTACAGGGGCATTGCGGGCCATGCACAGCGTGCTCTATGGAGTAGGCGTCTATGACGCGCCCACAATCCTGACAGTCGTTTTAGTGCTCGCATCTGTGACGCTTATTGCTACCACTGTGCCAACTCTACGAATTGCAGGAATCGATCCTGCCAAGACCTTGCGGGATGAATAGGACAACGCCACGGCTTTTGGGTCTCGCCGCTCTAATAACCTGTTTCGCCGCCTCCACCGCCACGGTGACAGTGAGCGCCCACCGCCTTTCGACCCAGCCGATTTTACGGCCTGCTCAGGGCTGGTCTGAATCCGGCCTGTTCAATCCCACCGCAATTATGGTCGGCAGCAAGACTGTTCTGCTTTTCCGCGCGCAGGACCACAACCACACTTCGCGCGTCGGTTATGCGGAAAGCAACGACGGCCTGCATTTCAATGTCAGGCCAGAGCCGGTGCTTTCACCCGAAGCGGATTACGAAAAGAATGGTGGCGTGGAAGATCCGCGCGTGGTCCGGATCAATGGGACCTACTATCTCACTTACACCGGCTACGATCTTCATTCCGCTCAACTCTGCTTGGCTACATCTTCGGATCTCGTTCATTGGCGGCGCGAAGGTATCATCATGCCGGCTTACAAAGGCGCGTGGAACACGCAGTGGACAAAATCAGGCGCCATTATTCCCGAAAAGATTAACGGCAAATGGTGGATGTACTATCTGGGTACCCGTCAGGACTCAGATGGAAAATCGCGCGACTACATGGGCCTGGCGTCCTCAACCGATCTCATGCACTGGAGCGATGCCACCGCCAAGCCCGTTCTCGATCGCCGCCCCGGCGCCTTTGATTCACGTGTGATGGAGCCCGGACCCGCGCCATTCCTCACGGATGCAGGCATCCTGCTTCTCTACAACGGGGCCGACGATAACTTGGTATATGGACCCGGCTGGGTGCTTTTCGACCGTCACGATCCGCGCCGTGTCATCGCCAGAGCAGATCGTCCCTTCGTCCAGCCGTCCCTTGAATGGGAGAAAGTCGGAAACGTCCCGAACGTCATTTTTCTCGAAGGAGCTGTTGCAAAAAGAACCGGAAGCACGAACTCGCTCGAGCTCACCGGATATTACGGCGCCGCCGACAAATATATTGGTGCCCTCACTATGACGATTTCACTGCAAACGGCAGAGTCAAAGTAAGTGGGCACCGCGCTGGTGTTTGTCACGCTCGTGCTCGATGGAGGCAAGCCTTCCTCCGGCATAACTATAGGCATCCTGAACTAACTCATTTTCTTTCGCTAGCGTGATCACAAAGAGAAACACGCCTGCTATTCCGTTAGAAGGGTGTTTGGCCGCCTGTTGCTCCGTAGACCTCGCCTGTGACGTAACTAGCTTCATTGGAGGCCAAGAAGACAAAGACGGGTGCGATTTCGACTGGCTGTGCGGGCCGTTCGAAGGATGTGTCTTTGCCGAAGCTCTTGACCTTTTCCGCCGGCATCGTCGCGGGAATCAGTGGTGTCCACACGGGCCCGGGTGCCACTGCATTGACGCGCACACCCTGCTTCATGCCAAGTTGCGACAGCGTTTTGGTCAGGCTCACGATAGCTGCTTTCGTCGCGGCGTAAGGAAGCAGATTAGGGCTCGGATCATAGGCTTGTATGGAAGCGGTATTGAGGATCGCGCTACCTGGCTGCATCCGTGGTAGCGCGGCGCGCGTCAGCCAGAACAAGGCGTAAATATTGGTTTTGAACGTGCGGTCAAACTCCTCGGTCGTGAACTCCTCGATCTTCTCGTGGGTCATCTGAAAAGCGGCGTTATTTACGAGTAGATCCAGTTTTCCAAACTCCTGGAATGCACAGTCGATCACCGTCTGACAGTGCTGCTCTTGCCGCAGATCACCGGGGATCTTGACCGCCTTGCGCCCCGCTTTCTCAATCCACTGGGCGGTTTCCTTGGCGTCTTCCTCCTCCTCAGGGAGATACGTGAAAAGGACGTCGGCGCCCTCCCGCGCAAACGCGAGTGCAATCGCGCGCCCAATCCCGCTATCCGCGCCCGTAATGATCGCCGCTCGATCCGTAAGCCGGCCCAATCCTTGATACGACTCTTCGCCGTGATCGGGCTTGGTGCGCATGCCTTCCGTCAAGCCGGGATGCGCAATTTTTTCCTGCTGCGGGTCTGCCTTTGGTCCTGAGGACTTCGGGTCGGTTGTGGCTGATCGCTGTAAGGTGTTACTTTCTGGCATTTTCTTTTCTTTCGGGGCAGAAGAAATTAGATGTGCTGCGTCGGAGAACTCGTTGCTACCGCAAAACCCCGAGGTGCGCAAATTCGGGACTAATTTGTTCGATGCGCCAGATTGGGCCGCCCTCGTAGAGCTGACCTTCTTCGCGTATAAATGCGGGCGAGACGCCGCCGAGGATCCATATGTGGTAATCGGGCGGCTGCTTACCAATCACAGGAGCAATGATCCCGGTGAGCCCTCCCAGTTCAACGTGGAGAACAAAATCAATGGCCTTCCGCTCCATCCAGCCGACCCGGAAAGGGACCTCTCCGGCCGGTTTAACCGAGACATGTATAAGCCGCGGCTTCTCGGTTGGCGCGACAAACGAAAGCTTCGTCTCAGGCGTCGAGGGAAGAACATTCATCAGGAGGTTGGGCGGAAGACCGTTCGAGACGTCACGTGGCAGGTCCAGGTAATCGTCCCTGATTTTCCCGTCCTTCGTATGAGACGTAATCCGCCCGGTCAAAGCATTGATGAATATATCGGAAGATCTAGGGAAGGCGGGCCCGTGTTGAATATGGTGGTCCGTAACGAGACGGAATACGCCACGCTGTGTGAACACTGTAGTGTCGTCGTCGACTGAACCGTCGCGGAAGTGGAAGACAACACGCGATGTTACGCGATCGCCGTCAACGGCCTGGGTCATGTCTCCAACCGCGATGAGTGTGCCTTCAAGAGTTTTCAGCGCGACAAAACCATGCGCCGAGCCCTGAAGATGGCGGACCGGAACGGGGTCCGCCAGCAGGTTCGCACTCACCAAGAAGGCTGCAAGCAACGGCAGCTCAAAAGCGCCGGTTGGGAAACAGATCATCCGGGACATTTGCTGGATTAAGTCGCCGAAACCGCGATCCTTGTCGGTCCTTCGTGTAAGTGAGATGCGGAGCGCTGGGCAATTGTTGCGTGGACGCGACCCCGAACATTTCCGCTCTCTCGATCTTTACCCCACGATTAAGAACCGATTCCCAGACTGCACACGATCGGGCAGATCCACCATCACGTACCTTCTCCGGTGTGATTGTCCTTTATGCATACGCCACCGCAGAAGCGCAGAGCGTCTTGCTTTGAATAAATATTGTTGAACATGATGTAGTGCGGACCGGGCAGGCGCGCTCGGGCCTGAAGCTTAGTTTCTAATTCGGCCAAATCCTCATCGGTATAGCGATAACGGTACCCCGTTCTGCCATGCAGCCGCCAATAGAGACCATCCCCATAAACAGAGTCTGCTTTGAAAGGATCTACGCAGTGGATAAGGTTGTTCGCGGCGCATAGATCTCGGATAACTTCGGGGGACCAATCATCTCCTCGCGGCTCCCACACAAACGTGCGATCACTCCGGCCGATTTGACGGAAGAATGAAGTAAGGTTGCGAGTGCTTTCTCGTGTGGGCAGGAAAGACTTAGGGCACTGGAACACGATTACCTGAGCATCCAAGATGTCGGCTATCTCGCGCGTGCGTTCCCATGCTAACCAGACCTGCTCGGTTGGACGGAAGCTGCCGTAAAGATCTTGCTCTTTCGAGCTGACTCCTGATTTCAATCGGCGATACGTCGGGCTTGAGGGCGTATGTGTTATGAGTTGCCACGCTTTCATGCAGAAGCGGAAGTCGGCAGGCGCTTTGGTTTTCCAGCGTTTGGCGACACCGATCGCCGGAGGTTGGTAAAACGTCGTCTGCAGCTCAACGGTTGGAAAGTCTGTTACGTAGCGAGCCTGGGCCTCGGTCCAGCCGCAGCAACCGACAAAGGAACGGGCTTCTACCATTCCGACATGCGCACATCTTACCCTGAAACGAACTCCCTGGTGTTTCGAGGTCCAGAATCGCTTTCCGCTAAGTTAGCTCATCGCTAAGGCTACGCATCTTTTGGCATTCTCTGGTCAATTGCGTGAGCAATGTTGCCGACTGCCGTTACAGAACTGAGCTCGGCGACTTCTTCGTCCTGGCTTGCCTCTGGAATTTCGAGGCGTGCGCAAATCAACTGCTGGAGCTGCAGAATCTTGGTGAGCTCTTTCTCCGAGAGCAAATTGATCTGTAGATCTAGATGCGCCCGTTGGTCGGCACGCTGACTCATTCGGTTCTGCTTGATCAGAACGAAAGTGGAAAGCAGAACGCCTTCCAAAGACACTAGCATGCAAAGCAGAGCAAACGGGTAGGGGTCGAATTTCCATTTTCCCGACAGTACGCCTAGGTTTATCAAGACCCAAGCGCCAAACCATCCAAGGTGAAGCATCACGAAGGGAATGCTGCCGACGAAATTTGCGATTAGGTCGGAAACTCGATCTGCCCGGGTACGCCGAAGTTGCGCTTCTTCTTCAATCGCGACAACTGTGTTGATGTTGTCTTGCGCTGACCGAGGAGTAGCTACCTGATCGACTGCCTCCATGACTTTACGCTCTAGTATCACACCGAACGGGGGCGTGCTGTCTCGCCTGCGGTCCAGTATCCGGTACTCTCACGAGCCGGCACTCTCCCGCCAGTGCGTCATTCGCTTATCTGGCGTCGGAACTCTGGGTTGGCTGGCTTGCAGCATCCTGTGCACTTACCACGCCGGGAGTCATGAAAAGAAACAGCCCGAGAGCGCGTCCAGCGAGTACAGACTTAGAATCTATTTTGCGCTTCATGGGTATTGGAGGCCTAATCTCTCTGCCTCGCGTCCTTGATATTCACGAGCAAATCTACCCAAGTACAAACCGCAGTAGTCCCTTCCATGTCGGCTTGTTCATCGGAGGCATAACAGCATTTATGAATGTTCGCTCAATCTTTTCTAAGCGCCCGGTGGGTCTCGAAACAGGCCGAATTCGGCTTTCGCCCCGTCAAGTAAAGCAGCGCCCTCACTCATACCTCAGCGCTATAGTCGGGTCTATCCGGCTGGCCCGCAGCGCGGGCATAAATCCTGCCAAACACGCTACGCTCACCAGCGCTAGCGTGCAGATCACAAGCGTTGCCGGGTCGTGCGGCGCCAATCCATAAAGCTGATTGCGCACCAGCCCGCTCAACCCCATCGCGGCGGGGAGGCCGACCAGCACGCCCACGGCCACCAGCATCAGCACCTCTCTCATCACCATCCAAATCACATTGCCTTGAATGGCCCCCAGCGCCATGCGAATGCCGATCTCGCGTGTTCGCCGCGCCACCGTATAAGCCATTACTCCGTAAAGCCCAATCACGGCCAATAATGTTGCGAGCAATCCAAATACGGAAGAAAGACTCGCCACCAGCCGTTCACTGCGAAGCGAAAGATCGATCTGCTCCTCTGTCGTTCGCATCGCGTAAATCGGAATATTCGGATCGAGCAACTGCGCCTTGCGGCGAACCACCGACATGAGTTGCTTAGGGTCCAATCCTGTGCGCAGGTACACGGTCATGCCTCCAACGTTGCGGCCCGCCAGATACGGAATGAACGCCTGCGCCGGAATCTCGTCGCGCAGGTTCGTGTACTTCACATCTTTCACGACTCCGAGTACCTGCATGTCCGTCTTGGTGCCTGGATCCGATCCGAATCCTACGTGCAGACCGATCGGGTTGCGCCCCGCGAAATATTTCTTCGCGAAACTCTCGTTGATGATGACTGTAGCGGGATTCCAATCCTCTGCGTCGGGGCCGTGTTTGACTTGCGCGACATCGTTGATCGTGAAATCTCGGCCCATCAGGATCGGAATGCCCATGGTCGCGAAGTAATTCGGGCTGACGGAATTCATGAAGGGCTCGGGATTCTGACCTGGTTTCGCCGTGTACCCTTCCACCGTCATCGAGCTATCCCATTCGTTGTCTTCCAAGATGCGCATGCTCGCCAAACCGACTGACCTCACGCCCGGGATTGACCCCAGATCGTCAACCAGCCGCTGATAAAAAATCTTCGCTCTTTCCGCGCTATATCCATTCAGAGATGGATCCAGATTGAAGCCCACCAGACGCTCCGGCGGGAACCCCGGCCCCAGATTACGCAAGTTAGTAAGTGTGCGCAGAAACAGGCCCGCGCCAATAAGGAGCAGCAGCGAAAGGGTGACTTGCGCAACCACCAGCAGCTTTCGCATGAAAACGTTGCCGCCGCCGACCACCGATCCCGCTTGGTCTTTCAGCGTGTCCGCCACTTCGGGCCGTGAACTTTGCAGCGCGGGCGCCAGGCCGAAGATCACGGCGGTCACCAGCATCACGCAAAATGTGAACCCTAGGATGCGAAAGTCTGGCGTGGCGGAAATAGCGAGGTCGCCCGAATATTCCGTGGGCAAATAGGCCGTCAGCAGCATGTGATCTGCCCAAAACGCCAGCCAAATTCCAAGCGCCGCCCCAAAGCCTGACAACAATATGCTCTCGATCAAAAGTTGCCGGATGATCCTTCCACGCCCTGCGCCGATCGCAACCCGAATAGCCACTTCTCGCTCTCGGGCCGTGGCTCGCGCCAGCAGCAGATTCGCAATGTTGGCGCATGCCAGCAGCAGCACTGCAGCCGTAATGCCGAGAAGCAGCCATAGCGGCGTGGAGAGTTGCTCCCGCAAATAGGAGCGTCCCTTCGAACCCGGCAACACGTCTATCCAGCACTTCAGGAACTGCTGGCGCGCGTAGTTGGAAGCGTTCCGGAAAGCAGCTTCTTTCACCTCCAGCTCCAGCATGTTGTGCATGAACGGTTGCAGTGACGCTTTGGCTTGCCTCATGCTGATGCCCGGTTTCAAACGTCCAAATGCGTTCACCCAGCGTTGGCGTCTGTCTTTCAGCCCATCCCAGAACGGCGTTATTTGAGCCTTCATCATGATGGGGATGAATATTTTCGACGTGTGGCCTAATTCCACGCCGTCAAAGCCGGGCTCTGCCACACCCAGCACCGTCATGTTCCGGCCATTAATCACCAGGGTCTTGCCAAGGATCCCGCGATCCGATGCGAAACGTGTCTGCCAAAAGGCATAACTGAGCACTGCCAACGGATGGCCTCCGGGGATACGATCGTCGTCTGGCGTGAACGTTCGACCCAGAGCCGCTCGTACTCCCAATACCGGAAAATACGTCCCCGATACCAGTTCAGCAGCCACGCGCTCCGTCCGATTCCCGTACCCCAGACTTGTCTCGATGGGAAACCGGCAGAACATCCCCGAGAACACCTGGTTGTTGTCGCGGAAATCCTTATACATCGGATAGGAAATCGCATTGCCGCCCCAGTTGCTGCCGTAGTGGTGGCCACGCATCGTCAGCAAAACGAGCTGTTCCGGATTCTTCACCGGAAGCATCCGTAGCAGAACTTGATCCAGCAGGCTGAATATAGCCGTATTCGCGCCGATCCCGAACGTCAGTGACAAAATCGCGATGCCTGTAAACAGAGGAGTGCGGCGGAAACCGCGAATCGCGTAGCGAATATCGTTCCAGATCGTACTCATATTCCCCCTACATTGGTTTTCAAGAGCGCCACGTGAACTTCATTTGACTGCTGCGGGCGTCTGTGGTTAGCAGAACCCCGCTCGCGCAGGCGAGTTATTCAATCCCGTGTACCCGCAACTGCACAAGTTGATCGAGCGTGAGGTTTTGCACTCCTCGCGAGCGGAGCTTTTCGATGTATTCCGGCGTGACGCCATGAATTCGTAGCGCGATCAATTGATCCGCGCCTGGATGCGCATAACCCAGCCGCTCGAGTTGCTTCACATAATCCGGCGAAACACCATGAATGCGAAATGCAATCAGGCGGTCCTCGTTTGTTACTTCAAGACCTGCCGCGCGCATATCCTTAATGAAGTCCGGAGTCACTCCGTGAATTCGGAAAGCGATCAGCTTGTCCGCGTCGCTGACATTTATTCCCGCGGCTCGCATCTCTTTTATGAATTCTGGAGTTACGCCATGAATACGGCACGCCAGCAGCTTATTCGTGTCAAGGCCTTGAATTCCCGTAGCCTTCATTTCACGCACGAACGCGAGGCTGACATCGTGTAAGGCGAAGGCAATCAGCCTTTCATCCGTTACTCCGGGAAACCCAAGCGCCTCCATCTCATGGCTGTACTGGGGATTTCCACGAAATGTATACAACCCCGCGCCCTCGTCATCTCTGACGAATCCCTCGCCTTGAATGTTCCCCGCATCGCGGGCGATCGTGAAGTGAACATCGTGTTTCCCCGGACCCGCCAGATCGAGGCCTTGGAAATCGCTGACGTTCCAATCGGAGCTGGTGCTGAAGTTATGATCGCCGTTTCTTGAGGACTGCATGGAGAAATGAACCTTCCCCGGAAACTCCGATCGGCTGAGTGTCCACTCCCCCGTTTGCGTTTGAGCGCAAGCCAGCGCGCAGCATCCCAACAGCAGCGACGCCGCGAAGGACACACGTAGAGCCTTTGCATCTGGCTATTCATTTAAATCGAGCTCCTTAAAATTTTCTTGCGGCTAAAAAACGTCCGCGTTTTTGAGTTCGATCAGTTGCCGCATCGTCAAATTGTTGAAGCCGTGGCTGTGGACTTTTTGAATGAATTCAGGCGTCACGCCTTGAGCTTTCGCGGAGATGTAATCGTGTGCCCGCAGATTCGTAAATCCGGCCGATTGCATGGCGTGGATGTAATCCGGCGTCACGCCCTGTGCCTTCAAAGAAATATAGTCATGCGTGTCCAGGTTCGAAAGTCCAGCCGACTGCATGGAGCGGATGTATTCCGGAGTGACGCCCATCGACTTCAATGCAGATCAGTTGATGTAGCGTCACGTCTTTCAGACCAAGTTGCCTGTACTGGCCAGCATCCGTCGGACTGACGCCTTGCGCTTTCAGCGCGATAAGATCGTGAACGCTTACGTCGTTCCACCCGCTTGAGCGAACCTCGCGAACGAATTCGGGCGAGACGCCCATCGTCTTCAAGGCCATGAAATCGTGCATGGACGGACTCAGGCCCGGTCGCGCGCATGTCGCGCACATATTCCGGATTGACGCCTTGAACTTTCAACGAAATCAGATCGTGCACGCTAGGATTCAAGCCCGTCGCCCGCATGTCGCGGATGTATTCCGGAGTAACCCCCTGAATCTTGAGCGCGATCAAATCGTCCACGCTGAGGTTCGTGATGCCGGCCGCCCGAAGCCCGTCTATATAGGACCCTTTTTCGGACGATTCCGCGGGAGGCGTTGGTGGCGCAGGCGCCGTTGGAGCAGTCTGGGCCTGCTCGACAGCTTCGCGTGCGAACGGCGTCTCCGGTGCGCATCGGCGCAATCTGAGCACGGCTGGCCATCGGGACCGTGGCAGCCGCTCTAAGCGCGGAAACGCCCGGCCCGGAAACACCTGCCGCTAAAACGGCAGGGGCATCCGCGGGCACTACTGATTCGGTGCTCTGTTCCGTTGCCTGCGGAGCCGCTAGATCAGGATCGGAAGCATGAGAGAAGGTTACGTTGAACGTTGTGCTAGCGAGAAGCGCCCCCGCCGCGCACAAAATGCCAACCGCCGCTAACCCGCCGCGAGGCACGCTCCGCGTGATGCTGCGGAATCCGAGCAAACGTGAAATACGCGACTTCAATGAACCGCTGTTCGCCGCCAACACCAGAGCTGGAGCGGCGCGCCAGGTTTCCATCAGCGTCAGCGCTCGGGCATACTCGCCCGGGTTTCCGCAGATGCTCACCGCCACGTCATCGCAGCAATTCTCCCGCTCCGTTCGCACGCAGCGGCTGACCCACCAAACAGCCGGATGATAGAACAGCACCGTCTCCGCCGCGATTTGGAAGAGATTTACGAAGCAATCCAGGCGCTTGATATGCGCCAGCTCATGTACGATTACAGCTTCGAGTTGTTCCGGGGAAAGTCCGGTAAGCGCCGTTACCGGCAATAGGACAACCGGACGAAACCAGCCCACCACCGCGGGCGAATCCATTAGATGGGACTCGAGATATTGCACCGTCCGTGAAAGCCCCAAACGCCGCTGCAGAGCGAGGCACTGCTGCCGCAGGCTTGCCACAACCGGCTCCGCTCTTTCACGGCGCAGCCGCTCGAGCAAAACCCAGCCACCCAGCGCGCGCAGTCCAAACACCAGCACCCCGGCAAACCACGCCCACACAAACCAGCTCAGCCAGTCGATCGGTTGTTCCGCTGCAGTCATGAGCGGCAATGCGCTCGTTGGATTCGTGAGCGCATGCATCGCGTTCAGCGAGTTTGCGCTATTGGCAATCGCGTTCGAATGCAACGCTCCCCCAGATCCGCTCTGCAACACCAGAAATGTCACCAGCGGCGAACCTGCCATTGCAACCAGCGCTCCGACGCTGGCGTTGTAGCGCACCAGCGCGCTGCGGCTGAACGCCGTCACTATGTAAAGCAGCAGGGCAATCGCTGCTCCTTGCCAAAGAAAATGCACCAGCGTCCAGCCGAGGGCCTGGATCACATCCGGTGTAAGCCATCCCAGTCCGCTACTCATTTCGCTCTCTCCTCGTAATCGTTCAGCATTCGGCGGATCTCCTCAATCTCCTCACGTGACGTCTTCTTACCGCTCAACGCGTGCAGCATCAACTGACTTGCCGACCCCGCAAAAGCCCGCTGCAAAAGATCTCCCACAAGTTGCCGCTTAGTACTTTCCGCGGGTTGGCGGGCCTCATACACGTGAGCGCGCGCATCTTCGTTCCGCCTCACGGTGCCCTTAGCCGTCATGATCTGAAGCAACTTCAGAACCGTTGTGTATCCAGTCGGCTTCACGCGGGCTAGTACATCGTGAACTTCACGCACCGTCGAGGGTCCGCGTTCCCAAAGCACGCGTAAGATGTCGAGTTCAGTAGAAGTCGGCCGCGGAGGATCTTTGGATTCCATATTTGCAATCTACTACGAAGTCGTTCGTACTGTCAACGAAATTTTTCGTAGATTCTCCTTTGCGCTGCCCGGATTCGGGATTACCGCCTCGAGAATCGAACACGGATCGCGCGCTTCGACCCCGAATTTGAACGATGATATCCTCGGGTAGGCCGTACGGATGAGTCTCTGGCAGTTTGTGAAACGCCTCGGTGCTGGACTCGGCGTTCTCACCGCGCTCTACGCCGTGCAGCGGCCCACGCCTCAGCCTTTTCGTGAATATCAGGGTGACGAATACCGCATCGGCCGTATTCCGTTGCCCGCTGATTATCAGGAGAAAACGGAGTGGGTTTTTGCGCGCTTGATGTACCCCTCCATCCCCGACGCGCAGTTTCATCACGCTGGTTGGGACTGGACGCAAGGCCACTCCAGTTGGACCAACGATTATCCCCGCGCCGACCGCCACTTTGTGGAAGCCGTTCGCCGTCTCACCCGCATTCACACACGCTCCGTTGAGCAGCCTGTAAATCTCGACGACAAAGACGACGTCTACAACTATCCGTGGCTGTACGCGGTCTTCGTGGGTGAATGGGATCTGACCGAGGCGCAAGCCAAGACTCTGCGCGAATACCTGCTGCGCGGCGGTTTCCTGATGTGCGACGATTTCTGGGGCACGCGCGACTGGGAGGTTTTCGCCGCCAGCATGAAGCGCGTCTTTCCCGACCGGCCCATCGTTGAGATCCCGAATGACGATGCGATTTTTCACACCGTCTACGACCTGGATGACCGCTACCAGGTGCCCGGCGAATGGGGGGTTCGCACTGGTGTTCCCTATCGCAATGACGGTTACGTCGCCCACTGGCGTGGAATCTATGATGAAAAGGGCCGCGTCATCGTGGCGGCATCTTTTAACTCCGATCTCGGCGATTCTTGGGAGTGGGCCGATTTCCCTAGATATCCCGAGCAGTATTCCGCCCTCGGGGTCCGTATCGGCGTCAACTACATCATGTATTCCATGACGCACTGATGCGAGCTGCAATCTCATCCATTGCGTTGCTTACCTTTGCGCTGCATCTCTGCGGTCGCGATGGCTTGACCGATGACGAGTTGAAGATGCTCCAGGATCCGGGTGGATGGGAGTACATCACTGTCTCCGATTCCGACAACGGTGTTCAAACCACCCATACCTGCTTTGATGGCCAACCGCATCCGCAGGAATGCAGCGGCACGCTCACGCTAACCACTGGCAAAACTTTCGTTCAGAACGTCCATATCCACGGCCAGACCGTGCAGCGCCACGGCACTTACGAGCTGACCGGAAAGCAACTCGCTTTCTACGATGAGCTGGGTACGAAGGATGGCCCCTACACGCTCGATCTCAATACGCAAACCGAACGCCTGGTGTTGGTTATGCCTCAGCTTCGCATCGAGCTTGAGCTCGAAAAGCAATTCCGCGACGATCTCAGAAATCCCAAGAAGCCTCCGCAATAATGCAGGAGAACGAGCTTTATTCGAGCGTCGGCGAGGACGGATTCCGTCGCCTGGTTGCCGCTTTTTATCGCCAGATTCCGAATGACGAAATTCTCGGACCTATCTATCCGAAGGACGATCTCGCCGGAGCCGAGCAACGCCTGCGCGATTTTCTGATCTTCCGCTTTGGCGGCCCGGAACACTATATTGAGCGGCGCGGCCATCCGCGGTTGCGCATGCGGCACGCTCCTTTCCCCGTCGACCAATCCGCCCGTGATCGCTGGATGCAGTTGATGAACAACGCTCTTGCCGAAGCCGCTTTCCCCGATGACGCGAAACACATCCTGCTCGCCTATTTTGAATCGACCGCAACGGCCATGATGAACCGGGGTTGAACCGTGAGCTGAACCATCCGTAAGTTGGACTCCAAGCTCTATCCGTAGGTCCAAGACAATTCTGCCGAATCACTGGTACTCTGTTTTCACTTTGCGAAAACGAACCTTGCTGTTTGCTTGCTTCGGGGCGATGATATCCGTGTTCGGGCAGTTGGCCTGGGGGCAGGGGTGCGTATGCCAACGTCAAAACGCCTCGGGTTACGCCGGTGACAACGCCTATTTGAAGGCCGGTGACTGGCTATTTTCGACCGTCTATCAAAACTTCACATCGGATCGGCATTACCAGGGAACTGATTTCGTTCCGGCGCTCACCTCGCGTGGACCCAACAACGTACAGAATGCCCTTGCCGTCAATGTCACTTATGCTGCTACCGACCGGCTCTATGTCAGCTTGGAAGCTCCGCTGTTATTTACCAGTTACACGCTCAACCGAGTGCCGCCCGGTGCCACAACGGCGGTAAAAGAAGGTACGCACTCCAGTGGATTGGGCGACGTTAGCTTGCGCGCCAGCTATTGGTTGCGCAGCACCTATCAACCGCATTGGAATGTGGCCTTGTCCCTCGGAATTCAGGCTCCTACCGGAGCGGCCGATGTGCAGGACACCATCTACGGCCGGCTCGTGCCCGAAGACGTTTCGGTGCAACCCGGCGCCAAGGCTTGGGCTGTGCCCATCGGCGCGCAAGGGTTCCGTGAGTTCAGGCGGTTTGCCTTTTTCGGAAGCGGTGCTTATCTCTTTAATCCGCGCGGCACCACCGGCGTCCCCACATTTTTTGGTTCGTTATCGAATCCCAACAACAAGCAGCTTGATTCGAGCACCGATCAGTACTTGGCCCAGGGTGGCGTCGTGGCCAAAGCCTGGCGCAAGAAGTGGCCGCTGCCGTCCCTCTCCTACCGCATTAGTGGCGTTCCCATCCATGACGTCTTCGGGCCTTCGGACGGCTTCCGCCGGCCGGCCGACGTCCAATTCATCGAACCCGGGGTCAGTTTCCAGGTTGGACAGCAGGTGGTCTTCTTCAGCCTCGGCATCCTCACCTATGTCAACGTCAAGCCGACCCCCGCGAACCCGAACGTCACCGATGCCACTATCCCGAAATACGTTTTCAACTTGGCCTTCAGCCGCCGCGTCAACGGCCCGCGTTCCGAGCTGGCCCGCGCCTCAAATTGAAAATACGAACCCAATCTGGCTCCGTTTCGTAAAATGCGCTCTTTCTTCGCCTAAATAGCCCCTTTTCGGGCAGTTCGTTCGGTAAAAACAAGGCTTTCAGCTCGTATGGTCCAGCAGGATCTGCCAAGTCCCGCCTTTTAGCCGCATCACCAGGCTGAAGATTCCGTCTGCCGGGCCGCCCCCTTCAGGCGTTCGATCCAGGTGAAAGCGGCCGGTCACAAGCGCGATCTGCTTGTCCACTGGCCGGACTTCGAGATCCTGGAAGCCGAGCTTGCCCATGGCTGCGGCGGTCGGAAACCCAGTTCGATAGCGGGCCAACACCGCCGCTCTCCCATGCACCATCTGTTTGCCAACGAACGTACAATCCTCGGCATAGAAGCTAACAAACCTCTCGACGTCACCGCGGTTCCAAGCCTGGACCTGGGCGTCCAGCATGTTCTTAATCGCCGTTTCAGGATAGGAGGCCGCCGTTGCGACTGCAAGGAACCCAAAGAGCAAAAGGCTGCGTAGACTCATCGCTGTATCGTACAGCGTCTACAGGCTTGGACATTCATATCGGAACGTCGGGTTGGCATTACAAACACTGGGTCGGGACCTTCTATCCACCCAAAACCGCGGCATCGAAGATGCTTGCCCATTACTACGAACGGTTTGACACGGTCGAGTTAAACAACACCTTCTATCGCTTGCCGACAGTCAAGGCTCTGGAAAATTGGCGTGACTCTACTCCCAAAGGCTTTTGCTTTGCCGCCAAAGGCAGCCGCTTCCTGACTCACATGAAAAAGCTGAAGGATCCCGAACAGGGGCTGCAAAGATTCTTCGATGCAGTGGACGTACTGGAATATAAGCTCGGCCCCATTCTGTTCCAGTTGCCGCCGAATTGGGAACTCGATTATGAGCGCTTCGCGCACTTCCTAAACGCACTGCCGAAGCATCATCGCTACGCCTTCGAATTTCGGAATCCAACCTGGAACGTGCCGGAGGTCTACCAGCTGCTCGCGAGTCATCGCGCCGGATACTGCCTCTTCGACCTAGCGGGATTTCAATCACCAGTCGAAGTCACCGCGGATCTCGTGTACGTGCGGCTGCATGGACCTGGCGGCAAGTATCAGGGAAGCTATTCCGACGAGGCGCTTTCGAATTGGGCTCGCCGAATACGGCAATGGCAGCGCGAATCCAGAGCCGTTTACATCTACTTCGATAACGATCAAGCCGGATACGCCGCGCACAATGCGCTCAAGCTGAAAGAGCTACTTGGGCTTCGGGCGTTCTCCAGCGAGGATGAAGCGCCGTGCTAGCCAAGATTTGAACATGATGTCACACGGCCAACGCCGTTATCCGATCGGTTCCATTCGCAAGGTGAATTGTGACGTCGCCCGTAGGTTTTCATGAACTCTGCCGGGTCCAGTAATCCCTCGCTATCGACAAACCGAATGGGAAACGGCGGCATAGCGGGCATACCGGCCCGCGCGCCGCTGGCCTCTGCCGCAATGTGCAGATGATACGTCAATTCAAGATCTTCCAAGAGATCTTCGCAAAGAAGTTCCTGCCGATTCCAGCTCCGCCAGTCGCGGCGCTCGGCTATTTGCCGTAGTTGGGAACAAATTTCGGGGGTATATCGGTCAAGATGTCTCATGGCGGAAAAGAGTAGTGCAAGCCGCACGCCATTGTCTTGACGGCCGCGAGTGGCTACGTCTCGAAAGGTTCGATTTGTATAAACACGTGCCGAACCTTGGGGCTGGCGCCCCGGATGGCTTGTTCCAGTCCTTCTGCTATAGACCGCCCCTGCCCCACCGAAAGCCTCGGATGAACGGCCGCGTTCAGCCCTACCAAATAGGCTGAACCGATACGGCCAACAAAACACTCCCCCACATTCAGTACCTCCGGATGGGCCTGGGCAATTCTTCGCGCGTGGTCCTCAATGTCGGCGAGAGTGACGGGCGCTGGCCCATCAGCCAAGACCCGAAGCTGAAATAAATGAACAGGCAGCTTTCGTAGCGGAACACTCCGGCCGGGAAGCATGTTGTACCAGAGAAATGGCGCGCTGAAACCCTTCGAATTCGCTAGGCCCCGCACCCCGTAACGCGTGAGAATTTCGCGCGTTTCATCCAGGGGGTCGACACGAGTCGCAACATCGTCTGGGGAAACCGAGCGTTGCACCACGGCTTGCAGTGCAAGCTCCGGATCGGCCTCCTTCACTTCAAAGACCTTGACTTCGTCGTACCCCGGATGGTCCGGCCCCCGATTGGACATCGATTTGATGAGTTCCGGAAGCGTCTGACACTTCTCGTGCCAGAAAAAGCGCGAACGGCTTAGCAACGTGACGCCGGCGGGCTCGGTCGCACCGCAACAAAAACAATTGAAGCGGCCGAGCCGATCGTTGTATTCGAAAGCCCAGCCCACATCGCCGAGACGGCCCGGGTTGGATAGCGAGGCGCTCCAGCGCACGAATACGTATGCTCTTCCGCTACTGCGCGACATCCTTGAACTTTAGTTTCTCAGCGCTTGAACTGCTCGTCGATTTCGACCCGGTATCCGGCCGCGAGCGCATTAGTTTCATTCGCCATTCCCACGACCGCCATGAGCTCTCCGAACATCTCTTCGGTCATACCTTTGTTCCGGGCGGAAGCGGAATGAGAGGCCATGCAATATTGGCACTGGTTGGTGGCGCTGACGGCGAGATAGATCAATTCCTTCGTCAACCCATCCAAGGCGCCGGGACCCATGATTTGCTTGATGCTGTCCCAGGTTCTGCGTAGAGTAGCCGGGTCTTTCGCAAGCGCCTTCCAGAAGTTATTGATGGAATCCGTCTTACGGGTGGCCATGATGTCGTCATAGACTTCGCGGACCTCGCGATTCGCCTCTGCATATTCAATGAAGCCCGTGGCCATAAATTCCTCTCCCGACGTTTCATTATGCCGCCTGGCGATGACAGCCTGGCAGCGATCCTGTTACGAGTTGCCGATCAATATGCCTGCAATGAACACCAAAATGCCGCCCAATCCGACTTGAAGCGCTGCGCGCACGAGCGGGGTTTCCATATAGTGCTGGCGAATCCAACTGATAAGTCCCAGCTCGATTGCAACGACGAAGATCGCCACTGTGGTGGCAAGTCGAAAATTCGCGATCAGATAAGGCAGCGTGTGGCCAATTCCACCAGCCGTTGTCATCACGCCCGTTATGGCGCCCCGTATAACAGGGCGGCCCCGTCCGGTCAAAGAGCCATCGTCGGAGAGAGCCTCTGCAAATGCCATGGAAATACCCGCGCCGACGGAGGCCGCCAGTCCGACCAGAAACGCGTCCCAGCTCTTGTGAGTCGCGAAGGCGGCTGCAAAAACGGGCGCCAGAGTGGAAACGGAACCGTCCATCAAACCAACCAGTCCGGGTTGAACAAACTGGAGCACGAAGGTGCGCCGGTAAGCCTCATCTTCATCACGGCGGATTTCCGGAGTCAGTTGCTTTCTTTCAATCGATTCGGCCGCGGCGGTGTGTTTGGCCTCTGCCTCCGCCAGATCGCCAAGCAGCTTTCGCGTAGAAGCATCTGTTGTTCTTTCCAGCGCCAGCGCGTAGAAGCGGCGCGTTTCCCCTTCCATGGACTCGATGGATTTGCGGACCGCTTTGGGACCGACCGGCTCGATCAGCCAAGCCGCCGGCCGTGATACAAATCCCTTCACGTCCTGGCGCCGAATCAATGGAATGTGTTCGCCGAAACGAGATCGGTACAGATCAATCAGGCGGGCGCGGTGGTCCGATTCCTCTTCCTGCATCTCGTCGAGAAGCTTGGCGGTCGCGGGATAGCTCTCGCGCAAACCCTCGGCAAACTCACCATAGATCCGGCCGTCTTCTTCTTCCAAAGAGACCGCTACGGCCAGAATTTCGCGCTCCGAAAGGTCTTTAAAATTTTTCGCCATATTATCGAACCCAGTTCTTAAACCCAGGTACCCGACAATAGAATTATCGCGTCCGAATGTTAGATCGTATCTCCGTGCATGGCGCGCGCCAGCACAATCTCAAGAATATTAGCGTTGAAATCCCGCGAAACACTTTTACCGTGATTACGGGACTGAGTGGATCGGGGAAGAGCTCGCTCGCTTTCGACACGATTTACGCCGAAGGGCAGCGGCGCTACGTGGAAACCCTCTCACCCTATGCGCGCCAGTTCCTGGATCAAATGGAACGGCCGGAAGTGGACTCAATCGACGGCTTGAGCCCGGCGATTTCAATTGAACAAAAGACCACGTCGCGCAGTCCACGCTCGACCGTTGGGACCGTCACGGAAATTTACGATTACCTTCGGCTGCTCTATTCGTCGGTTGGAATACCGCACTGTCCGCTGTGCGGCGCGGAGATTGCCCGGCAATCGCCGACGCAGATTCTGGAACAGGTATTTGCGCAGCACCAAAACGATCGGATCATGATTCTAGCGCCCGTCGCGCGCGGGCGCAAAGGCGAATACAAGAAAGAGATTGAAGCAATTGCCAAGGCGGGTTTCCGCGCCCGCATCGATGGTGAACTCCGCTTACTCGATGAGCCGATCAAATTAGATAAGCGCAAGAATCACAACATTGAAGTTGTCATTGACCGCCTGGTCGTGAAGCCAGGCATCGAGCAGCGGCTTGAGAACTCTATTCAGACTGCATTGAAATGGGCCGACGGACTGGTCGTTGTCTCGGTTATCGGCGGACCGGAGAGGCTGTACTCGGAAAAGCTCGCCTGCCCGAATGACGGCACAAGCATTCCGCAGCTCGAGCCGCGCTCGTTTTCATTCAACAGCCCCTATGGAGCCTGCGAGACGTGCAAGGGAGTTGGAAGCACTTGGGCCTTCGATGCGGCCAAGGTGATTTGCGATGCCTCGAAGCCGCTTCTGGATGGCGCCTTGGGGCCAGGCTCCACTTCTTCTTACATGAGTTCCAGCCTGAATGAGGCGGCAGAACGTCTGGGAATCGACCTCTCGGTTCCTTTTGAAGATTTGCCCAAGAAGATCCGGAACATCCTGGTTTATGGCAACGGTCAGTTTTCAGGTATTTTGAAAATCCTGGATGAGAGTTACAGCCGCGCGAGCGAAGGATATCGCGATTGGCTGATGGACTATATGTCTCCAACCACGTGTCCCGATTGCAAAGGGCGGCGGTTGAAGCCGGCCAGCCTCGCGGTTCAAGTGAAAGAGATATCAATCGCGGAGTTTACCCACATGCCGATCGCGCGGGCCATGCCGCTAGTAAAAGGTTGGCAGTTTAGCGGCCGCGAGCTGAAAGTAGTCGGCCGAGTTGTAGAAGAGATTCAAAACCGGCTCGAGTTTTTATGCGCAGTGGGATTGGATTACCTCAGCTTGGACCGTTCCTCCGCCACATTATCGGGGGGCGAAGCGCAACGTATCCGCTTGGCTACCCAAATCGGTTCGAAGCTGCGCGGCGTGCTGTATGTTCTCGATGAGCCCTCCATTGGCCTGCATCCCCGCGACAATGGACGCCTGCTCGATACGCTCCGTCACCTGCGGGATCTCGGCAACACTGTGCTGGTGGTCGAGCACGATGCGGAGACCATCGAGCGCGCCGACTATGTGATCGATCTCGGTCCACGGGCCGGCCGTTTGGGCGGAAATCTGATGGCGCAGGGCAGTCCGGCGGAAATCATGCGAGCGCCACGATCGCTGACCGGTGAATATTTGTCGGGCCACGCAGCGATTACCTCTCCGCTGATCCGCCGATCCGGGAATGGGCTGAAAATTACGGTGGAAGGCGCGAGCGAACATAACCTCAAAGAGATCGACGTCGATTTTCCGCTGGGAACTCTGATCGTGGTGACGGGCGTATCGGGAAGCGGTAAATCAACACTGGTGCACGACATCCTCTACCGTGCTCTGGCAAAAGAAGTGTACGGATCAAGTCAGGAACCGGGCGCCCACAACGCGATCCTTGGTTTGCAGAATATCGACAAAGTCATCGAGATCGACCAATCGCCCATCGGCCGCACGCCTCGTTCCAATCCGGCGACATATACGGGCTTGTTTACCCCAATTCGGGAACTCTACGCCATGCTGCCGGAATCGCGCGAGCGCGGTTATAAAGCCGGGCGTTTCAGCTTCAACGTGAAAGGCGGCAGATGTGAAGCCTGCCAAGGAGACGGGCTGAAGCGCATCGAGATGAATTTCCTGCCCGATGTGTACGTCACTTGCGATGTGTGCCGCGGGCGGCGCTATAACGTGGAGACGCTGCAGGTCAAATACAAGGGGAAAAGTATCGCCGATTTGCTGGAGTCGACGGTCGATGAGGCAGTAGAAGTGCTCGCTAATATTCCCCAAATCCAAGCGAAATTGAAAACTCTGGCGGAAGTCGGCTTGGGTTACATCCACCTGGGGCAATCTTCGACAACGCTTTCCGGCGGCGAAGCGCAACGCATCAAGCTGGCCAAGGAACTGAGTAAACGCCAGACTGGCCGAACATTTTATCTGCTCGACGAGCCCACGACTGGTCTGCATTTCGAAGACGTGCGGCATCTCTTGGATGTGTTGCAACGGCTGGTGGATTTGGGAAACACGGTGCTCGTGATTGAGCATCATCTGGATGTCATCAAAAGCGCGGACTACGTCATCGACCTGGGGCCAGAAGGTGGAGAGCAGGGCGGTGAAATTGTGGCGGTTGGCACGCCCGAAGAGCTTCTGGAGAACCGCCGCAGTTACACTGCGGAGGCATTACGAAAGATAATGAAGGCAAATCATGCTGCCTGAAGGAATTGGCCTATCGGGGGAGGAACCCGTTGTTGAGGCGCCGCCACCTGTAGCGCCGGCGCGTGAACCCTTTTGGGGCTACGACGATCTTGCTTTGATGATTGGCGTGCTGGTTGCCTCGATCGTCCTTATTTTGGCCGCGGTCGCCATTATCGAGCCCTTTGATCCCGCGTTGAAGGTAGATCAGACGCCTTTACTCCTGCCCACGCAGCTTGCGCTCTATGCGTTTATTTACCTGGGCTTCCACATTATTTTCCGGATACGTTACAACCGGCCGGTGTTCGAGTCGCTCGGATGGCGGCGCAGCAACATCAGACCCGTTATCGCCGGGGCCGGTGGGGTGGCACTCGCGTTCGCCGTATCGGGACTCGCCTCGCTGCTGCACACTCCCAAGGTTCCATCGCCGATTGACAAGCTCACTAACTCGCCTCTTTCGCTGACAATTGTCGCAATCATGGCGATAACAATCGCACCGCTCTTTGAAGAGCTGTTATTTCGCGGATTCATCCAGCCGCTGCTATCGCGCACGTTCGGCGTGGTAGCGGGCGTGCTGTTAACGGCAGCGTTGTTCGGCGCCCTTCACGCGCCTGAATACTCGTGGGCTTGGCAATATGCTGTAGCGGTCTCGTTAGCCGGAGCAGTATTCGGATGGCTGCGCGCGCGAACGAATTCGATTATCCCTTCGACTTTTATGCACGGTTGCTACAACGGTGTTTTCGTCGTCGCGCTGGCAGTTACTAAGCACACCTAATCCGCGAATGATCACCACTGCCGTTCTAACTCAAAAAACCGTCGAAACAATCGAGTGGACGCCGCAAGGTGTCGTGATGATCGATCAGACGCGGCTGCCGCAAGAGATGGCCTTTGTCACTTGCGCCACTTACGGTGAAGTAGCCGATGCGATTCGGACCATGATTATTCGGGGCGCGCCTGCTATCGGCGTCGCTGCGGCCATGGGAGTGGCGCTGGGCGCTCTACACTCGGGTGAACTCGAGCGCGATATGCCGGTGATCTGTGAAACGCTTGCGAAGACTCGCCCTACCGCCGTTAATCTCTTCTGGGCGATCGATCGCATGAAGCAGCTTTACGCCCAAGTGCGGCACTTGCCCCTGGAAGAGATCCGTTCCCGCCTAGTAGCAGAGGCGCAGGCGATTCGCGCGGAGGATATTGCAATCAACGAGGCAATTGGGCGTTATGGCGCGCCGCTGGTTCCCGACGGCAAGACTGTTTTGACGCATTGCAATGCCGGAGCGCTGGCCACAGCCGGATTCGGAACAGCCCTGGGGGTCATCCGCGCCGCCGTTCAGATGGGCAAGAAGATCGATGTGTTCGCGGATGAGACGCGCCCTTTTCTGCAAGGCTCTCGCCTGACCGCCTGGGAATTGCAACGCGACGGGATTGACACCACTCTTATTACCGACAACATGGCCGGCCATTTTCTGAAAAGCGGCAGAATTGGCTGCGTCGTCGTCGGCGCAGATCGTATTGCAGCCAATGGAGACGTAGCGAATAAAGTCGGAACATATGGCGTGGCGGTTTTGGCCAAGGAAAATAATGTTCCCTTTTATGTCGCCGCGCCGATTTCGACGTTGGATCTAACGCTCGCTTCAGGTGACGAGATTCCGATCGAGGAAAGGGCCAGCAGAGAAGTGACGCACGTACAGGGCGTACAAGTAGCGCCGGATGGTATTAAAGTGGCGAATCCCGCGTTCGACGTAACACCGAACCGGTATGTCTCGGCGATTATTACCGAGCGCGGCCTCGCGCGCGCGCCTTACACCGAGTCCTTACGCCGGCTATGTGAGACGGCTGGCTGAATGAGCGTCAGCGAAGTGCATGAGAGAAGGCTGTAACGGTGGTGACGAGTTGAACTTCCACGCCGTTGATTCGCTCCTGCGGCCAATATGTGCCGTTGGTAGACCAGGCTTGACGGTTGGTCCATTCATAGCCAATTTTTAGCAATTGGTAACGATTCGGACGATATCCGAGCGCGAATTCGTACAGCTGCTCAGGCGACGTAAACAGGTTCACCGTTGTACCAGAGGTATCTCTTACGTGGCCTGACGACAGCGAACTGGCGCGTACTGCCAAATAGATTCGCGGCGAAAGGATGGTTTTCAACTGCGCGTATACTGAGCGCTCTGCTGGAGACGTGACGAACTCCGGCAGGTTGAAGCGGAATTCCTGCCACTCTCCTTCTGCCGACCAGCGCCCCCGCGCCCATTGGGCATCTGCTCCGACGGCGCTAGCGGGAAAACTGCGAATGCTCTTACCGGGCGGAAGAAACGCGTCAACCGCCTTATCCAGATATGGACCTCGAAAGCCGGACACGCCGACACGAAGGCCCGCTACTAGCGTGTATCCCGCGCCGGCAATCCACTGCGCAACTTGATTCCGGGAAAGCAACGACTGAGGATTGGCTGGCGAACTATTTGTGAGCTGCAGACGAGCGTCCATGCGGCCGGTTGACACTTCACCTTCAATGCCGGGAAGCCCATAAAGAGTTACTGGCAGGTTCCCGTAAGCTGCCGTCTGGGAACCGCCGCAACTGAAACTGATGTCGCTCCCGTAACTCTGCCCTAATAAGTCTCTGACTCCGCAGGGAAGTTGATCGGGGCGAAGGGGCATGGTGGTTACATAACCAGGCGGCGGGCTGGGGAAAGGCGTCTTTGCGTCGTCATACTCAAGCGGGTAGGATCCGAATGCAGAACTCAGCTGCCCGGCCTTAACCAAGACCGTTGTCTTTCCTATCCTTGTGGTGTATCCCAGAAAGCCTTGCATCACGTGAAAGTAGACTTCCTGATTGTTGTCAGGACCGCTCTTATAGCGGAAAAATGAGGAAGAGTGCGACTCGAGCGCGGAATAAACGAACCAATGCTTTCCCAGGCGCAAGCTGGGAGCTATGACTCCGCGGAAGCCAACTGTGGCGGAATTGCCCTGATAATCGTCACCTGCATAGCCGTGTGTGTAAAGCGCATTCCCGCTCACGGTGAGCGGGACGAACAGGCCAGAGCTGACCTCCTGAGCGTCGGAAGAAATGCACGCTAAGGTCAGGCATGCCGCCATCAGTGCGGCGCGATTCACGCGTGGCTCCCGGCCAGTTCAGCTACATGTTGATTCGCTTCGGAGACTTCGCTTTGGAGTTTAGAAACTTTCAAAGGCACCGTGAACCAAAAGGCAGAACCATCGCCGAGGCGGCTTTCTACTCCAATGGAGCCGCCCATCAACTCAACCAGATGTTTTGCGATCGCCAAGCCGAGGCCTGTTCCTCCTCGCCGGCGAGTGAGCGAACCGTCGGCCTGAGTGAATCGCTGGAATATCAGTTCGAGTTTCTCCGCGGCGATACCAACTCCTGTGTCCTCCACGGTGATCCTTATGAGTACCCCGCTTTCGGTCTCTTCATGACGCTCCACGCGGACAGTCACTGATCCGCGGTCCGTGAACTTCACGGCGTTTCCTACGATGCTCAGCAAAACCTGCCGGATGCGCTTTGCATCCCCGATAAATGCTTCGGGACTTGCCGACGCATACTGCACGTGAACATATAGATGTTTCTGGCCGGATTGGCTTCTTAGCTCCTCTACGACGCGGTCCACGATGCCCCGCAAATCAACGCGCGCATCCACCAATTGCAAGCTGCCACTCTCCACCTCTGAGAAGTCCAGAATGTCATCGATAAGGATCAGGAGCGATTTGGCCGATTCCCGTACCGTGCTCGCACATTCCCTCTGCTCGGGGTCAAGCGAGCTAGTCAGAAGAAGATCCGTCATTCCCAGGACCGCGTGCATAGGAGTGCGCAGCTCATGACTGACATTGGTTAGAAACTCGGTCTTGAGCCGGTTTGCGGATTCCGCCGCGTCTTTGGCCGTTTCGAGTTCTCGACGAGAGCGGCATTCCGCTTCCGAGACGTGGTTAAATGCATCGACCAGGAGATTCAGCTCATTGGCCCCTCGCGCGGTAGTCAATTGGGTTGGTAAATGGCCACTCTGTTCCCCTCCCTTGAGTTGCGAAACCAATTCGCGAATCGGCTGGGAGACTGAACGCGAGGTTATGAGAGAAGACAAGAGCGCCAGCACGACGCCGGCAGCACCCACTTCAATAAAAATACGCGCAAATCCGTTCATGACCTCGTGTACCGGTTTTTCCAGAGAACGGAACCCGAGGAGTTGATAACCTGAGCCGAGTTGCGCCCGTTGCAACTGCGATACGACGTAACTGTCTTCCTGAATGGGCACTTGACAAGCAGTTGATGAAGGAGGGCAATGCTGACGAATCTGCTGTTCAATCGATTCACTCCAGCGACCCGGGAAGGTTGATTGGATGAGCTTGCCGTTATGGAGCAAAACAGCATCGGCTCCGAAAGTGAATCGGTTTACATCGAAGCGTGTACCTAACGTCAGAGAGGCGATAGTTTCTCCGTTCAACGTGATCGGGACTGTCTCCGCCTGATACAAAGCACCTTCGATATCAGCTAGACCGGAGTGGGCAGGAAGTAACGGGAGCGGGGAGCCGGCACGATTGTTGGGAACCGGCAGGAGCGCCACGGGCCGGCCACGCCAATCTGAAACACCCAACAAATCGTAGCCGGAAAGTGCACGCAGGTCACGCAATTGCGCCTCGATAGTCGCCCGGACCTGATCCCGCGCTGACGAGTCTAGGCCAGTTTCGGCCAGCAAGCCGACGGCAGCCTTCAGCCCGGCACTCTCGGTGAGAGCCGCTACCAATTTGGCGGTCCGGCGGGAATACTCCGAGCTCAGACGGTTTAGCTGACCATCGGAAGCTTCCAAAGTGTTTAGCAGGTCATCCTTGATCTTGTTATGCACCGCCGCATTCAGCGTTAGAAATATTGCAGAAAGGACCAGGCACACCGGAATAAAGGAGAATAGAAAGGCGCGAGCAGTAAGGGACAGGCGCCGCATTGGCGATCAGCGGCTCTCCTGCTCTTCGGGAATCGCGATGCGGACGTTCACGTTCCCTGCTTCGGGCACTACGATATCTCGGGGAAACAGGCCGGCAAATTTCTGCCAAACCATCAGCCGATACCTGCCTGGGGGAACATCCGCCCAGGAAAAACTACCGTCTGCCGCCGGTTTTCCGAACCAGCGGCTGGAAGTCACTACTATTGCGCCGTACATATTCGGATGAACATGACAATAAACCTGAATAATGCCGCTGTGGCGGAAAGTCACGCTTCTGGTATTGCCTTTCGGGTAATAACCCAGATCGAATGTCTGGGCTTTGGAGAGAGAAAAGATGTTGTGAAAAATGGGATCCATGTTCGGGAAATTCACCGTAGATCCTACGGAAAGAACTAGCAAGCCGGGCTCGAGTTGCCGGTTCCGTTGTTGCATCGTGGCGGTTATCGGGGCTGCCGGCGCAGCAGTATCTGAATCCAGCCACACGGCGAGTCCTTCAAAACTACTGCCCTGCTTGTCCGAAGACGCGTCAGGCACCGCGGCTCCGCGCAGATCGTAAGTTATCGCCACAACCGGCTGCTTCCTGATATTTTTCTCCACGATGATTGTGCCCGACACCTGCGAGGCTAAGGTGTCAAGCGCAGGGATACAGAACAGCGCCATCAGGGCGATCCATTTAACGGCGAATCGGCGCATCACCTTTCCTCATCGGGTGAGCTAGGTCAAAGCTGTAGGATGGCGACGGCGTTGCGGATGCCAACACTTTCAGTCAAGGAGCCGTTGGCTGCTTAACTGTTGTTATTCTTGAAGTTGTTCCCAAAATCCGCGTTTCGCGCGCGATACGTGCCGCCGCGAAGCCGCATGTCTCGCGTCGCTTCATTGAAGTGGTTGATTCCAGCCTCGATTGCCGATCGCTGTGACGTTCTTCTTCTGCTCAGGACGCAGCTTCGCATCCTCATCGAATTCCTTAGTAGACATTCTCAACAGCGAATTGAATCGCGAATTCGCGGGCCTGAAAGCGAAGGGCGATCCGGCTCCGTACTACATGGCGTACGAAGTCTCGGAAGAGCAGACCGATTCAGCGTCGGCATCGCTGGGCGCGCTCATCGATAACGTCCACAATCATGGACGCGGAGTGGACACGACCATTCGTGTCGGGTCTCCGAAATTCGATAACTATCATCCATATAAGGGTTCTCAGGTTCGCTTCACCAGATTTACATCGCTTAGCCTGGATGACAATCCGAACCAGATCCGCCGGGCGCTGTGGGAGGAGACCGATCGTGTTTATCGGCTGGCTTCGAGCCGCTTGTCGCAATTGAAGACGGACGAACAACTGCTCGCGGATCAAAAAGATCACGATCCCGATTTTTCTTCCGAGCCGGCGCAGACATTCTCGCGGCTGCCGGAAACGTATCGCTATGACATGAATGCGTGGGCTCAGAAATTGCGCGGCTGGTCCGCGGAGTTCAAGAAGCATCCCAAAATTTTGGGCTCGGGCGTCAGCTTCGCGGCTCAACGGGAGATCAGAACCTTCGTCAACACGGAAGGAAGCGCCATTCAGCTTGGCAGAAACCTCTTCAGGCTGGAGATCAACGGTGTCGCGCTGGCGCCGGACGGCATGGATGTGCGAACGTTTGAGACGATCGAAGCTTCCGATCCGGCGCACCTGCCCCCTGACAATGTAGTGCAGGCGAAGGTGCAGGATGTCGCTACGAAATTGGATGCGCTGGTCAACGCGCCACCCGCCGAACCGATTGTCTGCCCTGCCATTCTTTCCGGACGGGCATCGGCAGTCTTCTTTCACGAGATATTCGGTCACCGCGTAGAAGGCCATAGGCAAAAGGATGTGGCGGAAGGACAGACCTTTGCCAAGATGCTGGGACAAAAAGTGCTGCCGGACTTTATCAGCGTAGAGTTCGATCCCACCAGACAGAGCTATGAGGGTACGGATTTAATTGGCTATTACGAATACGACGATGAAGGCGTGAAGGCGCGACCGGTTAAGGTGGTCGACGCCGGAGTGTTGAAGACATTTCTGCTCTCGCGCTCGCCGGTGGGCGAGTTTCTACAATCGAATGGGCACGGTCGACGGCAGCCGGGCTTCGAAGTAGTTTCGCGCCAATCGAATTTGATCGTTGAATCGTCGAAACAGGTCTCCGATTCCGATTTGCGGGCTCAGCTCATCCAGCAAATCAAGCGTCAAGGAAAACCTTACGGCCTCTACTTTGAAGACGTTTCAAGCGGATACACGACCACGGCACGACAGGGATTGCAGGCATTTACGGTTGTGCCGCTGATCGTCTATCGCGTCTATCCGGATGGCCGTCCCGACGAGCTGATTCGCGGGGTTGATATCGTTGGCACGCCGCTGGCGAGCTTCCAGAAGATAGTCGCAACCTCGAATCGCGCAGAGGTCTTCAACGGCTACTGTGGAGCTGAATCGGGCAGCATTCCGGTCTCGGCAATTTCGCCCGCCATACTCGTTTCTGAAATCGAAACGCAAAAAAAGCAGAACTCTCAGCAAAGACCGCCACTGCTGGCACGTCCCGAGGGTGAGTAGAATGCGCAAGTTCCTCACCGTTAGCGCTCTTGCGGCGCTGTGCGGCACCGCCTCATTGATGCTCTACGCCGCCGATAGCGCCAGCGATGCGCGCAGCGATCCACAGCTTCACGCCATGCTGGACGAGCTAGCGCGCTCAAAGGCGCTCCAGCTCAACAATCTCGATAAGCCCTATTTCATTCAGTACGCAATCAGCGAAGCGGACCAGCTGTATATTACGGCCAGTCTAGGCGGCCTGACAGCTTCAAACCATGTTCGGCTTCGTCAACCGCGCGTGCAGGTGCGTGTTGGGGATTATAAATTCGATAACACGAATTCGATATACACCGGTAGCCCCCGTTTTGGGCTTTTTCCTATTGATGATGACTATCAAGCCATGCGAGCGGATCTTTGGCTTTCGACCGACCGCCTCTACAAGGCCGCCACCGATCAGATCACCCGTAAACGTAGCGCTCTGCACGAAATCGCGGAGCCTGAAAAGACGCCGGATCTTGCGCCGGCAAAGGCGGTTCAACTCCTCGAGCCGGTGACAGCGTCCAAGCTCGACCAGAGGCATTGGGAGGAGATTATAGAAAAGCTCTCGGTCCGCTTTGCGCAACACCCGAACGTCACCACGTCCAAGGTCACGCTGCGCAACATCTCTTCCGCGTATCGCCTGGTGAACAGCGAGGGTACCATCGTTAGAAGCCCGCAAGATGTGAGCGAGATTGCGATCGTTTCGAGCGGACTCGCAGCCGACGGCAGCCGCGTTTGGGATCATCAATTCGTCACCGTTCTGCACCCTTCTGAGTTGCCCAAAACAGAGGAGTTGGAGAAGAGCGTGGACGCTGTGGCGACAGCAACCGAGGCTCTCATAAAAGCTCCGGCCGCCGAAGATTACAGCGGCCCCGTACTGTTCGAGCAGGAAGCGGCAGCCCAGATGATGGCCCAAGTGTTGACTGACGCAATCCGGCTGCAGAGGAAGCCGCTTGCTCCGCCAGGAGCGGATAATTCGAGCGCGCAGACGATCGAAAGCGTTTGGTCTTCGCGTCTGGGATCGAAGGTCATGCCAGATTGGATTAGCATCTTTGACAATCCTGGAGAAGAGCGGTTTCACGGCGTAGTTTTAGCAGGACAATACCAGGTGGACGATGAAGGTGTTCCCGCCCAACGCGTGACACTCGTGGAAAAAGGGGTTCTCAAAGGTTTTCTATTGAGCCGTGAGCCCGTGCGTGATTTCAACGCCTCGAACGGGCATGGACGACTGCCCGGCGGATGGGGAACCGAGGCTGCCGCCATCGGCAATCTGTTCGTGCAAGCAGACCAGACTGTCTCAGAAGCGCAGCTCAAGGCCAAGCTTCTCGAAAGGGTGAAAGCTGCAGGGCTGAAGTACGGCATAATCATCCGGCGCCTTGATTTCCCATCCACCGCGACCTTCCAGGAATTGCGGAGTTTGGCGCTGCAGCTTCAGAAGAACGGCTATGGCCGCACGCTAAATATTCCGTTGCTGGTCTATCGCGTCTATCCCGATGGCCGCGAGGAATTGGTGCGCAATCTGCGGTTCAAAGAGTTCAGCGCAAAAGATCTGCGGGACGTAGAGGCCGCGTCGGATCGCCCTTACGTATTGAACTATGTGAACAACGGCTCCAGCTTCGATCTAGCGGATGCCGCTGCTGACGCGACGACCTCTTCGGTAATTTGTCCATCGCTGTTATTCGACAGCGTGGAACTCGGGCGGACGGAGGATGAATCGGGCCGGCTTCCCCTGGTCCCGCCTCCGGCATTAACGCTGCAGTAAGTAGTTGATGCGCATTCTCAGCAGAGCAATCTTCCGCGAAATATTCACCAGCGCAAGCCTGGGAACACTTTTGTTCATATTTGTTCTGTTTCTCAGAACGCTGGAGCGCCTCTCGGCTCTGCTGGTGAAGACCTCAGCGCCGCCGCCAGTAGTCGCAAAGCTGCTTCTGTACGCGCTCCCGTCCACGATTCCTTTTGCGCTCCCGCTGGGCGTTTTAGTTGGCATTCTGATCGGCCTCAGCCGCATGTCGGCGGATAGCGAAATCACGGCAATGCGCGCCGCCGGCATCTCCAGTACTAGCGTGGCGCGGCCGGTCTTGCTATTTTCTTTTTTCGCTCTTGTCCTCACCGCGCTTGCTTCGCTCTGGCTTACTCCCTTATCGCTTCATCTCGAATCGAAAGTTGCTCGCAATTTCGCGGCGGCGCAACTCACGGGCAACATTGAATCCCGCATCTTCGACGAGCAATTTCCGAACACGGTTCTTTATGTCAGCGATGTCAAAACGGAGGCCAATCAGATCATCTGGCACAAAGTATTCATCGCCGACGTGACACCCGCCGACGAACTGCAGCACCAAGGAAAAGATAGAGGCGAGGGTCCGCGCGTCATCGTGGCCGAAGAAGCTATTCCTCACGCCGATGAGCCCAACAATCGGATTATTCTCGACATGCGAGACGTTCGGACCAGCGAGCGCGACAAAGAAGGGAAAGTAATCACCACAGCCGCGCCAGCGCAGATCGAAGCTCTGCAGGCTCAAAAGCAGGAAGATTTCCAGATCAACAAAAACGTGCAGGAAATGGACACGGGGCCGCTTTATAAGCGCGTTTACCGGCAGCACGATCTTTCACACGAAGAGTACGTCTACGCGGCCATCGAACTACACCAGCGCTTTGCTCTTCCCCTGGCGTGCGTATTACTCGGACTGGTGGGAATTCCGTTGGGCGTTTCTTCGCAGAAGGGCGGCAAATCCGCGGCATTTATTCTGACGGTTGCTCTTGCATTCCTTTACTATCTCGGGTTCAGCGCTCTGATTGGACTCGCGCGGAACGGAAGCCTGCCAGTTCCGGTTGCAGTTTGGACCCCGGACACAGCCTTCTTGATCGCTGGAATCGTACTTCTATCGAGATTAGAGAAGCCGGGCGACCGCGATCCGATCGGCTGGTTTAAGAGCTTCGCTCAGAAGATCGCCAGGAGAGTTAAATCACTTCGAGCTGTCAGAACCCAAGGCGAGCGCCCCGCGAAGGGTCCGGGCTTCGGCTTTCGGCCACTGCTGATTGATGGTTATGTGCTGAATGGCTTTTTGTTCTACTTTGCGGTACTGCTAGGGGCGCTGCTGGCGTTGATTGAAGTATTTACTTTTTTCGAGCTTCTGGGAGACATGATCAAGAACGACATCAGCATGTCGACGATGCTCGATTACTTGTGGCATCTTGCGCCCAGTCTTATCTATCAACTGACCCCGATCGGAACGCTGGTGGCTTCGCTAATCTGCTTCGGCATTCTGACCAAGTACAACGAGGTAACCGCATTCAAAGCCGGCGGGGTGAGCGTTCATCGCCTGGCAGCACCGGTTCTGATTGCCAGCTTAATCATCAGTTTCCTCCTCTTCGCTTTCGATCAGTACTATATCCCCGAGGCTAACCGCCGCCAGGAGATGCTGCGCGCAGAGATCAAGAAGAAACCTGTCGCAACCTATCTGCGAGCGGATCGCCAATGGGTATACGGACAGGGCGCGCGCATTTTTAACTATCGGTTCATGGACCCGCACCAAGCCATGATGTCGAAAGTTAACGTGTACGAACTGGATCCCACGAACTTCCAGATCGTGCGTCAGATCTCAGCCGAGCGCGCCCGTTGGGAACCGGCTCTGCATACCTGGGTTTTTCAGAACGGTAGCAGCCAAAAGATCGGCAAAGTCGATACTTACCGGCAGTTTTATGGCGCCTCTGCTTCGTTTCCCGAGCTCACTGAGCCGCCTGCGTGGTTCGTCAAGGAGGAGAAGGAATACAAGGAATTGAATTTTGAGGAGCTCGAAGAATACATCCACGAAATGCAAGCCAGCGGAGTAGACACCGCGCCGCTGCGAGTGCAGTATTACAAGAAGTTTGCGGTGCCTTTGTTCGCGCTAATCATGGCCATTTTGAGCATCCCGTTTGCTTTTATTGCAGGCAATCGCGGCGCCATGACGGGCGTGGGCATTAGCTTGGGAATCGCCATTGCTTACTGGACGATTGGCACTCTGTTCGATCAGATTGGAGATCTCAATCAGCTCCCAGCCGCCATGGCTGCCTGGTCGCCGGATATTCTTTTTTCACTATTCGGGCTTTACTTCATGGCACGAATGCGGACGTGACGCGACAAAGTCGCTATGATGGTGCTGGTACATTCATGCCCGGCCTGAACCCGCGAATTACCGTTGAACCGGGCAAGATGGGCGGCAAACCGTGCATTCGAGGCTTGCGCTTCACTGTGTACGACCTCGCATCGTATCTGGCGTCCGGAATGACCGAGGATGAGATCCTAAAAGACTTCGCCTATCTGGAGAAGGAAGACTTCCAGGCCGTGTACGAGTTCTTTGCCAGCATTCCGGAAAGGATCGCGGTGCTTGAAGCTTCTCGTTGATGAGAACCTTGCGCCGATACTCGCGGTTGAGCTTGCCGACCTGTTTCCCGACTCAATTCACGTCAGTTCCATCGAGTTAGGCAGCACTGCCGACGCGGTCATATGGGAGTACGCGAAGGCACATCAGTTCACGTTTCTCACGAAAGACAAGGATTTCGCAAACTTGAGCATCATCTGGGGAGCGCCGCCGAAGGTGATCCTGCTGCAAACGGGAAACTGCTCGACTTCCATAATCAAGGATATCGTGCGGTACAACGCTATTCGCCTCTCCGATTTCGAAGACGATACCAAACGCAGCCTGCTCATCTTGAAGTAGGCGATCGTCAGCTAGGCAAGGGCGGGAAATGCGGCGTGAAAGAATTTTGGCGATTCCAGCCGGGTGCGGGGATTGAAATCGATCAACAGGTAATCGGCTTAATTGGTGCGCCCGGACAGATTCGAACTGCCGACCTTCTGGTTCGTAGCCAGACGCTCTATCCAGCTGAGCTACGGGCGCAACAGAACACAGTATACCAACGCATTCACGTTGGGGCAGGTAACTGCTACTGCGCCAAATGAAGGGCAGATTCCAGAAGAGCCAAGCTCGAAACGCAATTCCTACCGCTTGCTTTAGCTTTGTAGAGCGCCTCATCGGCAACCCGCACAAACACATCGGGGCTGCGTTCAGAACCATCCGAAACCGTGACGCCGAAACTGGCCGAGACCCGCATTTCGGAGCCATCTACCATCATCGTGGCGGAATGCAGCCTGTGGCGCATGCGTTCGGCCTGAACGGCTGCTTGCTCGAGGTCGCAGTTGGGCAGCACGACCAGAAACTCCTCGCCTCCGTAGCGCCCCACCTGATCATATGGCCGCATGTTGCAGCGTAATCGCGAGGCGGTTTCACGAAGTACTGCATCGCCGGTAAAATGCCCGAAGGTGTCATTGATCTTCTTGAAGTGATCGATGTCGAGAAGAATCACCCCAACTGTTCGCCGATCCCGATGGCAGCGTGAGATCTCCATCTCCAGCGCCGCCGAGATCGCCGGCCGGTTAGGCAGCATCGTGAGCAGATCTTTGTTGGCCCGCTCAAAAAGCTCTTCCTGGGCTGTCAGGAGTTTCATTTGGAGATCTATAATACGCTGCCCAGCGCGCAGGCGCACCCGTAGCTCGTTCTCCTCGAAGGGCTTTACAACGTAATCGTCGGCGCCGGATTCGAGGCCTTCGACTGTTTCGTTCTTGGAATTTTTTGAAGTCAGCAGGAGGATGTAGGTATAAGGTTCGCGGCGTGTCTCGCGAACACGACGGCAGACCTCCGGACCTGTCATGTGGGGCATCACCCAATCGAGAATGGCGATGGGCGGAGCATCGGCTTCGGCCAGTATTTCCCAGGCCTCGGCACCGTTCTCTGCCATTACAACGTCATAGCCCCAGCGCACGAGCGCCTTCCGCAGAAGGATTCGGGACTGTGCGCTGTCGTCGGCTATTAAAACTCTCATCCTGGCCCAGACTCCGTATACTATGAACCTAATCGTCTTTCACCCGCGAAATAATTAGCCTCAGAGTCGCAGAGGTTACGTTTTCTACGAGCCGTTTTCCTAAATTTCATCCCACGCCGCAACCCGAAGAAAATAACACGCTTCCTTTAATATGAGGCGGCTGGCCGGCAAGCGTCAATAGCTACGGGCGCAACGCGGTACAGCCCTCAATCTTGCCGAACGGCATCCTATATCATAGGGATGCCCCCTTGCACTTGCGAAAAGAAGCGAGAGCTTTGTAGTAAAGGAGCTTGGATGAACAATTCAGTACTTGTCCCGATGGTGGTTGAGCAGACCTCCCGAGGCGAACGCGCCTACGATATTTACTCGCGGTTGCTCAAGGAAAACATCATTTTCCTCGGCACCCCTATCGACGACAATGTAGCCAACCTGGTGATGGCTCAGATGTTATTTCTGGCCGCCGAAGATCCCGAGCGGGATATCTCTCTTTATATAAATTCGCCCGGCGGCTCGATTACCGCCGGACTTGCCATTCTGGACACCATGCGGCTGGTAGAACCCGATATCGTGACGTACTGCTTAGGCCAGGCTGCCTCCATGGCAGCGGTCCTTCTTGCCTGCGGTACCAAAGGAAAGCGCTTTAGCCTTCCTAATTCCCGCATCCTTATTCACCAACCTTCCATGAGCGGCTTGGGCGGACAGGCTGCCGATATCGACATCTATGCCCGAGAGATCCTGCGCATGAGGCAGTCTCTCAATGAAATTCTCGCTGACGCCACTGGGCAGCCGGTCGAGAGAATCTCCCGAGACGTGGATCGCGACTATATTCTCGAACCGCAGGCCGCCCTGGAGTACGGGATGATAGACCGGATTATCTCCAACCGGGCATTACAGCCGGTTCCAACGCGCTAACTCAAGCGTAAGTAATAGATTTCACAGAAAACGACCGTCATTCCGGCCGGGAAACCGGATCCCACGACCTATGGACAGCCATAGTTCTATACGCTTATGGCCTTTGGAAGACGATACGGAATTTGGAAGCTTGTCTGGTTTTAACTTGACCGTGACATTCTGCGTGGGTTAGAGTAATGATTCCGATAGAAAATCTAGGGATCATAAAAATCGTTTATCGAATGATGCTACGATCACACCCGCTTTTAAGTGGGGTCGTTCTCTTAACGGCACTTTCCGTAGGTACTTCTCAGGGCCGTGCGAATCCCGGTTCTTCCAACTCCGCGACTTCCGTGGTTGAGGCAGGCGCGGATGGGAGGGCGGAGACAGTTCCTAACATTCCGGCGGCAGATGCCGACGCTTCTGCTGCCTTCCCTGATTTCGATACATCGCCCGCCGATTCGACCATTCCCCATTCCCCTGAAACAGACGCTCTCCTGAAACGTACTGACGCTCACTTGAACGCGGGCCGCCAGATGTATTTCGAAGGCGATTTGGACGGGGCTCGCCGGGAGTTTGACGCGGCGGTTGACGCCTTGCTAAACGCTCCGGAATCATTGCCGGATCATCGGCGCGTAGAAAGACGCCTCGACGAGATTTGCGATCTGATATACCGCTTCGATGTAGAGAAGTTGGGCGCCGGACAGACCCAGCAGGATGCCGTGGCTTTCGATAAGGCGCCCATCGACGAAATCAGCCACATGACGTTCCCGATCGATCAGAATCTGGCGCCCAAGCTGAAAACCGAGCTGAACCAGACCAGTTCCGGAATACCGCTGGAACTCTCCGATCCCGTTCTGAGCTATGTTCATTATTTTTCGACCGATCGGGGCCGCAAAATCTTGCTGGCCGGATTGCGCCGTTCGGGGCGTTATAGGCCTCTGATCCAGCAGATCTTTGCTGAGGAAGGCGTGCCCGAAGAGTTGATCTACCTGGCGCAAGCCGAATCGGGTTTTTTGCCGCGCGCCGTTTCGAACAAACAGGCCGTGGGAATGTGGCAGTTTATTCCGGGGACAGGCTCTGAGTATGACTTGGTCCACACGCCAGCTTTCGACGAACGTTTCGACCCCGAGAAAGCCACGCGCGCCGCAGCTAAACTCCTGAAGGATCTCCACGGGCGCTACGGCGATTGGTACTTGGCGATGGCCGCCTACAACTGCGGCGCAGGCGCCGTGGACCGCGCAATTGAGCGGACCGGCTATGCCGATTACTGGCAGCTGCTAAAGCGTCACGCTTTACCCAGGGAAACGGCTAGCTACGTACCCATCATTCTGGCCATGACGATTATGGCCAAGAACCCCAAGGACTATGGTTTAGAGAACATTGACGTGGATCCTGCGGTCGAATATGACTCGATCCAGCTCTCTGCGTCGACGAATCTGAACCTGGTTGCAGACGCTACGTTGCAGCCGCTTTCTGTGATTCGCGATTTGAACCCGTCCCTATTAAGGACGGTTGCTCCAGCGGGTTTCCAGGTCCATGTCCCAAAGGGCTCCGCCGACACCGCGCAGAGCGCCCTTGCTATGGTCCCCGCGCAAAGCCGCCAAGCGTGGCGCTTGCACCATGTCGAGGCGGGAGACACGCTGGATACGATTGCAAAGTCGTATCACCTTGCTCCCGAGCGGATTGCCGCTGTGAACCGGGCGCCTGATTCGTTGGAAGCGGGGGATGTGCTCCTCATTCCCGCCGTTTATCGCGAGGAAGTTCAGCCCGCGCGTCTTCGTCTGAAGAATGCTCGGACCAAAACGGCCTTAGCCGGCGCCTTTAAGTCGAACAGGACGACCTCAGGTTCGCGCGGCACCCATATCGCCGCGCAACACCGCTTACCTGCGCAGGTTCTGCATCGCAAGGCTGCCGTTCGTACTGCCAGTTTAGATCGTTAGCGCGCGGCATTCGCAGCTCCCTTCACTTCCGAATACAGATCGATGAGATCACAGTTGGAGCTTTTTCCATTTATCGCTTGCCATTCCTCACAGCTTGTGAAATCATTTTGCTGCTTGCATCATCTGGATGCGTAGTGACTAGATGTGAAAGGAGGAGGGCGTGAGTTCAATTTATTGGCTTCGACCGGAAGATGAGGATGACGATTTCGACTACGAGGATGAACACGTAGAGATGGAATCGGACAAGAAGGAGTACGGCGAGGGAGACGACGATGACGAAGATGAGGAAGAGGTAGAAGAGGAAAAGGCCGCGGGTCCGAAGAAGGCTGGCTCGAAACATGAAGCCGGCGCCTCCGGGGACAAGACGGAAGGCCCGACGAGCGGAGATGAATCGTCGCCCCATTCTAAGCACCCGACACGTTCGGAGGGCGCTACGTCTGAGGAAGCCGAGGGAACGGCCAGCCAGGATAGAAAATCCGAGCGCACCGGGGGAGCTGCAAAGAAGAGTCCAGCCAAGAAGGCAGCTTCTAAAGGTGGGGCGAAGTCAGCCTCAGCGACAGCCAGCGCTAGTTCAAACAAAAAAAGACCGGCCGCAACGAAGTCTGCAAGCACAAAGCGGAGTGGTTCTGCCAAGAAAGCCGCGGCCTCGAAGCGGGCCGGTTCTGCGAAAAAGGCAGCCGCCAGTAAGACTCAAAAGAAGGGGTCAAAGACCGTAAAGAAAGCCCCGCAAAAGAAAGCCGCGGCCAAGAAGGCGTCCGCCAAAAAATCCCCGCAAAAGAAGGGCGCCGCGAAAAAGGCCGCCAAGAAGAAGAGGTAACCTGCTGGAACGGGCGTTTCCTGCGCGGCTCGCCAATGTGCGCCTGGGCTGCGCCCGCGTTTCCCGCAGGCTTTACCATCAACTACTTTGATTTGCGTACGACGGCGCGGCAGCGCTCGAAGAGCTCAAGCAGTGAGTCGGCATACTCCTCGCCTGACCGGGGCGCCTTTCCGCCGAACCCAGCGGTCGAACTGCCTCTGCCGTAGCCGGTCGTCACCGCGATGAACTTCATCAACTCGAGAGCCACTTCGTCGGGGGTACTTTTTGATGATTGCTTCTCTAAAGCTTCTTCAGGCATACGTAAACCGTGCTCCTTCGCATTCATGTTTTGCCGCTAAACCTTAGCGTATCAATGACGTGAATGCATGCCGATTCGCGCCCGCAGTTTAGTTCGGAAGATGCGGGGTGGGGCTCAGGCTCATCTGCTCGAAGGAGAGGATGGCGAGTTCTACGTTGCCAAATTCACCAACAACCCGCAACACCGCCGAATTCTGATTAACGAGTGGCTTGCCTGTGCCTTCCTGCGTTACCTCCAGGTCCACGTTCCGGACACCGCGCTGATAGAACTCACTCCCGAGTTTATTTCCAATCATCCGGATCTGTACCTTTCAATCGGCTCGCGGCATGAACCGATACCACCCGGCATTCATTTCGGCTCTCGCATGGCAGTCCACCCGGAGCGCATTGCCGTGTTCGACTTCCTGCCGGATAAACTGCTGTACAAGGTCGAGAACCGGGTTGATTTCCTGGCGATGTTGGCCTTCGATAAGTGGGTAGCGAATGCCGATTCCAGGCAAGCCGTCTTCTTCCGGGCTCGGGCGAAAACCTGGACACCGCTTAAAGGAGAAATGCCGGCTCGCATAGGATTTTTCGCGCACATGATCGATCACGGTTTCGCCTTCAGCGGATCAACGTGGCAGTTCCAAGATTCTCCCGTTCAGGGACTCTATTTCCGGAGCTCCGTATACGACGAAGTACTTTCAGTGGATTCATTTCAGCCATGGCTGGAAATGATCGAGAACTTTCCCGTTGAAATCATAGACTCCGCCTGGAAAGAGATTCCGCGTACCTGGCTAAACGGTGACGAAGACGCTTTGGAACAGTTATTGGAGACGCTTCTGAAGCGGCGCTCTCGCGTGACGGACTTGATTCGGGACGTCCAGCGAAAGCGCTCTACTGCATTCGCAAATTGGCGTTGATCTCCGCGGCCAATCGTCGAGCAGTTGCCGGGGCGAGCAGGATGCCGTTCCGATAATGGCCATACGCCAGGTACAGTTGGGGCGAATGCCACGAGCCGATGTGCAACTCGCGGCTACCCGGCCGAAATCCGATCCACCTTTCTGATGGCGTCGTGTCCAAGAGATGCGGGAAGACGAAGCCGGCGCGTTCCGCAAGCGAAGCAACGATGCCGGGCTGTATGTGCGGATCGAAGCCCACGTGCTCCACGGAAGCTCCGGCAATCAGCAAACCGTTGGCTCGTTGGAGAAGATACGTGTGCCCATGGCGCACGATCGTACTGCATGTCTGGTCCGGCTGCCGATAGCCGATCAGATGACCTTTCACCGGTTCGGCAGCAGGCAATGACGGTACGCCGGTAGTCTCGATTTCACTGCTCCACGCGCCGCTGGCGATCACCGCGGCGTCAAATGCGCAGACATTTCCTATGGTCGAAACTGCTGCGTGCGTGCCGGAGATCTCGATTCGAGACACCGGGCAATGCGGTACGATTGACACGCCCAATCGCCGAACGGTAATTTCTAACGCAGCCATAACTTCACGAGGATTCACGATTGCGTCGTCCGGATAGAACCGTGCGCCCGCCAAATCTGAAGCGCGCAGCCGGGGCCAGAATGTGGAAACTTGCGACGGGAGTAGCGGCTTCGAGGCAATCCCCAGAACAACCTGTGCGGCCGATCGAACCTCCAAAGCCTGCAATTGTTCGTCTGAATAGGCTAAGTCGACTGCACCACACTCCTGGTAATCGATGACCATACCGGAGGCGTTTTCGAGCTCGCGAACAAATTCCCGATACATCCGGCGGGATTCGATAGTGAGCGTCGCTAGAGTTGAAGGAACTTCAATTTCTCCGCCGGGTGATAACATGCCCGCCCCGGCCCAGCTGGCCTCACCGCCAACGGCTCCCTTATCGAAAACGGTAACGCTCCAACCAGCCTGCGCCAGGCGCCAGGCAATCGACATCCCGATGATGCCGCCGCCTACCACCGCAATGCCGTTTTCAGTGTCTGTGAAACCGCCCCGGCTCACGCCGGTTCCTGCAGGGACTCCGCTTCTGCGCTGGCACGTTTGACTACATCTAAAAAAGCCTTGGCGGCGTGGCTCAAGGCCCGCCTTGCCGGATAAACCAGGCGGATCTTGCGCTCGACATTCAGTTCCTTGACTCGGATCTCGCGCAATAGACCCTGTTTCATCTCCTGCTCGACACACATACGCGGCAGGAACGCGACGCCCTCGTTGTGCTGGACAAGCAGCCGTATGGTCTCTACGGTAGGCATTTCCAAATCCATGTTTAAAGGCACTTTTTGCCGCTGAAATTCGCGCAGCACAGCCTCGCGATACGGCGACAGCACGTTATGCGCAATGAAAGTCTCCATATCGAGCTCGGCGATGGAGATTTCGCCGCGATTGGCAAAGCGGTGCTGTGGCGAAACAATCAGCGTAAGGCGATCCGTGTATATGATTTGAGAAAGCAGGTGATCGTCTCCGGGATCGTAGCTGATAACTCCCAGTTCCAACTCCCCATCCAGAAGTTGTGAGGGGATCTTGCTGGACTCCGATCGCCTTACCTGTACCTTCACCTTAGGGAATAACCGGCGGTACTGCTCGATGTGCTGAATGAGATAGAGCGTGGTCGACTCATTGGCGCCAATCGACAACCGGCCGGCATAATTGTCTTTTAGTTCACGCAACGCGTTCTCCAGATCCGATTCGAGGTTCTGAAAGCGGCGCGCGTACTCCAGAACTACGCGCCCGGCATCCGTCAGCAATAATTCGCGGCCGGACCGGTCAATCAGCTTCTCCTTGAGATCACTCTCTAACCGCTGGATAGCAATAGAAATAGCGGGTTGCGTGCGGAGCAATTTCTCGCCGGCGCGCGAAAAGCTGCGCTCCGTGGCCACGGTAAGGAAGACTTTGAGGGGATAGAGTTCCATAACGCCCACCAGACCAGGCGTTTATACCATCATGATAACTAATAGAAGAACCCAAAACTATAAATTTGCATAATCGAGCCGATTCAACCTAGTATGGTTAAAGTTCCAAGACAGGAGTAAGCACGCTTGAGTCGAGTCTACATATTCGATACTACTCTTCGCGATGGCGAGCAGTCCCCCGGCTGCAGCATGAACCGGCCGGAGAAGCTGAAAATGGCCGCGCAACTGGTTGATTTAGGCGTGGACATTCTCGAGGCGGGATTTCCAATCGCTTCCGAAGGAGACTTCGAGGCGGTGGACGCGGTAAGCCGTCAATTCCCGTGGGTTCAAGTGGCTGCACTCGCTCGCTCGTGCACGCTCGACGTGGAGCGGGCGGCAAAGGCGCTGCATCATGCGAAGCGGCCACGCATACACACTTTCATCGCTACCAGCGATATTCACCTCAAATACAAATTGAGGAAGACCCGCCAGCAAGTTCTGGATGATGCAGTCGCAGCGGTGACTTTGGCGCGCAACTACACGGGTGACGTAGAATTCTCTGCCGAAGACGCAACTCGAACCGATCTCGATTATCTGGAACAGGTTTGCACAGCAGTCGTGGAAGCCGGAGCTCGTACCGTGAATCTACCCGATACGGTCGGCTATTCGATTCCTGAAGAATACGCGACTCTGATTGGCCGGATCGTTACGGTGCTGGGCGATCGCG
This sequence comes from uncultured Acidobacteriaceae bacterium, assembly GCA_963795445.1. Taxonomy (GTDB): domain Bacteria; phylum Acidobacteriota; class Terriglobia; order Bryobacterales; family Bryobacteraceae; genus Bog-105. The sequence continues at coordinate 132,461 of CAWCHX010000026.1, read as the reverse complement.
CCACGGTCAGCGTTCACTGCCACGACGATCTCGGTTTAGCTGTTGCGAATTCGCTGGCCGCCGTACAGGCAGGCGCGCGACAGGTGGAGTGCACCATCAATGGGATAGGCGAGCGCGCTGGCAACGCCGCTTTGGAAGAGGTCGTCATGACAATGAAGACGCGCCATGACCGCCTGCCGTTCGAAACTAAGATCCACACAGAGAAGCTGTTTGGAGCGAGCCAGATGCTCACCAGATTCATTACGTTCGGTCCGCAACCTAACAAAGCGATTGTTGGCGAGAATGCTTTCGCCCATGAAGCCGGTATTCACCAGGACGGCTACTTGAAGGAAAGATCGACCTACGAAATCATGGACCCCGCCAGCGTGGGCGTGCCGGAAGGCCGAATCGTACTCGGGAAGCACAGCGGTAGACATGCGTTGAAACAGCGTGCTGAGGACCTCGGATTTCAGCTTTCACGCGAGGAGCTCGATGACCTTTATCACCGTTTCACGATGATCGCCGATAACAAAAAAGGTCTTCGAAATGATGAGATCGCGGCCCTAGTGAAAGAAGTTGTGGCCAAGGACAAAGTCAGTGAGACCACATCCATGCCAGCGACCGCCGCGCAGTAGGCGATGAACTTAAGCGTTCTCATACTACCTGGCGACGGCATCGGAGTCGAAGTCACCCGCGAAGCAGTCAAAGTTTTGAGACATGTCGCCGATGGCTATGCTCATGAGCTTTCCCTAAGCGAAGGACTACTGGGTGGGATCGCGATCAAGGAGGCGGGCGACCCGTTTCCGGATGAAACTCGCGCGCTAGCTCTGCGCTCTGACGCGACTCTTCTGGGTGCTGTTGGCTTGCCCGAATTCGATAACGCGCCGCCCGAAAAGCGTCCCGAGCGTGGGTTATTGGGCATACGCAAAGCGCTCGGAGTATATGCAAACCTACGGCCGGTCCGGTCCTATCGAGCGCTGGTCGATTCATCCCCGCTCAAGAATGAGTTGGTAGACGGAACGGACATGATTATTGTCCGTGAGCTAACCGGTGGCCTCTATTACGGCAGTCCCCGTGGAATTTCGGGCAGCGGCGCAGAGGAACGCGCCGTTAACACCATGACCTACACGCGGCCGGAGATTGAGCGTGTCGCGCACATGGCGTTTCAGCTTGCCCGTAAACGGCGTAAGAAGGTTACCAGCGTCGATAAATCGAACGTGCTCGAAAACTCGCAGCTTTGGCGGCGTGTTGTCAGCGAAATTGCGGACCATTACGCGGACGTTGTGCTGGATCACATTCTGGTCGACAACTGCGCGATGCAACTGGTTCTGAATCCTAAACGCTTCGACGTGGTTCTTACCGAAAACCTGTTTGGCGACATTTTGAGCGACGAGGCGGCCGTATTGGCGGGATCTATTGGCATGTTGCCGTCCGCTTCCATCGGAAGCAGAAGACCCTCAGGTGTGTGGATCGGCTTATACGAGCCGGTACACGGTTCGGCTCCGGATATCGCAGGGCAGAATAAAGCCAATCCCCTGGGCGCAATCGGTTCCATCGCCGCCATGCTTGAATACAGTTTCGGTTTAGTAGATGAGGCGCGAGCCGTGAATCGCGCGATTGAGGAAGTTTTGAACAGCGGGCGGGTAACGGCCGATTTGAGACCGGCCGGTCGACCGGCCAGCACGAGCGAAGTAGGTGATGCGGTCTGCATTGCCCTTTCCGCGCGTGCAGTTTCTGCATGAATTTCGTCCTGGCGGACGTCGAACCAAAAAGATAGGAAGTATATGTCGCAAGGAAATGGAGCGGTAGCCAAGCCGCGCACGATTATCGAAAAAGTTTGGGACAATCATGTGGTCGCCGAGCGCGAAGGCGCGCCCGCGCTGCTATATATCGATCTGCATCTGGTGCACGAAGTCACTTCTCCCCAGGCGTTCTCGGGGCTGCGCGAGCGTGGCCTGAAAGTAAGACGGCCCGATCTGACCATCGGCACCACGGATCACAGTATCCCCACGCATGACCGCTCGCTTCCGATTATTGACAAGATCGCGGAAGCTCAGATTACGCAATTCGAAAAGAATTGCCGCGAGTTTGGCATTCCCTTTTACGGCCCGCACAGCGACAAGCAAGGCATCGTGCATATCATTGGCCCGGAACAGGGCTTAACGCAGCCTGGCATGACCGTGGTTTGCGGCGATAGCCATACGGCCACGCACGGTGCTTTTGGCGCTTTGGCGTTCGGCATCGGCACGAGCCAGGTCGAGCACGTGCTGGCTAGCCAATGTCTTCTGCAGACACGCTCCAAGACCTACGAAGTGCGAGTGGAGGGAAGTCTCAAACACGGAGTCGGAGCGAAGGACATCATTCTTAATTTGATTTCGCGCATCGGCATTGGGGGCGGCACGGGTTGCGTATTTGAATATTCCGGATCCGGCAATTCGTTCCCTTTCCATGGAAGAACGCATGACGATCTGCAATATGTCCATCGAAGGCGGTGCCCGGGCTGGGCTCGTCGCGCCGGACGACACGACGTACGAATACATCGCCGGACGGCCTTATGCCCCCAAAGGCGCCGATTGGGACCGAGCCCTGAGCGTCTGGCGTCAATTGCCTACCGATGACGGTGCGGAATTCGACAAGCGCATCCATATCGATGCCAGCGCGCTCGAGCCGATGATTACGTTTGGCACGAATCCCGGAATGGGAATTCCAATCACTTCACCGGTTCCGGATCCCTCTTCTATCCAGGACCCTGTGGAGCGCGACACGCTGGGCAAAGCGCTTCGTTATATGGATCTTCCGTCGGGAAAGTCGCTTCTCGGCCATCGTATCGATGTTGTGTTCATTGGAAGCTGCACCAATTCGCGCATCTCCGATCTGCGCGCCGCTGCCCAGATTCTGAAGGGGCGCAAGGTGAATCCACACGTCCGAGTAATGGTGGTTCCCGGCTCACAGCAGGTCAAAAAGCAGGCTCAGGCGGAAGGTCTCGATCGCATTTTCACCGACGCGGGCGCCGATTGGCGCGAGGCCGGTTGTTCCATGTGCATTGCCATGAATGGCGATCAGTTACAGCCCGGCGAGTACAGCGTCTCAACCAGCAACCGCAATTTTGAAGGACGGCAAGGCAAAGGCGGCCGCACGTTTTTGGCTAGTCCTTTAACCGCTGCGGCCAGCGCCATAACGGGCGTGGTCACCGACGTCAGAACCTTGTTCTAGCAAGATCTTGTTCTAGGAGCATTCGTGAAGAAATTCGTACGTTTTACAAGCCGCGTCGCGCCACTAGCGATCGATAATGTCGATACCGACCAGATCATTCCCGCTCGCTTTCTGAAAACAATATCGAAAACCGGACTTGGCGACCAACTCTTCTACGATTGGCGCTATGACGCAGAAGGGAAACCCAAGCCGGATTTCCTTCTCAACAAGCCAGAGGGACGCGCGGCACAAGTATTACTCGCCGGAGACAACTTCGGTTGCGGCAGCTCCCGCGAGCATGCTCCGTGGGCGCTGACTCAGTACGGCTTTCGCGCCGTAATCAGCACTTCGTTCGCTGATATTTTCCGTAGTAACGCCTTGAAAAACTCGCTTCTTCCAATCATGATTCCGCCGGACGCGCATAAAGCACTATTCCAGATTGTGATGCAGGACCTCGCGTCCACGGTGACGGTCGATTTGGCAGAACAGAAGCTGATGCTTCCGAATGGATCGTCCATGACATTTCCCATCGACGAATTCTCCAAACAATGCATGCTGGAAGGGGTAGACGAACTCGGATACATCCTGCAACAAGCGCCCGCAATTGAAGCTTACGAATGCAAGCGACCGCTGACGATCAACACGTTGGCCTAGTAATCATCGAGAGCTATCGAATCGGTAGACGGGCCGATTATGAGCGCACGAAGCCTCTTCGCTGAACTTAGTGACTCGAGTGTTTTACCCTCGCGCGGCGCAGTAAAGAGCAAGGTCCATTACTCTGCATTTTACTCGGAAGTGGTTCGCCGTTGGCGGCTTCCGAGTTCGAAACGCGCGCGCACTCTCCCAGTGTCGCGCCGATGTACTCATTGCCAAAAGGCGGAGTTTTCGCGCCGCTGGATGCGCTATTTTTGCGTGCTATGGTGTAGCTAGTGTCGTCGCCCTTAAACTTTCATCTGGAGCAATATGAGGGCCCGCTGGACTTGCTGCTCGATCTGATTCGGAAGCAGCAAATCAACATCTACGACATTCCTATTGCCGGGATCACGTCTCAATATCTCGAGTACATGCAAAAGGCAATGGAACTCGATATCGAGCTCAGCTCGGAGTTCGTCTATATGGCCGCAAGCCTCATTTACATCAAGAGCCGGATGCTGCTGCCGACCGATCCAGAGCTCGCCAAGATTTCACCTGAAGAGGATCCCCGCAGAGAACTCGTCGACCGCTTGATCGAACACGAACGTTTCAAGAATGCCGCGGAGATGCTACAGCAGAAACGCGTCATCGAGGAGGCCATTTGGTCAAATCCTCAAATGGGTGAATTCTTAGCAGCCGATGAAGGACCGGCACTCGCTGTTAACATTTTCGACCTGGTGAAGACGTTCGAGGGCGTTCTCGAGCGCGCGAAGAATCGTCCTACTTACGACGTTCGTAGGGAAGACGTCAGCGTTCCTGAAATGATCCAATTTCTTCGGCATCAGCTCGAACGCTCACGCCGGCAGGAACCCCTCTCCGCCACTCAGTTATTTGAACGGCAAGGCAGCCGTCGTGCGATGATCTGCCTATTTCTCGCGATCCTCGAACTCGTCAGAAGACAGACGGTCGAACTGACCCAAGGTGAAGCTTTTGCTGACATCGGCATTCGCCGCGGCCCCAGCTTCGACGACGCAAGCGAGAACGTCGAAGACCTCGCCGCAGTAGAACAGGAATATCACTGATACAGGAAGCATGGAAGAAGTAGAACAGGCCAGCGATAGCGCCGAGGACACGGCGGATGCGCCTGGCGAAGTAGAAACGGATACGCCTGAATCGGGTTCCGAAGATTCACAGGCGGCCCTATTCATCGCGGAAGCCACGTCCGAACCTCCACCGCCGCTCGATTCAACGACAACTCTCAAGGCCGTGATTGAAGCCGCCATTTACATCACGGATGAGCCGTTGACGGCCGGGCAAATTGCGGCCGCCATGGAGCAACCGCTCGATAAAGTTCAAGAGATTCTGAACCAGCTGGTCAATGAGTGCTCTGCGCCAGACCGTGGCCTGTCCGTTCGGGAACTCGCGGGCGGCTACAAGATGGCTACCAAGCCGGAGCATCACGAATCGATCCGCGTATTCGTTAAGAAGCTGCAGCCGCCCCTAAGGCTTTCGCTACCGGCACTGGAAACGCTCGCGGTGATCGCTTATAAACAACCAGTCACAGCTCCGGAAATTATGGAGATCCGCGGCGTGCAGGGAGCAGGTGTTCTGAAAACGCTGCTCGATCGCAAGCTGATCGCGGCGGCGGGCCGAAAGAACGTTCTCGGCAAGCCGATTATGTATAAGACCACCCGCGAGTTCATGATCCAGTTTGGTCTCAGCTCATTGTCGGAGCTGCCAACGCTGAAAGAATTTGAAGAACTCGGGCGATTCGCCTTAAGCGACTCAGAAGAAAACACGGCCGTAAGTGAATCCCAGCCGGTATCACGAGAGGAGCCAATCTCCGCTCCCGATTCACCGCAAGCCGATGCCTGAAGAACGCCTGCAGAAAATCCTGGCGCACGCGGGAGTAGCGAGCCGGCGCAAAGCGGAAGAGTTGATTACCGCCGGGCGCGTTTCCGTGAATGGGAAAACGGTTACTGAACTCGGCTCAAAGGCGGACTTGTCGGTCGACAGAGTCAAGGTAGACGGGCGCATACTCACTGCGCCAAAACATCACCTCTACATTGCTTTCAATAAGCCGAAGAATTGCGTCAGCACGATCCATGATCCAGAGGGCCGCCAGACGGTCATATCGTTTTTCAAAGGCCTGAACGATCGCATTTACCCGATAGGCCGCCTTGATTACGCAAGCGAGGGCCTGTTGTTGCTGACCAACGACGGCGACTTGGCCAACCGGCTCATGTCGCCTGCAAGCCACGTTACCAAGACGTATCTCGCCAAAGTGAATGGCGCGCTAACGCCGGAACAGGAAGAGGAGTTTCGCCGCGGCATTCCCATGCATGGCCGGCGTACCGCTCCCGCCGGCCTGAAAATGATTCGCAAAACTATCAATCCCTGGTACGAAGTGCGCCTTGTAGAAGGGCGGCAGAATCAGATCCGGATCATGTTCAAACACTTTGGACATCTGGTTGAAAAGCTGAAGCGGGTCAAGATCGGATTCTTAGATCTTGGTACTCTAAAACCCGGCTCTTATCGGACGCTTACGAATGCTGAGGTCGCGCGCCTTCGCAAACTATTGCGCCTCGAAGGTGGAGTAAGCCAGGAGGCGAGGCCTAACCATGATGAATGACAAAGAGATCACTGACCTGCTTCGCAATGTAAAAACAATCGCTGTCGTCGGCCTGTCCAATAACCCGATGCGTGCCAGCTTCGGGGTGTCCCGGTTCTTGAAGCGGCAAGGATATCGCGTTATTCCAGTAAATCCAAACGAAACAGAAGTGCTCGGCGAGCGCGCTTATCCGTGTGTGAAAGATGTGCCCGATCAAATTGATATTGTGGACATTTTTCGCCGGTCTTCCGCTGTCCCGGAAGTTGTCGAAGATGCGCTCCAAAAGAGCGGCGTGCATTGCATCTGGATGCAAGAGGGAGTTGTGAGTCACGAAGCCGCCGGCAAAGCACAAGCGGCAGGCATAGCCGTCGTAATGGATCGCTGCATTCTTAAAGAGATCGCTCGCCTCTTGTGAGGAGTCCGCAAAGTCTTCGGCCTGCCGCGCTAGACTACTGTTAGCCATCTGCGACATGCATCGCTCTTTGTTGCGCCTGGCCGCGATTAGCGCGCTCTTATCAGGCTTCTTGCTGGGCCTGACGGGTTGCGGCAAAGACTCCAGCGACGTGCTCGGCGAGGCGTACGTTGCGCCCGCATCTCTGAACCTTCGCCGCGAGCTCAATCAAAAGAATGCCACCGTGGCCGTTCTGAAGCACGGCGAGCGCGTCAGCATCGTTGACATTCGCCGCCGCTTCGTGAAAGTTCGTACGAGCAAGGGAGAGGAGGGCTGGGTGGATTCTTTGCAACTCCTCAGCCCCGAACAGATGGAGCAAGTGCGCGGCGACGCTCAGCGAGCTCTCGCCATGCCTTCAGAAGGTTCAGCTACTGTATTCGAGGCCCTGAACATTCATATCGATCCAAATCGCCAGTCGCCCGCGTTCGCCAGGATTCCAGAGGGTGGGTCCGTGGCTGTGCTGACCCATCGCGTGGAACCCAAAACAAGCGGTCCACTGCGCCCCCCGCCGCTAATCGCTGATCGTCCGCAACCTCTCTCCAGACGTCAACGTAAGGAAAAGCAATCGAGAAACAATGGGCGTCTCCCTCCTCCTCCGCCGCCGCCCAAGCCGCCTGCAAACTGGCAGGAGCTCTCCGCGGAGCGCATCGACGGAGCCGATAGCACGGCCGATCTGAAAGCCAACAGAGACAAGGCGGCGGCCGAGAAGAAAGCGGAGGAACTCAAGAAGCCGGTCATCCTGGAAGACTGGAGCTTAGTACGCACCAAGGACAACCAATGCGGCTGGGTTCTATCTCGTAATTTGGTGATGTCAATTCCGGATGAGGTCGCCCAATATGCGGAAGGCAAGCGCATCACCTCCTACTTCGATTTGGGCGCCGTTCAAGATGAAACCAAGGGCGTCAAGCACAATTGGCTCTGGACTACCGCATCCAGCATCGAACAATACGATTTCGATGCCTGGCGCGTATTTCTTTGGAATCGGCGGCACCATCGGTACGAAACCTCCTATCGCCAGCGTGATGTGGAAGGCTATTTTCCCGTTCATGTTGATCCGCCAGATTCAAACGCCTTCGGGCGGACATTCGAGATCGTCACAAGGGACGATGATGGCAAGTTTCGCCGCCGCACTTATTTCTTCGACGAAACACGCGTTCATCTAAAAGGCACAGAGGACTATCAACCCGGAGCCTCGGGAAAGGGAAACAAAGCCGGAGGACTAGACACCAACAAACTTCACGCGAAGATACCCCGCGAGGGTTGGTTCCGGCACGAGTGGAACGCGGTCAGACGCCGCGTTTTTGGGAGCGACTAGGTCTCTTCAATCTTCCCCGCTACTTCCACTTTGTCCATCGCTAAAAACTGCTGCACGTGTGGATGCTGGCATTTCTCCAGCTCAGAAACCGGTCCAAAGTAGATGGCTTCGCCCTTGTAGAGAAAAACAACCGAGTCGGCGACCTTTCGCATCAGATCTAAATCGTGCGTGACAACGATGGCCGTCAGTCCCAGTTGCCGCTTCAACCGCAGCATCAGATTACCCAGATCGTCGGACATGATCGGATCGACCATGGTGGTCGGCTCATCGTATAGGATGCATTCGGGCTGTGCCGCCAAAGCGCGCGCAATCGCTACGGCCCGTTTGTAGCCGGTCGACAAATCACCAGGGAAAGAATCCCGCACATGCCGAAGATCGACCATATCGAGAAGGCCGTTCACGACATCCTCCTTATTCTGCTCGTTATAGTCATCACGAAGCTCGAGCGAAAAAAGGATGTTTTCACCGACGGTCAACGAATCGAACAGCGCGCCCGATTGGAAGACCATTGTGACTTTCTTGCGGATGCTTCTCAACTCGGCCTCAAGCATCTCCGTGATGTCCACATGCGAGACGATCACTTGCCCTTTATCAGGTTTGATGAAGCCCATGATGTGACTGAGCGTCACCGATTTCCCGACCCCGCTGCGGCCAATAATCGCGAGCGTTTGGCCCGCATCCACATAGAAGCTGACGTCGATCAAGACGGGGTGATCGAATGTCTTGCTGACGTTGCGGAATTCCAAATAGTGGGGGAAGCCGTCAGTTGCCATTGGCTTGTTGCTGCAAAGCAGCCCATTCCTGCGGGGTGTTGACGTTAGAAACAATTTCGCCGGCGTCTAAGATTACAGTTCTTAAATCTCTAACCATGTCCCGCAGCCTCAAACAGCTAAGGTCGAGCGCGCGCCTAACGGCGGCGAGGCAACTGCTGCGGTAAACTGCGCAAAGCGGATGAACTGCGCCGCTCGCGTCACGAGTCGCCACACACTCAGCCCCACTCGCTTCCGCTTCTCGCAACAATCTGCCGAGTAGATTCGTCTGAAGATCTGGCATGTCGCACGCCACGATCAGATTGAATTCGCCTCGGCGGCTTTCTAGGGCGGCTTCGATGCCCGCCAGAGGTCCGAGCCCGGGTCGCAGATCCGCCAGGCAGTCCAGCCCAAGATGACGATACCGCTCGGGTGCACCCACCAATGCAATATTCCCAGCGGCTGCGGCCACTCGGCCCGCCACATTCTCAACCAGCGAACGGGAGTTCAACGGAAGGAACGCCTTATCCTGTCCCATCCGGGAGCTACGCCCGCCCACAAGCACGAATCCGGCCGCGCGCATGCCCAAATAGTAGCACCGGCTCGCCCACTTTCCGGTTATAATGCGATCAAACAAACTTCGCTGTTCTTGTTATGTTCCCATGTTCCGCCTTCCCCATAGGATCGCTGCCTTTTCCCTGGCATCGGTGCTCTTCTGCGCTAGCCAGTTAGCATTAGAAGCCCAGTCCCGGGTGGACGCCATCCGTTATTGGTCATTCGGAGACGTAACCCGCGTGGCCATTCAGACTCAAGGCGACTATAAAATCACTTCCGACTCGGCTGAAAAGCCGTTCCGCGTGTTTTTCGATCTCAACGGATTGCGGGCCCCGGCGACGGCGCATCACGGGACACAAACAATCCAAGTGGGAGATCGCCTGGTCAAGCAGATCCGTGTCGCCCAGGTGAGTCCCGGCAAAACTCGGATTGTTTTTGATTTGGAAGGTCCAGCCGAGGTCATTTCATCTCAGCTCGTGAATCCGGATCGCCTGATGATTGAAGTCCGGCCAAAAGGTACCAGTCTTCCCGCTCTTTCAATCGCGCATAGCGTCACAAGTTCCCAGCGCATAGACCTGTCCTCAAATCCGAGCACGGTCCCCTCCGGCGACAACATTTCTCCGGCTCCCTTGCTGGAGCCTGCCACATCCACCGTAAGAACACCCAATCCCATCAATTTCCCCCCGCCTCTACCCGTAGTCTCGCCCGTGGCCACCCGTACTATGGTGCCTTCCACCTCGCCTCCTCCAAGCAAAGCGATCGGCGTAGCTGCGCCCGCCTCCAGAGATAGTACTGGCGACCGCTCATTCGTCCGTGTTTTTGGACTCAAGTTGGGCAAGGTAGTTATCGATGCGGGGCACGGCGGTCACGATACCGGAACCATTGGACCCGACGGCCTCATGGAAAAGGATCTCGTGCTCGATGTTGCTTTGCGCTTGGGGAAATTGATTACCCAGCAGCTTGGCGCAGCAGTTGTCTATACGCGCGCTGACGATACCTTCATTCCGCTCGAAGACCGAACCAGAATAGCCAATGATGAAAAGGCGGATCTATTTATTTCAATTCACGCGAACTCCTCGCCTGAGCCGAGCGCCACAGGCGTAGAGACTTATTTCTTCAACTTGAGCTCCGATAGAAGCGCGCTCGATCTCGCAACCCGTGAAAATGCCACTTCGGCAAGTTCTATTTCCGATCTGAACGATCTACTTCATAAGGCTGTCCTGCAAACCAAATTAGAGGAGTCGCGCGAATTTGCTCAACGAGTGCAAGCATCGCTCTGGGCTACATCTATCAAGATGAACAGCCGTTCTCGAGACCGTGGAGTGCGGCAAGCGCCGTTCGTAGTTTTGATCGGCGCGACGCATGCCGTCAATCCTTGCGGAGATCGGCTTCGTGTCGAATCCGCACGACGAGAAATTGTTGCAACGCACTGATCAACGGCAAAAGATCGCCGACGCTCTTTTCAAAGGCGTGTCTCAGTACGCAAGATCCCTGAGCCACGTCCAGCTCGCAAGAGCGGGATCTCAATAGCGACCTTTTCCTATTTTTCTCGTTTTCTTCCGGAGCGCTCGCGAGCGATTCCGCGTTTGCTATCGCGAATGAACTTCACCAGATGCAGTGTGTGCTCCGAAGGCGCCTCTGACTGGATCCGTTCCAGCGCTTGCTCTAATTTCAAACCTGCTCGGTAGAGTAGTCGATAAGCGCGCTTCATTAGATTCACTTCTTCAGCGGAAATGCCGGCGCGCTTCAATCCGACAAGGTTGAGCCCTTCCGGTTCAGCGTCGAAACTCGAATAGAGGAAGTACGGTGGAAGATCCTTGTTCACGCGCGTGTTTCCGCCCACCATCGCCAGCCGCCCAATCTTTGAATACTGATGAACGACTACACCACCAGAGATGAAGGCCTCACTCTCGATTTCCACATAGCCAGCCACCAACGCGCAACTGGCCACCACCACGTTATCGCCGAGAAGGCAGTTGTGCGCGATATGACCGGAAGTCATGATGTAGTTACCGTTCCCGATGCGAGTCTCCGATTCTGGCTGCGTGCCCCGCGAGATCGTATAGTGTTCGCGGATCTTGTTCTGATCGCCGATGAACAGGTAGCTTCGCTCCCCGGAAAAGGCTTTGTCGAGCGGATCTGTGCCCAGCACCGTACCGGCTGAAATTTCGTTATCCTCGCCCATCGTGGTCCAGCGCTTCACGTAGACGTAAGGTTCCAGCACGCAGCGGGCGCCAATAGCCACATCGGATTCTATGACGCAATACTCACCGATACGCGCGCCGGGGCCGACTACAGCCTCCGGATGCACGCGTGCCGTCGGCGCAACATAAGCCGAAGGATCAACCGCCATAAATGCTAAGTATGAGGGATGCCAACTTTCACCGTCGCGCAACTCGCCGAACTTTGTCAGGGCCAGGTAGAAGGCGACGGCGAGCGGTCGATTACGGGCGCGAATGGGCCTGCAGATGCAAACGAAAACGATTTGTCCTTCGCGACTAATCGAAAAGCGATAGAGGCGGCAGCATCATCGCGCGCCGGTTGCTTGCTGGTCTCACTCTCGTGTAATCTCAAAGGACCTTGGTCTCTCATTCGCGTGGAAGATCCTCGCGCTGCTTTCGCGCGTGCTTTAGCTGCTCTCTATCCGGAAGTAAAACCGCGCCCCGCCATTCATCCGACTGCTATTGTTGCTGCTACGGCAAACGTACCCAGCAACTGCTTTATTGGGCCGTACGCAACTATCGGTGAGCACGCAACCCTCGGCAGCGGATGCTACGTCGGCAACGGCTGCGCTATTGGAGATCACGTCTCCATCGGCGACAACACCACGCTGCATGCGAACGTCACGCTCTACAACAATGTCCGCATTGGCTCACGAGTAATTCTACACTCGGGTTGTGTCGTGGGAGCCGACGGGTTCGGGTTCACATTCGTGAACGGCCATCATGAGAAATTCCCGCAAGTCGGAGCGGTGGAAATCGGCGACGACGTAGAGATCGGAGCCAACTCCTGTGTGGATCGCGCGGCGCTCGGCATCACCCGCATCGGCGCCGGAACGAAACTCGACAACTTAGTCCATGTGGCCCACAATTGCGACATCGGCAAGCATGTAGTCGTTGCCGCCCAGACCGGCTTTTCAGGCAGTGTCGTTGTTGGAGACTACGCGGTCATCGGTGGACAAGCAGGTATAGGCGAAAAAGCGAAGATCGACTCAAAAGCGATTGTCGGCGGGAAAGCGGGTATTCTCCCATCGGTACGCGTTCGCGCCGGAGAGCCCGTCTGGGGAATACCGGCGCGTCCGCTGCGGCAACACCTCAAAGGGTTGGCGCACGTTGCGAAACTCCCGGAACTTCGCGAGGAGTTGAGTGAACTCAGACAAAAAGTCGCGGCCCTTCAGGCACAGTGCGCCGCGAAACAGAACTCGGATGATTAGCCGCTTAACAGGCCGCGCTTTTTAAAGGTAGTTCTTCAGGGCAGACGCAGCTTCGCTCCAGAATCCGATTTGCCTGCGCAACCATCGCCTGGATTCGCTGCAGATGCACGCGAACTCTTTCCTCTGAAGCCGTCAGTTCCAGATAGTAGGCAAGTGACTCGATGACCCCTAAGGGTTGCCGAATTTCATGTAAAAGGTCATGAAGGGCTGCAGGAGTAACACCTGCAATTTGATCGCCCTGGAAATCGCCGCGGCCAAGAGAGACTTCTTTCCGCGGAAAAGAACGCTTCGTAAGTACTTCGTTCATGCAAAATGCTCGAATCTCAGTCATTGGTGTGCTCGACTGAAAAAGCATTCCAACCGTTTGATTGTGCGCTTCACCAACTTGACAGTCAATAGATCGCCAAAGAAAAACTTAGAGTACTTTCGTCGCGCAAACGCTGGCCAGGGCATAGTACCTTCACTGTGATATTCTCAGGACGTAAACCTCACGCGCGTGGGCCTGTGGCGCAGTTGGGAGCGCGCTTCCATGGCATGGAAGAGGTCGACGGTTCGAACCCGTCCAGGTCCACCAATAATCTTCCACTTAGACGAACGTCACACTCGTCTTAGCTTTACGTTCTGAACGAAATGATCTTCGCCCTTCTCCAAAATCAGATGCGCACGCTCGCGAGTGGGGCCGATATTCTCTATCAGGTTAGTTAGGTTGATCTCCCGCCAAATCCGCCGTGCGGTGTTCACCGCCTCGGCGTCGCTCAGCAGCGCATAGCGGTGAAAATACGATGAGGGGTTTTGGAATACTGTTTCGCGCAGCCGTAGGAACCGCTCCACGTACCATCGCTCGACCGTGTCCTCGTCTGCATCCAGATAAATCGAAAAATCGAAAAAGTCAGAGACGAATACTCTCGACGTGTCGCGATATCCGTCGGGCGACTGCAGCACATTCAAGCCCTCGAGAATCAGGATGTCCGGCTGTCCCACCTCTTTTACAGCATCCGGAACAATATCGTAATGGAGATGAGAATACACTGGTGCTGCAACCGCCGGAACGCCCGCTTTGATGTCTGCCAGGAAGCGAAGCAACCGCCGCTGATCGTAACTTTCAGGAAAACCTTTGCGGTTCATCAGGCCGCGCTCTTCCAAAATCCGATTAGGATAGAGGAAACCATCGGTCGTTACCAGGTCGACGCGAGCATGGTCTGGCCAGCGAGCCAAGCAAGCGCGTAATACCCGTGAAAACGTGCTTTTACCTACAGCAACACTGCCCGCAATGCCGATGATATACGGGACCTTCAGGGGAGAAGGAGTTCCCATGAATTCGCGTCTCGCTTCATACAAGTGCTGGATGGCCGCGACGTGCAGGTTCAGTAATCTCGATAGGGGAACGTAGATGTCTTCGACTTCGCGTATTGATACTTGCTCACTTATTCCACGTAGAGAAGTAAGTTCTTGCTCGTCTAGCAGGAGCGGAGTGTTCGCGCGCAAGGCTTTCCATTGCTCGCGATCGAAATGGATGTAACGGCTGATCGCCGCCTGCGGCACGGCCCTACTCAGTTCCAAACGGGTCCCGAACCTTCGTGTTGCCGGCGACTTTTCGGAAGAAGATAATGTGTTGCCAAGGTAATGTGTCTACCACTTTCTCAAATTGGTAACCTTCGGGTGTCACCTCAGCTCTTACTTCATCTACGCTCATCTTATGTTCCGGACGGATCGGCACGGTTGGATCTTCCTTCCGAAATTCAAGCAACACCAGCCTCCCATCGGCTTTCAGCGAATCCCGTATTCTATCGAGCGGCCGCTACGGCCGCGAAAATTCGTGGTAAACGTCGAGCAGCAAGACCAGGTCGAGTTCTCCGGCAGGCACCCTTGGGTCCGATTCCGTACCAAGCACCGTCAATCGTGCCAATTAGACGAAGCACGTAGATCTAGAGTTTCCGCGATGGCAGTTCTACTGCTCTGTTTGTTACATTCAGCAAGATTGTGTTTGGCGGCCGATTCTTCTCTCGCAATCGTAGGCGCCGGCGTGCAACAGTCGGAAGACGCTCCTTTTGCTTCCTCCGACTATCGTTTCTTGCCCGGCGACTATCTTTATTTCACCTTCCAAATTGCGGGTTTTAGTGTCAAGGCTGAAGATCGCGATGAAATCCGAAAGATCTCGCTCTCTTACGAAGTGACACCGCAAGACGCGAACGGGATCGCGCTGACTCCCTCGAGTTCTGGAGCCATTCAATCCGAACTCAATCCGGAAGACAAGAACTGGACGCCAAAACGCCGTGCCTCTTTCTTAATTCCGTCCTTCGTTTATGCCGGTGCATTCCGTATACACGTTTTCGTTAAAGATCTGATCGCGAAAACGGAAACCTATAGAGATTTCCCTTTTTATATAGGAGGAACGCAGATTCAGCCGTCCAGCTCGATCACGGTAGAGAATCTCCGTTTATTTCGCACTGAGAATGATCGAGAACCACTCGAAGTTCCGGCCTATAATCCAGGCGATACCGTCTACGTACGTTTCGCGATGGTCGGCTTCAAAGTTGATTCTCAAAACCAATATCACTTATCGTACGGTCTCAAAGTCCTCGGGCCGGATGGGAAGCCGTTCATCGATCAACCCAAAGCTGCGGAGTTACAGGCGAGCAGCTTTTATCCCGCCCAATACTTGCCGGGCGTTTTGAACCTGAATACCTCTTCGAGCACCTCGCGCGGCGAGTATATCGTCATCCTTACCGTTCGGGATTTAATCGGGAACACCAGTTACGAGACCAAAACCGCCTTCAGCGTGGAATAATTGGCGGCGAGACATCTCGCTCTGCTGCGTTCTGCTCCATAACAATAATTTGTCCGCCGCCAACCCCCAGCCGCTTGGTCTGCGTGAAGTCAAGCCCACGAAAGAAAGATTCCGCATCCTGCTGCTGATCCGGCCGCACATACGGATGACTTGCCAGAACTACGCGTTTGTGGAAGAAATTCTGGCATTCCCGGTTATCGAGATTGGGCGCGAAAAGAAGAAACAGCGATCTCGAGAATCTTTCCGAGACGAACACGACGCATGAGTCGCTGGTCAGTTCGGGCGCAATCGCCGCCGCCTCGGTTTGTAAGTCTTGGGTTCGGTTGCGCAGATAAGCAAGATCTCCCGCGGCGGAAATCAGGATGAGCAGGATAGCCGGAACGGGGGCTAGCATGGGCATGAGCCGTTTTTTTGCCAACCATTCCAGCGCCGCGAAAACCAGGATTACTATTCCGGGCGCAGCCCATAACACTTGATTAGCCAGGAAATTTTCACCCATCCAAGCATCGGCGGCATATGTCCCGGCGACAGTGCTTAGAACGCCTCCAAACAAACAGAACAGGCGAATACGCCTCGGAATCGCCCCCGCATCCGGACGAAACGAAACCCAAGCCCCAGCGATCCCGCCTAGTAACAGAAGCGGAATAAGAACATAAGCGATCCAACTTTGTCCTGCGAGCGCCTGAAGGCTATAAAGGTCGGCCCCGGAATCCTGTGACGCCGGGGGACGCGAAAGCCAATACGGACTGACTTGCGAGTGTGACCACAAGTAATAAGGCAGAAACAGCACTACCGGTAAAACGGTTGCGGGCAGAGCGTACCACATAGCTCGGCGTTCTTGCGGTCTGTCTGCGAAGCGAAAAAGAAACAGCAGATAACCGAAAGCCGGCAAATATGAATAGCGATCCGTATAGACGCAGAGAGTCAACAAGCAGGCATAAACTGCCGATGCGCCCAATGTTGGCCGCTCTAGCAATCGAAAGTAGTAGCCGGTCGAAAGAAGCAAAAGGAATAGCGCTTGTTCAGGTGCCTGTCCCGTGCTTGCAAACTGCAGGTGGACCGGCAGCAGCATAAATAGGAGCAGCGCTAAATAGCAGCGCTGCAGCGGAATCCGTTTGGCTAAACGCAGGAACAAGTAGCAGGAACCGGCCGCAAACAGCAGCGATGGCAGGCGCGCGCCAAACGCTGAGTAGCCCAAAACCAGACACGAATGAACGTTGGACGAAGTAGTTCAGAGGCGCCGAATCGGGCGCTTGCGCAATCCAGCCCGTCAGGCTGATAAGGGTGGAATTGTGAATGCCGGCGAGTTGCAGGATTTCAGGAACCCGCAATGGAATCGTGAGTACTGCAAGCAGCACCAGCGCTGCATAAGCGGTAATCAGAAGAATGCCTGGCGCGAATCGACGCAAGTATAGTCTGGCCCTTGACTCTATAGTGGGTGGCCAAGCGCCCAATCTCGACCCCTGGTGTAGATTAACATTGCCGCTTCAGCTAACCGGACGTGAGCTTCCGGAGCCGCCGAATACCCTCATCGAATACTTCCGGAGCCGTAATCAGACTGACCACCACGTAGGGCTCGGATTCCATATCGAAGAAATAACCTGGCTGTACGATGACACCTTCCTCTTCGAGAAGCCGGTTGACCCAGATGTCTTCAGACGATGTCCCCGGAAGCTTGATGATCACTGACCAACCCCCTTCGGAGTGCAAGGGATGAGCGGCGCTGTCCCTGAGGATGGCCTCAACTGTTTCTCGGTTCCGATTCACCCGGCCGGCGGTCTGCCGCTGAATCGCCGCTCCCAACGTAAGCAACTCAGGTAAAGCACGTTGTACGGGAGTGCTGACCGACAAGTACGTGTCGAGAAGTATCTCCAGCCGCTCGCGCGCAATTCGCCGTTCTTCACTCGGGCCGTTGACAACGATCCAACCGAGCTTCATCTGTGGCATCCCGGAGCATTTCGATAGCCCGTTCAGCGAGAAACTGAGTGGAAAATCACAACCGATCAGCGTCTGTACCCGATCACCGCCGGCTCCGAACGAATAATCCATAAAGACTTCATCCGAGATGATCGGCAGATCGTACTCATGCGCTAGTTCGGCCAACGCGTTCTTCTCGGATACCTTCAAAAAGGATCCTGTCGGATTGTTGGGATTCACAATCACGATCGCTCGCGTGTTTTTCGAAATCCGTTCCCGCAGATTTGCCGAATCGATGAACCACGCTCCGTCATATCGGAGCCGGTACGGAACGATTCGAACGGACTCCAACGCTGCCAGAAACTCGAAGAGCGGATAAGAAGGGCTGGGCGCCAACACCTCCTGCCCTGGATCGCAAAATAATTTGAAGAGCAGAGCGTATGCTTCGCTGGAGCTTGCCGTCAACAGCACCTGATCCGCTGAGACCGGGATTCCACGTTGCTCGTACCAGCCCGCGATTGCATCCCGTGCTTGCTCCTCTCCCAACGGATCAGGCCTGTACGCAAAGTCGGTGATACTTGCATATGCATTGCGGATTGCCTCGTGTGGATAATCCTGGAATGCGTCGCTAGGATTCGAGTTCGTTAGATCCAGGAGGGAAACACCCGCGCGCCGTTTCGCTTCTAGCAATCGGCTTAGCGCATTGGGAGAAAAACTCCAGGAGAGCCGCTGAGAATAGGCAGGCAAAGAGCTACTCTGCCATGGCTGTTCTGGCTTCGCAAGCAGGTTGCGAAGATTTCACGTACGGAAGGTCCAAGAGCGCATTGCTTGCCCAGAGCAATGCGCCCCCGAATGGCGCCGGAATGCACGTTCGGCGCCGCTCCACGTTCACTTTTGACCAGTCGCTCAACCGGGGCACGGCGGATGTCCGGCCGCTGTACCTTAGCGCGTGTGCCCACACGCGCGGGAGCGAATACTGATCTAGCGAACGTGGAAACTCAATGGCTGAGACTGCGTCTTCGGACTCGTGGAGCTGACGAACAGAGTGCGCTCAACGCATGAGCCGCCGTCCAGCACAAGTGCCGCTTCGAGAACTTGGTTGTCGAATTTTTCTAACTGATCCGCCGTTAGGATCGGTTTCAGATTACTGATAATTTGCTGCCCGGAAAAAGCCCCAAGCGCCGCTCCTGCCATCAAACCCGTCGGCAATTTATACTTCGAGGAGCCCAGGACCGACAGCACGCCCGTCGCCGAGTTTAGGACCACGCTGATCAAATTTGTCAGGCTGCGGTTCTGGCTGCGAAGGATCGCGGCGAGCATGATCTGCCGGCCGATTGGCTGGAGCGAAATGTTCGATGCTGACACGGCTTGATAGATCCTGCTGCTTACAATCGACTGCTTCGTATCGGTGATGTTGCAGATGCTAAGATCAAACGCGCCGATCCCGCGTGGAATACTGCCGTAGTTTTGCTGCAGCAAGGCTGTCGGAATTGGAGTACCCGTCACTTCGAACGTCGCCTGCGCAAAGCAAATTACATTCAGCAACATCGTACCGATAGCAACTCGTAATGGAATATTCATTGATCTCCTCATCCAGCCTGCACTTGCCTGCCGTGCTGACCTGATTAAGAGATACCGCAGGGAAAAGCGGACTGGCCGCCTTCGCGTCAGCTAAGTGGCTGAATCCCCGCGAGATATTTTTTTTTAAAAATCTGTCATCGGCGAGGAGGCGACGAGGAGGATGTCGGAAGACTTGATTCGGCTACGTCTGGACGCTGCTGGCGGAACTCGGCTCCGATTGCAGCGTGTTCGACAGCCCGAAGCATGCCGCTAGCTGGGTTGGCGAGGATGTCCGTTTTTCCGTTGAAAAGGAGACGACTCGAATGGACGATCAGGCGGCTGAGTGAGCAGCCACGGTGACCGGACTTAGATTACAACGCGTCTGATAGGCGCGCTGGAGATTGTGAATCAGCAGCGGCAGTTGTCGATAACCGTGCAGCCGATTCCAGCGGGTTTCGGCATAGAGAAGCGCCGAAGCCACCCAGCGCAAACGGTGATCGCTGCCCTGCCAGCGTTTGACGCGGCGACAGATGGTCTCCACCATCGAGAAACTGGATTCAATGCCATTGGTACTGCTGAGGGAACGACGTAAACGAGCGTGCACTTGGAGTTCGTGCAGGGTCAGGGTTTCCTCGAGCCCCTCCATTAAGCTCGCCGCTGCACTCGGGTTCAGTTCGTTCAGCTCATCATGCAGCCGGTAGAGCGCCTGCCGTGCGTCGACGACGTCGGCCTGTGCATAGGCCAGCCGCAGCTTGTATTTGAACCAGTGTTGATGGGTATCGGGTAAGTATGCCAGCACGTTGCGGATTTTGTGCACCTGGCAACGCTGAAAGAAAGCGGCCTCTCCGGCATGTTGTACGATGGCAGCCCGTAAGGCCCGGCTTCCGTCCAGCAGGTACAGCCGGGGCTGGCTGAAGTCGAGCCCACGTTCGGCCAGATGATCCAGGAGTCCGCTGACCACTCGGGCATTTTCAGTCGCCCCTTGTACCAGGCCCAGAACCACTTTCTTGCCAAACGTATCGATACCGATGGCAACCACCAGATGCTGGCCCTTGAAGATGGTTCCGTCCAGTAGCAGCGCGCAGATCTGCAGATGGGCCAGTGAGCGGCTCATCAGTTCTTCTAACTTCTTGCGGCTGGCTTCGATGAACCGTTCGCTGATGGTGCTCTTCTCCAGCCCGTAGGCATCCATAAACTGCTGCAGCACCAGCTTGTAGTCCCGCATGCTGAGTCCGCGCATGAGATTGCTCCACACGGTTTCCTCGGCCGGCGACACCCGCTGGAACAACTGGTAGGTGCCCAGCGGCAGTTCCTTGCCGCCGCCGCATTGACGCACCCGCGGGCGCACGATCGGAACCCGCTGGCCATCGATCAGGCAGGAGCCTTGCTCCACTCCCCATCGATACGCCTGCCTGCTTTGCAGCCGGCGCGAGCGTACTCCTGCGATCTGCTCTACCTCCGCCTCCAGCACCGATTCAATAAACAGCCGGCCCACCTTGCGGACCAGTTCTCCCAGCCCTTCCTCAATACTCGTCAAGATCTCTGCCATGGGCAGCGCGATTTGGACAGCACGTTCTTCCGCCTGCCCCACCTTTGGACTTGCTTGCTTCTGATACTCTCTTTTCAAAACGACTCTCCTTTTTTCCTGCTAAGAAAAATTTCCCGGAGCCTATCATAGGCTCCGGTTGAGTCGTTCCTTTTTCTACGGTCTTCCGGACATCCTCATCTCGCCGCCCCGCATAAAAAGAGGCCGCCCCTGTAAGCGCGCTGAAAGGCTAATCCACTGCATCCAAAACAGTCAAAAATCGGAGTTTTCGAAGGACCGGGCGAGGAATGAGAAGATCATGGAATGAAGCCAAAACGCTCAACGAGAGATTTCAACCCTGCTATGGAGGACTCGAGTGCCGCGCCTGATCGCTTATCCAATTCCGGTGGGCAGTCGGGCGATACTCAGGGATTGTCCGATACGGAAGATGCGGATTCCGAGAGTGTGAAGGAGCTTCTCGAGGACGGCCAGTATTTCGAGGCTGCGGCGATCAGCGGGATAGAGAACGCGCCCCCAGCAGATGCCGCCGAGGTGACGACGAGACAAGTTGCCGAGGACGATGTACCGGAAGAGTATCTCGAGCAAGACGAACCGCCGAAATAGTATTCGAGGCTGTCGCGGATTCGAATCGGCGGGGCGGCGGTTAGCGCAGATGGCCTTGAGAACGTGATGGCGTTCTGCCCGATGTTCACCTCCTCCGCTAGTGCAAAAAACGCAGCGTATTCTGGAGGTGCACGCTGAACAATGAGGCGGCAACAGTCGTGCGTGCGTGGAAGCGAACCGCAAGTGCGCGTCTGTTTTCTACAATCCCGAGACCGGCGATCAGTTCAAAGATCTATGGCTCGGTCTGAAGAAGGCATGCCGTAAGGCGGAACTCCAGGGCGTCACGTGGCACACCTTCCGTCATACGTTTGCTTCCCGGCTCACGCGCGGGGGAGCGGATCTGGTGACAGTGAAGGAACTGCTGGGACATGCGAATATAACAACGACGATGCGTTACGCGCATACCAACCGTGATGCAAAGAAAAGAGCGGTACGGCTTCTTGGGAATAGGTAGTGACAAAACAGTGACAGTGCCCAAATCTGAGAAGCAAACCGCATAGTGACAGTAGCCGTAAGTCTAGGGAAACTGGTAAGTTAGATACGTGGTGAGGTGCGAGAGTGGTTGAATCGGGCGGTCTCGAAAACCGTTGAACCTTCACGGGTTCCGTGGGTTCGAATCCCACCCTCACCGCCAGAATAGATGTGTCCCGACCGGACACATAGGTAACGGATTGTTCTTCAGCGTACGGGTGACGAGCATTGAGGTTTGGCTGGCGGGGTGGAGAGTTGCCCCCCGGCGTTCACTCGCAGAAGCTCGTGGCAGATCTGACGTTATAAGCAGACACCCTGTGGCACGGGGTCACATCGATGCTGCAGAAACCCGAGATTCCGGTTCGAGTCGCCCACGACTGCCCGCAGGCTGACAAGGCGACCCGCATAGCCTCATTGCGGCGTGCCGACTAGGAAATATGAGCCTTTCGGAGGAACACTAATCTGGCAATGAACGGCGGCGCACTCGATAATCTCGAAAAACTCGAAGCCGAACTATGGCAGGCGGCAGACCAACTTCGCGCAAATTCTAACCTCACGTCCAGCGAATACTGCATGCCTGTACTCGGCGTAATCTTTCTCCGGCACGCAACCAATCGTTACAACGCCGCGCTCCGTCAGATCGAAAACGAGCAAGCGTCCGGCAAAATGCCGAAACGCGCTCTGGTAAGAGCCGACTTCCTAAAACGGCGCGCGCTGATGCTGCCCAAAGAAGCACAGTATGACGAGCTGCTAAGGCTCCCGAAAGGCTCGGCCCTTGGCAAAGCGCTGGTCGGCGCCATGAACGCCATTGAGGCGCAATTCGAGTCGCTCAGCGGGCAACTGCCAAAGGACTACGACCGGTTCGACGACAAGCTTCTCGAAAATCTGCTGCGAACATTCGATAGCGAGACCCTACGCCGGGCCACTGGCGATCTCTTCGGACGGATCTACGAATACTTTCTGATGGAGTTCGCCATGCAGGGCGCGCAAGACAACGGCGAATTCTTCACGCCGCCGTCCCTTGTGCAGACCATCGTGAACATCATTGAGCCCGATCACGGCCTTGTCTTCGACCCCGCCTGTGGCTCCGCCGGCATGTTTGTGCAATCTAGCCATTTCATCGAGCGTATGGGCCAGGACACAAGCCATCGCGTCACATTCTTCGGCCAGGAGAAGACCGCCACAACGATCCGCCTCGCGAAGATGAATCTCGCCGTCCACGGACTGGAAGGCGATATCAGGGAGGCGAACACATTCTATGAGGATGTCCACAGTCTCTTCGGTAAATGCGACTTCGTCATGTCCAATCCTCCGTTTAACGTGGACGAGGTCGATGCCGAGCGAATAAAAAGCGACCGGCGCCTGCCATTCGGCCTGCCCGGCGTTAACAAAGCCAAAAAGGTTTCGAACGGCAACTATCTCTGGATTTCCTATTTTCAATCCTATTTGGGATCGAAGGGGCGTGCGGGTTTCGTGATGTCCTCGCAAGCCTCCAGCGCCGGGCACGGCGAGGCCGAGGTTCGCCGCAAGATCATCGAAACCGGCGATGTGGACGTGATGGTCGCGATTCGTTCCAACTTTTTCTACACGCGCACCGTCCCTTGCGAGCTCTGGCATCTGGACAAGGGCAAACCGTCCGAGCGCAAAGACCAGGTGCTCATGATCGACGCGCGCAACATCTACCGCAAGGTCACGCGCAAGATTTATGATTTCTCGCCCGAGCAGCTCTGGAACATCAGCGCAATCGTGTGGCTCTATCGCGGCCAGCAACAGCGATTCCTGGCGCTTCAAATGGATTACTTCTTGCGCCTCTGCGAGCAATGCGCCGCAATCCGTCCTGCTCTTGAGGTGTTCCGTTCAGCATTGGACGAATTTCGGGAACCGATCCACTCGTTTTCCGGAAGTCTGGCCGAGATCAACTCCATTCCTGATGAAAGGAAGCAAGCGATCTCGCAAGCGCTCGCCGAACTCTGCGAAAGCGAGCAGGCGTATCACCAGGACCGAAAGCCTTTGCTTGCGGCCGTGGACGGCTTTCGTAAGCGCCGCAGGTCGGAAGTTCCGGCGACGAACAACGAGCAGCGCGAAGCGCGCCAAGCCTTCGATCCACTCGCCGAGAAGCTAAAGGGCCTAATCAAGCAGATTGACCTCCTATACAAGCTCGCCGCTCGCTCGGCCGAGCTCGCTCACGAATTGGCGAGCAATTATGACGAAGCCAGAGAATTTTACGACCGCCGCAATGTCTCGAAGCACTTGAAGCGCCTGGATGAAACGCGCAAGGCCGCGGTGGAAGAACTGAAGCACGCGCTCTATCTCCATCGCCAGATTCACTGGTTGCAGGACCACTTTCCCGAGGCAAAGATGCGTGATGTTCCGGGATTATGCAAGGTGGTGAGCCGGACCGATATCGAATCTGCGGATTGGAGCCTGACTCCCGGCCGGTATGTGGGAGTCGCGCCGGTCGAAGTGGACGAAGATTTCGATTTCGAGCAAGCGCTGCGAGATATTCATCTGGAGCTGGCGGACCTAAATAAGGAAGCGTGCGCGCTGGCGGCAAAGATACAGAGGAATTTTGAGGAGTTGGGGGCGTGAGCTGGCGCACTGCTGTTCTGCGAGACATATCCGAAACCGTAACAAAGGGTACGACCCCGACAACGCTTGGAAAGCAATTCACGGAAACAGGGGTGACATTTATCAAAGCAGAGGCTTTGAACGGCGATTCCGGCCTAGATCCGGCCGGGTTCTCATTCATCGATAGCGATACGCACGAATACCTGAAGCGCTCAATTCTGCATGAGAACGACATACTCGTAACGATCGCCGGAGCTCAGGTAGGAAGATGCGGCTATGTTACGCGCGAACACCTGCCGGCAAATACCAATCAAGCGGTCGCAATCGTGCGCATTAATAGGCAAAAAGCGGATCCCAAGTTTGTCTACTACTTCTTCAAACAACCGAGTACATTTGCTATATGTCAGAGTCTTGGTTCACAGGCAGCACAACCAAATGTGAATCTGACAGTTCTGGGCGGCTTTAGAATACTACTTCCCGAACGCCCTCGCCAGGAAAGGATCTCCATTGTCCTCTCCGCCTACGACGACCTGATCGAGAACAATCGCCGGCGAATGGCGCTCCTCGAGGAATCCGCTCGGCTGCTATATCGCGAGTGGTTCGTCCGCCTTCGTTTTCCCGGTTATGAGCACACCAGAATCATAGAGGGCGTGCCGGACGGCTGGGAGCGAGCAAGCACACCAGAGGCAATTGAGATCAACCCCAAGACGCCATTAAACGGCCAGGAAGAGCACTGGTCCGTCAGGATGGCAGATCTTTCGATCAACAGCATGATCGTTGAGAATGCTGTGCGTAGCCAAAATCGGAGTGGAAGCAAATTTCGAAACGGCGACACTCTCTTCGCAAGGATCGCGCCCTGTCTTGAAAATGGGAAGACGGCTTTTATCAATTTTATGGCAGAAGGTGAGATCGGTCGCGGTTCAACAGAGTTCATCGTACTTCGAGGTAAGCGGGTAACGCCTGAATTCGTCTACTGTTTGGCTCGAACCTATGATTTCCGAGAAAACGCAATTAAGAGCATGATAGGCTCATCGGGTCGACAACGTGTACAGGAAAGTTGTTTTGACAAATTCTTAGTACTGATTCCCCCGAAATCGCTGTTAGCAACTTTCAACGACTACGTTCACCCCGCGTTCGAGCAGATCAGGGTCGTTCATTCTATGAACCAGAAACTCCGCGCCGCCCGAGATCTGCTTTTACCGAAACTCATGAGCGGCGAATTAGCCGTCTAACAATGGCCTACACCGATATCAACGGCGAAGATCGCCTGGTGCAGGCAACTTTTGCCGGGCACTTGCAGAAGGTCCTCGGCTGGGATAGCGTCTACGCCTGGAATGAGGAGACGTTTGGAGCGGACGGCACGCTCGGGCGCGCGGATACACGCGAGATCGTGTTGACTCGCGATCTGCGCACTGCCCTGCAACGGTTGAACAAGGAACTGCCCACGAGCGCGATTGAAGAAGCAATCGCAAAGCTCACCCGGCACGATTTCGCACGCTCTCTCCTTCAGCACAATCAAGAGTTCTACAAGCTCATCCGCGACGGCGTTCCCGTAAGCTATCGCGATGCGACCGGAAATTTGCGGCATGACCACGCTCGCGTGATCGATTTTCGCAATCCGAACGAGAACCGCTTTCTTGCCGTCCGGGAGTTGAAGATCACAGGTCTGCGCACGCCGAATTACAACCGCCGCGCGGATCTGATCTGTTTCGTCAACGGCCTTCCGCTTGTGTTCATCGAGCTAAAAGCCGTCTATAAAAACATTCGCGCCGGCTTCGAAAACAATCTCCGCGATTACATGGACGAAAACGTCATCGGCCATGCCTTTCACCACAATGTGTTTCTGATCGTCAGCAACGGCCACCGTGCCCGCTACGGCTCCATCACAAGCGAGTGGGAGCATTTCTATGAATGGAAGCGCCAGGACGAAAGCGAGAAGGGCAGCGTGGATGCCGAAGTCCTGCTCAACGGCATGTTGGCGAAGGATCGGCTTCTGGATATCGTCGAAAATTTTATTTTGTTTGATGCGAGTAAGGCTGGGCCGTACGGAAGGTAATTGCGCGCAATCAGCAGGTACTCGGAGTGAACAACGCGGTCGAATCGGTCATCAGGCAGGAAGAACTAAAGCAGAAATTTCCGCCGGGCGAGCGGCTGCGATATCGGACGGTTGAGTTATCGCTCGAATCGGACGAGCGACTCCCCGCGGTCATCTCAGAGGAGCCGCGTTCGGTGCAGATCGTGGAGCGCGCGCATCCAGACCTGGGCCGCCTGGGCGTATTCTGGCATACCCAAGGCAGCGGTAAATCGTATTCCATGGCGTTCTTCACGGAAAAAGTTCGGCGCCTCGTGCCGGGCAATTTCAGCTTCTTGATCATGACCGACCGGAACGATTTGGATTCGCAAATCTATCGCACGTTTGTTGGTTGCGGAATAGCCGACGATCAGACCCCGAGTGCAGGTTCCGGCAAGGATCTAGTGCATATGCTGCGGGAAAACCATCCGCTATATCTTCAGCCTGATCCATAAGTTTAATCAGGATGTCGATCCGAAGGAGCCTTACAGCAGGCGCGATGACATCATCGTGATTTCGGACGAGGCGCATCGCACACAGGCCGGCAAGCTCGCACGGAACATGCGTCTGGCTCTGCCGAACGCAGCATTTATCGGTTTCACCGGAACGCCGCTGTTCAAACACGACGAACTCACCAAACGCATTTTTGGCGGCTACATTTCGCGCTACGACTTCAAGCGCTCGGAGGAAGATGGGGCGACCGTCAAGCTGGTTTACGAGAACCGCGGAGAAAAGCTCGGTGTGGCGCGGCTGGATCTCAATGATGCCATCGCAGAAAAGATTGAAGAAGCGGATCTCGATCCCGATCAGATGGCCTTGCTCGAAAAGCTGCTCGGCAAAGACTATGAGGTGATTACCGCCGACGACCGCCTCGACAGGATTGCCGACGACTTTGTGGAGCACTGCGGAGCCCGTTGGCAATCGGGCAAATCGATGTTTGTATGCGTCGATAAGATCACGTGCGGGCGCATGTACGAGCGCATCGTGCCGCGCTGGAAGCGGAAGATTTTATCGGTTCGTGCTGAAATCGAGGGCATCGATGCGCAGCTTGCTTCTGAAACCGACGCGATGCTGCGGGAAGCCCTCCGTGAGAAACGAGAACGGCTCGCGAGACAAGCGAAGTGGCTCGAAGAAACGATCATTGAGATTATCGTCAGCGAATCGCAAAACGAAGTTGCGGACTTTAAGAAGTGGGGCGTCGATATCATTCCTCATCGCGCGCGCATGAAGCAGGGCTTTGAAACGCCGGATGGCAAACGCATCGATGTCGAAACCGCTTTCAAAGATCCGGCTCATCCGTTTCGGATCGCGATCATCTGCGCCATGTGGCTCACCGGGTTCGATGTCGAGTGCCTGTCTACTCTGTACATCGACAAACCGATGAAAGCTCACACGCTGATGCAAGCCATAGCGCGCGCAAACCGCGTGTACCCGGGGAAAGACTTCGGCTTGATCGTGGATTACAATGGCATGCTCAAGAGCCTTCGCGAAGCGCTTGCGCAGTATGCCCTTGGAACCGATGAAAACCCGCAGGATATCGTTATGCCTATCGAGGAGCGAGTTCGCGCGCTCGTCGATGCTATTGAAGAAACGGAAACGCACTTGCTGCGCTTGGGCTTCGATTCCAAACGTCTGATTCGGAGCGAAAGGCTTTACCCGGATCGAGGCCATCAAAGATGCCGTCGATGCAGTCTACACCAATGACGAATCCAAGCGGCGGTTCGAAATTCTCGCACGGCAGGTGTTCGAGCGATTCAAGGCGCTGGTTACGGAGCCGTCCGTTTTTGCTTACGCGGAGCGCCACGACAATATCGAGGCGATCTATAAAAAACTGACGGAGCGGCGCGACACTGCCGACGTTACCGAACTCCTCAAAGAACTTCACAGAATTGTCAACGTAGCGATCCGGGCGCAGAGCCGGGGCCGGGATCAGACGCGAGCCCTAACGTATGATCTGAGCAAAATCGATCTGGAAAAGCTTCGAGCCGAATTCTCCAAGAGAAAACGAAAGGCGACCACGGTACAGGATATTCGCCAGATCGTAGAGGATAAGCTCGCGAAGATGCTGCAAGAAAATCCTCAGCGCATGGACTATTACAAGCGGTATCAAGAAATCGTCGCCGATTACAATCGCGAAAAAGATCGAACCACGATTGAAGACACTTTCGCGAAGCTGTTGGAACTTGTCCAAAGTCTCGACGCTGAACAGCAACGCGCGGCTGAAGAGGGATTGAACGAAGAAGAGCTGGCGATCTTCGACCTATTGCGCCATGGCAATCTCACAAAAACCGATCGCGAGCGCGTGAAACAGGCAAGCCAGCAGCTTTTTGTGTCGCTGAAAGCGCTTGTAGGTCCGTTGGACCGTTGGTGGGAAAAGACTCAAACGCAGGCCGAAGTCCAGACATTTATACTCGACAATGTTTTTCTAACTCTACCTACCCCGCCATTCACCGAAACTCAAAAAGAAGAAGCGGCTAACCGGGTGTATCAATACATCTGGCATCAGTCGGCCAGCCGTCATTTTCGAGTGGGTGCAATTTAAGCTTTGAGCTTTGAAAAGTATGCGATCCGACAAATGCGTTATGGAAATCCCCTATGAAATTTTCGCGTACTGCGCCTATGCTCAGATGAAGACGAATGCTGCACACATATATCACTCAGCAATGGGGATTGCGTTATCCGGTGATTGGCGCTCCAATGGCGTACGCCGCGGGCGGGCGTCTCGCCCACGCAGTGAGCCGCGCGGGCGGCCTTGGAATGTTCGGCGCCGGATCGAAGGATTCGCCGGAGATGATCGAGCGCGAATCGGCGCTAGCGCGAGGCGATGGTGAGAAATTCGGAATTGCGCTCATGGCCTGGGCGCTCGAAAAGCGTCCGGAACTGCTGGACGCGGCCATCGCGCAAGCGCCGTTCCTTCTCGCAATCTCCTTTGGCTCGATCCGCCCCTATGTAGACAAGGTGCATCGCGCGGGCATCCTGGTTGCCTCGCAAGTGAATCATCGCCGCGCAGCAGTGGAAGCTGCCGGCGCGGGCGCGGATCTTATCGTCGCGCAAGGAACGGAGGCAGGGGGTCACACGGGCCGGGTTGCCACTCTGCCGCTTTTGCAGATCGTGCTGGAAGCTGTCGACAAGCCGGTCGCGGCCGCGGGTGGAATTGCGTCCGGTCGTGGCCTCGCCGCCGTCCTGGCTGCGGGCGCCGTCGCCGGATGGATCGGCACGGCATTCCTGCTCTCGCCCGAGTCACAGATCACCGAGGAAGCGCGCCGGCTTCTCATGGCAGCTGACGAAACCGGAACCATCCAAACAAGCGTGTTCGATCGCGCGAACAACTTGGCTTGGCCTCCCGAGTTCCCCGGCCGCGCGCTGCGCAACGCATTCGCCGGCGAGTGGCACGGCCGTGAGGAGGAGTTGGTCTCGAACGCCAGCGAGATGGCACGGTTCCGGCAAGGCGCGGAAGCCAAGAACTATGACGTCACTTCTATCTATGCAGGCCAAGCCGTGGGCTTGCTCTCGCGTGCCGCTCCCGCGGCCGAAATTGTTCGGGATTTGGGCGAAGATGCCGAGAAAATTCTGCGGCAGCGCACGCGCGATCTGCTTTCTTAAGCGGCCCCAAACGCTTCTGGATGCATGTTATTCTCGTTAATAGTGCCGGAGTTGGGGTAACACATGGCCGCTTCTGAAGCGCCGCGGCGGTTCTCTCGTAGTGTTGATTAAGCCGTCGCACTACGATGATGACGGCTATGTGATCCAGTGGTTCCGCTCCGCAATTCCCTCGAATACCTTGGCAGTCATGAATGGCCTGGCGCTCGACTGCAAGCAGCGGCGCGTGCTCGGCGACGATGTCGAAATCAGCGTCACGGCAATCGACGAAACAAATACACGTATCCGTCCGGAGCGCATTGTCCGACAGATCGGCACGGGTCGCGGTCTCGTGGCTCTCGTCGGTGTACAGTCCAATCAATATCCTCGGGCGATGGATCTCGCCCGGCTGCTGCGCAAGGCCGGTATTCAGGTCTGCATGGGCGGCTTTCACGTCTCAGGCTGCTTGGCGATGCTGCCGGAAATGCCGCCGGAACTCAAAGAGGCAATGGACCTCGGCATTTCTTTATTTGCCGGCGAGGCCGAGGGCCATTTTGAAGAAGTGCTGCGCGATGCGTGGCAGGGCGCGCTGAAGCCTCTCTACAACTACATGGAAGATCTGCCCTCCTTGACCGGTGTGCCGATGCCTATTCTTCCCTCGACCCGCGTGAAGCGGACCGTCGGTAAGATGACCAGCTTCGATGCTGGCCGCGGCTGCCCATTTCAATGCTCCTTCTGCACCATCATCAATGTGCAGGGGCGAAAATCGCGGCGCCGCTCGGCGGATGATGTAGAGCAGATCGTCCGCGGAAATCTGGCGCAAGGCATCAACCGCTTTTTCATCACAGACGACAACTTCGCCCGGAACAGGGATTGGGAGAGCGTCTTCGATCGCCTCATAGAGATGCGGGAGAAGGAGAAGCTCAATATCAAGTTCGTGATCCAAGTGGATACGATGTGCCATCGCCTTCCGCACTTTATCGAGAAGGCCGGACGCGCCGGCGTGGCGCGCGTGTTTATTGGACTTGAAAGCATCAACCCGGACAGCTTATTGGGCGCCAGGAAGAAACAGAACAAGGTTGCCGAATACCGCAAGATGTTACTCGAGTGGAAACGCGCTGGAGTGACTATCTTTGCAGGCTACATTGTCGGGTTCCCAACCGATACGCCTGAATCGGTGATGCGCGACATCAAAGTCATCCAGCGCGAGCTGCCGATCGATTTTCTCGAGCCGCACTGCCTCACGCCATTGCCTGGGTCCGAGGACCATCAGCGCTTACATAAGGACGGCGCATATCTGGACCCGGATTTGAATAAGTACGACCTGGAGCACGTGACTACTTCCCACTCGACTATGTCGACTGCCGAATGGGAGCAGCTTTATAAGGATGCCTGGGCGAGTTACTATTCGCCTGAGCATCTGGAGACCATCATGCGCCGGGCGGAGGCGACCAAGAGCAATCCCGGTAACATGCTCATGCTGCTCGGCTGGTTTTACACTTGCCTCAAGCTCGAGAAAGTTGATCCCTTGCAGGGGGGCTATCTCCGGCGCAAGTATCGCAAAGAACGCCGGCCGACGCTGCCGGTCGAGAGTCCGTTCGTTTTCTATCCTCGTTACGTCGCCAATTTGACGTATAAACATTTCAAGCTGGCCCAACTGATTTGGCGCTACGGCCGTTTTCGCCAGCAGTTAAAGCGCGATCCCGATGCCCGCAATTACACCGACCTTGCTTTGACTCCGGTCGCCGAGGAGGAGTTGGAATCGTTAGAAATGGCTGCCGTCGGAGCTGGCATGAATAACTCCGGCGATCACGGCCGGACGAATACTAACAGGCAACTCACCAAACTGATTGAACTCCGAAGGCCGGATAAGATCAAGACCCGGTGATTTGAGCCACGTGAGCATTCCCGCCACCCAACTCTCCGATATAACTGCCAAGATTGCCGAAGGCGAGCGGATCGATAAGGAGGATGCTCGCTTACTATGGTTAACCGCTTCGGATTCTCAGATCCGGAGTCTTGCCTCGCAAGTCCGGGCGCGCTTTCATCCGCCGGATGCCTGCACATACATGATCATGCGGATCATTAATTACACCAACGTGTGCGTGGCCCAGTGCGATTACTGCGCGTTCTATCGTCTTCCCGGACATCCCCAAGGTTATGTGATGAGCCGTGAGGCTGTTTTTGCGAAGCTCGACGAACTGCTCGATCTCGGCGGCGACCTTGCGGCTTTCAATGGCGGGTTTAACCCCCATCTGCCTCTCAGCTATTACTGTGATCTTTTTGCCGCTATTCGGGAGCGTTATGGCGATCGCCTTGAATTTTATGCGCTCACAATTGCGGAGTTCATGTATCTTGCCGATCATGCCAAGCTTGACTATTTCGAGGCTGCCGACCTCTTCAAGCAAGCAGGCGTGCGCTGGATAACCGGAGGCGGATCGGAGATTCTCACCGAGGGCTTTCGCTCGCGGCATAGCAAGTTCAAGTACACGGTCGCCGAATACTTCGAAGCTCAGCGCGCCATCGTTGCCGCTGGACTGAGTACCACCGCCACAATGGTCATCGGCTTTGACGAAAGCCTCGATGAGCGCCTGGAGCATCTGGAACGAACACGCCGCTTTCAGGACCAGACCGGCGGGCTGGCAAGCTTTCTCTGTTGGACCTACAAGCCATACTTCACGCAGCTTGGCGGGATCGAGGTCACGACCGGGGAATATCTGCGCCACCTCGCGCTTTGCCGTATTTATCTAGACAATGTTGCGCGCATTCGAACGTCCGTGCTAACGCAAAATGAGCGCGCTCTCGAAGGGCTTCAATACGGCGCCGACGATTTCGATCTGCCCATCGAGGATGAAGTCACGCAGAAAGCAGGCGCGACTATCAGTCTTGAGTTCAACAAGATTCTAGATGTTGCCGAACGGCTGGGATTCAGGCCCGAATACCGGCACGTTTCACGTTCCAATCCAGTGACGCAAGTTGCCGCCCCCGCTCTATATACGCGTTAACAAATCCGACAACGTCGGCATCATCGTCGATTCGGATGGCGCTGCTGCAGGCACGCTAGCGCCGTCGGGCTTGGCGGTTCGCGAAAGAATTCCGCAGTCCCACAAGATCGCCCTCGCTCGCATCGATACTGGCGAAGCGGTCACTCGTTATGGCCAGATCATCGGTCACGCGACTCGGATTGTAGAGCCGGGTTCTTGGGTTCGAGAAGAATTTCTCGATCTTCCCGCTGCGCCGCCTCTCGATCGCATGCCCCTCGCCACCGCGGTACCCGTGCCATTGCCGCCGCTCACGGAGTATTCATTTGATGGTTACCGCAACGCGAACGGCAGCGTTGGAACGAAGAATATCCTGGGCATCACCACTACCGTCCAATGCGTAGCGCCGACGGTCGATTACGCGGTGCGGCGGATCAAAGCGGAGATCTTGCCGCGCTTTCCGAACGTAGACGACGTAGTCGCGATCACTCATAACTATGGCTGTGGCGTGGCCATCGAGGCGCCCGGAGCCGCTGTCCCCATTCGCACGCTGAAAAACATCAGCGTCAATCCAAACCTGTCCGGTCAGCCGCTCATCGTGAGCCTGGGCTGTGAGAAGTTGCAGCCCGACCGATTGTTTCGCTCCGATCTTCCCTTATTGGCCGAGCTGAACGTCATCCGTCTACAGGACGAGCGTGGTTTCGCCGAAAGCGTGAGCGCCATCATGCGCGCTGCGGAAAAAAAACTGTCCACTCTCAATGCGCGGCAGAGGCAGCCTTGTCCCGTTTCGGATCTCTCGGTAGGTTTACAGTGCGGCGGCAGCGACGCGTTCTCGGGCGTGACCTGCAACCCTGCTGTCGGTTATGCCGCCGACCTCTTGGTTCGCGCAGGAGCCAGCGTCTTCTTCTCCGAGGTAACGGAGGTTCGTGATGCCGTCCACCTGCTCACGCCGCGTGCAATCAATGTGGAGGTCGGCCGCGCCCTGATCGAGCAAATGCGCTGGTATGACGAGTACCTTGCTAAGGGCGGTGCGGATCGCAGCGCTAATCCCACGCCCGGAAACAAGCGCGGCGGCCTCGCGAACATCGTGGAGAAAGCGCTAGGTTCGATAGCCAAAGCCGGTACTACGGCCATTCGAGCCGTTGCGGGACATGGAGAAAAGGTCGTCAGTAAAGGGCTCGTGTTCGCCGCCACTCCGGCCAGCGACTTTATTTGCGGCACGCAGCAGCTTGCGTCTATGAATCTTCACATCTTCACAACCGGAGAAGGCAGCCCGTATGGATTAGCGCTCGTGCCGGTCGTAAAGGTTTCATCACGAACCGCCTTAGCGGAGAAATGGCACGATTTGATCGACATCGACGCCGGCCGGATCGCCACCGGAAACGCCAACATCGAGCAGGTCGGCTGGGAATTGTTCCAATTTGTTCTCGACGTGGCGAGCGGCCGAAAAAAGACTTGGGCCGACCACTGGGGCCTCGGCAACGCCCTCACGCCCTTCAATCCGGGACCGATCACATAAAAGTTACCAGCGCGGCAGAACGCGTTTCCAATCCGGATCTACGTGCTTCCGCATTTCCGCCTCATCGTCGCGCTTGCGATACGGAACTTTCTCATATCGCTCACAGCCGCGTGCCAGCTGGTCATAATCCAGTTCCACGCCTAGCCCTGGCTTCGCGGGAATTTCCACGGCGCCGTCCCGGAACTGTATGCGTCCTCCCGCGACCACCTCATCCTGTTCCGTCTGCCAAGGATAGTGCGTATCGCATGCGTAAGTGAGATTCGGGCAGGCAGCGGCCACGTGAGCCATGGCCATCAAGCTGATTCCGAGATGGCTATTCGAATGCATCGAAAGACCCATGTTCAACGTGCTGCATAAGTGCGACAAATACTGCACTTGGCGCAAACCGCCCCAATAGTGGGGATCGGAAAGCACGATTTGCACGGCGTCGAAATCGCGCGCGCGCACAACATCCGCAAACTGAGTGACCGCGACATTGCTGGCCAGCGGAGTATCGATGCCCATCGCGCGTAGCTTCTTCCGCAATTCGCCCATGCCCTCCAGCCGCGGGACACGGATCCTCCAGGTACCCTCCGTTTGATAATTCCTCGCGCAGCGATTCTCCTACGTGCACCGACGTATCGATGGACCAGGCGCAATTCGGATCGATTCGGAGCGGAACGTTCGGGCCGAATTCAGTGCGCAGTTCCCGAATGGTCTCGATCTCCAGAACCGGGTCCAGAACTCCGCCCTTCAGCTTTATTTCCCGGAAGCCATATTGAGACACCATCTGCCGGCACTCGCGCACAGCGGAACGCGGATCGAGTACCTCGCCGTATTCGTCCCGGTACTGCCCCTCGCCTCCGCCCCCCGCGTGCTTGTAGAAAAGATAAGCGGAGAACGGAACTTGATCGCGCACGCGGCCGCCGATCACGTCGCACACAGGCCTGCCTACCGCTTGTCCGATAATGTCCAGGCATGCGATCTCAATAGCGGCGAAGGTACGGTTGTTCTGATCCAGCGGGTTCTCGCCCGGGACTAGCCAGGTTTGGCTGCGGCCGCCCGGAACATCGCGCGCGGGATCCCTCTCGCGGCACATCTTCTCATAAAGCCCGGCAAGCTGAAAGGGATCCCTGCCGAGGATGTACTCCCTAGCCATCTCGAGCGCGCCGCGCGGGCCTTCGCCGCCGTAGGTCTCGCTAATCCCCGTAATCCCATCGTCGGTTTCGATTTCGACGATGGTGCGGAGCGCCCAGGGCGCGTGTCGTCCATACGAGCTTCGCAGCGGTGGATCCGCAATCGCGATCGAGTGCAGCTTTAGGGAAGAGATTTTCATTGACGCGTTCGGAAATTCATCTCAAATTGTCCATTAACTACTCTGCGCTATTGACCTGACTGGCTCGGCGGTGATAGCGTCGGCATTTCGGAAGAGCCATGAATCGCCGCGCCTTTACAAAATTAGCAGCCGCATCTCTCAGCCTTACGCGTGAAACCGCGTCAGCTCAATCAGGCTCCCCGCCTACCGCTCGAATGAAACTCGGCACGCAACACGATTCCAGCGATGAAGTCCTGCGAGTCCTGGCTCCGCTGGGAGTCACTCACATTTGCAGCCGCATGCCATCCGCCAAGTTCGACGAAAACTGGTCTGTCGAAGGACTAACAAAGCTTCGAGAACGCGTCGAATCCTTTGGCATTCGGCTTGAAGCTGTTCCGCTGCCGCTAAGTTCCAGCTACATTACGAAGTCTGAAAATCCCGAGATCATGTTGGGAAAAAGTCCCGAGCGCGATCGCGAGATCGACGACATTTGCAAAATGATTCAGAACAGTTCGCGCGCCGGAATTCCCACCCTGAAATACAATTTGAGCATTTTAGGCGTCGTGCGTACTGATCGCACTCCGGGCCGTGGTGGCGCCAGTTACAGCACCTTCGACTATGCCAAGGCTCGACAGGAGCCGCCCCTGACCGAAGCTGGTCCGGTTTCGAGTGACATGATGTGGGATCGAATCACCTATTTTCTCAAGCGCGTCATTCCTGTCGCCGAGGAATACAAGGTCAGGATGGCCTGTCATCCGCATGATCCCGGCATGCCCGCCGATAAAGGTTTCCGAGGCGTGCATCGCGTCCTCGGTAGTGTAGATGGATTGAAGCGCTTCATCGAAATTAACCCGAGCCCCTACCATGGCCTGAATTTCTGCCAGGGCACCGTGTCTGAAATGCTCCCGGACCCGGGCCGCCAGATCTTCGACGTCATCCGCTACTTCGGCTCGCGCAAGAAGATCTTCAACGTTCATTTCCGCAACATTCACGGCGGCTTCTTGAATTTTCAAGAGACATTCCCGGATGCCGGAGATGTCGATTTATTGGCGGCCATTCGGGTCTATAAAGAAGTCGGCTATGATGGCATGCTTATGCCCGATCACGTACCCATAATTCAAGGCGACGAGGGCGGCCATCAAGCGTTCGCCTTTGCGTTCGGTTACATACGTGGTCTGCTTCAGGCTGCCGATGCGTGATCCCGTTCAACACGCAACCGTCGCCGATACCGCAGCGCGATACGGTAAGGAAAACGTTCGCCGATCGGCAGCAGTAGCGCTTCTTTG
Organism: uncultured Acidobacteriaceae bacterium; assembly: GCA_963795445.1. Classification (GTDB taxonomy): domain Bacteria; phylum Acidobacteriota; class Terriglobia; order Bryobacterales; family Bryobacteraceae; genus Bog-105. The sequence continues at coordinate 95,360 of CAWCHX010000026.1, read as the reverse complement.
TACCGCGTTTATCATCGCTTACATTGACCGCCAGAACCTGTCTATGGCTCTGACGGCTCGCGATTTCAAGAATTTCTTCGGGCTCGATGACAACTCCCGAGGTCTTCTCAACTCCGCCTTCTTCTGGAGCTACGCGGCTCTGCAGATTCCGGCAGGCTGGGTGGTGGACCGTTATGGAGTCAAGCGTCCTTTCGCCATCGGCTTTGCGTTCTGGAGCCTGTTCGCCGGCCTTACCGCGTGGTGTGGCTCGTTTGCGCAGCTTTTTGGTTTACGCCTCTTGCTCGGCGCTGGCGAAGCCGTGAACACGCCCGCCGGCATGCGTTGGATACGCCTCAACCTTCCGCAACGGCGCCATGGATTTGTGATGGGGCTGTATCAAGCCTGCGCCAAATTGGGCCCAGCGATAGGCGCGCCGCTCGTCGCCTGGCTCTTAGTCGCTTATGGTTGGCGGTTGATGTTTGCAATTGTCGGTTTCGGCGCATTGCTTTGGCTCATTCCTTGGATGTTCGTGATCCGCGACAACGATCGTGAGCTCGAGAAAACGATACTGAAGCGTCCTGAAATAGCTCCTATCGGCTTTGCCGAGCTGCTCTCAAACCGCGTCATGTGGGGCATTATCATCGGCTCGTTCTGCTACAACTACTTCAACTATTTCTGCTTGACTTGGCTTCCCGCCTATTTCAGGGAGAGCCGCGGCCTCTCCCTTACTTCGACCGGATGGTTCACGGGATTCAGTTTCTGGGGTTTCGCGATTGTCGCGACCCTCGCCGGCTGGTGGGCGGATCGGATCATTCATCGCGGTGGCGACCCTGTCAACGTGCGAAGAACATTCATCATCGCCGGCTGCGTCGTCGCATGTACCGAAATCATTGGAGCTGCCTCATCTTCGAACAGCATCGCCCTTTTCTTCGCGATCTTCTCGTTGAGCGGCTTGGGACTCGCAACCGGAAACTACTGGGCTCTCACGCCCGCCATCATGCCCGGCGCGCCCGCAGCCCGCCTGGCCGCCGTCCAAAACATGGCCGCTAATCTTCCCGGTATTCTCGCCCCGCTTCTGACCGGGTGGCTCAAGCAAGCGACGGGCGGCTATGGAGCGCCGATGGCTGCCAATTTTGTTTTTCTACTCCTCGGAATCGCCAGCTATGCGCTTCTCGTTCGCCGTGAATATGCACCGGGTTTCAAAACTCGTCTGAACACGTGAACTCTTCGACTATGCATCCAAATCCAAGCGCTCTTGTGGCAAATCTCCGCGGCGTCTTCGGTTTTCCCGTAACGCCGCTTCGCCAGGATCTTTCCCTCGATCTCGACGCTCTCGCGCGGAATGTCGACGAGATGGCAGGCCATCCGTTTTGCGCGCTGGTAGCGGCAGGCGGCACCGGCGAGATGTATTCGTTATCCATTGACGAGATCGAGCAAGTCATCGTAACCACCGTAAAGGCGGTGAGGGGCAGAATGCCGATCGTCGCCGGTACCGGCTTCAATGTCCCTATAGGCGTGGAAATCGCGCGGCGCGCCGAAAAAGCCGGCGCGGATTGCATTCTCGCGCTGCCGCCTTACTATGTTGCTGCGCCGGAGGACGGGCTGTTCGCCTATTACGAAGCTCTCGGCCGCGCGACCGAGCTACCTCTGATGATCTACAGCCGCGACTGGGCAATTTTCACCCCGGAAATGGTGGCGAGGTTAGCGGATCGAGTGCCCACGCTGGCTGCCTGGAAAGACGGCCAGGGAGACGTTCGAAAATATCAGCGCATCATGGAACATAACGGCGATCGTCTCGCCTGGTTCGGCGGACTCGGCGACGATTGCGTGCCCGGCTACTTCGCGATTGGAGTCCAAGCATATACTTCCAGCATTTCGAATATTTCGCCGCGCCTTTCGTTAGCGCTCGCTGACGCGGGAATGAACCGCGACTTTGCGCGCCTAAATGAACTCATGCGGCGCTACGTGAACCCGCTCTACGCCTTGCGCGAGCGATCGCGCGGCTACGAAGTTGCGGTCATGAAAGAAGCGATGGAAATTCTGGGGATGTCTGCCGGCCCGGTGCGGCCGCCTTTGATGAACTGCCGCGCGAAAGATACCGAGGATCTGCGGAAGCTTATGGATATCTACGCGGATATGCGATAGATCCTACTCCGGCGGGAACTGCTTGACTACGACGTTGTCATCCTCGTCAAACACGCGAATGGCGATCATGTGTCCGGCATCCACGTCCAGCGAGTAAGTGAGCACTTGCGAATCGGTGACGACGTTCACCGGAGTCATCTGCAGCCATTCGCCGCCGTCCACCGAATATTCGGCTTTGTCGATCCAGCTCAGAGCGTCTCTGGCGGTAAACTTGATCGCGCGATGCGAGCCGTTTTTCGCCACAGAGACGTTGATGATTTCCGGCGGTGTGTTGTCGATGGTAAACGGCTCGCTTTCCAGCGAAGACGCGAGGGCGTCTTTCACAGTATTCGCAGGAGCATCGCTGGCGGTCACGCGCGCAACATATTCGCCATCCGGGAAAGTGGCGCTGTCGAAGGCATAATAGCGGTCTTGCAGCTTCTCTTTGAGGGTGCGCCAAAGCGCATCGTTCTTTCCGCGCAGCTCGATTTTGTAAATGAGCGGATCGCCGTTGGGATCGCTTGCGCTCCAACGCAAGGTGACGTAGCCCTTGCTGTATTGCAGGGTCGCGTTACCCGCTAATTCCAGACTCGGAGCACCGGACCCGGATCTTCTTTGCCCCACTGCGGGCAAACTCAAAGTAGTAGGTGAACCCGAAGGCGCGACTGATCTTTCCAGCGAGGACGTGCTGGGCGGCTCACGGTAATTGAATGGAGCGATTTCAATCTGCCCGATCTTAGGCGCGATATTCTTCGGCAGATAGGCGATGTCGATGGCGCTCAGTTCGGGCGATTCACCGGCGGAGGCGCAATTCAGCGTGAGCCGGTATTGAAGAAATCGAGCCGCCGGCGATTGAATCTGGCCGCCTAACTCGCTCAGCGCCACCTTGCTCCATGGACTCCAGTTGTTTTCGGGGTTGTTCAAATTACCACTGCGCGTTTCCAGAGTGATGCTGCCGCCGTGCAAAGTGGAATTGAGATGCGCCTTGCCCCAATAAGCGAAATCGTTGGCGTCCAGCACGTCGCTTTCGAGAGTTCCGTGCATGTCCATCTCGGGACCAATGGAATACAGGTTGCCGACGTTCCCGGTCGCGGCGTACACCATGCCGTTCTTGGCCTGAAGAAACGCAGTGACCTGCGTGGGGGGCGCATTCAGAAGCTGCGTCGAGAGCTGATCGGAATCGACGCGATAAATGATCCCTTTATTCCCCGTGCCCAGCAGCGGCTTGCCGGAGGAGTTGAAAGCGATAGCGTAGACCAGGTCGCTGGATGAGCTCCAGATGCGCTCAGCGAATCCGTCCTTCTGTATGCGATAGAATTCCGAGCCGCCGCTGACGGAGGCGCTCAGCGAGCCTATGGCTGGAGCCAATGTCGGCGGAACCTGGCCGATATGGGGCGCACCCGTGGACGTGACAGGAGCCGGATTCGAGGGGAGAATGGGCGCCGGACCGGTGACGGAAGGCGCGGCCGTTTTGCTTCCCACCGCGGCGGCGTAAATGATTCCGTCGTGCTCCGCGACAGCAGTCACTTCCCGCTTACTGGTTTGATACAGGACGAAGCTCTCGCCCTTGGGAGTGATGCGAAGCACCAGGCCGCTCGGTTCCGTGCCGACGATCAGGTTGCCCGAATCGTCGATGATCATGGAACGCGCGTGCGTTTCTTCCGTATCGAAAAACTTCGATCCCTTTCCATCGGGACTGACGCGATAGATCAGGCCGGCATCGCCGGTCGCCACGAATAGGTCGCCAGAACGATTGAAGGCCATGGACCAGACATACTTGCACTTCGGATCGAAGAAGACTTGGGGTTTGCCGCTCTTGTCGATGCGATAAATCTTGGCATCGGGTAGCACGGCCGCGTAGACGCGATCTTCGGAGTCGACGGCCAGCGCGTGTACTTCAAGGCCGGTTAGCTCCGCGAAAACTTTCGATTTTCCGTTGCGGCCCAGCATGAAAATTTTTGCCGTTGCCCCAGTGGGCGCGCCGCCCGCGTAGTAGAGAGTGCCTTTGGAATCCTGCGCGACCGCCCAAAGATAGGGAACGCCGGTGCTGTCCAGCTCCTTGAATTCAGGCGCGAGAGTTACGTGCCCATCGCTGCGAATAGACAGATGCTTGGGAGTTCCTCGCGCGAAGTCGGCCTGCTCCGATTGTTCCCAGATGTGAGTGTCAACCGCCAGGCAGAGCGGAGGCGCCGCCGCTAACAAGAATAAGGCTGCGGCCCGGAACAAGCCCGAGTGATTGTGCATGCGGTAAGGGTGATGTCCTTCAGTTCACGTAAACTTTCAGCGAGTAATTCCCGGTGACGACCACGTCGAACGGGACCGAGGTCTGCTCGTGCGCGCTTTCCGGCGAGCTGACGAATTGATGGTTCGTGGCGCGGCCGCTCTGCATCACGTTGAGCACGGAGGCGGGTAAACTCGGCAACACTTTCTCGTCGGAGTAGACGGTGGGTTGCGATTCGATCAGCGAAACGTAGACGCGATTGTTGCTGCGCTCTTCATTCAGCATGGCGACAGTCTGGGGAATATCTTCGATCCGATTCAGCGAGCTGGCGATGTTTTGGAAGCGGCTCAGCGTTTCGGCATCGCTAAAGAGAATCTGGTGCTCCCCGCGCGACATACCCGCGGGAATCTTGACGTTCACAGTTCGCTCGATGCGATCACCGTGGTAAGGCCGCAGCACCACTCTCACCGGAACGTCAGTCCCGGGCGTGACTTTGTTGTCCGCGATCCAGGCGGATTCGATTTGCGCAATACGGCGTTCGGGCAGCAGGTCCACGGTCACGTTCACGGCGTTCAGCTTGGGCAATTTATTCGAATTCACGAACAGGCGATTGAACTTGTCTCCCCACCATCCGGCCAGCAGCATGGGGGTGGGAATAGGCGATTCCGCGGGCGCTTGCATGGTAGTGAGTTCCACCCGGTGCTGACCCTGCACGTCCAACTCGCCGTGCAGACGGTAGGTGGCTTCCTCGGAAAAATCGTTCAAATTCGAAAGCGTATTGAAGAGAGTGGCCATCATCAGATACGGCGTCCACTTCTGATCCACGAACACGTTGAAATGAAAATCCTGCGTCTTGCGAACGACATTTTCGCGATCGTATGACCGCACGTGCATAGTGACGGGAATCATCTGGGCTGCGACACCGAGCTCGCCTTCGATACCGCTGTGCCGATCCTGCCGCAGCGCGCCCACGACTTCCGACGCGTTGCCCATTTTGGTGGGCTGATAAGAGGAAGCAAGCGTGGTGATGATTTCTTCCTTGGCGATGGGCATATCCACCTGGCCCAGATTAAACATGGGATGGCCGAAGGCGAGGATGCGCTTGCCGTCGTTATAAGTGACAGTTCCGCCGCCGGTCATGGTCATGTCGCCCGAGACCAGACACCGCGGCCACGCCTTCGCCGGGTTGCAGAGAGGTGGCCCAATCCTTGGCGGGCTTGGCGGAATCGAGCGCGCCACCCGCGCCTCCTTGCGACACTGTCAGCCCAAGCTGATTGAATATCGGAGCGAATTCCCGGACAGCTTCGTCGCTAAACCCGGACATTGTGATGGGCGTGGCGATCGGCGTCATCATCGGAGTTTCCGGCAAGTTGCCGGACGGCAACGCAGCCATCACGCGCGCCAGCAGCCCGCTGGGCATGGGCGTCGATGAATCGGATTCCAGAACATTTCTGGAACGCCCGCTGGCGCTATCGGGAGTGCGGCTATCCGCTGGCCGGCTTTTATCGAAATCATTTACTTCCAGCATCAATTGAATGGGCGTAATTCCGCAGATAGCATCGGGCGAGAAGACGCTCAGACGGAGCGCGACGGCGCCCACCAGTTTGCCGTCGATATAAACCGGACTGCCGCTCATGCCGCCCGCGACATTGGTGCGCTCGGCTTTCCCGGTGAGTTTCGCGATGATGATGTCCTGGTGAGGGCCCCACATGTTCTCCCACACGCCGATGATTTCCACCGGAACGGGCTCGGGCTTATTGCCTTGAAATACCGTCCAGGCGACGCCTTTCATGCCGGGCTTTAGAGCGCTTTCGGGGAACAGATCGACTTTCCCGGCTTTCGGGGGAACGGTCATATTGGGAACGCCGCTGGTGCTGGCGGCAACAATGGAGCACGAAAGGATAAAAAGGCAAAAGGCTCTTTGGAGCATGGACACACTTTCCTGGAGGATCAGAATGACCACCGGATGCTCCCTATTATCCCGCAGAGAAGGATCATGAACTTTCCCTAGCGTTAATCTGCTCTCATAATGATGCGTTTGAGCCTCAAATGCAGTCCAACAGGAGAGGTCGGGTTGTAGACTGAAACTTCCGAGGCTCCCGTTGCGGGGCAGGAGATCACTAATGATACGACGTACATTCACCCTTTCCGGTTCTATTCTCTTTGGCGCATTGCTGACGGTTGCTCTGGCAGCCGGACAGAAGGGCAAGGCCGGCGATGCTGCCAAGGGCAAAGAGACCTTTGAGCAGTGCGCCATGTGCCACAACATAGACACGCCCGAGAAGAAGATGGGTCCGTCGCTGCAAGGCCTGTTCAAGCGCAAGACGCTGCAGAACGGCAAGCCGGTCAACGATGCCAACGTGCTGGCGCAGATCAACAACGGCGGGAACGGCATGCCTCCTTACAACGACATGCTGTCGGCCGACGACAAAGCCAACGTCCTGGCCTATCTGCACACCCTCTGAACCTCGACCCTGAGGCGAAGCGGGACGAGGCCGGTCTGATAGATTGTAAGAAGCTCGCCTTTCCGTAGCGTCCCCATCGTCTAGCCCGGCCTAGGACACCGCCCTTTCACGGCGATAACAGGGGTTCGAATCCCCTTGGGGACGCCAAATTGGCTGTACGCACTTAATGGGGGCAAGCCCCGGATCCGACTGATCTCAAGAACACATTACCTTAACTCTCAAACGATAATTCTGGAAATTTCTGAAGCCGTAGGCTTGTCTTTGGAGGACTTCCATTTTGGTATGGAATCCTTCGGTGATGCCGTTGTTGCGGGTGAAGCGCCACATGCAAGCAATTTCCTCACGCCAGGAATGGAGAGTATTGCCGAGGGCAACCAGTGGCGCGAACCCGCAATAACGGAGCGCTGCCACGGCGGCTAGGAAGCGGCGAGCCAGTTTGCGGCAACGTTTCTGGTTCTGGGCTTTCTCCAGCAGCAGGGAACAGAGCCGCTGCTTGAAGCTGTAAATGGCCTCGAGCGCCGGGTACTGCTGCAGGTAGGCTGAGAGGCGCTCGTGCTGCTGGAAGGTGAGATTGTGTGCATGGCGCCGCATGAGCGAGACTAGGCCGCGATGCTTGGATCCCACCGGATCGATGTTCTTCCAGCAGGCGAGAAAGTGATGATTGACGGTGCGCACGACGTGGAAACGATCGGCCACGATTTTGGCCTGCGGGAAGTGCTTGCGCACCAAAGCGCGGTAGCCGGCTGCCAGATCCATGCAGACGACCTCGACCAAGTGCTTGCCCTGTAAATTCGTCAGATAGCTGTCCAGCGCTGCCTCACTGCGGCCCAGCACCACGTCCTGCACTTTGTGATTCTTGAGATCACACAACGTGGTCGCATAGCCGTGCCTCCTGGTGAAAAAGTGCTCGTCAATACCCAGCACCTGCGGGCATTCGCGGCTGATGCGCTCACCGGCGAGCGCGCCCAGATAGCGCAGAAACCAGCGCTCGACGGTGGCGCTGGACAGGCGCTCGCGTTTTGCCAGACGGCTGCGACTGATGCCGTCAAAGTGCTTCTGGCATACGCTGCGGCGAAACGGCTCCGTGGCACGCACCCGCGGCAGGACGCCCGGAAACCGCTGCCAGAAGCTACGGCTGCAGGACCGGCACACCCATTTGTGCGTCTCCAACTCCAGCACACACCGCCGTATGCCCCAGTTCTCGTGCCGCAAACGCCGTGTGCGCCGGTCCTTTAACCGCAGCTTCGATCCCCCGCAATGCGGACACCCGATCTTGCCGCTAAACCGTGCTTCAATACGCACTTCTCCCGCTATCTCGTCCATCGCGGTAATCTCGTATTCGGGCAAGCCCAATATCACTTCTGATCTGATCAAAACATTCCCTCACAAGTTTGTTTTATCAGTCAGAGCCTTGGCTTGCCCCCATTAACGAGCTAGAGCCGCCAAATTGGCATTAAGCGGCTTGCGCTTTGTGTTGCGGCGGTGTTTTTTCCTCCTCGATGGCGGCATTTTGCCGAACGAACTCGGGGTGATGGGTGGATTCACGCGCCGGCTGCGAAACGAAGCCAAGCGCTTGCTGACGCGCGCGGCTCTGTTTCAGGCGGAGGAGGGCGTTGAGAGCTTTGTGGAAGGCGCGCTCGTGGGTGGTTTGATAGCGCAGGAATAAGGATAGACGTTTTTCGTCTACAGCGTTTTCCGTAAAGCATTCATTTTGGAGGCGGATAGCGCGCTGCGTGAGCCAATACGACTGGGCCATTTCCTTGACGAGGAGCTCTTCGCTCGCGCCCGCGGGTTGATGCTCTTCTAATAGGTCGTGCAGGAGGGCTTCGAAAGCGGCGCGCTCTTCGCCGGGAATGATCGTTTCAGCGGAAGCCAATCCGTGTTTGAGCGAATTACGAGAGGAAGCCAGTTTTCCTGCGGTAGTGCGTGGACCGGTGCTGTGCGTGGCGTTGCGGCGATTGGTTTCGGCGCGCTTGAAGAGTTGCGCGGCAGCTTGCGGAACGAACCCAGGCTGCTCGGCGGGCGGCTCTTCGGCGGCGTGCGAAACGAACCCAGTTCTAGCACCAGCGGCTTTGGCGGCCTTGAATGCGAGTTTGGCCGCTTTCCTTTCGGCTTCACGGCGTTGTTTACGAGCTTCACGGGATGTCATGGCGTATTGATCGCTCCTTATCGGCCGGAGAGTAACACGGGCGATCAGCAAGCTGGAACCGCCGATGTCAGATTTGGATTGCAAGCTGATGAAAGGAGGGGCTTGGGAATATTTTTAGCGGCGGTGAATGGCCCACCGGCCCTTGCCAGGTCCGACAACGAAGGATGAAAACGGGACGAGAGAAGCGGTATGCTGCGAGATGCCGCTCAGCGAATGAGGCCGGTTTCGAGTTGGCGCGTACAGCCCGGTGGTGAATGTGGTCCGGGACGCCTAGGCCCTAGTTGGCACAACGATATGTCACCTCTGCCGCCCGGTAGAGAGTACGAGAAGGATAGTCTCATTTTTCAGGCGTCCCTACGCTCGGCGGCAGAGGAGGTCAAAGATGGATGTAGTATACCGCCGCTGTTGTGGTTTGGATGTTCATAAACGGACGGTAGTGGCTTGCCTGTTGTTGCTAGAGGAATCGGGAGAGAAGCGGCAGAAGAAGCGCGAGTTTGGAACCTTCCGCTCCGATCTGATCAGTCTAATGCGCTGGTTGTTTCTCCACAAGGTCACGCATGTGGCCATGGAATCCACGGGCGTTTACTGGAAACCGGTGTGGAATGTGCTGGAAGGCAAGTTCACGGTTGTGTTGGTCAACCCGCAGCATATGAAGGCGCTTCCCGGCCGCAAGACGGATCAGAAGGACAGCGAGTGGATTGCCGATCTGCTGCAGCATGGATGGTTGCGAGCGAGCTTTATCCCGCCGCGGGAGATTCGCGAGCTCCGCGATGTGACGCGCTTGCGCGTGCACTTAAAGCAGGAGGTCAATCGCGTGCGCAATCGGGTGCATCGGATTCTGGAAGATGCCAACGTGAAAGTTACCTGTATCGTGAGCGATCTGTTCGGCGTCTCGGGCCGGCTCATGCTGCAGGCCATAGTCCGCGGCCAAGTCGATCCGGGTTGGTTGGCCGATTATGCGCGTGGTTCGCTGCGCGGCAAAAAGCAAGAGTTAGAGCGAGCTTTGCACGGGCGCATCGATGAGCATCATCGGTTTGTTCTCGGAGAACTGCTCGATGAACTGGCGTTTTTGGAAAACCGGATTCAACGGTTGGAGAGCGAAATCGAGCGCCGGCTCAGTGCCCACACGAACGTGATCGAGCGGTTGTGCACGATTCCTGGCGTGGATCGCATTACGGCTTGGTCCCTGGTAGCTGAACTCGGATTGGATATGACGCAGTTCCCCGATGCAGCCCATCTGGCGAGTTGGGCAGGCTTGTGTCCTGGCAACTGCCAAAGCGCAGGGAAACGCAAGACCGGCAAGACACGCAAAGGAAACGTCTATTTGCGGCGTAGCCTTTGCCAGGCCGCTTGGGCAGCGTCGCATACCAAGAATACATTCTTAACTGCTTTGTTCTATCGCATCGCGGCCCGCGGCGGAGTCAAAAAAGCTACTATTGCGGTGGCGCACCGGCTCATCCTCATCCCCTATCATTTGCTGGCCGAACCCGCCCTCTATCAGGAACTCGGTGGCGATTACTTCGATCGTCTACACCCGCAACGCACGACCAACAGGCTCGTGCGCAGATTGGAACGTCTCGGACATTCCGTCGTACTGTCCCCAGCCCTGCCGCCCCCGGAAATCGCTTCCCCACCGCCCTCTCCGCCTATTCGCAAACGGGGTCGTCCCTGTAAATGTGCCGAACGCGGACTCCGCTGCAAACACGTGATTTAGCAGCTTCGTTTTCGAAGGACCCAGCGAGGATGTCCGTTTTTCCGTTGAAAAGGAGACGACTCGAATGGACGATCAGGCGGCTGAGTGAGCAGCCACGGTGACCGGACTTAGATTACAACGCGTCTGATAGGCGCGCTGAAGATTGTGAATCAGCAGCGGCAGTTGTCGATAACCGTGCAGCCGATTCCAGCGGGTTTCGGCATAGAGAAGCGCCGAAGCCACCCAGCGCAAACGGTGATCGCTGCCTTGCCAGCGTTTGACGCGGCGACAGATGGTCTCCACCATCGAGAAACTGGATTCAATGCCATTGGTACTGCTGAGGGAACGACGTAAACGAGCGTGCACTTGGAGTTCGTGCAGGGTCAGGGTTTCCTCGAGCCCCTCCATTAAGCTCGCCGCTGCACTCGGGTTCAGTTCGTTCAGCTCATCATGCAGCCGGTAGAGCGCCTGCCGTGCGTCGACGACGTCGGCCTGTGCATAGGCCAGCCGCAGCTTGTATTTGAACCAGTGTTGATGGGTATCGGGTAAGTATGCCAGCACGTTGCGGATTTTGTGCACCTGGCAACGCTGAAAGAAAGCGGCCTCTCCGGCATGTTGTACGATGGCAGCCCGTAAGGCCCGGCTTCCGTCCAGCAGGTACAGCCGGGGCTGGCTGAAGTCGAGCCCACGTTCGGCCAGATGATCCAGGAGTCCGCTGACCACTCGGGCATTTTCAGTCGCCCCTTGTACCAGGCCCAGAACCACTTTCTTGCCAAACGTATCGATACCGATGGCAACCACCAGATGCTGGCCCTTGAAGATGGTTCCGTCCAGTAGCAGCGCGCAGATCTGCAGATGGGCCAGTGAGCGGCTCATCAGTTCTTCTAACTTCTTGCGGCTGGCTTCGATGAACCGTTCGCTGATGGTGCTCTTCTCCAGCCCGTAGGCATCCATAAACTGCTGCAGCACCAGCTTGTAGTCCCGCATGCTGAGTCCGCGCATGAGATTGCTCCACACGGTTTCCTCGGCCGGCGACACCCGCTGGAACAACTGGTAGGTGCCCAGCGGCAGTTCCTTGCCGCCGCCGCATTGACGCACCCGCGGGCGCACGATCGGAACCCGCTGGCCATCGATCAGGCAGGAGCCTTGCTCCACTCCCCATCGATACGCCTGCCTGCTTTGCAGCCGGCGCGAGCGTACTCCTGCGATCTGCTCTACCTCCGCCTCCAGCACCGATTCAATAAACAGCCGGCCCACCTTGCGGACCAGTTCTCCCAGCCCTTCCTCAATACTCGTCAAGATCTCTGCCATGGGCAGCGCGATTTGGACAGCACGTTCTTCCGCCTGCCCCACCTTTGGACTTGCTCGCTTCTGATACTCTCTTTTCAAAACGACTCTCCTTTTTTCCTGCTAAGAAAAATTTCCCGGAGCCTATCATAGGCTCCGGTTGAGTCGTTCCTTTTTCTACGGTCTTCCGGACATCCTCAACGGCGAAGCTCAGCGCTTTTGGTTGGCCGGATCTGGTCTTGAAGAGCGGATCTGGAATCGGGAGATTGCCGGTCAGGAGCTTGAGCGCTCCAATAGGAGACGCGGTTATGCCGCAACTTGAAAACCGGCGAGGATAGGTCTACGCTGGGCGACAAGATCGGCATAGGGGCGGTGGTCGCCCACCGACCCCTGCCACACCACCGTGCGTACGGGTCCGTACACGGCGGTTCGAGAAGGTGCGCTGTCACTCGTCGACGAACGTGGGAAGACCAAGCGATTTGAAGTAGGCATTAGAAAGCCCAACAGATAGGGCTTTAGCTCGTGCGAGGTACCAAGGACCAAGCCCGCTGCCAGCGGTGTTACTTGCCAGCCTTGGGCGCACCCCTAGTTCCAACAGAGCTGCCCGGCGCCGGCGTGGAGTTTTCCATTGCCGCCACAGCGCAGCCCGAAGTCGCAAACGAACCCAGCGGATTAAGGCAATCAGCACTTCCGGCGTTTCGCAGAAGCCAAAGTAACCTCGCCATCCCCGTAGATACGGAACCAGCTCGGCCATAGTGGCTTCGATGCTCACACCTTTTGCCCGGCGCGTGATTTCACAGACCCGCCTCTTAAAACGTTCCAGGGCTTTGGGCGCAATCGCGCGTTTGACCTCTGGACCGTCGGTGAAGCTGAACCCGAGAAACTTTCGCTCCTGCGGTCGCGCTACCGCACTCTTTGCCTCATTCACTTTGAGTTTGAGCTTTTGCGTGATGAATCGCGTAATGCTCTCCATCACCCGTTGACCTGCCCGTTCGCTGCGAACGTAGATATTACAGTCGTCCGCATACCGCACGAAACGAAGTCCTCGGCGCTCTAAGTCTTGGTCGAGTTCATCGAGTACGAGATTGCTGAGCAGTGGCGAAAGTGGACCTCCTTGCGGGGTACCTTCCACGCTCGGGCTGACCAGTCCGTTCTCCATCACTCCCGCATTCAAGAACGCGCGAATGAGTTTGAGCAGCCGCTTGTCCCCAACTCGTTTGGCAATCCGACCCATCAGTTTGTCGTGATTGACTCGATCGAAAAATTTCTCCAAGTCAAGATCGACGCACCAGCCGTAACCTTCGGCGATATACTTCTGCGCCTGTGCTACCGCTTGAAGAGCGGAGCGCCCCGGTCGAAAACCGAAGCTGCTGTCAGAGAAGGTCCGATCCCAGCTGCGTTGCAGGACCTGCATCACCGCTTGCTGAATCAATCGATCCAGCACCGTCGGGATGCCAAGCTTTCGCACCCCACCGTCCGGTTTGGGGATTTCCACCCGCCTCACCGGCTTCGGCTCGTAGGTTCCGTTCAGCAACTGCTCTCGGATGATTGGCCAGTGCTCTTTCAGATAGTCGCTCAGTTGGCCGACAGTCATCCTGTCGATTCCGGCGCTACCCTTATTGGCCTTTACCTGCCGCAATGCTTCCCTCAGGTTTTCTCGCTCACATACTTCCCCCATCAATCGATTTGTTTTAGCTGGGCTTTCGGTGTCATGGGCCACCAACAGCGATTCAGTCTCTCCCCTTCCCGTTCCGCAGGCTTCACCCGCTCGCGTGGAAGAAAAGTCCAGTTCAGCCCGGATATTCTGCTGCTTGTCGCTCTTGAGATCCATGTCGTACTTGCCACTCTTCTCGTTCGGGCCTTCAGTCATCGTTCCCGGCTTGGCCTATCTGTTGACTCCGCCTTTCGGCCTTGGAGTGCCTCACTAGCCTTGCCGACGACACGACCTAATATGCCCTCTGCTGACTTCTGCTCCGCGTTCAAACTGCCTTTCGGCAGTCTCAGTCGCCTTCGCGACACGGAGCAGATCTCCTGAGGTAAGTTCAGCTGCCTTCTGTGCACAGTCGCCGAATCTACGCTTCGCATCCTTGATGGATACGGACTTCGCGATAAGTTGCCCGCTCGTCCGACGCTAGCGCCTTGTATTCGGTTCTTGTCCATCGACTCGCACATTTTCCATGCTTCTTTCAGACCCCGCCTCGCGACGGTAGCCCTTGCATCATCTCTAGCCCTTCACCTCCATCAGGTTGGGCAGGGACTTTCACCCTTAAGCTGCTGAACATGCTCAGCACACAACGAAGCCGCTGGCGCGGCGGCCGGCCTTCGGCCGGGGACTCACATGAGATACCATGTTTCCGCTGCTGTTTTGGTTCGGGATTGCTCCACGAACCGGTGCGAAAGTGCCAAAACAGCCAACTAGCTCGATAGCTAAACCGTAGGCCCCGCCAGCCGCTTCCTTCAAGTCCCGTTATCGAAAGTGCCTCGGCATCTACTTTGCCGGGTTTCCCCGCTGTCCTCGCCGAGGCACTCCCGATGAACGCTAACGACCATTGCGGATCTATCCACCGCAAAACGAGTTTTGTTCGTATTGCCGACCATTCTGGAAGTGATGCGGACAAGTGCTGGTAGCACGTTCGCTTTCCGATGATGCCACCTCAGCCGACTACTACCTGGATCTGTTATTGCAAGCGTAGTCGATGCTCGATATACTGATCTTCGAGTACGATGCCCAAACGAAAACTCGATCCACTCCCTCCCGCCGCCTTCCAAATTCTGCTTGCGCTTGCTGGTGCGGACTTGCATGGTTACGGCATTATGCGCCAAGTGGCGGACCAGACCGGAGGCCGCGTGCGGCTAGGTCCGGGTACGCTATACAGCTCGATACGGTCGCTCCTTGAAGAGAAATTGATTGAAGAGATCAATCCCGCTGACGGCAAAGATTCTGAACGGAATCGGCGTCGCGTTTATCGGCTGAGCCCGGCCGGCCGAAAGCTGGCCCGCAATGAGGCTGAACGGCTTGCTGACCTGCTGCGCGTTGCGCGTGCAAAGAACATTTTCCGGGGGGATTATGCCTGAAAAGGTCTACGCTTGGCTGCTGCGCCTGTTTCCAGCAGGTTTTCGGGAGGCATATGGGAAGGAAGCGCTAGAACTATTTCGCGACCGTTGCCGTGACGAGCGCGGCTTATTCCTTCGCCTGCGACGGTGGGGTGATCTGCTCGCCGATTTGGTCATCTCAGTTCCTCGCGAGTATCGCTTCGCCCGAGCCACATTGAGCGGCGGCCAATGCGCACGGTCGGATTTTGCAGCCATCCCTGGTTTCCATGTCTTAGCGGATGACCGAATTCGTCCAACCTCGTTGCTTCTGGGGAGTATGCTCGCCGCAGTTGCGCTTGGCGGGCTAACAATTTTGAGCAGCATTGCGAGTACCGATCTGCGTGAAGCGCCAAGCGTTCCCTCGAAACGCTCCGTTGATGCCCAGGTACGCTCCGGTGGGAGCCGTGGCCTTGTCACCGAGGGCAGGCATACCGGATACAGCGGCGGAAAAGGTGTTTAAAGCCTGGCTGCTGGCCTTTAACAGCGAAGACCCATCAGCAATGAAGAGTTTTTCAAAACTGTATGATCCTACAGAGAAGATGTCGAGGTTTGTGACTCCGCGCCTCCGGACAGGCACTGGCGGATTTGAAGTGCTGTCGGCGGCAAGTCCTGAACCAACGTTCATTCATTTTCTTGTAAAGGAGATAAAAGGTCCAACAAAGGGACTGGGCAGCATGCGTGTAAACCCCACTCCAACGCCCACAGTGGCGGCCTTCAATATGGACGAGATTCCTCCAGGCACGATGATTACCGAGATCGAACTTGATACCGCCGAACGACACCGCGTCATCAATGGAACTATCGCGAATCTGAACGAATATTATGTCTCTCCGAAGATTGCGCAGCAGATGGCAGACGCGTTACTGGCACAAGAAAAGAGTGGTGATGACAATGCTGAAACAGATGGAGGATTCTTTGCCGAAATGCTGACGGCGCAAATGCAGGTTGTGAGCCATGACGAACATCTGCGCGTTGTGTATAAGCCGTTTAAGACGCAGGAAGGCGCTTCCGTCGGGCCGACCGCAGAGGAAATAGCGCATTATCGAGAAACTATGAAGCGTAACAACTGCAGTTTCGAGGAGGTCCGTACTCTACCGCGTAACATCGGCTATCTGAAATTCAACGCGTTTCCCGATGTTGAAGTCTGCCGATCTACGGTTGAGGGTGTGATGAAAAGCTTGCGCCATGTCGATGCCATCATTTTCGATCTGCGCGAGAACAGAGGCGGAGACCCACATATGGTGGCGCTTATGTGCAGCTATCTTTTCGATCACCGAACCCACTTGAACGATATCTACGATCGCCATGAAAACACCACTCAGGAGTTCTGGACATCGTCTCCGATTCCCGGCAACACACTAGCTGACAAACCTGCCTACGTGCTAACTTCGGCTAACACTTTCTCCGGTGCCGAAGAATTCAGCAATGATCTAAAAAATCTGAAACGTGCAACTCTTATCGGTGAGACTACCGCCGGGGGAGCGTATCTGGTGCAGGAACGCCGGATTGATGAGCACTTCTCAATTCAAGTTCCCTTCGGGCGGCCGATCAATCCCATCTCAAAAACGGATTGGGAGGGAACTGGTGTTGAGCCAGATGTGAAGGTGAACGCAGCAGTCGCGCTCGAGACAGCACAGGAGATTGCGGCGGGCAAGCGTCCTTGAGGCGTTCATCGTATCCAAAATTCGCGCCCAATAATGGCCTACGGTCGATTTCAGCCCCCCAGCAAATTGAGGCCGGAATACGACGCTACTGGAAAGTAGTGCTTTTCGAGTGCGGTTTTTCCCCGAACGACGGACAACACGGAAACTGGTCAGGAGCTTGAGCCCTCACGCGGTTATGCCGCAACTTGAAAACCGGCGAGGATAGGTCTACGCTGCCGGACCAGTCGCGGTTAATCCCCAGAAAAGGCGCGACCTGCCTGTTTCCGATAACCCCACTTGCCGAGGAGTGAGTAGCCGAGGTTCAAAAAACGCAATACGGCCTGGGAGCGTCCATCAGGCCTTGTCGCGCCAGCAGCTTGATTCAAGCAAGAGAGGAGGGATGGTTATGGTTATTGATATCGGTTACCATATAGGCCATGAGCAGACCTACCGATTTGGTGCAGGGCACCCTCGATCTCCTGATCCTCAAAATTCTCGCCTTGGAAGCGATGCATGGTTGGGCGATCGGTGAACGCATCAAGCAGATGTCCAAAGATGTGCTGCGGGTGGGCCCAGGATCGCTTTATCCGGCGCTGCACAAACTCGAACAGGCCGGCTGGATCAAGGCCGAGTGGTCTGTAAATGAGGAGAACCGTCGAGTGAAGTTCTATTCGATCACCAGGCAAGGACGTAAGCGTCTTCAGCAGGAGGCGTCGGATTGGAGGCGATTATCGGGCGCCATCACATCGATTGTTTTTGAGAGTTAAGACGTGAGGTGACGGCATGCGATTTGTACGCAGCTTCCGTTTGTGGATAGGTTCGCTATTCAAACGCTCGCAAATGGAAGCAGATTTGAACGACGAGCTGCGAGACCACCTGGAACATCAAGCGGAGCAGTACCTGGCTAGTGGCATGCCGCCTGAGCGGGCGCGGCTTGCGGCGCTACACGAAATGGGTGGTCTCGAACAAATGAAGGAGACATGCCGTGATTTGCGCGGAGTGAACTCGCTGGAAAATCTTGTTCGAGATATTCACTATGCGGTGCGAACGTTGCGGTCGAGTCCAGTGTTTACCGCGGTCGCCATCTTATCGTTGGCACTCGGCATCGGCGCGAATTCTGCAATCTTCAGCCTCATCGATACACTTCTGCTTCGGCCTTTGCCGGTTGCGCACCCAGAAGCATTGAGAAACCTGAATCTGATACTGCCGGAGTTTCCCGCTTTTCGTTTGAGTTACCCGATGTTCCAAGCGCTCGAAGCGAGAAATGAAGTATTCGCATCTCTGGCGTCGTGGTCGGATGGCCGGTTCCAAACGATTTCCGGCGGCGAAGCCGTTCATGTGGACGGCGAACTGGCAAGCGGCGCCTATTTTGCGACGCTTGGTGCGTCGCCGGAAAAGGGCCGAGTATTCACGGAAGCAGACGATCATCCATCGGGTGGAAAGGACGGTCCCGTGGCCGTGATCGGCGACGCCTTTTGGAGGCGTCAATATGGAGGATCGCCTTCGGCCCTTGGCAGCGGCCTCGTACTCGACGGCATCCGGTTCACCGTGATCGGCATTATGCCGCCGAGCTTCTTCGGCGCGGAGGTGGGAACGCACCCTGACGTGTGGGTACCGATTTCGTTCGCGGACAGACTGGGCCCACCGGGCTGCCTCAATAACCGTAACTGCTGGTCGCTGAACTTGATTGGACGGATGAAAGCGGGCGTAACGGGACAACAGGCGAACGCCGAGCTTGCAACCATCAGCGGAGATGTTTTGCGAGAGGCCATGCCGCCGGGTTGGAAACCAGCCGGGAAAAAGCCGGATCGCTCTTATATCTTTTCGAGCGATTCGGGCGAACAGGGCTGGTCATTTCTCCGCTATCAATTCACCCATCCATTGCTCATCCTCATGACTTTGGTTTCTTTGGTCCTGCTCATTGCGTGCGCGAACATGTCGGTTCTCCTGCTGGCCCGGACATCGGCGCGCCGTCGCGAGATCGCCGTACGCCTTTCTCTCGGCGCCGGACGTGCTCGCGTCATTCGGCAACTTCTAACAGAGGGTGTGCTGCTTTCTCTCGCGGGAGGTCTGGCAGGAACATTGTGCGCGTTTTGGCTCACGCGGATTCTGATCGCGTTTGTCTCGGATCGCCATGGCCCTGGCCAATTCACTCACCTGCAAGTTCAGCCGGATTGGAGAATGGTGCTCTTCTCATTTGGCGTGGCGTCGCTTTCAGGAATTCTGTTTGGGCTGGCGCCCGCCTTGCAATCGACGCGCGTGGACATTGTTTCCTCATTGAAGAAGTCCGCTCATAACTTACGTGGAAGCGAAAGCAGGTTTCAATCTGGGCGCCTATTACTGACATTTCAAACCGCTCTTTCCGTTCTTCTAGTCGCCACGGCTGGCCTTTTCGCGGGCAGTCTGTTTCACCTGCTCACATTAGATTATGGCTTCGATCCGGAAAACGTCTCCTTAATTGCCGTTGACACGGGCAAATTGCCCGGGACCTCAGCGGCCGTAGCCAACTTATACGCCCGAATAGTGGAGAGAGCCAACGGTTTACCGGGCGTGAAGGCCGCGAGCCTCACTTGGCACGTTCCGCTCACTTTCCCTGGCGGGGGCGGACCACTACAAGTTCCGGGCAAACCTGACCTGCCACGGCACGAGAGCGACACGTCTATCAATTGGGTCGGCCCGCGGTTTTTTGATGTCATGGGCACTCGTCTGCTTTCTGGCCGCGAGTTCAATGAAGGCGACGGTCCTACCGCCGAACCCGTGGGAGTCATAAGTCAACTGGCGGTGCAGCGATTCTTTCCCGGAGAGAGCCCGATCGGCCGGCATGTTGTGCTGCATGGGAAGTTGATCCGAATTGTGGGAATAGCCCAAAACATGAAGTACCAGAGCCTTCGAGAGCACGCCGCCCCAGAACTTTATATTCCATATACTCAATACGCCGGCCACAGTCCCCTCACCAGCAGTGGACTGCCCTTACTCACATTCATTCTCAAAATGCGTCCCGGCGCTCCTTCACCAAATCCGCTATTTCGCACCCTGCTTCATAAATTGGCTCCTGACGTGCCCCTTGGCATGACGTACACCATGCAGGAGCAGGTGGAAAACTCTGTCGCTCGAGAGCGCTTGATGGCATCGCTTTCCATCTTTTTTGGAACGCTGGGTCTCTTGTTAACTTCCATTGGGCTGTACGGAATCCTGGCCTACAACGTGACGCGGCGTACCGGCGAGATCGGAATACGCATGGCTCTTGGGGCCCGCCGAGGCCAGGTTGTCTGGCTGGTGCTGCGAGATGTCCTAAGTTATGTTCTGGGTGGTATTGCCATTGGAGTTGTAGCCGTCCTGGGCGGAGCGCGCCTGGTGAGCAGCCTTCTCTATGGCATGCAGCCGAGCGATTCAGGCAATCTCGTCACGACCATCGTTATCCTTCTGTTAGTTGCGGCTTTAGCAGCTTTTCTTCCATCAGTTCGTGCGAGCCGCGTTGATGCTGCAATTTCGCTCCGCCAGGAATAGGCGTTGCGTGCTCGGTCTGATCCATGGCATTCCGAGGCGGTCATTTCGCCGATCTCACGTCTCTGACCCTTGCGGGTTCCGACAATTTCCGTGACCTGATTATTCCCCGACAGATTAACTGCGGTCTGTTCGTCGATGCTGATGCCCACAAACTTGGGATGTGCGGACACAAACGTAGCAAGGCTGCCTTCAGCCCTCGGTTGAAAGAGGAGGACTTTTCTTCGTGGATTGGTTAACGGCCGGGAGCTCAGCGCTTTTGGTTGGCCAGATCTGGTAGGTGTCTTGAAGAGCGGATCTGGAATAGGGAGATTGTTGGTCAGGAGCTTGAGCCCTCAAATAGGAGACGCGGTTATGCCGCAACTTGAAAACCGGCGAGGATAGGTCTACGCTAACGACCAGGCAGGAGTTAATTCCCTCCACCGCTCTGGCAAGTCTCAGCATCGGCGACAACCGGTCAATGTGGATACCGAAAGGCAGCGAAATCCTGCGTCTGTACGCATACCCCCGCCCTGCTCCCGGAACGATTCCCGAGATGCGACTCGACTTATTCGGCTGCGGCTACACCGTTGCAATCAGCTAGAATCGTGAAGGGCGGGCCCATTTTCGGACACCTGAACCGAAAATCGACCACCGACTGACCTTACCGTTCAATAGAATCAAGCACCTACTTAGGAAGTCAACCTGCATCCAAAGGGCAGGAAACCACATGCGAGGCGTCCTTGAAGACCTGCGGTATGCGATGCGTGTCCTCCGCCGGACCCCGACCCTGACAGCGGTCGCAGTGCTTACTCTGGCATTAGGTATTGCCGCTACCACGACCGTGTTTGGCTGGATCGACGGGATGGTCCTGCACCCGTTCCGCGGCGCCAGGGACGACGGACAACTCGCCGTGCTTGAGTCCGTCAATGCCAGCGGCCTGCAGAATCAGGTTTCGTACGCCGACTCCCGGGACTTCCAGGACAGCCTCCGCAGTATTTCCGGATTGTTGCTGAACCAAAAGGGCCCCGCCTCGATCGGCGAGGGAGAAAAGCCCTATTCCGTGTGGTACGAAGGGGTCTCCGGAAACTACTTCGATGTCCTCGGCGTAAAGCCGGTCCTAGGTCGCGCGTTCACTCGAGACGAATACGGCGACCGGGCCAAAGCGTTCACGGCAGTCATCAGCTATCGGCTGTGGAAGAACTATTTTCATGCCGACAAGTCCGTCCTCGGCCGCAGCGTGCGGATCAACCGGTACCCGGTCACCATCGTCGGGGTAGCGCCTCCGGAATTTGGCGGCGATTTCCCGGGAGTGGCGCTCGACGTCTGGGTTCCAGCGCTGCTGACCGGAGAACGCGAGCGCGATGCGCGGCACTTCAATGCCAGAGTCAGGCTCAAACCCGGCGTCAGCGTCTCGGAGGCAAACGCCGAGGCGGCGACCGTTGCCGCTCGCCTTGCCCGTGACTTTCCGAAGACCAACCAGGGGATCGGCGCCCGGATCGTACCGATCTGGAAGGCGCAGGAGGGGGCGTCGAGCATTGTGGCATGGCCGATGGCCATCCTCGGTGCGGCGTGTGGACTCGTGCTGCTGATTGCATGCGCCAATGTCGCCAATCTTCTATTGGCTCGTTCCGCAGCCCGGCAGACGGAGTTCGGCATCCGCGCTGCCCTGGGCGCCAGTCCGGGTCGTTTGAGCCGCCAGTTGATTTTTGAAAGCCTGCTTTTGGCGGCCCTGGCAACGCTTGTCGGGTTGCCGCTGGCTCTGTGGGTTGAGAATGTGCTGATCTATTTCGTACCGCCCACAGGAGTGCCGGTGAGTTTCAACGTGCAGCCGAGCGCCCGGGTGTTCCTGTTTGCCGCTCTGGTCTGCCTGGCTTCCGCGCTGATTTCCGGGATTCCGCCCGTGTTTCAGTTGGTGCAGCGCAGCCTGGTGGATGCACTGAAGCAAGGTGGAAGAGGCGGTACACGGAGCGGGCACGCGCAGCGCATCTCCGGGGCGCTGGTGGTAGCCGAAACGGGGCTGGCGCTCGCGGCTCTGGTGACGCTCGGACTGTTTGTTCGGAGCCTTTACGGGTTAGAGAACACTCCGGCCGGTTTCAATCACCGCAAGGTGACGGTGTGCCGTCTTTTTCTGTCGACGAACAACTACACGGCCAGCGAGGAGCAGGAGTTCTCGCGGCGGCTCCGCGACCACCTGCTTGCCGCACCAGGGGTGACAAGCGCCGCCTATTCCGACTCCATCCCGCTCGGCTTCGGGCTGGGAAAGTGGAACAGCATCGTGGTGGAAGGGTATGCGTCGCGGCCCGGCGAGAACCTGGATGTGCATCACGCCTCGGTGTCGCCCGGCTACTTCGACGTGCTGCGGATCCCGCTTCTCGCCGGCCGCGATTTCCGGGCCGAGGATAACGAAACGGCGCCGCGCGTCATGATCGTCAACGAGTCTTTCGCACGCCGCTTTTTCGACGGGCGCGACCCCGTGGGGCGCCGGGTACAGATTTACGGCAAACCGTTCAAGATCGTAGGAATGGTCAAGGACAGCAAGTACTACAATCTGTCGGAAGCGCCGCAGCCATACTTCTACATGTCTTTCGACCAGGTGCACTACGGCAGCGGCAGTGGCGAAAACGGAGTGGCCCTCTACGCCCGGACCGACCGTGACGCGCGCGATTTAGTCCCCGTACTGCGCCGTGAAATGTCGGCCATCGATCCGAATTCCGCCGGCCTCACGGCCATGCCCTTGTCGGATTACATCTCGGCTGCCTGGTTTGGGTCGCGGATCGCCTCGTCGTTCCTCGCAGTGCTCGGCGCCATTTCCATGCTGCTCGCCGGGGTGGGTCTTTATGGAGTTATGGCTCACTCGGTAAGCCAACGGACTCGGGAAATCGGTATCCGCATGGCGCTGGGGGCCGACCCTGGGGGCGTGCTTCGGATTGTCATGAGAGAAGGCTTGCTGCTGGCTTTATTGGGGATCGCCGCCGGCCTCGCCATCGCCCTGGCAGCGGCGCCGCAGATCGCGCCTCTGCTTTACCAAGTCAGTCCAGCCGACCCTGTAAGCATAGCGGGGGCAGCGCTGTTCCTTATTGTGGTTGCGGTACTCGCGAGCCTGATCCCCGCGCTGCGAGCCACGAGGGTTGACCCGATTCGCGCGCTCCGCCAGGAGTGACCGGCTGCGCGATGGTAGCAGCGCCAACCGGCAACGGGCAGTTAAATTTCAGCGCGTTTTGCGGCTTTCGCGGCGTCCTGCGAAACGAAGCCGATGGGCGCGGTCACGGTGTTCGGGGCTACGGGTGAGCTATTTTGCGAAACGAACCCGATTTGTGCGGACTCGGTTTTAGCAGCTTTCCAGGCGAGCTTGGCAGTTTTTCTTTCGGCTTCGCGGCGTTCGGTGCGAGCTTGACGAGATGTCATAACGGTTAAACCTCCGGCCGAATGAATAGCACGACGGTTGGCGTGACTGGAAGGCCTCGCGAGGCAAATGGGTTCTAAGTTATTGAAGGAACTGAGGAGGACTTTTTTTCGTGGAGTGGTTAATATGAGACGCGGGTTATGCGTCAAGTTGAAAACCGACGAGGATAGATCTACGCTCCGCGACCACAGGGATCTATCAACCGCAAGGTGAGTTCTGTCCGGATTGCCGGCAATTCACTCACAAGCTTCTGGCGATCGCCGGCCAACATGGGAAAGCGCACGAGCCTCCGCCGAATGTGATCAAAAGTTATCCAGGCGCCAGATATTGCCTTCCAATGCGGGCTCCCAGATTGCCAGGTACTTGCCATCCGGGGATGCAATGCCCCAGCTTGCGCGTCCGGTGCTTGTGTCCCATATTGGTTGCGCGTTGCCTTCCAGATCGACCCGGAGAAGAGTTGCGCCTATCGGCGCCGAAGGCGAATTTATAAGGCCTGCACTAGAGATAAACAGCGCCTTCCCGTCTGCCGCCCAATCAAGACTCAACGCGCTGGGCCAACCTTTCACATCAAATTTCTTTTTCATCTGTCCGTCCAGCGAACGGATCTCTACGTGAGCACGAGTGTCGTAACGCAGCATTGCAATCTCAGACCCGTCGGGTGAGATTGACGTGTTGGCTAAACCTAATGAGGAAGCGAACAATTTAAACAGTTCGCGACGTGAGCCCGAAACGGGATCAAAGCTGTAGAATGTCTGCTGCTTACGATCGGCATCTACATC
This sequence comes from uncultured Acidobacteriaceae bacterium, assembly GCA_963795445.1. GTDB lineage: Bacteria > Acidobacteriota > Terriglobia > Bryobacterales > Bryobacteraceae > Bog-105. Next base: position 71,038 of record CAWCHX010000026.1, on the reverse strand, counting down.
GTTTATCAGGCACGGGAGCCCGGAACGTTGCGGACAATTGAAATCACTACTACTGTCGTCCCTAAAGAGAAAGGTAGCCGGTCCGCCGGTCACGGGAGCACGCATGAAGCGAAAAGAGGAGACGTAAATGAGATAGGTGCCGTCAGGACCGAGTCGCGTCAGGGCGACGCTCTCCGGGTCGGTGTGAATCAACTCTGGAATCTCGGCGTCCAAAGCCTGCCGGTACACAGCCCACTTGCCAGTCCGATCGGAACTAAAAATAAGAGCCTTGCTGTCGGCAGTGAATGCCCAAGGCGCATTGTTTCGCTCATCGTGCGTGAAGAGTCGGATATCCCTCAATTTGCCGGTACCGGCTTTGCTAGGTGTCTCCAGGCGGCCCAATTGAATACGGGACTGTTCTCTCGTGCTCTCGAAGGCCAAATGCTTGCTGTCGGTCGTATAACTGAGAGCGCTCATGCGGAAACCGACCAAATTGGTGATTTTCTGTGGCCTCCCTGCCGCCCTGCCGCTCCGCCGATCCACTTTAACTTGCCAGAGGTTTGTATCTTCAGAGCTAGAGGAACTTTCCCTGAACGCATAAACGATTCTGTCGTCAGGTAACCAGGCGAAATCTGCCGGTTGGCTCAACAACACACCTGCTTGGGGATAAGTCACTATAATCGTTGGCTCCCCACCATTCATGTCGATGCTCTTGACTGAGCAATTCCATGTGACTTCGCCTGAGTTTCGTATTTCCTGATACGCAATCCGCTTACCGTCTGGCGACCAGCGGACGGAACCGATGTACAGAACGCCAGAGCCCGCCGCGACGACCTTTCTTGCCGCGCTTCCATGAGCGTTCATCAGCCAAATGTCGGCGGGATGAAACTTGACCTGGCTTACCCAAGCACTTGTCCAATCCCGCGCTGGACTTCCGGTCGTGAAAGCGATGGTGGATCCGTCGGGCGAGATGGATTGAAGCACTGCCCCCTGCCGCAGGGCGACAGCCGTTCCCCCTATTGTCGAGACACTCCAAGCGGTGGTAGTTTGCTCACTCGGAGTGGAATGTTCTGAAGACGCGAGCAGGTGGGTTCCGTCGGGAAACCAAGCAGTCGGCATCCATAGGTCAGCGGAAGATACAGCGGAGGGTCTCGGCAGTGTATACGTGTCATGACTGCCGATCAGTTGAATGTGGAGGCCCGTCAAGTCACCGTAGGCCAGGTATTTGCCATCAGGCGATATAACGGCGTTGAGAATCGGATTTTCGAAAGAATTGGTCGTTAGTTGCTGAAGCTGTATGGGGCCGTTGCTCGCAGTCGAATGATGAACGAGCAGCCACACACCTGCGGCTGCGACGAGGATTAAAGCTGCAATTGCGCCACTGATCCTCATGTCGCGACGGGATATAACCTGTCGTTCGGTGGCGACGCGAGTGGATGGCTCAACAATGGCAGGCGGTGGAGAGCCGGGACTCTCCGATTGGTCGATTCTCTTTTCCTGTATCGAACCAATGAAACGATAGCCGCGACGGGGAAGGGTCTCGATGAAGCGTGGGTTCTCGGCCGAATCGCCAAGAGCCTCGCGAAGCTTGTTTACAGCTCTGTTGAGGCCTTGATCGAAGTCGCCGGCGGTCTCCGAAGACCAAATCCGTTGCCGCAATTCCTCGCGGGTCAGGACCTCGCCCGGGCGGTCCAGCAAAGCGAGCAGGAGTTCAAAGGGCTGGCCTTGCAGCTTGATCTTTCGCCCCTGCTTGAACAGTTCGCCTGAATCGCGATCCAGCTCGTAGACCGAGAACCGGACCAGACGGTCACTCTTCGAAGCTGGATCCATACCATTCCTCGCGTATCAGGGTATAGCATCTGCATTTTAAATTGGCGGCCAGCGAGGTCCAAAATGGTCGCGTATAGGGAAGACAGTAGGGTCAGCTTGGCCGGGATGTGCAAGATTCAAAAGCCGGTTAGGCCTGGATAAACATTCAAGGAAGCGAGAAGCTGAAATCCATCGACGGTAGCCACGCCGCGGCCTAAAACTGGTCACGTGCCGAAACGGTCCGATTCCCTTGGAAGCGCGCAAGGCCGACTCACACCAGACCCGTCTCGCGAACTGCTTCAGGACCGTTTGGGCACATCAACGACCGTACAGGAGAAACCAATGTTTAAAAGTTTTGCGACCATCACGCTTCTCGGCGTAGTGATGATTTCGGGGGCGTTCGCACAATCGGCGCAGCCTCTGCAGGCGAACGTACCGTTCGCGTTTACAGTACAGGATACGACTCTACCCGCCGGCCATTACCAATTCACGTACAACAACACCGCCCACATACTTTCGATCCGCGGCTTGGATCAAAACCCGGGCGGCGGATTCGTCACTGCACAGCCAATTAGTGCCTCAAACCCTGCCGAACAGGCAAGACTGACGTTCGATTGCTATGACAAAACCTGCTATTTGGCCCAGGCTTGGCAAGGCTCGACCAGCGGGCTGAAGGTACGTCAATCAGATGGGGAGCGAAGACTTTCTGTGGTAACGCGCGTATTGTCCGTTACGATCCCGGCCAGATGAAACGTTGAGGACTGAATGGCCGTTCACACTGAAGTCATACGTTAGCGGCTATTCAGCTCCGCGGGCCACCAGTGTTGAAGCGGAATAATGCGGTGAATGAGAAAACTCACGGATGTGGGATGGCAGGGGAGACGGCAGTAATCACCGCGGCATCCGGCACACGACTAGGCGCCGCCGACTGGCGTTCAGGAATGTGGTTGGGAGGGTCTCCGAAACCTACCGGTAACACTCTGGATGGGATCTGCTGAGCGGTGAGCTTTTCGATCCGTTTCATGGCGCCACCGCAACGCGGACAATGCCACGAGACAGGTGGCTGTGACATAGCCGGAGTTGGTGAAGATGATGGCGGCTGAAGGGCGAGAAGTTGTTGGCACAGCGGCAGCAACTGCGCCCGGCGCCGGGGCGCCAGGAATCCGAAGAAGCGGATGCGGATGAAACCCTTCCGCAACACATGCAGCAGAAAGCGGCGCAAGAACTCCTCGCCGGACACGGTCATCTTTCGCTGCTTGTTTCCGTGCGCGTAATCCTTCCAGCGGAAGGTCACTTCACCTTTGGCCACGTTGAGAAGCCGATGGTTGGAGATGGGTCCAGTTGGCACCCAGCGGCGATACGAGGTGTATGCTCGGCAGCCCCGAATCAACTCCGCGCCGATTGTGGGTTCGCAGCGGTACGATCAGACTTCCTCTGAGCCGAGTTGTGGCCCGGCACGCTCCGCGCGTTTCCGACCAGCGCGTTTCGCGGCAATCTGACTCCCATCCAGTTTCTAACTGGAGGTGTAAGCGGCTTCGTTCGAATCGCTGGAAATCTTCAAGTGAATCATTATCGACGTCGCACCCTAGATCGCATCGAGCGCTCTTACTTTCTGGCTACGTATAATAAGATCACTATGCCTAGCCATCGGAGTCCTATCATTGTCTGAGCGGAATTCCGCGCAATCTGCGCTCGACTTGCTGGTATTGACGATTGTTGACCGTCGAGGGCCGCTGCATGGCTATGGGATTGCCACTGCGATCGAGGAGTTGTCTCAAGAGGCCCTGCGTATCGAGGAGGGATCGCTTTATCCCGCGTTGCATCGAATGGAGGAACTCGGATGGGTCATGGCCGAATGGAAACTCAGCGAGACGAATCGCCGCGCACGCTTCTATCGCATCACGAAAGCCGGGAAGAGGCAGTTGGCATCCGAATCGGAGCGCTGGGCGAGCCTATCGAGCGGCGTTTCGCGCATATTGCGCTACGCATAGTAACGATTTGAGGAGTTGGTTATGTCCTGGCTATCACGACTGAAAAACGCACTGAACCCGCGCAGGCTGGATGAAGACTTGGGCGATGAGTTCAGAGACCACTTGGAACGCCGCGCTGCTGCTTTGCACGCGACTGGACTCGGCCGTGAAGAAGCTCAGCGGCAGGCGCGGGCGCGTTTTGGAAACGTGACTCGTTTGCGGGAACAGAGCCGCACATTTCGTCTTTGGAATTGGCTGGATACAACTGTTCAGGACGCGCGCTACGGCTGGCGCGGCATGTGCAAGGCGCCGGTGTTTGCCACCACAGCCGTGCTGTCGCTAGGCTTGGCCATCGGCGCAAACACGGCCACCTATTCCATTGTGGATGCGGCAATGCTGCGGCCGCTGCCGGTTTATAAACCGGATCGATTGTTCACGCTCTCCTGGCCAGAGCCAGAGGACCCTGGAACTCCGAGCGGGACAGAAAGGAACTCATTCAGCTATCCGGAGTTTCTGCGTTTCGTTGACGCAACCAAATCGGTTGCACGCCTAGGATTTTCTAGCGGGCCGTTTCGCACGGAAATGACGACGCTCAAACCAGACGCTCCCATCGAAAAAATCAACCGAGCGTGGATTTCCGGACAATCCTTTGACATTTTAGGCGTTCGGCCAATCATCGGCCGGCTCTTTTCCAAGGAAGAGGACCGCGTCCCGCAAGGCCGAGCGCTTGCGGTCATCAGTTATGACTTCTGGCAAAGGCGCTTCCAGCGAGATCCCCACATCCTGGGACAAAGAGTCTCAATGGACGGACAGGAGGTCGAGATTATTGGGGTGGCGCAGGAGGGCTTTTGGGGCGTGGAACCTGGAAAGTTTGTGGACGTATGGGTCCCAGGCAGCCTGCATGACCCACGTATCCTGACGAATCCGGGCGCATACTGGCTCCAGATCATTGGCCGCTTTGCGCCGGGCACCTCGCCCGAGCAGATAGAAGCGCGCCTTCAGCCTCCGTTCCACGATTTTCAGGGCCAGTTGATGAAACTGTTTCCGGCCATGCCAGAAGGCATTAAGAAGCAATTCCTGGAAAGTAAGATTCGTGTGCACTCCGCCGCCCGTGGAATATCCGGAATGTACGATTTTCAAAAGACATTTTCGCGCCCGCTATGGATTGTGTTTAGCGTGGCGGCTGGAATATTCCTGATTGCATGCGCCAACATAGCTAGCCTGCTGCTGGCGCGCTCCACCGCCCGCGCGACGGAAATGGCGATGCGGGTCGCGCTCGGCGCCGGACGCATGCGACTCGTCCGGCAGATGCTAACGGAAAGCCTAATCCTTTCGTTTGCAGCCGGAGCCCTGGGTTGGTCGCTGGCGCGAAGTATTGGGCCTCTGCTGGTGCATTTGCTCTCAACGAACAACAATCCGGTGCAATTTGTCCTGTCATTAGACAGCCGTGTGCTGTTCTTCTGCACCGCGGTATCCGCGTTATCGGCCGTGCTTTTCGGCTTGGCCCCCGCATGGCAAGCTTCGAGCACACAGCCGGTCCGTTCGTTGCGCGCTTCGCCTGGGCAGGTTAGTAAGCTGCGGCTCGGAAAATCTTTTGTTAGCGTTCAGGTGGCCTGCGCATTCTGCCTGGTCGCAGTCGGCGCCGCCTTCCTATTCAGTCTGGGCAATTTACTCCGCGTCAATCCTGGTTTTGATGCAGAGAATGTGGCTGTGTTGAGTCTTACGACGGAGGCGGCCAAGCAGGGCCGGAACTCGGTTATGTGGCTCGACAGCCATGAGCCTGCTCAGGTGCGGCTGCGCAATCAGATGTTTGAGCTGCAACAAGCGGTTGCGAGCCAGCGTGGAATTCAGTCGGCCGCAATGGCATGGTGGCTCAACTTCGGCGGTGGCGGTTGGATGGAACAAATCTTTGTACCGGGCAAAGGGCCTTCCAAAACGGAAGAGCTTCTCTTTCCTGTGTCCACGGACTATTTTGCGACCCTTCGTATCCCACTTTTAGCCGGACGCGATTTCATGCGAAGCGACGATAGCGCGGGGCAACCTGTGCCAGCCATCGTGAATGAAGCATTCGCCCGGAAATACTTCAACAGCATCAACGTGCTAGGGCGCGAGTTCAGCTATATATCTCGCATGAACAATTCTCGAGCGCGCGAGATGATCGTCGGCATTGTTGCGGATACGCGCTACTACAGTCTACGGACGGCCGCCGCCCCGATTGTCTATCTTCCAATCAATGGCAACACCGCCTTCACTCTCTACGTCCGCTCTACACTCCCGTTAGGCCAAATTATGCGCATTGTAGGCCCGCAAGCGGATCGCATCGGAGCCGGGATGCAGATTCACGAAATCACCACTCTCGAAACAATTGTGGGAAACACGCTGCTGCGCGAGAAACTGCTCGCCGGGATCGCCGGAGCATTTGCCCTCGTCGGACTTCTCTTGGCGGCTATCGGTCTATTCGGTCTCCTGAATTACGCAGTTGGACGGCGCACAAAAGAAATCGGCATTCGTATCGCATTAGGCGCGCGCCGCGCCCAAGTCTTCGCGCTCGTTCTAAAGGACGTAGCGGCGTTGACGGGCGCAGGAATGGTCGCCGGCCTGGCCGGAACTTTGGCTATTCTCGCCATAGTGAAGTCTCTGTTATTTGGAATCAAAACGGCCGATCCATTCGTTACCGGGGCTGCCATTGGAGTGTTGATAGGAACCGGCTTTCTCGCCGCCAGCCTGCCCGCTTACCGCGCCGCGACTGTAGATCCGACGCGCGCGCTGCGAGAAGAATAGCCCTGTATCGCCGAAGCAGCCGCTTCCACCACGATTGTTCCGGTCATCATGGGATGAATTTTGCAGAAGTATGGATAAGCGCCTGGCTCTTGAAACTTAAAAGTAAAAACTTGATCGGTGTCGAGAACAGGCGATGAAAACTTCTTTGTTGTACTAACGACGTTGTGCGGAATGTCGTCTCGATTCGTCCAGGTAACAGCAGTTCCAACTTTGATGGTCATCGACTTAGGCGTGAAGGAAAAATTATCGATCTTGACCTCCGTTGTGCCGCCGGCGTTCTGTAGCCTTGCACGAGAATCAGACGGCATAGCGAGCGTGGAATCGACGACCGCGAGCGTGCTGTTGCCGGGTATGAAATCGACATGCGTGATACCCAGAACGCCGGCCAATTGTTCAGCCGGCACCTTCATCGGCCCCGGCGACGGCGCGGTCCCCGGTTTGGGCTGCGGGAAAGCTGTCGACATGGCAGTGTGGTAGAAAACATTGCCTTCGATCTTCTGCATGGTCTGGTGAATGTGTCCATTCAGCACGGTTACGGAACCAAACCGTTTCATGTACGACAAAGCCGCCATTCCGTCGCCGGTGCCCCATCCCCACTCGGGATAAACAGTCCACAACGGAATATGCGCGAAAACGACGATCGGGGTACTGCTAGAACGGCCGGAAAGGTCTTTTTGGAGCCAACTGAGCTGTGCGGGGCCAAGGGTTCCCAGGCCGCCAGCTTTCAGATCTACGACGTTGACGAGACCGATGAAATGCACGCCTTTGTGATCGAAGCTAAACCAGCCGGCACCCTCCGTTCCCTTCCCGTAACGTTCGAGATATTGTTGGCCATCATCGGTAAGCATGTCGTGCTCGCCAGGCACGAAGAAAGTTTTTCCGGATTTGGCCGACCTTAGGACTTGATCGAGCGTGTCGAATTCGCTTGGCTTGGAGAGATGACTCAAGTCACCGGTATGAATCAGAAAGTCTGGCGTGCGCTCAAGGGCGTTGATCTTAGAGATCGCTTGTTGCAGGGTCGCCGTAACGTCCGTGTTGGCTGCCTTATTGAAGCCGATATGACTATCGCTGATCTGAACGAAGCTGAATGCCGCACCTGCTTCCCCCTGATGATTCGGCATTTGACCGAAGGTTTTCGAACTGAGTACACCTCCGGCTACCGTCCAAATCATTCCGGTGCCGGCCCAAGCCATGCATTCCAGGAATCCGCGGCGATCTACGCCGTCTTTATTCAAGTTCTGTTTTATTCGACTAGCCATTGCCCTCTCCTGCTGAAATGTTGCGATGCAGCGCGCGTGCTTTCATCAAGCAGTACCGATCGAGCCGAGGAAATATTCCCGCCGCAAAAGATTTTTTTCCCGTTGCGCGGTAACATGCAGAAGAAATCTGGAATAAGCGGGTTGTGAAACCGGTACGGAAAGACAAACACGAGCTGTTTGAAAGTACCGTTTTGCCTTACCTCAGCTCCGCTTACAATTTGGCGCGATGGCTTACCCGTAATGAACACGATGCTGAGGACATAGTTCAGGAAGCTTTCCTGCGGGCGTTACGCTCATTCGACACGTTCACAGCCGGTCGCGATGCGCGAGCCTGGCTGTTAACTATCGTTCGAAATTGCTGTCGTACGTGGCATCGCAAGAATCGATCCCACGAGACGACGATGGAATGGGATATCGATTCCCAGCCCGCGGCCGCGACGTGGCCGGATCCAGAGGCAACGCTCATCAAGAATGCGCATTCTGAACTGATTCGTCAGGCAATGGAAGAATTACCGTTCGAATATCGAGAGATTTTGATCTTGCGAGAGTTGGAAGAACTGTCCTACAAGGAAATCGCGGCAATCGTAGAAATTCCTTTGGGAACCGTGATGTCGCGGCTTTCGCGGGCGCGAAAGGAACTCTACATGCGGCTAGGCCGGCCACAAAGTGAGATGGCGATATGAGCTGCAAAGAAGTGCGCGAGTTCGTCGACGCTTATGTGGACAAAGAGTTAGACGTAATCAGCAGTTCGCAGTTCGAGCAGCACTTGCGAGAATGCGCTGCCTGCCGCACAAAATACGAACAGTATGCGCAGATGCATAATTCCGTGCGGGCGCGCATAGAATACTTCCCGCGTCCGAAAGGACTTGAGCAGAGACTTCGCGCAATGCTCTATCCGGTGGACCGAGCGGAGAATAGCCGTGGCCGTCGAGAATGGTTTCCGCATTGGCGAGCGTGGGCTATGGCTGCGGCCCTCATTGCTGTTGTGGTCTCCTCGGTTGTGCTTGTGCAAACGGTACGACGCCGCTCGGCGTCGGAGATGGTGGCGCAAGAGGTTGTGTCGAGTCACATCCGATCCTTGCTGGCGAATCATTTGAGCGATGTCGTCTCAACGGACCAACACACGGTAAAGCCGTGGTTCACTGGCAAATTGGACTTTGCGCCGGTGGTGAAGGACTTATCTTCCAACGGCTTTCCTTTGATAGGAGGGCGGCTGGACTACATAGATGGCCACGAGGTGGCGGCGCTTGTCTACAAGCGGCGCCAGCACACAATCAATTTATTCCAGTGGCCTTCCGAAGCTTCGGATTCGGATGCTCGCTCGCTCACGATCAGAGGCTACAACCTGGCGCACTGGACGCACGCGCGCATGACTTACTGGGCCATCTCGGACGTCAATGCCAGCGACCTTAGTGAGTTCATAAAGCACCTAGGAACCTGAACAGCCGCGCTCAAATTCCTTGCACGTCGCCAATCCGCGTTATATACTGAACCAGATGGTTCAGTATACGGGTACCGTGCTCGATGCTTCGTTCGCCGCGCTTTCGGATGCCACCCGGCGCGGCGTTCTGGAACAGCTCGGCCGCGCGGATGCTTCGATCACCGACCTTGCCGAGAAGTTTCACATGACGCTAACGGGCATGAAGAAGCACGTCGGCGTCTTGGAGCAGGCGGGGCTCGTCGCGACGGAGAAAGTCGGGCGCGTGCGGACCTGCAAGCTCGGCCGGCGCGAACTGGCCACCGAGGCTGCATGGATCGAGCGGCAACGCCAGCTCTGGGCCGCACGCTTCAACGAGTTGGACAAGCTTGTCGAGGAATTAAAACAAAAGGAGAAAGCCGATGTACGAAGCAAAAGATAGTGAAAGCAACGCCACAAAGTACGCCACGACAGTGGAACGGAAGTCCGAGCGTGAGCTCGTCGTAACTCGAACCTTCAACGGCCCGGCGCATATCGTTTTCGATGCGTGGACCAAACCCGAACTGCTCCAGCGGTGGTGGGCGCCGAAGTCCTTTGGAGTGTCCTTCCTCTCCTGCGAGGCCGATGCTCGTACCGGGGGCAAATACCGTTTCGTGTTCAGTCACCCTTCCTCGGGGCAGCCCATGCCATTTTTCGGTAGGTATCTCGAAGTGATTCCGCACTCGCGCCTGGTCTGGACGAATGACGAAGGTGAGGAAGGTGGGGCCGTCACCACGGTGACCTTCGAAGAAAGAGGTGACGAGACGCTCGTCACGATGCACGACCTCTATCCCTCAACGAAAGCTCTCGACGATGCGATCGCCTCTGGGAGTACAAGTGGGACAGGCGAGTCGTTCGAGCAGTTGGACCAGCTTCTCGTCAACCTGCAAGCGAGCGTGGGACGGTCCTGAAACGCTCGATCTTCATCTTGAGTCGGCTACCCGGTATGAGCGGGAGTCTGCAAACAGAAGCTCCGATTTGCCGCGAACGACGAAATCGGCATCGAACCGTGACGGGAAGGGACGGATTATCCGTCCCTTTCAGACACGGCGGGTGTATCGGTCACAGCGAGTTTTGTCGGGATGGCCGATGATCCACCAGCACCCGGAGCTTCTGGAACCATGGGTACAATCACTTCCATGCGCGCTCGCAGTGCATTGCTGGAAGCAGTCGGTGGTGAAGAGGGTTGCAGGATGCTGTCCGCAGCCTTTTACTCGCGCGTTGGCCAGGACCCGATACTGCGCCCGTTCTTTCCAGGCAAGAGCTTACGTTGTGCTACGGAGGAGTTCGCTGCTTTCCTCGTTCACTTCCTGGGCGGAGATGAAGAGCAAACTCAATCCCGATGGTGGTTGAGCTTGCATGAATCACATTCGCGATTCCAGATCGGCCCCGATGCTCGATGCGCTTGGTTGGCGAATATGGAAGCGACGCTTGCTGCCGCCCCCCTCGATGACGCGACGAGCGCTTCGCTTCGTCATTTTTTCTCATGCAGTTCTGCCTACCTCATCGGAACGGAGTCTGCCGACCCCGATCATCAGGAGCTGGCTGAGCGTTGGAGCGAGCAGCGGCTCTTGGATACGGTTGTCGCAGCCATCGTGGCAGACCGGGATGATGAAACGCTCGCCCTCGCACCACGCTTTGCCCACCGCCCATCGGTGTTCGTGGGATTGATGGCGCGGATGATTCAATCCCGCCGTCCGAGGTTGATTCACTTCGTAATCGGGGCGCTGGGGAGCGATCCCTCGCTTGCGACGCGGCGCTTTGCCGGGAACAGGCTGTTGCATTTTGTGGCTGGTGCGGGTTGTCTGGAAGTGCTAACCGTGTTACTGCGCCTTGGTTCAGATCCGAACGTTCAGGGTCGCGGCCGTACACCGCTTTATTGCGTGGCGAACGAATGCGCTTCGGACATGGGCCCCGAGGTAGTCCGCGCGTTGGTGGGAGCCGGTGCAGACGTCAACGCTTGTAGCGGCGCAATGCGGACAACCGCGCTTCATATGGCAGCTAGGCGCGGACATCTGGAGATCGCGCGTGCGTTGCTCGATTGCGGTGCAGCTGTGAATCCGCGGGACCGCAAAGGTGAAACGCCTCTAGAACGCGCAATCAACTGCCGCAAGAACGAAATGTCGCAGTTGCTGGTGGAGCGTGGGGCCGCTGGCGCTAACCGGTCTTTGAAAGCTTGACCAGTGCGTCGGTACCAACTTTGCGCGAGTATTCCGCGCTTCGCCCTGGAGAGACTAAGATATGCGAAAAGGGTTTACGAGAAAACCGCAAAGTGACGAACCCGCGAAGCAAAGCAAGAACTACATAACGCCGAGCGGCCTGCAGCGCCTGAAAGCTGAGCACCGGTTTCTGGTCACCAGGGAACGCCCGGCCGTGACGGAGGTGGTGGCGTGGGCTGCGAGCAACGGCGATCGCAGTGAAAACGCCGACTATCAGTACGGCAAGCGGCGGCTGCGCCAGATCGATGGGCGGATTCGCTTTCTCACGAAGCAAATCGAATCCGCGGAAGTCATTGACCCGGAAACTCCGCGAGCGGGGCAGGCGGCGACGATGGCATTCTTCGGAGCGACCGTGCGCTATGCCAATGCCGCGGGAACGGAGCGAGTGGTGAGCATCGTAGGCACCGACGAGGTCGATCTCAACCGCAACCACATCAGTTGGGTGTCGCCTCTGGGGCGCGCGTTGATAAAGTCGACAGCGGGCGATCGCGTACTTCTGCAAGCGCCGAGCGGCACAGAATACCTGACCGTGCTGAACGTGTCTTACGAGCGCATTTCGGTGGAACCGTTCCGTGAACCACCTGGAGCCGAGTCCTCGGCAAAAGGCTCCCTCGCCGACGCCAATCCACCTGAAGAACGTTAGCGAAGCGGCACATGAACATCCAAGGCCACGAGTAGGGACAGATTGTGAGCCGAATTCAGGCTCTACGCTGTGGCTTCACACAGGCTGAAGCGCTCATACTAACGGCTTACGACGCTGAAGTAACGGCATCGCTCAATGCGTCGTTGATATCGTTCCAGAGCGTCTTTATATTCGTCTTAATGCCAGTCAGGATGGCCACTGCCGCCAGCGCAATGAAGGCCAACAGCAGTGCGTATTCCACAAGATCCTGGCCCTCTTCCTCTCTCCAGAGTTGCCGCAGCCGTACTGTGCCCAGTTGAAAGAATCTGTTCGCCACATTATGTTTATCGGAAGAAACGAACTTAAACAGTAGAGCTTTCTCGATGTGGGGTGTATGGTACTCCCGCGTTCCGCCAGCTAGATTCCGAATTTTAATTCACGCTCGGCATCGCGTGGCCCGATAACACCTAGGAAACCGGTGCACGCCGTGAAGACCTACGACATTCTCTTTCACTCTCTTCAGGTCGCCACCCGAAGGCTGGGAGACGCCGTTGTGCGGCTCCGTGCTCTGGTAGGCGCCGAACGGCCGGCTGAGTTTTATGCCACTCTACTTGCTACCCGAAGCTTACGAATGGAGTGCCGGGTGCTTCGAGCCGAACTGGGCCGCCACCGGGCGGAACGCTTCCGCCTAGCACCTTGCCTGATTGCTGCTACCGCTGCTGCCCCAAGAACTGATCGATATTCAGAATGTACTTCCGCGAATTCGCCGCCTGATCGACATCCGAATTCAGCGCAATCACCGTATTGAAGTGCTTACGCGCTTCCACCAACAGGTCTAAGCCGTTCGGCGCGGTGGCATGCTCATTCAGCACATTGAATTTCTGGCTATACAGAATGCCCAGCCGGTATTGCGCATATAGATCCTGCGGATCGAATGACAACGCCGTCTCGCAATATTTAATTGCCGTGTCGTAGCGCTTCTGCAACCATTCGCAATCGCATATTCCGAAATTCGCTTGCGCGCGCATCTGCTTCCAGATATCTGTCTGCGCCGCGCGTTTTTTCGATCCAGTGCCGATCAACCAGGGCAGCACATAATAGTTCAGCTTCCCCGCGAATTTGCTGTCGAAGTCGCTCAACGTCAGATACTGGCCGTATTCCGTCTCTGCCTGCGGAATATCGGACGTGGTGTGCACGCTATCGTCGTAAAGCCGCAAGCTGTCGGCCAGCCACAGATGAGCTTCGGCCTTGCTGGGAATCAGCTTAACCGCCTGCCGGCTCGCTTTCACCGCCTGATCGTAAACACCTTTCCTAAAAAATGCCTGTGAGAGCAGATACCATGCCGTGCCATTGTTGGCGTCTCGTTGACTCACAAAATTCAACTGCCGGATCGCTTCATCGAAAGCTCCCGTGTCGAGGAGGCCGCCCGCATAGCTCACGCGAGCTTCCAGATAATCGGGGTCGATCTGAATCGCCTGTTTGAAATATTGGTTGGCCGTGTCGTAGTCGTAAAGCGACCGGTAGGCGCGTCCCAGAAATAATGCCGCTTGGCTGTACGTCGGGTCTATCTGCAGCGCATTCTTGAATTCATCGACGGCAACTTTGTAATTCTGCTCGTATCCCTTGTTGTAAAACTCCAGCCCGCGATTGAAGTGATCGACAGCAGCCCTTTTCCGTACTCGCGCAATTAAAATCCTGAGGCTGACGGTGGTCTCCTGTCCCGGATAAATCTCTTCCTCGCGCGGTCCGTCCGGCTGGTATCCCTCATGATTGCCTTGGATCGTATGGATGCCGGGTTGCAGCCCTGGCAAACGCAGCGCCGCGGCCTTATTCACCACTCCCATGCTCTTGCCGTCTACCGTCACCTCGACGCCATCCATGTTGGTCTCGACCACCAGAATTCCAGTCTTGGGAGGCGGTAGATTCGCTGCTCCCTCGGCGATTCGGGTTGTACGCCAGCAGCATATTCGTATCGAAGCTTCCGCGATCGAACGTAGGATGCTGCCGCTGGCTGGTCGCCTGGCTCACGTTCGAATAAACGTAATCGCCGAGTTCCTGCGCTGTCACTATCCCATCGCCCGAGGTATCGGCCTCGCCTTCCAGGCCCTTCACCGCGTAATACGTAAAGATGCCATGGCCGCCGCCCCATCCCGGGCCTTCAAAGCTCTGCTCGCGATCGCGGCTTGCCGTCACTACGAAAAGCGATTTGTTCAGATCCAATAACGACTGATTCACTTGCGCGCGATCGCTCTCCGGAGCACTCCCTGGAGTGATCGCTCCGCTATGGCAGGCGTCCGCCAGCAGCACCTTCCACTTAGCGTGAATCTTATTGCCGATCACGTCGCCCAACCGGCTCATCGGATAGGCGGTATTCGCGATGTTATTCGGATCGATGTCGTAGGGCGCCAGATAGCTGGCCCCATTGTTAATGAAGCCATGGCCCGCGAAGTAAATCAGTACGCGATCGTCGTCCTTGGAAACCGACGGCAGCCATTTCTCGAGTTCATTTGCCAGATTCGCGCGCGTCGCGTCTTCATCCTTCAGCACGTGTACGTTCTCGGGCGGAAATTCTCCGCCTTCCTTGCTGATCAGAACCGTGTAAATAGAATCCGCGTCCCGGTCCGGATATTTCAGTTGCGCCTTTGCCGGAAGATTCTTGTAATGCGAAATGCCCACCACCAACGCATAGCTGCGCGGGATCGTCACATTCGCCGGGACCGGAATGTCGGGCTTTGCCGGCGCTTCCTTAACCACGTCCAGGTCCCGATGCTGGTCCGGGTTGGGTTTCTGTGCTGTCTGCGAACCTACCGGCAGCGCTCGCGCAGAGAGCAGCTAATAATACATATAAACTTCCGCGTTTCATTACTTATTTATGAGCGATTCTAAAGTGATAAATCACCGGCGCCTCAAACGGCTCAGTGGAAGAGACCGTGGTGTCGTTCGACTCCTTGACCACCACCATGTCGCGGCTTGTCATCACTGGCACTTGCGACAACTTCTCCGGCATGCGCTCCCCTTGCTGTACGGGCTTTAATCCTGCGTTTGAATCGACACACTCCCCGCGCGAGCGAAAAACTTCGTCATCGCATCGCGGCGTGGCTGTCTCGAAGGCTTTCATATCCGCCTGCTGCTGTTCGCTCGAAGATTGGCCGCCGGGCGCTCCGCTCGGCAACGACTTACCTAGATCCATCGGCGAAATCAAAAAATAAACCGTCTCATATCCCGCAGGAGCCTGGATGCGGAACCAACCCGTCTCCGAGTCCGGAATCACGTACTCTCTCCCGGCCTTCACGGCTCTATCTTGGTTTTCGCCGGCCCTCGGAAAAAGCTGCTCGAATTTTCCGGACGAGCCTTGATTGATGACGTACAAGAATCCATTCACGCCTGACTTCAACCGGAACCGGATCAAATCACCTTCGGCGAAGACATGCGTAGGATCCATTTTTTGCGCGGAGGTCCCGTCTTTCTTCTCGAGAACTAAATCGATCCGATGGTTTAGAGGCGCCTCCTTCTGGGCGCCGCCGACCTGCGCAACCACGACCAGCAGCGCTGTCGCAAAGAAAGCATGCCTCATGCGCATCACTGGATTACTTGTGAGAGAGAACCACGTCCACCACGATGTGCGGATCGGCGGTCTTATTGGTGGCCTTATTCACCACGTAAGTCGCCTTATCTGCTCCCGGAGCGTCGCCCGCGGCCGGCTGGCTGTCATCGGATTTTGTGAACACCAGATCGCGTGATTGAACGTCGTTGCGCAGCCGCGCCACCATCTGGTCGTTGATGCCGTTGGCCTGATGCGTTCGCAACGCTTCGATGGTCTCGTCCAGGTTTGTCTCAGGCGTGCGGCTCAGCAGGACGAACAACTTCTCCTGCCCCGGATCCCCGCTGAACTGGAAGAATTCGTCCTGGCCTCCTGGAATCACGTATTCCGTTCCCGGAGTGAGCTTGGTTTCTGCCTGTCCCGGCGGCGGATAAAGAGGCCGCCATTTTCCGCTTGTTCCCTGCTCGATGATGTACAGATAGCCGTCTTGATTCGACATCACGCTTAGCCGGATACGGTCGCCCGCGTGAAACACCGCATCCGGAGAAACTTCCTCGAAGGTGGCATCCGGCCGCCGCTTCAGCACCGAATACCGCAGACCCAGCGGAGCATGGAGCGAGACGTTTTGCGAACCCGGTTGCAGAGAGCCGGCGTCCACCACCGTTACCGAAGACGATGGCTTCGTCGCTTTCCCGCGCGCCACGCTGGTCGAAGACGAAGTGGCCGTCGAAGCCGTATTCCGATGCGGCGTGACCGTGACGGGCCGTTTGCCTACCAGGTCCGCCGCCGACCAGAACGCATCGCGCGCGTTCAGCTCGTCTTGTTGTTGTCCATAAACCGCCGCTGCGGAAAACGCAAACACACCTGCCATGCAAACGGTAAAGCAACGCACTCGTATCATTTCGGGTACCTAATTCTATGCTACTTCGAATCACTCACGCAGCGGAAGCCAATCACCGGTACGCCAATGTCTCTGGGGAAACCGCGCCGCATGTAAGTCTTCCAAAAAAGCTCGCTATCGGTATCGGCGCCGAAGTGGCCGCCCTTGATAATCTTCCAATCGCGGGAGAATTTCGAGCTGCCCAGAGCCTTAGTCAAGTCGTCCACATTCTGTTTATTGATTTGATAGTGGTCGACGGTCCAGTTGAACACGTTACCAGCCATATTGTAAGCGCCATAAGGCGATTTGCGGTCCGGATAGGAAAGAACCGAATGCAGCTCGGTCGGCGGATCGGTCCAAGGCTCGTTGCCCCACGGATAGATTCTGTCCATCTTTCCCGCGCGCCGCTTTCTCCCATTCCGTTTCCGTTGGAAGCCGTTTGCCAATCCAGGTCGCGTATGCTTGGGCATCGTCGAACGACACATGCGTAACCGGCAAATCCGGATGCGCCGCGAAGTCGTCGGATTCCGGAGTCTTACGGCCACTCTCCTCGCAGAACTTGTGATAATTGGCGTTTGAAACTGCCACCTCATCAACGTAGAAGTCGGGCAGAGTAAGAGTCTGCTTCCCCACCGGCGATTCGGGATCGTCGCTTCCGAAGATAAAGGCGCCGGCGGGCACCAGCAGCATGCGCCCATCCAACCGGTCCAGTTTCACCTGGGGAGCCACCGCGGCTTGCGTCGTCGCCACGCTCGCGCTAGTTGGGTTCGCAGCCGGTTTCGCTCTCAAATACAGCAACAACCCCGCCGCCCCCAATATCAACACTGCCGCAATCACAATGCCCGCAATCAGCAGCGGATTCGTCGCAGCCTTTTTCTTGCTCGGTACCTCGGCCGCGGCATCCATTACCGCAGGCGGGTTCCCGTGCGCTGTCACCCTCATGGGCGTGGTCTGATCGTTCGCCGAACCCGGCGCGGCTGTCGTCCGGTCGAACACCGATTGCTGCTTCAACCCCAGCGGCGTCCCCGCGCTATACCGGTTCAGATCGTCAACCAGCTCCTTCGCCGATTGATAACGCTGATCGGGGCTTTTCTGGAGCAGCGTGTAAACAATCGTGCAGAGCTCCGGTGGAATGCCGGCGTCTAACTGCCGCAGATCCGGCGGAGGCTTCTCCACATGCGCGATCTCTATCTCGCGATACGTGTCTCCCTCGAATGGTCTGCGTCCCGCCAGCAACTCGAAGAACACAATCCCCAGCGAGTACAAATCGCTGCGCGTATCGCAATGCTCGCCGCGAATCTGCTCCGGACTCATGTAATAGGGCGTCCCCAGCCGTTCCGTAGCCAGCGTGAGAGTGCCCGGCACATCCGCCGCTTTCGCAATTCCGAAATCCAAAACCATGATCCGGCCGTTCTGGTCCATGTACAGGTTCGAAGGTTTTAGATCGCGATGGATCACGTTCTTGGCGCAGGCCCAAACCAGCGCATCGGCGACCTGCGCAACGATCTTCGCCGCCTCCCTGGGACTCAGCTTGGTGTGCGTCTTCAGATATTTCGATAAGTCCTCGCCCTCCACGTACTGCATGATCAGGAAATACAGGCCGTTGGCGGCGCCTATATCGAAAATCGGAACGATGTTCGGATGCCCGGCCAGCGTCGCGGCCGTCCGCGCCTCTTGCACAAACCGCGCCACGATCCGTTCGTCCTGCGCTAAATCCAGCGATAGTACTTTTACCGCAAACTGAGCGCCGTGAATCCGATGGCGCGCCAGATAGACTTGCGCCATTCCGCCCCCGCCGATCCAGTGCAGAATCTCGTATTTGTCGCGCAACGCATCGGCAAGCAGACCTTGTATCTGCTCTCGGTTCATGGTCGATTTCTCTTCAGTGCAGGGTTCCTCGGCTTCGAGATCGCTCTACAAATGTACACGTATGCGAACAACGTTACTCAGCCTGTGAAGGCGGTGTCTCACCTCGCCGGATCAATGCCTGGTGTCTTTCGCGTCCCTTTTCTCCTCGTGCGCAGGAGGCGCGGGGCGCTCTGCCGCTGCCGGTGCCGGTTGCGGAGCACGAACCGCCGGCCGTTCCTCAACGCGAGGCTGCGCCGGTTGCGGATTACGAACCGCTGGCCGTTCCTCGGCGCGAGGCGGTGCCGGTTGCGGAGCACGAACCGCCGGCCGTTCCTCAGCGCGAGGTGGCGCCGGTTGCGGATCACGAACCGCTGGCCGTTCCTCAGCGCGAGGCGGTGCCGGTTGCGGAGCGCGAGCCGCCGGCCGTTCTTCAGCGCGAGGCGGTGCCGGTTGCGGAGTACGAGCCATCGGCCGTTCTTCAGCGCGAGGCGGTGCCGGTTGCGGAGTACGAGCCATCGGCCGTTCTTCAGCGCGAGGCGGTGCCGGTTGCGGAGTACGAGCCATCGGCCGTTCTTCAGCGCGCGGCGGCGCCGGTTGCGGAGTACGAGACATGGGCCGTTCTTCAACGCGAGGCGCCGCCGGTTGCAGGATTCTTGCCGCCGGTTGTCCCGGGTTGCCCTCTCGCGCATTCGGCTGCATTTGCCCGCGGATCTGAGTAGGTGGCGCAACTTCCTGCCGCGCATTCATCGCTGGAAGAGTTCGCGCCCCCGGCACCGCCGATGGATGCGCTGCTGGCGCTCTATTTGCCGTAGCCAGCGGGCGAGCCGCGGCCAGCATTTCCGGACGGCCGTGGTTCACGGCTGCAAATTGCGCGCGATCGGCCGCAGCCTGGTGCGCATGCTGAACCTGCGCCGGAAGCGGAGCTATGCGCTGCTCGCGCAGTACCGCCAGCTCCGGCGGCGTAGCCCGAACGTTCAGTCCGCCGCGTCCACCGTTGTAGCTGACTCTATTGCCGGAGTTGTTCACTCGATAGCTATACACGTTGTGAACGATGTTGATGTTCACGTTGTTCACGGAGCGGTTGTAGTTGAACACGCCCCCGCTCCAATACCCGCCTTCATAACCGCGGCCCACATAACCGTACCCGTAGTCGATCCCTCCATAGAAGCCGACGTGCGAGCCCCAGTATCCGTGATGCCAGTGATAGCGCCCGCCTGTGAACCCCCAATAAGGAGGTGTCCAGAGCGCGCCGACGTACGGGGCCACCACCCATGCGCCCGGGACCCAATAATAGCCGCTAGAGGCATACCCCCAATAGCCGGGTGTCCATATATAGTTCTCGCCGGGATCTTCGGGTTGGCTGTATTCCGGCAGCGGTGGTGGCGGTTCGTCTGCCTCCGCCGTCTCCTCGCCGTCGCCAGCATCGTAGTTATCGTAGGCATCGTTGCCGTAGGCATTGTTTTGGTCATTGCCCCGATATGCCGCGGCCGTAGCCGGTGGCGGCGCTTGCGGTGCAGCTTGTTGCGCCGATGCCGGCGGCGCAGGCGCTTGGCCAGCCGGTGCAAGATTGGCTTGCGCGGGATCTGAACCCGGTTCTTGCGCGGCCGATTGTTCCGGACTCTTGCTACAGCTTGTCACTCCGATCGAGAGCGCAATCGCCAGAACTGAAAACCACCCTAGCTTGTGAATCTTTTTCATGGATTTTCTCCGTCCTGCCCTAATTGCACTTTAGCTTGCCCGCTGGGCCACTACGCTCGCATTCTTGGCTTGCTTCTCCTCCTCGCCCTTTTGTTTTGGCGCAAGCGTCAACGCTACCGGCTTCTCTTCGCTACCGTGCCGAACCATCAGCCGGTGCATCTGCCCGATCTTGCCGAAGAGCAGCATCTTAGCATTCGCCCCAGCGCTCCCTGTCAGGGGCTTGCCGTCGAGCAAAACGATCTCATCCCCCACCCTCAGCCCAGCCTTAGCGGCCGGAGAATCCGCATCCACTACGCTCACGAATCCGCCCGCCTTCGCCGCGTCCAAAGCGAATCCTGGGCTTGAGAACTCTTTCAACGGCACAAACCCAAACGGCGCAAAATGCTTGTCGCAATAGGCGAAGGCGAGCATCGCCCCAGGCCCGAAGCCGATGCATGGCGCAAATTGGCCGCGCCAGTTGATGATCGGCCGCTCTCTCATCATTCTGCCTTCACCCTTCGGCGCCGGCGGCGGTTCCTTTGGCTCGTGGGTGAACACAAGTTCCTGCTCGCCCCCCTCCCGCCGGATCTTCAGGTGAAGCTCCTGCCCGCGCTCCCCGAAGCCCCGCTGCGCCAACACTTCAGCAGAAGTCGGCGACGCCGGCGCATCGTCCACTCGAGTCACCACATCCCCAACAGCGATTCCTGCCAGCGCCGCTGGCGAACCCGCCGCGACCCTCGTCACGACGCCATCCTGGCTCCCCTCTTCACCAAGCGTGAGCCCCGTGCTACCAAGCTCCTTCTCGGGCACGAAGCCTGCCTTCTCAAACGCGGAGACGCATTTCTTGACGATTAAGATTCCGGCCCCAATTCCAACGCACGGCGCCGACGCGCCCTGCTCGTTGTACAGCTCTTATGTGGCGCACTCCGTTATGTGGCTCCCAAGCAGCAGGGAGCCCTTCGAGAGCATCGCGACTCGTGAAACCACAACATAATGTGACTGCCGAAAACCTGAGCCGCAACGTGCAAATCACGATGGCGTTTCTAAATGCGAATTGGCGCGATTTCCCACTTCACGCAACCAGATAATTCAGTGAGCCAAATATCGGTAAATGCTACGCCGTTACTCACGGGTAATCCTTACCAAGGCTGTCTGAGACCTTGGTCCGAGTGGCGCATTATTCGACCAGAGCATCAGGAAGCCAGATGTACGACGGGGCGACTACACGTCTCTAGTGGCTCTGCTTCGGACGGACACCATCGAGCCTTCTGCGGTCAGCTATTCAGCTATAGTGATTGCGATATCTATGCGGCTATCCGCCATCTGCCGGAGGATCATCGCCACGGATACTGGCGTGCTCGTTCTATCTGCACTGGCGTTGGTCGCGCTGCACACCGCGACCAACGGCCAATACGGATTCCACCGCGACGAGCTGGCCACGATCGACGACGCTCGGTTCCTCAGCTGGGGGTACGTGGTATACCCGCCGATTACTCCCTTCCTCGCGCGAGTGTCGATGACGCTTTTTGGCGCGTCGATGATTGGTCTGCGCTTGTTCGCCGCGTTGGCGGTCGGAATCGCCATGGTGCTGACCGGTTTGATGGCTCGCGAAATCGGCGGAAGACGACCGGCGCAACTGGTAGCCGCGTGGGCGGCGGCGATCGCCGGACCCGTAATGAGTTTCGGGTACCTGTTCCAATATGTTTCCTTCGACTATCTGTGCTGGGTGCTGGCGGCCTGGGTGACCATTCGCCTGCTGAAGTCCGGAGATCAGCGCTGGTGGCTGGCGTTGGGATCCGTCATTGGCTTCGGCATGATGACCAAGTTCACGATGGCGTTCCTGGTCGCGGGCATCGTTTGCGGCATTGTTCTGGACAGACCCCGCTCGCTTCTCAGCAAGTGGTTGTGGTGCGGTGCTGCCTTAGCGTTCCTGATCTTCCTTCCCAACCTCCTCTGGCAGCTCCGACACAATTTCATAACGCTGGATTTCCTCAGGTTCATCCATGCCCGCGACGTCCGGCTTGGCCGCGCAAACGGGTTCCTGCTCGCGCAATTCTGGGCGGTGACGAATCCGGTAACGGTGCCAATATGGATCGCTGGGCTGTATTTTCTCTTCTTCAAACCAAAGGGAAAGCGTTACCGTATGCTCGGCTGGATGTATTTGATCCCGCTGCTAATCCTGCTCTTTGCCCGAGGCAGACCCTACTATCTCGCGCCGGCTTACCCCATGCTGCTTGCCGTCGGCGCTGTTTGGGGCGAGCAATGGTTGGAAAGTTTGTCCCCGGCGACTGCTGTCACCATACGCAGGGTGGCTCGGACAAGCATGGTGGTCAGCGGTCTTGCGACAGCCGTCCTGGTTCTGCCGCTGGCACCGCCCGGTTCACGCTGGTGGAAAATCGCTGACGCGACGAACCAAAATCTCAATGAGGAATTCGGCTGGCGCGAAATGACGGATGCAGTGATTCGCGCTCGCGATTCGCTGCAAGCGGATGACGCCCCCGTCGGCGTTCTGGCTGGCGATGCCGGTGAAGCCGCCGCCATCAATCTCTACGGCCGCGGCCACGGACTTCCGGAAGTGATCAGCGGCTCAAATTCGCATTGGCTGCGCGGGTACGGCAATCCGCCGCCGAAGACCGTTATCGCCGCAGGTTTTCTGCGCGCCGACCTCGAGACGGTCTTTGCGTCCTGTGAGCTGGCCGGCCACTTTACGATTCCCTACGGGATCGAGAACAACGCCATCGGGGATCACCCGGACATTTTTGTGTGCCGGCACCCAAATGAGCCGTGGGATATGTTCTGGAAGCGATTTCACTCGTTTGGATAGACCTTAATGGAGGTCTCCTGCGCCAGCCTGGTTGCGCCTGAGAGTTGCACGAAACGAGGCGGTGCTGCGGACACAGCCATTCTAAGTGTGGTGCCTAATTCCGCCCCGGAACTAAGGTCGCTCCGTCGGCGGATTTCCCCTTGTATTGGTTTTTGTGCGCGACACTTTGTTAGACGGTGTAGTGTTTATCGACAGCTCCCGGCGGATCGTCGGCCACTCGGACAAAAGCGTGAATTTGCCGCCGGTCGGACTTTAATCTCACCGTCGAAGAGTTAATTTGATGACTACCCGCGGGTAGTCGCCAAGTGTTTACCTGCCTTGAAGGTCGCAGTCATGCACTTCCTACGAAACTCTGAGGCAATTATGTGGCGTCGGAGAATCCCAGTCTAGTTCCAGCATTGAAATCGCATCCCAGCGCCACATAACCGACTGCGCCACATAAGAGCTCTTATGTGGCGGGTCACATAACAGCTCATACACCACCTGCGCGGATGCGGTGCTGTACGCCAACGGGAGCAGAATAACCGACGCCAATACGATACGAGTACGCAACACGAGACCCTCCCAGCGCCAGCGAGACGCGGCATCTAATCAATAGCGCAGTGTATACCCTGCTCGGTGACTCCGGTTCTGGGCGTAACTTGGTCGGGTACGTAGCAACCCCCGCCATTCCGGATGCGCTTGAGAACGTCGGATTTTCCATTTGGGGCCGACGATCCCCGGCTCAGGAAAGACAATCCTGGCGGCCCATTCACCGATCCAGCTTTCCCGTCTTCTCTCTCCTTTTCAGCAACTTAACTGGAATCCACCCGCCGCGCCGCACGCCGCAGTTGTACAACTCTATCGAAGCTGCAAGCTTCCCAACGGCCGCTGCCGCCGCGCATCGGTCTTCATTTCAACAAGTCAAAAAGGAGAAACAAACACATGTCCACGCAAGCGCAGATTACGGCCAATCAGGCCAACGCACAGCAGAGTACGGGTCCTAAAACCGTCTGGGGCAAAGCCGCTTCCTGCCGCAACAACTTCCAACATGGCTTCACCGGGCGCTTCACTGTTTTGAAATGGGAAATTCAGGACAATTTCGAGGATCTGCTGATGAATCTGGTGGCCGAACACCTGCCTACCAGCGTCACGGAAAATCTTCTGGTCGAAAAAATGGCTCAATCCTGGTGGCTGCGCCAGCGCGCCGAGTATATGCAGATGATGTGCTTCTACTCGGAGTCACCCATCGTCAAGCCCGAGCGCGAAAAAGACCTGCCGCTCTACATTCGCTACCAAACTACCCACGACCGCGCCTTCCACAAAGCGCTGAACGATCTGCTAAAGCTAAGAGCCGAAAAGCGCAAGCAGGAAATTGGCTTCGAATCGCAGCAGGCTAAACAGGCCTTGGCGGCGCACCGCCAAGCCAACGAAAATCGTAAGCAGGAGCGCCACCAGTGGGTCGTTTTACTCGATCAAGCTAAGGTAGATAACCAGGTTTTGCAAAACATGAACCTCCCTGGCTCCGCGGATCGCGTTGGAGCCGGTATCGAGCGCATCATCGCGGCCGAAAAAGCCGCTTAAGCGCCTCATCTACAACCTGCACGACACGGTCTGCGCCCCCACTCTGTCCGGACAGCGGCCCTGCGTGCTATCGTCATCGAAATCCCTCATGGGTGCCCCCGCCAACTCCGCAATCCCGGCTTTTTGGTCTGACGCTCGCCGCGTCATCGCGCTCGCTCTACCGGTCGTGTTTGCCGAAGTCGGCTGGATGGCTATGAACGTGGTCGACATCGTCATGGTCGGCCGTCTCGGTCCCGCCGCCATCGGCGCCATCGGCATTGGAGGCAGCTTCTTCTATACCTTCGCCATTTTCGGCATGGGTCTCCTGCTCGGTCTGGATACCTTGGTCTCGCAATCCTTCGGAGCAGAGCAATCGCGAGGATTGCCACCACTCGCTTGCCCAAGGAGTCTATCTCGCCCTCTTCCTCTCCATCCCATTGACCCTCTTGTTCGCCTCCATGCCGCCCCTGTTCTACGCGCTCGGAATCAATCCGCAAGTCAGCGCCTTAGCCGGCCCATTTGTAAGAACGCTCGGCCTCAGCACTCTGCCCCTGCTGCTTTATGGGGCCTTTCGCCGCTATCTCCAAGCCATCGGTCATGTGCGGCCCATCATGTTTGTGTTCATCACCGCCAACCTCATCAACTGGTTCTTCAACTGGCTTCTCATCCAAGGCCATTTGGGCTTCCCTTCGCTTGGGGTAGTGGGGTCCGCCCTCTCCACGTGTTTCGCGCGGCTTTATATGGCTGGCTGTTCGCCCTATTCATTTGGTGGTTCGAACGCTCCTCGCAGCCCAGCGTCCAAAGCATTCTCCGCAGACCCGACTGGCAGCGCATGTCGCGCCTCTTACGCATCGGCTTTCCCGCCGCCACTCAAATCCTCCTCGAAATCGGGGCCTTCGGCGCCGCCGCCGTGCTGGCTGGCCGATTATCTGCCATCGCCTTGGCAGCTCATCAAATTGCACTCAATTGCGCCGCTGTCAGCTTCATGGTCCCGCTCGGCATCTCCTCGGCTGCAGCCGTTGCCGTTGGGCAGGCAATTGGCCGTCGCCAGCCTTTCATTGCGCGCCGCAATGGCTTCATCGCAGTCGGACTCGGTTCGGCCTTTATGCTGTGTTCAGCGGTCGCTTCGTGCTCATGCCGAAACCGCTCCTCCGCATCTACACCAATGATCCGGCGTAATCGCCATCGGCACCGGACTGCTCGCTTGGGCAGCGCTCTTTCAACTCTTCGATGGCATCCAAACCGTCGCCACCGGCGCTCTCCGCGGTCTCGGCAATACGCACATCGCCATGCTCGTCAATCTCGCTGGTTACTGGTTGTTCGGCCTGCCCATCGGCTACGTCCTCTGCTTCCATCGCGGCTACGGCATTTACGGACTCTGGTGCGGTTTGACCTTAGCTCTCATCGCCATCGCGGTCATCTTGTTGTACTTCTGGCAGCGCTACTCGCGCCGCCTTCAGATAACCCTTTCCCCGGCAACCTGAGATTTGTGCTACGTTGAAGCCGCGCCCCTATGCGACTGTTGAATCTTGCGGTTTTGACCGCCTCGGTTTCTGCTGCGCTGCTCGCGCAAGCTCCGGCTCGCCTTCTTCCACGCTGAAGGTGGGCGACACTCCTCCCGATTTCACGCTTCCCTCCACCGACGGAGGCAAAGTGCATCTCGCTGATTACATCGGCAAGAGCACCGTCGTCCTGGCGTTCTTCCCCGCCGCATTCACCGGTGGTTGAACGGCCGAAATGAAAGCATTCCAGGCTGGAATGCAAAAGTTTCAGGAATCCGGCGCGAAGGTGTTTGCCATTAGCACGGACAACACTCCCTCCCAGAAAGCCTTCGCCGGAAGTTTAGGTTTAAGTTTCCCCCTGCTCAGCGATTTCCTCGATCGGAAGGTCTCCCAGGATTACGGCATCTACATAGCCAAGGCCGGAATCGCGAATCGTGTCACCTTCGTAATCGACACCGCCGGTAAAATCGACTTCATTGAATCGGGCGGAGATGCCATGAAGATTATGGGAGCCGGTGACGCCTGCAATCGCCTCGCACACAAGAAGGCCGAAGCAAAATAGATGAAGCATGAGAACTTCTCTCCTATGCATCGCGCTCTTCTCCGTGGCTGCTTGCCTCGCCCGGGCTGACGACGCCGAGACCTTATTTCAGAAAGCCAAGCAGGAGCTCCAACCCGGTCACAACGGTTCCCAAAAGGCAATTCCTCTTCTGAGTCAAGCAAATGCGCTCTGGGAGAAGCAGTCGAGCCAATCGTCCGATTATGCTGAATCGCTCGATCTCTTAGCTCTCTTGTTACGCAGCCAGGCTCTAAAAAATGCGCCTGTAGCCGCCAGACGGCTCTGCGGATCTGAAAGGATGGAGTTCCGTGGTTTCACCTCTCACCAAGCGAGCTCTGGAAATTCGTGAGGCCAATCCGGACACAAAAACTGAAGATCTGGCGCTCGCTTTGGAATTACAAGCCGATGTTCTCGGACGAAGCAGTGACGGCGCGCCTTTCTGGATCCGCGCAACGGCCATTCGAGCACAGCGCGTCGCGGCGATTCAGGCTGCGGCATCGGTCGAGCAAACTCCGTCCGCCTCGCTCGATAACGGCGCGCCGCCCCAGAGAATTGGTGGCGATGTTTCAGCCCCCGTCGTCATCGCCAAGAGAGAGCCCGCGTACACCGAGCCTGCCCGGCTCGCCCATTATTCCGGAAGCGCCCGTTTGGCCATAGTCATCGATGCCAACGGCATTCCGAAAAATTTCAAGCTGGTAAAAGGATTAGGCTATGGTCTTGATGAACAAGCCGCCCTCGCGGTCAGCACCTGGCGCTTCAAGGCCGCCACGAAAAACGATCAGCCCGTAGCCGTAATGGCGCAGATAGAAGTCAACTTCAGGCTGCTCTGAATCCTCAAACCCGCTTGTGAAATAATTCGCACAGAACACCTTAAATATGAGACGCCGGAAATTCGTACAAAATTTGCTGGTAACGCCGGTCGTGACCGCAGCGGCCGCGGCCGCGCAGCAGACGCCCCAGACCAAACCGCAGCAGCAGCCTCCTCCGCAAGCCAATACACCGGCCCGCCAGGTTCCGCTCCAACCGCAATCCATTCCGAAGCTTGCCGTAACACCAGCGGACCTGACTTCTGAAGGCGATCAGCGCTTCTTCACCGTCGAGCAGTTCGCCGCGCTCGAGAAGCTGGGCAGCACTTTGATGCCGCCGCTGAACGGTCATCCGGGCGCGCTCGATGCCGGTGCTCCTGAGTTCCTGGATTTTCTGATTAGCGTTTCCCCGGCAGATCGCCAAACCCTGTATCGCAATGGACTGGACGGTTTGAACGGACATGCGAAGAAGCACTTTCAAAAAGATTTCGCGGAGCTACAAGCCGAAGAAGTCGCCGTCATTCTGAAGCCGCTATTGGTGGAGCGATTCTGGCCGCAGGATCTGCCCAGCGACCCCATGAAGAACTTCCTCGCCCAGGTGCATGAGGATCTGCGCACCGCCACCCAGAATTCGCGCGAATGGGCCGCCGTACGGACTCCTTCGTCTGGCCAGGGCCGGCGCGGATTCAACCGAAGCGTCGGCTATTACTGGAAACCGATTGATCCGGTGGTGAGGGACTAAGCCATGCCTGTGCCTATTAAGGAATACGACGTACTAATTGTGGGCTCCGGCCATTCGGGCGGCATGGCGGCCAATATCCTGACCCAAAAAGGTATTTCCTGCCTGATGTTGAATGCAGGGCCTGAGGCGGATTACGAGAAAGACCGCACTCTGAAATCGGCCCATGAGCTGCCCTATCGCGGCTTCAATCAGCCCGGGCGCTTGCCGCATGTGTTTCAGGCTTCTGAGTTCAACGCCAACCAATGGGTCGACGAAAAAGAAGTTCCGTATACGCATCCCAAAGATGCTCCGTATAACTGGGTGCGCGTGCGCCTGTTGGGTGGGCGCTCTCTGTTCTGGGCCCGGCAATCTTTCCGGCTTAGTAACTTGGAGTTCAAAGCCGCTGAGATAGACGGTACTGGCGATAGCTGGCCTATCAGTCTGGAGGATCTGGCCCCGTTCTACTCACGAGTGGAAGAGATCTTTCGTGTCTCCGGACGAAAAGAAGGATGGCCGCAATTTCCCGATGGTAACTTCGTCGAGACCACCTTTCCGCCAGACTCTGAAACTATCAAGAAAGTAACTGAGATAGCGACTAAGAAGGGTATCGGAGTTTCTAAGTGGCGCGTCGCCCAGGGGCGCGACGGCTTGGCCAGTTCTATTAACTTGTTACTCCCTGACGCGCTGGCAACCGGCAAGCTGGACATCGTCGATAACGCGGTGGTGCGCGAAATCTCCACCGACAAGAATACCGGCCTTGCGAACGGCGCCCACTTTGTCGACCGCCACTCTTTGCGCGAGATGCATGTGAAGGCGCGCGTCGTCGTTCTGGCAGCCGGATGCTTGGAAAGTACCCGCCTGCTGCTGAACTCGAAGCTCGCCAATTCAAGCGGCGTCATGGGCCATTATCTGGTCGATCAGATGTACGGAATCTCCGTAGTGGCGGCGGTGCCCGAAGCGCGCGACGGTAAAGCCAAGCCTGGCTTGATGGGCGGCAACGCCTTCATCCCGCGCTTCCGTAACTTGACTAAGGCCGACAAGCGCGATTTCATCAAAGGCTACTGCGTAAGTCTTAATAGCGGCGGAAGCGCCAGCCCGAACTTCTTCCCGCTCTACGGGGAGGAGTTACAGCAGAAGCTGGATAGTTATGCCGGCGCGTGCGTCTCGGGCGGGATTTTCGGTGAACGCGTGGCGCGCTTTGAGAATCATGTCCGTATCAACCCAAATATGACCGACGCTTATGGCATCCCGGTCTTACACATTGAGGCGCGTGATACGGACAATGAGCGTAACTTGCGGCGCGATGCCGCCAATACCATTGAAGAGCTTTTCCACGACGCCGGGTGGGAAATCATCTGTAAGACCGACCAGGTGAATCCTCCTGGATACAGCATCCACGAAGTGGGCACCTGCCGCATGGGCAACGATCCCAAGAAGAGCGTGCTGAATAAGTGGTCTCAGAGTCACGATGTCAAGAATCTCTTTGTAGTGGATGGAGCCAGCTTCGTTACTTGCGGTTGGCAGAATCCAACTATGACAATTCTTTCCCTGTCGATGCGCGCTTCTGAGCACCTCGCCGATCAACTACAGCAACGCAATATATGACGCGGCGGGCGTCTATCGCCTCCTGGCTCTTCGCGGCCCTTCTACCGATGCCGCATTTTTCCTCCGCGCAAAAAGGACCCGAGCCGCCGGCGGCCCCGGCCGATGCGCCCAGGCAGCCCATTGCCTTCAGCCACAAAGTACACGCCGGGACCGGAAAGATCCCGTGCAAAATGTGCCACCCGAACCCCGACCCGGGCGACATGATGACCATTGTCGAGGCGTCCACTTGCATGCAATGCCACTCGGTCATCAAAGCCGATAGCCCGGAGATCAAGCGCCTCGCGGAGTTCGCCAAGAGCAAAACGCCCATTCCCTGGACGCCTGTTTACGAGCTGCCTTCCTTTGTGAAGTTCAGTCATCGCGTTCATCTCGACAAAGGCAATACCTGCCAGGAGTGTCACGGCCAAGTAGCGCAGCGCGATCGGTTATACCGTGAAACCAGCCTGACCATGGGCACCTGCATGAATTGCCATCAGGTGAAGAAAGCGACTCTCGACTGCGCCGCTTGTCACGAGTTGCCCAATTAGAAATCGAGCCGGAACCCCGCCCGGAATGCTCTTGGCCCGGACGGATCGAGACCACCACCGCCCGTTCCAGTTGACGTGATGACTCCCGAAGAGCCGGGACTGTTATAGATCAATGCCGGATTCTCCGGGTAAGTCGCGCCGTTAATCAGACTGATAGTTGACGACGCTGCCCAGAAGCGGATTGAAGTTCGTATGGTTGAAGATGTTAGTGCCGGTGAACTCCAGCCGAATGCGAACCCGCTCGGAGACATTGAAGTTCTTGGCTATGCCCGCATCCACCGTGAAATTAGATGGCCCCACAATTGTGCCTTTCGCGGCCGTGCCGAACGTACCCGGCGCGGGCGGAGTGAAAGCAGCCAGGTTGTACCAGTCGTTCACCGCCCGTTGACTGGAGGAAAGATTAGGATCGGCAATCCCGTTCGGCCGGATCGTTACCGTCGGCGCTGTGCTGTTACTGGTGAATGCAGTGCCTGTCGGATCGGGTCCGGTCCACAGCGGAGTCAGAAAGAATCCTGTGTTGTAAGTCAAGGCTTGCGTGATCTCCCAACCGCCCAGAAGCAGTTCCATAGGCCGGCTGTCTTTCGCCATCCACTTACGTCCACGGCCGAAGGGAAGATCGTAGAGCAAGTCGTTGGTGATGCGGTGCTTCGGGATGTCGGCCCAGGGAGCGCGCTCGCGCTGTAAGTCGTATGAGTTTTCCGGTTGTTGATCGCGCTCGAGATCCCCGATATCGCGCGCCCAGGTCCAGTTGAAATCGAACGTCAGGCCCGCCGCCAGCGGCCGTTTCACCTCGGTATTCAGCCCGTTATATTGATGGCCCGCGCCATTCGTGACGTATGTGATATTTCCGAACTGCGGGAACAGCCGCGGTTTGTTGATGTATAAACCAGGTCCCGGCAACGGCTGGTTGATGTTCTCCTGATACTCGCCTTGACGAGTGCCGGTACCCACGTACGACAACCGCACGCCCATGTCGCCAATCTGGCGCTCGAGTGTGATGTTGTACTGAATCGAGTACGGGATTCGAAGATCTTTCTTGAATGCGGAGGGAAGACCGATGGTCGACGCATCGATCGGCGTAGTCGGGTACACCAGGGGCAGCACCAGAATGGGATTGCCCGCCGTCGCTTTAGTCGGGTTGGTGTAGCTCGCCGGGCTGACGGAGAAAGGTGTACTGCCCATGCTGACTTGCGTCGGCACCAGATCGTAGAAGATGCCGAACCCAGCGCGGAATACCGTCTTGTCGCCCCAGGGCCGCCACGCCGCACCGACGCGCGGAGCCCAGTTGTTCTTATCGGTCTCGATCAATGAACCGGCGCGATAGCCTGCTTGGGATGCGGTTTCAATGCCGACATAATTGGCCGGGAAATAGGGGCTGATCTTGTTCTGCGAGCCATCTTGTATCACGATCTTGCCGGTCGCCGGATCGAATGCGGAGGCGAGGCCGTTAGTCGAGCTCCAGGGCGGATGCAGTTCGTAACGCAAGCCAATGTTCGCCGTCAGCTTGGGCGTAATCTTGTATTCGTCCGTGACAAAGAAATCGTATGCCCAGCGCATGAACGGCGCATTGAGCGCCGGCGCAGCCACGGCCGGCGCTGCTCGGATACCCCAGCAGAAAGTCGGCATACGGAAAGCCGCTGTAGCGGTTTGAGAATGTCAGGTTGCCAAACAGATTGTTCGATTCGACCACGTTGTCCGCGGCATATCGGGCTATCTGAGTTCCGGCCCGAACCGTGTGCTTGCCGCGCGTCCAGGTGATCTGGTCCTGGATGTATTGATTGAAGTTTTGAAAGTCAGGTCCGCCGAAAGCTGTCTGCGTGATTCCCTGCAAGCCCAGGTTCGAGAAAGAGATGTTAGGGATGCCCGGCAGGTTCGGAAGGTTTGGCAGTAAGCCTGTCAATCCCAACTGCTTCACCAGGCTTAATCCGTTGTTCGCGCCAAAGCGCGGCTCGTTGGTATACATCATGCCGTAACGCAATTCGTTGACCTGGTTAGGCGTAATAATCTGGCTCCACGAGGCTATGGCATTACGCGTGTTACGAGTGTCAGTCAGGCGTCCAATCGTTGGTAAGTTGTCTTCGTAATCGGTGCTGTATTGCCGCTGCCAGGTGTAACGGGCGAACAGGAACGTCTTATCCGATACGCGATGGTCCAGCCGTCCTGTCCAATAAGTATTCGGATCGAACGGATGGGTCAGAGTCGTGACATAGTTCTTAGAAGTCAAGCTGGTGGTGCTGCCGCCATTCTGCACCGGATAGAACAGATTCTGAATCGCCAGGGAGACGGGATTAAGCTGACCGATCGGAATCCTATTGCCTGGATAGGCGACTCCGGTAGCGGGATTCTTAATGACGGTGCTTGGCAGCAAGCTGGAGAAATCGCCGCTGCGCCAGGGCGTCAGCGGAACAGTGGGATTGATCAGGTTCTGCGTCTGGCTGCCGCGGCTTGTTTCGAAATCAAAGAAGAAGAAGGTCTTGTCGTGGCCGTTGTAAATCTGAGGAAGAATGACGGGGCCGCCAATGCTACCGCCCGGCCGGTGCGATATCCCGGTGGCACGGGTCGGGGAGAAGAAATCGCGCGCCCGGAATGCGGGCGTCTGGTAATAATCGAATAAGCTGCCGTGGAATTCGTTAGTGCCGGATTTAGAAATTACAGTTACTTGCCCGATCGCTCCCGCGTCGGCGGTATTATCGGCGCTATCAATACGCACCTCTTGAAAGCTCTCGATGTAATTTGTCAACGGACTCGTTTGCGTGCCGTTGTAAGTGATGTTGCTGATGCCATCGACCGTAAATTCGGACTGATTGCGGCGGCTTCCATTGAAACGGTAAGTAGCAGTAACGGTCGTCGCTTGACCTACGCCGGGAACCAACGCCAGGACCGAGGTGACGCTGCGCGAATTCAGCGGGAGCTCTTCCATTTCTGTCGCTGATTGAGTTTGGCTAATGCGCGCCGTCTCTGTTTCGATGACCGAGGCCGACGTGGCTTTCACCTCTATCGAGGAGGTCACGGCGCCAACTTCCATCTTGACGTCGAGCCGGCGAATATCGCGCGATACCAGCTGGACGTTGTCGAAATGGGCCTCCTGGAATCCAGGAGCGGTGATCACCACCCGGTACGTACCCTCGCGCAGGTTCGGAATCGTATAGTCTCCCCCGCTGGTTGTCTGCGTGTCATAGGAGTAACCGCTCTGCGTCTCCGTGGCCTTCACGTGCGCTCCGGGCAGAACCCCGCCGCTCGCGTCCGTGACATTTCCGGTAATCGAGGCGAACGTCGTCTGGGCGAAAATAACCGCGGGACAAACGAGAAGAAAAGATAGCAACAAGGCTATTCGGCGCATGCAAGCCCCCTTTGACTGAAGTGAACTATAAGCCCGCCTGAGCCATAAATCAAGCCAGATAATCTAAACGCGCTATTTAGAAATCCTAACGGCCTCCTGGCTCGGTGTTCGGGCGTTGCTTAGCGCAATTGTCTGTCACGCACGATGTTCTTCAGCTCCCCGGGCGCGACGGAGAGGAAGATGTCCGTACCTGAAAATGCTCTGCTTCCCCGCACGATGGCGCCTGGACAGCGGTCCAGCCGTATCACGGGAGTGTCCGTCAACGGCTTGCTCGTGGACACGTCATCCAACTCCAGTTCCTTCGAATCCCGCAGCGAGAAAGCAGGACCATTGTCCGCGTTTACCTGCACGTTGTGCAGTTCCAGGCCTACTGTGTTGAAGGCTTCCATTCCACTCTTGCCGGAGGCGATCACGTCATTGATCCGCAGCCCAGAAATCGGCATTTCGGGCAATCCTTCTACCTCGATCGGCACTTGTGAGCGGCTAATAGTCATGTTGCTGATGCCGATATTGCGAAACACGGGCGTGCGATTAGAGACCGGCTCTTCATTGGTCCGTTTCTCGCCTTCCATGATGTAGTAATTCGTGACATTGATTCCGATGGGCACGTCCTCCATGGTCCAGTTATTGAAGCGGACGTTCTCAACTCCGCCGCCGCGCCCTCTTCTGCTCTTAATCCGCACGCCTATATTGCTGCCGTGGCAAGTGATGTTACTGGCAACTACATTGCGAATGCCCCCGGCAATTTCGCTACCCATAACTACCGCGCCATGCGTGTGGTACACATTGCAGTTCGTGATGGTCACGTCTTCTGTCGGACGGTTGACTCGCAATCCGTCTGCGTCCTTGCCCGATTTAAGAACGATGCCGTCGTCACCGGTATCGATGAAGCAGTTAGAGATCCGCACGTCGCGGCTGGAATCAACGGCGATGCCGTCCGTGTGTACCCCCGGATAGGTGTCGACGGTGACTCCATCCACCACGACTTTCTCCGAATAAAGAATATGAACGGTCCACATCGGAGATCCCACAAAGTGAATACCTTGGACAAGCACGTTCTTGCTGTCCATGAATCGGACGAAAGACGGCCGCAGAAACGGGGCTGCGGCTAAATACAGCTCTTTTGGCGCGGGCGTGTGTTGCTCCAGCGCATCCAGAAGACGCGTCCAGGCGGGTCCAAACACCGAACCTTCACCAGCGGCGGTGTTCTTCTCCGGCCGGCCGAGCAGGTTCAGCCACTCGGCATTATCCGTGGTCAGCACACCCTGCCCCATAACCGCCACATCGTGCAGATTTCGACCGCCGATCAACGGGACCGGCGTCAGGCATTCAATCCCTTGCTCCCTGCCTTCGGTGAAGGGAAGATGAGCCGCCGGAAAGCGGATCGTAGCGCCGGCGTCTACATAGAGGACCATGTTGCTCACCAGCTCGATTGGTCCGCTGACATAATTTCCTGCCGGCACGTAAACGGTGCCGCCGCCAGCCGCTTTAGCCGCTTGGATCGCTAAGCGAAAAGCTTCGGTTGCGCTCGCCGAGCCATCCTTGCGCGCTCCATAGTCCAGAACATTAAAGTAAGGACCGGTCGTGGCGCACAATGCATTTGCGCAGACCAGGACAAAGATAGCGGCGGTATGTTTGAAGCGCTTCATCGATACGTCTTGTCGTCGATATGGCTGAGATCGACACCGTTGTTTAACACTCCAATAGTAACGGCGGCGAATGTGAAAACGGTTGTGCCCGGCTCCAGATGACCGCCGAAGGCTTTGTCGGGATTCGCTAAGGTCATGTGCGCGTGAACCCTGCCATTAATGATGTAGCCGTTCATGCCGATCACGTCCGCGGGCGCTGTTGGATTTTTCACAAAAGTGTCTTTGGACGGAAAGGTCCGGTTACTAACTTGATGGATCTGGTAACCGGTGACCGACCCCAAAGCCGAAAGGATTACTCCGTTGCGTATACCTTCTTGCTTGACCATCTTTTCCATTCCAGCGAGCAGGTCGGCGTTGTACTTGAAACGGAGAATGACCACGCGATCGAAATGTCCGCTGATGGCGTAAACCTCAGGAATCTTGTCGCTGTTTAGCTTGCTGTCGTCGGCCGCATTCGGGGCCGGATTCACGATTTCCCTGCGAGTTTCCTGGGAGAGCAGGATGGCGGCCGTAATCAGAAGGAGGCCTGTTACTTTGAAAGGTTTCATGGCTTGGCAATGGGCAGATTAGCACTGATGAAGCCATCGGTTATCCGATCGGTACTGGACAGCCGACACACTTGTCCTTCCATTCGTGCTCGCAAGGCCGGTATTCATGAGCTGCCTCACATCCAAAGTGCTTCGATCAGTTCGGTGAGGTAATTGCATTCCTTCATGCGGGCAGACACATTCAATGTGACCTGTCCATAAGGAGACAACAATATGGACAACAAGAGAAATTCATCAAACGAGGTTGTGAACGCACTCCTCGCATCAAAAGCCGTTAACTTCGAGGCGATTGGCGCGACCGTGGCGAAATATGGGGCCAGCGCAGCCGTGACACTCGACTACGAAGATGTGTTTTGTGGAACGATGCGCCGCTTTATCCGCCTCTATCGCATCGCAGACGCTGGATCGCCCGTCGAGGATCTACCCGGATTGCAGGGTGTTTCTTCCGAATTAACTGAATAGGTCGAGGCGTGGCGCATACGGAGCAATACCTCATGTACATCTCTTCAAACGGCTGGGATGAGGCCGACCTCGTTCGGCGTTTGTGTCACGCTCTCGAAGTTGCTCGAAAGGCTGTTTCTAAGCTTGGGGCGGAGGGTTATACAGATCCCCAGGAACCGGCGAACACAGTAGAACCTGAAAAGGTGATTGCGGAAACCGCGTTGCTGCTGTTATCTGCTTCATCGGCCGGTTACGACCCCGCCTGTAACAAACTCATTTCCTCGATAGCGGAAGCCTTGATTCCCCTGGCGCGAAGCGAAAAAGCGTACGTCGGCCTGTGCTTCCAGCCCGCGCTTGCGCTGGATTACTCGATTGCGCATGTTTGCCTTAGCAGGCTTGGGTATCCGGATCCGGGCTTCGACCTCCTTCTCGAGAGAAGCGGCATGACCGATTGGCAAAATGCACACGAGCGTCTTCCGTATCGGGCGCTTGAACAGGAGTGGATCCGCCGGATGTGGAAGCATACCAACTCCAAACCTTCCATTCGCGAGAAGCGGTTATTGAAGGATTCGATTATTGCCGGGCCATCTGACTTGTTGTCGGGAACGCGTGACGATCTATATGCGTTTACGCACACCCTCATGTACTCGACCGATCTTGGAAGAAGGCGCGTGAAATTCCCGCGGCCGCATGGCCTGATTGCCGCCGAGGCCGAGTTTGCTTTAGCGCGCTGTCTTGACGAAGAGGATTACGACTTGGGCGGAGAAGTGCTGCTCACCTGGCCCATGCTACGGCTGAAATGGAATCCGGCCGCGTTGTTTGGATTCTCAGTTCTTGCGCGCGTCGAGGATAGCGCAGGTTTTCTGCCGGCTCCAACCACGCGAATGGAGCGCTGTAACGCGCTCCATGGCGAAGATCGGACTCGTTACTTGCTTGCCAGCGCCTACCACACCGTGTATGTTATGGGCCTGCTGTGTTCGGCGATTCTGCACGGTGGTCAACCTGTAGCTGTTCACAAAACTCCAAAACGCCGATACACCGGCGCGGCCGCGGCTCTCTTCAAGATGATTGAAAGCGATTCGGTTGGCCCCCATTGGATACACGACTTTTGTCGAGTTCCGCACGAAGAACGGGACCAGCTGGCGAGCTTTCTCTTCGCCGTTGTTGCCTGGCGCGCAGCTAAGAAGCGTGATTTGGCGCGGCTCTATAGGCTGCTTGAAACCGGCCGGAATTTCGGGATGCCCATGGGGCCGCTACATTGGCAGATAGCCGAGTTGCTGCAGCGGGCGACCATATTCTCGAAAACCGAAACGGCGCCGGTACAACAAACAGCCTAGGCGGAGACTGTCCCGGCATCGGCATACACGTGCGTGAACTCTGCCCCGAAGAAAAATATTTGCGCCGAGTAGTAGATCCAGACGATCACCGCTACCAGCGATCCAGCCGCGCCATAAGTGGATCCGACACTTGCCTTTCCGAGATACAGGCCCAGCAGCAACTTGCCGATGGTGAACAGGAACGCGGTCCCGATTGCGCCCATAAATGCGTCTCGCCAGGACACCTTGGCGGCCGGCACATATCTGAACATCAATGCAAACAGCACAGTTATAACAGCGAACGATACGACGAAGTTGATGGCCTGCAGAATAGGCGGCGGCATTGGTACAAGCTGGCCAAAGGAGTGTCCGACGTATGCCAGGCCGGCACTTAGTATCAACGAAACCAACAGCAGAAAGCCGATGGACAGGACCATGCCAAATGAGAACAGACGCTGCTTAATCATTCCCATGAATCCGGAAGCGGTTTTGCCCTTGACGTCCCACATGACGTTCAATGCATCCTGCAGTTCTATAAACACGCCGGAGGCTCCGAAGAGCAGTGTGACAAATGCCAAAACGCTTGCGAACACGCCGGAAGCGGGCTTCTGCGCATTCTTGAGTAAGGTTTCGACTGTATCGGCGCCTCGATCGCCGATCAACTGCCTAGCCTCATTCACCAGCGCGCCCTGAGCGCTATCGTGCCCGAAAACCAAGGCAATCACAGCGGTGATCAGGACCAGCAGCGGCGCGAATGACAATATGCTGTAGAACGCTACGGAAGCGCCTAGCCTGGGAGCCTGATGATCGCTCCACTTGGCATAAGTTTCTTTGAGCAGTGAAATAGCGTGCTGTCCCCGCATCTTCATCAGGTAGACACGTTATCCACCGCGCCGGAACACCTGGTACATATACGCTTTTTGCAGCTACTTGCCGCAATTCGTTACAGTAGGCAGTAATCATGAATTGCCCGAACTGTGGATTGGCGAATCCGGATGGCGCGAAATTTTGCGCTAATTGCGGGACGGCATTCGGCGGGGCTCCTCCGCCCGGGTCAAATGCGTATCAGAGCCAATCGCAGTACCAGGCTCCTTCTCCGCCTTATCAGGCCCCGGGTCCTTATCAAGCACCGGGCGCGCCGGTTCCCGGGAACAGACTCTTGAAGAACATCGGGATTGGGTGTTTGATCGTGGTGGCGATTTTTCTTTTCCTGGGGCTTTCCTGCACGCGCGCTTGTTTGGGATTCAGGCATGGGCGATCGTACTTACATCGGCACTATTACTGAACCCGGCCTGAAGCGGGGCATGGGATTGTTCCCGGCGCTCGCTTCGAACATGCTGAACATGGTGGGGATCGGGCCTTTTATCACCATTCCCCTCATGCTGTCCGCGATGCGCGGCCCACAAGCGCTGTGGGGTTGGGTGCTTGGCGCGGTGATTGCGGTCTGCGACGGCTTAGTGTGGGCGGAACTGGGCGCCGCAATGCCGGGCTCTGGCGGTTCTTATGAATACCTGCAGCAGGCCTTCGGCCCTAACT
This sequence comes from uncultured Acidobacteriaceae bacterium, assembly GCA_963795445.1. Taxonomy (GTDB): domain Bacteria; phylum Acidobacteriota; class Terriglobia; order Bryobacterales; family Bryobacteraceae; genus Bog-105. Next base: position 32,081 of record CAWCHX010000026.1, on the reverse strand, counting down.
CACTCGGCAGGCTCATGGGTTTTCTCTTTCTTTGGCAGGTCATGTTAGCCGCTCCCTTGACGGCTGCTTCGGGGGCGGTTGGCTTTGCGGATTACGCTCGTTTTCTGGCTCCCTCGCTGACAGGGCATGAGCACACGTTCGTCGCCCTGGCCGTCTGTTTCTTCTCGACGGTGTTGCTGTATCGCGACATTCAAGCGATTGGCAGGATCTCGATCGTTCTGTGGATCGGGCTGGTGCTGGCGATGGGCATCATCCTGTGGGGCGGAGTTTGGCACTTCCAGGCTGCGCGGGCCTTCAGTTTCCCGGCCGGCGCATTCACCGCTTCACCGGCATTCTTCGTGGGCTTGGGGACAGCCACGCTAATGAGTATGTATGCGTATAGCGGCTACTTCAACGTTTGCCTGATCGGCGGTGAAATTAAGAATCCGACTGTCACGATTCCGCGGTGTGTCCTTTTATCCATCGGCATCCTGGCGGTGCTTTACCTTTCGATGAGTCTCTCGATCATCGGCGTTCTGCCCTGGCGCGAAGCAATGGGCTCGAACGCAATCGTTTCCGATTACGCGCAGCGGCTGTACGGGCCGGGAATTGCTTCCTGGATGACCGGTCTTATTCTGTGGGTCGCTTTTGCGTCGGTATTTTGCGTTCTGCTCGGGTATACGCGAGTGCCTTATGCGGCAGCGTCTGAGGGCCGCTTCTTTTCGGCATTCGCCCGCGTCCATCCCACCCGGAATTTCCCGTCATTCTCGGTGCTGTTCATGGGGGTCGTCTCGGCGCTCGCGTGTTCCCTTAGCCTGGAAGCGCTCATTAAATCGCTGATCGTGATCCAGATCGTGACTCAGTTCGCGGCCCAATGTCTTGCTGTCATATTGATTCGACGGCGGCGGCCGGATATAGCACGGCCGTTCTCAATGCCTCTGTACCCAGTGCCGGCCTTGGTCGCGCTGACAGGCTGGGCATTTATTTTGATCTCGAGCGGGATAGTTTATGTCGCGAGCGGGTTCGCTTTGCTGGCGTTCGGAATCGGCGCCTTTTTGTGGCGCGCGCACTTGGCTAGGGAGTGGCCATGGCCGGCAATAAGCCGTCTCCGGGCGCAGCTATATAATTAAGGTTCCCCAGTATGAAAACGTATTTGAAGTTCGGGGCTTTGATGGTCCTGATTATCGGATCTCTGGTGTGGCTTGCAGTGGGCGGGATCACCGACACCAAGGGTTATTACAAGACCATTCCCGAGCTGCAGCAGATGGGCCAAGCCGCGCATACGAAACGTATCCTGGTCGCGGGCGATGTTCAGCCCGGATCCATTGTGAAAAATGGCGCGCAGGTCTCATTCGTTTTGCACCAGGGCGCCACAACCTTGAACGTGGTTTATTCCGGCACGGATCCGCTTCCCGATACTTTCAAAGACAACTCGCAAGCTTTGGCGGACGGCCGTCTTGGTCCCGATGGCGTGTTCGAGGCTAACAAGATTCAGGCCAAATGCGCCTCTAAATATGAGGCGAAGCCCTCGCAGCGCGGCGTTTTACATGAGACACCCGCGCCTTCGAAAATTTCCTAAAAGTTCAAGAGCTTAAACATGGAAAATATCGGCGCCCTGTCTGTGCTGCTTGCGTTTTGCCTCGCGGTATTTGCGATTGTTGCGGCCATTGCGGGGAAGTACGGCCGCCGACCGTTCCTGGTGGTCAGCGCTGAACGCGCCGTGTACGCTGTTTGGGCTCTCTTAACGACGGCTGCCGCGATACTGATCACGCTGCTCATCCAGGGCGATTACCGTATGGCTTATGTCGCTTCGCACACCGACAAAGCCATGCCTACGATCTACAAATTTACGGCATGGTGGGGCGGACAGGAAGGCTCGCTGCTGTTCTGGAGCTGGCTGCTCGCTACCTATTCTGCCGTCGCCGTCTATACGAATCGCCGTAAGTTCCGCGACATGATGCCCATCGTCACCGCCATCATGATGACGACTCTGGCGTTCTTCGTCGGCATGATTACTTTTGTCGCGAGTCCGTTCCAGGTTCTCATGGCAGGAAAGGGAATTATTGAGGTTCCTGACGGCAATGGACTCAGCCCGCTTCTGCAGTGGTGGACCATGGCGATTCATCCGCCGTTCCTCTATCTCGGCTATGTCGGGTTCACTGTTCCGTTCGCATTTGCGATGGCTTCGCTGATCACAAAACAACCGGGCGAAGCTTGGATTCACACCACCCGTCGTTGGGCCATCGTTACCTGGCTCTTCCAAAGCACGGGAGTTTCACTGGGCATGTATTGGGCCTACACAGTGCTTGGATGGGGCGGCTACTGGGGATGGGATCCCGTGGAAAATGCATCGCTGATGCCGTGGATTACGGCCACCGCCTTTCTGCATTCCGTGATGATGCAGGAGAAAAAAGGAATGATGAAAGTCTGGAACATGGTGTTGGTCTCGGCCACGTTCCTGCTAAGCATTCTCGGTACGACGCTGACGCGCACTGGCCTGGTTGCCTCGGTCCACGCCTTTGCGCAATCGCCTGTGAAGCCGTACTTCACTACATTTGTGATCACAGCGACTGTGCTGACTGCGTTCGCCATTATCAAAAACCTGCCTTATCTGAAGAGCGAGGTCAAACTCGAGAGCATCGTCTCGCGTGAATCCAGTTTCTTGTTTAATAACCTGATTCTGCTGGCAGGCTGTTTCGCGATTTTGTGGGGCACGCTGTTTCCGGTCCTGATGGAAGCGATCACGGGCGAGAAAGAGACGATTGACGCTCCTTATTACAACCGGGTCAACATTCCAATTGCGCTGTTCCTCATTTTCCTGACGGGCGTAGGGCCGCTTATCGCCTGGCGGAAGAGCTCTTTGAGCAGCTTGAAACGCTCATTCCTGGTCCCGTCGATTGTTGGGTTGGTCGTGATCGCAGTGTTGGGACTCTCCGGCATCCATCAAATAGCACCGCTCATCTCATTCGGACTTTGCGCCTTTGTCATCGCGACCGTGTTGGGTGAATTCGCCAAAGGATCGCGAGCCATAAAAGCCAAAGAACAAGTGAGCCTGCCCCGGGCCGCGTTTGAGCTGACGTGGCGCAACACGCGCCGCTACGGCGGCTACCTGGTGCACATGGGCATCGTTTTGATGTTTATCGGTTTTACCGGCAGCGCTTTTAATCAGCACGAGACGCGCAATCTCGCACTGGGCGAGAGCCTGCGCTTCGGCCGCTACGATCTGAAACTCGTCAATGTGAATGACTCGGAAACCGCGGATTACCAGTTCAGCCATGCCATATTAAGCGTCTCCAGCAATGGCAAAGAGATCGATCAGTTGGATCCGGAAGTCCGGCTTTACAAAAATAACCAGCAGCAAAGTTCGATCATCGGCGTGCGTAGGCGGCTGAACGAGGATCTGTACGTGAACTACTCAGGGGTTCTGCCCGACAACACCAAAGCGATTTTCCAGCTCTATATTTTTCCGCTGGTCTCTTGGATTTGGATCGGATACTTCGTGCTGCTATTCGGCACGATCATTTGCTTGATTCCTGGAAAAGTGCGCCTGCAGTATGCGCGCACGGAGGTAGTAGGCATTGCCAGCACGCCTGCGACGGTCGAATCTTAAGCTGATCCTGGCGTTTTTCGCCGCTCTAGCAGTACTTATAGCGCAAGACCCCACTTCGTACTTGACTCGCGATGTCATGCGGGTCGGTGACAGGCTTGCCTGCCGCTGCGGTGGTTGCCGCAATACAGTGGGCAATTGTCCGATGCTTCGCTGCAGCTCGGCCGATCCGCTACGTCATCGCATCTTCGACATGAAGACGCGCGGGCTAAGCGATAACGACATCGTGAACACAATTGTTCGCGAAGAAGGCGTCGTCGCGCTTTCGTCGCCTCCAACGCAAGGCTTGGGAGGCCTGATTACCTGGATCATGCCGGGGCTCGCATTGATTATGGGCTTTTTTGTATATTCCTTTTACGTGCGCCGCAATCGGAAATCTCCAGAGCCTCTATCGGAAGTAGACCAGGCGATGATCGATCGTTTCCGCACGCAAATCGACCGCGAGCTGGGCGAAGTCCCCGAGCCTAATAAGGACGGTTCCGACACCCGGAAATGATCTTTGCCGTCGCCATTGTTCTTGTGCTTGCGGCCTTGTTCTTCCCGCTGTTTGTTCGAGCGAAAGACATTCCCGAACCACTTCCTGTCTCTCCCATCCAACATCTGGAAGACCGTAAACAGGCGATCTACGAGAATCTGCGCGATCTGCAATTTGAATACCGGCTCGGGAAGCTCTCCGATGACGATTATCAGCAGACCAAGCAAGCGCTGCAAAGAGAATTGGCGGTAGTTCTTGCTGAAACGGAGGAGACTATCAAACGGCTGGGCCTTTCACCCAAGCGAGTTGCACCGAAACCGGCGGCGAAGCAGGCGCCCGTCCGGCCATCCGGCACAATCTGCCCGCATTGCGGTGCGTCCTTCGCGCAAGCATTGAAATATTGCGGCGAATGCGGGAGAGCGATTGCATGAAGGCTGTCTTGTGGGTTATCGCGCTGATTTGTCTCGGCGGTTCTGCCGCTTTTGCTTCAATAGACGGAACGGTGATCAACCGGACCACTGGCAAAGCGCAGGCCGGTGTCAGTCTCACGCTGGTAAAGCCCGGCCAGCAGGGAATGCAAACGATTGGAACGGCCGTCACCGATACTTCCGGCCATTTCGTGTTTGAAAAGGATCAGCCCGGCGGCGGCCCGCAGCTTCTGCAGGCGAGCTACAAAGGCGTCAACTACAACAAGCTGATGACGCCGAATATTCCTACCAGTAACGTCGAGCTCGATGTTTATGAGGCCACCAGTTCGCCCGCGGTAGCGCGCATTGCACAGCAGATGCTGGTGCTGGAGCCGACCTCGAGTCAGCTCACGGTAGATGAAACGGTGCTGGTGCAGAACGAGAGTAACAAGACTTACAACAATGCCGCTCTCGGCGGGTTGCGGTTTTTTCTGCCGCCGGCCGCCGACGGCCAAGTACGCATTAACGCGCAAGGCCCGCAAGGCATGCCATTGCCGCGCACTGCGGAAAAGACGGAGCAGGATAACGTCTTCAAAGTGGATTTTCCGATTAAGCCCGGCGAGACAGAATTCGAAGTAAGCTACGTGCTTCCGGCCGGATCTCCGTTCACATTCCGAGGCCGCGTGGTGAACGTGAAGGGCATGCCCGCTGGTCCGCTGCGGCTGATCGCGCCTCCCGGAGTTACGTTTGCGGGAAATGATATTCAAGCAATCGGAACGGAACCCAAAACGCAGGCGACGATCTACAACGTCACTGCCGCGGCCGATTTTTCGCTGAATGTAACGGGTACCGGCTCGCTGCATGCTGGTGACGACACGAATGCGGGCACTGGGGACGACAGCGATGCACCGCCGGTGACCGAAGGCAGGCCGCGGATCTACACGCATCTGCCTTGGCTGGTCGCGCTGGCTTTCTCGGTTCTGGGAGTCGGCCTGATTGTCCTCTTCCGTAGTTCTCCGGTGCGCCCGCCTTACGGGAAATAGGCGCAATTTCAAATGTCTCCAGCCATCGAACTTGACCGTGTCTGGAAGTTTTATGGCGATTACGCCGCGCTTCGCGACTACACCCTGACCGTTGCCGAAAACTCCTGCTGCGCGCTGTTGGGCCGCAACGGGGCCGGGAAGACAACGCTTTTGCGCATCGTCGCCGGACTTTCTCCGTTTCAGCGCGGCACGGCGCTGGTTTTCGGCCAAGCGCCGCGAACCGGCATGGCACGCCGGCAAGTCGGATTTCTGGGCCATGGGATCGGCGTCTATGAAGACTTATCCGCGCGGGAAAACCTGAACTTCTTCGGCAGTATCGCCGAGGTCAAGAATTCCCGCAAGGTTGCCGATGTATGGCTGGAGCGCGTGGGTCTTGCTCGCGTGGCGACCATGCCGGTGCGCCAGTTCTCTCGCGGCATGCGTCAGCGGCTGGCGCTTGCCCGCACGTTCCTGCATGCGCCGAATCTGCTGCTGCTGGATGAGCCATTCACTTCTCTCGACGATCGCGCCATTGGCATGCTGAGCGAGTTGCTTCTGGAAGCGCGCCAACGCGGCGCCACGATAGTTCTATCGACGCATCAGATCCGTGAAGCTCTTGCCATCGCTTCTCACGTGGCGCTTCTCGAGAATGGGAAATTGCGCTACGCAGGCGAACGCACCGCGGAGATGCTAAACGATCCCGCGCTTTTGTACCGGCTTCACACTGAGTTGGGCGCCGCGTGAGTTCGCGTCCTAAATGAAATTCATCAGACAGGCGCTATCGGTCGCGCAAAAGGATCTTTCCATAGAGCTGCGCACCAAAGAATCTCTAAACGCAGCCGGAGCGTTTGCGGTGGCCATCCTGCTGCTGTTCAGCTTCACGTTCGATGTTTTCTCCGACATGATCCATGAAATGGCCGGCGGTCTGCTTTGGCTGGTGTTCGCTTTTGCCGGAGCGCTTGTTTTCAATCGCGGATTTTCTCGAGAGCTTCCCAACGAGTGCCTCGATACGCTTCTCGCCTCACCGCTCTCGCCCGCCAGTTTGCTGCTCGGCAAATCGGCCGCGGTCTTCGTCCTATTGCTGGTGGTCGAACTCGCCTCCTTGGTAGTTTTCGGCATCTTCTATGACATTCGCTGGTGGCTGCGGCCATTCGAACTCGCCGGTGTTTGCGCGTTTGCCACGTGGGGCATTTCCGTGGTGGGCGCGGTATTCGGCGCGCTGACAGTCAATCTCCGGCTGCGGGAGCTGATGCTGCCGGTCATCATCTATCCATTGCTGATTCCGCTGCTGATCGCCGCCATTGAAATCACGAATACTCTTCTGGGGAACCAGCCGCTCACGGCCTACGAATGGCTCTGGGGGCGGGTGCTGGTTGTGTTTGACGTGGTGTTTACCGCGTTGGCGGTGGCTCTCGCGGAGACGATTTTGGTCAACTAGTATTTAAGGCAATTTTGAAATTATGCGCGAAAAAACTGCGATCGCATTAGCCGCTGCCGCGGCGCTCCTGCTGGCGTACAACCTTTACCAGATGTTCCTCGTCTTGCCGGACGAGGCTTTACAAGGCGCAATTTACCGCATTCTCTTTTTCCACGCCCCCGCCGCGATGGTGGGGATGGTCGGCTACTTTGTCGCGCTTGTGCTTAGCGTTCTTTACCTCAGCTCCGGCAATTTCCGTTATGATTCTGTCGCCGCTTCGATTGTTGAAGTCTCACTGGTCTTTTCGGTTGTCAATATCGTCACCGGCAGCATCTGGGCTCGAATCATTTGGGGCATCTGGTGGACGTGGGACTACCGGCTGACCTCGGCTCTGGTTTGTGTGCTCATCTTCTTTGCCTATGTGATGCTGCGCCGCGCGATTGACGAACCCACGCAGCGCGCCCGTTTATCGTCGGCGCTTTGCATCTTCGGCTGCATCGATGTCGTGATTGTTTGGAAATCGATCGAATGGTTCCGCACGCAACATCCAGGCCCGGTTCTCGACTTTCGAACCGGCGGCGGACACATGGACCCGGCCATGGAACATATCTTTTATCTGAATTTCTACGCCATTCTGATGATGGCGATTGCCCTGGTGCTGGTCCGCACGCGCCAGGAGGCTACCGCCCGCGAAATCGATTCGCTTCGCCGCTTCGCGAACGCTGTGTAGCAAGAGAAAGGAACTTATGGACGCCCGTAACTTTACCTTCATGTTTTATGGCTTCACTGCTGCCTGGGCAATCGTGCTCTTCTACGTGATTACTCTGGCTCGCCGTGGAGCGCGGCTGAAAAAGGAACTCGAGGACGTGAAGCAACTCGTGAACTCCGCTCAAGCCGATCAGCCCGCCCGCATCGAGGATCGCGTTCGCTAAGAAGCCATGCCTTTTCTGGTTGACCGCCGCTCATTTCTTAAGCAGACAGCCGGCGCAGTGGCCGCGTTTTCGCTTTCACGCAGCCTGAACGCCGAGGGTGAATCCACGCGCATCGCGCTGCTTTCCGACACCCATATTGCCGCCGATCCTAACGATAGATTTCGAGGCTTTTCCCCGCATCAGAACTTGCGGAAAGCTGTGGACCAAGTCGCCTCCCGTAAGTTCGACATGCTGGTGGTGAACGGGGATCTGGCCCGTCAGAAAGGCGAGCCTGAAGACTACCTCAAGTTCAGTTCTTTTGTCGACAGCTTAGCCGGGCAGATGCCAATGGTGGTGACAATGGGCAACCACGATGACCGCAAGAATGCGCGAAGCGCTCTGGTCAATCGTGCCGGTGATGTCAAGCCGGTGGAACAGAAGCTTGTGTCCACCATCGATGCCGGTCCGTTCCAGTTCATCATGCTCGATTCTCTGCTGGCCACCAATGTCGTCCCTGGGCAGCTTGGCAAATCGCAACGCGCTTGGCTGGCCGGCTACTTAGACGCGCAAAGCGCCAAACCTGCTATCGTGTTTGTTCACCACAATCCCGATCCGGACAGCGATGGGGCGCTGGTCGATGCCGAACGCTTGCTAGCGATCCTGAAGCCGCGCCGCATGGTGAAGGCCCTGATCTTCGGCCACACTCACGTTTACGCTCTCGACAAGCAGGACGGATTGCATTTGGTGAACCTGCCTGCGGTTGGCTACAATTTCGCGGATGGGCAGCCGGTCGGTTGGATGGAAGGAAGTTTCTCAGCGCGCGGCGCAGATCTGCAGCTGCACGCAATCGCGGGTGAAACCAGAGACGACGGCAAAACAGTAAGTCTTTCCTGGCGCTAAACGCGCAGGGCCGTTTCCTGCGCAGGCGCGATGAGATTGTTCAAAGGCAATTTGTCCGGCGCGAGCGCAAGCGGCATCAGAAGCGAGAAGGTGCTGCCTTTACCCAGTTGGCTCTCCACCGAGACTTGTCCCTCCATAGCCTCAGCAAGATTTCGCACGATCGAGAGACCAAGTCCTGTGCCGCCGAATCGGCGCGAATTTGAGTTATCCACCTGGTAGAACGGTTCGAAGATAGCCGCCTGCTCGCCGGGCGCGATGCCTACGCCTGTATCCCGCACTGAGATATTCACCACCTGAGTCGCCCCTGTTAGCTCCCGTGACGCGGCGGTGACGACGACTTCTCCCTCTACCGTGAACTTGATTGCGTTGCTGATTAGACCCGCCAGGATCTGTTTCATCCACCGTGGTTCGCCACAGAATCTGTGAGCCACTTCAGGCGCAGTTTCGTACCTGAGTTTCAGATGCTTTTTGTCCGCAAGTACGGCCGCCGAGCTAATTTCCGCTTGGATCAGTTTGTGTAAATCGAACTCTTGGGGGCCTGCGATTCCCGCCGTCATTTCGGTGGTTGAAAACTCGAGAATCTGGCTGATAACAGACAAAAGGGATTCAGCGGACGTCTTGACGATGTCCACATATTCTGCCTGATTATCCGAAAGGCCGCTGTCCATCAGCATTTGCGTCATTCCTAGAACTCCATTCAAAGGAGTTCGAAGCTCGTGACTCATGTTCGCTAAAAATTGGCTCTTCGCCAGGCTAGCCGACTCAGCCGCATGCTTCGCGGACCGCAACTCCTTTACGGTGTGCTTCAACTCCTCGATACTCAAGAGCATCCCTTGAATTTCGGGAGGGCTGCCATCCTTTCCTTCGAGAAGCGTCGCGGTAGCCATTACCCAGATGGGCGAGCCATCAACGCTGTGAATCTGGAGTTCGCGCGTCGGTAGCCGCTTAGTCTGAGTTAACAGTTCTATGTATGTCTTCTGGTCGTCCTCGCCCATGTGTGCGTTTCGGATGACTTTCCCGAGCACCTCTTCGCGAGCGCCGTAGCCCAGCAACTCAACGCAGGCCTGGTTCATGTCTATGACTTTACCTTCGAGCGTCGTGCGATAAATGGCCGCGAGACTGCGTTCAAATAGCACGCGGTAACGCTCCTCGGTAGAGTGCAACAGGAGCGCCTGGGCCGAGAAATGCTTATCGGCGATAGAAGTCACCATGGCAACGGCAAGCAGGAAAAGCGTGCCAATCGCGATTCCCATGCCCCCGAGCCAGGACACGTCGACGGTGGCCGAAAGATCCACGGGCTGGCTGGATGGCCGGAAATGCGCCGCCGCCATACCGGTGTAATGCATGGAGCTGATGGCGATGCCTAAGAGGATTGCGGCGGCCAGCTTGTGGGCTCCCGCCAAACCTGTTTTGTAGCGTAAGGCGGCTAAAGCTACTCCCGAAACTACCACTGCAATCACGACCGACAAGGCCACGATTCGCCAGTTGTATGAACAGGTGCAGTGCATCCGCATGGCGGCCATTCCGATGTAATGCATGGTCGCTATTCCCCCGCCCATGACTAAGGCGCCAATCAGAAGGTGCCGGTACCTGAACACCTGCTGGCTAGTCAGGACGAGCGCCAGGGCCGAGGCCAGCACGGCCGCCACCATGGAAAGCAAGACCAGGGGAATATTGTAATGGACCGGAAGAGGCAGTTGGAACGCAAGCATCCCGACATAGTGCATGGACCAGATAGCGGTTCCCATGGCGCAGGCGCCGCCCGCAATCCAAGCAGGTTTGGAATTACCTCTCGCGGCGCTGACGCGCTCCGCCAGCCCCAGTGCCGCATATCCGGCGCAGATTGCGATGAAAACGGACAGCGCTACGAGCGGATAGTCATAATGGGTCGGTAACATGAACCCTCGGCAAAGCGCAATCCCCCCCATTCATATCGGCACGGGTTGCCACGCTTTGCAAGGTAAGGTGCTTAGTTCTGAACCTTATAGAACTGATACGAAATTCTCCACGTGGATTCGTGGCCAGGTTCGATGCTCATGTCGATGTATGCTTCCGGGCAGACGGTACTTCGAACAGACCAGAAATATAACTTCGACAAGGGGTGATCGCCGCTTTCACGCACGCCTACGCCGGCGCTCCGGTTCTCAACTCTGATGTCGTTGTCGCTAGCGCTGCTGCCGAAACCGTCCAGATAGGAACCCACCGATTCGCCCTTTTGCAACTCCCTCAAATAGGTGAGTTGATGATCGCGGATTTCGGCCAAGTTTTTCAGATCTTGCGCGGCCCTGGGCTGAAAAGGAAATTTGACGACGAAGCTGGGACCCGACGGCTGCCCGTCGATGACATAGAAATCGTGATCGTACACGCTGGTGGTAATCGTTCGGCGGCCGGTGTTCTTCAAGCTGTGCTCCAGGATCAATTCCGGTTTACCCTTCGCCAAACGCACGGTTTTTCGGTAAACGTAAGCGTATCCCGATTGGTCCGTGAGTTCATGCGTAAACTCCACCCAGTCCGGCCCCGTCCGGACGCTCCACTTGCCGGGGTCGACAATCTCATAAGGATGCGCGAAGCTATAGCGCGGTTCATCCGGTTTGCGAAGAACGCCAACGCCAATCTTGACGAAAGTTCCTCCAGGTTTCGCTTCGTTGTAGCCGAGGCCCGCATCGTCTGTCCGAAACTCCTCCACCGGGCCCGTGATGGCGTCGTGAAGCGTGGGTTCGTAGCGCTCAAACCACTGGCCAAAGAAATTGTGCCCGTCATATTCGAGACTCGCAATGACGCCGGACCAATCGAATCGCGAGCCCCGATAATATCCGTGCTGAGCGTCAGGCAGATACAGCTTGCAATGGATCAAGCCGTTTGAGATCTCAGCTTGTGGGGCGTCTATTGTTTGTGTGTTGGTTGTGGCGGGAACACCTACGCCGCCCAGCAACGCCGCCCAAACGCTTACTCTCAGTAGTTGCGTCATCCGTGCCTTCTAATATGTCAGAACGGAACCTTTGATATTCTTGGCCGGATGCTTCGTCGCTGCTGCTCATATTTCGCTTTAGCTCTCGCCGCTGCCTCTCTTATCTACGCCCAGGACACGCGCAACGTAAGTGAACCATCGCTGCCGCCGCCGTGCGCGACGTTAAAAGCTGAGATCGGGCGCGCGGGTATGTCGATCGCTCCCGATGATGAGAGTAAACTCGACACGGCACGCATTCAGGAAGCGCTTGACCACTGCCCGGCAGGCCAAGGCGTGGCGCTCCAGAGAACTTCCGAACGGCTGGATGCGTTCCTCTCCGGCCCGTTGCAGTTGCGCCACGGAGTGGTCCTTATCGTCGATCGCGGAGCATATTTGTACGCGTCGCGCAACCCGCGCGACTACGATCGCAAGCCGGGAATCTGCGGAACGATAACAGCGGATGGCCATGGCTGCAAAGCGCTTATCAACGGGGACGGCGTCTCGGATTCCGGCGTAATGGGCGACGGAGTCATAGATGGACGCGGCGGGGAGACCATGCTGGGCCAAAACATCAGCTGGTGGAATCTTGCCGATCAGGCGCGCAAGGGGGGCAGTCAAAACAATCCTCGCCTGATGGTTCTGAACCACTGTGACAACTTTATTCTCTACCGTATTACTTTGATGAACTCGCCCAACTTTCACGTTGGTTACGACAACGGCAACGGGTTCACCGTCTGGGCTGTAAAGATCTGGTCACCCGAGCGGGCGCGCAACACCGATGGCATCGATCCCGGCAATTCGACCAACGTCACAATCACGCACTCCTACCTCCACACCGGCGACGATCAGATCGCCATCAAAGCCCCAGCGGGTGCTCCAACAACGCACATGAGCATTACCCATAACCACTTCTATTCCGGCCACGGCATGTCTATCGGAAGTACGACCGACGGTGGCGCTGCTGCGATACGCGTTTCCGATCTATCGATCGACGGAGCCGACAACGGTCTGCGTATCAAATCCAACATCACCCGAGGCGGTCTTGTTCACGATGTAACCTTCGAAGATGTTTGCATCCGCGCCACAGCCAACCCCGTGTTCATGGACACGAGCTATTCCGCGGGCACGAGCAAGGCGAGCGGCAAGATTCCTGTTTTTCGCGACATTACCATTCGCAATGCGCGGGTGGAAGGCGGCGGAAAGGTGACACTCGAAGGATACGACGCAACTCATCGCCTGGGCATCCAGTTTGACGACGTAATCTTCGACGACCCGAATGCAATTAAGGTATCGGCAACTCACGCCGACGTGAAGGCCGGACCCGGGCCGTTCAATTTGAAGATCGAAGGCGATGATGTCCACGTTCTGGGAACGCCTGGTAGCGGGACGAAGAACGCCTGCACCGGCAAGTTCGTCGAGTTTCCCATGCCCTAAGAGCTTTAGTGCCGGATAATCCTGGGAAGTAAGCGCCGCGCTTGACCGAAATTACACAAGTCTTACAAAGAAAACGCTGAATTCCTGGTACGTTCGAAATATAGAATGATGCAACACCAGGCGGGCAAGCACATAAGCGTCATATCGGGTCCCATCCGGCTGAACTGGGCAACCACAATTGTAATGACGCTGGTCCATTTAGGCGCGATCGCAGCACTGTTCATGTTCAACTGGCATGCGGTGGGGACGGCGATTTTCCTCTATTGGGTGGCCACCGGCCTCGGCATTAGCCTGGGCTACCATCGTCTGCTGACGCACCGGTCTTATAAGGTGCCGGTCCTTCTGGAATACTTCTTTGCTGTTTGCGGCTCGATGACGCTGGAGGGTGGACCGATTTCCTGGGTTGCGACGCACCGCATTCACCACCAGAATTCAGATCACGATGGTGATCCCCACTCGCCGCGCGATGGCGCCTGGTGGGCACACGTCGGTTGGCTTCTGCTCGGAGCCACCAATCATAACAATACACGCGTTATGTCGAAGTACGCGCCGGATTTGGCCAAGCATCGCTTCTACATCTGGCTGAATAATTACCATTGGGTTCCGCTTGTGACGCTTTCAGTCCTGCTCCTGGCTGTGGGCGGTTGGCCGATGTTTCTGTGGGGCGTCTGCCTGCGAGTAGTGGTAGGGTTGCACGCCACCTGGCTGGTAAATTCCGCCACGCATATGTGGGGTGCTCGCCGGTTTCCCACGCGCGATGATTCGCGGAACAACTGGTGGGTTGCGCTAATCTCTTTCGGCGAAGGATGGCACAACAATCATCACGCGCATCCGACTTCGGCGCGGCATGGCTTGGCCTGGTATGAGTTTGATGTCTCCTGGATCCAAATCAAGTTCTTGAGATTCCTGGGTATCGCAAAATCCGTCCGGGCTGCCAAAGTCGAAGACGTTCTTCCCCAACAAAAAGCCGCCTAGCATTCAGGACGTACCCGCCGCGATCCGAAATCGTTACGGAAGCGCGGGCATGAGCTAGCGGGCATGAGCTAGCGCTTCCCGGCGGGAATAAGCTTGAATCATGGTCGTAGCGGGCCGGCATAAGTCGGTCGCCTTTTTCATCGCGCTCGGAGCGGCGCTCATCCTAGTCAGTCTGCTTCTCTACGTCGGTTGGGTGCTGCTGAACTGGCACCGTGGAATCCTGCTTTTCTTCGGTATATTGCTGCTGGCGATGATCATCAGTGGCGTAGTGCTCAATACCACGTTTCTAGTGCGGGAAATTAGGCGCAACGAGCAACACGACGCGTTCATAAATGCGGTTACGCATGAGCTCAAAACGCCGGTCGCCTCCATTCGTTTGTATCTTGAGACATTGCAGACGCGCGCGGTCGACGATGCCAAGCGGCGCGAGTTCTATCGCATCATGTTGGACGATAGTGAACGGCTGCTAAGCACCATCGAACAGGTTCTGCAAACCGGGCGGCTCGGCCCGGCCAATCGCGTCGTCAATACCGCGCCGGTAGATCTCAATAGCTTGATTGAGGAATGCATCGGGCGCGCCCGCACGCTTCACAATCTCCAGCCGGAATCGCTCAATCTTCATCCCGGCCCAGCCGTAAGGGTGATGGGCGACCCGGATGAACTCCGGGCAGCAGTGTCGAATCTCATTGACAATGCCGTCAAATATTCCGGCAGCGACGTGAAGGTCGTGGCCGAGACCTCAAAGCTGGATGACAAACATATCCTGGTGCGAGTCAGGGACCAGGGCATTGGAATTCCGAAAACGGAGTTGAAGCGCGTATTCAAACGTTTTTACCGTGTTCCGGGGCCAATTGCTATGCGGCGCAAGGGCACTGGCCTGGGGCTTTACATTGTCCGTTCTGTAGCTAAGAGGCACGGTGGACGCGCCTGGGCGGAGAGCGAAGGCCCGGGCCACGGGAGTACATTTCTGCTCCAGCTTCCCATTTCACGATGAATCGGCTTCTGGTGGTCGAAGATGAGCAGCATCTTGCCGACGGGTTGCGCTTCAATCTCGAGGCAGAAGGATACCAAGTACAGGTGGTGGACACAGCCAAGGAGGCGCTGCAGCGCTTGTTGGTAAATCCGGCTCCATTTGACGTCCTGGTGCTCGATATCATGCTGCCTGATAAAGACGGTTTCGCAGTCATGACAGAACTGCGCCAGGCGGGCCAGTATATACCGACGTTAATGCTGACCGCTCGTGGCCATCCTGACGATGTCCTGCGCGGTTTCGCTGCGGGCGCGGACGATTACCTGACCAAGCCTTTTGAGCTGGCGATTCTGATTGCCAGAATCCGTGGTCTTCTACGGCGGCGGGAGTGGCTGCAGGAATCCATCGAGCCTGCGCCGCCAGTCGAGAAGAGTGTATTCGCGTTCGGAGACCAGGGCGAAATAGCAGTGAACTTCGATTTGCTCGAGCTGCGCGTTCGAGACCAGGTATTTCGCCTCACGCTCATGGAGGCGAACCTCCTACGCTATCTCATTCAGCACGAGGGCGAACCGGTTTCGCGCAAGACGATGCTGGAAGAAGTGTGGGGCCTCCAGGAAAATACCGATACGCGCCCGATCGATAATTTCATTGTGCGGCTGCGGCGATATATCGAAGAGGATCCAGCGCGTCCACGGCATCTCTTGACAATTCGCGGCGTGGGCTATCGTTTTGTTGCGTCCCCCGCGCCTATCGATTAACTTGCGGTGAAAGAGCGAGCTTCAGAAAAAAGTAGAGACTTCTGACGGGTCGAAGGGTGTTCTCGTCCGTGAGTCAGAAAGGACCCTCTATGAGACAAGAAACTACCCGGCCTTGGTGGGCGGTTAACCGTTGTGTGCCGATCTTAATAGCGCGGTGGGCATCCAGGATACGCTCTCGGAATAGGCTCGGCCTCTTTCCGCCGGGACTTGCTCACTGCAAGTCGCCCGGGTTTTGCGCGATGAAAAGTATTGGGCCGTATGTCGGGCCTCAGAAGAGGGCCTAATGAGCTTTGTCTTTGTTTCGTATTTTCGCCAGAACCAAGCCGAGATCGCAGGACTGCTGGAACGCTTTCGCGCCGCGAAAATCCCTTATTGGATCGACGAGGAGGGGATGGAAGGAGGCGAATTGTGGCGCGAGAAAGTCGCGCGCAAGATCGACGAGGCAGCGGCGTTCTTGTTCTGCTTCTCGAACGTGTACTACGAGCGCCCGGGATCGTACGTGCACGAGGAGCTAAAAATCGCGCAAGCAAAAATGGCCCAGATGCACGCTTCGGTGACTTGGATTGTACCCGTAGCGTTGGATAGCGCGTCGATCCCGGATATTCGAATCAGCTCTAACGGTACGTTGTTGGACCATCACGTCATCAAGCTTGACGGCAGAGGCATAGACGAGTGCGTGCGACGTGTGAGCGATTTGATCGTCAATCCAGCGCTCAACATGGCGAGCATCAGACTCTCATCAGCCAGTCTCAGTTTCCAGACGTTCATTGAAGTCAATGATCAGCTTCTGACGACGTCGGGTGAGTTCATCAGCGTGCGCCACTACAAGGAAGAATACAAGAAGCGCTATCCGACGGGAAACGTACTCAACACCATCATTCTCGATGTTTTCGAGTTGAAGCGGGATTCGAGTCGGGAGTTCCTTGTGAAGCCTGGCCGGTGCGAGCTGCGCGCAGTGCATATGACCTTCGATCGGGGCGTCGGGCAGTGGGGGCCGATCGGCGATCCGAGTTGGGTGACGTTTTCGTCGAACACTCTGCAGCTTCAGTTGGGAGCGAAGGAGCGCAAAAGCCTGCTCGTGCGCAACACCCCGCGCACGGGCTTTCTCTGGCGCAACAAGCCAGTCGCCATGACGTATTATTTGACCGAAGTTTGAACGGATCATCAAAGAGCAACGGTTTTTACCGCGTGAACCCGTTGCACAAACTGACGCCTTTTGGAACATGGCTACAGACTGCCCGCTTCGCTGACGCGCTGCTTCCCGCAGCCGAGACTCACTGCCGGTATTGCTCATCACTGACTTTTTCCATCCAGTCGACAACTTTCCCATCGAGCTTTTCCTGAATAGCGATATGGGTCATCGCCGTTGTGGGCGTGGCCCCGTGCCAATGCTTCTCGCCGGGAGGGAACCAAACCACATCGCCGGGCCGGACTTCCTCGATCGGTCCGCCTTCGCGCTGAACCCAGCCACAGCCTGCCGTGACGATGAGCGTCTGACCGAGCGGATGCGTGTGCCATGCCGTTCGCGCACCCGGCTCGAAAGTGACGCTGGCCCCTTGAACCAGGGCCGGATCGGGCGCCTGAAAAAGCGCATCGATACGTACCGTGCCAGTAAACCACTCAAACTGCCCCTTAGCGGAAGCTTGAGAGCCAACTCTTTTGATGTCCATATTTGTATTTCCGCGCGCGATGGTTTTGGATTTAACTTCGCTACCCTCTCAGGTGGGAACCGGGCATACTCTGAAGATTCATCTTATCGACGGCACCTACGAGTTGTTCCGGCACTACTACGCGCTGCCTTCCGCAAAGGATCAGGACGGTATTGACGTAGCCGCTGTTCGAGGCGTACTCGCCTCCGTCTTGGGCATGATCAAGAACGGCGCGACCCACATCGGAGTTGCCACCGATCACGTGATTGAATCGTTCCGCAATTCGTTATGGCCCGGCTACAAGACCGGAGAAGGCATTGAACCGGCGCTGCTGGCGCAGTTCTCTTTGCTCGAAGAGGTCCTCTCAGCGGCTGGTATCGTCGTGTGGCCGATGGTGGAGTTCGAGGCTGACGATGCGCTTGCTGCCGCTGCTGTGACGGCCGCGCGCGACACACGCGTTGAACAGGTAGTCATTTGTACGCCGGATAAAGACCTCTCCCAATGTGTGCAAGGGGACCGCATCGTTCAATTGGACCGTCGGCGCCGTGTCGTACTGGACGAGTCTGGTGTGACCGGCAAATTCGGCGTCGCTCCGTCGTCGATTCCCGACTATCTCGCCCTGGTGGGTGATTCAGCCGATGGTTATCCCGGCCTGCCCGGATGGGGCGCGAAATCGTCTTCTGCCGTGCTCGCCAAATATGTGCGACTCGAATTAATCCCGAGAGACTGGCGCGAATGGCGCGTCAATGCTGCGAATGCCCCTCTTTTAGCCTCTACCCTGTTTAGGGAATGGGACAAAGCCCTGCTGTTCCGGAAACTCGCCACTCTTCGGACCGAGTTGGCTCTGTTCGATGACGTAGAGCAGCTAAGGTGGAGAGGCCCGACACCCGCCTTCGCCGCCCTAGGGGCAAGAATGGATGCCGCGGTAACTGAAGTAAAGCGGACCAGAGCCGACGCAAGACCTTAGACCTTGAGGAACGCCAACAGGTCGGAATGGATCGTCTCCGCTTGAGTAGTAGGCGTGCCGTGCGGGAAGGCCTTGTAGGTTTTCAGGGTTCCAACTCCATCGGCTGAGCGCTTGGCGAACGAAGAGTCCGGATGTCTCGCAACGGTGGCTGGCCAAACAGCCGGCTGTACTCACGGTTAAACTGGCTGACACTCTCGTATCCAACTTCGAAGCTCGCCGTTGTGGCATCAATTCCATCGAGTAGCATCCGAGCCCGCGCTGCCTGAAGCCGTAGCTGCTTCTGATATTGAAGAGGGCTCATGTGCGTCAGCACGCGGAAATGGTGATGCAGTGTCGAGACACCCATGCCCGCGATCTCAGCCAGTTCGTCCACACGTACCGGTTTCGCGTAGTTGTTCCTGATCCAGGCGATTGCTTTCGCAGTACGCTGGCTCTGATCGCCCAACGTCGCAATCGCTCGAAGACGCGCCCCTTCGGGTCCACAGAGCAGCCGGTAAATCATCTCGCGTTGAATGAGCGGACTCAGAAATGGGATGTGTTGCGGAGTTCGTAGCAGGTCAACCAGCCGGCAGCACGCACTCAGCAACTCTACCGTGATCTCACCGGTGATCATCGCCGGCGTATCGGAAGTCAAGTCCCCGACATGGACTTCTTCCCGTGTGAGAAGCTCGCGCACCATGGATATCTCGAGCTTGAGTGCAAGCGCCAAACACGGCTCCGCTGCGCTTGCTTCAATCACTTGACTGATGATGGGCAGATCGACCGAGGTCAACAGGAATCGTGATTCGTCGTAGATGAACGTCGTTTGGCCGAGGTCAACGCGCTTGCGGCCTTGGGCGACGACGATAAGACTTGCGTCGTAAGTTCCCGAGCAGGGGGCGGTTGGTCCAGTTCTTCGCGCCAGCAGTAAGCCCGGAACTTGGGTGACGAGCTTCTCTGCCGATCCAATGAAGCAGGCAATCTTTCGAGCCAGCTCAGCGCGCAGCTGTCGTATGGATTGCATCGGCTGAGAGTCAAATGCGCGAGCGTTCTTCATGGTAATTCGCGTGGCTCTGTTCAACCAGCTTAACGGGTGGGCCTACAGAAAGGCCAGCGGCGCTATGCGGCTTAAGAGAATTAGGCAAACAATCGGCAGGATTAGGAAAGCTGTCACGCCTGCTTTGTCCATAGCCTGGAGCTAGAGAGGGCGGTTCAAGAATTATGCAAAAGCGCAAATTGGGAAATCTGGAAGTATCGGCTCTGGGCCTCGGGTGCATGGGACTGAGTTTCGGCTACGGGCCCGCGGTTGAGAAGGAGCAGGGTATCGGGTTAATACGGAGCGCGTTCGAGCGCGGCGTCACCTTCTTCGATACCGCTGAGGCATACGGTCCGTTCGCAAACGAAGAACTGGTAGGCGAAGCGGTTGAGCCGTTCCGCGACCAAGTCGTCATCGCAACGAAATTCGGTTTCGAAGACGGCCAGCCGCGCAATGGTCTGAACAGCCGCCCGGACCGTATCCGCATGGTTGCAGACGCGGCGCTGAAACGTTTGAGAACAGAGGTGATCGACCTCTTCTATCAACATCGGGTCGATCCGAATGTGCCGATCGAAGACGTTGCCGGCGCCGTGAAGGATCTCATTGAGCAGGGCAAGGTCAAACACTTCGGCATGTCGGAAGCGGCTGCTCAGACGATCCGGCGCGCTCATGCTGTGCAGCCGGTGACTGCGCTTCAGAGTGAGTACTCGCTTTGGTGGCGGGAGCCGGAACGCGAGATCCTCCCGGCACTCGAAGAGCTCGGGATCGGCTTCGTCCCGTTCAGCCCTCTGGGCAAAGGCTTTCTCACGGGCGCAATCAACGAGAACACAACCTTCGATAGCAGCGACTTCCGCAACATCGTTCCTCGATTTACCCCGGAGGCTCGAAAAGCTAACCAGGCGCTGGTCGATTTGCTGGGACAGATTGCTGCGCGCAAAAAAACGACGCCTGCCCAGATGGCGCTCGCCTGGCTGCTTGCGCAGAAGACATGGATTGTCCCGATTCCCGGAACGACCAAACTGAATCGTTTGGAGGAGAACATTGGTGCAGTGCCGGTACAACTGACCTCTAACGATATACGCGAGATCAATGAGGCTGCATCAAAAATCACCGTACAAGGACGCCGGTACCCGGAAGCGCTGGAGGCGATGACAGGGCGATAAAGGGCGTACTCTTGTCATGAGGAGTTGCGATGACGACGATATTGGTGAACGGTGTAAAGCACGACGTCGAAGCGCCGGCTGACACACCTTTGCTCTACGTCCTAAGAAATGATCTAGAGCTTTCCGGCCCGCAGTTTGGCTGTGGCCTCGCGCAATGCGGCGCTTGTTCCGTCTTGCTCAACGGCAAGGAGGCGCGCTCTTGCATCACCCCGCTCTCGGCTGTCCGCGACAAGGAGGTCATAACGCTCGAAGGACTTCCAGGCCGGTGGGCAACGCAGCGGGGATTGAACGCCGAGCAGGCGGCGAAAACCCTTCACCCGGTTCAGCAGGCGTGGATCGACCAGCAAACGCCTCAGTGCGGCTTTTGCCAGAACGGAATGATGATCAAAGCGGCCGAACTGCTCGAGCGCGTGTCGTCACCGTCGGTTGCCGAAATCAAGGAGGCATTTACCTCTGGCGTCTCGCCGCATCTTTGCCGTTGCGGAACGTATACGGCGATCATCCAGGCCGTGCAACTGGCCGCCACTCAAATGGCCGGCAAGCGAGAAGTATTATGATTGCGAATCGTAGGAAACCAGCAGCTACTCAAACAGCGGGCACTGCAATCGACGTTTTCGGCGCCTCGCTTTCGCGGCGCGGCTTCGTCAAAACCGGAGGTGTGCTGCTGGCCGGATTCCGTTTAGTTGGCGCGGAGAGCATGCAAAATACCGGCGCGCCAGCCATCGGCAACACCTTGAATGCCGCCTTACCGGAATCGTGGATCGAAATTCATGCAGACAACACGATACTGATTCGCGCGGGTAAGCCGGATTTCGGCACCGGCACTGTGTTCACCGCGTACCGGCAGATTGCGGCTGAAGAACTCAACGTGCCGTTTGAAGCCATCACCACCGTTATCTCAGGCGATACGGATCGAACGCCAGATGGCAGCGGCGCTTTCGATTTTCTGAATGGGGGCATGCCGAATATTCGCAAGGCTGCCGCGTACGTTTATCAGGCGCTGCTCGATCTCGCTTCGCAACAAGTCGGCGTAGCGAAGGACAAGCTCGCCGTCAAGGACGGTGTTGTCTCCGGTGGCGGCAAAACCGTATCGTACGGGGACCTGGTCAAGAACCAAAAGCTGAACCTCACGATTCCGGTCAAAGGCGACGTGCACAGCATGTTCGGGCTGACTGTGGACGGCAACCCTCCCTTAAAGCCTGCCAGCGAGTACACCGTCATAGGCAAGTCATTCACCAACTCCGTCACAGTCTCCAAAGTCACGGCAAAGGAAACCTGGGTCACCGATGTCCGTCTTCCCGGCATGCTGCACGGTCGAATGGTGCACCCTAAGACGTTAGGCTCGAAGCTCGTCTCCGTAGGGGCTCTGGACAAGACTCGTTTCCCGAATACGCGCGTAATCGTAAAAGGAAATTTGGTCGGCGTCGTCGCCCCCACGGAATGGGAGGCCATCAAAGCGGCTCAGCAGCTTGCCTCGGGCACGAGGTGGACGGAATGGAAGGGACTGCCAGGCGATGCGCGGCTCTTCGAATTCCTGAAAGAAGATGCCGATTGGAAGACGACGCCCATCGACACGAGTAAGAAATCCACCGGCGACGTCCCGTCCGCGCTCGCGACTTCGTCGAAAAAGTTTTCCGCTACCTACCAGCGGCCGTTCCTGAAACACGCCCCAATCGGCCCCGCGATGGCATTAGCCGACGTTCGTGCCGATGGTACGGTCTTCGTCTACACGCATACCCAGAATCCGCAAGCGCTGCGCACTGCCATCGCCCACATGCTCGCGGTTTCTGTCGACCACGTGGTTGTGCGTACCTTTGCCGGACCCGGTCATTATGGACGTTCGAACGGCGGCAACGCCGGCGCTGAGGACGAAGCTGTGATTCTGTCGCAGGCGGTCGGCAAGCCCGTTCGCGTGCAGTGGATGCGTCCGGAAGATTTTCAATGGTCGACGCAATCCTCCGCCGCGTATGCGGATGTTGAGATCGGCTTAGACGCCCAGGGAAACGTCACGGCCTATCAGATCGACCACTATATGCCCGCGATGCAGGATGACCGTCTTGTCGGAGCAATCTTGGCAGGTCTCCCAACCATCCCTGCGCCCAACGAAAAAGAATCTTTGTTCGGATTGCGTAATGGCATCTCCGACCCATGGATTTACGACGGCGTGCCGGCCGTAATAGAACGTGGCCACGGAACAGCGCAAATCGGGCAGCACTCCTCGGCCATCAATGTCGGTCTGCGCGACCACAGTCTGCGAACGCCAGTCCAGTATCAGCAGAACTTCCCGCGCGAGCTGGCCATCACAGAAGTGGCAGTGCTCGCCGGCAAAGATCCCCTTCAGTTTCGGATTCAACACGCGCGTGAGAAACGGGCCATTGCCGTCCTCGAATCGGTTCGCGACGCTTCCGGGTGGAAACCGCGTTCCGAACCCGCGAAGCCTGAGAATGGCGTGGCGCGAGGCCAAGGCGTCTCCGCGCTGTACCGCAATGGCACTTACTGGGCCTGCGTGGCGAATATCGCTGTCGATATAACCAAGGGCGCGGTCAAAGTAGAAAAGATAACGGTCGCCGTAGACCCGGGAATTGTCGTAAATCCGTTGCAGTTGAAGCGGCAGGTGGAAGGCGGCACAGTCATGGGAGTCAGCATGACGCTGTTTGAAGAACTCCGCTTCGATGAGAGCGGAGTCGTTTCAAGCGACTGGCGAAGCTACCCGATTGCCACAATGGCCGACCTGCCGGAGATCAACGTGGTCCTCATAAACCGGCCTGAAGTTGGAAAGTACGGCCAGGGATCCGAGGCTGCGAACGCTCTCGCTGCTTCGGCCATCGCCGGAGCATTCTTCGATGCAACCGGCAAAGTTGCGCGTCGGCTTCCGCTCACGGCTCCTTACGTCCAAGCCCTATTGAAAGCCTGAACGCCGGAATAAATTTGGAAGGCAGACAGGATAAGCATGAAATCGAGAATCAGTCTTGTACATGTCCTAGCGCTGGTGCTTACTATGATGAGCGCCGCGTCGACGATGGCGCAACAGGCCGGGGCGGGACCCAATGTTCCTCCGCCCAGGCCCAAAGGCGCGTGTGACATCTACGCCGCTGCTGGTGATCCCTGCGTGGCCGCGCACAGCACTACACGCGCGCTGTATGCCTCCTATAACGGCCCGCTCTACCAGGTCCTGCGCCAGTCTGACGGCAAGACTTTGAACATCGGTGTCGTCCAGCCTACCGCCGCGCCCTATCCGGATGCGGGTGGATACGCGGATGCAGCCGCGCAGGATAAGTTTTGCGCGAATACTTATTGCTGGATCGCCACGATCTACGATCAGTCGCCCAAGCATAACGACCTGACACAGGCACCGCGCGGCGGATTCAGCGGCCCGGCCATGGGTGGGTTTAACAACCTCCCGCTCGCTGACATGGCGCCGATTACGATCATGGGCCACAAGGTATATGGCGTCTTCATCGTGCCGGGCATGGGCCTGCGCCAGAACGATGTGAAAGGTACGGCGGTGGACGACCAGGCGGAGGGGCAGTACTGGGTGGTTAACGGCCATCACTTCAACTCCGGCTGCTGCTTCGACTACGGCAACGCGGAGATCGACAGCCGTGACGACGACAACGGCACCATGGAAACCGCCTACTTTGGCAACGCGGTCCCGTGGTATAGCGGGCGTGGCTCAGGGCCGTGGATTATGACCGATCAGGAGAACAATCTGGTTGGTTGCGTGAACCCGGATGGATCCAAAGGCTGCCCCAACCTACCGAGCATCACGTGGCGATTTGTGACCGCGATCGCGAAGGGCGAACCCCACCATTGGACCTCCCTGGGAGGTGACGCGCAAAAGGGCGCTCTAACGGTGATGTTCGACGGCGCGCGTGTAAATGCCACCTATGATCCGATGCGAAAGCAGGGAGCCATTCTGCTCGGCAACGGCGGCGACAACAGCAACAGCTCGCAGGGAACTTTCTATGAAGGCGCAATGACCGCTGCGGACACCTTTCCGACCGATGCGACCGATCAGCTGGTCCAGGCCAACATTGTGGCTGCCAATTACAACGTGGCTCCGCTAACCCTGGCGCCTGCATCGGCAATGGCAACGCCCCCGGGATTGCAGACATTCTCACCGGGCTCTTCGCAGGACACCACTCTGAAATTCACGAACACGACGGGCGCGCCCGCGACCGGCGTAACGTTAAGCATTTCCTTGCCCAGCAAGAAGTGGACTTCCTTTGTTGCCGGCACTAAGGAGACGTCGAAGACTTTCGCTGGCCCGGTTGCTCCAGGCGCCAGCGTAAACGCCACGTTCAAGGTAACCTCCGGGCTGCTGGCTTTCAATGGCGACCTAATAGGCAACGCTTCGTGGACGAATCAGACCAGCGGCGAAAAACAATCCCAGACAACGGCCGAAAAGGCGCGCAACGCCAGCCCCGTCAGGATCAACGAGTTTCGTATTAGCTCGGGCTCTCCCGCCAACGGGACGGACTCGTTCATCGAGCTTTACAATGCCGGCTCGAAGAGCGTCGACATTTCCAAGTGGACGCTGACTGAGCACCCAACGCAACAGGCCATCTTCTCGAGGATCGAAATCCCGTCCGGGACGAAGCTCGCGGCGGGCGGCTTCTACCTGCTCGGCCTTTCCAACTCCGGACTGGTGGCGCCGGCGCGCATAGGCGATAGCACCATTCACGTGAGGAGCACGGCCGGCATGTCGGCGGGTGATACGGTCAGCATCGGCGCCGGCGTCAATGCGGAAGCGCGCAAGATTGCAGTTATCGGAACGGCCGCAAGCAACCCTACAACGCTGTGGCAACCGCTGCCCGATGGTCCCGTGATCACGATTCCCGTTGGCTCGACCAACGTGCCTGTCACGAACGCGTCGGGCTTCGCAGCCGGCGAGAAGATTGCCATCGGCTACGGCGCGATTTACCCTGCGGCAGCACAGGCCGAGGAGAAGTATGAGGTGGCCACGGTCACTGCGGTTGGCAAGCAAGGCACGCAAGCTTATCTGGGAGCAGATGCGGCTGCTGGCGCGACCAGTATCCAGGTGACATCAGCCTCCGACATCTCGGTGGGCGACAAGATCAGGCTGGATATCGACAGCCTCGGCCATGGGACCGAGATGGTCACGGTCACGCGGGTGGGCACGGCCACGCGCCGCACGAAGCTGCTAAAACAGGCGAGCGCTGGCGCGTCGAATATCAAAGTTCGCAACGTGAATGGCTTTGCGGCCGGCGACAAGCTGACCATTGGCACTCCGGCGAACAAGAACACGGTCACCATCACCGCCGTGGGCACTGCCGGGCCGAACGGCACGGGCCTGGACTTTACGCCAGCCCTCACCGCGGCGCACGTTGACAGCGAGGATGCAGTGGTTCTGGGCACGGGCCTTGACCTCGCCGGGCCATTGAAGTTCAACCACGCGGCCAACCTCCCCTTTAGCGATCGGGGAACGGGAATCAGCTTCGCACCGGCGACGGCCTTTGCTCATTCGAGTAACGAACCCGTCCAGGCGCTTGGCGCCGGCATCGCGCTCGATAGGCCGCTGACAAACAGCCACCCGACCGACGCGGTTGTGCGGGACGCCGCCGTTACAACCGCGGGTTACCAGGGGAAGCCGATACCCAATCAGTGGTTCGGGGGTCCCGAGTTCATCACCAAAGCGGTCGCATTCGGGAGGCTCACCGTCACCTTTAAACAGGGCAGCATGGTCCTACGCGACGCCTCTGGCTTAGTGGTCGATAGCCTCAATTACGGCGGCGTGGTCGACCCTTGGGCCGCCAAAGGTTACCAAGGCGCCTCGGGATCGGAGCAGAGCGGTTGTTACGTGCCTACGCCCGGCGCGCCTATCACCTACGGTCCCACCGCTGCTGCAGCCGAGACCAATACGAGCGCGGGCCGCTTCCCCGACGGCGCCGATACCGGCAGCAACTGCAACGATTTCGAAACGCAGGCCGCTGCGACTCTCTCGGCCAATTCAAACGCCGGCGCGACTAACATCAGGGTTGATAACGTGGAAGGCTTCCATGCTGGCCAGAAAATTATGATTGATACGGGCGCGAACCTCGAGCCAGCCGTGATCGCGAAGGTAGGCACGGCTGGCGCGACCACCGTGAGCACAGCCATCGAAGCGGGCGCGGAGGCGATCCCAGTGGCCGGCGCGATTGGCTTCCGCAATGGCCAGACCATCACCATCGGCAGTGGCACAGACTCTGAAACGGCGGTCATAGCATCCGTGCGGAGATTTGGCGCCACCTCAATCACCCTTTCCGCGCCGCTCACACGCGCACACGCGGCCGGTGGACAGGTCTCCGGTACTGGCATCACTTTCACCTCTGCATTAACACGGGCGCATGCGATCGGGGCGCAGGTTACTAATAACGTTCCCACGCCCGGCGCGCCTAACCGCTATTACAGAAAAGGTCCTTGAAGGTGGTTGTGGAACTGAATGCGACAGCAGAACCTCAAAAGGCGTATTTGGACCAAGCCAGGAGGTAGACTCCTTCGGTATTGATCTTGTCCGTGGCCCTTTGCTCCTGGAGCGTTCGCTACGTCTTGCTGCAATAATGGCGTTCGTACACGCGCAGTATGGCCCTGATTGTTTTCTTGCGAGGGATCAACGTTGGAGGGCACAGGACGTTTCGCCCAAGCATACTCGCAAGAGAACTGGTTTCCTACGACGTCGTGAATGTCGGCGCTGCAGGCACACTGGTGGTTCGAAAACCTGGTTCCGCCGTAAAATTCCTTGCGGAGCTGCGCCGGAAGTTGCCGTTCGAAGTAGAAATCGCGTGCTGCGACGAGGGTGATCTTATCCGATTGGAAGCGGCGAATCCATTTGGAACTGAGGCGCCGGGAGCGGATGTTGTACGGTTTGTGAGCATCCTATCGAAAGTGGGTGACGTAAAGGCTTGTTTTCCGATCGTAATCCCCGAAGGTGAGGAGTGGTTTGTACGAATTATCGGATCGGAAAATCGACTCGTTTTCGGAGTGTACCGGCGGCACATGAAGACAATCGGCTATCTTCGCCAGATCGACAAGTTCTTCGGCGCCCCGGCGACAACACGCAGTTGGAACACAATTCTTTCAGTGCTGCGGATTTTGAAAGCCGACGAGTCGCCTCCGGATAGTTTTAGGGTTTCCCCGTAAGCTGCATTGTCCGACCCGAGACATAGGTAACAGAACGTTCCTAAGACATGGGTAACGCATGTCGCCTGCCGCGAGGCAGGATAAAACACGCCATGGAGGAAATGTTCTGTGATAGACGAACGCATCCGCTTCGTGATTCGATTGCAAGACGGCGAGAGTATGGCGTCGCTGTGCCGGGAATTCGGGATCTCCCGGAAGCGGGGTACAAGATAGTGGAACGGTATCAGGAATGCGGGGCTGGAGGGAGGTGAAGGTGCCGGCCTGCAGCACCATCCACGCCATCCTGGATCGCCATCGCCTGGTGACCCGGGGCAAGAGCAATCAGTCAGCTGACCGGTTTCGATCGTAAGACGATCCGGAAGTATCTGTTGAAGCCGGAGGGAAGGCCGGTATACGGACCAAGATCGGCTGCGGTGAGCAAACTGGAACCATTCAAATCATATTTGAAGGAACGGCTTCAGGCCGGTGTCTGGAATGCGCAAGTGCTGCTGCGCGAACTGCGGCAACGTAATTACAGCGGCGGCTATACGATCCTGACGGACTGGCTTCGGCCGCAGCGCGAGTCGGCGCGCGTGGTTGCCGTCCGACGGTTCGAAACGCCACCAGGCAAACAGGCGCAGGTGGATTGGGGACATCTCGGGTCGCTCTTGGAATCGGGAGAAGAGCGCATGCTGTGGGGCTTCACGATGACGCTGGGCTACAGCCGCATGATGATGGCGGAAGCCGCCACGGATCAGAAACTGGGGACGCTGTTGCGCATGCACGAAGCGGCTTTTCAACAGTGGGGCAGCGTGCCGGAAGAGATTCTCTATGACCGAATGAAAACCGTTTGGACCGGCACGGACGAACGCGGCGAGATCGTGTGGAACGCTGTGTTTCTGGACTTCGCCCGCTATTGGGGATTCACGCCGCGGCTGTGCCGCCCTTACCGGGCGCAGACGAAAGGCAAAGTGGAATCGGGCGTGAAGTATGTGCGCCGAAACTTTCTGTGCGGTTTGCAGGGCCGCGAGCCGTCCAATTTGGTCGATCTCAACGCGGAGTTACGCCGTTGGGTAGCGGAAGTCGCCAACCAACGCGTGCACGGAACGACTCGCGAACAGGTGTTGATTCGCTGGGACGACGATCAGTTCAATATGCAGCCGGTGAACGGCCGTCTGCCTTACCCGTACGCCGATGACGAGCAACGCAAGGTAGCACGAGATGCCTATGTTTCCTGGCAGGGCAGCCGCTATTCGGTCCCCTGGCGCTATGCGGGCAAAGAGGTCTGGGTTCGCGAGCAAGGCCGCGATGTAGAAGTGCGCTGCGGTGCTGAACTGATTGCCAGACACGCGCCTGCGGTAAGACGCCATCAGGTGGTCACTCGAAGCGAGCATCACGAAGGCATCCCGCTCGGCAACAAGCAAACCGGCAAAATGCTCATCCACATTCAACAGAGCGCTCCCGTGGTGGAGCGGCGTTCGCTGGATGCTTATGAGAGTTTAGCGGCGGGAGGTGGGCGATGACGCTGGAACGGCTGCGAACCATGCTGGCGGCATTAAGCCTGACTGCCATTGATGCCCGGCTGGAAGCTCTACTCGAAAGCGCCTCGAAGAAGGAACCGGCCTACGCCGACTTCCTGCTCGAAGTGATGACCGCGGAAGCCGATGCACGGCGGCAGCGCTATCTCAAGACCCGATTGCAACTGGCGCATCTGCCGTACGTGAAGACATTCGATCAGTTCGATTTGTTTTTCAACCCTCCCTCGACGAGCGGCAGATTCGCGAGCTGCGCACGCTGCGATTCGTCCACGAAGCATCGAATGTCATTTTGCTGGGGCCGCCCGGCGTGGGCAAGACTCATCTCGCCGTAGCGCTGGCCGAAACCGCCATTCAGTCGGGTCAGGCCGCCTACTTCATGACCGCGCACGATCTGGTAATCGATCTCGGACGTGCGTACCGAGAAGGCCGTCTGGATCGCCGGCTGCGAATCTATCTCGCCCCGAAGGTGTTGATCATCGATGAGATGGGTTATCTGCCACTGGATGAGTTGGGCGCGACTATTTTCTTTCAACTGGTCAGCGCCCGCTATGAACGGGGCAGCATCATCCTGACTTCGAACAAAAGCTATGGCGAATGGGGTTCGATCTTCGGCGATCCGATCATCGCGACCACCATTCTCGATCGCCTGCTGCATCACTCCACGACGGTGAACATCCGAGGGGAAAGTTACCGGCTCAAAGAGCGACGTAAAGCTGGACTGCTTCCTGCTCCGGAACCGCAGCAACCAGAGCCGACCGCAGCCGTTGCGAACAGTCGCGGCAAACGTAACCATTCGGCGTGAGTTTTTTGAGGCATGGGCAAATCTATCAATCCGATGGGTACTTCTAAGATCCGGGGCGAAGCTGTTTGCAACTCCGCCCCGAGCCTCATCGCGCTAAAGCATGACAGCTTCGCTGCCATCGTGTTGATGAGTTTGCAGCCAGCTATTCCTTGGCGGGTTGCACTCCTGCATTGCCCGCCTCCGCTTCACCGGCTGGATTATATGTTCCATCCACCAGCCGGAACTGTAAACCACCACTTCGTCAGGGCTGGGGAATTTTCAGCCGGAGTTGACACGCTCCAGGACCCACGCAGAGGCACGCCGATAACGGCGTCCCCTTTGCTTCGCCTAACGGCCTGTTCAACCTATTGAAGCTCTCGGTCTGGTGGTTGCGCCTGGGCATCACGATCGAACGCATTCGGCCCGGTCATCCGCAACAGAACGGGCGGCATGAGCGCATGCACCTGACGCTGAAGAAAGAAGCCACCCGGCCAGCGGGCGCCAACATCCTGCAACAACAAGCCAAGTTCGACGCTTTCCTGGAACAGTTCAATCACGAACGAGCGCATGAGGCGCTTGCCATGAAGTACCCGGCGGAAGTCTATACGGCTTCTACCAAGCCGTACCGCAGGATCGGTGAACCGCAATACCCGTTCCACGACAAGACCGTCGTGGTCACCACTGTGGCCGCCTTTGCCTTTACCGCAAGAAGATCAATCTCAGCACCTGCCTGGCCGGCCAGAACTGTCCGCACACCGATGAACTCTGAGAGAATCAGGCGCGCTTCGGGAGAGGTTTTGACGGACTGCAAAAGCATCTGGCGCGCCCACTCGCTGAGGGTCAGTTCGGCCTCGCCAGCTCGGATCTTGAGTTGCTTTTCTTCCTCAGCAGTGACCTTTGCAGTCACGCTCCAAGTGCGGGTCTTGACACGTTTGGAGGCGTACATACGAAAGGGTTTTCAGCGGCTGCTAGAGGTTGCTAAATCGCAACCTACGCCACGGAATGCGCGCGTTTTTTCATGTTTTGCTGGGCAGCAACCTGGAAGGGGTGCCTTTCGTCAAAATGCATCCGGTGCGCAGCACCGCTACCGCCAGCGGCGATAACTGCGTCAAGAACGACGCGAACTTCGCATCATTTTTCAGGCGGAATTCGACTTGAATGTGCTCGGAACATATCTCGCGGTGCGCTCAATCATAATCGCTAAGCAGCAACAAATCTCAACTCGTGAGTTGCTTTCTTAGACAGCACGGCCTCTCACCCGATTCACAGTTGAGCGGGCAAAAAAAGCGGCAGAGCCATCTAGGCTGCCGGTGATATGCGCGAGGAGCAGTTTGAATTGAGGAGCCAACCGCAGTAGGTACAACGCAGTTCTTAATACTGGGAGCCGTACACCGCCTTGGCAGAAATATCGCTTGGTTTCAGATTTGCACTCCAGTTCGCCGCTATAGAAGTGAGGCAATCAGAGGCGTGCTTGCCAAAAGATAGGGCTTCGGAAAGCATCCGTGGAACTCGCCGGAAGGGCGGGTTTGGCCCTTTCCGGCATATTAGGAGGTGCCCGCAGCGAAGGGCCGAGTCAAGGCCGGCAGAGCCGCCGCGCAGCGGCTGGAGTGCAGCGTAGGAGCCTTGACCAGTGCGGGAGCGAAGGGCAGATTGGATGAGGGGCTCAGGCACAAGTGATAAAACCCGGGTCAAATGAAGAGAACTTTGCGTCGAAGTTCTTGCATTAAGGCTGTTAGATTTGGCTTACAAAATCCCTCGTTGTATATGAACGGCATTTTCGCGGTTTGATCGGAGAGTGGATGCGCCCAGCAGAGCTTCCGCTGTTATCGAAGAACACGTTCGTCGCTCGTCGGCGACGGCAATCCTACCTGGGTCTCACTAAGGAAGTTCAGGATGACGGCAAACGAAATTCTCACGGTGGCGGAAGTTGCTATCGAACTGCGATGTTCCAAGGCGCACGTCTACAACGTGTGTTTGTAAGTTGTTGATGTGATGGAGCGGGAGACGGGGATCGAACCCGCGACGTCCAGCTTGGGAAGCTGGCATT
>CAWCHX010000025.1:0-52382 GCA_963795445.1 uncultured Acidobacteriaceae bacterium | reverse complement strand
GCCGTTCGCGCCAGCTGATCTCGAAACATGGCCGCATACGGCTTAAACGATGGGGCGCGCAAATCCTCGATCTTCACCTTCATTTTTCGCTGCCAGTTGGGATATTCGGCGGTGCTGCCAGGCAGATTTTGCTGGTCCGTTTCTTTGGTGAAGTCCTCTTGATTTAAGAGCAAGATCATGGAGGGCACTTGCGCCAGAAATCCGATAACGGCGTTATGAAGATCGCCGTCTATGTCCGGCACGTGCTCCGCATTTCGCGCGTAGTAGTGCGGCAGCAGCCCTTCAGAATGCAACGTATCGAGCATTCGTTGTTTCTCGCGCTTTCGATCTTCCATTTGGGTCCAATAGCCGCGTTCGTCTACAAGACCAGCAGCTTTTCGAGCTTCGATGTCGCGGCATTTCCAAAAACCGGCGATGGTGGGCAGGTCGTGCGTGGTTGAGGAGACCAGCGCTTGCCGCGGATATTCGTAGCTTCGCTTGAAGGATTTATCGTGGTTGTGCTTCTCGAAATAGAACAGGCGATAACTCAAAATGCCAAAGCGCCGCCAATATATCTCTAATCTCATCGGTCACTGTGCCCAGGTCTTCACCAATGACGATGCTCTTGCTGCGCACGCTTTCCAACGCGAGGATGCGCATCAGATCGGTCGCATTGTCGCGAACGTAAGATCCCTGGGCGGCAGTGACGCCATCGGGAATCCAGAACAGCCGGAAGAGCCGCATGACGTGATCGATACGCAACGCTCCGCCTAAATGGATAATCTTGCGGATACTCTCCCGATACAGCTCATATCCGCTGTCGCGATGCGCCAGGGTGTTAGGGGGCGGGAAAGCCCAATCCTGCCCGTTTGGCGAGAAATCGTCCGGAGGCGCGCCCACCCGGCATCCATTCACGTAGAACTTGCGGTGAGCCCAGAGGTCTGACCCGCAGCTATCGGTCGCCACGGCCAGATCGTGGTAGAGCCCGATCTCCATGCCAGATTGCTTTGCGAACTCCTGCACGGCCGAGAGTTGCTCCTCGATAACAAACTGGATGTATTTATAAAAATCGACCCTGCGCGCGTGTCGTCCAGCAAATTCCTTGCAAGCCTCTGAGTTCGGGTCCTGGTACTCGAACGGCCAATGCTGCCAGGTCCAGCGATTGACGTCCTGCTTGTGAAGCACTTCATCCAGCGCGCAGTACAAGGCGAATTTGTGCAGCAGGTCGCCTTCGCGATGGCAATATTCGGCAAACGCGTTCGCGCGCGCGGCATTCTGGGCTTTGCGCCCGTGGAGTTCGCGGAACAACACTTTAAGAAATTGGCGCTTTAGCCGGTCGACTTCCTGGTAGCGGACGAACTCTGCGTCGCGAAGCCGGCGGATTTTCTCCTGAACTTTTGGCGATGCAAGCAGAGCCTGAGCACAAGAGGATCTCTTGAACTCGGGAACGCTTTCGATGTCGATATAGATCAGGTTTTTGTAAAAGATCGAGAGCGGCAGATAAGGACTGGTGTTGTACGGCACGCGATTGTGGAGCGCGTGCAGCGGGTTTAAGCCGATAAGGCTGAATCCAATTTCAGACTGAGCCCACTCGATCAGTCGCGCGCAGGTCGGCAAAGTCTCCGCATCCCCAATTTCGATTGGAACGCAGACCATACAGCGCAACGTTGAATCCGGCGATTCGACCGTTTTTCGCCAACCGCTCCGGGACGTAAGCTCGATTCGGGCAGACGATCACGTTACTTTCGGCTACAGTATTTCCATTGATCGTGATCGTGATGGCGTGATATCCGATCGGAACCTCCATCGGAAGCCGGAGTTCATATGTATACCGCAGCTCGCCGCCTGCCGCGATCTCATGGACATGCCGCAACTGCGAAGTTTCGATGGTCCCGGCAAGGCGCTGGCCGCCTTCCAGAACGATCTCGAAGCAGATGAGTCCAGTAAAAGAAGCCGGTAACGTGAGCGGAACGACTGGATCAGACTCGCTGATGACCAGCGTTCGCGGCAACTCCGATGTCCATTTCCGCTCAAAGCGGCGGACTCGTTCGCGCTCGATGGTTTCGAAGTTCGCGACATCCCATCCCAAAGCTTGCAAGATACGCCGGCGGATATCGGAGGACGTTTCGTGCCGCTTGTGAAAAATATCCCAATATTCCGGCTCGATGCCGCACTCGGCGGCGGCTCGGGCCAGAGCGTCGTCGTAGTCTCGCGCGCGTTCGAACTCAATTTGCGGCATCGTCACTTGATTCTAGGATTCTCCTCTCTCGCGCTTCTGCATGGGATAATTCGTTTGTGGGCGATTCAGAGAAATTCGAGATCAGCCAGCCGCCGGAGCTGTTCGCGCGAATGGATGAGCAGTATGACGGCGCGGAGTTCCAGGAGAGCATCTTTACGACCACTCTCGACAACGCTCTGAATTGGGCGCGCAAGAATTCACTTTGGCCCATGACCTTCGGTCTCGCCTGCTGCGCCATCGAGATGATGTCCATGATGGCTTCGCGTTATGACGCAGCCCGATTCGGCGCCGAAGTCTTTAGAGGTTCGCCTCGCCAGTCGGATCTGATGATTATCGCCGGCCGTGTTTCGAACAAGATGTGCCCGGTAATCCGAACTCTGTATCGGCAGATGCCGGAACCCAAGTGGGTCATTTCCATGGGCGCGTGCGCGACATCGACTGGGGTCTTCAGCAACTATGCGCTTGTTCCCGTCAACCAGGTTATCCCGGTTGACGTATACGTACCCGGCTGTCCGCCTCGCCCGGAGCAGTTGATCTACGCGATCATGCTGCTTCAAAAGAAGATTCAAGAGGAGCGCGGCACAGTTCATGAAGACTATGAACCTGGCTTAGCGTTTTAGCGGATCTTCCACCCAGGGCGGGGTGGCGTCGATGAGCGATCCGAGCATCGGATCGACGCGCTCTAAAGCTTGTTTCATCTCCCAAGCGATTTTGCGGTAGGAGAAGTGTCCCTTTACACCGCTTCGCAAACGCGAGATGTACTCTAACTCCGCAAAATCCATTTTGAAGAGAAATCGCGACCTGGCGGCAAGTGGAAGCAAGTACTGAGCGGCAGGCTGCGGCAGTTTTTGAATTACTGCGTCCACTTCTCTGAGCGAATTTGAAAAAATCTGCCCGGCGCCGCACTTGGCCACCAACTCTGGGGTCTCATAGCCGAGACGATTCGTATACTTCTGCCGAAACTGTTGACAGCGGCGGTGGCGATGAAGATCGCGATAGGCGCCAATGTCCATGACGATGTCAAATACGTACGGCGCGCTTCGGAATTGCCGAGGCAACTCGTCGCGATGGCTGCGGCCCCCGAGCGCAACATGCAAAACTTCCTTGCGCCGCTCTTCTCCCCAATCACACGCGATTTCATATAGCTCGCGGTAGGGCCGATCCGTCACAGGATAAAGAAGGGTTGCGAGGATGTCGGCTACGTGGTCCGAAGGCTGGAGCAAGTCGACTGCGGGAAGCTCCCGTGCCGCAATCTTCGGCAAATGATCCACCGCCCATTCAGCGAGATCCGCGCGCAAACGAGCCTGGTACTCGTCTCGGTCGGCGTGGCGCGCCAGAGTGGGAGCAATGGGTTCCGTGCTCCCCTCCTGTTGCCAGAGCGCATTCCGGAGCGGCAGCGCAGGCGGCGGACAGTTCTTCCGCCACTTCGCGTAACTCCTGAAACTCCGACGCCTTAAGCCGCCGTATCTGCTTCTCCAGTGTGCGGATGCTGGTCACTTGCCCGACGCCGGTCGGAATTCCGAACGGCAGAAGATACCGGGCGACATCGAACGCGCGCGCGGCAAGATTCCGGCGATACGGCTCGGGCTTCATGTCAGCGGGTTGGGGGAATTGTTCTTGTAAATACGAGAACGCGCGTTCTTGAACCTGGCGGTATGCGTCCAAAAGCTTCTGGGCTGCGGGTTTGTAGATGGCTGCTTCATCCGCGGTTAATTCAGGAGGAACAATGACGTCCGCCTTGGAAAAATCCTGATAGCGCGAGCTTCTCGCCTGGCCATCCCAAAGCTGCTCATCTTCAATTTCGGTAGCGGCGATTTCCGAGACGCCTTCGAAGCAAACCGTCACGTGCCCGAGGTCGGCGATGGAGGCGTGTCCGTACTGGAAATAGAAGCTTTCCAGAAACTTGGCGGAGTCGTGGGTGCGCACCCACTCAACGGACTCCCTGATCGAATCGGGAGAGCGGCTGTATCGCGCCAGCGCGTAGGCGAGCTTTTCCGGCGGCATCGGCGCAACGGTCAATACACGCTTTTTAGGAGAGTTCTGTACCAGGTCAGGTGCAGACATTGAATCGCTATGATAGCGGATTCATGCGAATCAGAATAAAAAAGCTGCACGCCGACGCACACCTCCCCGAATATGCGCACGGGCCAACGGAAGACGCGGGAATGGATATTCGGTGCATTGCTGGGGCCGTTCTCGAGCCGGGCATTCCGCAGGCGCTTGCGACCGGTCTCGCGCTGGAAATTCCGGCGGGCTATGAAGTGCAGATCCGGCCGCGCAGTGGATTGGCATTGAAGCACGCGATTACGTTGCCAAATTCGCCCGCGACAATCGATCCGGGTTACCGCGGCGAGTTGAAGATCATTCTGCTGAACCTCGGCAAATCGGCATACGAGATACACCCCGGCGATCGCGTTGCTCAAATGGTGTTTGCGCGCTACGAGCCAGTCGAGTGGGAAGAAGGAGATCTAGCGGAATCTTTGCGCGGAGCCGGGGGATTTGGGTCGTCCGGACGCTAGGCCGTCAGCTCTTGCTGTGTACTTCCGCCGTCAGTTTGCTGGCCAGCGGCTGTGTCTGTCCAGCGTACTTATTGCCAACCTTCTTGTAATAAGGAACCGATACGGGCGATGAGAGCTGCTCGAAGGTGAATGAGCAGATGCGCATTCCGGGGTAAAGCGCGACCGGCATGATGCCAAGATTACTGAGCTCGAGCGTTGCTTTGCCGCGCCAACCGGGATCGAACAATCCGGCCGTTCCGTGCACGATAATGCCGATGCGCCCGAGACTGGAGCGCCCTTCGAGCCGGCCCAAGACATCGTCGTCCAACTCGAGCGTCTCTTCGGTGATCGCCAGCGCGAACTCGCGCGGCTGCAGGATAAAGGCCTCGCCGGGCTTTACCTGAATGCTGCGCATAATATCTTGAATCGCGCTCTTGTCGCGCACATCGATGTAAGCGTGCCGGCTGTGTTCAAACACGCTAAATTCCACGCCGAGGCGGAAATCCACCGAGCAGCTTCCAAACTGTTCGGGTGGAAGCTCGGGCGAGATGCGAATCTTGCCCCGCTGAATGTACGCATGAATATCGACATCGGAAAGAACCATAAGCGGAGCGCGTGAACAGCCATCCTAGCACGCGGAAGATGCTATATTGAGGGGGTCGCGGCACGCCGTAGCGCGCGAAATGTGACGACATTCTGCTGCGCATTCGCAATAGTGGGCGGCTAGCTCAGCTGGGAGAGCACCACGTTCGCAACGTGGGGGTCGTGGGTTCGAGCCCCATGCCGTCCACCAAAACGCTCACGAATATTTACTCGTTGCGATTCATGGAAGACAAAGCGCATGGAGAAGTTTGACGTCGCGATCGTAGGCGCTGGACCAACGGGCCTGGCCTGTGGGATTGAGGCGCAAAAGCGCGGGCTTTCCGCGGTTCTATTCGATAAGGGCTGCATCGTTAATTCCATCTATCACTATCCAATCAATCTGGTCTTCTTCACGACACCGGAGTTGCTGGAGATCGGTGATATTCCGATGACGTCGCTGAATGAGAAGCCCGGGCGCACGGAAGCGCTGAAGTACTACCGCCGCGTAGCGGATCATTTTCATCTCAACGTACACCAGTATGAGCGCGTTCTAGGATTCGAGGGAGTGGACGGCCATTTCATCGTACGGACCGAAACCAGCTGCGGTGAGCGCTATTGCTACGCGGCAAAAAAGATCATTCTGGCGAGCGGCTATTACGACATTCCAAACAGGCTCAACGTCCCGGGAGAGGATCTCGAGAAAGTCATTCACTATTACCGTGAAGCCCATCCCTACTACAACCACGATGTGCTGCTTGTCGGCGCCAAGAATTCCGCCTCCATTGCCGCTTTGGAACTCTTCTGGACTGGCGCGCGCGTGACGCTCGTGCATCGAGGGCCGGGCATATCCAAGAACGTGAAGTATTGGATTAAGCCGAATATTGAAAACCGCATCAAGAGCGGTGAGGTGAAGGCATACTTCAATAGCTGGGTAAAGGAAATCCGCGCGCGCGAAGTAGTGCTCCAAACTCCCGGCGGCGAGACTACCGTCAAAAACGATTTCGTATTCGCGATGACCGGTTACCGCCCGGATTTCGAATTCATGGCCGAGCATGGTATTCATCTTGATCCCGTTACCTCAAAGCCGATCACCGATCGTGAAACGCTGGAGAGCGAACGAAAGGGCGTCTATCTGGCAGGTGTGATCGTGGCGGGCACGCATACGAACGAGATCTTCATAGAGAACGGCCGTTTCCACGGCAAAGTGATCGCGGACGCGATCGCGAACAATCTCAAACCCGCTGCTTGAGCGCATTCCGGCTTTCTATGATGGATCATGCGTTCGGCGCTTCTGCTGCTCCTTTTGGGCCCTCTGTCTTTACCGGCTGCGGAACCTCACAACCTGCTTGCTACTCCGCAGACAATTTGCTGGGGCTACTACTGGGCGCGAGCTAAACCCGCGCTGAGAATTCATTCAGGCGACCAGGTTACGATCCAGACCGTATCCGGCAACCCCAGCCGTCTGATCGCGGCGGGTGTGAAGCCGGACGAAATCCAAGCCGCGCTGAAAGAGATCTACGCGCAAGTGCCAGCGGCGGATCGCGGGCCGGGAGGGCATTTGCTGACCGGTCCCATCTACGTAGAAGAGGCCGCGCCGGGCGACGTACTCGAAGTGCGAATCCAGAAGATCACGATGGACGTTCCCTACGCCTACAATGGCTTTGGCCCGACCACGGGCGTGCTCCAGGATGAGTATCCGTACCAGCGGCTAAAGGTGATTCCGCTCGATCGCGAGCGCGGCGTGGCGAATTTCGCTCCGGGTATTGCCATCCCTCTGCATCCGTTTTTCGGCAGCATGGGAATCGCGCCGCCCGGTGAAGGGAAATTGAATAGCGCTCCACCGTGGCTTCACGCCGGCAACATGGACAACAAAGAACTTGTCGCCGGGACCACGCTCTATATTCCCGTTCACCAGAAGGGCGCGCTGTTCGAAGTAGGAGACGGCCACGCGGGCATGGGAAATGGCGAGGTGGATGTGACCGCGATGGAGACATCGCTCACCGGAACTTTCGAATTTATCGTGCACAAAGGAGTCTCGCTCCACTGGCCGCGCGCCGAGACGCCCCAGTACTACATCACCATGGGCTTCAATGAGGACTTGACGAAGGCGACGGAGCTGGCGATTCGGGAGATGTTGGATTTTCTGACGACCGAGAAGCATTTAAGCCGCGACGACGCCTATATGCTGACCAGCGTGGCGGTCGATCTCGATATCACGCAGTTGGTAGACGGGAAGAAAGGCGTGCATGCGCTGTGCCCGAAATCGATCTTCATCCATAGCGGGACAGCTCCGATGGTGCCGAATGGCCAGTGATGGCGTTTACAGCCGCTCCCAGCCGACGTGCTCTAGCAGCGGTTCGAACAACCCGGGATGAAGTATCTCTGCGAAAATCTGAAGCGACTCGACCAGGCGTGGGCCGGGCCGGTTCATGAATTGATTGCCATCGCACACGAAAACTTTGCCCGACCGGACGGCTTTCAGATCGTTCCAACCCGTGCGCTCGGTCAGCCAATACATTTCACTCCGCGTCCGTGCGAGATCAAAGCCACAGGGCAGCGCAACGATCACGTCCGGATCCGCCACCACGAGTTCTTCCCAAGTCATCCAGGGCGAGTGTTGGCCCGCTAAGCCAAAGAGATTTTTGCCTCCAGCCATCTCTATGAGCTCCGGGACCCAGTTTCCTCCGGCCATTAAAGGCTCCAGCCACTCCAGCGCGGCAATCCTCGGCTTGGCATCCTCTTGTTTCGTCCGCGCTTCAATGGCCCCCATCCGGGCCTTGAGCGAGGAGACCAGCGCTTCTCCGGAAGTCTCGTAGTCCGCACGACGCGGCCACCTGCCGGATGTCCCGCCAGAGATCGGCTAGCGCATACGGTTCCAATGAGATCACGCGCGCGTCTATCGACATCTCAGCTCGAAGCGCCCGCTCCACGTCGTCCAAGCTCACGGCGCAAACTTTACATTGTGTTTGAGTGATGATGTGGGTTGGATAAAGGCTCCTTACCAGCCCGGCGTCGACATCGTAAACGCTCACCGCGTCAGCCACTCGTTCTTTAACCAGCCGGTCTATTTCAGCACTGGAACCGGAGACCGCGATGGTTGGCTTAGTACAAACAGGTAGCGCGGCGACACTGGATGGATAATCGCATTCATGCGACCTGCCGACCTGGAATGCACCCAGGCCCAAAGCGTGGACGATTTCCGTGGCGCTCGAAATAAGCGGAAGCAGGCGAAGATCCGGCACAGATTAGTAGTAGCAGAACGTCACGAGTAAAAAGCCGCCTGGGTTTACTGCAAGATTTGAATTGCTCAGGGAATCGGTTGGGTGGGCTTGTGTGTTGGGCTTTTAGAAGAATTTATTGGCTGGAGTGTCTTGTGGTGCGGGGTTCGAGTGCGGAGCAACCATATTTCCCTGAGCTTATCTTTTTTGAACATAGCTCCGTGAGCATCTAGCATGCCAAACCTCATTTTCCAATTTTTCAAATACTTAGGCCGTACCAATCCAAATCACGGCCAGCGCGTTTTTACACAGGTTGGAAAGAACGCCCTCCGGACAGGTAAAAGCGAAACGAGCTCGCTTTAGGGTTGCGCCGGGAGTGTCGCGGGGAGAGTCGATGGACGAGCCACCCGTCCCGTGGAGGCTTCCTGAACAGTCACGTGATTGGTATCGAGCGTTGTCCCCACGGTCTGATCGAGTGCCACGCGAGCATTGCTATATGCGACCAAGGCCGCCACTTCGCTGGATTGGGCTGCCGCTAAATCACGCTGTTGTTGGACTACGAGATACGTCGTCGACGCACCTAATGAGAACCGCTTTTGCTCGGCGTCGAGTAATTGCTGCTCGAGAACTCGATTCTTCACGGCAGCCAAATAGCGAACGCGAGCCTGCTGCAAGCCGACGACCTGGTTCGATACGTCTACGGCTACTTGGTTAAAGCTCCGCTGGTTTTCCAGCTCAGTTTGCCGCAGCCCAAGCTGCTCGATGCCGTAATCGGCTTGTGCCTGCCGGTTTCGCAGCGTCGGAGCAAGAAAGACACCGGCACGTTCGGTAGGAAAGTCGCGGCGAAGCGTCTGGCCGAGGGCCGTGCCGATGCCACCTACGAAATAGGAGTTTGGATATTCGCAGAACGGTGCTGAGATTCCCGGAGGGCAGGCGGCAAATCCCGGCGGGATCGGAGAAGTTCCGGTTTGCGTTTGGGCCGTGTTGAAATGGACGGGTACGGCGTGTTGAACTCCCGATAACCCCTGGTTTGTCGTACCTGCCAAGCCTTCCAATTGCGGCAGAACACCATTCGCTGTGCCAAGCGCGGAGATCTGCGCATTGCTGAGATTGATTTTGTTCGCCGCTATATCAGTCCGGTTCGCCAGAGCCGCAGCGGTCAGATCTCTTAGTGGCGGAAGATTATCCTGCTCCGGTACCTCAATGCGATCGAGCGGGATGATCTGTACCTCGCGCAGCAAAGGATCGCCCAGGCCATTGCGGCTCAACACATCTTTCAAGGAAATCTCCTGCTGCTGGAGGGTTGTTTGTGAAATTACCAGATCCTGCTCGCTCGATGCCACCTGCGCTTCCGCGGTGGTCACATCCAGCGGGGCCATTGTGCCGATTTGCACCTGCTTCTGGTTGTTTTGATAGAACTGTTGTGCGACATCCAGCGCGCTCTGTTTGGCTTTCACATCCTGGTAGTCGGCGACCAGCCCGTAGTACAGGTTGAGAACGTTGGCAACTACGCTGATCACCTCACCTTTGAAATTCAAATCATCCGCTTTGAGATTGGCCTTCGCGACCGTGATATTGCGGCTGTTCACGGCCACGCCGAATCCATACAGAAAGTTATGCTGGACGGAAAGCGATAGCACGGTTGCAGTTTCGGGGTTCAACAGGTCGCTGGGAGCATTCTCGTTCAAGTATTGGTCCCTATAAGCGATAGTTGCGTTACCTCCGCTCAGGAGGCCTTGGCTCAAAGACGCGGTGTAGATGCGGTTGTTTGAGACCAGATTGAAAGTTTCGCTTTGTATGACGTTTGACTGAGGTGACGACCGATGGCTAAAGGTGGCCGTGTCCTGAAAGACCGGGTCGAGAACCGGAGTGACCGGCCCGACTTGAGAAATGGTTGCATTCACTGCGTTTTGGCCGCCGCCGCCTCCGCCGCCGGAACTCACGCCCGCAGCTTGCTGGCTGCCGGCAACACCCTCGCCGCTGGTTACCGAACTAGCTTGCGATTGCCCGCTGGGAACCCCCGGCAGCGAACCGCCAGCCTCATACAGCTCCACGTTCCACTGGTCTATTAGCGGCGTGTAGCGAGCCAATTCGATATCGATGTTGTTTTCGAGCGCTAGCGCGATAGCATCTTGGGCGCTCAAGTACAGCTTGCCAGCTCGGATCAGGTCCCGAAGCCGCAAGGAATTCGAAAGCCGAACGGCAGGTACAGTCGGCGCCTTGTAGGGCCTCAGAAATACTGTGCC
This sequence comes from uncultured Acidobacteriaceae bacterium, assembly GCA_963795445.1. Lineage (GTDB taxonomy): Bacteria > Acidobacteriota > Terriglobia > Bryobacterales > Bryobacteraceae > Bog-105. The sequence continues at coordinate 41,620 of CAWCHX010000025.1, read as the reverse complement.
ACCAGGCCGTTCCGGTTCTATAGATTGCTGCTGCGCCCACGTGATCGGTGCTGCGCAGCTGAGGCACAGTGCAGCAGCTAGCAACTTCCGCGGAAACTCTGCACGGGAGCACGCTAATCGCCTCATTGCTTCTCCTCTGCGGGAGCGGGCAAGTTGGCCGGCAGCGTGGATACTCTGGCAATGTGGCCGGACATAGCCTCCTCGAGCGAGATGTGATTCACATCGAGAGTAGTCCCCATCGCCTGGTCGAAGGCTATCCGCGCGTGACTATAGTTGGCCAGCGCCTCGGTTTCCGCGCTTTCCGCTGCGGCTAAAGTCTGCTGATCTGTTACTACCTGGAACACGGTGGACGCTCCCAGCGTGTATTTTTTCTTGTCGGCATCTAAGGTCTGCTGTTGCAGAATCCGGGCTTTGACGGCGGAGTCGAAGCGGACACGCGCCTGCCGGAGGCCGACCAGTGCATTCTGCACGTCCACGCGGACCTGGTTCACTGCCTTCTGCAATTGAAGCTCGTTCTGCCGAAGTTGCAGCACGCTGGTCACGTAATCCGCTTGCGCAGCGCGATTGCGCAAAGGGATACTCAGCGAAATTCCAGCGGAATAGCTAGGATAATTGCGGCGAAAGATCTCGCCGAGCAAATTGGTATATCCGCCGTTCAAAAACGGAATCCCAGGCGCGCCAGGCACAAGAAAGTTAGGAGAGCCCGACAAACCGTTGTTAGTGAGTTCGGCGAAAACCTGCAGGGTTGGCCTCAATCCATTTCTTATTCCGACGAGGCTGATCTGAGTGGTATCGATATTAATCTTGTTCGTTGCTATTTCGACACGTTTGCCGAGTGCGTCATTGACAAGCTGATCGATGGGCTTGAGTTCGTCCTGTTTTGGCACCTGAATCGTGTCGAGGGGAATGATATGAACCTCCGCCAAAATCGGATTGGCAACTCCGTTGCGGCTTAGCGCATTCTTGAGGATGGTTTCCTGCTGCAAAAGATTAGTTTGCGAAATCAACAGATCCTGCTGGCTGGAATAAACCTGCGCCTCGGCGCGCGTCACCTCGATTGGAGCTAAGGTTCCGATCTCCACCTGCTTTTTGTTGTCCTCATAAAGAGCCTGGGCCGTCGCCAGTTCGTCTTTTCTGGCCTTCAGATCTTCATTGAAACTCACCAAGTCCCAATAGAGGTTGAGGACGGCGGAAAGAGTCGTGATGACCTGCTGCCTGAACTGCAGATCGGAAGCCTTTTCGTTGTTCTTCGACATTCGGATGTCACGGGCGAGTACGGATCTTCCAAAACCGTACAGAAGGTTTTGGGAGACTACCAAATCGAGGTCGCCTTGATCGAATGGGTTCACACCGTAAGAGGTGCTGTTGTATTTGAATCTTTCGCTCGCATACGTAAGCTGCGCAAATGTTCCAAAATCGGTGTAGTGGGAGATCTGTGCCTCATACGTCCGAGTGTCGGTGACAAGGGATGTGGTGCCGTTCAGAATTGTATTGCTGAGTGGACTGGTCTGGTGCTGAAAATTGGAATAGAGAAACAACTGCGGATCGAAGGACGGGGGCGCTGGGCCAAGCTGAATGACAATGCCTCCATTCGCGCTAACGCCGGTTCCTCCCGTGAGGTTAGTGCCTCCACTGGCGTTCACATTCACTCCGGTGATAGGTACGCCCGTAGCCCCGGCCGCCACGCCCACGCCGACGCTTCGCAGCGCTCCGCCGCCTTCCGCGCGCAGAGTCACCTCTCTGGTGAGCAACGGGTTATAGCGCTGGATCTCGATATCGAGGTTGTTCTCGAGGGTTAGATCGATGACATCCTGCGCGGATAGGTATAGGTTCCCGGCGCGGATGAGCGTCGAAAGGCGATCCGTATTCTTCAGATTGATGGGCGGAATGTAGCGCTGCTGATAGGGACGCGTTAACCAGCCCAGACCACCTTTCGGCGGCTCGATTCTTACAGCGCTTTGCGCCGACGCGGAACCAGCGAATAAAAGCGAACTACACAGTAGACACAGAGGTGCTTTGAATCTTCTCATCAAAATTGTTTTGAACCTTCACGCTGAGCTACACCAAACACGCCAATCTCTCAATGCTCAACTCGCCGCATTATCGCGCGTTCCCAGAGGCCGGCTCATCTCATAGGAGAACGAGTTGCGCACGAGCCAGGTTCCTGATTCCTTTCGTGATTTCTCATGGTATCGCAGCAAGCAGGTTTCGCCCGGTTGTCGGAGACGGTGTGACTCACCCGGTTAAAGTGGGCTGTACGCACGGTGAATTCCATTCGGTCTCTTCCTGCCAAAGCATTCATTCCGAAGCAGCATAACTGAGTTCAGCGGATCTCGTCCCGATAGGGCGTGTCCGTTTTTGGGAAGGAGCTAGCCACTTTGCAACATCGAACTCCGAAGGTCTTCGGAGTTGCAGCGCCTGTTATCCTTTCGCTGTGACGGCAACTTCCATCATGGATTTGTTTACGGAAAGTGGCGCTTATTTGCGCGGCCATTTCCGCCTCACCAGCGGCCTTCACAGTAGTGAGTATCTGCAATGCGCCAAGGTTCTCGCCATTCCGGCCTATGGCGAACGCCTCGGGCGCGAGTTAGCTAGCAAGTTGGCATCCCTGCTCAATGGGGCGAAGGTCGATGTCACGGTAGCTCCCGCTATGGGCGGCATCATTATCGGTTATGAAGTTGCGCGCGCCTTCAACGTTCCATCGCTCTTCACGGAACGCGATAGCGCCTCGCATGAGATGACGCTTCGCCGCGGTTTCGAGATCAAACCCGGAGAGCGTGCCGTCGTCATCGAAGATGTTATTACAACAGGCGGCAGCACCAGGGAAGTGATCCGGTTGCTCGAGCGCGCCGGTGCAAACGTGGTTGCCGCTGGTTCGATCATCGATCGAAGCGGGGGAAAGGTCGATTTTGGCATTCCGCGCGTGGCTCTGGAAACGCTCCACCCACTCACCTACGATCCTGGCGACTGCCCGCTTTGCAAAGACGGCCAGCCGCTCGTGAAACCGGGATCGAGGCGGATCTGAGGGTCATCGACTGAACAACGCCGGCGATGCGGAGACTGCGGTTTGAGATTGCCTACGACGGTACGGATTTCAAGGGCTGGCAAGTGCAACCGGGTTTGCCGACGATTCAAGGCATTTTGGAAGACATAATCGGTGGCATCGAAGGCCGGCCAGTGCACGTCGCGTCCTCCGGACGCACGGACGCAGGCGTGCACGCGTTAGCGCAGGTCGCGGCCGTATCCATCGAGAATCCCATTCCTCCTGACAATTTCCGGCGAGCGGTGAACCGTCTACTACCGAGTTCCATACGCGTCAACCGCGTCAGCGAAGCCGCACTCGATTTTCACCCACGCTTTGACGCGAAACGCAAAACCTACGAATACCGGATTTTTCGCGAGGAAGTGTGCCCGCCTTTCGACCGGCGTTTCGTTTGCCATCATCCCTATCCGCTCGACGAAGCTGCGATGACCGAGGTCGCGCCGGTCCTCGAAGGCGAGCACGATTTCAGCGCTTTCGCGGCTTCCGACGAAAAGGATGCGCTCCAAGCATCTAAGGTCCGGACTATTTTCCGTTCCGCGCTTGCCAGGAAAGAAAGGACTCTGGTCTATACCGTCACCGGGTCCGGCTTCCTAAAACACATGGTCCGCAATATCGTGGGAGTTCTGCTGGAAGTTGGAAAGGGGAACCTGAACAAACAAGATGTGCTCGTCCGCCTTCAGCCCGATTGCGGTATCAGACCGGGGCCCACTGTACCCGCCAGCGGCCTGTTTCTGATAGCGGTCGATTACGACTGATCGCCGCGATATTCCAAGACCAGCACCGTCACATCGTCACGTAGTGGTTCGCCCTCATGAAACTGCACAACTTCTTCAATAAGCCTGTCGTGAATCTCTCGCGCGCTCAATTTTGTGAAAGTTCTCACGGCGGCGTTGAGTTTTGGCTCAAACGTCTCTTTATTGGCGTTCTCTGCCTCACTCAATCCGTCGCTGTATGCGATTATCTTGTCTCCTGGCGCTAGCTGTAAATGCTCAACCTCAAATTGGGCTTTCCGGATGAGGCCAACCGGCGTGCCGGTGGTATGGAGCGTGCGGAGCTCGCCATCCGCTCGCACCAGAAATGGGGCGCAATGGCCGGCGTTTACCCAAGCCAGCGCACCGGAACTGCGTACAGTGGCATAGAACAACGTGGCGTATTTCTCGCGTTGCGCTCGCTCCATTAGGAAGTGGTTCATTTTCGCCAGCAATGCATCGAGAGGCACCTCGAGCTCCGATCCCAAGAGGAACGCGCCCTGCAGCAGCGAAGCGAGAAGCGCCGAGCTAACGCCTTTTCCCGATACATCGGCAATAACGGCCGCCCATAAATCCGGGCCGATCTGGTGAATGTCAAAATAATCTCCCGCAACTTCCGCCGACGGGAGACTCGATCCGGCCGCGCAGAACCATCCCGCATCAGGAAACTTGTGCGGCAGAAGGTTTTGCTGAATTTTCCGGGCAAAGCCAATTTCTTGCTCCAGCAGCCCCTTCTCTCGCTCCTGCTCGAGTAACTTCGTGTTCTCAAGTACGGTTGATGCTTCCAGTGCGAGCGTGTGCAGCAACTCACGGTTGAGCTCGGAAAGTGGTTTCTGCTGCTCTCGCGAGTCTAAATACAACAAGCCGACGGTATTCGTTTGAGAAGACAAAGACATGGTTTCCTGAGCGCTGAAACTTCGAAACTGCACCAGCGGAACACAAATGATGTTTCGAAACTCCAGCGAATGCTCCTCGGAGCCTTCTGCTTGGAATTGTCCAGGCGCGAGAGTCATCGAGAGCAGGTCGCCTCGTTCGCTTAGCGCACGGTAAATCAGTGAGGTGGGTACCTGAAGATCCGCATTGCTGAGCGCAGAACCGTGAGCGTCCCGGCCGATCTTTATCTCTAGTTCCTCATCCGAGCGCAGCAGCAGAAATCCACGCTCGGCGCTGGTCAAAGCCAAAGCTGCATCGATAACCGCGCTCAATACTTCATCCCCGGCAAGAGAAGTCTGGAGCGTGCGCGCCACGTCCACTAGCGCTCTGAGCCTGGCGAAACTCCCGGCCGCGCCGACTGGTTGCGAAGAAGCGGATGAGATCTGATCCAAAATGCGATTGATTCGCCGATCGGAATCGGAAAACACCAGGTGGTAGGAATCTTCGAAGCCGAACTCGATGGCATCTCCAGACGTGAGCGTCGCCGGTTTTTCGAGGCGGCGCCCGTTGACCCACGTGCCGTGCAGGCTCTCCAGGTCTTCAATCAAGAAGGCCGCGTTTTCTTTGAAGATCCACGCGTGCGCCCGAGAAGCGCGATTGTCTCGAAGAATCAGGTGATTGTCTGGTCCGCGTCCAATTCGGAACGGTAAAGGCTCAAGCGGGATACGCGTGCGTTCTCCCGAAGGATGAACCACGTCCAATGCTGCATCACCGGCTGGCACGGCTGTTAATGCCGGAAATGCCGCATGCCTGTAAAGACCATTGCCAAGTTCAGCAGGTTTGCCGCGGCAATTACTTCTTCATCGCGTACCGACCCGCCGGGTTGAATGACCGCAGTGACCCCGTGCTTAGCTGCTTCTTGTACACCATCGGGAAAAGGGAAAAAAGCATCCGAGGCCAGCACGGTTCCCGGAAGCGGCAAGAGCGCCTTCATAGCTCCCACCTTAACGCTATCGACACGGCTCATCTGACCGGCCCCGACACTGATCGTCTGCCCCGGACGCGCATACACAATGGCATTGGATTTCACGTGCTTGCAAACTTTCCAGCCGAAAAGCAAGGCGCTCATTTCCTCGGCCGTCGGTTGACGCGTGGTCCTCACTTGCAGAGCGGACGACTCAAGCATCGCCGTATCCGCAGTTTGCGCCAGGACACCACCCGAGATCGATTTGATGACAAGCTCAGGCGTAAGAACCCGGTTTACTTTGATCAGGCGCAGGTTCTTTTTGCTTTTCAATATCTTCAACGCCTCGTCGCAAAATCCCGGCGCCGCCACAGCCTCAACGAAAGAGCTGACTGGCTTCTGAAGCCGTTTCACCATCGATCTCCCGATTGAACGCGAGCACCCCGCCGAACGCGGAGATTGGATCGGCTTCGAGCGATTTTCGATACGCTTCGGCCAGCGTCGATTGCTCCGCGCAACCGCATGGATTGGTGTGTTTGATGATTGCGGCCGCCGGACCTTCGAACTCTTGCACGAGCTGCCAAGCCGCGTCCAGATCAACCAGATTGTTGTAGGACAACTCCTTTCCGTGAAGCTGTTCGGCGCCGGCAATCCCCTCTCCTCCGACGCTGTAAAGTGCCGCCTTCTGGTGCGGATTCTCGCCATAGCGAAGGATGGCTGTTCGCCGTGCTGAGATTCGCAGAACGCTTGGCATCTCTTCTTTGGTTTCAGCTCCCTCAAAATCAATCTGAGCGAGGCGCGCTGACACGGCCTGGTCATAAGCGGCGGTGTGCGAGAACGCCTCTTGCGCGAGTCTCCACTGCGTGGAAGTGGTTAGCGCAGCCCCGTTCTCAGCCATTTCCGCCAGGATCGATTCGTATTGTTCAGGCGAAACGATCACCGCGACATCCTGAAAATTCTTGGCTGCCGCGCGAATCATAGTGGGACCGCCTATATCGATGTTCTCGATCAGTTCTTCGCGCGTGACGCCGGGCCTTTGCGCAAATTTTTCGAATTGATACAGATTCACCACAACCATCTGAATGGGCGGAATCTTATGCTCGACTAGAGAACGCATGTGGTCCGGATTCGATCGAATTGCGAGAATGCCTCCCGCGATCCGCGGATGAATAGTTTTTACGCGGCCGTCCAGCATCTCCGGAAAACCAGTGATGTCCGCCACTTCGCGCACGGGAACCTGATGCTCGCGGAGCAGTTTCGCCGTTCCACCCGTGGAGATCAGCTCAACTCCCATGGCGTGCAACTTACTGGCGAATGGAACGATTCCAGCTTTGTCTGTAACGCTCAACAGCGCGCGCTCAATCCGGGGCATCTGAAGACATTTTTGCAGAGGCGGCAACGCAAAGCTCGGGCGTCCACCCGAATAGAATCGGAATGTGCCTCACTACTGCACATTAATTCCTGGGGACGGTATCGGTCCGGAGGTGGCGCAGGCGGCGGTTCGGGCGATTGAGGCAACTGGCGTTGATATTTGCTGGCGCCGCGCCGAGCTCAACGAAGCGATCATTCTGGAGGCCGGCAAAACATTGCCGCAATACGTTCTCGATTCGCTGAATGAAACGCGCGTCGGGCTCAAAGGACCTGTCACAACGCCCGTGGCGGGCGGTTTCCAGAGCGTCAACGTCGCTCTACGAAAAACGCTCGATCTGTTTGCCAATGTGCGGCCTGTCAAAACGTTGCCTGGAATCAAGACACGTTTTCAGGACGTAAAGATCGATATGGTGATCTTCCGCGAGAACACCGAGGATCTCTATTCGGGCCTCGAGCACGAGATCGTGAAGGACGTTGTAACAAGCCTCAAGGTCATCACGCGCACCGCCTCGGAAAGGATCGCTCAATATGCGTTCCAATACGCCCGGAAGAACGGCCGGAAACAGGTTGTGGCCATTCACAAGGCCAACATCATGAAGTTGGCCGACGGCTTGTTCCTGCGCTGTTGCCGCGAAACAGCCAAGCAGTTTCCGGAGATTCAATACAAAGAGCTAATCGTCGACAACGCCTCAATGCAACTCGTAATGCGTCCTGAAACGTTCGACATCCTGCTGCTTCCCAATCTCTATGGAGACATCGTTTCGGATCTGGCCGCAGGGCTCGTCGGCGGCTTGGGCATTGTGCCGGGCGCGAACATGGGCGAGACCCATGCGGTCTTTGAGGCCGTACACGGCAGCGCTCCCGACATTGCGGGGCAGGGTAAGGCGAACCCGACCGCACTGATGCTCTCGGCCGTAATGCTTCTCACTCACTTGGGCGAGACGACCGCCGCCGATAAGCTGCAGTCAGCCGTCGAGACCGTTTATCGCGATGGCAAATACCTCACCGGCGATGTAGGCGGCACGGCTTCGACCGAAGAGTTCACCGAAGCCGTCGTGAAAGTGATTAAGAGCTAATTGAGACCGTGCTTGCCTAAGAACGTGATCAGGTCGACCACGCGATTCGAATAGCCCCACTCGTTGTCGTACCAGGAGACAACCTTCACGAGATCCCCGTCCAGCACCTTGGTCAACTCCGCATCGACAATCGAGCTATTCGGATTGTGCAAAAGATCGGTGGAAACGACAGGATCCTCAGTGTAGGCCAAAATGCCTTTCAGCGGTCCCTCGGCGGCTTGCTTCAAGGCTGCGTTCACCGCTTCCGCCGTTGTCTGCTTCTTCAGCATCGCGACGAAATCCACCACGGACACATCGGGCGTTGGCACGCGCATCGAATAGCCGTCCAGCTTTCCTTTCAGCTCCGGGACCACCAAGCCAATGGCCTTGGCTGCGCCTGTCGAGGTCGGAATCATGTTGAGCGCGGCAGCGCGGGCGCGACGAAGATCTTTATGTGGAAAATCGAGCACCGGTTGATCGTTCGTATAGCTATGAATCGTAGTCATCGTGCCCTTCTGGATGCCGAACGATTCATTCAGCACCTTAACCAGAGGCGCCAGACAGTTGGTTGTGCACGACGCGTTCGAAATTATGTTGTGCTTGGCGGGATCGTACATGTTATCGTTCACGCCGAGCACGATCGTTACGTCCTCGTTTTTCGCAGGGGCCGAAATGATGACCTTCTTCACGGAGCCACGCAGATGCTTCTTGGCGTCATTCGCGTCCGTAAAGCGGCCCGTCGACTCGACCACGATTTGAACGCCCAAACTAGCCCAGTCAATCTCCGCGGGATCTTTGATGGCGAAAATTTGAATCTTCTGTTTGCCCACGCGGACGCTCTCGCCGTCGGCTTTGATGTCCTGTGGCAGCTGGCCAAGTATCGAATCGTACTTCATTAAATGAGCCAACGTCTTGGTGTCGGTCAAGTCATTGGCGGCGACGAACTCAATCCCGGCATGGTCCAGTCCGGCCCGGACGACGTTTCGCCCGATACGGCCGAAGCCGTTGATACCTACTCTGATTGGCATATTTTTCTATTCTACGGAGGACTCAGCAGGGGCATTGCTCCCACAGAGATAAATACTTTGGATCGTGCGGCTTAGCGGGAATTATCGAGGGGGCGCCAAAGGTGGCGCGGTGGTGCCGCCCACGTTTGCATACGATTCTTCGATCTTCACGACTTTGCCTTCGTTGAATCGTACAAACGTCATCTTGCCCGGAGGATCGCCGTAAATCCAGTCTTCAAGCTCGTCCCCGTCTTTGTTGGTCTCGCGGCTCTTGTTGCGCGGCTTGCCGAGAGCCAGTAGCACCTGGTCCTTATCCATGCCTTCCAGAGGCCGCTGCTCCTTAATGGCCTTCTTAATTGGCTCAGGCAGTTTGTCCATATATTGTTCCGATGCAGAATGCTTTTCGAAGTCGAAGATGGGTGAAAGCATCTGGCGGATCTCGGCGGATTTCAACGATGGAACGCTGCCGGGGAACACAATTTCAAGGTGAGAACCGTTAGCCTGACCGTTTTGATTCGTATGAACCGGCGAAGTGTTCCCACCCATTCCTACCTGCACCCGGTCATACCAGTGGCCGCTGCTGGTGCCGCCATTGATCTCAAGCAGAATCTTGTTCGATTCAATCTCGACTCGGGTGATCTGGATCTCGTCTCCCAAACGGCCAGCCGGCCCGCCTTCCTGCAGCGCCCGTTCCCAGGCGCCCTTGTCGTATGTGCCATCGCTGCGGAAGATCAGTGGCTTCTTCGCCCGAGGCAGAGACACTCTCAATGTGGCGAATTCCGCATTGAGCCCGCGTTCGATCTCCATGCGCTCGTCAAAGCTCAATTTATCGGCAAAAAGATTGGGGCAAATGCCGAGAAACACAGCCGCGATTATGGCTGTGGTCACAGCGGCTCGTTGAGGCTTGGCGCTATCGACGCGATTTGCGGTTTGACGGGAGCTCTCATCAAAACGACGAATAAGCCCACCGCAAAAATGGTAGCTAACAAACCGCCTTCCGGCCCATAATTGCCGCCGCTCCAAAGAGGCGTCAGATCCCATCGATACAAGTACCTCGTTACCTCGATTGTAAGCCCGCTCAGATTCACTCCGAACAGTGGCAGCACGGCGTTCCAGCCATAGTGGAGGCCGATCGGAAGCCATAGATCGTGACTGCGCAGAAATGCATAACCCAGCAGGATACCCCACAAAATTGTATTGAAAATTCCCAGCGTAGAGGCGTAAGGATTGGAGCCATGCGCTAACCCGAACAGAACGGCGACCGGCAGGACGGTCGCAAACGGTCCGATCTTTTCAACCAGAAGCTGGAAAGCATACCCTCGGAAGATCATCTCCTCCCCTATGGCCGCGACAAGCAGGGCAACCATGTAAAACCCCAAGCTCCACCAGGTGAAGCCGGAAGCCGGCTTGGTAATAATGTGCCCGGTTCCTGCCAACAATGGGGCAAGCAGCATCAATGCGGCCGCGCCCCCGCCAAGCAAAAGACCCAACCCGAAATTGCGGCCTGAGGCGCCGGAGATTCGTAGCCCTATATCCGTAAGTGGTCGACGATCGAAAATCCGCATCGTGAGGAGGTTCGCGAACAGGCCAGTTGCACAAAGCCCCACTGTTCCCGCCACGACCACACCGAAGATGCCCAGCAGCAAACTGCTCAAGAAAAGCAATCCGATAACCACCATCGCAACAAAAAATGCCACCCGGATAACAACGCCTATGCGTGTGTCCGGAGAAGCCGGTGGGATCGTGGTAAATTGCTGTGGATCCATGTAAAGTCAGAAAATTCTGGTTGTTCTGGTACTTCCGGCACTGCTGCGCGCGAAGTACTAAATCTAATCCTAACTTTCGTTAGGTACAGGCCCGCTCACCTTACTCGCCGGACGTCCGATGAGAAGCATATGGACGAAAGAAGAATCGACGATCGGCTCCTCTGTGCCGAACTGGTGCAAGTAATTTGGGAGGACGACTCCGGCCGCAAGCGCAGGCGAGTGGCAAATCTGGAGGACATTTCGCTTTCCGGAATCTGCCTGCAGGTAGAAAAACCCATGGATTCCGGCACCGCGATTACCATACGCTACGGCGATGGGGAGCTGGTGGGAACGGTCCGATATTGCGTGTTTCGCGACATCGGATACTTTCTTGGCATCCAACTGGACGATGGGTGCCGGTGGTCGACCCAACATTTCAGGCCGGAACACTTGCTCGATCCGAGGGAACTGGTTGATCGTGCCATGCTCCGCCATCAAGCGGGATCCGAACACGCAAACTTGTAAGCGCGGGAGGCTCTTACGAAGTAAAATTCGTAGACGAAGCCAATCCGCTCAGTTCTATTGGCGAGATTAAGTCCTCGTCCCTCGTATGGCTAAGAGCAAGCAACCTCCTCCGCCGAGTGGCGTCTATGCGGCTCTTGCTACGCCAAGACAGCCAACCTCAAGCGAGGCGGATGCCGCCGCTCTTCTTGAATATTTGGATACGGTCTTGCGGGCCGGTGTAGAGGGCGTGGTTCTCTTCGGCTCGACCGGCGAATTCGTCCATTATGACGTGGCTGAACGCATGCGTGTGCTGACTCTAGCGATCCGGCGTTGCCGCGTGCCGCTTCTGGTGAATGTCTCTCATTCGACGCTTGCGGGCGCCGTTGATCTTGCCGAAAATGCATTCGATTCCGGCGCTGCAGGCGTGATGCTGATGCCGCCGTATTTCTACCGCTATACAGACAATCAACTATTCCATTTCTACGTGGAGTTCGTCCGCGCCTTCCGCGGCAAAGCGCCGGTCTATTTATACAACCTGCCGTTCTTCACAAATCCGATCTCTCCCGATCTCGCGGGACGCTTGCTTCGATCGGGAGCCTTCGCGGGCATCAAAGATTCAAGCGGCGATTGGCGCCTATTCGAGAGGTTGAGCCAAGTGCGTAGCGAGGTCTCCTTCACACTGCTGGTCGGAAATGAATCTCTCTACCTCCGAGGCCGTTTGGCGGGCGCGGATGGAATCGTCTCCGGGGTAGCAGCCGCGCTTCCGGAATTGATAGTCGCGATGGACCGGGCGGTTCGAAGGGGCGACCTTGAGCGGGCGCGCCACCTCAATGCGCGGCTGGAAGAGTTTATCCGCTGGATCGACAAATTTCCATCAACCATCGCCATCAAGCAAGCGGCCGTTGCTCGAGGATGGAAGCTCAACCATTTCGCTTTTTCGTTGGACGATGACACGCAGGCCGATTTGGCTGCATTTCATCACTGGCTTCACACTTGGCTGCCAGCCGTTCTGGCACAGTGCGGCGACGCCGCAATTGTAACGGCGTAGGATGATAGTCCTGAGATATAACCGGTGAGTCCCGAAGAGTTTCGAACTGCGGCGTATCAGCACGCAGACTGGATTACGGATTACTTAAAGAGCGTCCGCGAATTTCCAGTCACCACTAGCCTGAAACCTGGAGAACTTGTTGCGGCGCTTCCGAACGCGGCTCCGGAAACGGGTGAACCGATTAATAAGATCTTCGAAGATTTTCAATCGACGATCTTCCCCGCGCTAACTCTGTGGAACCATCCGCGCTTTTTCGCGTACTTCTCCGTGTCCTCGAGCCCGCCTTCAATTCTCGCCGATTTCTTGGCCGCGACGGTAAATGTCAACGCAATGTTGTGGAAGTCGTCACCGGGCGCCACCGAACTCGAACAGGTAACGCTGAGCTGGCTGCGCCAGTGGCTCGCGCTCGATGACAGCTTCTTCGGCATCATTTACGATACGGCCTCGGTCGGGGTGATGCAAGCCATCGGAGCGGCGCGCGATTGGGCGGATCCGGAATGCCGCGTCAAAGGCATGCGCCCCGGCCTGACAGTCTACGTCTCGGAGCACACGCATTCCTCCGCTGAAAAAGCAGCCATCACCCTCGGTTTCGGACAGGAGAATGTGCGAAGAATAGGCGTCGATCGTCAGTTTCGGATGCGGCCCGATCTGCTCGAGAAAGCTATCGAAGACGATCTCGCGGCAGGCAAGCGACCGTGCTGCATCGTCGCTTCAGTGGGGTCCACGTCGACGAGCGCCATTGAGCCGATTCCAGCGATCGCCGATATCGCGGAACGTTACGGGGTCTGGCTACACATTGATGCAGCGTACGGTGGCTCCGCCGCGGTACTCCCCGAGATGCGTCACATCCTGGATGGCGTCGAACGAGCGCATTCATTCATCGTGAATCCTCACAAGTGGCTGTACGTGTCCATCGATTGCAGTGTGTTGTACACGCGCTTTCCGGATATCTTCCGCCGCGCATCTTCGCTTAGCGCCGAGTATCTTCGAACCGCCGAGGACGATCGCGTCGTGAACTACATGGATTACGGCGTGCAGCTAGGCCGGCGTTTCCGAGCTCTAAAACTCTGGTACGTATTTCGCTTTTATGGCCGCCAAGGGATCCTCGCCATGCTCCGCGAAGCCTTGCGTCTGGCGCAACTCCTAAAGGGATGGATCGAGAAGAACGAGAATTTTGAGCTGTCCGCGCCCGTGCCGTTTTCGCTCGTCTGTTTTCGCTACCGGGCCGACAACTCCTTCAATCAACGTTTGTTGGCGGAAGTCAACATCACAGGAAAGGCTTTTCTTTCGCATACGGTGCTGGACGGCCAGTTTGTCCTTCGCTTTGCCATTGGCAATTTCCAAACAACCGAGCAGGATATTCGCGAAGCCTGGGACCTGATCCGCAAAACTGCGCAACAGCTCGCTACCGCGGCGCCGGCCCTAGCGGCAGGCCACTAACCAGCCCATCTCTCATGGATGAGCCGCGGCTTGCGACGACACTGTGCGGAATCAAGCTTCGCAACCCCGTTCTCGCCGCCTCCGGCACTTTCGGATATGGCATCGAATTCGAAAAATTAGTCGATCTCAATAAACTCGGCGGAATCGTAACGAAGGGTCTGTCGCGCGAGCCGATCGCGGGCAATCCGTCGCCCCGTCTTTGGCACACCGCCTCCGGGATGATCAACTCGGTGGGCCTGCAGAACGTAGGCGTTAGCGCCTTCATTCGCGATAAGCTTCCTAAGCTTCGTCAGTATTCCGTTCCCGTATTCGCCAATGTATTTGGGTACGCTGTCGAGGATTATGTCGAGGTGATTCGTTCTTTGGAAGATGCCGCGGGCATCGCGGCTTACGAAATCAATGTCTCATGCCCCAACACCAAAGAAGGCGGTATGTTTTTCTCGAGTGATCCGGTTTTGATTTCGGATCTTGTTACTCGCCTCCGCTCAGCGGCTCGGCGTCCGTTGATCGTCAAACTCTCGCCAAACGTTGCGCGCATCGAGCCTTTCGCAAAGGCGGCGGAAGACGCCGGAGCGGACGCCATTTCGCTGGTCAATACCTTCGTGTCCCTGGCAATCGATGTGAAGACGCGCGCTCCGCATATCGGAGCCGGATTCGGGGGCCTATCGGGACCTGCAATCAAGCCGCTCGCAATGCGTATGGTCTACGAGGCGGCGAATGCAGTGACAATTCCGATCATCGGCATAGGTGGAATTACCACCGGCGAAGGCGCCGCGGAATTCTTGATCGCCGGCGCGAGTGCCGTTGAGGTAGGCACAGCCACGTTCGTGGATCCTCGCGCGCCCTATCGAATCGCCGTCCAGCTTGGGAAAGTTCTGCGGGGGTTGCAAGTATCGAATGTGAGCGAAATTGTCGGCACGTTACGCTTGCCCGAGACCAGCCCGGAGCTTGCAACCGGTCGCAGTGCAAAATAGAACAATGAAAGAGATCATCACAGCGCCGAAGGCCCCTAAAGCGGCCGGGCCATACTCCACGGCGGTCAGACAGAATGCCATGGTGTTTCTGAGCGGCCAGATACCGCTCAACCCACAAACAGGCGAGCTTGTCACCGGAACGATTGAAGATCAGACCACGCGCGTATTGGAGAATCTGAAAGCTGTCCTCGAAGGCGCCGGGCTTTCGTTCGACGATGTAGTGAAGACCACTGTCTTTTTGAAGGACATGGAAAATTTTAAGCGGATGAATGCGACCTATGCGAAATTCTTCAGCGTGGATCCGCCGGCGCGCTCCACGATCGAAGTGGCGCGCCTTCCGCGCGACGTGCAGATCGAGATCGAAGCAATTGCGATCGATCCCCGCGGATGACAGCTATTCTTTCGGCGGTGGCGCGTCCGCCGGCTTCAAAGGCGGATGCGCGCTGTACTGCTTTTGCGGCGGGTTCAGTTTGATGTCGATTGTTTTTTCCTCAGTATCGACATCGAACTTCTGACCGAAGGTTTGATATTCCTTCGTCACCACCTGCAGTTGGACGGTCCCCTGCGGGACAGCCGGGAAATGCGCCAGACCTTGCAGATTTGTGTGCACTTCCCAGTGAATCGGTTTGCGTTTTCCAAGCCTCGTGATCTGGTGAGAGCCGAGGAAATCGAGAATCACCGCTGCATTTTCAACAGGCTTGTCAAATTGGTTTTTTACTGAAACCTTGATAACTGTTTCGGGACTGCTCGCTAGCAGCGCCAAAGATGTCGCCAGTAGCAGCGCAAGCAGGGCAACTCGCAACTTCATGTCTAGAATTATCGCGTAATTCCTCTCAGTCGGGTGCTGGCCAGAAGCGGCTCAATCGCCGCTCGCAGCTCCGCCTCATTCATCACGCCGGGATGATACAGCTTCACGATTCCTTGCCGGTTTAGAAGCAGAATTGTGGGAGTGGTACTTACACCGAAACGCGCAAAGTTCGCCTCATTGAGAGGAACTCCCGCATTCGGAATCGCAGAGTAATACCTCTCGTAGACCTTCTGGATGAAGGCAGTCTCCTTCGATGCGGCTGCGTGCTCATCATCAGCCGTGTAGCCGTAGCGCCGCGTCGGAGCAATTACCACCAGACCTTTTGGTCCCAGCTCGTGCGCCAGGTTAGCGATGACTGGCGCATCCGCCTTGCAGTCCGCGCACCAGTGCGCCCAGAAGAAAAGCAGCACCACTTTCCCGCGCAGGGCATTAAGCGCAACGGGTTTGGACCCGATCCATTCCGCTTCCTGAAGAAGCGGCGACGGTCTGCCTTGCAGCGTGAGCAAATTTATGTTCTTCTGCAAGCGATCTGCAACGGATGTTCCACGCCATGT
This sequence comes from uncultured Acidobacteriaceae bacterium, assembly GCA_963795445.1. Taxonomy (GTDB): domain Bacteria; phylum Acidobacteriota; class Terriglobia; order Bryobacterales; family Bryobacteraceae; genus Bog-105. The sequence continues at coordinate 25,485 of CAWCHX010000025.1, read as the reverse complement.
CCGCAGGGCCGTTTGCAAAAGCTGCAGCGCCTCCGTTCTTTTGTGTTCTCCAGAGAGGACGTCGGCTTCTATTTCATAGGCCGCGCCCAGGGCGATAGGCAAGTGGGGCTCCGCATCTAATTTTCGCGTTCCTAGCGCAATTTGAGAACTCTGCTTGATCTCGTCCGCGTCTTTCGAAGCTTGATCCGGATGTCCTGCAGCCAATTCGCCGCGCGCCAGCCAGGAAAGTGCTTCGAGCGCTTCCGGTGTGTCGCCATTCAGCCGCCGGTACTGCCCCACCAGCGCCGCCGCGGATGCCAAGTCGCCCTGTTGTAAAGCTAATTGGACGTAAGCCACTATGCGCGGCGTTGGCGGCTGGCCATAACTTTGCGCGCTGCTCACGCCGGTAGCGATAAGGAAGCTGGCAAGAATTGTCCCAACCAACTTCACTACTGGATGCACACCGTTCTCAGGTAATCTCGAAACGCTTGTCCAAGATCTTGGCGGCTCAGCGCAAACTCTACCGTTGCCTTCAGGAATCCGAGTTTGTCGCCCGCATCGTAGCGCTTTCCTTCAAACTTCAAGCCATAAATCGGACGATTTCGAAGCATGTATTTCAAAGCATCCGTCAACTGAATCTCACCACCGCTGCCGGGCTCGATCGATTCGATGCAATGGAAAATCTCCGGCGTCAATATGTAGCGCCCGATGATGGCAAGATTAGATGGCGCGTCTGCTACTTTCGGCTTCTCCACCATATTGCGAATCCGAAAGAGCCGGTTTTCGCGCCCATTGTCGGAAACTAGCTCGGCATCTACCACTCCGTAGGCGGAGATCTGGTCGTCGGGTACTTCCATCAGCGCCAGCACAGACGCGCCGTAGTACTCATACACGTCTAAGAGTTGACGAATGCACGGTGTTACCGAAGTTATGATGTCATCCGATAGAACAACCGCGAATGGCTCTTTGCCAACTAATTCTTTGGCGCGCAGGACGGCGTGCCCGAGCCCCAGCGCTTCCTTCTGCCTGACGTACGATACATCGATCATGTCGGAAATGGACCGCACCATCGACAGCATCTCGCCCTTATTCTTCGATTCGAGCAGGTGCTCCAACTCAAAACTGACATCGAAATGATCTTCGATGGACGATTTCCCGCGGCCCGTAACAATGATGATGTTCTGGATCCCGGAATGCATCGCCTCTTCCACTCCGTATTGGATCAGCGGCTTGTCGACAACCGGCAGCATTTCCTTGGGTTGAGCCTTCGTTGCAGGCAAAAACCGTGTTCCAAGCCCGGCGGCGGGAAAGACTGCTTTGCGGACTTTGGGAATCATCACCCGTCATTGTACGCGCTCAAATGCGGAAACTGACCGCTCGCTGGAGCGCTTTTGTCCTCATCGTTCCGGTGTGCTACTTCTAAGGATTGGAAGTTACACGTATAAAGCGGGATTAACATGGCTTACGTAATTGCCGAACCCTGTATCGGAACCAAAGACGCGGCGTGTGTCGACGCCTGCCCTGTCGATTGCATCCACCCGAAAAAAGACGAGGAGAAGTTCGAGAGCGAACAGATGCTCTACATCGATCCGGTCGAATGCATCGATTGCGGCGCCTGCGTCCCGGTCTGCCCCGTGTCGGCAATTTTCGCGCTTGATGATCTGCCCGAGAAGTGGAACGAATTCGCTCAGAAAAATGCCGAGTTTTTCGGACGATAAGAGCTATTAAGAATCAAACGCCGGGCCGATAAACGGCGTAAGAAGTGTCTGTTTCCCAGACGCGTACGTACGAAATAGAAGCGGTTGTCAGCTCCTTCTGGATTTCCTCGCAGATAAAACGCGCGATGTTCTCCGCCGAGGGATTGATCTCGTCGAACGGCTTCAGATCGTTTATGAAGCGGTGATCGAGGTACTCGCTCGTAGCACGAAGCCGCTTCTTCAACTCGGCAAAATCATAGAGCAATCCGTTTTCATCTAACTCGGCGCCCTCAATGCTCACCTGGACCCGATAGTTGTGTCCATGGACGTTCTCGCACTTCCCGTGGTAATTGCGGAGCGCGTGCCCAGCCGCGAAAGTATGCTCTACACAAATCTCAAACATCGAAAAACTTTTGAACTTCTGCCAACTTCGTTGTGAATCGATACGCAGGCAGGCTGTCGAAAAATACTCGCCCGTATGGCAGCTTAGTAATCCTATTATCCAGCAGAGCCAGCACGCCGCGATCGGACGTAGCGCGGATCAATCTGCCAAAACCCTGTTTCAGCGCCAGCGCCGCTTGCGGAATCTGATATTCGTAGAAGGCGTTGCCTCCGCTGTCGCGAACTGCCTCTGCCCGCGCTGCGATCACGGGATCCGTCGGCACCGCAAAGGGCAACCTGTCGATCACCACGCAACTCAACTGCTCCCCCTGGACATCCACCCCCTGCCAAAAACTCGAAGTGCCGAACAGAACCGCTCCAGGCGTTGACCTGAACGTCTCTATCAGCGCCGTGCGGGGAGCTTCCCCTTGCAACAATAGCGGATGATCCAGCCGTCTTCTCAGCAAGTCGTAAATCTGCCGCATCTGCTGATAACTCGTGAAAAGTAAAAACGCGCGTCCACGCGACGCTTCTACAATTTGTTCGATCTCATCGGCCGCGCGCCGGGAGAACTCCGCGCTCCGCGGATCGGGCAGATGCGGTGGCACGTACAGCAGCACTTGCTTCCCGTAGTCGTACTCACTCGTCACCTGCAGAGTTCGTGCGTTTTGCAGCCCCAGCCGTTTTTGTGTGTACTCGAATCCACCGGCGACGGTCAAAGTTGCCGAGGTAAAAATCAGCGATTCGACGCGGTCGATCAAGTGCGTCGCAAGGGTTTGCGAAACATCGATGGGCGTTGCCTGCAGATAAAAGCCGCGGCCTCGCCGTTCGGTCCAATAAACATATGTCGCATCGCGGCACTCCATCCAAAACCTGAGAGCTTGTTGGATCAGCTTGGCGCGCCGTACCAACGGCAAGGTATGATCGATTGCGCCTTCGACCAGCTCGAGCCTTCCGCATAATGTCTCCAACGCGAATAGCGCCTCGCCATACGCGCTTTCGTGGCTTGCAAGAAAACTTTCGTGCTCCTGAAAAGCATGACGGCCTTCCTGCGGAAACAATCCCAGTAGATCATCGGTCCGGTCGCCCAGATGAATCAAGCTCCGGTCCAGCTCCGGCGTGGCAAACAGCTTCTGCCGCGAAATCGCCGCTGTGTCTTTGATCAGCTCCTGAATTTGCAGATTGCTGACCGACATCCCGAAATACTGTCCGGCCACATCCTCAATCTCATGGGCTTCATCGAAAACCACAGCCGAATACTCCGGCAGAATGCCGCCGAATGCCTGGTCCCGAACGGCGAGATCGGCGAAAAACAGGTGGTGATTCACGATGATGATGTCACTCTGCGCAGCGCGCCTGTGCATCTCTGTGATAAAGCAGCGCTCGAACTGCTTACATTTCTGGCCCGAGCACAAGTCGCTCCTCGCGTCTAGCTTCCACCACGTGCTACTCGCTTCCGGCAGCTCTCTTAATTCGCTGCGATCTCCCGATTCCGTCGTTGTTTCCCATTTACGAATGAGCTGGAAATCCCGTGTCTCTTCCAGGCCTGAAAGCACCGGCTCGCGTTCAGCGTCGTAAACTTTTTGACGGCACAAGATAGTTGGCGCGGCCTTTCATATAGCACACCGCTAGAGGACGGTCGAACAGCGATTGCAGAAAGGGCAGATCCTTGAAGTACAACTGTTCCTGCAGGTTCTTTGTTCCAGTTGAAATCACGATGCGCTTGCCCGACAGAATCGACGGAACCAAATAGGCCAGCGTCTTGCCGGTCCCCGTCCCCGCTTCCACGATCAGGTGACGCCGCTCCGCCAAGGCCGATTCAACCGCTTCCGCCATCTGCAACTGTCCTGGCCGATATTCGTAGTGCGGATGCGAGCGAGAGAGAATCCCGCCTCGCGCGAAGAAACTCCTGGCTGTGAGCTTGGTCAAACCGGTGACTGGCTTTGCGATATTTGCGGAGGCGCTCACGGCAAAGTGGGAGAACTTCCCAGGAGAAGAACCCCCAGTGTAGTATGCAGTTTGCCTGGTTATTCTCTAAGAGGGGAAACCTAGCGGCCGAGCCCGTTTTCCCCGGTTCCAAAGTCATGGCGGAAGAGATCTTCTACTTAACCGAACTGATCGGCGCCAAGGTCTACGACCTGAAGGGCCGGCGAATCGGCGCGTTGCGAGACGCGGCTCTCGTCCCGCTCATCGATCCCGTTCGCCTCGACCGCTACTTGGTCGGAGCGGGTCCAGGCTGGCTCAGCATTCGCTATGACCAGATCCAGACCATCAATTCGGATGGGATCCGTTTAAAGGATGAGCTTCTGACTCCCTATCATTCGGACGAATATATGCTGCGCATGGTCCGGGATTTGCTCGACCAGCAGATCATCGACGCGCAGGGCCGGAAGGTAGTTCGGGTCAATGACATCACCTTTCTCAAAGAGTGTGAAAACGGGCATGACGTTCTTCACATTCTCGAAGTTGATATAGGGATCCGGTCTATTTTGCGGCGCGTATTGCGAGGAGTTGTTTCCCCCACCGTCGTACGGACTTTGCAAAACCGGATTCCGCCACACTCCATTCGTTGGGAATTCTGCAATATCTTAGAAGCCGATCCGCAGCGCCGGGTACGTCTCAATATTTCCAACAAGCTGCTTGAGGATATGCACCCGGCCGATCTTGCCGATATCGTAGAAACCCTCGGGCACAATGATCGCGCCGCTATCTTCAACACGGTGGACACCGAAACTGCCGCCGAACTTCTCAGTGAGGTAGAACCGGAAATTCAAACACGCATCATCGAATCGCTCGACGCTGACAAAGCTGCCGACATTCTTGAAGAGATGGAGCCTTCCGACGCGGCCGACCTGCTAAACGACCTCGAAGAAGAGCAATCCGAACAGATCCTCGAGGAGATGCAGCCGCAGGAAAAAGAGGAAGTCGAAGAACTGCTCGATTTCGGTGAAGACACCGCCGGCGGCCTGATGGATCCAGGGTTCCTGTCTCTGCCCGAAGACGCGACTGTTGTTCAGGCCATGGAGGAACTGAAGAAGAACGAGGAAATTCTTGAGGATCTGCACGGCATTTTCTTGGTCGATCACGAGAATCGGCTGCGGTACACGGTACCTCTCGCCAAACTATTCTTCGCGAGCGGCGACACTCCGCTAAAAGAGCTCGCCGCGGATCTTCTGTTGTTTGTCCCCGCTGGCGAAAAACAGAACAGAATCGCCGAGATGTTCGACAAATACAATCTTTTGAGCCTGCCCGTGGTAGATCGGCACGAGCGATTGATCGGGGTGATTACTGTCGACGATATTGTTGCGCTACTACGGCAAGAGTGAGTCGTTACAATGTAATTTGCACGTCCTGCGAGCTTTCGTTCCCTACTCGTTTGAGCCCCACGAATCACCTACATGCCGCAAGCAAAAGACCCCGCGTCGGGTATTAACAGCTGGTTAGAAGACGAACTTTATCATCAATATCAATTTGATCGGAAGAGTGTTGATGAAGGTTGGACTCACCTGTTCGAGGAAGCCGGACAAAACGGTGAGTTAGGAGCAAGCGCGAACGGCGGTGCAAGCGCGCCCGCGTATGCCGCAACTGCCGTTGCTGAACCCGCCGCTGCGGAAACCCCAACTCCGTATGGCCCCGAAACACCGCGCGAGGAGCCTCCCCAACAATCGCCGCCGGAGCGGGAGCCGCCGCAACAAATCCCGCCACAACAAGAGCCTCCGCAAGTAGAACCTCCTCGCCAGGAGCCGCCACAGCCCACGCCGGTCCCGCAGGAATCCGCCGGGCGCTCCGTTGCCCAACCGCAACCTGCTTCTGCTCCTGGCGCCGCCGAGGTGGCCAGAGCAACCGCCAAACCGCCTGCTAAGCAGGAATCGAAAGCCGTCCGAGCCAGCGATCAATTGATCCCACTACGCGGCGCCGCAGCTCGTATCGCCGAGAACATGACCGCGAGCCTCTCGATTCCAGTCGCCACTTCGCAGCGTCAGATTCCGGTTCGCGTCATTGAAGAAAATCGGAACATCATCAATAAACATCGCGCGCTCCAGGGACGCGGCAAGCTCAGTTTCACGCACATCGTCGCCTGGGCTATTGTTAAGGCCGTTAGATCGAATCCCGCTCTCAATCATGCGTACGCCGAAAATGGCGGCGAGCCTTTTCGCGTTGTCCACGGCGCCGTGAACATCGGACTGGCAGTCGACGTCGCCGGCAAAGACGGCGCGCGCTCCCTGAAGGTTCCGAATGTAAAGAACGCCGACGGGATGAGTTTCGCTCAGTTCATCGCCGCTTACGACGACATCGTTGCTCGCGCGCGCAACAACAAGTTGCAGGTTTCTGATTTCGAAGGCACCACCATTTCGCTCACGAATCCCGGTACGGTCGGAACTCTCGGATCTGTTCCCCGCTTGATGCCCGGCCAGGGGGCGATCGTAGCAACAGGCGCGATCGATTATCCAGCGGAGTTCGCCGGCTCCAGCGTCGAAACGCGCGCTCTGCTCGGCCTCAGCAAAGTTCTGACGATCACTTGCACATACGACCACCGCATCATACAAGGCGCGGAATCGGGAGCCTTTCTGGCCAAGCTCCAGCAATTGTTGCAAGGGGAAGACAGCTTTTACGAGAGCATCTTCCGCGAACTGAAAATTCCGCAGATGGCGCTGCGCTGGCAGACGGATCAGCAGATCGCGCCAAGCCGGTTTGCCTCCCTAAATGCGGATGTGGCGAAAGAAGCGGCGGTCATACGCCTTATCAGTTCCTATCGGATACGCGGCCATCTCATTGGGAATACGAATCCCTTGGGAAGCGATCCCGCGTATCATCCGGAGCTCGATCCCGCCTCGTACGGTTTATCCATTTGGGACTTAGACCGTCCATTTCTTGCCGGCGCCGTCAAGGCGCCCAGCGGCGCAATCGGCTCTTATATGCAGCCCTATGAGACGCTGCGGGAGATTCTAGATCGGCTGCGCTCCACTTACTCCGGATCCATCGGCGTCGAATACATGCACATTCAGGATCCTGAGCAGAAGCAATGGCTGCAAGATCGCATGGAAGGGACCATGAACGCGTGGCCGCTGGATGATTCCACGCGGCACCGCATCCTAAGTCGATTGATTCAAGCCGAAGAGTTCGAACATTTCCTGCAAAGCCGCTTTGTCGGTCAGAAGCGCTTCGGCCTGGAAGGTCTCGAGAGCACCATCCCGGCGCTTGATGAGATTCTGGAGCGCGCCGCCAATGAAAAAGTTCACGAAGCCGTCATTGGCATGGCCCATCGCGGCCGCTTGAACGTGCTGGCCAATGTAGTCGGGAAGTCGATGACCCAGGTCTTTTCGGAATTCGAAGGCGAGCCTGATCCGGAAAGTGTCCAAGGGTCGGGAGACGTCAAATACCACCTGGGCGCGAGCGGCATTCACAAATCAACCCTGGGCAAAGAGATTCTCGTCTCGGTGGCGTTCAATCCCAGCCACCTTGAAGCTGTCGACCCGGTAGTCGAAGGACTCGTGCGGCCTAAGCAAGACCGCATCGGCGACGATAAGCGCGAACGCGTAATCCCGATTCTGATCCACGGCGATGCCGCCTTTATCGGTCAGGGTGTGGTCGCTGAAGTTCTGCAACTCTCCCAGCTCGAGGGGTACAAAACCGGCGGAACCATCCACGTCATAACGAACAACCAAATTGGTTTCACCACAAATCCTCTCGAAGGGCGCAGCAGCGTTTACTGCACCGATGTCGCTCTGTCGGTCCAGGCACCCATCTTACACGTCAACGCCGATGAGCCCGAAGCAGTCATTCGCGCGGCGCAGCTTGCCTATGACTATCGCCAGCGTTTCAAACGCGATGTTGTTGTTGACATCATCGGCTATCGCCGCCAGGGCCATAACGAGGCGGACGACCCCAGTTACACGCAGCCGGTGATGTATCGCAAGATCAAGGCCACTGCCACGGTCGCAACGCAATACTCCGAGCAACTCGTGCGCGAGAAGTTCATCACGCAGGACTACATCACGAATCTCCGCAATCAGGCGCGCGCACGGCTCAACGAGACTTACGATGAGGCTAAAAAACATCGCGAAGAGTTCGTTGTCGAAGCATTCGCCGTGGCGCCCTTTGAGGAAATTCATCAGCCGATCCCGTCCACCGCGGCCGATTACAATACGCTCGCAAAAGTAATTAGCGGCTGCACCGCTCTTCCGGAAGAGTTTCACCTCCATCCGAAACTGCAGTCGCTGCTCGATAAGCGGCGCGACGTGGTAAAGGGAGCTCCCATAGATTGGGGATTCGCCGAAACTCTTGCCTTCGGCAGCCTGGTTCTGGAAGGTACTCCAGTTCGTCTCACTGGTGAAGATGTTTCACGCGGTACCTTCACGCAACGTCATCTCGAATTCAGTGATTTCGAAACCGGCGAGATATACAGCCCTCTGAAACATCTCGACCCCAAGCAGGCGAAGTTCGAAGTGGTCGATAGCCTCCTGAGCGAATACGCGGCTATGGGCTACGAATTCGGCTACAGTGTTGCCGATCCGTTGACGCTCGTCATGTGGGAGGCTCAGTTCGGCGATTTCGTAAACGGCGGCCAGATCATTATCGATCAGTTTATTGTCTCGGCTGAAGCCAAGTGGGACCAGCCCAGTGGTCTCGTTCTCCTGTTGCCGCACGGTCTTGAAGGGCAAGGCCCGGAGCACTCCAGCGCCCGCATCGAACGCTTCCTACAACTCTGCGCCGAAAATAACATCCAGATCTGCAACTGCACCACTCCGGCGCAGTATTTTCATTTGTTGCGCCGGCAGATGTACGGAGGCAACGATCGCCGCGGTATCCGCAAGCCGCTCATTATCTTTACGCCGAAATTCCTGCTCCGCTACGGGAAATCAGCGTCTCGTCTCGAGGAATTGACCAGCGGAGCATTCCAGGAAGTGATTAGTGACACGCAGTTCGTCGGCGGTTCAGTGCGGCGTATACTTTTGTGCTCCGGGAAAGTCTACTACGATCTCGTCAACAAGCGGGAAGAACTCCGCCGCAACGATGTAGCCATTATTCGCCTGGAGCAACTGTATCCATTCCCGTTGCCGCAGTTAACTGACATCCTGCGCCGCTACCCGGATGCGTCGGAGTTGTTCTGGGTACAAGAAGAGCCTGAAAACATGGGTGCCTGGTTCTTCGTTGAGGAACAGATGCAGTCGATCATCAGTGCCGGTGGGGATACCGGATCCATGCGGCGGCATCTGCGATATGTGGGCCGGCCGAATGCCGCGAGTCCCGCCGCCGGCGCGCATAAAGTGCATCATGATCAGCAAGTCGCTTTGGTTAACGAAGCCTTTGCCACCGCGCCTGCCGTTGTGCGCAAAGCACATCGATTGGTTCGCAAGAAGAGATAGCTTTACGCCCGCTGGTGCAAGACTTCTTCGATCGCATCGCAGGCGGCATTCATGCCATCTTCGTTCGCAATCGTCTCGCCCAGATCTCTTGCGCGGCTCTCGTACTCGGTTTCCTTCAACAATAGAAGAAGCTCTTTTGCAACCCTAGGCGCGTAGTAACGGCTTCGAGCAATCGTTCTGCCGGCGCCTAATCTACTTATACGTTCGGCGTTGTCAGGCTGATCGTGCGCCCACGGCACAACCAGCATGGGACGCCCGGATCGCAGTGCCTGGGCTGTCGTACCGATTCCTCCTTGATGAACGATTGCCGCTGCTCTCGGCATGATCTGGGAATAAGGCAAATAATCCGCCAGAAAAATAGAGTCGGCAAGAGGAGGAAACTGCTCTTGATCCACCGTTCCCGTCAATAGAACAGCGCGAATGCCAAGTTCGTGAATGGCGGCGATGCTCTCGCGGTAAAAGACTCCAGGTCGCATGACGGCGGACGACCCGAGGGTGAAAAGAACCGGCGGCGGCCCATCTGCGAGAAAACGGGCGAGACCGTGATGTGCCTTCTCTTGAGCAGCGCCCTCGTCGTGAAATACGAATCCGGTAAGCCAAACATTCGGCGGCCAATCGGGCTGCGGTGCTGCGAAGTAAGGCGAAAACAATCCCAGCGTTCCCCATGGCGAAAACTGTCCCCGCAAAAGCGGGTTTGCTTCCGGACGAGGCAGGCCAACCCGCTCACGAAGACGAAGGATCGGTTTAGCCCATGAGTTCACTGCGACTTCGCCGAGCGCCATCAATACCCTGAACGGAAACTGCCCCAACGGATACAAATGGCGCACCCATGCGGCAGGCGCCAGCACCGGCGGATCGTAGCTCGAGAAAAAGATGAGCGGCTGCAGTGCAACCGAAAGCCACGCAATCTTCAAAACCTGTGCTGCAATTGGCCCGGCCGGTCCCGCGGCATGCGTCAGGATCAGATCCGCTCCCCGGCATGCTAGCAGTAAATCTTCGTAGCTCTGCTCTACAGAAGGAATGATGTACTTGCGAAGCAGATGCTCCGATCCCAGACGTGGATGCCACAGCTTTTCAAGAAAATCGCCGTCGCTCAGCAGTTCGCCAACATTCGGACGCACGGGCGCAAACTCAACACCTTCGCCCTGCACCTTTTCGCGATACACCTCGGACGTCGCCACGACGGGCTGGTGCCCTCGATTCTTCAGCCCGATCGCAATCGCCAGATACGGATGCAGATCGCCCAGCGAGCCAAACGTGTTCAGGACGATACGGGCCACAACTCAGTAAAGCTCACCGGGATAATGATCGAATGAGGTTCACGACCGTCATCCTGTTGGCATCAATCTTTGCATCGACGTTTTTTGCCTCGCCGGCCAGTGGACAAACACAGTCAAGCGCCTGCAACGAGCCGGCAGAGCGGCCCATCCTTCACTTGAAGTTGCCCGCTCATCCGTTCGAGCCGATCCCCAGCGACGACGGCTGCCGGATTTTCATCTCCATGCCGCACCTTCGTCTGCATGGGGCCGCCATAGGCGTAGTACGTCGCTCAGGCGGCAAGGTTTCTCTGGAACGCACCATACCGGTTGAAGGCACCCCCACGGGAATGGTTCTATCGCATGATGGCAAACTGCTTATCGCCGCCGCCGGAAATTTAGTACTGTTCCTAGACACGGCCCGGATGATGTCCGGACAAGCAAATCCGGTTGTCAGTCATTTCTCAACAGGTCCCCATGATCCCGGGAGCGTGTACGTAAACGTGACTGCGGATGATCGATTTCTCTTCGTCAGCAATGAGAACAACGAGAGTATTTCGGTGATCAATCTCGAAAAAGCTCGCGCCTCAGGCTTCGCCGCCGACTCCATCGTGGGAAAGATTCCAGTAGGTATCGCGCCGATCGCAGTTACGTTGTCACCGGACGGCCGCTATCTTTACACCACCAGCGAAGCTGCGCCAAAAAGCTACGGCTGGCCGGCACCCTGTAAGCCCGAAGGCGAGCCCGCCAAGACCAGCCTGCGGCATCCCGAGGGAGCCATCGTGGTCGCGAACGTGGACCGCGCTAAAACGGATCCAGCGAATTCGGTAATTGCAAAACTTCCTGCGGGGTGCAGTCCAGTGCGGCTGGTGCTCTCTCCCGACGGGCAAACCGCGTACGTCACGGCGCGAAACAGTAACGCCCTGCTCGTTTTCGATAGAACCAAGCTCCTTGCCGATCCTGAACAGGCCCGCATCGCCGCTGTGCCAGTTGGGATCGCTCCTGTAGGTCTTGTCGTCGTGGATAACGGCCGTAAAGTAATCGTCACGAATTCTAATCGGTTCTCCGGCAAGCATGATAAACAGAACCTTTCTGTTATCGATACCGCAAACATCTCTTCCGGCCCGGCGGCGATTCTCGGCCTGATTCCCGCTGGCGCATTTCCGCGCGAGCTACGCGCCACCGCTGACGGTCGCACGCTTCTGGTGACTAACTTCGATTCAAATACCCTCGATCTCATCGATCTCACTCGATTGCCTATAGACCTATCAAAAAGATGATTGCTCCTCCCTGCTATTCTGTTCGAATCGCCGACACCGCGCCCGCATGCCACCGTTCCCCAGATCTTTTCCGCGCATCTGCGTGGCTCTGGGCTTGCCAACTGCTTCACAACTGAGCCGCGCCGCCGAACGCGAATACAAGGACGGCAGCAATCTCCTCGAGTTTCGTCTCGACCATCTCTCCGATCCATGCGCTGGTGCGGAACTCATTCGGGCGTTCCGCAAACGTTATCCCGACGCTCACATCCTCGCGACCTGCCGCCACAAGCAGAACCAAGGGCGCTTCTCCGGCAGCATCGAGCAACAGATCGCTATATTGCAGAACGCCATTAAGGCCGGAGCGGCGGCCGTCGATATCGAGATCGAATCCGCCGAATGCGCCAAACCCGCGCTGCTCCAGCTACGCACGTCGGCCTTACTCATCACTTCCTATCACAATTTTCAAAATACGCCTTCGCTTGCTCCGATATTGCGCCGCCTTGAACGGATACCCGCTGACGCCTACAAGATTGCAACCACTGCCCGCAAGCCGACAGACAACCTGCGTCTGTTGCAATTCGTGCGCGATCACCGGGGCGCTCCGCTCATCGCCTTCGCCATGGCGGAAACCGGAATGGCGACCCGCGTATTGGCCCCTTCGCTTGGGTCCCTTTTCACCTATGCCGCGCCTTCGGGAATCGAAGGTACCGCGCCCGGCCAAATCTCCGCTCCATTGATGCGATCGCTGTATCACTGCGAGAAACTGAGCCGCCAAAGCCGGGTCTACGGTGTCATTGCAGATCCGGTCGCGCACTCAAAATCTCCGCTCATTCACAATCGCGCTTTCCAGGCCCGGCGCGTCGATGCTGTCTATCTTCCCTTCTTGATTCCATCTCCCCAGCTCAATGATTGGATGACTCTCGCGGCCAGTCTTCCCATTGCCGGATTCAGTGTGACCATTCCACACAAGCAGCGAATCCTGCGTTACCTAGACGTGGTCGAGCCCCTGGCAAGACGCATTGGCGCCGTGAATACTGTTTGGCGTAAACGCGGAAAGTGGCGCGGCACAAATACCGATGCCGACGGAGTTCTCAAGCCGCTGGGCCGACACCTTCGACCGGCCCACGCATCCATTCTGATTGCCGGATACGGTGGGGCCGCGCGCGCCGCCGCCATCGCTCTCAAAGATGCCGGGGCCAACATCGCCATCACCGGCCGTAATATGAAAAGCGCGCAGGCGCTTGCTCGCGTGGTAAACGCCGAAACCGCAACACTCAAGGACTCACAAACGCGCCAATATGACGTGTTAATTCACGCTACGCCTGTGGGTATGTCTCCCAAAGTCGACGAATGTCTGTTTCACGATCGCATTCCCGCCGGCATTGTCTTCGATATGGTTTACAATCCGCGCGAAACCCTGCTTCTCAAACAGGCCAAGCAGCAGGGTTGCACTGTGGTGTACGGTTCGGAAATGCTCTTGGAACAGGCGGCGCGTCAATTTGAAATCTGGACCGGCGAATCCGCCCCGCGTTCAGTCATGCAGAACGCGCTAGAGCAACACATCGGCTAATTCTCCCCCATATCTCTGGCCCTCTATAATGTCGGCATGAGTTCCCGCCCGGCTTCCCAGCGCATCACTCGCCGCCAGTGGACGGCTCGCGTGACGGCCGTCGCGGGCGCCACTCCGCTTCTCGGCCAAGTGACCCAGAAGGCTCCTCCCACGGGTGCGCCGCTGCCCGCCCAGCCGGCTGCCACGCCGGAGCAAAAGTTACAGAAAGCCAATGCCGACGTCCATCAGGTCAGCGATCGTCTATCGCAAATCGAACTGCCGATGAATATCGAACCGGCGTTCGCATTTCGTCCCTAGCGGCTCAATGAAGACGCCGAAATCCACGCTCGACGAAGCCACGCTTCCTTTCGCCACTATTACGGAGATCAGCGCGGCTCTGCGCCAGCGCCAGATCTCCTCTGTCGAACTGACCAAGCTCTTCTCAAAGCGTCTCGAAACTTTCGGTCCGCAGTATAACGCGCTGGCCTTTTCTCTAACCAAGCAAGGCCACAAAGCAGCGAAAGACGCAGACGACGAGCTGAAACGCCAACGCTTTCGCGGCCCCTTGCAAGGCATTCCGTACGGCGTGAAGGATCTGATCGCCGTGGCTAAGTTTCCCACCACATGGGGTGCGAAGCCGTTTGCAGATCAGATATTCGATGAGGACGCGACCGTCGTTCAACGCCTCGATAAAGAAAAGGCCATTCTCATCGGCAAGCTGTCAATGGTTGAGCTCGCCGGCGGAGGCGGCTATAGCTCGGCATCCGCTTCATTGCAAGGCCCGGGCCTGAATCCTTGGAACAAGCAGTACTGGTCCGGTGGCTCGTCGAGCGGCTCCGGCGCGGCTGTTGCTGCCGGTCTGGTACCGTATGCGCTCGGCTCGGAAACATCGGGTTCGATTCTGACGCCCGCCTGCTTTTGTGGCGTCAGCGGTCTTCGGCCCACCTATGGCCTGGTGAGCCGTCATGGCGCTATGGCGCTCTCCTGGACCCTCGATAAAATCGGTGTTCTTGCGCGTTGTGCCGACGATTGCGCCCTAGTCCTTCGCGTCATTGCCGGAAGCGACGATGACGACCCGGGTTCGGCTCACAAGAGCTTCTACTACTCGCCCCAGTACTACCGCAGTTTTGCCGATCTCAAGGTCGGCTATGCCGAAATCGATTTCGCTGAATGGCCCGATGAGCCCTTGCGTCCGGTCTTCGCGAACGCGCTATCCATCGTGAAATCTATCGGCAGCCAGATGGTGGAAATGAGGCTTCCGGATTTTCCATACGGTCCGGTGATAGGCGCCATTATCGATTCCGAAGCCGTTTCCATTTTCGAGCCGTTCATTCGCAGCGGCAAGGTGGATCAGCTCGCGGACCAAAGCCAGATCGACGGACTGAAGGCTTCCATGAATTACTCAGCCCTCGATTACCTCAAGGCTATGCGCGTTCGCAGCCAGATCCAATCTGCCTTTCGAGACATGTTCGCGAATAACGTGGATCTTCTCCTCGCTCCCACTCGCTTCAGTTTGCCTGATCGGGCCGATCAACCTTTCGACGAAACGCCTCCCAAGCGGCCCGATAGAAAGGGCGTAGGAGCCGGTCTGGTGCAAGCGGGCAACTTATGCGGACTTCCCGCGCTCACCATTCCATGTGGCTACGTCAACGGGCTGCCCATTGGCTTGCAAATCGTTGGTCCTCCGTTCTCAGAAAACAGAGTCATCGCCTTTGGCCGCGAGTTCCAGAATCGAAGTGACTTTCACAAACAGCACCCGGCACCCTGACTGCCCACCAAGACCTGCTATCTATCGAAAACCACCCAGCAGGTAGGCTATCAGCAGAATCACCAGGATGGTCCCCAAACCAATCCCCGCTCCGCCGCCATACCCCCAGCGGCCATAACCGTAGTAGCCACCACCTCCACCGAATAGCAGTATCAGGATAATGATCAGTATCAGCATTCTTAATCCCTCAGAAGTTCAGATGGCTTAGGCCTTCTGTCCCTTTTCCCTTTCTCTCTCTTCTTTTTTATCGCCGAACTTCTGCTCCAGCTTTCCCTTCGCCTGGTCCTTCAGACCCTCTGCTTGCGTGGTCTTTTTATCGGTAGCTTTCCCCACCTCTTCCTTCACCTTGCCTTTCACTTCGTCCACTTTTCCAGACACCTGGTCTTTGTTCATGGTTGGCCTCCGGCGAGTGGACTCCCGGCGGCTGAGGAAAGTTTCCAAACGTCCGGTACCAGCGGCCCGTGGCACAGCCTCGATCGAACTAAGGTGTCTGCCCGCCCCGGTTCTTCGCTTCTGAGTCCTGCCGCGTCGACGCCCATTTCGCGTGTTCCTGTGAAACCAGCCCTTCGATTCGTTCCGCCAGCAAGACAATCGGGTCACTCGCAGAGGCATATGGCCCGGCCTTAGCAAGGAAAAGGTATTTGTCATGCTTGAGCGCTTCGCATGTTGACCGGTATGAAATCCAATTCGCCTGGTACTGATTCATCTGCTGAAGGCCCTCCGCGACGACAATGATGACGCCCAATGCCGCGGCATAAGGCCGTCCCCCAACGCCAACGGATACCGCCGGAACCATTGCGGCCGCAATGACCGTCACGGCCTTCAGCCATTTATAAAACCGTTGATTGCGCCTGCTCTTTTTGTCGTACCAATTGATTTGATCTTCCAAACGTTCGAGCGTTGGGTGCATCGGTTGACTTTGCGTCGCCACCCTGGAATTGTATGAAAGAACACCCCCGGCCGCACGGCCATGCCCAACCGAAGAGAATGGAGGGAGGCGAGGATTCGAACCTCGTTAAACAGATTCAGAGTCTGCGGTCCTGCCGTTTAGACGACCTCCCGATGTGTTTACGGTAAATCGAAACAGCAGCTGGGGGGAAGGAATAAGCCGTACTGCACGAACGCGAATGGGTACCACGACCAAACAACGAAACGTATGTTGATGCTGCGCAATCTTCCCAGTAGGAAGCACAATCTCTCCAAACAAAATGCGTAAAGCGCTTCTTTACGGCCTCGCACTCGTATGCCTGTTGATCGTGATCGGCGGCGGATTCGTTTATTTTTACGGCAAACGCAAAATCCAGGACTTCGGCCCCGAGGCGCGGCAGCGCATCATAGAGGCTCTGCAGGACCGGTTCGATGCGGATGTCGACCTGCGCTCTTTAAAGATCTCTGTTTATCCTCACCCCGAGGCAGTTGGGGAAGGCCTTTCGATCCGGCACAAAGGATGGTCTGATCCGCGCCCCCTGATCTACATCCGCAAATTTACGGCACAGACTGATTACGATACCCTCGCGGCGAAGAAAAATCATGTCGATCTAGTTCGCCTGGAAGGCCTCGAAATCCGCATCCCGCCGCGTGGCCGCTCCTCGCTCATCAACGGCACAGAGGAGAATCACCAGATAGCAAGCGCGGAACCGGGTCATGACACGACCCATTTGCAATTCCTCATCGAAACGATAATTGCGGACGGGACCTTGCTCGAGATTGAGCCGAAAGTCGAAGGAAAGCAACCATTGCAGTTCGATATTCAGAAGCTAACGTTGCATTCCGTAGGACCGGGGCAAGCGATGGCTTTCAAAGCCAAATTGACAAATGCGAAGCCGCCCGGTCTGATCGACAGCAGCGGCAGGTTTGGTCCTTGGCAGCGCGACGATCCGCGAGCGACGGCAGTCTCCGGAAGCTACATCTTTCAAAATGCCAATTTGGCCGTCTTCAAGGGCATTAGCGGGACCCTTTCCTCAACGGGTAGCTATCACGGTGTTCTGCAACACATTGAAGTCGATGGAAACACCGATACGCCCAGGTTCGCTCTGAAGCGCGGCGGTGATTCCGTACACCTGTTGACGAAGTTTCACTCGATTGTCAATGGAACCGATGGGGACACGATCCTGGATCCGGTGGACGCGCGCTTTCTCCGCTCCGAATTCCTATGCAAAGGCGGCATAGTGAATCACGCGGGACAGCAGGGCAAGACCGTCTCGCTCGATGTCGTGGCGCCACATGCCCGGATGGAAGATATTTTGCGGCTGATCGTCGGCAAAGGAAAACCGTTCATCGTTGGGGCGGTGAATTTCAGGAGCAAGATCCTGATTCCGCCGGGAAAGCAGGATGTCGCGGACAAGTTAAAGCTGGATGGGCAATTCACCCTGGATGCCGCGGAATTCACAAGTCCAAACGTAGAGCAGCGCTTGCAAACCTTAAGCGATCGAGCAAGGGGCGTCTCAAAGAAAGAGGAGCAACAGGAGCCGCCTCAAAGCGTCGCTTCGAATTTTAACGGCAGGTTCAAATTAGATAATGAAGTGATCTCGTTCTCGAGTCTTTCCTTCAGTGTGCCGGGCGCCGCGATCAGCCTCACCGGCAATTACAATTTGCGCTCGGAGCAGATCGACATGAATGGTAAATTTCGAATGCAAGCGACTCTTGCGGATACTCAGTCCGGAATCAAACATTGGGTATTGAAACCATTCGACCGGTTTTTCGAGAAAAATGGCGCGGGCTTTGAGGTGCCAATCACCGTCAGCGGCGCGAAGGATCATCCCGAGATCGGGACGGATATTTTTCACAAGCACGTCACCATACACTGAAATGATCGCTGGAGGGCGATTCTATGAAACCGGCTTTCGCCACTGCATTTGCCATCTCTGCTCTGTTGATTTCGATCGCGGGCGCGTCCCGATCTCAGGATTCCGGCAAAATCCAAAAGGAGAGCTTCGGTAACGCGGACGGCCAGCAAGTATTCGTCTACACGCTTGCGAAACTCATCGGGGATGGAAGTCAAAATCACGAATTATGGCGGCACGATCACGCAGATCAGGGTGCCGGACCGGAATAAGAAGTTCGATGACGTGGCTCTTGGTTTTGACAACTTAGCTGGCTACACCCAGAAGCTAAACACTGCCTATTTTGGCGCGACTATCGGACGCTATGGAAACCGCATTGCGCATGGCGCATTTGTGCTGGACGGACACACCTATCACATCCCGACGAATGATGCGCCTCGGCCGAACTCGCTACATGGCGGTCTCAAAGGGTTCGACAAGCGAGTTTGGGAGGCGCAAGACGTATCGACAGCCGAACGTCAGGCTTTGCAGTTGCACTATCTGAGCCGTGACGGGGAAGAGGGTTTCCCGGGCAATTTGAGCGTGACCATTCGGTTCTCGCTCGGCAATGAAAACGATTTGCAGATCGATTACCACGCCACCACGGACAAGGACACGGTCCTGAATCTGACCAATCACTCCTACTTCAATTTGGCCGGGGCGGGGAGCGAGACCGTTCTAAATCATAAACTCACCTTGGCGGCGGATAATTTCACGCCTGTTAACAGCATGCTGATTCCTACCGGCGCGATCCAGAGTGTTGCCGGAACGCCGTTCGATTTTCGCAAACCTACTGCCTTAGGAGCGCGCATAAACGAAAAAAATCAGCAGCTCCAGTTTGGGCAAGGTTATGACCATAATTTCGTTCTGAATCGCAGCGGCGAATCGTTGGCTCTCGCAGCCAAGGTGGAAGAACCAACCTCCGGCCGTGTGATGGAAGTCCTAACCACGCAGCCCGGAGTTCAGCTTTACTCCGGAAACTTTTTAGACGGAAAGATTCATGGTATTGGCGGAGCATATCGCTACCGTTCGGCGCTCGCGTTGGAAACCCAACACTTCCCCGATTCGCCGAATCATCCCAATTTTCCAAGCACCGTACTGCATCCCGGTCAGGAGTTTCACAGCACCACCGTTTATCGCTTCTCGACGGAATAGCGGGTCATTTCTGAACTCGCCTCAGAGTCAGCGCGTCAGGGCGTAGCGTGGCGTTCTTAAGCTTTTTCCAATCGTCTGTGACATGGATCAGTTTCCCCGTGATGTGATTGGATTGCTCAGAAGCCAGGAAGGCGGCGTGCTCCAGTTGCAGTTCGGGCGAAACTCCGCCGGTGCGCCTGGTCTCTTTTGCCGCGCTGACTACTCGCGGTTCCAAGCGGTCTCCAGCCCTGATGATTTCGTCCGTTAGATTCGTGTACGCGGCCCCCGGATCGAAGCAGTTCACTTGAACATTGTGATCCAGCACTTCGGCCGAGAGCGATTCTACAAAGCGCACCACTGCTGTCTTGGAGGTCGCGTACGCCGAGAAATTGATTCTTGGCAACTCGTCGCTCTCACAGGTGAGGACGATAATCTTGCCGGCCCGTTTCTCGATCATCGACGGCAAGACCGCGCGGCATGAATGAACGACTCCCAGCAGGTTGATCTGGATCGCCTCGGTCCAGGATTTCAGCGGTGTCTCCAGAAATGCGTTGAGCGGGCCTGTGGTCGCTGCGGCGCAGATCAAAACATCAATCGAATTGCCAAACACCACGCGAGCGCGATCCACCGCCAGAGCTCAATTGTTCGGGATCCGTGACGTCGGCGCGAATGCGGAGCGCGTTGCCCCCGGCTTGTTCAATCTCGATATGCGCGAGATCGATCTCGGCTTTACTGCGTCCCACAAGGGCGATCTTTGCGCCCAGACGCGCAAATCCCAGGGCCAGTCTCTTACCAATACCGCGCCCCGCGCCCGTCACCAGGATACTTTTGTTCTTGAACTCGCTTGTATGGATCGCCACGCCTATTCGCGGAGTCGAAATCGCGACCCCGATTAAGAGTAAAGCACACCACCAGAATTCGTGATGTTCTTTCCTGAATTCGCCGGAAGATTTCGCCACAACGGGCTGCGAGAAGCTTCCGCACAGCGTGTTTTTGCCTTTAAAATAGCGCGATTTGCGCTATACTTTCCGGTAGCGGACGCTCAGGCGAAGTATTTCGTCCGCATATCAACCGTAAGAGGCGAATGAGTAAAGAAGACAGCATTGAAGTAACTGGAACAGTCGTAGAAAAGTTTCCGAGCGGGTTGTTCAGTGTGCAACTGGATCAAGACCGGACAGTCTTGGCTCACTTGGCTGGGAAACTGAGACGCAATCGAATCCGAGTGTTAGCCGGTGATCGCGTGACCCTGGAGATGTCTCCTTATGACCTCACCAAGGGAAGAATCACCTACCGGCACAAATAAGAATCTTCCCTCTCGACCCGGCTTTAACAATCGGGTTCTTGTTATTTTTGGCACTCGTCCTGAGGCCATCAAGCTCTGCCCATTAATTTCCGCTCTACGTCACAACTCTTCTTCAGTAAATCTGGAAACGATTGTGTGCGTGACCGGCCAGCATCGCCAGTTACTCGATCAGGTTTTGGCCGCCTTCGGAATTACTCCGGATTACGACCTCGATCTCATGCAGCCGGCGCAAAGTCTGTCCGGGTTGACTTCGCGGTTGCTCGCCGGTCTCGAAGATGTGTTCACGCAAGTGAAACCGTCGCTTGCTGTTGTGCAAGGTGACACGACCACTGCGCTGTGCGGAGCCCTGACTGCGTTCTACACAGGCGTACCGGTCGCGCATGTGGAAGCGGGTCTTCGCACGTTTGACCTGTCGGCGCCCTTTCCGGAAGAAATGAACCGCGTACTGACCTCTCGTTTGGCCACACTGCATTTCGCTGCGACGAATTGGGCTGCGGACAATCTTGTGCGGGAAGGCGTCGCGCCGGAGCGCGTCCAAGTTACCGGAAATACAGGAATAGACGCTGTATTGACAATCCGCGACGCGCTCGAAGCTGGAAAACTGTCTCGCATTTCGTTTCCCCTAAACAAAGAGAAGAAGTTGATTGTGGTAACCGCTCACCGGAGAGAAAGCTTTGGGCGTGCGCTCGTGGAGATTTGCGGTGCGATTTCCGCTCTCGCGGAACGCACGGACGTGCAGGTCGTCTGGCCTGTACATCCTAATCCAAATGTACAAGACACAGTCCATGGAACCCTGCGCGGCCGACCAAACGTCATTTTGCTTGAGCCTCTGGATTACCTTCCGTTCGTCGATCTTATGCGTCAAGCCTACCTGGTCATTACGGATTCGGGCGGCATTCAAGAAGAAGGCCCTTCGCTCGGAAAACCGATTCTCGTGCTGCGTGCTAAAACAGAGCGGCCCGAAGCCGTGCATGCAGGCACGGTTAAAATGGTAGGCGCCGATCGAGAGGCAATCATCTTTGAAACCGCGCGTCTCCTAGATGACCCAGTTGAATACGCGAGAATGGCGCGCCTGCACAATCCTTACGGCGATGGCAAAGCGAGCGGACGAATAGCGGAGCGCATCGCTTCATATCTCGGGTCGCATTAAGAAAGTCGCTCGAATTCCATAAAGGCCGAATGCCCAGCGTCCACTACCATAAAGAATTGCCACGTCCCGATTTACTTCGCCAGGACGCCGTGCTCTCTTCCAGGCGAAGACATTGGCCCCAGATCTATTTCGGCGTTGCTTCCACATCGCTTGGCAACACTGCTACTGGAGCTAGCGCTGACCCGGGTTTTCTCAGTCGTTTATTTTTATCATTTCGCGTTCCTTGCCATTTCCATAGCTTTGTTCGGATTGGGCGCCGGCGGGGTGTTCTCGTACGTTATTGCGGCATGGCGCGGTTCACTCTTTGAAAAGTTGGGGGTGTTGGCTGCGTTGAACGCAGTCGCCATTGTTCTGTGTCTTTGGTTTCTTCTGACGCGAACGGGCACTATGGCGACAGCCGGGTTGATGGTCGCCTATCTCGTCGCTGCGATTCCCTTCCTACTCTCCGGCACGGTGCTCTCACTGGTGATTGCTGACACCATTGAGCGAATTAATCGCGTTTACTTTTTCGATTTGATAGGCGCTGCCGCCGGGTGCGCCGTCCTGGTTCCACTGCTGAATTGGGTTGGAGGGCCTAACACCATCCTTGTCGCGGCAGTGCTATTCGCGGTTTCCGCCGCTATCTGGTTCCATTTAGCCCACGCTCCGCAGGGTCGTGTCATTGGCGTGGTTACCGGACTCCTGCTTGTGGCGCTCATCGCTTACAACTCGAAATCCCGCGTGCTTGATGTGAAGTTCGCCAAGGGCCAACAACTCAAAGATGAAGAATTCGTCCAGTGGAATAGTTTCTCGCGCATAGCTTTGAAACCGGAGCCCGGAAGCGGAATGAAGAGCATCGTCATCGATGCCGATGCCGCCACCGGCGTGGCGCGCTTCGATTTCGAACACCTGCCCGCCCAGCAAAGGTTCGATCTCGCTTATCACGGGCCGGGTGTTCCGTATCTGTTGCGGCCCGGCGCAAAGACGCTGGTCATTGGGCCAGGCGGCGGCTGGGATATCTCCCGCGCGCTGGCGGCGGGCAGCAAAGACATCACCGGCGTTGAAATCAATCCGATCATCGCGAACGTCATCATGCGGGAGAAGTTTCCGCAATACAGCAACAATCTCTACTTCCGGCCGGAGGTAAAGATCGTTGTGGAGGATGGCCGCTCCTTCATTCGGCGGTCGCATGAACGCTATCAAGTGCTACAGGCGACTCTGGTCGACACTTGGGCCTCGACAGCCGCCGGCGCATTTGCGCTTTCGGAGAACAATCTCTACACCACCAATGCATTTGTCGATTACCTGTCGCACCTGACGCCCGACGGCGTAACCGCATTCACCCGCTGGGGGTTTGACCCTCCGCGCGAATCTCTTCGTGTGGTTTCATTGGCGGATGCTGCGCTGAAGCAGTTAGGTGAGCAGAATCCCTCGCGGAACATCGCGGTCGTGCGCGACTATGTCCAGCAGTTGCAGCGGTATGGAGCGCAGGATACGATTTTGGTTGCCCGCCATCCGTTCAGCGCCGCGGATATCGATTGCATCCGCACCGCCGCGGAAACCGGGAAGATGCAGCTCGTCTATCTGCCCGGAACAACACACGAAAGCCCATTTCGCGATCTGTTACTTGCACCTGATTTGAACCGCTTTTTCAGCTCCTATCCTTTCGATGTGCGGCCGGTTACCGACGATCGTCCCTTTTTCTTCTACACCGTTCAGCCGCGGGATTTGTGGCAATTTGCCATGCACGCATCCCGCGAAAATATCGATTACAAAATCAATTCCGCGGTGCCGGTGCTGTTTGGAGTGGTGGCAATCAGCATTATCGCCACCGTGATCATTCTTGCTTTGCCGCCTCTGCTGCTCAGTCATCAACTACCGCGTGGCAAAGGCAGCATCCGGGCGCTTCTTTTTTTTCTGTTTATCGGGGCAGCGTATATTCTCATTCAGGTCGCGCTCATACAGAAGTTCGTTCTCTTTCTGGGCCACCCGACTTACGCTCTCACTGTTATTATCTTCTCGATGCTCCTTTCCAGCGGCATTGGAAGCTTCGCGAGTAAAAGGTTCGTTCGCGGTGACATGGGCAAACTGAGCCGTGTGCTGATGCTGATCGTTGCTGGCATACTCGCGCTATCCGCAATCGTGACGCCGATAGCGGAAAGCGGAGTTGCGCTGGCGTTCCCGCTGAAGGTCTTGATTTCTTTGGCCTTGATCTGCCCCGTGGGCTTCGCGATGGGAATGCCCTTCCCGACGGGACTTACCTTGCTTGAAAAGGTTATGCCGGCCTCAGTGCGTTGGGCTTGGGCCATTAATGCGGCATCAAGCGTCATGGGATCGGCGGCAGCGATGTTTCTGGCCATCTATCTTGGACTTCAGATGACTCTCATCATCGGCGGTCTCCTGTATCTGGGCGCCTTGCTCAGTGCGCTATATTCGCCCTTGAGTCGAAGTTATTCGCCAGCGCTTGTTACCGGACGCCATGTGACTACCCAGCCCGGCAAACAGCACGATCTGCATGGCAGCGCGCCCGACACGCACCCTACTGCTCTGTTGCTGATTGATTTAATCAACGACTTTGAGTTTCCGCGTGGAGACGAATTATTTGAGCAAGCCCTTCCCATCGCGCCGCGCATCGCGGAGCTGAAAAAACGCGCAGCCGATGAGGGAATACCTGCAATCTACATCAACGATAATTTTGGAAAGTGGCAGTCGAGGTTTGAAGAGATCGTCGGGCATTGTCTTCAGGATGGCGTTCGCGGCCGCTCTTTCGTCGAGCAGTTGGTTCCCAGCGAGCGCGACTATTTCGTGCTCAAGCCAAAGCACTCCGGGTTCTATCAAACGCCGCTGGACTTATTGTTGAAGCACCTGGGAACAAAGCGCCTGATCCTCACGGGCGTCTCTACCAACAGTTGCGTACTGTTCACCGCCAATGACGCCTATATGCGCGACCTGGAGCTAATCGTGCCTCAGGACTGCGTCGCTGCATGCAACCCTCGGGAGCATAACTTCGCCATAGAGCAGATGAAGTCTATGCTGAAAGCTGACGTTTCGCCTTCAACCGAAATCGACTTCGAAGCGTTTGAGCGATTAGTCGCCCGGGTGAAGTACCCGTGCCACGCGCCTATTGGCGAATGATTCTCATGGCGTCTTCAAGCGCCTCGATGAAAAAGTATTCTCCCCACATCACCGACTCGTCAACGCCCAATCCCTTGTGGATGTGATAAACGCCGCCCTTTAAAACGCCTTCCCATTTGGGATCGGCGCTCGCCAAGTACTTCGTGCAAAGACTCCGCAGAATGTGGATCGCGGTCGACCAGTAAAAGTGTCCCTTCATCGGATCTGAGATGACCCGGCAGAGGCGTAACATTCCGGCTGCCGCGATAGCTGCAGCCGACGAATCTACCAGCGACCGATTCTCCGGCGGCGCGTTGTAATCCCAAGGCGGCACGCCATCCGCGGGCGTGTGCGTGATGTAGTAATCCGCGCAAGCTTCCGCCGTATGCAGGAAACGGGGATCGCGGCTGTATTCATACGATGTCGAGAATCCATACAGCGCCCAAGCCAAGCCGCGCGACCAGCACGAGTCGCCTCGAAAACCCTGCTGTGTCGACTGCCGCAAAAACTCTCCCGTCTCCAAATCGAAAATTCCTTCATGCGCCGTGGATCCGTCGCCCCGAACTAAATAACGCCGCGTGGTCATGCAGTGCCGCACGGCTATATCGCGAAGCCGCTTATCGCTGCATTCGCGTGCCGCGTAAAAAATGATGCCGACGTTCATCATGATGTCGATGAAAATCGAATCTTCCGCTACGAACGAGCGAAGATATTGCCCCGCGTCGTT
>CAWCHX010000024.1:0-259648 GCA_963795445.1 uncultured Acidobacteriaceae bacterium | reverse complement strand
TGCCGCACGCGTCTGCCACGTCATCCTCAGCCAGTACCTCCCATTTTTCAGCCGGAGGTGGGGGCACGCGCTATTGTTTGGGCGGCCAGCCACAAACGGCGCGAAGTGTACGTCGGTTGGCCGACGGTGGAAGCCATCTACGGCCAGGAAATCGCCCCCTCGTTCGCCGACCGTTACCTGGCGAAACATGGCATTGACGGTCAGCAAACGTCCGAACCCGTATCCCCCGACCGCCCCGACAATTTGTTCGAGCCGGTCGAAGGCGAGTATTCTGCCCATGGAATTTTCAACGACCGCGCCAAAAGCTTCAGCGCGCAGAGTTCCATGAATCTTGAACTGATGAATCTGACGGCGCACCGCGGTCTAGTTGCCTCCGCGGCTGTCGTCTTAGCAGGACTCCTTTTTGCCAATTTAAGGAGGAGGCACTAAATGAGCGAGGGCTTGAGTCCCGAAGAACTCAGCAGCGACTTGCGCGAAGGGTCCAGTAAGTTCTTGAAGTGCCGTCGCGGCATCGTTGGCCTGTCTTTCTTCTCAGCGGGAGTGATGGGAGGGATCGCGCTTTACCAGATGCGCATTATGAAGAAAATTCCCGAGCCACGCTGGCCTAAGTTCGATGCCGAGAAGGTGAACGGCTCCGCCGAGGCGTACTCTCATCTCGCTACCCCCGATGCTCTGCTCGGATTGGTGAATTACGGAATGACTGCTTGTCTGGCGGGTGCAGGGGCTCAGAGCCGCTGGAAAACACATCCCTGGATTCCGCTGGGCATGGCCGCAAAGATCATGATGGATGCCGCACTCGCCGGAAAGCTCACAGTCGATCAGTGGACCAAGTACCGGGCCTTCTGCTTTTGGTGTCTCTTGACGACAGCCGCTACTTTTGCGGCGCTTCCGCTCGCGGCCCCCGAAGTGAGAGTGGCCCTCCGGCGCTTCACGGTAGAACAACATGATGGGTAGTCGAAAAGAAGGCGATCAGTCGACTGGTATGCCGTCTAACGTGCTCAGCACTGAACTTGAACGCGACGCGCGAGATGTCGATCTTGATATACGAGAAGGCCGCTTTCAGCGCTGGTTGGCGCTCATCGCCGGCCTGTCCAGCCTGCTAAGCGGCATTGAGGTCACATACGAGCATTACCGGGGCAGTTACAGCCGCAGAGTCATGTACACACCCGTGATCCTAAGCGCGGCACTCGTGGCGGGTGGGTTGTCCGGCTTCTTCAGCAGACGCGCGGCACGAACCGTTCTGCCGGCGATCTCGGTTCTGACGCTCGGCGATAGTGTACTGGGTTTTTATTTTCACGTGCGAGGGATTCACCGGAAACCCGGCGGGTGGCGCCTTCCCATAGTCAATATGGTCACGGGTCCGCCCGTGTTTGCTCCACTGCTGTTTGGCGTGAGCGCCTACCTCGGCTTTCTCGCTGCGTTTCTTCGTCGCGGCGAGCAGGGCGATAGACGAGTTTTGCCTCGTCCCGCGCAGGAGCATCATTGGGCGAAGGTCGTCACTCGCGAACATGAACCGATTAGCTGGGCGCAGGACGTGCGCGAAGGACGTTTTCAAAAGCAGATGGCCATCGCGACCGTCATCTCGGCGTTCTTCAGTGGATTTGAGGCTTGGTACTCACATTACAAAAACAATTTCCGCTATAAGGCGCAGTGGACGCCAGTGATCGTCACGCCAATGTTGATGGTGGCGGGGATCGGCGCGGCGAAGAGCCCTCGCGTTGCGCATACCTGGCTTCCCGCTATTGCGGCTGTGGCGATAGTGGATGGAACCGTGGGCTTTGGTTACCATGTGCGCGGCGTCTTGCGGCGGCCTGGAGGCTTGAAAAAGCCGCTCTACAACATCATCTATGGCCCGCCGCTCTTTGCGCCCTTGCTGTTTGCGGCCAGCGGATTTCTTGGATTGCTAGCCAGCTTGCTTCGGAGAGAGAAACGAAAATGAGCGCTCAGACCGCGAAAGTAGATACACGTCCGGTAGATCCACGCACGGGAAAGCCGATCGGACCCATGGCTCAGCCAGGATACTATCCCGGGTTCAGCACGCTCAGCCAGCAGAAGTTCTGGGACGCGAAGACGCGCGGAGTGATTTTGGACCGTGTCAACAATGTCCCTGAAATCCGATTCTTCAGTCCGCAAGAAGCGAGTGTTTTAGAAGCCGTCTGCGATCGTGTTCTTCCGCAGGACGATCGCGACGCGTCGCACAAAATTCCCATCGTGCCGCAAATCGACAAACGGCTCTACGAGAACTCGCACGATGGTTACCGGTACGAAGACATGCCGCCCGATCGTGAAGCATTCCAGCTGGGATTGCAGGCCATCGAGGAAATCGCGCAGCACCAATATGGTCGCGGATTCCTGGAAATTGGCCCGCGAGAGCAGGATGAAATTCTACGCTCGCTGCACGACGGCAAACCCTCCGCTGCGGACGAGATCTGGAAGCGAATGCCTGTCCACCGCTTCTGGCTGCTGCTCGTTTCCGATTGCGCCGACGCCTACTACTCACATCCGTGGGCCTGGGATGAAATGGGCTTCGGCGGCCCCGCTTACCCGCGCGCTTACATGCGCCTGGAACGCGGCGAAGAGGAGCCCTGGGAATCTAAGGAAAAACGTTACCAGTGGAAAGCTCCGGATACCTCCCTCTCGGGCGCATTCGAGCCGGTCGCGGGGCAATCGGAGCATCTCGGCTCACCCGGCCAAGGAGGTACGCATTGAAATCACCGCTGCTTGGAGAGTTTCAGGCGCCGAACGGAAAAATGCACATGCTCGGTCCCATTCAGCGGATCGAGACCCCGATGCATTGTTTCTCCGAAACGGAAGAGGTGGATTACATCATCGTGGGCGTGGGCGCAGGAGGCGGCGTCCTCTCGCAACGATTGGCGCGCGCGGGACTTCGTGTCATTGCCTTCGATGCCGGGCCGTTTTGGGACACCGAGCGCGACTGGGTGAGCGATGAGAAAGGAGCTCACAACCTCTATTGGAACGACCTGCGCATCACCGCCGGCCAGCATCCATTGGCGTTCGGAGCGAATAACAGCGGCAAGGGCGTCGGCGGAGGCACGGTTCACTGGGCGTCGTTCACGCCGCGGCTGCACCCCTCCGATTTCCGCATCCATTCGCAAGACGGCGTCGGCGTGGACTGGCCGATCTCTTACTCAGACCTGAAGCCCTACTACGAGCTTCTGGAATTAGAGCTCCCTGTCTCGGGCCCATCGTACTATCCGTGGGGCGATCCTCATGGCTATCCTTACGGACCGCATCCGATGGGCGGCGTGGGCGACACTCTGATTCGAGGGTGCACGAAGTTGGGCATTGGAGTATCTGCCGGCGGTCCTGTTGCGATTTTGAATGGTTCGCGCGCCGACCGCCCGCACTGCATCTATCGCGGCTTCTGCATCCAGGGATGCAAGGTAGGCGCGAAGGCGAGCACGCTGATTACGCATGTGCCGGACGCAATCAAAAACGGAGCAGAGATCCGGCCAAACTGCATGGTTTCGCGTATTCACGTAAACAGGCGGCAGCGCGCAACGGGAGTCACCTACTTCGATCCGGAAGGACACGAGCGCTTTCAAAAAGCAAAGGCGGTGATCGTAGCGGGATATTCCATTGAAACACCTCGCCTCTTACTCAATTCCGCTTGTCCCGGCTTCGAAAACGGACTGGCTAATTCGAGCGATTGCGTGGGCCGATACCTGATGGCGCAAGCCGGCAATGTCGTACTCGGCCGCTTCGAGCAGTTGGTCCGCATGTACAAAGCCCCGCCTGCCCACGCCTTGACAGAAGAGTTTTATGAGACCGACCCGAAACGTGATTTCGCGCGGGGCTTTGCGATCCAGACGGTCGGCCCCTTACCTATGTCGTTCGCCAAGCAGATGATGACTGCGAAAGGCGCCTGGGGATGGGGGCTGCGGAGCGTCATGATGGATTACAACCACTGGGCGGCCTTCGGATTTTTGGGCGAGATTCTGCCCCATGCGGAGAACCGCGTCGAATTAGCCGAAGAAAAAGATCACCTCGGCATTCCCGTCGCCAAAATCACTTTCAATTTGTACGACAACGACAAGAAGCTGATCGCGTACGGCAAGGACAAAACCATGCAGGTCATGTGGGCAGCGGGCGCCCAGGAAGTCGTCCAGGAGGCGCGCTATGCCCATCTTGTCGGAGCGGCGCGCATGGGTAACGATCCAGAGACCTCGGTTGTCGACCAGTTCGGACGTACGCACGATATTGCGAACTTGTTTATCTGCGACGGCAGCATCATGCCGACACAAGGATCGGCGAATCCTGGATTGACCATCATGGCTCTCGCGGCGCGCGCAGCGGATTATCTCATCACGCAAGGGAACGAGATCTTCAGATCGGATAAGCGTAATTTGCAACCGCCGCCCATGCGGCGCGACTTATCTCCACCGGATACGTGGGGCCATGGAATGCCCCGGATTTAGGTTGAGGCGAGTATGGAATCCAGCCCGAAGATCGAACGCATTGAGGTATCGGTTTATACGGTCCCGACCCAGACGCCCGAATCGGACGGCACCTTTCAATGGGATAAAACCTTGCTGGTCCTTGTCGAAGTTCTTGCCGGCGGTGTTAAAGGTATGGGCTATAGCTATGCGGATATCGCCACGGCACATCTGATTGATCAGTCGCTCGTGCCAAAGCTGACTGGCCACGATGCTCTGGCGGTCGGAGGTGCCTGGCGCAAGATGGTCGAGCAAATACGAAATCTCGGCCGGCCGGGAGTTTCCTCTATGGCGATTGCTGCCGTAGACAATGCGCTCTGGGATTTGAAGGGTAAGCTTCTCGGCGTCTCGGTAGCGGCTTTGCTCGGCATCGTGCGCGAAAAGAAATTGATATGTGATCCGGATCTCGCGACTGTATGCTCACGACGGCGGGAAGTGATAAACAACGCACGAGAGCAGTAAGTTGAAATAAGTCCTGTTGAGAGATCTCTTGTTAAGCGTTGCCGACCTTGCATCGCGAATAATCCCGGTTTGCGAGTTGGATTCGGGCGGCTCAGAAGTGCACATCTGCAGATTTGAGACCGTGCAAATGGACCAGCTTCCGCGAGGCTCGAGCGCCCGCACGGGGCAGAGATCCGCATGCTCGGTCGCCAGTAGAATGGCTTTTTTGAGGTGTCAGAAAAGGCCTTAACTGCAGAAGCGTCTTATACCCTTATGCGTTGTATTGCTGCTAGGGCTTCATGCAAAGAATCGAAAAGGCGCTCCGGACCAATGACCTCCGTCAGATTATGGCGCTCCAGATCGGCCCGCAAATACGGCTGCACGTGCGCGAATGCAAGTCCGGTACTATGTCGGGTCAGATCCTCCTTAAGTTGCCGCACAAAACCCGCGGCCGTGTAATCAACATTCGTGATCGAGCCGGCATCCACCACCACCCAGCGCACTGGCGAAGACGCTGCTCCAACCAAGTTGCGGACCTCCTCCGAAAAGCGGTTCGCATTGGCATAAAAGAGCGGCGCCCCAAACCGGTATATCACCAGGCCGGGCTTCGTCGCTGCGCCCGCGATAACTGGAATCGAGCGCCACTCTCCTTGATCTTCAACGAGTACAGCCGTGTGTGGATGATAGCTGTGATGCACAATCCGGAGCAGAGATAGGGTCATGGCGAGAAGAATGCCTTCTTCGACGCCGACCAGCACCACTACCGTTGCAGTGGTCAAGGCAAGGGCGAATTCGGCGGGGCTTTCGCGTCGGATTGTACGCAGGCCGCGCAAATCAATTAGGCCGATCGCAATCGTGAACACTACCGCGCCGAGAACGCACTGAGGGAGGAATTTTAGTGGCTCGGTTAGGAAATAAAGCACAAATGCAACGACCACAGCTGCCGCGAGGTGTGCTACTTGGCTCCGCCCACCGGAGCTCTCGACCATCGCCGTTTGGGTCGGGCTGCCATTCACTACGAAAGTTCCACTGAATGCGGCGGCCGCGTTCGCCGCCGCGAGGCCGGCGAGGTCCGAATTCTCGTCGAGCTGCTGATTATGGCGCGTAGCATAGGCACGGGCGGTTGCCGCGCTCTGAGCGACGATTACCACAAAGCACGATCCCGTCACCGGAAGCAATGCTCTAGCATCGCTCCAGCTCACGTCGGGCAAGCCAAGGTGAGGCAGCCCCCGTGCCATCGGCCCAATGATGCTGATACCGTGTCTGGGGAAGTCAAAAGCGGCGCTCGCGGCCACCGCGCCCACCACGGCAACCAGCGGGCCCGGCACCTTAGGCGTAAACCGGCGCGAAGCGAGGATCCCTGTCACCGCGGCGAGGGAGATGCCCATCGTCGGCAGATGCACCTGCAACAGGCGGCGGAAAACCTCGAAGAGTTCTTCAACCGTTCTATTGCTGCGGACCTCTAGCCCCAACATTTCGCCGAGCACCGCGATCGCAACTTGAAATCCGACTCCAGTGAGAAAGCCCACCAGCACCGTCTGCGGGAGAAAGTCGGCCAGAAAGCCCAGTTTGAGGAACCGCGCTAGCATCAGACAGACCCCAGTCATCAGAGCCACCAACCCTGCGAGCGCTGTGTATCTCGTAGTAAGCACTGGTGCCATGCTGGCAAGTCCGCCAGCGAGAATGGCTGCGGTAGACGAATCGGCAGCGGCAACGAGGTAGCGTGAGGACCCGAATGTCGCGAAAGCCAGCACCGGCAACAGCAGCGTGTAGAGTCCTGTGACGACGGGTGTGCCGGCAATTTTGGCGTAGCCCAGCGTTTGGGGGATGTTCATCGCAGCCAAGGTGAACCCGGCCAGGATATCCCCCGGAATCTCCGATAACGGGAGAGGTAGGATACCCCGAAACAGAGCGAAGCGGCTCAATTTGCTCAGCCAGCGTCTTAAATCGAAAAGCCCGCTCATGGCTGTATCTCCCGGAAACGGGCGCTCCCTAATACGGACGTGACCAGGTGCACCAGCCACATGGGTTAAATTGTATAGCCCGGCGGAAAGCTGAACGGAACTTGGTTAAGAACGTAGCCTAGTTTGCATGCACTCTGTTTTTCGCGCTCAAGCGACAATCCTCAATGTCATCTCCGGGACACGCAGTGGTCGCCGCTTGCCGAACCACAGGATCCGGCACCGAGAAGGCGCACCGTCGCAGAAGGTTAATGCCGTCGAACACCAGCGGCGATAGTCGCGCCACAGCATGACAGTTGCTCCAGAGCCGCATCGATGTAGAGCCTGTTCCGGAGAATAATAAGATCGCTGCCGCAGTTCACCACGGCACTCTGGGAGACCGTAGGTGCAATGTTGCGCCTGCTTCACGGCGGTTGAGGTGTGTAGGCATGCGTCGACATTGCCCTCGTCGCCCATCAAGGTCAGAGCATGAATGATCCTGCCGATGCGATGGAGTTCGCGATCACCTTGAGCAAGCTTCGTTATCGATAGCCAATCTCAAGCGTTCGCATGACCGTGGTCAATTGCACAAGGACCAACTTCAGCGAAGCGCCGAGGCCTGACACATCATTTCACGCCGTCAAATCAGCGTTTAGTCTCGTCAAATCGGCTTCAAAGATCATGTGAGTCCGGTGTTCCCAAATGACCTCGACCAAACCGGCAACAGAGGACGTTCCTTTCAGTTCGACTACGGACTTCGCGGGAATTATCACAAGCCTCGGAGTGGGCGATGGATTGATCTGTATGGATAGCACGTCTCGCGTAACCAGATAGTCCACGGACGAGTTCTCAAACGGCTTGTTCTGATGCCTTACTGTCACTCGCAACTGCCCTTCCGCATCGACGGCCATGCACAAACCTATCGTAAAAAATGTCAAAACATCGTCAAAAGTGACGGCCCCATAAGGCCCCTCATTCTTTTTGACGCGTTTTTGACCTTTTTCCCGCTACTTTGAGAACGTAACCATTGAAATGCGCCAGAGGTAACAAACAATGATTGAAACTACGATCGAGAAACCGGTTGACACATCAACCGTAGTGGTTCAGCAAAACAATCCTCCGCCTGAAGCGTACGGCAAGATCGGAACGCAGCGCCCGTACTCACAAAGCAAGCTGCTGAGGTGGATTGTTCCCACTGCAATCGTGCTTATTACCGCCTCAGTTGTCATCGGAGATTTTCTACAGAAGTGGCTGTGGATGCGGCAACTCAACTACGTGGGTATCTTCTGGACGGTGTTTTCTGTTCAGTGGGGAATGACTTGCGTTGCGTTCGCCGCCGCGTTTCTGTTCCTTTGGATCAATATGCGTCAAGCGGTGAAAAACAGTTTCGCTTTGGCTGAGTACGATGTCGCACAGGACGCTGCCTCTATCAAGAAGACGCGTGTAATCGAAATACGAGGTATCCCCATCTCTCGCCGCGTTTTGACACGGACTATCGCAATTATGGCGGCTGCAATCGCCGCGATTTTTGCGCTTGTCTTCTATACGCAATGGGACACTTATCTCCGTTTTCATTATGGTGGCTCCTTCGGACTTTCAGACCCGGTCTTCGGAGTGGATGTAGGGTTTTATCTGTTCAGCCTTCCGTTCTATCAGCTTTTGCAGAGCAATCTCGTATTTTTGACGCTGCTCACCATCATTGCTGTCGTTTCCCTGTACGCGTCCTTCGGGCTGCTGCGATTCAGCGGCGATCGAAAGATCGAGAGCCGGGGAAATGCCGTTCCGCATCTCTCCGCACTTCTTTTCATCCTGGCTGGAGTCTTTGGATGCGGTTATTACCTGGACCGATACAATCTCCTGTACTCCACCAGAGGCGTCGTCTACGGAGTGGGATATACGGCAGATCATGTGACCATAGTTGCGCTTTGGATCATGATCGGCGCTTCGGCGGCGGCTTGCGCGCTTCTCGTATTCAATTTCCTCCGTCCGCGATGGAAAGCCATGGCGATCGGAGTGGGCGCCTACGTGGCGCTGTATGTCATTGGCATCATGCTGGTACCTGCTCTCTTTCAAAAGTTCGTGGTGCAGCCGAACGAGCTCAGGCTGGAAACTCCCTATTTGAAGAGCTACATCGGGTTCACTCGGAAAGCATACAAACTGGACGCAATCCAGGAAACGTCCTACCCGGCGCTCACGGATCTAACACCCGAAGTAATTGCGAGGAATCAAGAGACCATTCAAAATATTCGACTCTGGGATTCGCGTCCGCTACTTCAGACTTATCAGCAGACTCAAGCCATACGTCTCTACTACCAGTTCTACAACGTAGACGTGGATCGCTACCATTTGGCGGACGGCTATCACCAGGTAATGCTTGCGACCCGTGAGCTGTCGGCGGACCTCCCTGCTAAGGCGCAGACGTGGGTCAATGAAAACTTGCAATTCACGCATGGCTACGGCCTCGTCGTGAACTTTGTCTCAAAAACCATAGGCGGAGGGTTTCCGCAGTTTCTTATCAAAAACGTTCCACCGGAATCCTCGTATGGCTTGAACATGACTCAGCCGGGGATTTACTTTGGGGAGGCCATGCCGGGTTCCAGGATCGTCGCGACAGGTGTCAAGGAATTTGATTACCCGAAGGGCAATCAGAACGTTTACACCAGCTATCAAGGAAAAGGTGGAATCCCGCTCGATAGCTTCGGCAAGAGGCTCTTATTCGCCTGGACGCAAGCCGACATCAACATCTTACTCACTTCCTATCTCAGGCCCGAAAGCCGGATTCAGATCTGGCGGAACGTGCAGCAGCGCGTGTCGCAGATCGCTCCATTCCTGAAACTCGATGCAGATCCCTACGCTGTGTTGAGTGAAGGCAAGCTGTATTGGATCCAGGATGCCTACACCATTTCGAACCGTTTTCCCTATTCGAATCCTCACAGAGCTGGCTTCGGCAACGGACTGAACTACATCCGCAATTCCGTGAAGGTTACCGTGGACATGTACGACGGTACGGTTTCCTTCTACGTCATGGATCCCCAGGATCCCGTACTGGCCGTTTACCGGCGCGCATTTCCTGGTGTTTTCAAGAACCTGAATCAGCTCTCGGCGGATCTAAAACTCCACTTGCGCTATCCTCAGGATCTCTTCGGAATCCAAGCCACCCAATACCAGAGCTTCCACATGACCGATCCTCAGGTCTTCTACAACCGCGAGGATCTGTGGGTGCCACCGCAGGAGAAGTATAACGGCACCATGACGCCAATGGAACCCTATTACATCCTGATGAAGCTCCCCGGAAGCGAGAAGTTGGAGTACCTCATTTTGAGTCCTTTCACGCCGCAAAACAGAGATAACATGATCGCTTGGCTGGCCGCCAGGTCCGATTTTCCCGAGTACGGAAAAATGCTGTTTTACGAGCTTCCTAAAGAGAAGCTGACCTATGGACCAAACCAGATTGGAGCGATGATCGATCAGAACACGACAATTTCCCAACAGCTGACTCTCTGGGATCAAAAAGGTTCAAATGTAATTCGGGGAAAACTTGTTGTGATTCCGATTGAGAATTCCTTCCTATACGTGGTCCCGCTGTATCTCAAAGCCGAAGGCACAAACTTCCCCGAACTCAAGCGGGTCATTGTGGCGACAGGAGACAAGGTCGTGATGGAGCCTACGCTCGACGAAGCACTCAGCACGCTGTTCGGTTCGCCAGAAATCCAGCAGACCGGGACCGGGGCACAGCCGCCTATACCCAACGCGGAGTTGGATCAAGCCAAGGGTCAACTTGCGGCAGCCCAAAAGGCGCTAGACTCGCTCAAGCGCCTGCTGAATGGACCGGGAGGGAGCGCACCGACATCGACGGGTGCAGTTCCACACAGGTGATGACATTCTGCAGAAGGCCTCGCAAGAGGCCTTGCCACACTTCCGTCGTACGACTCGGCTCAACCGACAGTCCAGTCATTGCAGGATGCTGGCTTTCGCGAAGACGAGATGTTAACGGCAAATAGTTCAGAAGTGCTCGAGTTCTTGAGGAATTTCGTAAGAATGACTCGGCTTGGGGCGATTCATGCGGGCCGTGTCCCGAATCATCTTGGGCACACAGACGTGCCGGATCTGAAGACGCTGTGCATAACGAATGCGTGCGAAACGACGGATCGGTTAGCGGCACCAGCTTTCGGGAAGTCTATTCGGTATCGATTTCGGCGTGCCAGGAGTTCCTCCCACGTCGTTCTTCGGCTGATCCACAAAAGTAGCGGCTGGCTGACCACCGAGTTAAACCGAGGAGAATTCAGGAATGCGGAAGGAAAGCGGCAAAGAAGCGTTTGGAGCACCGGGCATTGAACCGCGATGGACCCATGGCAATAAAAATGGTGTCGGGACGGCCTATGCAGCTTCGAGCAAGATCTGGTTCACGCTGTTCGGAGGCATTGTCACCGAAGTATATTACCCAACGGTTGACCGTCCGCAGATACGCGATCTTCAGTACTTGATCACGGACGGGAAGAACTTCTTCCACGAAGAGAAACGCGATCTGCAGGCCAAGGTGGAACTGCTTTCTAGTCATACATTAGGCTTTCGCTGCACGAATTCGGACCCGGATGGGCGCTACCTCATCAGCAAAGAAGTCATCACGGACCCGCACCTGCCCTGCCTGCTGCAGCGCACGCGGCTGACCGGCCCTGACGAGGCGTTTCTCAAGAGTCTTAAGATGTTCATGCTCTGTGCCCCGCATCTCGAAGTAGGTGGATACGGCAACACTGGCTACGTCACCATCGTGAATGGTCTGCGGATTCTTATGGCCTGCAAGCAGGGAGTCTGGCTCGCGATGTTGGCTACAGTCCCTTTTTCCCGAACTTCATGCGGTTATGTAGGGAGGAGTGATGGCTGGACGGATCTGCATGAGAACTTTCAGATGGATTATGAATTCAAGCTTGCCAATGAGGGTAACATCGCTCTCACCGGTGAGCTGGATTTAAGCAAGACTAGGGAGTTTACGCTCACAGTGGCATTCGGACACAAAGAACATCGTGCGATTACCAACTTACTTCAGTCCTTGGGCAATCCGTTCAGCGAGCATCTCACGCATTACAAGAAGCAGTGGGACGGCGTGGGTGCGCATTGCCGGCCGTTGCAGAATTCATCATATGACCATGGCAAGCTATTCCAAAGCAGCTACAGTTTGTTGCTAGCGCATGAAGACAAATCGTACCCTGGCGCGCTGATTGCTTCACTCGCCATCCCTTGGGGAGAAGCCAAGGGTGACCAGGATCAGGGCGGATATCACCTGGTGTGGACACGAGACATGGTCAACAGTGCGGCTGCACTCCTGGCCGCCGGTGACGTAGCCACTCCATTGCGCGCGTTGATCTTCCTGGCTGTCTCGCAACATGAGGATGGCGGTTTCGCACAAAACTTCTGGGTGACGGGTGATGCGTACTGGACCGGCATCCAGTTGGATGAAGTGGCGTTTCCGATCATGTTGGCC
This sequence comes from uncultured Acidobacteriaceae bacterium, assembly GCA_963795445.1. Classification (GTDB taxonomy): domain Bacteria; phylum Acidobacteriota; class Terriglobia; order Bryobacterales; family Bryobacteraceae; genus Bog-105. The sequence continues at coordinate 247,331 of CAWCHX010000024.1, read as the reverse complement.
TGGCGGCTCTTTTGCGAGAAGGGGCTTGGCGACTTCGACCCGTACACGCTGGTACGGAAAGGTGCCGCTTACTTGATCCGCCATGGGCCGGTGACGCAACAGGAACGGTGGGAAGAAGCAAGCGGCTATTCGCCTTCCACACTTGCTTCGAACATCGCCGCGCTGATTTGTGCATCACTGCTTTTCCGCGACAAGGGCGATGAAGAGACAGCCGCGTTTACGGAAGAGTATGCGGATTTTCTCGAATCTCACATCGAAGACTGGACAGTAACGAGCGAAGGGTCCCTGCATCCTGGGATTGCAAAGTATTATATGCGCATCTTGCCCGAGAACGTGGGAGACGAGCACCCGGCCGAGAATCCGGAAGCGCGCATCCTCCAGATCAAGAATATTCCCTGGGGGCAACAAAGCGAATTTCCCGCGAAGGACGTGGTCGATGGCGGATTTCTCGAACTAGTGCGCTATGGCATCCGTTCCGCGGACAATCCCATTATTGTGAATACGATCAAGGTGATCGATGCGGTGCTGAAAGTGGATACAAAGGCCGGTCCTGTATGGCACCGCTACAATCACGATGGCTACGGTCAGAAGGAAGATGGCGGCCCGTTTACCAGTTTTGGCGTGGGCCGTGGTTGGCCGCTACTCACCGGGGAGCGAGGTCATTACGAGCTGGCTGCCGGACGAAGCGCCGAGACTTATATCCGGGCCATGGAGCAGTTTGCCTCTCCCACCGGTCTGCTCGCCGAGCAGGTCTGGGATGAAGCGGACAAGCCGGAGGCCTTCCTGTTCTTAGGCAAGCCGACGGGTTCCGCCATGCCACTTATGTGGGCACATGCCGAATACATCAAGTTACTTCGCTCCGTTTCGGATAGCAAAGTCTATGACTCGATCCCGGAAGTGCGCCAGCGTTACTTGTCTAATCGTAAGAAGCGCAAGCTAGTGGAGGTCTGGAAGCCTGACCGGCATTTGCGATTTATGAAAAAGGGCTCGATTCTACGCATCCACGGCACTGAACTATTCCGGCTTCGCTGGTCGAGCGACGGCTGGCAATCTCAACACGACACCGATTCGAGCGCCAATGCGCTTCAAATCGACTTTGTGGATCTGCCAGCTGCGGTCTCCTCATCTACAAATGTTTGCATCCGCTTCACATTCTTTTGGCTGAACAGCAATCGATGGGAAGGGCAGGATTACGACGTTACCATTCAATAGCGCGCGTTCGTTTTCGTAAGAAATGGACCTCCTCCGCTCATCCTGGCGGTGCTCTGCCAAGTACCCAGCTTCCATGCTTAGCGTGCTAGGTTGCCGCTGTTGAAATATGTCACGATATAAGCCCTAGCCAATCTCTGAGGACCTTTCGTTAACAATGTCTGTGGATAGAATTTCGTTGTCTGGGGAGAAGGGATCTCACTGGCTGTTCTTATTCTGGAGATCTACGATCGGAAAGAAAGTCGTGATGGCCCTGACTGGCGCCATTGGAGTGGGCTATGTCGTGGCGCACATGTTGGGCAATCTGCAGGTGTTTGAGGGCGCGGAAAAGATAAACGCGTACGCGGCACTGTTGAAATCGAACATCGGCCTCTTATGGACAGTGCGCAGCATACTGATCGCTGCTGTGGTCTTACATATCGTAGCCGCTTACCAGTTGGCACGTACCAGTCAGAAGAGCCGGCCTGTTGGTTACAAACGTTGGCGCGCAGTGGGTTCTGATTTCGCGTCGCGCACAATGCGCTGGACTGGACCACTCATTGCCGCCTTCATAATCTATCATCTACTTCATCTGACCACAGGCACTGTACATCCCGATTTTGTTGAAGCGGATGTCTACCACAACATCATCACTGGATTTCGGGTATGGTACGTGTCGGTCGTCTACATTGTTGCTATGCTGATGCTCGCGCTTCACCTTTATCATGGCGCGTGGAGCATGTGTGAGTCTCTCGGCGTCAATTACCCTAAATACAATCGCTTGATTCGGGCCTTGGCAACCGTCGTGACGGTGATCGTGACGGTAGGATTCATCGCAATTCCGGTAGCGGTCGTGCTAGGGTTCATTTCTTAGACAGGAGGGCCTCGGAAATGGAGCTAATTTCGGGAGTCCTTCTGGCCCAATCGAACAAAGGTCAAGCTGCCATCTTTTCGGGATGAAGTTGGTCACTCGGTCGCTCGATCAACAATCGCAAGCACACTTCAGGGATTCGTGAAGAATTCTGGGCGAACATCAATGTTCTTGACAGGGAAGACGAAATAATTAGGCTCGAGAAAGCCGGGCAAGCTCGCCGATTTCCTCGAGTGAGCAGAGCTAATGTGCCTCGACGCGCTCGAGCGGGCGGACGCTTGTGGGTACCATCTTCGGGAGGAGTTCCAAGCACCAGATACTCAGACGCAACACGGCGACAAGCACTTCTGCTATGTCTCGGCGTCGGAGTATACAGGCGACCAGCTAACGCCTGTATTGCACAAGCAACCTCTGGAGCTTGAGTATATAACGCCGAGCCAACGGAGTTACAAATAATGCACCTGACGCTCCATGTTTGGCGACAAAAGAATGCAAGCGTGAAAGGAACGATGGTTCGCTACGAAGCGGATGACATCAATCCGAATATGTCTTTCCTCGAGATGCTGGATGTTGTCAACTGGCAGTTAATCGAGAAAGGCGAGGAGCCGATCGCTTTTGACCACGATTGCCGCGAGGGCATCTGTGGTTCGTGCGGGATGATGATCAATGGCGTTGCTCACGGACCGCGTCGGGCGACCGCGACCTGCCAATTGCAAATGCGCCATTTTGAGGATGGCGACACCATCTACATCGAACCCTGGCGCTCAAGAGCGTTTCCCGTGCTCAAGGATCTGATTGTGGATCGCAGCGCTTTTGACCGGATCATTCAGGCTGGCGGTTATATCTCTGTCAATACCGGCAGCGCTCCGGAAGCCAACTCGGTCCTAGTAACCAAAGAGGACTCGGATCGGGCTATGGACGCTGCGGTGTGTATTGGATGCGGCGCGTGCGTCGCTGCGTGTCCCAATGGGGCGGCATCGCTCTTTACGAGTGCCAGGATTTCGCATCTTGCCCTGCTCCCACAGGGTCAACCCGAGCGCCAGAATCGCGTGGTGACAATGGTCGAAGCGATGGACCACGAAGGCTTTGGCAACTGCACGATGCACCGCGAATGCGAAGCAGTGTGTCCGAAGGCAATCAGCGTAAATTTCATCGCGCGTATGAATCGCGAATATCTGCGCTCACTCCTCAAAGGGTAGGGGCTACCTTGATGTTTCGCCGCAGCGATGCAGACACAGGTATCGAAACGGAATAGATGATAGATGGCGGCGGGCTAGGCGATAAGTCCACGTACCGCTCTACGCACAGCACCGGTAAAGGCCATAACCCAGGCCAGCAACGCCACCCAGAAAAACCCGCCAGCAATGGAGTGGAAGAACGGCAGTTGGAAGGCTTGGCCCGCCTGGGATGTTGCCGCTGCATACATGCCGAGCGGGAAGACGATCGACCACTGGCCTGGAGTATACCGTAAAGGACGCCGGCGGATCACGTGTTTCCAGGCAAACAGCAGCAACAAAAGTGGAATCCAAAAGCTCGCCTCCGCCCAAAACGCAATCATTAGCGGGGCCAGCAGGTCTCGTAACGTGTAGGGACCGACATGGAGACCGGGGACTTTCATCAGCTTGGTACCGGCGAGTACGGTGATCGCCGCAGCTCCCTCGTTGATCCACCACGGACCCGTGACCTCATCGGGTGACATCGGCACAAAGGCGAATCGGTAAAGTACGACGGCGCTCAGTAGCAAATAATAAATGCCACCGAGCAGCACCCAGGTGTAGCACAGAAATGCGAGTATGGCGGGCGCGCCGGATTCTGTCAGCACGTCGCTCCCCAGCACGGTGAGCGATTCAGTGGCGACGACCACCAGCAGCCACTGGCCGCTGAGGCCAGATTCGAGAGAGGGCTTATTGCGACCCTCCGTAACGCCAGCAAGGAAGGCGTAAAGCAGACTCCACCAGAGGAGTACGGCGGCCGCAAACAGTACCGGCACCACCCAACTCGCGAGGCGGAACGCGGCAAACTCGCTGCCGAGCACGCCTGTACCGGCAACGATGGTGAGAAAGCCGGGACCCGTTCCATGGTGCGTGATGTCGCGCAGAAGACCGAGCCTCTCCTGGGCCAAACGTATCAGCCCCGCTGTCCAGAACAGCAGATAGCCTCCAATGTTGCATACGAACAAAGCCCAGCCGATCTCGTCGTGGCCCATCCAGCGGGCCGAGATCGAGACGATTCCGGTCGCCATCACCAAAGCGAAGTATCCGGGAAAAAGCGAAGCTAAATTTCGATTCATAACCAGTGGAAACCGTTAGTTCGTTACGCTGAAGGGCTTAGATATTCAGATAAACAAGCACCCCCGGCCAGACGTCCGACGTTGGTTGCTCTATTGTTCCCGTGGTCCCCCTACTGATGCGTGCATGCAAGAGTGTGAAAAAGACGTCCAGCAGAACCATTCGGCCTCCGGCGAGCTATGATGCCGCCCGCTGACTACAGAATGACATCGAGATAGATCATTCTCGACGCTACGCGTTGGGGAATCACTCCCAAGAGCACGAAGGTGTACGCCACCAAGATGGTCGTAAATAAATCAAGGAAGCCCTCTACCGAAAGGTGGACCACCCGGAAACGCCCGAAAATCGTAAGCGTCCGGTTTCGACCGTCTGGATCAGGAAGTGAGAATCGGGCATGCTGCCTGGAGGCGCCGATTATGATGCGCCGAATGGGAGGTCTGGACAGCATTGCAGGCAGAGAAAGCACGAGTGCTACGGGGCAGTTCAAGCGAATAAAGCGGCAGCAGCGATCTGCCGAAGAGAGGCGGCGCATCGTGCAAGAGCTGCTTGCTTCGGAAAGCTCGGTCAGCGAGTTCGCGAAGGCGCATGGGCTGCGAGCGAATCAGCTCTTTAAATGGCGACGTTTGTACCAACAAGAATCACTCAACGCAGCGACAGCAAGTGAAGGCGTGCTGTTGCCGGTGAAAATCGCCGAGTCGAGCAGCATACCGGTTTCGATGCCGCGCGTTAGTAATGGTCGGGGGACGGGGATCATTCACATCGAGTTCGCGAGCGCGCGCGTGAGTATTGAAGGTAATGCGGACGCCGTCATGGTGCGTGCTGTACTGGAATGCCTGGCACGATGATTTCGTTTCCGACGGGTGCGCACATTTGGATTGCAGCGGGAGTGACGGATCTGCGGCGCGGGTTCACGGGCCTGAGTGCTGTCGCACAGACGGTGCTCCAAAAGGAGCCTTTTAGCGGGCATGTATTTGTATTCCGCGGCCGGCGCGGCGACCTGGTAAAGCTGTTGTGGTGGGATGGAGACGGTCTTTGTCTATTCGCCAAACGTCTCGAACGCGGCCGTTTCGTGTGGCCGCAGGCCGAGAGCGGCACAGTATCACTTACGCGGGCGCAGTTATCGATGTTGCTCGAAGGCATTGACTGGAGGCAGCCAGTGCGGACGTGGAAGCCAGAGATGGCCGTGTGATTGATAGAACAAAGATGATTAAAAATGTTCGAACTTGTCTGGACTAAGTAACTAAACCGTGGCATAGTTTGAAAGATGTCGGCCGCACCGCTTCCGAATGTGGACACGATGGACGCGGCGGCAATGAAAGCGCTGATCCTGTCTCAGCATGAACAGCTTTCTTCGCATGCAGCCGAGATCGAACGCTTACGATTGCTCATCACCCGTTTGCAGCGGCTGCAGTTCGGCCGCAAATCGGAGAAGGTCGAACGACAGATTGAGCAACTGCAACTCCAGCTCGACGATCTGGAAGAAAGTGCAGCTGAGAAAAGGGAGCGGGCAGAGAGCACGCTGCCGCCGACAGCAGCCGCGATTTTTGCGCGTGTGACGCAGAAGCCAGCGCGGAGGCCCTTACCGGATCATCTCCCGCGGCAAACCGAAACCCACCAGCCGGAGCAGGAAAGCTGCCCGGCTTGCGGTGGGCGGTTAAGCAAGCTGGGTGAGGATGTTTCCGAAGTGCTCGAGTACGTGCCGGCGCGATTCAAGGTGATCCGGCATGTGCGACCCAAGCTAAGCTGCACAAAGTGCGATGTGATCGTGCAGGCGGAAGCTCCGAGCCGTCCGATTGACCGTGGCTTCGCCGGTCCCGGACTGCTAGGGCATGTTCTGGTGTCGAAATACGCTGACCATTTGCCGCTGTATCGTCAGGCCGAAATCTACGCGCGGGAAGGCGTGGAGTTAGAGCGCTCGACACTTGCCGATTGGGTCGGTGCGACGAGCCAACTGCTCACGCCGTTGCACGATGCGTTACGGCAGCACGTAATGAGGGCGAGCAAGCTGCACGCCGATGACACGCCGGTTCCGGTATTAGCGCCAGGTACTGGCAAAACGAAACTCGGCCGTCTGTGGACGTATGTTCGAGATGATCGCCCGGCTGGTGATCAGGCCGCTCCCGCGGTTTGGTTTGTTTACTCGCCGGATCGCAAAGGGGAGCATCCACACCGGCATCTGGCTAGCTTCCGCGGCACACTGCAAGCCGACGGTTATGCCGGGTTCAATCGCCTCTATGCTGGCGATCGCATGCAAGAGGCCGCCTGTTGGGCCCACGTTCGCCGCAAGTTTTTTGACCTGCACCAGGCGCATGCCTCTCCGATCGCGAGTGAAGCGATCCAGCGTATTGGCCAGCTCTATATCATCGAAAACGAGATCCGCGGTCGCTCGCCTAAAGAACGGCAACAGGTACGCAATGCCCGCGCACGCCCTCTGCTGACCTCGCTCTACGAGTGGTTTAAAACAACACTCGCCAAGATCTCGCGCAAATCAGAAACAGCTGCGGCGATTGGCTATGCACTCGCTCGCTGGCCGGCACTGATGCGTTATTGCGATGGCGGCCATATCGAAATCGATAACAATGCTGCCGAACGCGCGTTGCGTGCCGTCGCGCTCGGCCGCAAAAATTACTTGTTTGCCGGGTCTGATGCTGGCGGTGAGCGTGCGGCGGTGATTTACAGTCTGCTGGGCTCGGCGAAGCTCAATGGAATCGATCCGGAAGCGTATCTGAGTTCGGTGCTCGGTCGTATTGCCGATCATCCGATCAACCGGATTGAAGAGTTGCTGCCCTGGAATCTTTTGCCTACAGCATCGGTTGTAGAGGCAGCGTAAAAATCCAATGACCTGGTTGCCGCTCGAATCAAAGATGTTCACCTCGGTCGCCTACGACGCGGAAAAGCGCATCCTGTACCTGCGGTTCCAGAGCGGCGACATCTATCGATACTTCGACTTTCCCAACAACGATTATCAGCAGTTCCTGAGCGCCGAATCCAAAGGCCGCTCCTTCCTGAGCAATATCCGCAACTGTTTTGGCCACGAGCGGTTGGCTAAACTACGCGTCGCTTGATCACGTCAAGACGGTCTCGGTCGGACGCTTACCGCCAATCGATGTCCAGCTTTATTCAATTTGTCGCGCGCGATTATCTGGGCATACTTGCAAGACTGCATCAAAGGTTCAGCTCTGCGCGCCGCGAGTTCGGAAATGCTAGCCACGCGCGAACGCCGGGAATCGTGGCGGATTTGTTGGCTGGCTTCGAGATCTTCCTCACGTTTGCGGTGGAGAGTAAGGCAATAGATCAGATTGAATGCGACAGAAACTGCGAAACGTTCCGCCGTTCAGCTATGGCGGCAGTGCATGAGCAAGAGAATCACCAACAGGCCACTGAACCTACGACCGTGTACTTCGGCCTACTGAAGACAGGAATCGCGTGCGGCCGCGCCTATGTTGCGGATGCTTCTACAGGTGGTCCGCCTTCGCAGTTCGCCGCCTGGGGATGGAAAGGAGTGTCGGAGAAGCCTTCTGGCGTCTGCATCGGATGGACCGAGGAGGAGGTACTATACATCGAACCGAACGCTGCCTGTCTTGTCGCGCAAGACGTTGCCAGGATTACAGGCGAGAGCCTGCCCTTTAGTAAGCGCACGCTTCATAGGATTCTGGAAGAGCGCGGGCTACTGCAGAGTAGAGAAGTAAAGAGAAACACGTACGCGATCCGAAAGCGTATTAACGGCGTATGCCGAGAAGTGTTACACCTCCCGCTAAGCATTTTACGGGGTGGAATTGATCCCGAGATCGAGTCCAGTTCATCAGATAGGAGGCCAGCCAAAACCGGTTCCAATTAAGGGAACGTTCTGATGCTCCGTCGATTTCTGAAGGAACTTGACGGTAATCGTCAGCTTCCAAGCAAACGTGGAAACGCGCCCGACGAAACCGACATGAACTTCGCTATTTGGATCAATTGCTTGCAAGGAACGTGTCGGATTCGTCGGCTCTGGTTAGATATAACGCCATAGGCCGGAGCCTACGAAGCAAGTTGATCTGGGAATTTACGTTCGACAATTCTTGCTTTGCGAAACTAAACGGAGGTATGTTGAACGGATCCCATACTAAGGCATAGCCGGAGGCTTACACTTGCCGGGAGCAATCCGATGCAACTCTGCATTACGGCCTATGCTTTGCCACTGAACCCAAATTTTAATAGGCGTCACTCGCAGCATCCTAGTCTCGTGTTCCAAGCGCTCCTGCTATCGCCGCATTCAAAGCACGCATTTAATGATTGGTTGACGGAGCAACATTTCGGATTGGAGCGTTCACAAATCAAACCCGAGGTTCGGCAATTCTTATTCCTGCTTGTAGAAGAGTCCATCGCCCGCGGAGACGGTGAGATCGCGGTCGAGCGGCTGCAGAGGAAAAAGCACCTCCTAGCGCTCAAGTCAATAAACCGAGTGGACGAAAACAATCGACTGACCGGCAAAGCGTACGTGGATTACCTCGAATCGTTCGAGAGCCTCCCGGTTCCGGTTGAGATTTCAAACTTACTTCACAATCTGCATCTTAGCGACTTGACTTTCAAACGCATCGACAAACGCTTTGCGCGGATCTTCGACCCGCTAGAAGTGAATGGGAGGGCTTTCCCAGAACACAACACCATCTTTGTTCGGCCAGATGCAGGGCTAAGAACTTGGTACCACGAAATTGCACATCTCCTGTTTCGGTTGCTGTGCACGCAGAAGGTTGCAGATCTTTGCCGGAAGGCTGAGCCGTACTGCTTCATTCATTCTGGCGGGCTAGTGCGAGGCACGGAAGACTTCCTTCCGGGCGAGTATCTGTGCATTGGATCAGCTCTATACAGCTTGGCTCACTCGGGAGGATCTGATGGGCGTGCGGACGAAATCTGGGCTCATCTCTTTGCTCTAAGTCGGACCGGCGACCTCGTCTCTTCGGAATTGCGCATGGCTGTTGAAGACGTGTTCTCCTCGCTGACTGAGGATTCCGATTCCGACGAAGGTGAACGCTGATTCGGAAGGACACGCGTAGTGAATGTGATCAAGTTACCATTGAGAGCACCTATGTCCCAGCAGGCTCAGGGTGTCGGAATCACACAGATTTCAGTTGCGGCCAGCTCAAACGTTAACATTGCAGCGAACGGGCAATTAGCCGTCCAACTACTTGCACCGGCTTTCCCTCGGCCACTCCCCACCGAAGATCTCGTCGAGGTTGATCTCCTCCAAGCGTGTTACGCGTTGAACACCTTTACGGGTTGTTCTCCCCTTTTCCAAGATCTCATTGCTTGGTGTTGTCACGAGCGGCCGTTTCTATACGGACTCTCGTCGGCCAAGGCGGTGCTGGGAAGACGCGCTTCGCCTACGAGCTGTACCGCCACTTCCGAACGCAGCCAGACTGGGGAGCTTACTTTCTGCATTTTCTGAAAAACGAAGCGAAGGAGGTCGACCTCTGGAAAGAAATCACATGTCAGAACGCTTTCCTCATAGCCGATTATGCATCCGACAATCCCAGGGCGCTAACGGATCTTCTCAGGCCGTTAACTGGTCCCGCCCCAGCAGGCCGGCGGCTTCGAGTCTTGTTGCTAGCGCGCACGGCCGATTGGGATCAAGGCTGGCTATTCAATCTGCGCTCAGGACGCACCGGCGAAGACTTGGAACGGTGTTTTCACCCGCGAGATCCAGAAGAGTTGCCTGCAATTACACCCGTAGAGAGGAGAAAAATCTTTGAGCAAACAGCAACGCAAGCGGCACAGTTCACGGGCAAGCCGGTTCCGCTGCTGCCCTCGTTAGAAGTGTTCTCAAAGAATGAGGTCGAGGAGCGGCTCGCAGATCCGCTCACATCGATGATGGCGGCGGTGACAGCGCTACATTTAGGTTCCGCAGCTGCGCTTTCGCTGGATCGGAGCGAGTTGGCGTTTGATGTTTCACAAAAGCTTGTTGCAGATCGAATAAAGGGCGCGGTCCAGAGACATCAAGAGCTGTTTCTCCATATGGCTGCTTATGCAACGCTCTGCGGCGGCCTTGAGAAAGAACAAGCACTGCGGGTACTCGATGAAGAATCGGCAGAGACTCATCTCGGGCGTGTAGATGATCCGGCGGCCTTTCTGGACCGGCTCCAGGCGTGGCTGCCCGGCGAGCGGGCCCCGGGAGAGGAGACTTGGCTAGGTGCAATTCAGCCGGATATCGTGGGCGAGGCGTATCTCCTTGGGAAGGGTCCTCATGCGAAGGGAAGAAATTCATATCTTCGAGACCCTGAGGCGACCGTTCTAAGGGCAGTGAGGCATAGGCCCACCCAAACCATCAACACAGTAGTACGTACTGCACAGGACTTTTCGTTTACGCGGGCGGATTCGCGGCAAGAGCCGCTGCTTTGGCTGGAACGCTTGGTAAAACGGGGAGAGGCTGATGCAGATTGTAGTGTTCCGGTTCAGCTGGAAATGGAGAACGCGTTCTCCCAGTAAGGTAATGGAGAGAACGCATGAACAAGCAACGGAAGCACTACACGCCGGACGAGAAAGTCGCCATCCTGAGGCGGCATTTGCTGGATAAGGAGCCGATCTCGACGTTCTGCGATGAGCTGGGCCTGAAGCCCACGGTCTTCTACCGCTGGCAGAAGGAGTTTTTCGAGAACGGGGCGGCTGCCTTCGAGCAGAAAGCACGGCCGAATCATTCCGCCGAGGAGGAACGGATCGCCTACCTGCAGAAGAAGATCCAGACGAAGGATGAGGTCCTAGCTGAGCTTATGGCGGAGCATGTCGCGCTAAAAAAAGAGATTGGGGAACTCTGAGCGGGGTCTGGGTTCCGCACGACACGCGGGATCAGATCGTGGATTTCGTTCGGCGCTGGTCGGCGAAGACCGAGATCGGCGCCGGGCGGTTCATCGGGTGGCTCGAGATCGCCGCCAGCAAGTTCTATGACTGGCGGGAACGCTACGGCAAGGTCAATGAGCACAATGGCTGGGTTCCCCGCGATTTCTGGCTGGAGGATTGGGAGAAGCAGGCCATCATCGGCTTCCATCTGAAAAATCCGCTGGAAGGCTACCGGCGGCTGACGTTCATGATGCTGGATGCCGACATCGTGGCAGCGAGCCCGTCCAGCGTATGGCGAGTTCTCAGCCAAGCAGGACTGTTATCGAAGTGGAACGGCAAGCCGTCGAAGAAGGGCACTGGCTTTGAGCAGCCACTGGCGGCACATCAACACTGGCACATCGACGTGTCGTACATCAACGTCAGCGGAACGTTCTATTACCTGTGCAGTGTCCTCGATGACTGCAGCCGATACATCGTCAACTGGGATCTGCGGGAGTCGATGACCGAGGCGGACATCGAAGTCATCTTGGAGCGGGCCAAGGAACTTCACCCGGAGGCGCGACCCCGGATCATCTCCGACAACGGGCCTCAGTTCGTTGCCAAAGACTTCAAGGAGTTCATTCGGATCTCGGGCATGACCCACGTCAGAACTTCCCCTACTATCCTCAGTCGAACGGGAAGATCGAACGCTGGCACAAATCGCTCAAAAGCGAGCGCATCCGGCCAGGAACGCCATTGTCATTGGATGATGCGCGACGTCTGGTGGAGGGCTACGTCGAGCATTACAACAACGTCAGACTGAACAGTGCCATCGGCTACATCACGCCGAAGGACATGCTCGCCGGGCGTCAGGCGGAGATCCACGCCAAGCGTGACCTGAAGTTGGAGGAAGCCCGAAAACGGCGGCAGATTAGTCGGCAGAAGGACGCGTGAAGAACGACGATCCCACGTTCGGAGTCGCCGGTGAAGCGGATAACTTCCGGGTAGCCGACAAGAACAAAGCCGCTGGGCGGCGGACGCTAACGCGTCGGCGGTGACCTCTGGTGAGAGGTAGATAGAGTAACGGGTCACAAGCCTGGATGGCGTCGGGACGACATCGCTGGGGCCCAGAAACTTGTTTCAGGCTAGCGGCTCTGGGAGGCTGATTGAAGGATTCGATTCGGCAAGCTATGGCCGATACCTCCATTGGTGCTTTGTGCCCGATCACAAGCATGGCTCCGGTCCTGGCGATCACTGGCATGGTGGCAAGGGCGCACGTCCTTCGACCCCGTTGGGGAGATTAATTAACCGTTCGTCACCGGGCCGAACCGCATCCCGATTTTCAAATCAGGAGAGAAAGGATGGCAAAGGAAACAAGCGCAAACGCTAATAAAATAGCGAAGAAAGAACTTGCCCGTCGTCTGCGATCGGCGGACCCGGGGCTGGAGGTTGTTCATCCGAATGCAGCCGGGATCGACATTGGGAATGCAAGTCACTACGTAGCAGTTCGTCCCGACCGGGATCCCGAACCAGTACGAAGATTTGAGTGCTACACAGCAGATCTCTACCGCCTGGCAGAGTGGCTTCGCAGTTGCGGCGTCAAGACGGTCGCGATGCAATCCACGGGCGTCTATTGGATTCCTCTGTACGACATCCTGGAGGAGCGTGGATTCGAGGTATTTCTTGTGAATGCCGGGCATACCAAGAACCTGCCGGGCCGGAAGAGCGATGTGCAGGAGAGCCAGTGGATGCTGAAACTTCACACCCACGGACTATTGAACAACTCGTTCCAACCCCCATCCGATATCCGCGTGCTGAGAACTTACTGGCGGCTGCGTGCGGAGCATGCAACAGGAATGGCAACTTGCATTCAACGTATGCAAAAAGCTCTGACACAGATGAACATCCAATTGGCCAACGTCATCAGTGATCTGAGTGGAACAACAGGGCAGGCCATCGTGCGGGCCATTCTGAACGGCGAACGCGATCCGCAGAAATTGGCAGAACTCAGGGATCGTCGGATCCAAGCAAGCAAAGAGGAAATCGCGAAGAGCCTGCAGGGTAACTGGCGTCCCGAATTGCTGTTCATCGTGCGACAACAGCTCGAAATGTATGAGGCTTACCAGCGGCAGATCGCCGAATGTGATCTACAGTTACGGGAACATCTGGCGAGCTTCGCAAGTGCCCTATCGATACCTGTCGACGGGGGAAATCCCCCTCAAAGTAAGAAGTCGAAGAGGTATAGATACATGCCCCAATTTCCGCTCAGTAACGAGCTGATGCGGATCTCTGGAGTGGACCTGACTCAGATTGATGGCGTTGATGCAATGACTGCTCAGACGCTGATAAGCGAAGTGGGTTTGGACATGAATCGATGGAAGACCGAGTCGCACTTCGCCTCCTGGCTTGGGCTGTGTCCGGATAATCGCATCAGCGGAGACAAGGTCCTGAGCCGGGGCACACGACGAGTGATCAATCGCGCTGCTACGGCGCTCAGGATCGCCGCCAGCACTTTAATCAGGAGCAAGACTTATCTCGGCGCTCAATATCGTCGATTGCGAACCAAACTGGGTGCACCCAAAGCCATTACTGCCATGGCTCACCGCCTCGCACGACTCGTCTACCGAATGCTAAAGTACGGCCAAAAGTGTGTCGACAAAGGTGCGGACTACTACGAGCAGAGGAGCCGACAGCAGCAAATCGACTTCGTGAAGAAGAAGGCTGCTCAACTCGGACTCCAGGTCACGCTTCCTCAGTCCTAACCTCCACCCGGAGTGGAGTTTCTGGGGAGGAGGTCCTTATGACCCGACTTCGCAAACTGATGCTGGAAGAGCTCCAGCGTCGCAACTTCTCTTCCGAAACTATACGCGGCTATCTCGGCACTGTCGAGCGGTTCGCAAAGTATTTTGGCAAGCCGCCCGACCGGCTTGGTCCCGATCACATCCGGCAGTGGCAGGCTGATCTGCTACACGAACGAAAGCTGGCGTCGGTACGGTCGTCAATCATGTCGCCGCACTGCGCTTCTTTTTCCGGCGCGTGCTGAAACGACGGCTGCCGATGGACTCGATACCTTACCCGAAGTACACCCATCACCGGACGCCGCGCGTATTGAGCCCGGACGAAGTGGCTCGCCTGATCGACGCGGCTGGCACTCTGCAGGCGCGAGCCATCCTGATGGCTCTTTATTCCACTGGGATGCGGCGCAGTGAACTGGTTCACTTGCGCGTCGAGGACATCGACATGAACGAATGGTCATCCATATTCACAAGGGCAAGGGCGGCAAAGACCGCGATGTGCCGCTCTGTCCCCGGCTCCTCGAAACGCTGCGCCAATACTGGCGATGGAAGAAGCCCAAGACGTGGCTATTTCCCGGTCAGCCACGAGCAGAGGGCAAGCACCTGACCGACAAAGCCATCTGGCATGTCTGCAACAATGCGGCACGGCACGCCGGTATCAAAAAACGCGTGAGCCCGCACATGCTGCGGCACAGTTTTGCCACGCACCTGCTTGAGGACGGCGCCGATCTGGCGACCATTCAAGTGTTACTCGGGCACGCCGATTTGGAAGCGACAAGCATTTACCTGCACCTGTCGCGCCGCCATCTAGAGAAGACGGTGAACCCTCTCGAGCATCTTACGATCTCGGCAACATCAGACCGTCTCTACCACCGTAAAAGGCAAAAATGAGCCGGCCCACCCTGGAGATGGCCGATCTGATCCGTGCACAGGGCAACCGCTTCCTCGACAGATACCGGGCGAGCTTCAGCTTTCAACAACTGAAAGTGTTCCGTGCTATCCAGAACTGCCGTACAGCAGCCTTGGGTGGCCATCTCGACGCCTGTCCCGGCTGCGGTCACCAGGCCATTTCCTATAACTCTTGCCGTAACCGGCATTGCCCCAAGTGCCAGACACAAGCGCGCCAGCGTTGGCTGGCCGCCCGCGAACAGGAAGTCTTGTCTACGGCATACTTCCATGTCGTCTTCAGCGTGCCGCACGAACTGAACGTGCTCGCGCTCGAGAACCCGCGCTGTTTCTATGACCTGCTGTTCACCGCCGCTTCCGCTACGCTGCTCGAAGTGGCGGCGAACCCCAAGCGGCTTGGTGCTGAGGTCGGCGTCATTGCCATCCTGCATACTTGGGGACAGAATCTGCTGCTGCATCCGCACATACACTGCGTTGTACCTGCAGGTGGCTTAGCGCCCGATCACACTCGGTGGATATTGGCCAAGAGTCATTTCTTCTTGCCGGTCCCCGTGCTTCGAAAAGTGTTCCGCGGCAAGTTCATCGCAGGATTGAAGCGGCTACGGCAACGCGGCAAACTCTGCCGCGCCGGCCCGGCGCGTCTGTTTGCCGATTCCAAACAGTTTGCCAAACTGCTCCGCCGCCTGCATCTGCGCCGCTGGGTGGTTTACGCCAAAGCTCCGTTCGGCGGACCGATGCAAGTGCTGCGCTATCTCGGCCGCTACACGCATCGCGTCGCTATCTCCAATCACCGCTTGCTCGCCTTTGACGGGGAGCAAGTCAGCTTTCACTGGAAGGACTACGCGCACGGCAGCGCACAGAAGGTCATGACCCTCGCCGCTACTGAGTTCCTGCGGCGATTCTTTCTACATGTGCTGCCGAAGGGCTTCGTCCGCATCCGTCACTTCGGCTTTCTCGCCAACCGGTTCCGTACCCAGGCGCTCGCGCTATGCCAGCGACTACTGATGTCTCCACCGCCGGCCACCAATGAACTTTCGCAGCATACAGTGAACTGGCACTGTCCTCGTTGCGGCGCACGAATGGAACTACGGCAATCGTTCACGGCAGCAGAGCTGCTAAGCCGATGTCCCGCGCTCGATTCCTCTTAGCAACACAGAACATCTCTGACCACACGACGTGCTCCGCGCACGCCCTCGCATCCGTGTGTCTGCACGCTGCTATCATCCCTCCCACCCACACTGAAAGTGACCCTGTGGCATCCGCTCAGCGGCAGAGACCCGCCAACCTCAGCGGCGCGTCCTCGCTTCCGGCCAAAACCCGATCAGCTTTCGAGCGTGCTCTCAGCGTTCTTTCCCCATAGCCGCGTCCGCCGCACCCACCAGCGGCTTCCTTCTAGTCTCCTTGATCGAAAACGCCTCGGCCGGAACCTCACGTCTTCGTCCCGGCTGTCATCTGCCGAGGCGTTTCCGATCAAGGCTAGCGACTCTACGGACAAGTGGATTCGGCGGACGGCACGGACCAGAACTCCAGACCCTGTCACCGTCAAGAACTTTTTCACGACCATGCGGGCGCCTATAATTTCAATGGGCAAGGTCAGTGGCAACCAAAGGGGACTATCCTAGCAAAGTTCGGCGAGCGAGCAACCAATACCGCTACGATGTGGCCCTTTCGTTCGCTGGTGAGGATCGGCCTATGTGGAACAATTAGCTGGAGAACTGCGGGCCAGGGGAGTTAGAGTTTTTTACGACAAGCACGAACAGGTTGAACTCTGGGGGAAAGACTTATACGTGCATCTCAGCGAGGTTTACAGCAAAACCGCGCGCTACTGCATCATGTTCATATCTACGCATTACGTGCGAAAGATGTGGGCTAAGCACCAACGTGCGTCGGCCCAGGAACGGGCCTTACAGGAGAACCGCGAGTACATACTCCCCGTCCGATTCGATGATGCCAAACTTCCCGGCCTACTGAAGACGATTGGATATTTGGACTTGAACGCAATCGAAGTGGGCGAATTGGCCAATATTATCGTTAGAAAGTTCGGAACGCCGCAGCGATCTGAATACCTTCCTCCGGAGCCAGATCTTCTATTTCGCAGCTTCGTCGAACGATACGGAGAAGTAGACCTGGCACTGCTTCGCGAATCTGCAGATCATTTTCTAGAAGCACTTCGGCGCACGAACGAAGAGGAGCGCAACGCAATCGTTCAATTGTTTCTGCATGGCTGTTCTGCAGATCTTCCCGTCAACATTCACATGAACATCGATCTGCTGGCTCGAATAACAGGGCTCAGTGAGAGAAGATTGGTGGCCGTGTTTGCTGGTCTTCGCAGTCTAGGGTTCTACTCGCGGGCATTTAAGAGAAGGAAGAATACTCGCCACATCGGAGAAGACACGATCATTTCGGTCGAATGGCGCGACATGTATGTCGATTCACGTCTGATGGAAAACGCAACATCCGTCGCCTATGAATTGATGAACGTAACGGATTTCAGTCATTGTGAGGATTGTGCGCTACAGACTTTGCGTCGACTCGACTTCTCTCATCTTTCGACTTA
Source organism: uncultured Acidobacteriaceae bacterium (assembly GCA_963795445.1). GTDB lineage: Bacteria > Acidobacteriota > Terriglobia > Bryobacterales > Bryobacteraceae > Bog-105. The sequence goes on along the minus strand of CAWCHX010000024.1, from coordinate 229,937 downwards.
CACGCTCAACGCGTCTATTGTGGACGTCGAGACTGGTCGCCCAGTCGAAAATCCCGGTCTCGAACTTCGACGGCTTCATCCGCTGAAACACTATGACTCAGTTGTGAAACCGGCGAAGAAAGCAGCCAAAAAGAAGGCCACCAGGCCCTTAGCTACTTCAAAGGTGACCAAGTCTCGGTGAAATCCTGGGCCGTCAGTCTTCTACGTGTCCGCCTTTGGTTGACGATCGATAGTCCCCCAGTCCACAACGCCGATATTCCACTTCGACGTTATAACTCGCGACGCTTCAATCTCCGCGATGCCGACTTCCGTCAACTTGGTTTCTCCCTCACCAAGAGTTGGGCGCGGACCGCAGGGGAGGGGCGTTATTGCAGCTTTCATTTTGCAACAGATATTTGCGACCAAAGGTGCCATCTTCGTAGGCCCGATGAAAGGCCGCGAAAGAGATCCCCCGATGATCGGGAGCCAAACTTTGCGATTCAATTTGCTGGTCGCAAAACTTACCCTTTAGGAGACCGCCCTAACAGACCTGCGCCTAGCCTTCTCTTTAGAACACCCCCCATGAAAATAGCGATCAAACAATCACCCTCTTAGGCAGCTCATTTTGGCGCGACCTCGAACTCGAATGAAACGTTTCTTGCAACATTGTGAGAATGCTGCACGAAGACCCGGCAAACATAATCTGAACCGTCCTTCGTGACTACATTTGCGGGTCCTTGCCAATCCCCCCAAGCGCCGCGAAAGTGTCCGCGAACGCTCTCGTTTGGCCGGTACCTTCATATTTGCAGGAACAAGCCCGCATACCGAGAACGGAACTATACAGCCGCTATTTCCACAGCCTGGTATTGTCAGGCTAGTCGACAGCCATTGTTCTTGGGGCACTTTTTCCGTCTGAGTTTCGCAGCCGCCCAAGCTATTCACATAATTCAACGCATCTCTAACGGTCGATTCGCTCTTGATAGTGTTCAGTTTTAAAAGCATGCAAACCCCGGCTTTGACCTTACCCGGATCACCGCCGCTGTTCTTGATAACTTCGACTATGCTCGCCGCCTCATCCTTAAGCTTCTCTAGCGCCACATTGTTCTGAGCCGTCGAGTCTGCTAAATCCTTTTGCAGTTGGCCATTCGTGGATGCTATCCTTTCGGCGCTTCCTGTGCTTCGGTAGGTAACAGCAACGTTGCCAATCAGAGCTATGAGAGCACCAAGCAGCGCGACAGTTGCAGGGTTTGTCCATCTGAAATGTTTCGACTGAGACACCTGAGCATCGAGGAGTCGATTTTGCGCCTCCACCTCTTTTTTGCGCACCTGCAACTCATCTTTACGCAACTCGATTTCTGCACGCCGTATTTCCTGGTCAAGTTCGAGTTTTTTGCTTTCGAGCTCTTCACTCGCCACAGCACCCTCCTGAGTTCTTCGGAAACTTCGCGTCTATCTCGCAACAGACCCATTCTGAAACAACTGATAATGCTCCATTTCGAAACTGGCTTCAAAGTCTCAGGCAGGGGTAAAGTATTAGGCGCTTCGCCTGCCAGACCGTAGAGTTCAAGACCGGCAAGAACACCACTTTTTCAAAAACAAAAGCGCCGCTCAGCCGCAGCATGACTCTTAGCAAAATCTCGAACGGATTGTAAGCTACAGCGCTATTCGTCACGTGTGCATTCAAGCAACAGAAATGCGCCGGTTCTTTGCGTCAAACGTTTCCTCAACGGTCCTCGCCCGTGTTGTACTTCCGATTCAAATGGATGTACTATTTGCTTAGCCGGGAGAGGCCCGGAAGTCTATCCCAAAAAGGAGCTATATGGCTCAAGACGCGTCAGTGTACGACAGGTTCAAATATAATAACTTGCCTTCGATCGAGTTTGCGGATGCGGCAATGCGAGAAGGAGACAAGTTGAATCTCGCATTCTCCGCTTTTCGCCCAATCTTTCTTAGACACAACATGTGCGACAAATGGGGAATCTCAATCCTTCACAGGCACTGGCGCCTTGAAGAAGACGAGATACCAATTCAGGAAGTGATTGCAAGTGATAGTCCAAAAGAGTTCGAGACTTACCCGAGAACCAATACTGCTGCGACAGACTTCTGGCCGTCGCTGTTGGCGGTAAACGAAGACGGCTGCCAAAGTCTGCAAACATTAGAATTTTCGTCAGACCCATTTACGAAGGAGGCGTATCGTCTGCTTAAAGACAGCGAAGATTTTGTGCAAGACTTCTGTGTTGCGGCGAAAGCGCACAACTTGTCGAACACATTTGGTCTAATCGCCACGAAGAGCGTCACGCCTGGTTTCGGTTTAGTGGAGTTCAATTTCGACGACAGAAGCTCTGTCCTTAAAGAGACTGCATCGCCGGAACTAGCGGGAAAGCGCCTGTTTGAAACTTCGTGGCGATTCGCACCGGAGCAGACCAATGCAAGTTGTGAAGGCAGTTGTTTCGCACGATGCATTGCAAATCCTGATGGTAGCCATCCGAGTGACCATCCGCACGCTCATACACCGGGTTGAGATGAAGACCTGTTAAGTACAAATATTGGAATACATTGACTTTGCGGGTGCTGTCATCACCGCAGTGCCCGCGTCCTTGGACGTGTCATATCATTGAGCAGCTTATCCTAAACGCAGCATCAGATTTTCGCTCTAATCGAGCGGGCGTGCTTGTTGAGAACGTAGCGAAATACGTTCACCGCGCCAGAATTGCATCGCTGCTTGACGTAGGGGCTGGACACGAGATAACGGCTGTTCCACTATCTCGAACTGTTAGTCGCTATCTAGCCATCGAACACAATGAACAATCGGCAAGTGAGTTGCGGCGTCTGGGACTCAAAGTAATGACCAGCACATTCCCTGTGCCGCTGAACGAAACATTTGACATGGTTCTCTCATCCCACTCCGTTCCGGAGTTACGGCTTGACCTATACGAGGCATTTTTGAATGGCGCATGGAACGCTCTTAATCCACTGGGAACGCTCTTGATAGTTACGTTTAAAGGATGCAGGGGAGATATAGCCGCTCTCCGCGAAGAAATCACCGGTGAGGCGGTCTGTCGCGATCCTCAACGGGAGACTATCATCAACATCCTTAGTAAGTGGGGCAATGTGCGCATCGAACGAGTGAATAGCTATCTACAGAGTTTAGACCCACGCGACATAGTGTTCTATCTGCGGTCTCTCCTCAGGAGCGAAATCGAACGAGAACAATATTCGACACGGCTTCTCGAGATTTTGGAAATGCGTTACAAATTCGATAGTCGCTATATCTTTCCAACCGAGCATGCCTTCATGAGCATAATTAAACGCTAGTTTGTCGATCCGGCCCCAACGCCGACTACGTTTTCCTGATGGCCTCTCACCTCAATCTTGGCCTTTGCTCGAAGGCACTCGGCCGTAGAGTCGGAGAGTCGGCGAATGACCGCCGTTTACGTTCTACAATGGCGATTTGAAGGTGGGCAGAGGCGTTCATTCGCAGATCAATCCTGAGAAATCCGCTTTCTATCACCAATCCCGACCCGCCCAATCGAGCTACCTATTCAACGACGCTGCAAGACCGACGGAAACGTTCGCCGGCGGCCGCAGAACCCGGATCAATTAACTCTCCGTGGTGGCGCTCACAACCTGAGCTCGCGGATTAGCTATGTTCAAAGATAATCGAACGTGTCCTGCCCATTCTGCTCGCTCGATCCCGGTCGCAAGTGGATCGAGACCGAGGACGCGCTTGCCTCCCGGGACGCCTATCCGGTGACTGACGGTCATACCGCTCCGCCCAGCTCCGGGGAGCGGATAGAGTTCGTCGGGGAAGACGCTTACGGCGACCGGGATGGAGACACCTTTGGCGTTGAATACCCTTTGCCAAAGTACTCCCAGTAAAGACGGGCGCCGGAAAGCGCAGTGTTCGTCAGCACGTGATCGTGATATTGTCGAGGACGTCATCGCGCGTGAGGCCCTCAGCTTGTCCCTCGAAGACGCGGGCGATCAGCTCGTAGCTGCGCGCGTCGTGATCCAGGAAGTACGCCGCAAGACCGACCGGCGAATCTGCGATTCCGTACAGCGTCTGCGGCCGCAGACCCATCTGGAACCCGTAGGCGATTCCCTTCTGATAGACGGACTGCAGACGCTCGTACGCGACCTTTTCGTCGGCCGAGAAGCCGGACGGGCCGCGAGACCGCGTTCGGAGGAATAGATCCGGCCTTGTCGCGAACTGTAGATCGATCTACCTTCTCCGCGGTTTTCAAGTTGACGTAAAACGCGCATTCCGTACCTTGCGGCTTCCCCAACAACGAAGCCGCCCAACTCCCAAATCATTCACCGCTCGATCGAAAAAAAGTCCTCCCAAGCTCCTTCAACAACTTAGAACCTATTTAGTCCGCCAGCCATCCCAGTCAGGCAAACTGCCGTGTTATTCCTGCTGCCGGGTAAGGGCCATCCGCTCTCTTGCCCTAAACCTTCAGGAGGATCACTGAAATGACATCTCGTCAAGCTCGCAACGAACGCCGCGAGGCCGAAAGGAAAGCTGCCAAGCTCGCCTGGAAAGCTGCCAAAAGCGCGCCCCCCCAGATTGGGTTCGTTCCGCAAAACAACCCACCGGTAGCCCCGAACAAAGTGACCGAGCCCGTTGGCTTCGTTCCGCACGACGCCGCGAAAGCCGCCAAACGCGCTGAAACCAATCGCGCTAACGCCCTCCACTCCACGGGACCTCGCAGTGCTGAGGGAAAGCTGGCTTCGTCTCGTAATTCCCTCAAGCATGGATTGGCCTCCGGCGAAATGATCATCCCTGGCGAGAGTCCCGCCGCGCTCGAAGCTCTTCTGCATGACTTATTAAAGGAGCATCAACCGGCCAACGCGACCGAAGAACTGCTCGTCACCGAAATGGCGCAATCCTGGTGGCTCACGCAACGCGCCATTCGCTTCCAGAATGAGTGCTTTACGGAAACGGGCGTGGACGAGAAACGCCTGTCCTTATTCCTGCGCTATCAGACCACGCACGAACGCGCCTTCCACAAAGCCCTGAATACTCTCACTCGCCTGAAACAGAGCCGCGCGCGTCAGCAAGCGGTTGGCTTCGTTTCGCAGCCCGCGCTTGAATCTGCCAACGAGCCCGAGTTCGTTCGGCAAAACGCCGCCATCCAGGAGGAAGAAACACCGCTGCAGCACAAATCACGAGCCGCTTGACCGCCCATTCCGGTACACTTTCCCGGCTTTCATCACGAAAACCACCCGTCTCACAGCCGTGATGTCTTCGAGCGGGTTCCCGTCCACGGCCACGATGTCCGCCTGATAGCCTTCGGCGAGCACGCCCGCGGTTCCGCCCAGGTCCAACGCTTCCGCCGCCAGAGACGTTCCGCTGATCAGCGCCTGCATCGGAGTATCGCCGCCGTCCTTCACGCGGTAAATGAACTCTTCCGCGTTGCGCCCATGCGCGCCCGCGACGGCATCCGTCCCCAGTACCACCTTCACGTTGTGCTTTCGCGCCCGCCGCAGTACATCCGCCGTGGGAGCGAGCGCTTTCTCGAGCGTCGCCACCACTGCATCCGAAAAATTAAATTTCTCCGGTTGCTCCATGTAATTGTGCAGTACCAGAAAATTCGGATCGAAGTAAGTGCCGCGCGCCGCCATCAGCGCCAGCGTGTCGTCGCTCACAAATGTGCCGTGCTCGATCGACGTGCAGCCCGCCAGCACCGCCGCTTTGGCCCCTTGATCGCTGATCGCATGCACCACCGCGCGAAGTCCCTGCGCTTTGGCTTCGCTACACACGGCCTGAATCTGCTCATCGCTCATCGTCTGCGCCCCGCCCGCGCCTAAGCCTGACGTGGCGAACAGCTTGATCAAATTGGCGCCGTCCGTTTTGGTCTGGCGCACCAGCGCTCGCAACGCTTCTGGATTGCCGGAGTCCTTTGTGATCTGGCGAAAGGACGTGAGGATGCGCGGGCCCGGTAGGCTGCCCGCATCGATGCGGTCTCTCACCAGTGCGTCAAAGCGTGACCCCACGCTTTGCACAGTCGTGAAGCCGCCAACCAGTGTTGCCCAGGCGTTCGCCGCATCGTATAGGACTGTCTCTTCAGGCTTCTCATTCTGCTGGTGTGCCAGCTTACCGCTCTTATCGAAATGCCAGTCCAGATGCACGTGCGTGTCGATCCATCCCGGCATCACAGTCAGGCCTTTGAGATCGTAAGTCGCTGGCGCGCGGCCCGCGTGAATTGCCGTGATCCGCGATCCCTCGATCGTGATCTGCTGGTTGCGGGCTACGCCGCCTTTGCCGTCGAACACCGTGCCCGCATTAATGACGATGGTCTGGGCCACCAGACACGGAAGCGTGGCTAAGGCCAGCAGAATAACTCGCATCCACTTATGGTAAGCCGTTGTTGCATTCAGTACGCTGGAGATCAGTAACCATGAAGAGTTTCTCCAGGCGTACCTTTGGAAAGACAATCGGAACAGCCGCCATCGGGTCTTCGGTAATCGGCGCGCAGCCGCAAACCGCATCCGAAACCCGGCCGGCCATTGGCGCCCCCCGTCCAAATTATTACCAGTTCCCCGAAGGGTTCCTTTGGGGTTGTGCGACTGCCGCCTATCAGGTCGAAGGCGCGGCCGAAGCGGATGGCAGAGGACCATCTATCTGGGATACCTTCTCGCACATTCGCGGCAACGTTTACCACAACCAGAGTGGCGATGTCTCCGACGACGATTACCACCGCTATAAGGAGGATGTGCAGCTCTTGAAATGGGTGGGCGCCAAGGTCTATCGCTTCTCCGTTTCATGGCCGCGAATTTTTCCCCATGGCACTGGCGCGGCCAACGACAAGGGCATGGATTTCTATCAGCGCCTTGTCGACGAGTTACTCGCCAACGGCATCGAACCCTACTGCACTCTCTTCCATTGGGATCTGCCGCAAAGCCTGCAGGATCGCTTCGGAGGCTGGGAATCGCGCGAGACTGCCAAGGCCTTCGGCGATTATGCCGGCTACGTGGCCAGCAAATTATCTGACCGCGTTCATCACTTCTTCACCATGAACGAATTCTCGTCGTTCATCGATATCGGCTACCGCGACGGCCGCTTTGCTCCCGGCCTGAAGCTGCCTCCCGCGCGGCTCAACCAGACCCGGCACAATGCCGTTTTGGCCCACGGCTTAGCGGTCCAGTCCATTCGAGCAAAGGCTCAACCGGGAACCAAAGTAGGTTTGGCCGAGAACTTCATAAGTGCCGTTCCCGTGATTGAGGCAGAGCCGCACATCAAGGCCAGCGCGCAAGCTACCCGCGTGATGAACGCTCAGTATCTCACCGTGATTATGGAAGGCAAGTACATGGACGAGTATCTCCACGCGCAAGGCGCCCACGCGCCCAAATTTACGCCCGAAGATCTGAAGATCATTAGCAGTCCCCTCGACTTCCTCGGTATCAACGTCTATAACCCCACTTACATCCGCGCCGCCGATTCACCTCTCGGTTTTGAGAAGGTAAACCATCCCGCGTCTTTTCCACACATGGCATCGAGCTGGCTCTATATCGGACCCGAGGCGTTGTATTGGGCCCCCCGTCACGCCGCCGAAATATGGAAGGTGCCTGAGATCTACATCACGGAGAACGGTTGCTCCTCCGCCGATGTGCTCTCTCCCGATGGTCGCGTTTACGACACCGACCGCGTCATGTTCCTGCGCAACTACATAGGCAAGTTGCATCGCGCCGTCTCCGAAGGTTTTCCCGTCCGCGGTTACTTCTTGTGGAGTCTCATGGATAACTTCGAATGGGCGGACGGCTATAACTTGCGATTCGGAATCTACTATGTCGATTACGAGACTCAGAAGCGCTATCCCAAGCTAAGCGCCTTCTTTTACCGCGAACTCATTCAACGCAACGCCGTGGTTTGAGCGATAGTAGGTAAAGGATGGCTGCAACTCTTCCTTTGGCTCTCGATATCGCCACGCTTGAGCGGGTCGTCCTCCGTCCCGTCCCGGAATTCACCGACGACGATTTCTTCGATTTCTGTCAGGAGCACCAACTGCTTCGCATCGAACGAGACGCTGAAGGAGAGGTCATCGTTATGGCCCCTGCTGGATCGGAAAACGGTTTGGTCCAATTTGAGATTGCGGCAGAATTGCGAACTTGGTCCGGGCGAAGCGGACCCGGTATCGTTCTTGCCGAAGCCGGAATAACATTGCCAGACACTAGCGTCTTTTCTCCCGACGCCTGCTGGATTCCCGTCGAGAGATGGAACGCGGTTCCACGCGCGCGGCGCAAGAAGTTCGCGCCTCTCGTCCCCGCTTTTGTAGTTGAAGTTCGCTCTCCAAGCGATCGCAAGAAAGACCTGCACCTCAAGATGTTGGCCTATTTGCGCAATGGCGTCGATTTAGGCTGGCTCATCGATCCCGATTCGAGAACAGTCGCGATCTATCGATCTGCCGTGGACGTTCCAGCCGAATTGAAGAACCCGGAAAGCGTAGCGGGCGAGGGACCCATTGCTGGATTCGTGCTTAATCTTAAAGCGATTTATGACCAGCTCTAGCGGGTCTTATCGTGGAACAAATGGCGACCGTCTCGGCGATCGTTCCGACTTGGAATCGGGCTGATCTGCTGCAGAGGATCCTCGCGAATCTCACCGCCCAAACGCGCCCTCCGGATCAGATCATCGTCGTCGATAACGGCAGCACCGACGCTACCCAGCTTGTCGCGCGGAATTTCCCGGTGGACCTGGTCGTCTTCCCTGAGAACCGCGGTTTCGCCGTCGCCGTCAACGAAGGCATCTCGCGCGCCACGGGAGATTGGATCCTTATTGTGAATAACGATGTTGTGCTCGAGCCCGTGTGGCTGCAGCGTCTGCTTTCCAGCGCGCAGCAGGAAAACGCGTCCTTTGCTGTCGGCAAGCTCTTGCGTCCTGACACGGCCAATCTGATCGATGGCAGTTGGGACCTGGTCTCGCGTGCTGCCTACGCCTGGCGCTGCGGTTATGGAAAACCTGATGGCGCTGTCTGGTCCGCCAAGCGGAAAATATCTTTTGCGCCCATGACAGCCGCGCTCTTCCACCGCAGCGTCTTCGACCGCATCGGACTTCTCGAGACGCGCTTCGAATCTTATTACGAAGATGTCGATTTCGGCGTGCGCTGTGCTCTCGCCGGCGTCGGAGGCATCTACGAACCAGCGGCGGTGGCGCTGCACATGAGCAAGACCACCCTCGGCAAAAGTAGCGCCCGCGTGTTCTTCCTCACTGCTCGCAACCAGGTTCTGATCTTGGCCAAGTATTACTCCGCGAAAACTTTGCGGCGTTTCGCCTGGCCCATTCTCGTCGGCCAAATCCTCGCGCTCTTTGCGGCGGCAAGACAGCGCAATCTAATTGCCGCGCTTCGCGGTAAATGGGAAGGGCTGCGCCAGTGGTCCTCATTTCGCAAACACTCCAGCGCCGATACCAGCCGGCAAATTGAGACACTGTTCTCTGAAAGCGAACTCGAAATCCACAACTTGCAGCGGCAAGTCGGCTTCAATCCCTATTGGCGCCTCTATTTCAGCTTGGTGAAACCGGGGTGACTCCCGCTTCCGTTTGCGTGACAATTGTCACCTACAACAGCAGCCGCTTCATCGGGCGCTGTCTTCCATACGTCTTCGAACAGGCTTATCCGCGCATCGAAGTAATCATCGTCGACAATGCCTCGACTGATGAAACACCTTCGATTCTCCGGGAATTTGAGCAGCGCGCCCGCATCGTCTACAACCGTGAGAACACCGGTTTCGCCGCAGCCCAGAATCAGGCCATTGCTTTATCGGGCAGCGATTGGATCCTCACGCTCAATCCCGACGTGCGGCTTACACCAACTTTCGTCGCCGCCATGGTCGCCGCCGGAGAATCGGACTCCCAAATAGGCAGCGTTTCCGGCAAGTTGCTCGCCATGCCGCCCGATTTCGAGATACCCTCTCATCCCGTTCTCGATTCCACCGGAATTTATTTCACCCCTAGTTTCAGACACTTCGACCGTGGAAACAAAGAACCCGACGCGGGCCAGTACGATCATGTTGAATATATGTTCGGAGTCACCGGCGCAGCCGCTCTCTATCGGCGCAAGATGATTGACGATATCTCCATCTCCGGCGAGTTTTTCGATTCGGATTTTTTCGCTTACCGCGAAGATGCCGATGTAGCTTGGCGCGCGCAGTTACTCGGTTGGAAATGTCTGTACACGCCGCGTGCTGTTGCTTATCACGTTCGCAGCGTGTTGCCCTCTAACCGCCGATCGCTGCCCGCGCTCATTAACATGCACTCGGTAAAAAACCGTTTTCTGTTGCGCATCAAGAACACCACAGCCACACTCTACCTGCGCCACTTTTTCGCCGTCACCTTTCGCGATTGTGTGGTCATCGCCGCATGCTTTCTGCGCGAGTTTTCCTCGCTCCGCGCCTTCCCTCTCTTGATCCGCAACCTGACACGTACCTGGGCCAAACGGCGCGAAATCATGCGCCGCCGGCGCGCCAGTGACCAATACATCGCCGCCTGGTTTTCATCCCCGAGCAGGTAACGATTGCGTATCGCTCTGCTCGGAACTCGCGGCATCCCCGCCAATTACGGGGGCTTTGAAACCTTCGCGCAGGAGCTTTCCATCAGATTGGCGGAACGTGGTCATGACGTCACCGTCTATTGCCGCGAGCAACACCCGTCGCCCGAGTATCGCGGCGTGAAGCTGCTCTACTTGCCCACCGTTCGCCATAAATACTTCGACACGGTCGCTCACACGGCGCTTTCCACTTTCCATCTTCTGTTCCGCCGATTCGACGTGGTGCTGTATTGCAACGCCGCCAACGCCATCTTCACCCTCTGGCCCCGCTTGGCCGGGATGCCGGCCGCGCTCAATGTCGATGGCCTGGAACGCTATCGAAAAAAATGGAATCGCATTGCCAAAACCTGGTACCTGCTCTCTGAATGGTTGGCCACCTGGTGCTGCTCGGCCCTCGTGACCGACGCTCAAAAGATTCGTGAGTACTATCTCGAGCGCTATCGCAAGAATTCGTTTTTCATCCCCTACGGCGCCGAAGTCGGCAAGGTCGAAGAAACGGATGCCGTCCGGGGGCTTGGTCTTGAACCCGGCAAGTACGTCCTCTATGTCAGCCGCATGGAGCCGGAGAACAACGCTTTGATGGTCCGCCAGGCGTTCGAAAAGGTGAATACGGATTTCAAGCTGGCGCTGGTTGGCGACGCGCCTTATGCGGCCGATTATATCCGCCAGGTGAAAGACACTCGAGACCCGCGCATCGTTATCCCCGGCGCAATTTATGGCGGCGGCTACCATCAATTGCAATCGCATTCCGCCGTCTACGTCCAAGCCACGGAAGTGGGCGGCACGCATCCGGCTCTCATCGAAGCCATGGGCCGCGGCGCGCTGGTGCTCTACCTGAGCACTCCGGAAAGCGCTGAGGTCGCCGGCGACACGGCCGTCGCATTCACCGGTGACCTGGTAACCAAATTGCAATGGGCCGTGGACGTTTCCGAAGAAGAGCGCAGCGCCTGGGGATACCGCGCCATGCGCCGCATTGAGACCCTTTACAGTTGGAATGTAGTCACTGACGCATACGAAGCCCTTTTTCGGCAACTGGCATTACGATCATGACCGAAAATCCTTTACTCATTGCAACTGCGCTTCAAGAAGAACTGCCTGTGCGCAGACCCTACCGGTCCTGGGTTGAAGTCTCGCGCGGCCAAATAGCGGCAAATTTTCAAGCGATTCGGCAAGTCGTAGGTCCTGGCGTCGAAGTCATGCCGGTCGTGAAGGCCGACGCCTATCGCCACGGAGCAATTGAGGTCTCGCGCACTCTCGAGCAGGAGGGCGCGCGTTGGCTCGCCGTCAGCAATACCGAGGAAGGCGTTTCACTGCGCGACGCGGGAATCAAGGCCCGCATCCTGGTCATGGCTGATTTCTTGCCGTTCACGCGTGACGCGTTACTCGCTTACGATCTCACGCCGGTCATCCACTCCTTGGCGGATCTGGCCGAGCTGGATCGGTTAGCGGCGGCTCGCGGGCAGCGCTGCCGCTATCATTTAAAGCTCGACACCGGCATGAGTCGTTTGGGAGTCTGTTCAGACGACGGCAGCATTGCCGAAGCGATCCTTCGCGCGCGTCACGTCGAGATCGAAGGTCTCATGACCCACTTCGCCTCGGCCGCCAATTATCAGACCAGCCAAACGAATGACCAGGTCGCGCTTTTCGACAAAGTCGCTGAGGGCTTGCATCGCGCCGGAATTCACCCCAAGCTGGTGCACTTATCGAGCTCAATTCCTGTCGCCTATGGCCGTCAGCAGGTTTGGCGCGGAATGATAAGGCCGGGACACGCCATCTATGGCTACGTATCTCCAGCCAGTGGGCACGCCCCCGCGCGCATTCTGCAGGTCAAACCCGCTCTCACCTGGCGGGCTTCTGTCCTTTCTATAAAAGATGTTCCCGCGGGTGCCTTGATCGGCTATGGAGGGATGTATCGCGCCACTCGTCCCATGCGCGTGGCAGTTCTGGCCGCCGGCTACGCCGATGGCATCCCGCACCGGCTTTCGAATCGCGGTAGCGTCATTGTTAATGGCGTCCTTGCGCCTATACTGGGCGCGGTCTCGATGGATCTTACCTCCATTGACATCAGTCACTCGCCCGGAACCTCGGTTGGAGACCCCGTCACGCTGCTCGGATCGGAGGGCGAGGTTAGTATTGATGCTCAACAGATAGCGAAATGGGCCGGCACCATTTCTTACAGCGTGCTGTGCGGCATTCACGCGCGAGTAAGACGCATTTATGTCTAGAACGTCTAAGCTTCCGACCGGCTCCTTTACGTGCTAAAGTCGAGTTAAACCTTGTAAAAACCGGGAACATTTCCTAGTATGTTTTCGTCTGGGGAATGGTCGGGGAGAGTTTGTCGACTTGAAAAAGAAATGGAAGATCGTCATTCTGCTCAGCTTGCTGGTGCTGATCGCAGGCGGAGTGTTTGCCAGCATAAAACTGAGCGAGCGCGGCGTTGTCATTGTGCAGACCGGCAAAGTCGGTCGCCTGGATCTGACCGCCGTCGTTACTGCTTCCGGTGAAATTAAGCCCCGGAATTACATCAATATAGGAGCAGCGCAAGGTCCCGCGCCCATTACCGAGATCCTGGTCAAGGAGGGCGACCGCGTTCGCAAAGGTCAGGTGCTGGCGCGCCTGGCGAACATACAGCCCACCGCGGATCTGCGCGCTCAAGAGGCCGCGCTGAATTCATCCCTGGCGGATTCATCGGCCAGTGAAGCTGCTGCGAAATCGGCTGACGACAATATCGCCGTCGCGCAGGCTCAAGTGGACCACGACCGGGCCGATCTCGAACAGAAAAAGATCGACCTGAAACGAAGTCAGGAACTGTTCGACGCAAAGCTGATTGCGCCGCAAGACTTCGAAGCGAAGAAAGCCACATACGACCTCGCCGTGGCTACTCTGGATGAATCTCAGAAACGAGTGTCTCAGGCCCAAGCCCAGAAGGCCCAGGCGGCTGCCCAACTCAGCTCTGCCCAGAAGAAGGTCGCGCAGTCCCAGGCCATGGTCTCGCGCTCCCAGAACGTGCTATCTCAGTTCGATGCCGTTGCGCCGCTCGACGGCGTAGTGACGAACTTACCCGTTCGCGTTGGCGAGACTGTCGTGCCCGGTATTCAGAGTTCGACGGCTTCGACCATCATGACCATTGCCGATATGTCGGTCATCACGGCCGAAGTGAATGTTGACGAGACCGACATCGTCAGCGTCAAAATGGATCAATCCGCGGACGTGACCATCGACGCAATTCCCAACCGCACCTTCAAAGGACGCGTGATCGAGATCGGCGACACGGCCATCGTTCGCTCCACTGGCGTATCGGCATCGCAGAGCCAAACATCCAGTCAAGAAGCCAAAGATTTCAAGGTTGTGATCGCGCTCGACATTCCTGAGAGTCTGGTCCGGCCAGGGCTCTCCTGCACCTCTAAGATCGTCACCGCCACTCGGGCGCATGTTCTCGCCATCCCGATTCAAGCGCTCACCATCAGGCAGAAAGGTCAGTTGCAACAGCTTAAACCCGGTCAGCGGCCGCCTGCCGATCCCGCTGCGCAAAAAGCTGCCAAGGAGGAACTCCAAGGCGTGTTCGTGGTCAACGGCGCTAAGGCCGAGTTTCGGCAAGTCCAGACCGGCATAACAGGCGCAACGGATATCGAGGTTCTGAGCGGCCTCAAAGACGGCGATCAAATCATCACCGGCAGCTATCAGGTGATCCGTACTCTTCGCAATGAAGCAAAGGTGAAGGTGGACAACAAGGCGCCTGTTATCGCTTCCAGTACGGTCGCGAGCTAAAGAGGCGGGCTCCAAGTCTAGGCATGGCCAGTCTGAACACAGCTCTCCAAGAGTCCACTCCTCAGGAACGCGTCGAGCGCGGGGAGCAACTCAAACGCGAAGGCATCGTTATTCGCACTTACGATCTCTGGAAAACCTACATCATGGGCGATCAGGAGATCCACGCAGTTTCCGGCGTCGATATTGTGATCAGGCGCGGCGAGTACGTCGCCATTATGGGTCCTTCCGGTTCCGGCAAATCGACCCTGATGAATCTTATAGGTTGCCTGGACACCCCTACCAAAGGCCTCTATTACCTCAACGGCAAGCTCGTCAGCGACATGGAAGATGACGAGCTGGCTCGAATCCGGAATAAAGAGATCGGCTTTGTTTTCCAGACATTTAACCTGCTGGCGCGCGCCTCCGCTTTGCACAATGTAGAATTGCCTTTGATCTACGCTGGCATTTCCTCGCACGAACGGATAGGCCGGGCGCGTGATGCTTTGCGCGCGGTGGATCTGGAGCAGCGCATGTATCACAAGCCGAACGAACTATCCGGCGGCCAGAGGCAGCGTGTCGCGGTCGCCCGCGCGCTTGTGAATCAGCCCTCCATTCTATTGGCCGACGAGCCTACCGGCGCGTTGGACACACACACAGGCAACGAAATCATGGCACTCTTCGAGCGCTTGCATCAAGAGGGAAATACCATTGTGCTGGTCACGCACGAACTGGATATAGCCATGCATGCTCATCGGATTATCCACATCCGGGACGGAAAAGTTGAGCGGGACGAAGCCGTTCGCCGCTGAGCCGAGACCTTAGCCCTCCACGTCCGGGAGCGGTTACGGACAAGATGCATTAAACTTCGTGGGCGGCTAGTCGATGTTATGGTTATAGGAACTCAGCCCGTTGACGCCATCGGGGCTTCTTTAAACAATGAGTGAGAACTCTGCCAACGGGTCCAATGGTCATCTACCTCTCCGCATTCTGATGGCTGAGGACAACCCCATCAACCAGCGCGTGGGCAAGCTCATTCTGCAGCGAGCAGGTTTCAACATCGATCTAGTGGGCGATGGCAATGAGGCCCTGGAGGCGCATAGGACCAATCCTTATGACTTGATCCTCATGGATTGTCAAATGCCCACCATGGATGGTTTTGAGGCCAGCCGCCAGATTCGCCTGTTGGAACAGCGCCAACCAGCTATCGTCGCGGTTACGGCTAACGCGCTCGTCGGGGAACGCGAGCGCTGCCTGAATGCCGGGATGGACGATTACTTATCGAAGCCGTTCCAAGCCGAACAGCTAGTTGCGGTCGTGAAAAAGTGGATCGCTACCAGGGCCGGCGTCTAAGGCAACGCTGTTTAGCGCCGCCAGGTTAGCAATAGCGTAAACAGAACAATCCAGAGAAAGTCCAGATAGTGCCAAAAAACGGAGACGCCGTTTGCGATGACGCGTGTATTCATCTGGTACTTAGGACCGGTCGCGGGCGTCCAGGTGCGCAACAGCAGATAACCGAGCCCGGCGAGGCCCCCCAATATGTGCAGGCCATGCAAGCCGGTAAACAGAAAGATGAACCACGAGTGCGGATTCCGTTTGAGGACAACGCCCGAGTGAATGATCTGGAACCACGCCATTAGTTGCCCTAGCAAGAACAGCAAACCCAAACCGGTCGTCACGACCATCATTCCAAAAAACCCGCGCTGATCGTTGTCGGCGAGGCGGCGGCGAGCTAGCTCAAACGTGGCGCTGCTTGCCAGTAAAACCGCGGTTGTTCCCCAAAGAACTCCGGGAACTTTGAGATGGCCCCAAAACATTCCCTGCTCGGAGCGAATCACGAACACGGCTATCATGGCTCCAAACGTCATGGTGACGGTGGCAAGCACGACGATGACCGTCAGCAAAGAGATGGAGTTTAATTCTCGCTCGCGCCCGACAGGTTGGGTTGCAGATGGCACTTCATTTACTATGATGCTATGCGTGTTTCAGCTGTCGCGGTTCGTTCTTCTCTTGCTTGTTTGCGCGCGTATGGGCCTCGGCGGATGACCGCCTGCATGGCGGGTTTCGCAATCCCGCGAAAGACGGGTGGATTTTCGTTCACTTAGAAGGCAGCCCATCGGCGATCGGATTTCAGCACGGATATTTGCTGACAAGCGAGATCGAGGATTCAAAGAAGGCCATCGAGCTCAGTACCACGCATGAAGTGAAACACACCTGGGCCGATCTGCGGGCCATCTCTGAGAAATACTTCTGGCCGAAAGTTCCGGCTGAATATCGCGAGGAACTGCAAGGCATGGAAGACGGGCTAAAGGCGCATGGCTCCAAGCTCGATTTGATGGACCTGGTGACGATGAACGGGTACATGGAGTTTTCGTACTACTACGACGATGCGCGCAAGCGTGAAGCGAAGGGTGTTCCGAGTCCCAGTCATCCTCCGGAGCATTGCAGCGCGTTTGTCGCCACCGGCAGCTATACGAAAGATGGGCGCATTGTCATCGGCCACAATAACTGGACGGATTATTTGACGGGCAGCCGCTGGAACATGATTTTCGACATCGTTCCCACCGCCGGCCATCACCTGATTATGGATGGCATGCCGGGACTGATTCATAGCGGCGACGATTTCGGCATCAACGACAACGGCATCATGATCACCGAAACCACCATTGGAAACTTTCACGGGTTCGATACGAAGGGAGTGCCTGAATTCGTGCGCGCTCGCAAGGCCATGCAGTACTCCGAATCAATTGACGATTTCAACCGGATTATGAGAGCGGGGAACAACGGTGGATACGCGAACACCTGGCTGGTGGCCGATCGGAAGACAAATGAGATCGCGCGGCTGGAACTCGGCTTGAAATACGTAACGCTGGAGAGGACCAAGGACGGTTATTTCGTCGGCTCCAATTTCCCGATCAACCCGAAGCTGATTGCGGAAGAAACCGACTTCCCCGCCAACGATCCAAATACCCCGGATCAGGTGCGGCACCGGCGCTGGGACCAGTTGATGGCTGAGAACAAGGGACACATCGACGTGGATCTGGGGAAGAAGTTCGAGACGGACCACTATGACGTGCTGACGAAAGAGTTCGACGCCAATGAGCGCACTATCTGCGGCCACATCGATAAATCGAGCCGAGGGTTGAAGGGCTGGCAAGACCCATATGGTCCGGCGGGTACGGCGGAAGCGAAAGTCGCGGACAGCGCGATGGCGGAGAAGATGTCATTCGTCGCCGGAATGGGACATCCCTGCGGACTGGAATTTCATGCCGCGGAGTTTCTGAAGGCTCACCCTGAATACGCCTGGCAGAAGCCTCTACTGGAAGACATGAAGGCGAATGCGTGGCTGGTGGTTGCGGCGGTACACTCCGGCGAGACCGCTATGGTTGCCCACTAAGTTTCCCGGCGGCGTCGATTCGGGCTTGAGCCCTTTGCGCCGCTTCGAGGGCGGCCTTCGAAGCAGCCTCGCTATCGGCGTTCTTCAGGGCTTCATTGGCTTGCTCAAGTTCCTGCCGGGCCTGATCGGTTTGGATCTCTTGCGCCAGTTCGGCGTGATCGGCCAGCACGCGAACGTGATTATCGAAGACTTCGACGAACCCGCCGGCAATCGCCAGAACGTGCGGTCCGCCTCCTCCCTCATAGCTGAGAACGCCGGCGCCAAGGGCACTGAGCAAGGGAGCGTGTCCGGCCAGGATGCCCATGTAGCCATTCTTGCCGGGTAGTTCCGCTGAGGTCACTTGCTCGTCGACGAGCAGGCGCTCCGCGCGTGGCGACTTCGAGTTGAAAAGTATCAGGCATTTAGCCTTTCATTTTTTCGGCGGCTTCGAGCACGTCGTCGATGGTGCCCTGCATGTAGAAAGCCTGCTCCGGAAGCGCGTCGTGCTTGCCGTCGACCACTTCCTTGAAGCTGCGGATTGTATCCTCCAGCTTCACGTATTTGCCAGGACGTCCGGTGAACTGCTCGGCGACGTGGAACGGCTGCGATAAGAAGCGTTGGATGCGGCGCGCGCGGCCGACAGCCAGTTTGTCTTCATCGCTTAATTCGTCGATGCCGAGAATGGCAATGATGTCCTGCAGATCCTTATAGCGCTGCAACGTTTGCTTGACGCGCTGGGCCACTTCGTAATGGTCCGGGCCGACCACATTCGGATCGAGGATGCGGGAGGTGGAAGAGAGCGGATCGACGGCGGGATAAATACCGAGTTCGGAGATCGAGCGCGACAACTGCGTGGTGGCATCGAGGTGCGCGAAGGTGGTGGCCGGAGCGGGGTCAGTGTAGTCGTCGGCCGGAACGTAGATGGCCTGCACGGAGGTAATGGACCCGCGCTTGGTGGACGTGATGCGCTCCTGCAGATCACCCATTTCGGTGGCGAGATTGGGCTGATATCCGACGGCGGAGGGCATGCGGCCCAGCAAGGCCGAAACCTCCGAGCCGGCTTGGGTAAAGCGGAAGATGTTGTCGATGAAGAGCAGCACATCCTGCCCTTCTTCATCGCGAAAATATTCCGCGACGGTAAGGCCGGTCAAACCGACACGCAGACGCGCGCCGGGCGGCTCTGTCATCTGGCCATAAACGAGCGCGACTTTAGATTTCCGCCAGTCGTGCGGATCGACGATGCCGGATTCCTGCATCTCGAGCCACAGGTCGTTGCCTTCACGGGTGCGCTCGCCCACGCCGGAGAACACGGACACGCCGCCGTGTTTCATGGCGATGTTGTGAATCAGCTCCTGGATGATGACGGTCTTGCCGACGCCGGCGCCGCCAAACAGGCCGATCTTTCCGCCACGAACATAGGGCTCGAGCAGATCGACGACTTTGATGCCGGTCTCGAACATCTCGAGTTCGGTCGACTGCTCCTCGAAGGAGGGAGCAGCGCGATGAATGGGCGCTCTCTTATCGGTCTCGATGGGGCCCATGTTATCTACGGGCTGACCCAACACATTCAACACGCGGCCGAGCGTTTGCTTGCCAACCGGAATGGTGATGGGCGCGCCGAGATCGAAGGCCTTCATGCCGCGAACGAGTCCGTCGGTGGGTTCCATGGCGATGGTGCGGACGCGGCCGTCGCCGATGTGCTGGGCAACTTCAGCGGTGATGTCGATTTTGAAAGGAGAATCGAATCCTTCGCTGGTGACATGGATGGCGTTAAAGATCTTGGGAACGCTTCCTTCAGGGAACTGAATTTCAATGGTGGGACCGGCCACCTGAACTACATGGCCTTCCGCTACACCTTCTGGCATAATCTCTCCAAAAAACCTATACAGCGGCGGCAGCGCCGCTGACAATTTCGATAATCTCGCGCGTGATACTGGCTTGACGAACGCGATTTAAGTTCAAAGTCAAATCCTGAATGACGTCGCCTGCATTCGAACTGGCTGCATCCATGGCGGTCATTCGGGCGGCATGATAAGCCGAAATGGATTCGAGCATGGCGCGATAGATAGTCATCTCTACATAGCGGGGCAGCAGGATGCTCAAAAGCTCCTGAGGCGGCTGCTCGTAGATATAGTCGATCTGCTCTCCGCCTTCCGGTATTTCGACCGGCAGCACCTTTTTCAGAATGACGTTGGGCGCCATCACGCTTTTAAATTCGTTGACGGCAATATAAACAGCATCCACCTCAGCCTTGCTATAGGTCTCGATCATGCGATCCGCGATCTGGGCAGCCTCTTCGTAGTTAGGCTTATCCACGATGCCGATGTGCTGGCCGGCCAGGTTGAAGTTACGCTTTCTGAAATAGTCGCGACCTTTACGGCCGACTGCTTCGATTTTGATCTCAGAGCCGCTATGCTCGTCGACGAAACGCTGCGAGAGGCGTAGCAGATTTGCATTGAACGCGCCCGCCAGACCCGTATCGCTGCTGACGACGATCAGAAGAATGCGTTTTTCTTCGCGCACTTGCAGCAGCGGCAACAGCGCCGTCTCTTCATTTCCAGCGGTAGCGGCAGCGACATTCGACAGAATGCGCTGCATCATCCGGGCGTAGGGGCGCGAGGCTACGGCGTGTTCCTGGGCGCGGCGCAGCTTGGCGGCCGAGACCATTTTCATAGCCTTGGTGATCTGCTGCATGTTCTTGACGCTGCGAATGCGGCGCCGGATGTCGATTAAACTTGGCATCCGCTACTTGGTTTGTGCTTGCCCGGCTCCAACCGGTTGGGGCTGTTTGGCGCCATTGGGGGTTTGAGCGCGATCGGGCGCTTTCTTTTGATCGGTGGCTTGCTGAGGCTTCTGTTCCTTCTTGCCTTGGAATCTGCCCTTGAATTCCTTCAATGCATTCGTGAGCTGGCCCTTGATTTCGTCGTTCAGCTCGCGCTTTTCGCGGATGGCCTGTAAGACTTCGGGCTTGCTGTTGTCGAGGAACTGGTTGAGCTCGGCTTCAAAGCGGCGAACATCTTCGACAGCAATGTCATCCAACATGCCGCTGCTTCCCGCGAAGATAATCGCGACTTGCTTCTCGACCGGAACGGGCGAGTAGGGACCTTGCTTCAACACTTCGACCCAACGTTTTCCGCGATTGAGCTGAGCTTGCGAAGCTTTATCCAGATCCGAACCGAACTGAGCGAAGGCCGCCAGTTCGCGATATTGCGCCAGATCGAGACGCAAAGTTCCGGCTACGGAGCGCATTGCTTTGATCTGCGCGCTACCGCCGACGCGGCTGACCGAAAGGCCGACGTTGATGGCGGGGCGTACGTTCGAATTAAACAGATCGCTTTCGAGATAGATCTGACCGTCGGTGATGGAGATGACGTTGGTCGGGATGTAGGCCGAAACGTCGCCGGCTTGCGTCTCGATGAAGGGAAGAGCGGTGAGAGATCCTCCGCCTTTTTCATCCGACAATTTAGCGGCGCGCTCTAACAGGCGGCTGTGCAGATAAAACACGTCGCCGGGAAAGGCCTCGCGTCCGGGAGGCCGGCGCAACAACAAAGAGATTTCGCGATAAGCGGCAGCGTGCTTGGAAAGGTCGTCGTAGACACAGAGGGCATGGCGCTTGGAATCGCGGAAGAACTCGCCGATGGTACAGCCCGCGTACGGCGCGATGTACTGCATGGGAGCGGGATCGGAGGCAGTGGCGGCGACGACGATCGAATACTCCATGGCGCCGTGCTCTTCGAGGGCCTTCACCACTTGCGCCACAGTCGAGCGCTTCTGGCCAATCGCGACGTAGATGCAGATGACGTCCTGACCCTTCTGATTGATGATGGTGTCGAGGGCGACGGTGGTTTTACCGGTCTGACGGTCACCGATGATCAGCTCGCGCTGGCCGCGACCGATAGGCACCATGGCATCGATTGCTTTGATGCCGGTCTGCAGCGGTTGCTTAACGGGTTGACGATCCACAACGCCGGGCGCCAAACGCTCGAGCGGACTGGTTTCCGTGGTTTCGATGGGACCTTTGCCGTCGATCGGCTGGCCGAGCGCATTGACCACGCGGCCGACCATAGCATCGCCGACGGGAATGGACATGATGCGTCCGGTTCGACGTACCTGATCGCCCTCTTTGACATTGGTGTAGTCGCCGAGAAGCACGACGCCAACCTGATCTTCTTCGAGATTCAAGGCGATGCCGACAGTATCGGGTCCGAATTCGACCAGTTCGCCCGCCATGACATTTTCCAAGCCGTACAGACGAGCGATGCCGTCACCCACGCTGATGACGGAGCCCGTTTCCGCGACGTTTACTACCGCATCGAAGTTTTCGATCTCGGATAGAAGTACGCGCGAGATTTCATCCGCTCTAATTTGAGCCATACCTTCCTTTGAAAATTCCTTTTAAAGCGACGCCGCCAAGCGCTGGCGCATATGTTCGAGCTTGCCGCGCAGGGTTGCATCATATTCCCTGGAGGCAACGCGCGCCCGCACGCCAGCCAAGAGGGAAGGATCTACCGCATAGCGCGCCCGGATAAATCTACCCAGCTTCGCGCCGAGAACGCGCTCGATGTCTTCCTTTTGCTGGACGGTCAATTCTCTAGCGGACTGGATCTCAGCGGGGATCCAACCGAGCCTCTCATCCACTACTAATTCAAACTCACGCATGATGGCATTGAGCTCATGAATCCGCCTATGCGATACAACCACAAGGAGAAAGTTTTTTACGATCCGATGGAGACCGAGCTCATCGGCGAGCTTGGCGACGACGGCTTCTTTGCGGCTTTTCGTAACAGCCGGTGAAAGCAGCACGCGCTCCAGATCCTTCGAGCCGGTAATCAACGACTCGGCAGTGCGGAGCTGCTCGACCGCATCCTGCGGCGACAAGCCCGCCTTCGGTCCGAACACGGCGTCGGCCAACGCGCGCGCGTAATGAGGGGCAAGAGCTTCGGCCACTTAGTTCTTTCCCCGCTCTACTAAGTGGACAAAATCCTGCAGCAGATCCTGAGGCTCGCTGGAGCGGAAGCGCTCCCGCAGTTGGCGCTCGGCTAAGTCAAGGGCGAGTTTGGCGGTGTGCTGGCGGATCTGTTGAACGCCTTCGTTGCGAAATGCTTCGATCTCGGCGGAGATGTTGCGCTGAATATGTTTCAGCTCGGCTTGCGTTTGCTGGCGGAATCGTTCATGCTCGCGTTCCATTTCAAGGGCGGATTCAGCGCGCAGCTTTTTAACTTCATCGGCCAAGCCGGCCATTTTCCGGTCGATTTCGGAATAGCGGAACTCGGCTTCGATCCTCAGCCCGGTGGCGTCTTTGATGGCTTTCTGAATATCGGCGGAACGGGCATTGAAGAAAGCGGGCGCGTATTTCCAAACGAACCAACCCAGACCGGCCGCAAAGAGAAGCGTGTTAATAATTTTCCAGCGAGTGACGGCGTCGAGGGCGGCGGTTTCCTGTGCTTGCGTTTCCTGAGCGAAGGTGAGGGCGGCGGTGGTGACTAGCAAGACGGCGGCACGGAAGCAGGAGCGGCGCACTATGCGGCTCTCCGTCTGAGAAGCGAGCTTACGATGCGTTCGCCCAAGGATTCGACACTGGCGTTCACGGTGGCTTGCGCGGTCTCGACCTCTTGGGCAATCTGAAGCCTGGCCGCTTCAATTTGCCGGGCAGCTTCTTCGCGGGCGTGGGCGATTTCCAGATCTTGTTCCTGGTTCCAGCGGCGGCGGAGAGCTTCATGCTCCTGGTGCAGCTCGGCACGCGCCAGTTGGAGAGCGCGCTCGAATTCCGAAGTTTTCTTTTCGGCCGCTTCGAAGGCTCGCTGGGCCAGTTCGCGGACTCCTTCGGTAGCTTTCTTGCGCTCGTCGAGGATTTTGGCGAGCGGTTTAAAGAAAACGCGCTTCAGGTAGAAGGTCAAACAAATAAAGAAGATGACGGTGGGGATCGCCTTTATTAAGAGGTTGCCGAGGTCCTGTAGCGTCGATAGCATCCGAAGGGTTTCTACTTGGAAAGAAGAGCGTAGGTACGGAACTCGGCGCCCGAGCGTACCACGGTTAAGGCGGAATTCCCTCTACTGAGTTTACGCTAACATACGCGATTTTTAAGGGCCGATGAGGCACACTGCGGGCGTGTGGCCGAGCAAGGCGCGCCAAGCGGCGGGGCTAAGCGGCTTTTTCAGCCCTCAGTTTCTCGCTCACGTCGTGCATGGCGAGCTTGAAAGCGTCACGCAGGCTGTCGAACGGTATGCGCATGTGACCGGGCATGGGGGCTTCGACGGTTTGACGGATGTCGTTGTCGATTTCGCGCTCCAAAGTTTGGGCGTTAAGGGCTTTGAGGCGCGCTTGATGCATCTCCTGCTTGCGAGCTTCGACGGCCTTTTTGGTCTGCTGCGATTCGAACCCAATTGCGGCTCTTCTTTTTTCGGCTCTGAGCTTTAGGAGGTCGTTGAGGCAGCGATGGAAGGCGCGATCCTGGGTGACCTGGTAGCGCATGAAGAGCGAAAGTTCCTTCTGCATCTGGGCTACGCCTTCCGGCTTGAAAAACAAGTCCTGGAAGGTAAGGGCACGGCGGCTGAGCCAGTGATGCTGGGCCATTTTCTCGACGAGCAGGGTTTCGGTTGCGGTGTTGGGGCAATACTCGGCGCGTAATTCGGCAATCAGGTGCTCGAATTCGATTTGATTCTCACAGGGAAGAACTTTGAAGCGGCCGGCGAGTCCGTGGCGGAAATTGTTTTGCGAGGACGCGGATTTTCCTTCCTCGGTTTTGGGCCCGCTACTTTGCTGAGCATTGGCCTGATTGGCTGCGACTTGCGTTGCTGTGGACATGGTTGTGACTCCTAGAGAAGATGAAGCGCAACGGCTTCAGGGAATGGGGGAGGCGCTGGCAGGCTTCCGGGGGAGAGGCGTTAAATGGATGGCTCCATTTCGCGCTGGAGTAATAAGTATATAGCGGATTTACTCGGAATGCGAGGGAATTATTGAAACATCGTGGGGACCGACACCAACTCGCGCCGATATAGTGTTCTCCGCGCCGATCGCGTCGAATTTTTTGAGCATTGGCTTAAGGTCGCGGTCTTTCGTACCTTGAAGCTTATGGAAGTCCATTTCACGCCCGAACAGGAAACGCAGCTTGCGAAAGTCGCCAGCACCGCAGGAACTGACCCGGAGGCGCTAGTCAAGAGAGCCGCTCTGCGGTTGCTGGAAGACGACGAGCGTTTCATTCAAGCGGTGCTGCAGGGAGAGGCCGCTTTAGAGCGCGGCGACTATCTCACGCATGAACAGGTAGGCGACCGTTTGCGGGCGCTTTTTACAGCGCTGATGGAGCTTCGTTGGTCTGCGGCAGCAGCCGCAGACCTCAGGACCGCCGCGATTGAAGACCTGCTAGACGAGCTGAAAAAGCGCTGGCGTTTGAAACAGGTTCCCTCCGCGAGGCAATCGAGGCAGACACCCACAGCCGTGGCGCTCGACTGAAAACGCGCTGGCAGGCTTCCCGGGGAGAGGCGTAAATGGATGCTCTGCGAGAGATAGCATATCGGATTGTTTTGGAATGCGAGGGAATTGTGCGGGGAGAAATGTGAGGGCTTGTAATCGGGTTATTTACTCCTTATAGTTGAACATATGTCACGAGAGGTCCTTGGGAACTTTGAACTGATGGTCATGCTCGCCCTGATCCGTCTGGGCGATGCGGCCTATGGAGTTCCTATTTCCAAAATCATTGAAGAGAGCACGAGCCGTGAAGTGCTGGTGGGCAGCGTCTACGCCGCGCTGGAGCGTCTGGAGGGAAAGGGCTTCGTGTGGTCAGAAGTCGGTGAGCCAACGCCCGAGCGTGGGGGACGGGCCAAGCGCTACTTCCGCATCACCGAAAACGGGCTGCGCCAGGTTCGCGACACGCGAGGTGCGTTGATCAAGCTGTGGCAAGGTATTCCTGCGCTGCAAGGAGGAACACGATGAAAGCCTTACATCCACCTTTGTTGGCGACGAAGTTGTTAGCAGGGCTGGTCTCGGGACCGCACGGCGATGCCCTTACCGGCGACCTGATTGAGCAATATCGGGAAGGACGCTCCGCAGTCTGGTATTGGCGGCAAGCGCTGTTGGCAATCATGGTTTGCCTTGCGAAAGACCGTACGCTCGGAGGAGCGGCAATCCTTGGATCGCTGTTCGCGCTTCTACTCATAACCGTCAGCATTGTCCGTCATCCTTCGAGTCTCGGAAGCGGGCTGTTTGTCATGGACCTGGCGTTATTGTCGGGCTACCTTGCCTTTTCGGCATGGGTGTGGCGTCAGCGACATCCGGAGAGGAGGGAGGCACTCAGCGCGGGGGCGCAAACCGGGGTTATATTGGGCGTGGTTCTCATCGCGAGCCATGCGATGGAGTGGTTCGCGCCGTTCGAGAACAGAACTGCGCAGCTTGTTCGCGGCGCCGGCTCGGTGTTGCTGATGCTGGGTCTGCTTGCTGCGGCGGGCTCGGCGGCATGGCAACGCACGCGATCTAGCATGTTGGCGGTGATCGCGGGCTTATGGTGTGGGTCGGTAGCATTGCTGATTTTGCTCAGTTTCGCCTTGACCTTAAACCTCGCCTTTGAAGCGCATGCGATATCGTGGCTTCACGAGCCGTTTGTCGAGAGCGGCATGAGGGATAGCGGCGCGTTCGTGGTGAGAAACTCATTGGAGGCGGCAGCCGAGATACTGGTCCGTATGCCGATCGCCGCATTGCTGCTGTCTTTCGGCGGGAGCTTTTCGAACGCGTGGATCACGGCTCGGCCGCGAAGCCTCGCGGTAGTGGCCGCGTGGTTCACGCCTTTTCTCTTCGTGGCCGGCGCGGCGGGCCTCTGGTACGCAGATTCCCTAGAGCGCGCCGCTCGACCGCCGTTTGTCATGGCTGGAGTTCTGACCGCTGGTATCGCACTTTGTGGCGCTCATCCCATCTGGTCATCCCTTTTCCGTAGGCGCCGGGAACTACCGCGCGGAACTTAGACTGAATTTGAGCACAGGGAGGAGCACGCCGCCGCCGAAGCGGATTGACATCGATGAAGGCAACGGCCAAGGTGACGCCGACGCCGGAACCCACGAGTCTCCTACTGCTCGGCAGCGGGTTAGCCGGAATTGCCGGCTGGCTGAAGCTTCGGTGGGTTCGGATTGCTTACGCTCATTGTGGGAGTATCGTCCATGCGGATGCGATTAAGCTCGGGAACTTGTCCGTTCCGTGAAACGCATGCTGAAGCAAGGATTGTGGATTGAGCTTCGGAGAAGCGAACGACCGAAGGACGATGATGAACGGCGGCGGTAATCGCCTAACCGCGCCTGGAGGCAAAACGATTCGCGCGCCGAGGGAGCAAGTGCATATCCTTGCGAGCGATCTTCGGCACGGTTTCCGCGCACTGAGGAAAAGGCCGGGATTCCTTTTTACGGCGCTGCTGGCAATTGTGCTCGGGGTGTCGGCGACAACGACTGTATTCAGCCTCATCAATGCAGTGCTGATTCGCGCTCTGCCTTACGGCGGCGCGGAACAGTTGGTGTATCTTTGGACGCCTTTAGGGAACACGTCCGGTATTGAAAAAGAAGTTTCGCCGCTTTACGGGGACGTGACGGTCTGGCAGAAGACGAGCCGGTCGTTTCGAGAGATCACGGAGATGCAACGCTACTCGGCCCTTCTAGACGACCGGAACGCAGCGCGCGTCGGAGCGGCGAGAGTGCCCGGTAACTTTTTCCGCACGTTGGAGGCCCGTCCGCAACTTGGGCGCGTGATCGAGGCGAGGGACGATCGCCTCGAAGCACCGTTGGTTGCGGTCATCAGCGATGCACTTTGGCGGTCTCGATTCGGTAGCGATTCGGCAGTGCTCGGCAAAGTCGTTCGCTTGGACAGGCGGGCTTACCGCGTGATCGGCGTCATGCCAAAAGAGTTTTCGTATCCGCATGGCGATGATTTCCCGGGCCAGTATCAATTTGCGTCGATGCGGCGCACGGATATCTGGGTTCCGGCTTGTGTCACCGCAAAAGAGCGCGCGACGCCAGATTTCGGGTTCGATGCGGCGATTGGCAGGCTTCGACCGGGAGTCAGTTTGCCGCAGGCGCAGGCAGAGTTGTCAGCGATTGAAAAGCGTTTAGCCGGAAGCCATATAGAGGGCGCGCGAGAAGCAGGAATGCTTCTGGTTCCATTTATTGATTCCGTTCTGGGACCAGTGCGGCCATTGCTGCGCCTTTTAATGGGATCAGTTTGCCTGGTGCTTTTGATGGCTTGCGGAAACCTTACGAGCCTCTTGATGGCTCGCGCTTCGGAGCGTATTCATGAGATGGGCGTGCGGACAGCGTTGGGCGCGGAGCGCGCGGGTTTAATCCGGTTGTTCATCACCGAGTCGCTAATGCTTTCGGCCGCAGGCGGTGTTCTTGCTGTGCCCATTAGTTATGCCGCATTGAAAGTGTTGATCGGATTGAATCCAGGAGATATTCCGCGGTTTGAGGAGACGACGCTGGATGGGCGGGTCCTTCTGTTCGGTCTAATGATTTCGGTGATAACCGGCCTTGTGGCGGGTCTACTTCCCGCGTTTTCCGCTTCCATGGTGAACATCGATGCGTTGCTTCGTCAGGGTGGGAGAGGAATGGTTGGCAGTTCGCTGCGCGCGAGAAATGCCTTGATCATAGCGGAGATTGCTTTGTCAGTCGTGCTGCTGGTAGGGGCCGGCCTCCTGATCCGCAGTTATCTATTCGTGCAGAGTGAAGACAAAGGCTTTGCCACCTCCACTCTCACGATGAGTATCGAGTTAGATCCGCAAACCAAGGATTCGGACCGGATACGCCGTGAATTGATGGATCGCATTCGGCGCATTCCTGGCGTCGAGATCGCCGGGTCTATCGATGATCTGCCGCTCAGCACTAACGAAGACAAAGGTTATTTGGAAATAGAGGGTGTTCTTAACACCCGGAACGAGATGGCAAGTGTCAGGCAGACCGCTGGAGAGTACTTCCGCGCGATGCAAATTCCGCTACTTGCAGGACGGCTTCTGGGAGATAGCGATATTCCAAGCAAGCCTGGTGAGTGGTGGCCGCGTAACGTGGCCGTTAGCGCGAGTTTTGCCAGACGCTATTTTCCCAACGGGAGAGCAATTGGGCGCCGCTTGCGAATCAACAAATCGCAGTGGGCCACTATCGCAGGCGTGGTAGGCGATGTGCGCCACTCTGGTTTAGAAGATGCACCTGAACCTATCGTGTATGTCCAGGACGGAGAGGTTGATAGCGTCGTAATCCGTACGGCCATTGCCCCAGACGCGGCGATTTCCTCAATCAGGCAGGCTGTGCATGTCTTCGATGCCGGGGCCGTTGTCACTGACATCCAGACAATGAGTCAATACGTCGATCAAGCGGCGGCGCGCCGAAAGTTTCAAACCACGATTTTGACCTCGTTCGGCGGAGTAGCTGTGTTTTTGGCGCTTGCGGGGCTATTTGGACTGCTTTCTTTTGCGGTACAGCAGCGCACGGCAGAGATCGGCGTCCGCATGACAGTGGGAGCTTCGCGAAGCGCTGTAGTCCGGATGGTCATTTTCTATGGTTTAAAACTGACGTCGGCTGGTCTGATGATCGGCATTTTCGCGGCAGTGATAGTGATGCGGGCGATGGCGAGTTTTTTTTATGGTGTTCAGGCGATTGATCCACTGACATTCATTACTGTTCCGGTTTTCATGGTTGTGGTAGCTGTCCTTGCATGTTGCGCACCGGCTCGGAAAGCTGCTGGTATCGATCCAATGAGCGCACTGCGGCTCCAATAAAAGGTTGGGGTTATTATTTACAGCCAGTTACACTGGCAGCTTACTGATGAATCGACTGATTCGCGGATCTGGGTTTACTGCCGCCGTTCTGTTCGTGACAGCCGTCTGGGGCCAAGACGCGCGTGCGCCCTTCGAGACTACATCGTTGCTGGGGCGGCAGCTCTATGCCTTGCCGGACGATGGAAGCATCGCGGCCGCGCGGCAGAAGCTGGCGGCAGATCCAAAAAACGTGAACCTCATCCTGGCGTTGTCCAAGGCGCAAGCAGCCCGGCGGCAATATAAGGAAGCGGTGCTGACGTGCACGGCGGGTTTGCAGTTCGCGCCCGATAATGCCGCCCTGCTGCTGGAACGAGGACATCGCGAGCTGGGATTGCGGGAGTTTCCCGCCGCGCAAGCCGATCTGGAACGGGCGGCGAAGTTGAACCCAAAACAGCTCGACAACTTTTACCATTTGGGCCTCGCCTATTACTTCCAGCGACAGTTCACCAGGGCCGCGGAATCATTTCGCAAAGCGTTGAATCTGGCGCGGAATTCCGACAGCGTGATCGATTGCTCCAATTGGCTGT
The DNA here is from genome assembly GCA_963795445.1 of uncultured Acidobacteriaceae bacterium. GTDB lineage: Bacteria > Acidobacteriota > Terriglobia > Bryobacterales > Bryobacteraceae > Bog-105. The sequence goes on along the minus strand of CAWCHX010000024.1, from coordinate 199,991 downwards.
ACGTCTCACTCCGGCGGGCAGGTGACGGTACGGCAGCAGCGCAGGTTCTGCGGCGAATTACGCCGGAGGTACAGAACACGGAACCGCACTTGCTGTTCTACCTTAAGCTGCTCCATTTCTATCAGGGCGCGGCGTCACAGCAGGAGATTCTTCCGCCCAAGCCGGCCTCTCCCAATGATCTGGAAGCCGAGCTGTCATTCAACACGGTCAGCTATGGCATCGGGAATTGGCGCCTGTACAACGGAGAGCCACAAGCGGCGCAAGAACTGTTTAGGCCGGTAGTAACAGGACAGGCCTGGAACTCTTGGGGATTTATCGGTTCGGAGTTGGAGCTTTCGGGGAAATAGCTGCTTAGCCGAGATCTCTATATTGCGGCATTCTGGTAAGAGGCGGAATCTAAGAACAGTGAACAGATTCGATCCTCTGGTTGAGCGGTGGTTCAGAGAGCGGTTTGGCGCGCCGACTCAGCCGCAAGCGCTGGGCTGGCCGCTCATTGAGGCTGGGCATGACACGCTTATTTCCGCACCGACCGGCTCAGGCAAAACGCTCGCCGCCTTTCTGATGTGCCTGGATCGACTCGTGCGGGCGGCGCGGGCCGGGACATTAGAGGACCAGACGCAAGTCGTTTATGTCTCGCCGCTGAAGGCGCTGAGCAACGATGTACACCGGAATCTGGAAGTGCCGCTGGCGGAAATCGCCGCATTAGCCAAGGAAGAAGGCGTTTCGCTGATGCCTATCCGAACGGCAGTGCGGACCGGCGACACTCCGGTTGCCGAACGCGCGCAGATGCTGAGAAAGCCGCCACACATTCTGGTGACAACGCCGGAATCGCTGTTCATTCTGCTCACGGCGGAGAAATCGCGTGAGATGCTGCGGAGCACTTCTACCATCATCGTCGACGAAATTCACGCCATTGCCGATGATAAACGCGGCTCGCATTTGGCGCTGTCGCTGGCGCGCTTCGACGCGCTAACCGGGAAGCGCGCGCAACGGATTGGCCTCTCAGCGACCGTGAAGCCGATCGAGGAAGTGGCCTGCCTGCTGGGACCGGATACGCGGATCGTGGATGTGGGACACCGGCGCGAGATGGAGATCGCGGTCGAGATACCGCGCGATGAACTTGCCGCGGTTGCCAGCACGGAGGTGTGGAACGAGATCTACGATCGCATCGCGGAACTGATCCTGGCGCATCGCACGACGCTGGTGTTTGTGAATACGCGGCGGCTTTCCGAGCGCGTGGCACACGCACTGGGCGAGCGCTTGGGCCACGATGCCGTGCTTCCGCATCACGGAAGCCTCTCGCGCCAACTCCGGCTGGAGGCCGAATCGCGATTAAAACGCGGCGAACTACGGGCGGTGGTTGCGACCGCATCGCTGGAACTCGGAATCGACATCGGGACCGTCGATTTGGTCTGCCAGGTAGGCTCGACGCGCTCGATTGCAGTAGCGCTGCAGCGGATCGGTAGGTCGGGACATTGGATTGGCGCGATGCCGAAGGGACGCATCTTCGCGACCACCCGCGACGAACTGGTCGAATGCGCGGCGGTGGTTTCGGCTATACGGAAAGGCGAGCTAGAGCGGATCGAAATTCCCGAGAATGCGCTCGATATTCTGGCGCAGCAGATTGTGGCGGCATCCGCAGCGGAGGCATGGCAAGAGGACGATCTGTTTGCGCTGTTCCGCTCGGCATATCCTTATCGCAATCTTTCGCGCGCAGCTTTCGATGCCGTGGTCGAGATGCTGTCGGAAGGAATCGCGACTTCGCGCGGCAGAAGCGGAGCGCTGCTGCATCGAGACCGGGTCAATGGACGAGTCAAAGGACGGCGCGGCGCTCGGCTGGCGGCGATCACTTCGGGCGGCGCTATTCCGGAGAACGCAAATTACGCCGTGATTGCGGAACCGGATGCCAAGACGGTGGGGACTCTCGATGAGGATTTCGCGATGGAAAGCCTGGTGGGAGACGTTTTTCTGCTCGGGACGCATTCGTGGCGGATCAAGCGAGTGGAACCCGGGCGCGTGCGCGTGCATGATGCGCATGGCGCTGCGCCTTCGATTCCGTTTTGGCTGGGTGAGGCTCCGGGGCGCTCGCGGGAGTTATCGGCCGAGGTGGCGGACGTTCGCGAACGGATTCTTGCCCATGCCGAAGCGGCGCCGGCGTTTCTGATGAGCGCCTGCGGCTTGGATGAGGGCGGGGCTAAACAGGCAGCAGCTTATGTGCGAGCGGGCGCTGCGGAATTGGGCGCGTTGCCATCGCAATCGACCATCGTGGCGGAGCGGTTCTTCGATCAAGCGGGCGGCATGCAATTCGTTTTGCACGCGCCGTTCGGTTCACGGATAACGCGGGCCTGGGGACTGGCGCTGCGCAAGCGCTTTTGCCGGACGTTTAATTTCGAACTGCAGGCGGCGGCGACGGATAACGGGCTGGTCTTGTCGCTGAGCGATCAGCATTCGTTCCCGCTCGAGTTGGTGTTTGCATTCCTGAGCTCCGGAACCGTGGAGGATGTCCTGCGGCAGGCGCTGCTGGCGGCGCCCATGTTCGGCGCGCGGTGGCGCTGGAACACGACGCGCGCATTGGCGATTCTGCGATTTCAGGGCGGGAAAAAGGTGCCGGCTCCCATTCAGCGCATGCGAGCCGACGATCTTCTGGCGGCAGTGTTCCCGGATCAGGCCGCCTGCGGAGAGAATCTTACGGGGCCGATCCGGATTCCGGATCATCCGTTGGTGAACGAGACCATCGACAACTGCCTTAATGAAGCAATGGACATTAGCGGGTTGCGGGAGATTCTGAAAGGAATCGAAAACGGAGGCATTCGCACGGTGGCGATCGATACCGCGCAAGCCTCGCAGTTCTCGCACGAAATTCTGAACGCGAATCCATACGCGTTCCTGGACGATGCGCCGCTGGAAGAGCGCCGTACGCGGGCGGTGCAGTTGCGGCAAACACTGGGAACGGACATCACCGGTGGAGAAGGCGTGCTGGATCGAGCGGTGATCGAGCAGATTTCAGCTGAATCCTGGCCGGAAGCGCGGGACGCGGATGAACTGCACGATGCGCTGCTGACGATGGTGAGATTGCCGCCTACCGAAGAATGGCAGGAGTATTACGAAGAGCTTGCGGCAGCGGGACGGGCTTCGACGATTGCGCGCGAGGGATCGGCGTTTTGGGTGGCGACCGAACGCGCCGCGGTGGCGGACGATCCCGATGCGGTGGTGGCTGGCTGGATGGAATCGCTGGGACCAACGACGATTTCGGAACTGGCGGAGAAGCTTCAGTTTTCGGCGGAGGCAATGGAAGCGGCGTTGTTGCGGCTGGAGGCGCAAGGGCAAGTGCTGCGCGGACGGTTCCGCAACACGGAGGGCGAAATCGAGTGGTGCAATCGGCGCATCCTGGCGCGCATCCACCGCGGAACGCTGGGCCGCTTGCGGCGCGAGATCGAGCCTGTCACGGCGCTGGATTTCGAACGCTTTCTACAGACTTGGCAACATGTATCCCCGGGAAGCCAATTGCACGGGGCGGATGGAACGCTTCAAATTATTACGCAATTGCAAGGCTACGAAATTCCGGCGGTGGCGTGGGAAGCGGAGATTCTGGCGCGGAGGATTGCAAAATATAATCCAGAGGATCTCGACGAACTTTGTTTCGCTGGAGAAGTGATGTGGGCGAGAGTGTCGCCGCATCCGGCGGTGATTGAAAATCGGCGCGTGCGGCCGACCAGGATTGCGCCGGTAACGCTGTTTCTGAGGGCCGATGCCGAATGGCTGATGGATGCAAGCGGACCGGCGGACCAGTCGGCGCTGTCGCACGCCGCTCGAGAGGTGTTGGTTGCATTAGAGCGAAGCGGCGCGAGTTTCTTTGGGGATCTGGTGCGGCAAACCGGGCGATTGGCGAGTGAAGTGGAAGACGGCCTGTGGGAGCTTTTGGCGGGAGGATTCGTCACGGCGGATGGATTCGACAATCTGCGCGCGCTGATCGATCCGAAGCGGCGCCGAGGCGAAGGCCGTGGCAGCGACAGGCGGCCGCGTCACTCGGCCGGACGTTGGGCCTTGCTGCGGCGCGTTTCCACGGCGATGAATTCGGACGAGCGGGTCGACCGTTTCGCACGGCAATTGCTCAGCAGATGGGGCGTATTATTGCGCGACTTATTGGTGCGCGAGACGCTGGCGCCGCCTTGGCGGGAACTACTGCCGATATTGCGGAGGATGGAAGCGCGCGGCGAGATCCGCGGCGGGCGATTTGTTTCCGGCTTCACGGGCGAGCAGTTTGCCCGCCCGGAGGCTCTCGACTTGCTGCGGACAATGAGGAGGCAAACGGAGAAGAATGCCAGTGTCGTTGTCGCGAACGCCGATCCGCTGAATCTCAGCGGCATTATTCTGCCGGGTCCGCGCGTCAGCCGTTTAGCTGTGGCGAATTAGCCGCGACAATGATCTCCGAACTCTGCGCAACTTTGATCGCGGGCACGATTTTCGCAACCTCATTGACGAATTGCGAGGCGATGCGGCGCATTTCAAACTGTTCCACGTCGCGCAAGCCGGCCGCGCCGAGAGACTTGCGCAGATCGGGACCGCGATAGAGGCGAAGGATGGCTTCGGCCAGCGCTTCGGGATCGCCGGGCTCTACAAGAATGCCACTGCGAACTACTTCGGGGACAGCGGCCGCGCGCGCGGCGACGATTGGTTTTCCGGCAGCCATGGCCTCAAGAAATACGATCCCGAACCCTTCCTGGACGCTGGGCAGGCAAAAAAGATCGCTGCGATTGTATTCGGCAGCCAGCCTATCGGGGCTCACGTCTCCGAGCCAACACAGGGCCGGTTCAACACGCAGCTCCGCAGAGAGCTGGCGGAGCCGCCGGTACTCCGGACCGTTACCAACAATTCGAATCTCGAGCTGCGGAACACGATCGCGCAAGAGAGCGGCGGCCTGGAGGAGCACGTCCAGGCGTTTGCGGGGATAGAAGCGGCACACCGATAGAACCGTGAACTTGCGCGGGTCGGGAACGGCGGGGTTTGCCTGGAACAACTGGCGCCAGGCATCGAGATCAATCAATTCCGGCACGACCACCGCGTTGCTTACCCGATAGAGCTCTTCGAGACGGCCCGCGCAGTATTGGCTGACGGTGATCACCAGGTCGGCGCGGCGGGCATGTTTTGCCTCGAGCCGGGCCTGAAACGCCATGCTCGCGCGGGTTATGCCTCGCTCGAAGCGAACCGCGTCGCCCAATACTCCTTTGATGCAGGCGATGTGTGGGAGCGCAGCCGGCTTGCCCGCTATGGCATAACCATCGGCATCCACGCCGATGATGGCGTCGCCGCCGAAGCGCCGCCAGCGCAGTGTCTCATTGAACAGGAGGCGCGTGGCCGTGTAGACTGGCGTGACGATCCGGGGAGTGATCAACGCGACATCGATCCCAAGCTGACGAAGCGCTTCGACCAATGTGCGCGTTCCGACGTAGCATCCACTCCCTCGCTGCACGTTCAAGGGAACTGCGGTTATGAACTGAAGCAGGCTCACTAATAGCCAGAGGGTGCGGGCAGATGATTCGGTTTCATTCGTGTTGGTTCTCCGAGCTGTTCTCGGTGAACGATTTTACCGTTCCCGGAGCCGCCATAAGCAGGGGAGACGGCAAGAACCCTGCGACACACCAAATCATCTGCCCGCAGCTGGCAAAACGCCTTCGCTTTCCTGCCGCCGTCCTCCTTCGGTCCGCGATTCAGAAACGACACACAGCAAAAGTCGTTCTTAGGCTACTCGAACGGACGACGCAGGCGAGCGAATTGTTTCCTTCTACGATTCTGTCCAGATTGCCGCTAGCCTTGATCTCGTTATGATGGACCAACAGAAATGGATCAGAAGCAAACTCTTCTCCATCACTTCCTAGCTGCGCTTGCATATCGTACTCAGAAGGCGCTCCGCGGCGCTCCTGCGGAATTTGCGTCATTTCGAGCGGCGGCAAAGGTTCGAACGCCGCATGAGCTTATTCGTCACATGGACAACGTGCTGGGGTATTCACGTACCTTCTTTATCGGCGGGAGTTACCGAGCGCCCGAATTTCCCGAGTTCCAAGCTGCTATCGCTCACTTCCATGAAACGCTCGCCGATGTCGCGCGGCATATCGAGGACGGGGCCGAACTCCGGGAGGCGAGTCCTGAAATTCTGTTGCAGGGCCCGTTCTCCGACGCTATGACCCACGCTGGACAACTTGCTTTGTTGCGGCGTTTGGCGGGGAGCCCTGTTCCACCTGAGAACTTCGTTTTCGCCGAGATCAAGACCGCCAACTTCGGTCCGGACCAGCCGCTCCCCGCCTGTCCAGATGAGGTTTGGCTAGAGGGTCCGGAGAGATGATCAAGCCGCGCGCCCTTCGGCCCGGCGATCGAATTGCGGCGATTTCACTTTCCAGCGGTTGGCCCCACGTGTTTCCGCGAGCCTATCAGGATGGAAAGCGCCAGCTTGAAGAAGCTTTTGGTGTTCAGGTGATTGAAAGCCGGCATGCGCTGGCGGACCCTGAGTGGCTGGCTGCCCATCCCGAGGCTCGCGCGGGGGACCTAATGGAGGTACTGAGAGACCGGTCGATTCATGGCATCGTTTCCACGATCGGGGGTGACGATTCGATTCGGATATTGCCATTTCTGGATCTCTCTGTCATTCGCGACAATCCGAAAGTCTTTATTGGTTACTCGGACGCGACGGTTACCCACTTCGCCTTCTTGAAAGCAGGAGTGACCTCATTCTATGGACCATCCATTATGGCGGGGTTCGACGAGAACGGTGGATTGCTGCCGTACACGGCTGATTCTGTGCGGCAAGTGCTTTTCAGATCATCCATCCTCGAGGCGCCGATTTCACCGAATCAAGGCGGCTGGACTTGCGCGTCTTTCGCTTGGGGTGATGAAAAACGGAATGAGAAACCAAGACCGCTTCAACGGTGTTCGGGTTGGCAGTGGCTTCAAGGGAGGGGGCGCCATCGGGGCCGCTTGGTCGGGGGCTGTCTCGAAGTCATAGATTGGCTACGCGGCACTCCGCTCTGGCCTGACCAGCCGGTGTGGCGAGATAGCATAGTGTTCCTTGAGGTCTCGGAGGACGCACCATCTGCCTCGACCGTGGTGCGGATGCTTCGGGCATTGGCCGCGACAGGCGCCTTGTGTGAAGCGCGGGGCATCCTGTTTGGACGTCCCTACGGTGAGGAGGAAAAATTTGCGGAGTATGACGGCGCAGTATTACAGGTGCTTGCGGAGTTGAGGCTCGGCACACTTCCGTTGGTAACTCGAATGGATTTTGGACACACTGACCCTAAATTCATCGTTCCTTATGGAGTGGAGGCAGAAATAAGCTGTGACGAGCAGCATATCCGGCTGCTTGAATCGGCCACAATTTGACGATGGGCGCGCTTCGCTTTGCATACTCGATGCATCTGTCTTATAATCCAAGTTAGTCTTTAGGTCTCATGCTCCTTCTTCAACAGGGCGGAATTATTATTAGCGTGGCCATTAGCGGCCCCGCCTGAGACCTCATTTTATTGACCGAGATTTTTGAGGCCACCGGCGGGGAACCAACCCAGCCAGTGGCCTTTTCCATTTTGCGAGAGTTTCAGAAGGGTTCAAGACAATTACTTTATGAAGATCTTCACGTTCGACACCACGCTTCGGGACGGCACCCAAGGCGAATCGGTCTCCTTTTCAGTGGACGACAAGCTGTTGATCGCCCAAAAGCTCGATGAACTCGGCATCGACTACATCGAAGGCGGTTGGCCAGGATCGAATCCTAAGGACAAGGAATTCTTCGAGCGGGCTAAGGACTTGAAGCTTAAACGTGCCAAGCTGACGGCCTTCGGGGCTACCCGGTTCGCGAAGAACCCGGTCGAAATCGATCAGAATGTCGCCGCGTTGCTTGCGGCTGAAACTCCCGTGGTATCAATTTTTGGCAAAACATGGGACTTTCACGTTGAGCGTGCGTTGGGCATTACCGAAGAAGAAAATCTTCGGCTTATTTCCGACACGGTCTCCTATTTAAAGGCCCACGGGCGTGAAGTTGTCTACGACGCCGAGCATTTCTTCGACGGGTATAACTCGAACGTAGCCTTTGCGCTGGGCACTTTGGAAGCTGCGAAGCAGGCCGGCGCGGACGTGCTCTGTTTGTGCGATACGAACGGAGGCACATTGCCGGGGCGTCTGCTCGAGATCATTCAAGAGGTTCGCAGCCGCTTCGATGGAGTGCTGGGCATTCATTGCCACAACGATTCTGAAGTGGCGGTGGCTAATACGCTGGTCGCCGTGGAGGCGGGCGTTACTCATGTCCAAGCATGTATTAACGGATATGGCGAGCGATGTGGGAATGCAAATCTTTGTTCGGTGCTGGCAAATCTCGAGTTGAAGCTGGGGCACACCACGATTGGGCGCGAGAATCTGAAGAATCTTACGAATGTCGCGCGCTTTGTAGCCGAACTCGCCAACTTGCAGTTGCGTCATGAGCAGCCCTTCGTGGGAAGCAGCGCCTTCGCTCACAAAGGAGGCGTTCACGTAAGCGCAGTGCTGAAAGATGCGGCGACCTACGAGCACATTAAACCCGAAACGGTGGGCAATCATCAGCGCGTGCTGCTGAGCGATCTTTCCGGACGCGGCAACATCGTTTACAAACTGAAGCAGCTCGACCTGAAAGAAAATCTGACCGATACGTCTCGCCGCGAGCTATTGCAGCGAATCAAGGTCATGGAGCACGAGGGCTACGATTTCGAAACGGCTGAGGGTACGTTCGAGCTATTAGTACGCGAAGCCGCCAATCCCGAATTCCATCCGTTCGACATCGTCAGCTATGAGGTCACAACGCGCCTGCAAAGCGGCTCTTCCGATAAGCTGCGCGGAAACGATGAGACGCTGACAACGGCCAGCGTGACCATGCGCGTGGGTGAAGATGTTCATTCGTACACGGCAAGCGGTCAAGGGCCGGTACACTCTCTGGATATCTGCCTGCGCCAGTGCCTCGCCTCTGTTTACCCGGCGATTACGAGCGTGCGATTGACAGATTATAAAGTCCGAGTTCTAGGCGCAAAGGGTGGAACGGAATCGAAGGTTCGGGTGCTGGTTGAATGGAGCGATCACCGTAGAAGCTGGGTGACGGTGGGCGTATCCGACAACGTGATCGATGCCAGTTGGCGGGCGCTGGTGGATGCCTTGCGGCTGGAGCTTATGCGGCTCCAGGATAACGAACCGGGCGAGCACGTCACGCGCGATTACAGTTGGGCCGTGTAAAACGATCGGAGCGCAGTTGGCAGAGCCGGACGCGCACCGTCAAGAGATATTATCGGCTACATGAAAGCCGTTGTTGCCGATCCCACCGGCGGGCCCGAAAATCTGAAATACGTGGATTTACCCACGCCCCAGCCCGGCGAAGGTGAAGCGCTAGTCAAGATTGAGGCCATCGGTGTAAACTTCATCGACGTTTATTTCCGGGTTGGTTTGTACAAAGCGCCAGAACGTCCGGTGAAGCTGGGCAGCGAAGGCGCAGGTACGATCGCAGCAGTTGGCCGGGGGGTGAATCGGCGGATCGGCCAGCGGGTAGCATACGCCATGGCGCGAGGCTCCTGTGCTGAGTACGCGGTCGTTCCGCAATCCGTCCTGGTCGACCTTCCAGAGGCGATCAGCTTTGAAGACGGCGCGGCGGTCATGCTGCAAGGGATGACCGCTCACTACCTCACGCATTCGACCTTCGCGCTTCAATCGGGTCACGCTTGCCTCATTCATGCCGCTGCCGGAGGCGCCGGGTTGCTTCTGGTGCAGATCGCAAAGATCGCTGGCGCAACGGTGATCGGGACCGTATCCACTGAAGAGAAGGCCAAGCTTGCCAAGGACAACGGGGCCGATCACATGATCCTCTACACTGAAACCGATTTCGTGGAAGAAGTAAAGCGCATAACGGGCAACAAAGGCGTGGATGTGGTGTACGACTCGGTTGGCAAGACAACCTTTCACAAAAGTCTCGATTGCCTGCGTCCCCGGGGCATGATGGTCAGCTTCGGTCAATCCAGCGGGGCAGTAGGGCAGATCGATCCGCTGGTTCTGAGTCAAAAGGGATCGCTCTTCTTGACCCGGCCAAGCTTGGCCAATTACGTCAGCGATCCCGAGGAACTGAAGTGGCGCTCTTCCGACCTGTTCAAGTGGATGGCGGACGGACGTCTGAAGCTCCACATTCATCGTATTTACCGGTTATCCGACGCCGCCACGGCGCATCGCGATCTGGAGAGCCGGAAGACGACCGGCAAATTACTGCTGAAGCCGTAAGGTCGCTATTGGCACATTTCACGGAATTTGCGTCGCGACGGGCTCGAATACTACCTCTATTGCAGGAAGCTCGCTCAAGCGCGTTTCTTATCACGGGTCTGCCCAATGTGCGCTATCTGACGGGTTTCACGGGCAGCAACGCAGGACTGCTTATCACTGCGGAGCGCGCGCTACTGTTTACCGATCCTCGTTACCAGATTCAGGCGTCGCAGGAATCCGATTGCGAAGTAAAGATTGCGAGAGGACCCCTCACCAAGGAGATTTCTGTATGGATCAGGCGCCTACGGCTTGGATCCGTGGCGTTCGAGCGCAACCGCATCAGCTTCGATGAGTACGAACAGCTTAAAGCGCTCACTGCCGGCATTCGACTGAAACCGGTTTCCAGCGCGATCGAGATATTGAGGATGGTCAAATCTTCGACCGAGATTGCTACGATCAAGGCCTCCGTCCAACTCAACTCGGCGGCGCTCGAGCAAGCGCTGCGGCACCTCAAGCCGTCTATGACAGAGATCGATTTGGCGGCCGAAATCGATTACCGGATGCGGCGCCTAGGAGCTGACGGTAACGCTTTCGAAACGATTGTTGCTTCGGGGAAACGCAGCGCTCTACCGCACGCACACCCGACGGACCAGCCCGTCCAGCGAGATGAATTACTATTAATTGACATGGGCGCAACGGTCGCCGGCTATGCCAGCGACATGACCCGTACTCATGCCGTCGGCAAGCTGGGTTCGAAGAGAAGGCGAATGTACCGGGCAGTGCTCGAGAGCCAGCTTGCGGCAATCAATGCTGTAAAGCCGGGGATCACTTGCGCTAGCGTGGATCGTGCCGCTCGCGAGGTGTTGCGGAGCTTCGGGATGGAAGGATATTTCATCCATTCGACGGGACACGGACTCGGTCTGGAGATTCATGAGCGCCCGCGCCTTGGCCGGAAGGAAAAGACGAAACTGGAGGCTGGAATGGTGGTAACGATCGAACCGGGCATTTACGAAGAAGGGCTCGGCGGCGTTCGTATCGAAGATACAGTTGTCGTAACACCCGGCGGCTGCCAGATTCTAACTCCTACAGGGAAAGAGCTGGTTGTCCTGTAAGCTGCGGCTTATTCGCTACCGCAAGAGCAATCATGACAATTGACGAAATCAGAGAATTGATCCGTGTTGTGCACGAAACCCAAATCGCGGAATTAGAAGTGCGTCAGGGTGATAGCAGCGTGCGCATTCGGAGAGCCACAGCGACTACTCAGGAAGTTATTCTTCCAGCAGTTCTGCCGGTCTCCATTAACCCGGCCGGGGCCAATTTGGGAGGGTCGGCGGGACCGCCTGCAGAAACTCCCGCTGCTGCGCAACTTTCCCCGCCAAAAGAAGACGAGCGCGATGTGGTTGTAAAGTCTCCTATCGTAGGAACGTACTATGATGCGCCCGGTCCGGGGGCCGCGCCATTTGTGAAGATCGGGGATCGCGTAGAACCGAAACAGGTCCTTTGCATCATCGAATCCATGAAACTCATGAATGAGATTGAAGCGGAGATCGCCGGCACGCTAGTCGCAAAGCTGGTTGAGAACGGCCGGCCCGTCGAGTACGGAGAATCGCTCTACACGATTCGTCCGAACTGATCCGCGAGATTCATGTTCCGAAAAATACTGATCGCAAATCGCGGCGAAATCGCGCTACGCATCATCTGCGCCTGCAAAGATCTGGGCATCAAGACTGTAGCGGTCTATTCGGAAGCGGACCGGCATAGTCTGCATGTTCGATTCGCTGACGAAGCCATCTGTATTGGCCCCGCGAAAAGCTCGCGCAGTTACCTGGACATACCGTCGGTGATCAGCGCGGCTGAGATTACCAACGTGGACGCGGTGCATCCCGGCTACGGTTTTTTGAGCGAAAACGCGGATTTCGCCGAAGTCTGCGAACTTTCCGGAATCAAATTTATTGGTCCCAAGCCTAGTGTCATCCGGGACATGGGGCTAAAGCAGCGAGCGCGCGCTTTGATGGAGGAGGCAGGCGTACCAATTCTGCCCGGCTCGCGTGGCGTGCTGAAAAGCCCCGAGGAAGCATGCTCTCTAGCTGGGGAAATCGGCTGCCCCATTATGTTGAAGGCGGCGGCCGGGGGCGGCGGCCGCGGTATGCGAGTGGTTCATTCGGAAGCAGAACTACCGGCACTGTTGGCGCAAGCCCAAGCTGAAGCTGCCGCGGCGTTTTCCTGCGGGGATGTCTACATGGAGAAGTTGGTTGAAGCGCCGCGCCATATCGAATTTCAGATACTCGCCGATGAGCACGGCCATGTCGAAGTCCTAGGAGAGCGCGAATGTTCAATTCAGCGCCGCCATCAGAAACTGCTTGAAGAATCTCCTGCCACGTGTGTTTCGGACGAGCTTCGCAGCCGGATTTCCGACCGCCTCCGGATAGCTATGGGATCCATCGGGTACACAAATGCGGGCACGGTCGAATTCCTCATGGATGAACGCGGGAATCTGCACTTCATTGAGGTGAATGCCCGCATTCAAGTTGAGCACCCGGTTACGGAGTTCGTGACCGGCATCGATCTGGTAAAGGCGCAAATCAGAATTGCGGCCGGCGAACGGTTATGTGAAGTATTAGGCGGCCCCGTTTCGTTTTCCGGTCACGCGATCGAATGCCGCATAAACGCAGAACACCCGGACACGTTCGCCCCTTCACCGGGTCGGATCACCGGCCTTAACCTGCCTGCAAATATTGGGGTTCGGGTGGATACGGCAGCGTACACGGACAGCGTGATTTCGCCTTACTACGATTCGTTAGTGGCTAAGGTAATCGCCTACGGCCGGGATCGTAATGAAGCGATTCAGCGTATGAAGCGCGCGCTGAGCATGTTTGTCGTGGAAGGCATTTACACCAGCATTCCATTGCATGAACAGATCCTCTCGGATGAGGATTTCGTGGCTGGGCGGTTCGACACGTCGTTTTTATCGAAACTCAACCATGACAAGGGAGAAAATCCAGGGCCGCCGGTCGCGCAGGTGGTTATGTCTGCGAGTCACGAATGACTACGGATTTTCCTCGCCCCTGTGGTGGCGTACATACCACCACCGCTTAACGTCAGGCCAGAACTCTTTCAGCACCTGCGATGTGGCATCGGTCCCTAAAGCGATGCCCCAGTTTTGCAAATAATCCGGGGCGTTGCGATAGTCCGAATAGTACGATAATCCAATTCCTGCGCCAATGCCGTTTCCAACTACTTCTGCGTAATTAAATGAGGTGCGCCCAGAGTCGGTTCGTGTCACGAAGATTCGGGTGAGCGCGTAAATAGTTCGATGCGTCTTGGTGCCTTCAGCCAGCCGGAAGTACCTTGGGTCTTCGCGGAACAGAATCGGCATGAATCCTTCGGTCAACATGTTTCCGATAACCTGATCGGCATATCCTGTTCCAAGCCGGGAAGCGTATCCCTTTACTCCCTGGCCGAATTGAGGATGACTATTCTCGAGCTGGTATATTCCTGCGTAACCGGCGCTGAGCAACATTAGCGGGTAATCAAAGGAGTCCTTGGTAGCAATCCGAAGCTTCTGCTTGGCCGTCAACGGTTGGACGTCGGCGCTCATCTCAGCGGTTCGATAGTTCGGTAGCACGCCGAACACTCTCTTGTCTTCGCCCTGCTTGGTTTTGCCGGGCGCCTTAACGCCAGGTTCTTCAGCAGGCGGGAGCTGCGCCGGCGGCGGTGCGTCGCTTGCGACCTGAGCCGACACTAAGCCAGGCGGTAGGGCAAGCGCGAGGAGAAAAAACGTGAAAACGAAAGAACTTTTGCTAACCGTATGGCTAAAGGCCATTAAAGAGTTTATCCTGAAGAGTCAATTTGGCACCGCAAAACAAATCAAAGTATTCGACCAAGCTCCCACTTCCCCATTGGACGCTCACTTAATTTTGGGGTTTCTCCGATTCGCAACTTAGCTAGCTCCAGAAGTGTTTACAGGTCAGGAGCATGGTTGAGAGAAACGTGGAACTCAGATTGCACAGAGAGAATCCAAAGTTAGGAGCTATGGCCAAATTAACCAGCGAGAAAGCCGATAGGGAAGTTGTGGCTACGAATTCCGCATTTGGGACGCACTCGAAGGCTCGCATCTGCTCGTCATCCGTTAAGTATTACATCCACGACAGCACGGAGGCCTGCCGGCTGCAATTGTTAGGCGAACTCAGTGATTCTGACGTAGGTGAGCTGAGCGGCTGCTGGCGCACGGCCAAAACCACGTTGGGCAATCGTAGGCTGATCCTCGATCTAAGAGGCCTCAAAACAGTTGGGGACGCCGGAAGGCAATGGCTGGTTGAAATGGCGAAAGAAGGCGCAATTTATCTGCCCGACTCGTATCTCCGCGACGGCCTTTCCGCACCCGTCTCTTCGAAAAAAGACGCGTCGCCCGGATTATTTAACCGGCTATTCTCCGTTCTTCGCGGATCGCGAGCCATCCCCGCGCAATCTTCTACGCAAGCACAGTAAAGGCGAATTCTGTTCGCGTCACCGCACGATAGGCGGTGTCTCGTTCGACGGGTTCCCGGCCCGCCTTGGCAATCAAGCGAAGCAGGTCTTGACGGCGCAGATGTTGCGTAGTCGTTGCCCCAGCATCGTGATAGATCTTTTCTTCCACAACCGTTCCATCGATATCGTTCGCGCCAAAACGCTGCGCGATCTGTGCTACTCCGGGCGTCATCATGATCCAGTAGGCTTTGATATGCGGGATGTTATCGAGCATTAATCGTGAGACGGCAATCTGTTTCAGATCATCGAATCCAGTAGTGGGGGATAGATGCGCCAACGCGGTATTTGCCGGATGAAACGCTAACGGGATGAAGGTGACGAATCCCCCGGTTTCATCCTGTAGCGTACGCAGGCGCACCAGATGGTCGGCGCGATCTTCCGCGGTTTCCAAATGGCCGTATAGCATCGTGCAGTTGCTTTTTAGACCAATCCGGTGGGCGATGCGCGCTGTCTCCAGCCATTGTTCCCCATCAATTTTGTGGTCGCAAATGATTCGGCGAACGCGCTCTGAAAAGATCTCCGCTCCTCCGCCAGGCAGCGAGTCCACGCCCGCAAGCAGCAGCCGCTCCAAAGTTTCCCGAATCGAAATTTTCGCGCGCTTGGCGAGATAGGCGATTTCCACCATAGTGAAAGCCTTCAGGTGTACGCCGGGATAGCGCTCCTTCAGGCCGCTAATCATTTCACAGAACCAATCCAGCGTGAGTTCCGGGTGCAATCCACCTACAATGTGAAACTCGGTGACCGCCTCCGCATAACCTTTACCGGCCACTTCCCACACCTGCTCCAATGACATCGTGTAGGAATGAGGATCCTTCGCTCTCTTGCCGAAAGCGCATAAGCGGCAGCTCGCGACACACACATCGGTTGGATTAATGTGCCGATTCACGTTGAAGTAGGTAATATCGCCGTGCAGCCGTTCCCGGACGAGATTCGCCATGTAGCCGAGCGCCAGAATATCAGCGCTGCGATACATCGTGAGGCCGTCTTCATAGCTCAGTCGCCGACCGGATTCTACTTTGTCGAGGATCGGCTTTAGCTTGGCGTCTTCAATGCCGGGCCGCTTTGAAATAGGAGTCATGGCGTTATAAGAGATTACGATGCAGCAAAATATCTGCTGCCCAAAAAGCGAAAAACAGTAAGCTCACATATCCGTTCACGGTAAAAAAAGCGGCATTGATGCGGGAAAGATCGTGCGGCTTCACCAATCCGTGTTCATAAACCAACAGCGCAACGACTGCCATTACGCCGCATGAGCTCAACGCGCCTAAATGGAACGAGAACACAAGGGCAAGCAGGCAAGCCACCATGGCGGCGTGCAGGAAACGCGCCACCAGCAAAGCGCCGCGCACTCCCAGGCGCCTGGGAATACTGCACAGACCCTCAGCGCAATCGAACTCGAAATCCTGGCATGCATAAATGACGTCAAAACCAGCCGTCCAAAACATCACAGCGGCAGTGAGCCAGAGAATGCGACCGTCCAGGGAGCCACGCATGGCAATCCAGGCCGCCGCGGGTGCAATGCCCAGGCAGAAACCGAGAATGAGATGCGAAAACATGGTGAAGCGTTTGGAGAAGGAATAGAAAAATACGATCGCAAGCGCCACCGGCGCCAGCAAAAAGCACAAGAATCCGAGTTGGCGGGCGGCCCACAGGAAAACGACTGACGAAGCCACGGTGAATCCCCACGCGAACCGACGCGATAACAACCCCGCGGGCAAGTGCCGGCCGGCAGTACGGCGGTTGCGCGCATCCATCTCTGAATCGAGAATGCGATTAAAGGCCATCGCGGCCGAGCGCGCGGAAACCATAGCAACGATCACCCAGCCAAATCGCCACAGCAAGCCGTCGATGTGGAATCCGCTATCGCGCCAGGCAAGCAGCGCACCGGTCAATGCAAACGGAAGCGCAAACACGGAATGCTCGAACTTGATCATGTCGAGCGCGAGCCGAAAACGTTTCCAGAAGCGAGGCAACGGTACCATTTTAGGGGATGACCACGGTTGTCTCGCGACCCAAACCATGGACGCTCAGCAAATTCAGCAGCTTTTAGAAGACGTGCGCGACGGCCGAACCGCCGTGGACGCGGCGATGGATCACCTGCGCCACTTGCCCTTTGAGGATCTGGGCTACGCTAAGGTCGATCATCATCGGGCAATGCGACACGGGATGCCAGAAGTAATTCTGGGCAAAGGGAAGGACCCGGATCAAGTCGCTGGAATCGCCGGCGCCCTGCTTGCCCGGTCGAGGAACCTTCTGCTCACGCGAGCGACAGAGGAGATGGCGTCGCGGGTGGCGGCCCTTGCCCCGGAGAGCGAATATTTTCCGGCTTCCGGCGTGGTTCGCGTGTGGCGCGATCGGACCATTCAGGGTAAAGGCAAAATTGTAGCCGTTTGTGCCGGGACCAGCGATATTCCCGTTCTGGAAGAAGCCCGAGTCACGGCGGAAGTCATGGGCAACGAGGTAGACGCGATATGCGATGTGGGGGTGGCCGGGATTCATCGCCTCTTACATCAACGTGAGCGCTTGATGGACGCTCGAGTTGTCATCGTTTGCGCTGGCATGGAAGGCGCGCTGCCGAGCGTTGTGGGAGGCCTGGTTTCCTGCCCGGTGATCGCGGTCCCGACCAGCATCGGATACGGGGCCAGCTTTCACGGCCTGGCGGCACTGCTGGGGATGCTGAATAGTTGCGCCAGCAATGTAACAGTAGTGAACATCGACAACGGATTCGGCGCCGGTTACGTGGCCAGCCTCATCAATCGGCTGTGACGATCAGGTGGCAACCGCAAAACTCCCTCCTGCGTCACAAGGACTTAGTCGATAGAACTTAGACAAACCAATTAGAGCGTTCAGTTGAATGAGAATTGCAGCATTTTTTGTTTTTCTTGCCAGCCCGGGGCTGATATTGGGCTTCCAGCCGCCGAACCGGATCCACGCAAATATTGAAAGTAATGAGACTTTCGCTCTGCGGGGCAATACTCGCCCTATACTCGCGCAGGCGCAGGACCAAGGCCCGGTGGACCCGGCATTCCCATTGCCACTGGTCACGCTTCATCTGGCGATGACGGCATCCCAACGCGCGGAGCTTCAGCAGCTTTTGGCGGATCAGCAGACGCCCGGAAGCAGCCGCTATCATCAATGGCTGACGCCGGAGGAATACGCCGACAGCTTCGGAGTGAATCAGGCCGATCTCCAGAAGATCGTTGCATGGCTAGACGGCCAAGGCTTCTCGAATATTGAAGTTGCGCGAAGCCGGAATGCGATCACCTTTTCGGGAACAGCCGCGCAGGCCGAGTCGGCCTTTCAAACCCCGGTTCACCGGTATCTTTTCAACGGGCAGGCACATTTTGCAAACGCGAGCGATCCCATTCTCCCCAAGGCCTTGGAAGGCGTGGTGGAAAGCATTCGCGGACTGCATGACTTCCATCCCAAGCCGCGCGGAATCAGAAGCGCAGCGACCCAACCCCATTTCACTTCCAGCATCAGCGGCAATCACTTCCTGGTTCCTGACGATTTCGCCACAATTTATGACGTGAAGCCGCTGTACGCCAATGGGATCGACGGTACCGGGCAGAAAATCGCGATTCCGGGCCAGAGCGATATCGCATTGAGCGATATCGAGGCGTTTCGCTCTGCTGCCGGGCTGCCACAGAACGATCCGCAAGTGATTCTCTATGGGTCTGATCCGGGAACGAATTCCGGTGACGAGAGTGAATCGGATCTCGATATCGAATGGGCCGGCGGAATAGCGAAGAACGCAAGCATTATCTTTGTAAACTCGCGAGACGTGATCACCTCCGAGACGTATGCGATACAGAACAATGTAGCGTCCGTGCTCAGCATTACTTACGGCAATTGTGAGGCGGACACCGGCACTGCCGAAATCAATACGCTCACAACGCTGTTCCAGCAGGCTAATGCGCAGGGGATTACGGTGGTGGCTGCATCGGGCGATGAAGGCGCCGCGGATTGCGATAGCTCGACTGCCACGTCGGCCCGGCATGGACTCGCGGTGGACGTGCCGGCGTCCATTCCGTACGTGACGGGCGTTGGCGGGACAGAGTTTAACGAGGGCTCGGGGAACTACTGGAGCTCAACCAACAATGCCTATAGCGGCTCCGCGCTCTCCTATATTCCGGAGATCGCCTGGAACGATACCACCACAGATGGGACATTGTCGGCGAGTGGAGGCGGTGCGAGTACGAACTTCAGCAAACCGAGCTGGCAGACCGGTCCCGGCGTACCCTCCGATGGCGCTCGGGACGTGCCGGACGTTGCGCTGGCGACGTCGCCCGATCACGATGGATTTCTGACTTGCTCGGCGGGGAGCTGTATCAACGGCTTCCGCCAAGCGAATCAGGACCTGAACGTAATTGGAGGCACTTCGGCGGCCGCTCCCAGCTTTGCTGCGATCGTGGCCCTTCTGAATCAGCAGACGGGCGAAAGGCAGGGCAACATCAACCCCACCCTATACGGGCTGGCTGCGGTGTCAACGGACGCCTTCCATGACATCACGCAAGGCAGCAACATCGTCCCGTGCAGGCAGGGGTCGGCGAATTGTCCCGCAGGCGGCCAATTGGGCTATTCGACCGGCGCTGGTTACGACCTGGTTACGGGCTTGGGTTCGGTTGACGCCTATAATCTTGTGCGCGAGTGGTCCAATTCCAACCCGGCTCCCCAAACTGCGGTCCCGGGCGGGGCCCAGCAACTCTCGGTGGGAGCGGATGGAACGGTTTGGAGCATAAATACCAGTGGCCAGACATACTTGTACAACTCGCAGAGCATGAGCTGGACATCGGGCTCGCAGACGCTTTCGCAGATCGCCGTGGGATCGAGCGGCGCTACCTGGGGCCTCACCGCCACGGGCAACATCTATCGCTTTAATTCGAGTTCGCAGACCTGGATTCTAGTTCCCGGCAATCTGTCGCGGATCACGGTGGGCTCGGATGGCGCCGTTTGGGGCGTGAGCGTCCGGAGGTTCCATCTTTACGTTCAATTCCCAAACGCAGAGCTTCAATCAGATACCCGGGGTGTTAAGCCAGATTGCAGCCGGCTACGATGGCGCGGTGTGGGGGCTGAATTTCTCCGGGCAGATTTACCGCCTCAATCCTGGCGCGCAAGCCTTCGATTATGTTCCCGGAACGCTGGCCCAGATTTCGGTTGGGGCCGATGGAGACGTCTGGGGCCTTAACCCGGCCGGAAGTATCTATCATTTCGATCGCCTGACACAGGGTTGGGACCAGATTGGTGGAAGCTTAACGGCGATTTCGGTAGGATCCGGCAGCAATATCTGGGGACTTAACCCGGAGAGCGATGTTTTCAAATTCAATTCGGCGAACAATACTTTGGCGGAAGTCCCCGGCCTACTGCGTTCGATTTCGGCCAGCGCGAACGGTTCCGCTTGGGGCGTCGATTATTCCAATCAGACCTACCAATTGGCGCCGGCCGCTCAAGCTTCGCAAACCTGGCATCAACTGCCGGGCGCGTTGGCGCAGATCGCCGTTTCGTCGGATGGCAACGTGTGGGGCCTTAACGCCGCTAACCAGATCTATACTTTCAATCCCCTGAATCAAAGCTGGACGTCGATTCCGGGAGCGCTTTCACGCATCGCGGTGGCAGCGAACGGCGCTGTTTGGGGGATCAACGCCTCGAACCAAATTTACCGGTTCGATTCGTCCACGCAACAGTTCGATTTGATTCCCGGAAGCTTATCGCAGATCGCGGTAGCGGACACCGGCGATAGCTGGGGCCTGACCGGACAAGGCCAGATCTATCGATTCACCGCAGCGACTCAGACCTGGACCCCAGTACCAGGCTCGCTCGCGCAAATCTCCGTCGGCGCAGACGGCGATACGTGGGGAATCGATAGCCAAAACAGGCCGTACCACTTCAATATGCAGACGCAGACCTGGACATCCGTTCCCGGCGCGCTATCTCAAATTTCGGTAGGTTCGAGCGCAAACGTGTGGGGCCTCGACGGGAGCGGCCATGTGTATCGCTTCGATGCGACGACCCAGGGCTGGGATGTGGTTCCCGGCAGCCTTACACACATTGCGGTTGCCTTCGATGGCGCAGTTTGGGGAATCAATTCGGGTCAGGTGTACCGGTTCGATTCTCAAACTCAAAGTTGGGACAATATTCCCGGAGCGCTGGCGACGATTGCCGTGGGAGCCGATGCCATGGTATGGGGCCTCAATTCGGGCGGCCAGATCTATCGGTTCCAGTGAGAGTGTTGCGCGCCTCTTCCGGCGACCAGAGCGTGTCCAACTCCGTTTCCAATTTGGCGATGTGTTTCAGGATGAGAGGGTCTGTATTGTCCGTTAGCCGCGCTGCGAAGCGAACTGCGGCAGAGTAGGCGTTCCAGGCAATTGTCCGGGACAAGTCGCCGTATTCCGCATTTCCAGATTTGTAAGCCGAGCGCGCCTCCTGAATATACGCCAAGCCGAAATTAATCTGGCTGGTAACAAGATCGCAGGCCGTCCCTTTGCGCGGTTTAGCGGGCATAGACATGAACAAAGAAGTAATCGACTTAGAACTCCGTCCTGAAATCTCGCAAGCCATTGTGTCGCCTCGTTGTAAATAGCGACACTTTGAACTGCATTTTCTCAGGAAAACTTGTGGGGCAGATGGCTAATTTTAGCGGCTGGCGCGATACCAGGGCAATGCCAAGGCGACATCTAGCCCAGTTTGTGAGTACTGCAAGGTTATTGAGAAGTACTAATTAACTCATCCAGTTAAATTAACCCAGGTCGAGACCTGAGATAACAGTTAGCTGGTTGTCGCCACTGGTGGAAATCTGGAGGCGTATGTCATGGGCCATGATGATGCAGCCCTCGGATGCTTCACCGGGATGAGCGATGGAGTCGCCGTGAATCAAAAAACCGCTGCGGCCAAACTCATTGCAATCCGGCTCCGGCGTTAGTGTCATGACGAGCGGCCCTTTGGTGGGGTGCGTAAATGGAGGTCCGATGGCATAGGTACCACACGGAAGCGGCCCCACGTCGGGAACCTCCTGGAAGGCGGGGTTATTCTTCCCTTGCTCAAAGCCGGAATAGCCGGTTCCTACGCTTACATCGTCGTGAGAAAGTGAGCCTGTCGCTTGCGCATATGTCCACATATCAAGAATCCTCTGTAGTGGAGCCGGCCGGGCTGGCGGCGTTCCGGGATCCGGAGATCGCGGCTTTGACGGCGTCCATTGAAAGTATACTCAGTAACTCGCTGGCGTAACCGGGACTGGTCGAGTAGACAGGCGCGATGCCTCTGACCAAAGTTGGCAGATCGGGCGACTGCAGGTACTGTGCCCAAGCATGCGCATAGGGCTGGCCGCTGCTGATGAGCTCGGCGTGTTTTTCGAAGCACACGGCCAAGGATGGGAAGGTCGCGAACTGTAATGACATTGCCGAAGGGGCGCCATGAACGACCTCGGTGGTGTGGAGAGATTGAACACCGAAACAGCCATCGTAGGATTTTATTCCGAAGCAGTTGTTGCCCGGCTGATGAGTGCCCCAACCGCTCTCCAGCGCCCATTGCGCGACGGTGAGTTCGGCAGGAACTTTCGTGGCGAGCTCGCAAGCAACCGCATCGTTGGCGGCTTGATTGAGTTGTTCCATTTGCACGGGAGAGAGCATACAGCCGTCCGCGTAAATAGTATACGAATCGTAAATACCATGTGAGCCGCGCGCGCTAAAACAAGAAATTAAATTTTGTTCAATGCGCGGAAATGCTTAGGTCCTAGTACACAATGTTGGCAGCGGTCTCGCAAATTTCTACATGCTTCCTTCCGGCCCGGAATATTTCTGGTTCCTGGCGCTCATTTTTTTTGGTTATTGGCTCGTCTGGCGAATGCGTCTCGCCGGTCTGGCGCTGATCATTCTCGCGAACTATTTTTTCTACGCGAAATGGGGCTTGATCTATCTTGCGCTGATTCCCGCGGCCTCAACCATTGACTTCCTGATTGGCAGGCAGTTGGATCGCTCTCAGAATCAGAAAATTCGCAAGTGGCTAGTAAGCGGAAGCATTTGTCTGAATGTAGGGCTGATCGCGGTCTGCAAATACATTCCGTTCTTCCTCGAGAGCGTGGGGCAGATCTCCGGTAAACATTCGCACATCCCGTCCTGGACATTACCGCTCGGCTTGTCCTTTTATGCGTTCCAGGCGATGACTTACACGATAGACATCTACCGGCGAGACGCGAAACCGGCGGCGAGTTATTGGGAGTACCTGGCGTCTGTGAGTTTTTTCCCCACGACGCTTGCCGGGCCGATTACGCGGGTGGCGACTTTGCTGCCGCAATGGAGTAAGCCGAACCGGGTCATCGGCGGACCGGAAGGAGGGCGCGCATTGTTTCTGATCGCGCTCGGGCTGTCCAAGAAGTTTCTAATCGCCGATTACCTGGCTGTCAACCTGATCAATCGCGTGTTCGATCTGCCAACTCTCTATTCCGGAGGAGAAGTCCTGGTGGCGGTCTACGCTTACGCGTTTCAACTCTACTACGATTTCTCAGGCTATACGGATATCGCGATCGGGTCGGCGTTGCTTTTGGGAATCAAGCTGCCGATCAATTTCAACCGGCCTTATCAGGCGGAGAACGTGGCCGACTTCTGGCGTCGATGGCATATCACATTTTCCAACTGGCTGCGCGATTACCTGTTCTTCTCGCTGCCAGGTAAGCGGTCAAAACTTCTGCCGTACTTGAATCTGGTGATCACTTTCACGATAGGCGGTTTGTGGCATGGCGCGAATTGGACATTCGTGGTTTGGGGATTGCTCCACGGCATAGGATTAGCTGCCGTTCGGTTGAGGCAGAAGTGGACGGGGAGGAAGAAGCCGTCGCCGGCATGGTTCCCGCGGGTGATTCGGGTGGTCATAACGTTCCACTTCGTCGTCGCTAACGTGGATTTTTTTCCGATCGGCAAGTCTTGACACTGCCGGGCAGATTTTGGGGCAGATCGGATCGTTCCATTTCGCGTTCGACAATGTGACGGCGTCGTTCATGATGGTGCTTGTTATTGCGATTCTGCTGCATTTCACGCCTAAGCAGTGGTATCAGCAGCTCGAAAAACTGTTTAGCTCGTCGCCCGCATTAGCACAAGCCGCGGCTATCGTTCTGCTAGTGGTGGCAATCCAATATGTCGGGGCGACCGGTGCGGCGCCTTTCATCTATACGAAATTCTAGGGTTCCAGGATTTAACCAAGCGCATGGCTGAATCAACAAAGACACAGGTTTTCCCAACCAAGACGGCGCTTGCGATCGTCTTTTTCGCTGCATTCCTTATCCTCTTTACTGTCGTCCCGGGCTTGCGGCAGTTTGGAGGGTTGCATCCCGCTCAGCTTGCAAATCTTGGGAAATTACCTGAAGGATCCGGGCAGACTGTAGCTTCGTCTGAAGAGCAAAACGCCACGAGTAGAACGGCGGCGCGAACAAAGGCTCAGCGCGTTCCCTCGGCAGTGAAATCTGACGCGGTGACCGGGGCCCAATCCAGCCAGCCGGACGAATCGAACGCTTATCTCGTGGATCGCCAGGGAGCACTGCACCATTTCTTCGAGGCTTTGGAAAGAACGGCTCGAAAAGAGCCCGGCGCAATAACGCTGATTCTGCACTATGGGGATTCACCGGTGACTGCGGATTCGATCACGGCGGATGCTCGAGCGAATCTGCAAGCGCGGTTCGGCGATGCCGGCCATGGTTTTCTGCTAATTGCAAAACCTTGGGCCTGGTACGGACACCGCGGGATGGATCTGCGCGGCAAGGGCTGGAAGATCGAGCCTGCGACTCAGGCACGCGCCCGTGATGGACTGCACGGCCTAGGCGGCGTGAGCTTCACAGGATCTACGGGGGCCTCTTCCGTCGTGAAACTCGGCGAGGACGAGACGCGTGTAGAGATCCTTTATTTGAAACAGCCAGGCGGCGGCACGTTTGAGGTGAACGCGGGGGACCAGAAGCTAGGCGAGATTCCAACGGATAATCCTGAGAAAGAGGCGGGTTTTGCCGATTTCGATCTGCCGGCTGGGACGCGCAAAATCGAACTGGATGTGACCTCCGGGAAAGCGCGGCTTTTTGGATATAGCTTCGAGCGAAACCAACCCGGTGTTATCTACAGCAGCCTGGGGCTAAACGGCGCCCAAGTGCAAGCTGTCGATCGCTACTTTGAAGTCCATCATTGGACCGAGCAGTTGCAGCACCAGCATCCGGACCTGGTCATCTTCAATTACGGGACGAACGAGAGCGTATTTCCGGCCTACATCGATAAGCAGTATCCGGGAGAGTTGAAGCAAGTGCTGCAGCGGATCAAGGCGGCTCTTCCGAACGCTTCCTTGCTGGTGATGAGCCCGATGGATCGCGGGCAGCGCGATGCGAGTGGACAGATCGTGACTCCCGCCGTATTGCCGAAGATTGTCGGTATTCAGAAGCAAGTCGCCGCGGAAATGGGCTGCGCTTTTTTCGACACCTATGACGCCATGGGTGGTGCTGGAACGATGGGGAAATGGTACAACTCTCAACCACGGTTGGTGAGTGCGGATTTTATGCACCCCCTACCCGCCGGCGCGGCTAAGGTGGGAACGCTACTCGCGTCTGCCTTGACGAAAGCATTCGATGCCTATGAGGGTCAACAAAAGCTTTTGGCGGGCAAACATGAGCCTGAAGGTCACGGGGCAGGAGAAAACCGTAGGTAAATCCTCAAGGAATGTGCTAACTAGTAAGGTGTGAAGTTTGTTTCGATCCTGTTGCTTGCGCTAGTTTCAGTTGCGCCAGCCCAGACGATTCAAGCCAAGGTTACCGGAAAATCACACCTTAAAAGCACCAAGCAAACCGCAGCCAAGCGGGCTCCGCACGCGACGGTTTATAAGACCCGCAAAGGCACGGTCGTCTACGAACGTGTCAACGCTCTTAGGACCACGAAGGTAACGCCGGCGAAGGCCAGGTATGTGGCTCACCTCGCGCCGATCATTCCCGCTCAGTTGCACGCTTCATCGCTGGCCTTTGTTTCCCAACGAATGGAATGGGCCGGCGGCCATATCGAAGGAGCGGACGCTTTGCTGCCTTTCTTCAAGCGTCTTTCGCAATCCACCAGCGAAGGGACGCCCGTGCATGTGCTGCAGTATGGCGATTCGCATACGGCTTCCGACGATTGGGTAGAGTCGATGCGAGAAACATTTCAGGACCGCTATGGTTATGGCGGACCGGGGTTCACAATGGCTGGACATCCCTATAAGGGATATCGCCGGTTCGATATTCGGGGGGAGAGTTCACCGGGATGGCTGACGGCCGGTACGGTTGGGCACACATACGATGGACGCAACGGTTTGGCAGGGGTGAGCCTGATTGCGACTCGTCCAGGTGAGACGGTTACGCTGACTACCGCCGGCGATGAACTCGAGCTGTATTTTCTTCGGCAGCCAGGAGGCGGATCATTGGCGCTGGAAACCGATGGCGTTCAGGTAGGGACGATCAACACCAATGGCGAGCTAGGTACCGGTTTCTATCCCGTCCAGACGACCTCTGGCGAGCACACCTACGTCGTGCGCACGCTTTCCTATGAACCCGTACGGCTGTTCGGATGGGTTTCGGAGAACCAGAAGGGACTTACCTGGGAAACACTGGGGATCAACGGCGCTCAGGCCAGCATGATCCTGCAATGGGATGAGCCGCTGTGGAAGGAACAGATCGAGCATCGCGATCCGGCTTTGATCGTGATTGCCTACGGAACGAATGAGGCTTTGTATCCTTTATGGACGGCAGAACAGTATCGTGCCGATCTGCTAGCTCTTATCGAGAAGTTCCGGAGCGCCGTACCAGACGCGGCGTTGCTACTCGTCGGTCCACCGGAATGCGGCCGTATTCGTCCGTTCCCCCACCTGCAAGCCGTAATCGAAATGCAGCGACAGGTGGCGCAAGAAACGGGAGTGGCATTTTGGGATTGGCAGTCCCACATGAGCGATTCAGGCGGGAGGCGGATGTGGGTGCAAGCAGGGCTATCGCAATCCGATTACACGCACTTGACCGGGGATGGCTATCGAATGCTGGGCAAGACGCTTGCCGAAGAAATCGATCTGGAATATCGCCATTACTTGACGCAACGTTCTGTTGCCGAATAGCGTCATTCGAACGCAGATGAGCTCGCAAGAGAAGATTGCCGGAATCGTGAAGCAGGTATCGGGCAAAGACACTGTCCCCGACGCGGATGAATCACTTTTTGAATCGGGATATCTCGACTCGTTCGCGCTGCCGGACATGGTGAGCGCTCTCGAGGCGGAATTCGGCGTCAAAATTCCGGATGCAGACTTGACTCCGCGCAAATTCGATTCGATATCACGTATCGAAAGCTATCTGGAAAGCAGAGCGTAGTTCGTTGGCATCGCTGCTGGGCTTTGGCGCCTATCTGCCGAAGCGAGTTCTTCACAATGACGAACTTGCAAAACGGCTCGGTTGCACTCCCGAATGGATCTATGAAGCATCGGGCATTCGAGAGCGGCGCATCGCCGATGCCGTCGAATCCGTCGTCGACTTAGCGGTCTCGGCCGCAAAGGATTGCCTGGCAGCGGCAAATCTTCAACCGGCGGAACTCGGAATGGTTATCGTTTCCAGCGGTTCCTCCGAGCGGCGCTTTCCCGGGCCAGCCGTGAGCGTGGCGCTGCAGTTGGGAATTGCCGGCGTGCCGTGCCTGGATCTGCCAATCGCCAGCGCAGGGATCGTTGTTCGGTTTATCGCTGGCAAGCCGTTTGGCTGCCCAGGAAGGACCAATTTTGGTGATCGCGGCAGAGAAGATGTCTGCAGTAGCGCTTAAAGAGCCTTTGGATAAGAATATATCGATCTTGTTTGGAGATGGGGCGGGCGCTTGCATCGTAGGACCGAACTCGGGCAAGTTGAATGTGATTGATTCCATTCTTCATTCAGACGGCGCCTACGCCGAAGATCTTCGTTTGGATTTCGATGGCCGGCTGGCGATGAACGGGCTGGCAGTGATCATGCAGGCCTCCCGCAAAATACCTGCCGGTATTGTCGAACTGCTGCAGAAGCATTCCGTGAATGCCGGGGACGTCGCCATTTTCCTGATGCATCAGGCCAATCAGAATCTGATCGTCCGGGTGGCAAAAGCGCTGGGCGTGCCGAGCGAGCGTTTTCACTCGAACATTGCGAGATACGGGAATACTTCATCCGCTTCCATGCTGATTGCGGCCAGTGAATACCTGCGCGATGAATCTCTTGCTTCAGGCGCGAAAATCTGCTTTGCGGCGTTTGGGGCCGGGTTCCACTGGGGCGCGCTCCTGGCTGAAAAAGCGTGATATACGGGCTTAACGGGCTCTTAGGTACTGATCGGTTTTGTTGATCCAGTCTTCGCGCGGTGGCGTGAAGATATCGATATCGACGGTGTCTTCGAGGGCCACAGCGGTATGGGGCACGTTGGGTGGGATGCAGAGGAACTCGCCCGGGCGTACGGTAATTTCCTGCCCATTGATGGTGAAGTGAAGCGCGCCTGATTGGACGTGTGTCACCTGCTCGTTGAAATGGCTGTGCAACGGCACCACACAACCTTTTTTCAGCAGAACACGAGCCACCATCATTTGGTCGCCCACGACAAGCTGACGGTCGAATAGCGGGTTCAGCGATTCGATAGGAATTTCATCCCAGCGGACGTGTTTGACCTCGGCTGAAGCCGGAATAGCAGTGTGTGCGGGTTCGCTCATCTCTTGATTCTCTCTTTTCCGATCGAGTGAGGTTCGTCATGACCACTCCCTTCGGTCATGGCTCTGAAAAACAACGGTCTGGCAAACTTCGGCTAGAGACCTTTATACATACCGCCATCGACAAGAATGGTCTGGCCAGTCACGAAGGAAGCGCGCTCGGAGGCAAGCCAAACAATAGCGTCGGCGACGTCTTCCGGCTGTCCCAGGCGGCCGACAGGAATCTGATCGATCCAGGTTTGCTCGATTTGCTTTTCGGTCTGGCCCGATGTTGCGGCGCGGCGGGCGGAGAGTTCCTTCAGCCTGTCTGTCGCGGTATATCCCGGAGCGACGTTATTGGCGGTGATGCCATCCTTTCCGAACTCGTTTGCGAGGCTACGAACCAGGCCCATAACTCCAGCGCGGACGGCGTTCGAGAGCACGAGCTGGGCCTGAGGCTGGCGCACAGTGATGGAACTGATAGTGATCATCCGCCCCCAATGCCGACGCTGCATGTGGGGAATGGCGGCTCGCGCGAAGGCGACGGCACTGCGCAAATTCAGCGCAAAAGCGTCATCCCATTCCTGATCGGTCGTTTCCAAGAATTCCTTGGCGGGAGGTCCGCCTGCATTCGTGACGCAAACATCAAGGCGCCCGAACGCATTGTGGACATTCGTGACGAACTCCTCGATGGCGGGGCTATGGCGTACGTCGAAGGCTTGTGTGTATACCTGGACGGCGAAACGATCCCGGATGGTCGCGGCGACCTGGTCGAGGGCCGGTGCATTTCGCGAACAAAGCGCGACGTGAGCACCCTCGGAGGCGAGTGCGAAAGCAGCGGCGCGGCCCAGACCTTGGCTTGATCCGGCTACGATAGCTACTCGATTGCTGAGACCTGTTTCCATGAAGCGCGGCAGCGCCGGATTATGGTAGCATCCCCTTGATGAAATCCCGCCTTTTCTGCGTAATCGCGCTTAGTGTGTCTGCAATTTGCCTCCCCAGGCCAGCAGTCGGCGACCAGACAGCGCTCCAGCTGCCCGATATCCTTGCCTGGAAGCGCATTCAAACGCCTGTCGTTTCGAACGACGGGCACTGGTTCGCGTATAAGCTCGTGCCGAACGATGGGAACGCCGAGGTAGTTCTAAAGAATCTGCAAGACGGAAAAGAACAGCGTTTCTCAATGGGCGAAGTGCAGCGGCCAAATCCTTACGCAGGAGGTGGAGGGCCGCCGCAGATGATGGGTCCGCCGCATGACATTGCATTCTCCGATGATTCGAAGTGGCTGGCATTTGAGGAGCATCCCTCACAGAAAGCGGGAAAGCTTTTGACAAAACAGCACAAGCCGCTCGAGAACAACGTTCTTGTGGTGGAACTCGCGACCGGAAAAAAGACCGAATTCGACCGGATCAAGCGATTCAGCTTCTCCGGTGAACGCTCCTCTGCGATTGCGCTGCATCGGTATCCGCCGGCTCCGGCCGGTCCCGCTGGTGCGGTTGGGAATCCTGCAACTGCCGGAGGGGTGGCAACGAAACCGGACGACAAGCCGCAGGGGTCCGACTTGATTCTGCTGGAACTCGCGAGCGGCAATGAGCTGAGCCTCGGCAACGTCTCGGATTTCGCTTTCGACAAAAAGGGTGATTGGCTCGCCTGGCTGGTGGATGCGCAGGACAAATTGGGCAACGGCATTGAACTGCGCAACATGATGAATGGCACAGTTGTTCCGCTCGACAGCGGTAAGGCGACATATAAAAGCCTGAACTGGACGGAAAAAGGCGACGGCCTAGCCGCAGTACGCGGCATGGATGACAAGCGCTGGGAAGACAAGTTATACACTCTGCTCGCGTTTAAAGGATTTGGCGACGGGTCGGCTCCCCAGAAGTTTGTATACGACCCGGCGAAGGACCAATCTTTCCCCAGCGGTATGACCATTAGCGCTGAGCGGAAGCCCGCCTGGATGGCGGATCTGTCGGTGGTAACTTTTGGCATTCATGAAGTAAAGCCGAAAGAGCGGAAAGATCACGAACAATCGGGCCGGGAAGCCTCGGCCGACGGGAAACCTAACAACCCGGAGGACCAGCCCGACCTGGTGATCTGGCATTGGAAAGACAGCCGTCTGCAATCGATGCAGCAGGTCCAGGAGAACCGGGACAAGAACTTCAGCTTTCTGTGCGCGTGGGACCCGAGCAGTCAGAAATTCTCGCGCTTGGCCGATCCAAGCGTGCGCGACGTATCGGCTACGCCCGAAGCCAAGTACGCGCTCGGCATAGATATTCGTGGGTACGAGCTGGAGAGCAATCTCGACGGCCAACGATACCAGGACATCTATAAAGGTCAATTTGAGGAGCGGCGAGCGTCAATTAGTTCTTCGTAAGGCTCGCTGGTACATGGGTCCATCGCCAGACGGAACTCATGTCCTGTATTACGAGAACGGCGCGTTCTTCAGCTATAACCTGACGAACGGACAATCGCACAACCTCACTAAGCAGATTCCTGCCGTCTTCTACAACACCGAAGATGACCACAACGTGGTGAAACCTCCAACGCGCTCCATCGGGTGGTCGAAAGATTCGGGATACGTTTTGTTGTCCGACAACTGGGACATCTGGAAGGTTCCGGCGGATGGCGGTGAAGCTGTGAACCTTACGGGAAACGGGAAGAAGGAAAAGATCCGCTACGAATCGGTTTGGCGGCTGAATCCGGATGACAAAGGGTTCGATTTGTCGAAAGCGCTTTATGTGCGGGCCTATGGCGAGTGGACGAAGAAGGGCGGCGTTGGCGTGATCGAGCCCGATAAGCCGGGCATTCGCATGCTGCATTGGGATGACGCCGCATATATGACTTTGCTGAAGGCCAAGAATGCGGATACGTATCTCTACAGCCGAGAGACCACGCAGGATTATCCGGATTTTTACGTTGCTGGCAGCGCGCTCGATAGCGGCAAGAAGGTGTCCGATGCCAATCCGCAGCAGAAGAACTTCCTGTGGACCAAAGGCGTGAAGCTGGTGCAATACAAGAGCCTGAAGGGTGATGAGCTGCAAGGCGCCCTCTATCTTCCTGCGGGCTACGAGGCTGGGAAGAAATACCCGACCATCGTCTTCATTTACGAAAAGCTGTCGCAGGGAGCCAACGCTTATCCGCAGCCGGGATTCAACGGATTCAGTGTCGGTTTCTACACGAGCAACGGTTATGCCGTCCTTACGCCGGATATCACTTACAAGGTGAACGATCCAGGCATTTCGTCGACGGCATGTATTCTCGCGGCTCTGAAAGCAGCCGAGGCGACGGGCGTGGTTGACCCGGAGCGTGTCGCACTCCATGGCCATTCCTGGGGCGGATACCAAACCGCCTTCGCTGTCACCCAGACCAAAGCGTTTCGGGCGGCGATTGCGGGCGCGCCTTTAACGGACATGATCAGTATGTATAGCTCGATTTATTGGAATACCGGCTCGGCAAACCAGCCGATTTTCGAGAGCAGTCAAGGCCGCTTCGCGGGCGGATATTGGGCCAACACAGAAGCCTATATTCGAAACTCGCCGGTTTATCACGCCATGAACGTGCAAACGCCGCTCCTGATCCTCTGCAATGACAAGGATGGCGCGGTGGACCACACGCAGGGAATCGAATACTACAACACGCTGCGAAGACTGGGCAAACCGGTTGTCATGCTGGAGTACAAGGGCGAAAATCATGGACTGATCAAGCCGGTGGACATGAAGGATTACACCATCCGGATGAAGGAGTTTTTCGACTATTACCTGATGGACAAGCCGGCTCCAAAGTGGTGGACGGAGGGCGTTCCCCGCCTGAAGATGAAGGACGAATTAGAGGCGCGCGAGAAGGAGACCAAGCCGACAGTGTCCGCGGAGCCAGCGCCGCTTAACTGATGGGCCGTACGGAACGCAGACCTGACGCCTCTTGCGCGGCTTGCAACATTTGCTGCGCGTCTTTCTGTAGAGCCTGGGCGCGTGAATCCTGTTGGCCGGGGCAACTTAGGTCGGGCGAGCGGTCGCCGTTGAATTCGATGAACAGGCGCGAGCCAAACGAGACGCTCTTCATGCAGTGACGCGCCGGAAGAGCGCTCAACGGGCTGGCGGCCTTCAGGTCGCGCATGAATTCATTGCAAAGATTCTCTCGCAATTTGACATGGCGGGTTTCTCCATTGCGCTGCTCCACCGTGGCGTTCCCCTCGTGGTCGAAAGTGACCCGCATTCCGGCGCGGTTGGTGGATCCGGTATCTTCAATGGTTGCTAGCGGGCCGTTCGCGGAGAGGAGCATTGGAATAAGGACCGCGCAGAGGTATTTGAGCGCCCGTTTTGAGGCAGCTTCCACGATTCAATTATCGCGCTTTGGAGAGCGCGAGAGATCAATGCCGCCAACGCTCCGATGCGGCATGGATCCGCCGGACTGCCTCCGTCAGATTCTCGAGGGAATTGGCATAACTGAAACGGATATAGCCTTCGCCGCAATCGCCGAACGAAGCGCCACTTAGGCAAGCAACACCGGCCTCGTCCAATAACAGATCCGCCATTTCTTTGGATTTGAAACCGGTGCTTCGCACATTCGCGAAAGCATAAAATGCTCCACCCGGCATGGCGCAGCCAAAACCGGGAATTTTGTTTAACGCCGCACAGAAGCTATCGCGACGGCGGCGAAATTCACCAACCATGTTGTCGACCTCTGCTTGCGAGTCATTCAGAGCGGCAATGGCGGCTCGTTGCGTAAAGCTGGCGGTGCAGGAGTTGGAATTCACCATCAGCTTGTTAACCGCATCCACGAGCCACTCGGGCATGACACCATAGCCGATTCTCCAGCCGGTCATGGCGTAGGTTTTCGAAAATCCGTCCAGGATAATCGTTTTTTCGAGCATGCCCGGAACGCTGGCGATGGAGAATGGCGGCTCATCCGTATAGTAGATGCGCGAATAGATTTCATCCGAGAGCACGATCAGATCGCGGTCTCGAACCATGGCTGCGATTTCCCGCATTTCTTGCTCGGGAATGACGCCGCCCGTGGGATTTTGCGGTGAATTGAGAATCAGCATCCTGGTACGATCGCTCAGCCGGTCTCGCAGGAGATCCAAATCGAAAGAAAAACCGCGCGCTTCGAGCAACGGAATGGGCACCGGCTTCGCGCCGAGAAAACGAATCATCGAACGGTAGATCGGGAAACCGGGATCCGGGTAGATGACTTCGTCTCCCGGCTCAAGCAACGCGAGCATGGGAAAAAAGATGATCGGCTTGCCACCGGGGACGACGCAGACATGCTGGCTTCCAATGTCGATGCGGCGCGTGCGCGAGATATAGCTGGCGATAGCTTCGCGAAGCGCCGGCAGACCCTGCGGGGGTCCGTAATGTGTCCAGCCTTCGTCGAGAGCGCACTTGGCCGCCTCAACGATGTTCGGCGGAGTTGGGAAATCCGGTTCACCGATTTCGAGATGTATGACGTGACGGCCCGCGGCTTCGAGCGCGCGCGCTTTCGTCAGAACATCAAAAGCCGATTCGACTTCGATGCGATTCATTCGTTCAGCGAGTTTCATGTTGGCGTCCTCATAAATGCGAAAAGGGAACCTTGCGGTTCCCTTTCGTCGCGTCGATCGTGATCGACCCTAGAGTTGTGACTAGGTGGTCCCCTTCGCATCGGGGCACTATCGAGTATAACTTCAGCTCACTTTTTCCGCGATGGACTTTGCTTGGACGAACTGGAGAAGATAATCGGGACCGCCCGCCTTCGAATCGGTGCCGGACATGTTGAAACCGCCGAATGGGTGAGCTCCGACCATTGCGCCCGTGCATTTGCGGTTGATATAAAGATTGCCGACGAAGAACTGCCGCCTAGCTTTGCTGGCGTTGGCGACATTTGTGGTGAAGACCGCGCCGGTCAGGCCGTATTCGGAATCGTTTGCAAGCTCTAAGGCGTGATCGAAGTCCTTCGCCTTGGTTACTGCCAGTACCGGGCCGAAGATCTCTTCCTGGAAAATGCGCGCTTTGGAATCGACATCGGCGATCACAGTCGGCTTAATGAAATAGCCTTCGCCTTCGCCCGCTTCGCCGCCTGCAATTAAGCGTCCCTCCTTCTTGCCGGTTTCGATGTACTTGAGTATGCTTTCCTTGGCGCGAGAGTTGATCACCGGACCCATGTAGTTGCCTACCTCGTCCGAAGGGCCAATCGTGAGGGTTTCCACTTTGGCTTTGAGCTTTTGCAAAAACTCGTCGTAAACAACTTCGTCGACGATCGCGCGCGAGCAGGCGGAACATTTTTGGCCCTGATAGCCGAAGGCAGAGTATAGAACTCCAACAACGGCTTGATCCAAATCGGATTCGCGATCGACGATGATGGCGTCTTTGCCGCCCATTTCAGCAATCACCCGCTTGATCCAGAGCTGGCCCTTCGGTGTCTTAGCCGCAAGCTCGTTGATGCGCAGGCCGACATCGCGCGATCCGGTGAACGAAATGAAACGCGTCTTTGGATGTGAAACGAGAATGTCACCGATTGCCGCTCCGCTCCCTGTCAAAAGTGAAAAGCTTTGCGCTGGGAAACCAGCTGCAAGCAAAACTTCAGCGAATTTCGCCGCAATAGTCGGTGTGTCGCTCGAAGGCTTGATAACGACCGTATTGCCGGTTACCAGGGCCGCGGCGGTCATTCCGACCAGAATGGCAAGCGGGAAATTCCACGGGGGAATGACAATGCCTACGCCCAGAGGCAGGTACACCATTTCATCGTGCTCCCCGGAAAGCTGCACGATCGGCTCTGGAGTTGCGAGTTTTAGCGCCTGACGCGCGTAGTAGTCACAGAAGTCGATGGCCTCCGACACGTCCGCTTCTGCTTCCGCCCAAGTCTTGCCCGCTTCGAAAACCAACCAGGCATCGAACTCATACTTGCGTTCCCGAAAGATTTCAGCGGTTCGGAATAGCCTTTCCGCGCGCTCTTCCATTGGGACTGCGGCCCACATTGGAAAATAGGCGAACGCGGCTTCCACAGCATCGCGCGCATCCTGCTCTGAGCCTTTCTGATGGATGCCAATCACTTCGGACGGCCTGGATGGATTCAGAGATTCGAGCTTCGATTTGGACTTGCGGCGCTCGCCTGCAATCAGCAGATCGTATTCTTTGCCGAATTGCGCATGCACCTCCGCCAGAACCGCGCGCATCCGCTCTGCATTTTCCCTCTTTGCGAAATCGGCGTAAGGCTCGTTGATGAATGGGGCAAGCTGGATGGACGGAGGGGCGAGTGCAGGCATAGCTTCAGGGACACCAATTCGATGCGCCGCTATAGAAGTTAGATGCGCTCGTCGACTTTCTTTTCAGCAATTCGCCGGCCGCGCTCAAACATCTCAGCGGCATCTTCGGCAATCTCTCGGCCGCGCTCGTAGAGCTCGCGCCCACGCTCGAACAGCTCTTGGCCTGATTCGATGATAGTTTTACGGCCGCGCTCGGCTTGATGCGCTAGTTTGCGCCTGGTTCTAGCACCGGCTTCCGGAGCCATCAGAAGCGCGACCGCTGCTCCCAACGCCGCGCCGCCGATGAACCAAATAATTACATTGCTGTTGTCGCGTTCCATTACTTTCCTCCGTTATCATTCTATGCTTGAGAGTCTCGCCCGTCGCATAACGCCACTGCACGCCGCAGCGGCATCTATCAATGAAAAGTAGTCAGTACGACCTTGTCGCCATCTGTCCGAAAGGTAATGAGCCCTTGCTGATCGGTGCGAAATACACGCGTGTGATGTTGAGCGAGGCGTTCCAGAACGTCGGGGTGCGGGTGATGGAACTGATTTTTGTAACCGTCCGAAATGAACGCAAAACGAGGGTTCACCTGGTCGAGAAACTCTTCCGACGAGGAGGTTCTACTGCCGTGATGGCCCACTTTGAGCAAAGTCACGGGATGGAGCTCGCCGCTTGCAATCATGTCGTCCTCGACCGGGCGTTCAGCGTCGCCGGTGAGTAGAATGCTCCTGCGGCCGTAGGTCACTTCTAGAACTAAAGAGTCGTTATTGTGCGGGGCTTCTCCGGCGACGTAGTCGACCGAAGGCGCCAGAACACGTATCTGTACTCCGCCGATGGTTTTCGGTGGCGATGCCCGGTTCAAAGTCACAAGACGTACGTGATCCGTGGTGACGTGTTGCTGAATTCTTTTCCATTCCGCGGTTTCAGGTTCGACGCCGATCCATAAAGCGGCAGGATGGAAGTTGTCAAGAATGGCCGCCAACCCCCCCATGTGATCCGAGTGGCCATGCGTGAGCACCGCGTAATCAAGATGGTGGATGCGGCGGCTCCATAAATAAGGAGAGACGACATCCTCGCCAATATCCATCTGCGGCTTTCTCGCCATGCGTTCCGCGCCAGGAAAACCACCGGCATCCACCAACATCGTTTCACTATCGGGGAAGACCAGCAGAAGACTATCGCCTTGGCTGACGTCGATAGCTGTAAGCTCCAGAAAATTCGGTTGGACTTCAGGCTTCCAGGGTTGCCAGCAGATTGTTGCAAACAAAGCTAAGGAGCACGCCAGAGCAAGAGCGATCCAGCGGCGGCTGCTCTGCCGGATTGTGAGCGAGAGTAAAACCAGCGAAATGGCGAACGCAATCGCGATCCAAAGGGGTAGCGCCGCGATACGCCATGCCGGCTCCAAGCGCACATGCCAGCTCGCCACCAGTTCGGCCCAACGGAGCAATAGGCTTGTCATCAGTGCAAGCCAATGCCAGCCGGTCAGTATGGATGCAAAGCCGATTGGCACGATCAGGGTCAGAAGCGGAACGACGAAGACGTTAGCCGAAAGACCAGTAACCGAAAGGCGATGAAAATAAGTGATCATCGGCAAAGCCAGACCGAATTGGATGCAAGCGGAGACGATGACCGCGTCGGCTATAAAGGCAGCGAGCAACGTGCCCTTCTCAACCAGGAATCTTGCGGTACGGCGAGAGAAACCCGTCCACGCCCGTAAGGTGTCGGCCAGGAGACGAAGTTCGACCCGCCACTGCGCAGCCCGGAATTCAACTTGCGGATCGTAGCTGAGCTGAGCGAACCGTTTCACCGCCGCCCGAAGCGGTTGCGTGTAGCGATCCATCAGCGGTAAAGCGAAGGCCGCGATAATCGCTACGGAGAGGAAAGAGAGCTGAAAGCCGGGATCGAACAACTGGTCGGGATCGAACGCCAGATAAATCAATCCAATAAGCGCCAGCAAGTTTAGAGTGCGGGTCTTGCGGAAAAATGCGCTCGCAGCCAGGAATAAGCTGAATCCGGCCGCGGCCCGAACCGCCGGTGAGTTGAATCCTGAAAGGAATGCGTAAAGCCAGCAAACCATAGCAGCGATGCACAACGCCGGAACCCGTCTGAAAAGAAGCAGCCGAAAAGCGAATAGCAACGTGATTGCCACGATTGAAATATGCAGTCCGGAGATGACCAAAGCGTGATAAGTGCCGGTAACGCGAAAATCGTTTGTCCAACGCCGCTCGACACCGCTGGTCTCGCCGATCAGCGTCGCCTGGAGAAGCGCGGCCGTATGCTGATCGTCGGGATAAAGATTGGTAAGGCGCTCCAACGCCCAGGTGCGTACAGCAAATAGCCAAGCGAAGGCCCGATCACCGCAGCGGCCAGGAAGCAGGCGAATGCCGGTGGGGCCCGATACTGACCCGGTCCAGTAGATATGTTGAAGCGCCAGATAGCCGACGTAATCAAAGGAATCCGGATTTTGGTAGTTGCGGGGCGATCGGATCTTTGCGGCTACCTCAACCTGCTGGCCGTATTTAAGAGCGAGCTTTTCGCCGGGTTTTAGCATGACAGAGATGCGGGCCGATGCCTTCCGCGCCAATTCGAGGGTGAACTGCTCCCGGTTTGGGGAAAAGACGGGAGGATTCGTGATGCAGCCGGAGAGCAAGACAGTCTCCGTATCTTCTGCGTTCAGGCGGGGCGCTGGGCCTTGACGGTGAATGACTTGCGCAGCCATACCGGCCAGAGCACACGCGATCAAGAGTGCGGGCAGACGCATGCGCCGGGCGCGCGATCGTACAAAGGACAAAGCCAAAATTGCGGCACTTAGCGCAATAGGAACCTCAAAGTCGAACAAAACAAAATAGAAGAAGTGGGCGACCAGAATTCCGGAGGCTAAAGCGATAACAGGCAGGACGAGAGGCTCACGCACCTAGGGATGTAGTGGATTAGGCGTTTGCATTCGTCTCTCGGGGAGCAGAGTAGAAGGGTTACCGCACTTTCATCTTGACAGGACTGACAAGGTGCCCCATACTGAAGAAAATTTAATACGGAGCGCACTTATTCAAACTGCGGAGTAGCGGGTAGCTGCTTCGAGACCTAAGTTTTATCTGGACCGGGCATTCTGCGTTTTTTCGTCAATACTTCTCCTCCAACCCAAACTTAAGTAGGCTGATCGGAGTTTCCGATCAGCCACCTTTTTTGATTCGCTCCGAAAAGCTGGTCGTGGCACAATTTGACTTTTCCGACCCTGGCGTGCGGATCTGTCACGTTGAAGCAGTGCAGGACCGCTCAAGCAACAAACGACAACGAGACCCCAAACGGTGGCGGATCACAACCAACCGATAGACGAAGTCCTTGATCAAAACAATAAAGAACATTCGGCACCAAATTCTCTGGGACCAAACATCAGAAAAGGACGGCTTTCTTGGTGCGCCTGGAGTGGACCAAGAGCAAATCGGCAACCTGGAAGCGTGGCAGTTCCAGGTTCGTGAATACACGGATTGGCGTGCCCATGGGTTTGTGAGTGACGATACATTCTATATTGTTTGGTTAGATCCGCTACACCGACTGTACCCGAGGTAAATTGCAAAATCCCTCCGGATGCTCAAATTGAGCCACTACCAGACAAGACGAACGGTTGACAGGCCGGTACTATTCCCTTTAGAATAAAAAAGTTTGGCGAGTTGATTCTTCGGCCTCCGTGCTACCGTGTCTGAATTTAGGCATCCGGCCGGAAGTCGGGCCCCGCTGTCGGACCAATAAGCTTTCTTGGGTTTACCTGAGAAGTGACGTTGGAACTGGCATGGGCCATTACCCGAAGTAGTTACCCTCGCGGTTGGGGCTGGTGAAGACGCTATATCAGCCTCCTGGCAGTAGTCATTCGCAGCCGGACAGTGTTCGAGCCTGCTTAAAAGCCCTACAAGGGCGT
This sequence comes from uncultured Acidobacteriaceae bacterium, assembly GCA_963795445.1. Classification (GTDB taxonomy): domain Bacteria; phylum Acidobacteriota; class Terriglobia; order Bryobacterales; family Bryobacteraceae; genus Bog-105. Next base: position 160,422 of record CAWCHX010000024.1, on the reverse strand, counting down.
TCACAGTTTTTGAAGTAACCCGGCGCGATGTGTGTCGCGTTGGGCGGGCATGCAGCCTGTTAAAGAGGACCGTTTAAGCGCACTTTTGCCCGTTGTGCGCGCTAAGCAAACATATGCCGACGTTTAACCAACTTGTGCGTAAAGGCCGTAGACCTACGCGGTACAAAACAGCCAGCCCCGCATTGCAGGCTTGCCCGCAACGCCGTGGAGTTTGCACCCGCGTGTACACTACTACGCCGAAAAAGCCTAATTCCGCTCTGCGTAAAGTGGCCCGCGTGCGGCTGACCAACGGCATTGAGGTAACGACTTATATCCCAGGCGTCGGGCACAATTTGCAGGAGCACTCGATCGTGTTGATCCGTGGCGGGCGTGTGAAGGATCTGCCCGGCGTCCGCTATCACGTAGTGCGTGGAACTCTGGATACGGCGGGGGTCGCCAACCGGAAGCAGGGACGGTCGAAGTATGGCGCCAAGCGTCCGAAGGGCGGAGCCGCAGCCGCGCCTGCCAAGAAGAAGTAAGGAGATTTGAATGCCACGCCGTAGACGACCTGAGCCTCGAGAAGTTGTTCCGGATCCGCTGTATAACTCAACGCTGGTCGAGAAGTTCGTAAATTCGATGATGTGGGATGGAAAGAAGACCACCGCGCAGAAGATCTTCTACCACGCCATGGATACGCTCCGCGAGCGCTCCGGCGACGATCCGCTGAAGGCCTTCAAGAAGGCGGTCGAGAACGTGAAACCGCTGCTCGAAGTGAAGACGCGCCGGGTGGGTGGCGCGAATTACCAAGTTCCAGTTGAAGTTGGCCAGAACCGACGCACAAGCCTGGCGCTGCGCTGGATTATTACGAATGCGCGTGGACGTCCGGACAAGAGCATGGCCGAAAAACTAGCCAACGAGTTGAATGACGCCTCCAATATGCGTGGCGGCGCCGTGAAAAAGAAAGACGATGTGCATCGCATGGCCGAAGCCAACAAAGCTTTTGCGCACTATCGCTGGTAATTATTGATTCTGAAGTTTTGAAGTAAATTGTTATGCCCCGCACTGTACCTCTAGACAAAATGCGCAACATCGGCATCATGGCCCACATTGATGCCGGTAAGACCACCACGACCGAGCGCATTCTGTACTACACCGGCCGTACGCACAAGATCGGGGAAGTGCACGAAGGGACCGCCATCATGGACTGGATGGCGCAGGAGCAGGAGCGCGGCATCACCATTACCTCAGCCGCGACAACCTGCGAGTGGCGGGACGTAACGATCAATATCATCGACACTCCGGGCCATGTCGATTTCACCGCCGAGGTGGAACGCAGCCTGCGTGTGCTCGATGGAGCTTGTGCTGTGTTCGACGCTGTTGCCGGCGTGCAGCCGCAATCGGAAACCGTTTGGCGCCAGGCCGATAAATACGGCGTTCCGAGAATTTGTTTCATCAACAAGATGGACCGCGTGGGAGCGGACTTCTATCACTCGGTCGAAACGATAATAACCCGCCTGAATGCGCGCCCGGTGCCGATTCAACTGCCGGTTGGCGCTGAGGATCAATTCAAAGGTGTCGTCGACCTGGTCAGGATGAAAGCTCGCATCTGGCGCGATGAGACGCTGGGCGCCGAGTACGACGACGTCGATATACCCGCTGACCTCCTGGAGCAGGCCAAGGAGTACCGCGAAAGGCTCATCGAAGCGGTCTCGGAATCGGACGACATTCTCTTCGAAAAGTTTGTCGAAGGACAGGCGATCACTGAACAGGAATTAGCCGCGGGCATTCGCAAAGCCACCCTTGCGCAGAAAATCTTCCCGGTGATCTGCGGCTCTTCGTTTAAAAATAAGGGTGTCCAGAATCTCTTGGATGCGGTCTGTGACTACCTGCCATCGCCCTCCGATATACCTCCCATCAAAGGCGTGTCGGTGGATAATCCCGAAGAGATCATAGAACGCAAAGCAAGTGACGCGGAGCCATTCGCCGCGCTGGTCTTCAAGATCATGACTGATCCATTCGTGGGGCAGTTGTGCTTTATCCGTGTGTATTCGGGCAAGCTGAATGCAGGCGAGTCGATCTACAACGTAACCAAGGCCAGGAAAGAGCGCGTGGGGCGTCTGGTCAAAATGCACGCCAATAAGCGTGAAGAGATCCAGGAAGTGCTGGCCGGCGATATCTGCGCGGCAGTCGGGCTGAAGCAAGTGGTTACCGGCGACACGATTTGCGACGACGCGGCTCCGGTTCTGCTCGAATCGATCGATTTTCCGGCGCCGGTTATTCAGCTCGCTATTGAGCCCAAGACCAAGGCCGACCAGGAGAAGCTCGGCATGGCCATCCAGAAGCTGGTTTCCGAGGATCCTACGCTGCGTGTGAACACGGATCCCGAAACAGGTCAGACCATTCTCGCGGGTATGGGCGAACTGCATCTGGAGATCATCGTGGATCGCATGCAGCGTGAATTCAACGTCGGAGCGAATGTCGGCAAGCCGCAAGTAGCCTATCGCGAAACGATTCGCCAGCAGGCTGAATACGATTACACGCACAAGAAACAGACCGGCGGTAGCGGCCAATATGCGCGGGTGAAGCTACGAGTAGAGCCCGATCCGGAGCAGGACTTCGAGTTTGAAAACGAGATTCACGGCGGCAATATTCCGAAGGAATTCATTCCGGCAATTCAAAAGGGCGTAGTGGAAGCGCTGGAAGGCGGCATTTTGGCCGGCTATCCGTTGAACAACATCAAGGTGACGGTGTTCGACGGCGATTACCACGAGGTGGACTCCTCGGAAATGGCTTTCAAGATTTGTGGCTCCATCTGCGTGAAAGGAGCTCTCGGCAAAGCCAAGCCGGTGTTGCTGGAGCCCATCATGCGCGTGGAAGTGACGGTTTCCGAAGAATACATGGGAACGGTGAACGGCGATCTGATTTCGCGCCGAGGACGACTGGAAGGCACGGAGATCGTAGGCGGCACGCATATCGTCAAGGCGATGGTGCCGCTGTCGGAAATGTTCGGCTATGCGACCGAACTGCGCTCGCGCACGCAAGGCCGCGGCAGTTTCACGATGCATTTTGCGCGCTACGAGGAAGTTCCGAAGAACCTAGCCGAAGAAATTATCAACCGCAATAAGGGGATCGCAACCAGGTGAGAGCAAACCAGGTAGAGCACCAGGTAAGGAGACGCAATCATGGCGAAAGAGAAATTTGACCGCAGCAAACCGCACGTAAATATCGGGACGATCGGGCACATCGATCACGGCAAGACGACGTTGACGGCGGCGATCACCAAGACCTTGGCGAAGCATAACCCGAAGGTGAAGTTCCGCAGCTTCGATTCCATCGACAACGCGCCGGAAGAGAAAGCCCGCGGGATCACTATCGCGGTGGCGCACGTCGAGTATGAGACCGCCAACCGGCACTATGCGCACGTGGATTGCCCGGGTCATGCCGACTACATCAAGAACATGATCACGGGCGCGGCGCAGATGGATGGCGCCATTCTGGTCGTGGCCGCGACCGACGGTCCCATGCCGCAGACGCGCGAGCACATTCTGCTGGCTCGCCAGGTGGGCGTGCCCTACATCGTGGTGGCCTTGAACAAGGTCGACATGGTGGACGATCCGGAACTGCTCGAACTGGTGGAGCTGGAAGTACGCGAGCTGCTGAAGAGCTATCAGTTTCCAGGCGACGATATTCCGGTGGTGCGGGTCAGCGCGCTGGGCGCATTGAACGGCGAAGAGAAGTGGGAAAAGACGGTGGACGAGCTGATGGCGAAAGTGGATGAATACATCCCGGTGCCGCAGCGCGTGGTGGACAAGCCGTTTTTGATGCCGATTGAAGATATTTTCTCGATTCAGGGCCGCGGCACGGTGGTGACGGGGCGTATTGAGAAGGGTATCTGCAAAGTCGGCGAGGAAATGGAGATCGTCGGCTTCCAGGATACGCGCAAGACGGTGGTGACCGGGGTCGAGATGTTCAAGAAGCTGCTGGATGAAGGCCGGGCGGGCGACAACGTCGGCCTGCTATTGCGCGGAATTGAAAAGAACGACGTAGAGCGCGGGCAGGTGATTGCGAAGCCGGGCACCATCAAGCCGCATAAGAAGTTCAAGGGCGAAGTATACGTGCTGTCGAAGGAAGAAGGCGGGCGGCACACGCCGTTCTTTAAAGGATACCGGCCGCAGTTCTATTTCCGGACCACGGACGTGACCGGAGTAGCGGATCTGCCGGAAGGCATGGAGATGGTGATGCCGGGCGACAACGTATCGATTGAAGTGGATCTGATCACGCCCATCGCTATGGACAAGGGCCTGCGCTTCGCCATCCGCGAAGGCGGTCGAACCGTCGGAGCCGGAACCGTCACCGAGATTGTGGAATAGGCAATGAAAGAACGCATACGCATCCGGCTGAAGGCGTACGATCATCGCATCTTGGATCAATCGACAGGCGATATCGTCGATACGGCCAAACGCACCGGCGCAACGGTCGCCGGGCCGATTCCACTGCCCACGCTGAAGAATCGTTATACCGTTTTGCGCTCACCGCACGTGGACAAGAAGTCGCGCGAGCAATTTGAAATTCGTACGCACAAGCGTTTGCTGGATATTCTCGAGCCGACGCAAGACACGGTTGACGCGCTGATGAAACTCGATCTTCCGGCTGGCGTGGACGTCGAGATCAAAGCGTTCGGGAAAAAATAGGAAGCAACGATGAGTCCAGGAATTCTCGGCAAGAAGATTGGCATGACGCAGGTGTTCAACGCGGATGGGCAAGTCATCCCGGTAACGCTTGTGAAGGCGGGTCCATGTATCGTGACGCAACGCAAAACCCCGACCACCGACGGCTATGACGCCGTACAGCTGGGGCTAGTGGAATACGCGAAGAAACAGAACAAGCCCTTGTCGAAGCACTTGGCGAAATCGGGCGCCGAAGGCGTCAAGTTCCTGAGCGAATTTCATCTGGGGCAGGGAACTGCCGACCTGAAGCAGGGTGATCGCGTGCTGGCAGAGGAGTTCAAGCCGAGAGAGATTGTCGACGTGATCGGCACCAGCAAAGGCCGCGGCTTCGCTGGTCTGGTCAAGCGGCACCATTTTCGCGGAGGCCCCGCTAGCCACGGGTCCATGTTTCACCGCGCCGCTGGATCGATTGGCGCTTCCAGCTTTCCGTCACGCGTTTTTCCGGGCATGAAGATGGCCGGCCGCATGGGTACCCAGCAGGTGACAGTGCGCAATCTGGAGATTGTGAGCGTCGATACCGAGGACAACGTAATCGCGCTGAAGGGCGCCATTCCGGGACCGAATGGCGGCTACGTCATGGTTCGCCGCGTGAAACGGTAAAAGGATCAGGAAAGCGCTAAAGGGATTAGGACGATGCCGAGTGTAAATGTGGTGGATCTGAACAACGCGCCAGTGGGCTCGATCGAGCTTGCGGACGCGGTGTTCGGCGCCGAGGTCAACGAAGCGCTGCTGTATGAGGCAGTGCGGCAGTACACCGCGGCGCGCCGGTCTGGAACCGCGGCGACGAAAACTCGCCACGAGGTTTCCGGTTCGGGCAAGAAGCTGTGGAAACAGAAGGGCACTGGGCGCGCGCGTATGGGGTCGATCCGCTCGCCGTTATGGCGGCATGGCGGTACCGTTCACGGGCCTCAGCCGCGCAGCTACGAATACAAGTTGCCGCGCAAGATGCTTCTGGGCGCATTGCGTTCGGCGCTGTCGGCGAAACTCCGCGATGGTGAGTTGCGCGTGGTCAGGGCGTTCGAATTGGCCGATCACAAGACCAAGAACATGATCGGAGTTCTCGGCAAGCTGGAAGCCAAGAAAACGGTTCTACTGGTCGAAGCGAGCGAGAATACAAATCTCACGCGCGCATCGCGGAACCTTCCCGGTGTCAAGCTGGTCCCCACCCGGGACGTGAACGTGTACGACCTGCTCAAGTATCAAGAAGTGCTGCTGAGCGAACCGGCGGCCAAGAAGCTTTCGGAGGCATTGGCGTAATGAACGTATACGACATCATCCGCCGGCCGCTCATTACCGAGAAGGGCCACATGAAGCGCGAAGCGGAGCGCACGCTCGCATTCGAAGTTCATCCCGACGCGAACAAGATTCAGATCAAGCAAGCTGTGGAAACAGTTTTCAAGGTGAAGGTGGCGCATGTTCGCACCAGCGTTTATGCCGGAAAACTGCGCCGGAAAGGCCGTTTCACTGGCTACGCCTCAGATTGGAAAAAGGCCTATGTCCGCTTGCAGCCCGGGTCCAAAGTTCCTGAGTACTCGGAGATCTAGCGGAAGGAACGACACGTCATGCCGATAAAAAGTTTTCGACCAACAACGCCGACGCGGCGATTCCAGACGTACATCACGCGTGAGGACATCACGAAGGACACGCCGGAGAAATCGCTCGTCGAAGGCAAGAAGCGAACCGGCGGCCGTGATTCCCGCGGACATATCTCCAGCCGGTTTCGCGGCGGCGGAGCCAAGAAGGCCTACCGCATTATCGATTTCAAGCGCGACAAATTTGGCGTCAGCGCCAGGGTGGGGTCGATTGAATACGATCCGAACCGCTCGGCGCGCATCGCGCTGCTGCATTATGCCGACGGCGAAAAGCGCTACATTATTTGCCCGGTCGGCTTGGAAGTGGGCCGGACCGTCAGTTCCGGGCCCGAAGCCGACATTCTGATTGGGAACGCTTTGCCGCTGAAGAACATTCCTGCCGGAACGGTGGTGCACAACATCGAGCTGAAGCCCGGGAAGGGCGGCCAAATGGCGCGCTCGGCTGGCGCCCAGGCGCAGTTGGTATCTAAAGAAGGCGGCATCGCGCAACTCAAACTACCTTCGGGCGAAATTCGCAAAGTTCAGATCGAATGCATGGCGACAGTTGGGCAGGTTGGCAACGTCGAGCATGAGAACGTCTCGCTCGGCAAAGCGGGCCGCAAGCGCTGGCTGGGACGAACTCCGCACAACCGCGGTGTTTCGATGAATCCGGTCGATCACCCGCATGGCGGCGGCGAGGGCAAAACTTCCGGCGGCCGGCATCCCGTAACTCCCTGGGGCAAGCCCACGCGTGGTTATAAGACGCGCAACAATAAGCGGACCGATCGTTTTATAGTTACGCGAAAGGCAAAGAAACGGTAATGCGAGGCAGTTCAGGAGTTGAGCGCACAGGGCGTTTGGTGCCCGTTGTGCGCGATCAACAATCGTTACGCGGAAAGCAAAGAAGCGGTAGAAGGAAACAGAGATGAGTCGATCACTCAAAAAAGGGCCGTTTACAGACGACCACCTGTTAAAGAAGGTGGGAGATCTGAACACCAAAAATCAAAAGACGGTGGTCCGGACCTGGTCGCGCCGCTCAACCATCGTGCCCGATTTCATCGGACATACGCTGGCAGTCCACAACGGCAAGAAGTTCATCCCGGTGTACGTGACCGAAAACATGGTCGGTCACAAATTAGGCGAGTTCTCCCCCACGCGCACGTTCAGGGGGCACGCGGCAAAGTCTACGGAAAAGGTGGCGAAGTAAAGATGGCGGATCAAGCTGCAGCCTTGGTGAAAGCAGAAGCGCGCTACCTGCGAGTGTCTCCTCAAAAGGCGCGGCTGGTGGTGGACATGATTCGTGGGCGGCAGGCCGGCGACGCCATCAATATTCTAAGTGCGACCAACAAGCGCATCGCGCCGGCAATCGAAAAGGTTCTGCGCTCCGCGATCGCAAATGCCGAGAACAAATCGGAAGATATCGACGTCGACAGGCTATTCATCGCCGAGGCCTATGTCAACGAGGGGCCACGCTCGAAGCGCATCCGGCCCGCGCCCATGGGCCGCGCTTTTCGTTATCAGCGGCGCATGTCGCACATTGTCGTGAAGCTCGGCGAGAGAGCCGTGGCGGAAGAGGAATAGACAAAGCAAATGGGTCAGAAAGTACATCCTTACGGATTCCGCCTGGGCGTCACCAAGACCTGGCGCTCGCGCTGGTTCGCCAAGCAAGACTACGCGAAGTTACTGCACGAGGATCTCGAGCTCAAAGAGTCTCTGCTGAATCGTTTGAAAGCAGCCGGCGTTAGTTCCATCGAAGTCGACCGGCCCGGCAACAAGCTGAGAATTACGATTCGCACGTCGCGTCCGGGAATTATCATCGGGCGTAAAGGCGCGGAGATCGAAAAGCTGAAGGGTGATCTCGCGAAAAAGACCAAGCGCGACGTATTCATCGACATCCAGGAAGTACACCGGCCTGAGTTGGACGCGCAGTTGGTTTCTGAATCCATTGCATTGCAGCTTGAGAAGCGCGTGGCCTTTCGCCGCGCTATGCGCAAAGCGGTCGATTCGGCTCTGCGATTCGGTTGCAAAGGGATTAAGGTTCGCGTTTCGGGCCGCTTGAACGGAGCTGAGATCGCGCGCAGTGAGTGGTATTTGCAGGGGCAGCTTCCGCTGCACACGTTGCGCGCCGACATAGATTACGGCTTTAGTCAAGCCTACACCACCTACGGTGTAATCGGAATCAAGGTTTGGATCTACAAGGGCGAAGTGTTGGACAATGCGAATCGCCGCAATTCGCTGCGGAACGAAGGGGAGCCGCGCCGCCGCCGTCGCGACGAACGCGAGCGTAGGCCGCTCACCCAAGTCGCTGAGCCGTCGGGTCCAGTGGTTCAGCAGGCGCCCGGCGATATGCCGCGCCCTGCTTCGGCGCCGCTCATTCCGCCATTAGCGCCGGTTACGCCGGCGTGGAAGCAGGAGCAGCCAAAATCCGCCGCGGCGGAGCCCGCGCCGGCCGCCGAGCCCACGCCAGCCGCCGAGGCGCCACCTGCCGAAGAGCAGAAGGAGTCGAACGAGTAAGCGCGGTCGCTTGCTTAGCTTGAAATGCGCCGGGATGGTGCTCAACACCGCCATGCGCTTGAGGAGAATACGCAATGTTGATGCCGAAGAAAGTTAAATTCCGGAAACAGCAGCGCGGCCGCATGACCGGCAAGGCCTGGCGCGGTTCGGCGCTCTCGTTCGGAGAGTTCGGCCTGAAAGCACTCGCTTGTGGCTGGGTAACGAACCGCCAGATCGAGGCGGCTCGTATTGCCATGACGCGCTTCATCAAACGCGGTGGGAAAGTTTGGATCCGCGTTTTCCCGGATAAGCCCATCACGAAAAAACCGCCTGAGACCCGTATGGGTAAGGGCAAAGGCGCGCCCGAAGCATGGGTGGCGGTGGTGAGGCCGGGCAAGGTGCTGTTCGAGATGGAAGGTGTTTCTCTTCAAACCGCTACTGAGGCCATGCGGCTGGCGGCCATGAAGCTTTCCGTTCCCACCAAGTTTGTGGCGCGCAACGTGGCGACCGAAGATGCGAAGGCGGGTTAGAGCAAAATCATGAGAGCAGAAAAAATGCGCGGCATCGACGCCACGGATTTGCAGCGGCAGGCGCAGGATGCGCAGGAACAGCTCTTCCGGTTCCGGTTCCAAATGGGCATGGGGCAAAACGAAGGCCTCAAGAAGTACCGGAACCTGAAGAAGGATCGCGCTCGCATACTGACCGTGTTGCGTGAAAAAGAAGCGAAGGGCGAAGTCCCAGCTCCGGCGCCTGCGCCGAAAACAACCATTACCGGCAAGAAGAAAAAGAAGTAAGAGCGAGATTTGAATTAATCATGGCCGCGCCAACACAAAGCACAGAGAAGGCTTCGCATAAGAACCAGAAGGTAGGAGAGGTTATCTCGACCAAGATGGCCAAGACCATCGTCGTCGAGGTGACCCGCCGGGTAGCACATCCGGTCTACAAGAGAATCGTCGTGAAGCGGAAGAAGTTCTACGCGCATGACGATAAACAATCCGCGCAACTAGGCGATGTCGTGCGCATCGTCGAGTGCCGTCCTCTCAGCCGCCTGAAGCGTTGGGAACTGCGCGATGTGATTCGGCGGGCGGTGCAGGTGGCGGTCGATCATCCGGCGCTAGCGGCTGCCGCCGATACGCGCGTGAAGAAGACGCTCAAGAAGAAATAGGCTGAGCGCAAGGATCTAGGGAGAAAACGTCATGATTGGGATGCGAACGATGCTGGAGGTGGCCGATAATAGCGGCGCGCGCAAGTTGCAGTGCATCTTGCCGCGCGGCGGCGACCTCGGCCTTCGCGCCGGTTTGGGAGATATCATCACTGCCAGCGTAAAAGAAGCCGCGCCCGATTCCAGTATCAAGAAGGGCAAAGTGGTTCGATGCGTGGTGGTGCGCATGCGCAAGGAGACGCGGCGGAAAGACGGCACCTACATCCGCTTCGATTCAAATGCGGCCGTGCTGATTAACGAAGTGGGTGAGCCGATTGGGACGCGCGTCTTCGGTCCGGTCGCGCGCGAGCTGCGCGACAAGCGCTTCATGAAGATCGTTTCGTTGGCGCCGGAGGTCATCTAATCCATGCCGAAGACTGCATATCAACGCCGGCAGAAACGCGGCGAGCGCAAACCCGTCCGCGTCAAGATCAAGAAAGACGATTTGGTTAGGGTCCTTGCCGGGCGCGACAAGGGCAAGACCGGCAAAGTGCTCGAGGTGGATCGTTTCGGGCGCAAGGTGACCGTTGATGGCGTAATGATCGTCAAGCGGCACACGCGGCCGAATCCATCCAAGCAGATTAAGGGCGGCATCGCCGATAAACCCATGCCGATCGATGTTTCAAATGTGATGATTCTGACTGCGGGAGGCGTGCCGACGCGCATCGGCTATCGAGTGGAGACCGCCGGCGGAAAGGTTCGCCGCGTGCGTGTCGCGCGTAAGGGCGGCGAAACGCTCGAGAAGAGATAGGTAGAGAGCAATGGCCAAGAAGACCGATACGAATCCAGGCGGCGAAGCTAAGCCAAAGGGCGACGCGAAGCCGAAAGCAGCCGCCAAAGGCGCAGGCGGCGGAAAGTCAAAACAAGGCGCGGCCGCCGTACCCGAGCAGAATGCCGGGCCACAGGCAAGACCGCGAAGCGGCGGCGCCAAAGCGCGTCTGCGGGAGCACTATGTCAAGAACGTCGTCCCGGCCATGAACAAGGATTTCGGATACAAGAATCAGATGGCCGTGCCCAAGGTCGAGAAGGTCTCGATCAATATCGGGCTTGGCGAAGCCACCGGTAACAGCAAGTTAATGGATGGCGCGGTGAATGAGCTGGCTGCCATCGCGGGGCAGAAACCCGTGGTGACAAAAGCCAAGAAATCGATCGCTGCGTTTAAGCTGCGCGAAGGCATGTCCATCGGGTGCATGGTTACGCTCCGTGGCGAGCGCATGTATGAGTTTCTCGACCGCCTCATGAATGTGGCGCTGCCGCGCGTTCGTGATTTCAGAGGCGTTTCGCCCAAGTCTTTCGATGGCCGCGGAAACTACACCCTTGGGCTGAAAGATCAGTTGATCTTCCCCGAAATCGATTACAACAAAGTGGAAAAAACCAAGGGCATGAACATCAGCATCACGACCACGGCAAAGACGGACGCCGAGGGAGTGGCGTTGTTACGCCACATGGGCATGCCTTTCCGTCAATAGAGGATTTCGATGGCTACAACTGCAAAGATCGCTAAGGAAGAAAAAAAACTCGCCGAGATGGCCGAGGCGCGGAAGAACGGAACGGTGGTGAAGTTCCCCACCCGGCTCCGGAACCGCTGCAAAAACTGCGGGCGTCCGCGTGGGTTCCTGCGCAAGTTTAGACTGTGCCGGATCTGTTTCCGCAACTTCGCTCTGGCGGGCGAAATTCCTGGCGTGACGAAAGCTAGCTGGTAACGACGTGATGAAAGGTGCTGAAGGTAAGAAGTAATGACAGCAGACCCCATTGCCGATATGCTGACGCGCGTGCGCAACGCTCTGATTGCGCGTCATCCCAAGGTGGATATCCCGGCGTCGCGGTTGAAGAATGAGATCGCCCGCATTCTGAGAGAAGAAGGATACATCCTGAATTTCAAGCTGACCGAAGAGGGTCCCAAGAAGTTCATCCGCTTGTATCTGAAGTACACGCCTTCGAACCTGCCGGTGATCTCGCGCGTGGAACGCGTATCGCGCCCCGGCTGCCGCGTATACGTCGGCAGCAAAGAGATTCCGCGCATCCTCGGCGGCTTGGGAATTAACATTCTCACCACTCCGAAAGGCGTGATGACGGGCAACACCGCTCGCAAAGAGGGCGTCGGTGGCGAAGTACTCTGTCAGATCTGGTAGGAACAAAACAGCATGTCAAGAGTAGGAAAAAAGCTCATTCCGTTGCCGCAAGGCGTAAAGATCCAGATTGGCGAACAGCTCGAAGTGCAAGGGCCCAAAGGCACCCTGACCGTTCCGATCCCGGCCGGTATCAGGTTTGAGCAAAACAACAATCATCTGGAGGCGGTGCGGGACAATGACAAGCTCGCCGCGCTGCATGGTTTGACGCGAGCGCTCGCGGCGAATGCAGTGCAAGGCGTCTCGACTGGATTTACGCGTGAGCTCGACATCGTGGGCACTGGCTATCGCGCCGACGTGAAGGGTAAGGTGGCCACGTTTACGCTTGGCTATTCGCATCCGATCGAGTTCATTCTTCCGCCTGGAATCGATCTCAGAATAGATAAACAGACTCACTTGGTGCTGACTGGCTATGACCGGCAGGTGATAGGACACGTGGCTTCGCAAATCCGCGCGCTGCGTCCCCCTGATCCATACAAGAACAAAGGCGTTCGTTACACCGGCGAACCGCTGCGAAAGAAGGCCGGCAAGACTGGCGCGGGAGGTAAGTAGTGGCGCGCGAATCTAGAAACGATATCCGAACGCGCATTCACAAGCGGATTCGCAGCCGCGTGGCTGGAACTCAGGAGCGTCCGCGTCTGGCGGTCTTCCGGAGCGTCAATCACATCTACGCGCAAGTCATCGACGATCAGCAAGGGCATACTCTGGTAGCGGCTGCGTCCACTGAAAAAGATCTGCGCGGTAAAGGCGGAAACGTTGAAGGCGCCAAGCTGATCGGCAAAGCGGTTGCCGAGCGCGCAAAAGAAAAAGGCATAACCCGGGTAGTGTTCGATCGCGGTGGGTACCTGTACCACGGCCGCGTGAAGGCGCTCGCTGATGCGGCCCGCCAAGCGGGACTGGAGTTTTAATAGATGGCATTGATCGGAACGGCCAAACGGCTGGACACGCAGAACCTGAACCTGAAAGAGCAGGTTGTCAGTATCAACCGTGTCACCAAAGTGGTCAAGGGCGGTAAGAACATGAGCTTTTCGGCGCTGGTGGTCGTGGGCGATCCCAACGCCAAGGTCGTGGGTTACGGAACAGGGAAAGCCAAGGAAGTTCCTTCCGCGATCAAAAAGGGCATCGAGGCGGCCAAAAAGAACATACGTAAAGTCCACGTGCTCGGAACCACGATTCGGCATCCCGTCTTAGGACGTTTCGGAAGCGGGCTCGTATTGTTGAAACCTGCTCCGGCAGGTACTGGAGTCATCGCCGGCGGGCCGGTGCGCGCCGTTATTCAGGCGGTTGGGATTACCAACGTGCTGACGAAATCGATCGGCTCGCATAACGCCCATAACGTCGTCAAAGCGACGATTGATGCGCTCGAGCAGTTGCGCGACAAGAATGCCGTAGCCGATATGCGTGGCCTGGCAATCGAGAAGTTGTAGGGACACCGAAATGGCTGAAGGCAAAATCAAAATTAAACTGGTGCGCAGTACAATCTGCACGCCGCAAAAGCACAAAAACATCGTGAAGTCGCTCGGGCTGCATAAGATCAATCGAGTGGTGGAACGCCCCGACACGCCCGGTTTCCGTGGCATGGTAAAGAAAGTGCCGCATTTACTCGAGATCGTGAAGGAATAGAGGCTGTAGGAGGAACAATATGAACCTAAGCAATTTGCGGCCTCCGAAGGGCCAAATCCATAAGAAGCGGCGGCTCGGCCAGGGTATGGGCACCGGACGCGGCAAGTATTCGGGCCGCGGAGCCAAAGGCGCCAAATCGATCTCGGGTTATAGCAAAATGCGCGGTTTCGAAGGCGGCCAGATGCCCCTTCATCGCCGTTTGCCGAAGCGCGGTTTCACCAACATATTTCGTAAGGAGTACGCTATCGTTAACGTCGGCGCGCTGGAGAAACTAGAGGGTGATGTCTTTACGCCCGAGTCCCTGGCCGCTAGCGGCGTGGTGAGGAAGGCCTTCGCGGGACTCAAGATTTTGGGCAATGGCGAGCTAACCAGAAAAATAAGCGTCAAAGCGCATATCTACTCAAAGTCCGCGCTCGACAAAATTCAGAAGGCGGGTGGCAGCGCCGAGGTTCTCGAGCGCAAGGCGCCCCCCGTAAATAAAACGGAAGCGAAGAAGTAATTTAGCGGATCGACTCCGGCTCAGCTTGCCGGAAAAGTATCAACGATGACAAAGTTCCTCGAAGCTCTCGCGAATGTGTTCCGGATTCCGGACCTGCGGAAACGCGTTCTCTTCACCCTAGCTTTACTGGCCGTCTATCGCATTGGCGCTTACATCCCGACGCCGGGTATCAATACCGACCGGTTCCAGGACTTCTTCACGCGCAATGCGGCCGGCGGGTTCCTGGGCTATTTCGACCTGTTCAGCGGTGGAATGCTGCGGCGCATGAGCATCTTCGCGCTGGGAATCACTCCTTATATAACCGCTTCCATCATTTTGCAGTTGCTGACAGTGGTCATCCCCACCCTGGACAAGCTTCAGAAGGAAGGCGAGCTCGGACGGCGCAAAATCACGCAGTGGACGCGCTATCTGACTTTGGCTCTGGCCTTCGTTCAGTCAGTCGGCATTGCCTTCACGCTCCAGAACTCCGACGGCAATTTCGTTCTGCACCCCGGCCTGGCGTTCATGTTCATGACCACCCTGACCTTCACGACCGGCTCCGCTTTCATCATGTGGCTGGGCGAGCAGATCACGGAACGTGGCATTGGAAACGGGATGTCGCTGATTATCTTTGTCGGCATCATTGTCGGCCTGCCCCGCGCGGTTCTCAACATCTACAACAACACCTTCGTGACTCATCAATGGCATCCCGTCCAGATGATGTTCATTTTGATCGTCATGGTTGCGGTGGTGGCGTTTATTGTTCTCGTCGAGCGCGGTGAGCGGCGCATTCCAGTTCAATATGCGAAGCGTGTGATTGGCCGGCGCATGATGGGCGGCCAGTCGACGCATCTGCCGTTGAAGGTGAACGCGGGCGGTGTCATTCCCATCATCTTCGCCTCCTCTCTCCTTGCTTTCCCGCAAACTCTGCTGCAGTTCCAACCGGTAAAAAACAGTCCCTGGTTGAGCAGTATGCTGGGAGCGTTAAGCGGCGCAGAGCCGCTGTACTATCTCACCTATATCATCTTGATCATCTTCTTCTGCTTCTTCTACGTTTCCATCATTTTTAATCCCAATGAAGCGGCAGACAATATGCGCAAGTATGGCGGGTTCATTCCGGGCATCCGGCCTGGCAAAAACACGGCCGACTATATGGACAAGATTCTGTCCAAAATCACCGTCGTCGGCGGCTTGTATTTGTCGATCCTGTCGCTCATTCCGCAGATCATGATTCAAGGCATCAAGCTACAGCGCTTGCCGGTGGTCGGGAACTTCATCGATGCGCACTTTCCGCGCTGGCTACTCGATGGCTTGAACGTTAACTTTTTCTTCGGCGGCACCTCTTTGCTCATTGTGGTAGGGGTCGCCATGGATACGGTGAATCAAATTGAGGCGCAATTGATCATGCGTCACTACGAAGGTTTCACGCCACGGGCCGGGCGCATTCGCGGACGCCGGAATTAATTGCCAGGTCTGGAAAACACAACGTCGTCAGGAACGGCCGTCATCTTGTTTGGATCGCCGGGATCCGGCAAGGGTACACAGGCGAAGTTGCTGCGCCAATGTCTGAATGGGCCGCATATCTCGACCGGCGATATGCTTCGCACGCATATCGAGGCGGGCGACGCTATCGGGCGAAATACGGAGCGGCTGATCAGATCGGGAAAACTGGTCTCTGATGAGCTGGTGAACGACCTGGTTCAAGAAAGACTGGCGCAATCGGATTGCCGGTCCGGCGTTATTCTGGACGGCTATCCACGGACGCTGAACCAGGCGGGAGTTTTGATCGGTTTTATGGAGCGTTTCGGATTTCGGCCCGCGGTGGTATACTTGATGGTTGACTACGAAAAAATCGTAGCTCGTCTCAGCGGCCGTCGGCAGTGTCCCGTTTGCGGAACTCTGTACAGTTTAAAGACAAATCCGCCAAAGATTTCCGGAATTTGCGACTTGGACGGAGCTGCGTTGGTGACACGCGAGGATGATCGCGAATCTGTGATTCGGCAACGGCTTCAAGAGTATGATTCGCAGACCCGCCCGATTTTGAATTACTTCCGGCAAGCGGGCGTTCCGATGTTCGAGATCAATGGTGCGGGAAGGCCGCCGCACGAAATCTCGCAGCAGATTTGTGGTTCTTTGAAATCCTCAGGGTTGACCGAAGATGCAAGTATAGCGGGGGCAGGTGCTCCTAGCGCGAGTGTTGCTCCGTGATTGTGCGTAGAAGCGCCGTAGAGCTCGAGAAGCTTCGCCGAAGTGGCTTGCTGGTTTACCAGATTCTGCAAGACCTCAAAAATAAGGTAGTTGAAGGCGTAGCGACGCAGGAACTAGAGATAGCCGCCGAAAAGATGATCTCCGAGGCTGGAGCGAAGCCAGCGTTTAAAGGTTATTACACCCAAGCTTCCGGGACCAAATATCCCTTCGTTTTGTGCACTTCGGTGAATGAAGAAATCGTTCACGGTATGCCCTCGGCTAAACGGAAGCTGAAAGCGGGCGACATTGTTTCGATCGACACCGGCGTTCTGCTCAACGGATACTACGGCGACTCGGCCATTACCGTGGCTGTCGGCGAAGTGAACGATTCGGTGAAGCGCCTGTTGAAGGTGACGCAAGAGAGTTTGGAGTTGGCGATTGATCGCGTACGTGCTGGAAATCGCCTGTTTGATGTTTGCGGGACCGTTGAGAAGCATGTGACTTCCAACGGTTTTTCGATTGTCCGCGAGTTCGTTGGGCACGGGATCGGAACCTCTTTGCATGAGGAGCCGCAAATCCCGAATTATGTGGATCGCCGAGGTGAGAATCCGCGCTTGAAACCAGGAATGGTTTTGGCGATCGAGCCGATGGTGAACGCAGGTACCGCCGCTAGCAAGGTTCTACCGGATAAGTGGACGGCGGTGTCAAAGGACGGTTCCTACTCGGCCCACTTCGAGCACATGGTCGCGGTGACTGATAACGGACCGTGGGTTTTGTCCCGGCCTTGATGGGCGGGATCGATGAAACACCGGCAGTGAAGGCGGAACGGACTGCGGAAGGAATTGTAGTCGAGTTGCTGCCGAGCGCGCTTGTACGTGTCAAACTGGAGGGAGAGCATCAATTGATAGCTCACCTTCCGAGCACGCAACGCGCGAATTTTGTGCGTCTGCGGATTGGTGACCGGGTGCGAGTAGCGCTCTCGGTTCAAGACCGGACACGAGGACGAGTTTTGGAGTTGTTAGCCAGAGGGTAGGTTTTATACCAGAGGGTAGGTTCTATGAAGGTACGGGCGTCCGTAAAGAAGTTGTGTGATAAGTGCAAGGTGATTCATCGCCAGGGCGTGGTGCGCGTCATCTGCACCAATCCAAAGCACAAGCAGCGGCAGGGATAAGGCGAACATTATGGCGCGTATAGCAGGCATTGATTTACCAGTAAGGAAACGGGCGGCCATTGGCCTGACCTATATCTATGGCATCGGGCGCACTCGCGCTTTGTCCCTTCTTTACCGTGCGCAAGTGGATCCGGACAAAAAGGTCGGAGACCTTACGGAAGAGGAAGTGAACCACCTCCGGAATCTAATCGAAGGTGAGGGTGCTATCGAAGGCGACCTGCGCAAGGAAACCTCGATGAACATCAAGCGCCTGATGGAGATGGGCTCATACCGCGGCTTGCGGCATCGCCGCGGTTTGCCAGTTCGCGGGCAGCGCAGTCATACCAACGCGCGTACTCGAAAGGGACCGCGCAAGGGCACCATCGCGAATAAGAAGAAGGCCACCGGCAAGACCTAGCCTGGAGATTCATTGAGATGGCGAAAGCACCTGCAAAGAACACTAAGAAGAAGAGCTTCAAGAAGAAGGAAAAGAAGAACGTTCCCTACGGAACCGTGCACATCCAGGCATCCTTCAACAACACAATTGTGACGTTTACAGATCCTCTGGGCAACGTTCTGGCGTGGTCTAGCTCGGGCTCGCTGGGTTTTCGCGGATCGCGGAAAGGTACTCCGTTTGCCGCCCAGCAGGCGTCGTTGACCGCCGCCAACAAAGCGAAAGAATCGGGATTACGCGCCGTGGACGTACGCGTCGCTGGTCCGGGTTCGGGTCGTGAATCAGCGGTGCGCGCCTTGGCGACTGCCGGTATCGAGGTGCGAGGCATCAAGGACGTTACTCCTATTCCGCACAACGGCTGCCGTCCGCCAAAGAAGCGCCGGGTATAACTTTTGGATATTTTGGGAGGATACTGATTGGCACGTTATAGCGGTCCCGTGTGCAGGCTTTGCCGCCGCGAGGGCATGAAGTTATTTTTGAAAGGCGAGCGCTGCCACACGGAAAAGTGCGCCATCGAAAAGCGCAATTTCGCTCCGGGCCAGCACGGCAAGGACAAGAAGGCCAAGGTTGTCGGGTATGGGCTGCAGCTTCGCGAGAAGCAAAAGGCGCGCCGTTATTACCGCATCCTGGAAGGTCAGTTTCGGAATCTTTATGAGAAGGCTGTCAAGCAAAAAGGCATCACTGGTGAGCTCATGCTTGCCATGCTGGAGCGGCGCCTCGACAACGTTCTGTATCGCATGGGGCTGGGTACCAGTCGCGCGCAAGCCCGCCAGCTTGTGCGCCACGGCCACGTCAGCGTGAATGGCCGGAAGGTAAACATCCCTTCGTACACAGTAAAGCCCGGGGACACCGTCGAGATTCGTGAAAGCAGCCGCAACAACAGCAGCATTCTTTCAGCGCGCGATGCCACGGCGCACACTCCCAGCCCGTCCTGGTTGGAAGTCGATCGCGACGCACTCAAGGGACGTATTTTGCAGCAACCCAAGCGTGAGGAGTTGGTGCAGATTCAATTAAACGAACAGCTCATCGTCGAGCTGTACTCGAAGTAACCGCTTCGACAAAATCGACGAAGAGGATCAAAAGAGAAATATGTTTAAAGGATTTCAGAAGCCCAAGCGTTTAGTCGCGAATACCGAATCGCTCACCGAGCGTTTTGGCCAGTTCGCGGCGCAGCCATTCGAACGTGGATTCGGTTCCACCATTGGAACGGGCCTGCGCCGAGTATTATTGAGCTCCATCGAAGGCGCCGCGATTACCGGCGTGCGAATCGATGGCGTGTCCCACGAATTCAGCCCTATTCCCGGCGTAGTTGAAGATGCCACCGATATCATCCTGAACTTGAAACAAGTTCCGTTCAAGATGATCGGCGAAGGCACGCGCATCGCTCGTTTGCGGGTTGACGCTCCTGGCGAAGTGATGAGCAGTCAGATCGAAACCGACAATGACGTCGAAGTGCTCGACCGCAATCTGCATATCGCGACGGTAGGCGAGGGTGGCAAGCTGAACATCGAGATGCGCATCAAGAGCGGACGCGGGTATGTGTCTGCGGACCGCAACTACGATGAAGATCTGCCGATCGGTTATATACCGATCGACTCAGTCCATTCGCCTGTTCGCAAGGTTAACTACACGGTGGAAGCGGCCCGTCTGGGGCAGAACACCGACTACGACAAGCTCACGATCGAGGTTTGGACGAACGGCGCGATTTCACCGCAGGACGCCATCGGCCAGGCATCAAAGTTGCTCAAAGACCATATGACGATCTTCATTAACTTTGAAGAGACGCCAGAGGTTACGGAAGAGCCGGCGGAGCGCGCGGCCAGCCAAATGAACGAAGTGCTGAACCGCTCGGTGGAAGAGCTGGAACTGAGCGTTCGTTCGTATAATTGTTTGAAGAACGCCAACATTCAGACTATCGGCGACCTGGTGCAGAAGACTGAGTCGGAGATGCTGCGCACGAAGAACTTCGGGCGCAAGTCATTGAACGAGATCAAAGAGATTCTGTCGGGACTGGGTCTTTCGTTCGGCATGAAATTCGATTCGCAAGGCCGGCTCATTGGCGGCGCGCCGTCGGCGCCTTCGGACTTCGGCAACGATAACTACGCTGGAATCGAGGACTAACGATGCGCCATCGGAAGGCCGGTGTAAAGCTTAAGCGCGATGTGAGCGCCAGGCGAGCATTGCTGCGCGGGCTGGTCACGAACGTGATCGAAGAAGAGCGGATCACGACCACGGTTCCCAAGGCCAAGGCTGCCCGGCCGCTGGTCGACAAGATGATTACGCTGGCCAAGGAAGATAACCTGCATGCCCGCCGGCAAGCCGCGGCCTTTCTGATGAAGCCCGAAGCGGTCGAAAAGCTGTTTGAAAAGCTAGGCCCTCGATTCAATCAGCGCAATGGCGGGTATACGCGCATCGTGAAGCTTGGATGGCGCAAAGGCGACGGCGCGGAAACCGCCAAACTCGAGCTGGTTGGATCGGAGTTGGTGAAGCGAGCCGCCGAGCGCGCTGCCCGGCGCGAAGAGCGTCTGAAGCAACTTAAGGGCGGCGAAGAGGGCGAAGAGAAGAAATAGAGAATTACCGCCTCCGGGCTTTCTTCCGCTCGTGAGCCGGTTGCTCTGTTCCCTGCGGACCGATTTTGCTCAGAATGCGATCGTGAATCCAGTGCTCGTCCCACCATTCTTTGGGATCGACCTGGATTCCCGCGATCATCATGCTGAAGTGAACGTGATCGCCAAAGGCCATTCCGGTCATCCCGCTGATGCCGATCTGCTGCTCCTTCTGAACCCTATCCCCGACTTTGACGATGATTCTGCTCATGTGCCCGTATAGACTCTGTAAAGAGTAGCCGTGGTCGATGATCACGCAATTCCCGTACAACCCGAGACGGTCCGCGTAAATCACCTTTCCTGAATTGGCGGCTTTGACCGGCATGTTTGTCGTTTGCGCCAGATCGTATCCGAGATGCACCTGTTCGTCGACTTTCTTGCCGTTGTAAATGTAGCTGCGCTTGTCGGCGAAATAGGATTCGCGCGCGCCCTTCATCGGTATAAACGGGCCAGACCAGAGCATGCGGTTTTCGGTGTTCGTGCGCAAATCGTAAATCTGCTGCGCGTTCGCTCTACGCATCTCGCGATTTAACCGAACGAACCGATCGATCAAACTGCCGGTCCCTTGAGGATCGAGTTCACCATCCACTTTCTGAAGCTCCGGGTCGGTGAGATTGATGTCTCTTTCATGGAATTTCTTTGGAAACACTCTAACCCAGAACGTGGTGGTCACTTCGGTGCCGGCTCCGTTGCGGGCGAATGCCAGGGGAACGGTTTCGGGGGAGACGTCCCAGGGGTACGGGAATAATGAGAAGCGCTGATTGCTGTTGTCGGGCTGGCCGGGCATCGGGAATGTGCCAGCCGAGTAGTTGGCGACGCGAACACCGGCCTCAGTCCAGTTACCGCCCAGGTCCAGGGTAACGAGTTCCGCCCCGCCTTGATTTATGTAATGCTGCCGCCCGTCCGCCACGATGCTGGGAGGCCGAAGTACGACTTGGAGATCCTGAGACACGGTGGTGGTGCTGCCGCGAAGATCGTTCGAACTTGCTTTCAGAACCAGCTTGGCCGTTCCTTCTTTCAGGAAAGTGGCCGCTTTCTTCCCTGCAAAAAAACTATAGATTCTGCTAGTCTGTTTCGATTTGGTCTGGTCCTGGTAAACGGTTTGGCTCTGGCCATTTTGCTCGATCGAGGCAGAGAACGACTTTACGCCATGCGGGTCGTCCGCTTGAACTCGGATTGGGGTTTCGATGCCGATGGCCGGCACGGCTTTGGCCAGCTTCAGATCGGCCTTCTTGCCGGATAACCAAACGAACCCAAAGACGATCAGGATCAGGATTACGACGATTGCTAATACGCGATTCAACATCTTGTTTGTCAGTTTTCAGGTTTTGAGGACTCGCCGGCCCTCAATGCGGTAGTTGCCTTTGAGAACCCAAGCGATCGCTTCGGAGTAAATTCTATGTTCCTCGATTAAGATTCGAGACGACACTGTTTCGACTGTATCGGAGTCGAGGACCGGAACGGGGGATTGAATGAGAATTGGGCCGCTGTCCAGGTTCTCATCCACGAAGTGTACCGTGCAGCCGGTGATCTTGACGCCGTGAGCCAGCGCCTGGTGTTGAGCGTCGAGACCGGGGAAGGCAGGCAGGAGAGAGGGATGGATATTCAGGATGCGATGGGCAAATTGCCGAACGAACTGTCCGCTCAGGAAACGCATATATCCTGCCAAACAAACCCAGTCGATCCGGTGCTGCTGAAGCAAATCAATCACTTGCAAGTCAAAAGCGGTGCGGTCGACCCCGGCCGATTCGATGGAACCGCAGGGAAGGCCGAGCTCCCGGGCTCGGGCGAGGCCGGGAGCGTTGGGCTTATTTGAAAAAACGAAGCCAATTTCGCAATCGAGCTGCCCATTCAGAACGTTGCGCGCGATGGCTTCGAAATTGGAGCCGCGGCCAGATAAAAGGATGGCGATACGGGCACGAGCGGCGGCGCTCATAGATAGACGACCCTCGGCTGCTTCCTTGATTTCCAGGGAACGACCCGTCCGATCTGGTAGACGGGTTGGCGCAGCTTCTTCAGGATTTGCGAAACGAAGCCAATCTTCCTGGCGGCCACGATCAGGACCATTCCGATTCCGAGATTGAACGTACGGCGAAAGTCGGCTTCAGGAATATTTCCAAGACCTTTCAGCAAATCGAAGATGGGTTGGGTAGGCCAGGAGCCAGGCTGGACCTCAATAGCGCAATTTTTGGGGAGGACGCGGGGCACATTGTCCGTGAGTCCGCCGCCAGTGATGTGAGCGGCAGCTTTAAGGAGCTTGGCCTTATGGAGCGCCTGAATGGGAATGAGGTATGAGCGGTGAATTTTCAGGAGCTCATCGGCGAGGGTGCCGGGAAATTCGGGAATGCGGGTGCCTGGTTTATGACCCGCGGTTTCGAAGAGTAGTTTTCGCGCTAGCGAATAACCGTTGGTGTGGAGTCCCTGGGAGGGTAGGCCAAGTAGCAGGTCACCTGGTTCAACATCTGCGCCGGTGAGCATGCGATTGCGCTCGACCGCACCTACAATGAAGCCGGCCAGATCGTATTCGCCGGGCGCATACAGGCCCGGCATTTCAGCCGTTTCGCCGCCGATCAGCGCACAGCCATTTCGCTTGCAGCCACGCGCGATACCGGCGACTACGCTGGCGCAAACGTTGGCATCGAGCTTTCCGACTGCAAAATAATCCAGGAAAAAGAGAGGTTTGGCGCCTTGCACGGCAATGTCGTTGACGCAATGGTTGACTAGATCTTCACCGATGGTGTCGTGGCGGCCGGTAGCGAAGGCGATCTTGAGCTTGGTGCCTACACCGTCGGCAGAGCTGACCAACACCGGATCGCGCCAACCTTTTAGCGAGAAACCAGCTCCGAAGCTGCCGATGGCCGACAAAACGCCAGGCGTGAGTGTCTTGGCGGCGTAGCGCTTGATCTGCGATACGGCGCGGTCCGCCTCGTCGATGTTGACGCCGGCATCGCGGTAGGTAGTTCGTGCGCTCACTGCCGAAGAATCAGTGTAGCGAACGGAACCAGGAGCGAACCTCAGGAGTGAACCAGGTCCGCCCCTGCCCGTCTTTTCACTACTCTTGAGGAAAAGTGAAATCAGGGTTATAGCCGCCGCCGGGATCCTGATATAGATCAGGAGGATCTTGCGGCTTCGTTTCCACCGAAGGATTTACAACTTTAGAATTCGCCTTTTGACGGTCCACGAGCTCTTTCAAAAGAGGCTTCGTCACTGACCGTTTGGGGCGATCACTGGATTTCATAACGGCACGTTAGCATTGCGGGACACGCGATGCAGTGCCGATGGAAGTTCGAGCCCAAATTTGTGAAGCGGCCAAGTAACTGTGCGGCAAGCAGATTCGCCTCACTATGGCACAATAAGGAAATTTCTGGAAGTTTGTGACTGGGGGTTCACTCTCATGAAGAGTATTTGTATGTTCGCGGCAGCGCTGCTGTCGATCGTGCCCGCTCTCAACGCCGAAGCGCCATCCGCAGTGGCGATTAAGGACGCGCACGTGGTCACGGTCAGCGGACAGGATCTGCCGAAAGCGACGGTCCTGCTGCGCGACGGTTTGATTCAGGATGTAGGGCCGAACGTCACGATTCCGGCAGATGCCTGGGTAATCGATGGAACCGGGTTGACTGTTTATCCGGGATTCATCGATGGCTTGAGCACTTGGGGAATTCCAGGAGCGGTGGCAGCGCCGGCGGGGAGAGCGGCGGGGTCGGGAATGCAAAATCCGACTCAGCCCTCGACTCCCGCTCAAACGCCGGCGCAGGCAAGCACGGCCACGCAGCCGCGTTCGCACGGGCCGGAAGACCGGCCGCAGACGTATTCGTTTGAGCGGGCGGCTGATCTGGTGAGTCCGAC
The DNA here is from genome assembly GCA_963795445.1 of uncultured Acidobacteriaceae bacterium. Taxonomy (GTDB): domain Bacteria; phylum Acidobacteriota; class Terriglobia; order Bryobacterales; family Bryobacteraceae; genus Bog-105. The sequence continues at coordinate 135,978 of CAWCHX010000024.1, read as the reverse complement.
CGATAACAGGCTGGAGGCAGCGCGAGCGGCAGGCTTCACGACGGCTGCAACGTTTCCGAACCGGGGCATTGTCGAAGGTCTTGGGGCACTGGTCGATTTAGCCGGCGAGCGGGGGCGCGACATGATCGTGATGCAGCCGATCGGGCAGCAAATCATGTTTCGAACGGGCGGAGGCGGCATGGGGCGATCGTTCCCCGCTTCGCTGATGGGCAACATCGCTTATGTTCGACAGCTTTATTTGGATCTGGACCAATACAAACAGGCCAAGCAAATCTATGCGGCGAGTCCGGCTGGGAACAGAAGGCCTGAATACGATCATGATCTGGAGGGATTGGCGGAATCGCCGCGAATACTCTTGCCAGCCGATCAGGCGCAGCAGATCGATCGAATGTTGAGTTTCGGACAGGAATTAAAAGTGCCGTTCGTGCTGTATGGGTTGCACGAGGCATACAAGCGGGTAGATGAGTTGAAGCAGGCGAACGTGCCAGTGTTGATCAGCCTGAAATGGCCGGAGAAACCGAGGGACGCCGACCCGAACGATATTCCGAATTACCGTGACTTGGCGATGCGCGAGCAAGCTCCGGCAATCCCGGGCATGTTCGTGAAAGCGGGCGTGAAGTTCGCATTCTACTCCGATGGAGTGGACACTGCGCCGGAATTGAGGCGGGCGATCAAGAAGGCGATCGATGCAGGATTGAGACGAGAAGATGCGATCCGCGCGTTGACGCTAAACGTGGCGGAGATCTATGGGGTATCGGACCGGCTCGGCAGCATCGACAAAGGAAAGATCGCCAACGTGGTGGTGGTGAAGGGCGAGGTGTTCGACGACAAATCGACAATTGAATATCTTTTCGTAGATGGCAAATTACTCCAGCCGTCGAAGGAAACACAACAGGGACCAGCCAACGGAGCAACACCTGGAATGAGGAGAACGACCCCAACTCCTTCCGGCGAAGACATGACAGACGGAGGTAAGAACTAATGCGGCGGATGATTTCGGTTGTGTTCGCGATCGCGATGGCGGCGGTATTGAGCAACGCTCAAACGACTTTGATCCGGAATGCCACGGTGCTGACAGTGACGAAGGGAACGGTGGAGAACGGAAACGTTCTCATCGAGAACGGAAAAATTGCAGCGATTGGAAAAGACGTGAGCGCGCCAGCGGACGCAACGATTGTGGATGCGACGGGCAAGTACTTGATGCCGGGCATCATCGATTGCCATTCGCATACTGCGATAGAAGGCGGCGTGAATGAAGGAACGGTCTCAGACTCCTCGATGGTGAACATCAAAGATGTGATCAATCCTTTCGACATCAATATCTATCGAGCGCTGGCGGGCGGGCTAACGGTTTCGAACGTTCTGCACGGAAGCGCGAATGCGATCGGCGGACAAACAGTTGTGGTGAAGCTGCGATGGGGGAAGACCGCGCCGGAGATGCTGTTCGAAGGCGCCAAGCCGGGAATCAAATTCGCGTTGGGCGAAAATCCGAAGCGGGCCGGGGAGCCGCAGCAAAACTTTTTCAGCCAGGGAACGGCACAGGAACGCCGATATCCGGGTACGCGCATGGGCGTGGAAGAAGTTATCCGCGAAAGTTTCACGGAAGCGAAAAATTATCAAGCCGAATGGAAAGAGTACAACGCGCGTGTAGCGCGGGGAGAGCACCCCATTCCTCCAAGAAAGGACCTGCGTTTGGAACCGCTGGTGGAAGTCTTGGAAGGCCAGCGCTATGTACACGCGCACTGCTATCGCTCCGACGAGATTCTAATGCTGATTCGGGTTGCGGATGAGATGGGATTCAAGATTCGAACTTTCCAGCACGTGCTGGAGGGATACAAAGTAGCGAATGAAATAAAGGCGCACGGCGCGGGGGCATCGACATTCAGCGATTGGTGGGCTTACAAAATTGAAGCGTACGATGCGACTCCATACAATGCGGCAATGATGACGCGCAAAGGCGTAGTGGTGTCGGTCAATTCGGATTCGGACGAGTTGCAGCGGCACTTGAATCTGGAAGCGGCCAAGTCGATGCGCTATGGCGGATTGAGCGAGACCGAAGCGCTGGCTTTAGTAACCATAAACCCGGCAAAGCAGCTTGGTATTGACGATAAAGTCGGATCTATCGAGGTTGGCAAGTCGGCCGATCTGGTGCTGTTCGATAAGCACCCGCTGTCGAATTATTCGAAGGCTCTAAAGGTCTGGATCGACGGACACGAGTATTTCGACAGAGACAGAGATCTGGAAACACGACCGAAATTCGAGCAGGAGAAGAAAACGTTGCTCGATAAGGAGAATGCGCAGAACACGCGCGGACCGGGGGCCGGGCGTCGAGCAAACCCGGGCGCCACTCCGATGGCGGAGGTGATGCAGTAATGCGAATCGCTAATTTTCTTGCATTCGCTTTGGCTTGTGTTGCGCCGGGCGTGCTGACGGCTGCAGAGAATAACTCCGTGTTGATCCGGAACGTGACAATTCATCCGGTGATTGGAGCGGAGGTTCATAACGGCTCGGTGCTGGTAATCGACGGGAAGATTGCCGAAGTAGGAACGCGGGTTGGGGCGAGAGGCGGCGCCCGGGTTGTGGACGGGCGTGGTCTGCAGATGTATCCGGGCCTGATTAACGCAGCGACGAATGTTGGATTGTCGGAAATATCGGCGATTCGCGACACGGTGGACCTGGATGAGATTGGGACGTTTAATCCGGAATTAAGGGCGGAGATTGCGTTCAATCCGTCGAGCGAACACATAGAAGTGACGCGGGCATCGGGGATCACGAGCGTCATCAGCCTTCCGGGGAGCGGGGGCCGTGGCGGGCGCGGCGGCGGAGGGGGGACGGTCATCACAGGCCAGGGCGCGTTGATGCACCTGGAGGGATGGACCTGGGAAGACATGGCAGTAAATCGGAGTGCAGTGATGGACATGCTGTTCCCCGAGATCCAAACAGTTCCGCGCCAGTTCGCAGCGTTATTTGGAGGACCAACGCGTTCTTATGCGGAAGAAGAAAAACAGTACAAAGAGCGGCTGCAGCAAATGAGTGAATTCTTCGACCAAGCGCGGCGATATCAGAAAGCGAAGGCAGCGGCGGGGCCCGATTTTCAGCGCGACGTAAAGCTGGAGGCGATGATTCCCGTGATTGACGGCAAGGTTCCACTATTTGTGCGCGCCGAGAGAGAGCGCATGATCAAAGATGCGGTTGAATTTGCGGACAAGGAGAAGGTGAAGATTATCATCGCCGATCCGCGAGAACTAGGAAGCGCGGGGCCGCTGCTGAAATCGCACAACATTCCCGTCGTGTTGGGAAAGACTTTCCAATTGCCCATGCGGGATGACGATCCATACGACGCGCCGTACACGCTGCCGAGCGAGTTTTACAAGGCAGGCGTGAAGCTGTGCTTCGGAACATTCGATGTTGAGTTTGCGCGCAACGTGCCGTTCGAGGCAGCACAGGCGGTGGCATTCGGACTTCCTCACGATGAAGCGCTGCGCGGACTGACGATCAACAGCGCCGAGATTTTAGGCGCTGGGGACCAGTTGGGATCGATTGAAAAGGGCAAAGTGGCGGACCTGATCTTGACGGACGGCGATCCGATGGAAGCCAAGACAAACATCAAGCAGATGTTCATCGCGGGGCGGCAAGTGGATCTGGAATCGCGGCATACCCGCGAGTATGAGAAGTGGATGAAGAGGCCGTAGCGAGCGAGCGCGCCCGATACTACTGATTTTTCAACGTCTGCAGGGCTTGTTGGGCCGCATCCCTCACCAGGTAGCGTGGACCGACAACGCTGCATTATCAATCCCGTCGAGTACAGGGTGACTTGAGTGAGAGCACACCGGGCAACCGATCGTAGTCAGATCGTAAAAAGCCGCCATTCTTTGGGTCCAGTCGGAGGAGTTGAACTGAGCCAAGTCTTGTTGGGCCTGCTTGATAAGCTCCGCGTTTCCTGAAGCCTGCGCGGTGAGAAGCAGCGCAGGAATGAAGAAAGCTGTTGCCAATCGAATCATCGGACTCTCCTTCTATTTTGATATGGATATACGTAATCGGCCGCATGGTACCGCACATCTCCGTGAACACACCCTAAGCCGCACGGCCCCGTTTGACGTTCGCGCCAGTCGGCGCCAGCTGTCGCCGCATTAACGTAAAGATTTGTTCCAGGCACCTTGTGTCCCGTCATTGCCGGCGTCGAAGGCGATACCGAACATATGCTCCTGATGACCTCACTGTGGGTACTCGCGCTTGCCATTGAAGGCATCGCCCTCACGGTGAGCCTCACCTATGCGTACACAGTTTTCTCAGTGGCTGACCATACTGCGCCACTTCTTTGCCAACTGCTCATTGGCCAGAGCTTTGATATAAATGCCCCCGACGACCGATCGCGCTTGGAAGCCCACTTGTTTTCCATTCTTCGTGTCGTACCAGTCCGTCAGCGGAACGCGCGATGGCGTGTCGTTCACCCATTTCGCAATTGGCGCGATCAGGGCATCGAACTGGGCGGCGCTGTCGGCCAGCGTGGCGGTCCACAGCTCCCAGTCCAGCTTCGTGTAATCGGCACGATTATCGAGCGGCAGCCCATCTTCATTCAAGTGCCTTAGATAAAAAGCCAATTCGGTTTGGCGCACTCGCGCCGGAAAAAGATTGAGGCGCAAAAGCCGATCCCAAACGAGATTGTACTTTTGACTCCACGTGCCGGGCTTGTCAAAAGCCAGCTTATAGTGATCGCCGTCGCTGGCCATCTGCTCCCATTTGGTGGCCATGTCCTTGGCCGCGCGGGAATAATCGCGGGCAGATTCTGTCTTGCCTAATTCGCGGGCCATGTCCGCATAGGCGGCGAGCCCTTCGATCGCCTTGATGGACAAGTTTGCGTTGTGGGCCAAGTGTCCCGCAAAGTCATCGGTGCTGAGCTGGTTCTCCGGGTCGAGACCCCTGGCACGCAGATACTCCGCCCATTTCGTCAGTTGCGGCCAGTACTGCTGGGCCAAATGCCAGTTGCCCTGCGCCTGCCCCAGCGCAGCCATCAAGATAAGCATATTGCCGCTCTCTTCGACCGGCATTTGGTTCTCTTCCGTCCGCTCCCCTCCGCCATACACTTGACCGTTCGCTAACGGATAGGTGCCCAGATCATGCGGTGCAAACGGCCATTTCCAACGTGCCAACGCGGCGTACTCTAGCACCGGTCTCAATTGCGCCTCCAGCAAGGCGGGATTGAAAAAAAGGAAGAACGGCGCAGATGGATACAGCACATCGACAGTTGAAATGCAGCCGTTGCTGAAGTTTTCTTTCGGGAACAGCATGGGCGTGCCGTCCATGTCCGCAGCGAATCCATGCGCCGCCAGAGTCTGCCGATACGCCAGCGTGGCGAGTTGCGCATACGCGGCGCCGCCTACGCGCTGCAAGTCTTCCGTCAGCTCTGAGTCAAACTGCTTGCCGCGCTGCTCGAGCGCATCGTACTGCGCCTCAGCGGATTCGAGCATTTCCTGTGGCGTCTTCCCGCCGCGCTGCCAGTAAGGCCGAAGCTTGCGATCCAGATATTCAATCGCGAATCCCTCGGTATAGGAAAGCAGCACGTGACGGGTCGCGGTCTCGGACGCTTCCAGGGTGAGCGGGAAAACTACACTTAAATGCGCCGCGCTTTCCCTGGCGGGCGCCTTGGGCATCTCGAGATCGTCAGAGGCAGGCAGCGTACCCGAACTGACGAAGGAATTCATGGCATCGGCGGTGTTGGCAAGCAGCGCGTGTTCGCTGTCAGGTACGGCCAGATGCAGGTAGCCCCAGTCAATGCGCAGGTTGTCGCCGGCACGATCCAGCACGCGCTGATCCCGCGAACCTGCGTTCAACACGGTCAGCGTGCCCGCGCGAGCGCGGCTCCAGGTGACCTGCTGGTCGGCGGTATTGACGGCAAGAACGGGATCGGCGTCCAGATAAATCGAAACGTCGTGCTTCTTGCTATCAAGCGCCGTTACTGTCCAAGTTAAATAAGTGACGGGCCGCGACAATAGGTCAAGGTCCTGGGGAAACGCCGGCGTGAAGAATGCGAACACTAACCGTACGCCCGCCTGCTCGAACGTGTAGCTCGTGTGTGTAGGCGCGACCGCGAGCGAGATCTGCTGCATGGCCGGAACACCGCGCCGCGGCCGCGCGCCCATATAGCGATACGTTGCGCCATCGATCCGTATCAGGCCGGTCAATGGCTGCTCGGTGCCGGTCCAATGTTTCGTGTTCTGGTCGGTGAGCTTGTCAGCCATCGACCAAATACTGAGATACGGATCATGGGTCACTAAAGGCACTGCTGGAGGACGTTGCGGCGCCTGCAAATTCTGCGCAAGCGAGGCTGAAGTCCCGCCCAACATCAGGACGGAAGCCAGCAGCACAGCTCGAATAGACATGCTTGTTTTTGTCACGTTATGCGATCTCACGTTATGCCTCCAGCTTCACAATGGCAGCGCTCGCGGCAGGAACGCGGACCTTGCATTCGCCGCCTTTCAGCGCCAACCGTTCAAGAAGCCTGGGCGCCCACTCGCCGTTTGGATTGACGGCGGAGCCACCGAGCGTTACTCCATCGGTGCTTTCCAGTGATGGCGCAATTAGCCGCAAGGCGCTGGCACGAGCGAAATGCTCATTAGCGGCGACGATCACGTCCGCATCGCCAGACGCGTCCTTGTTGATGATTACCACGGAGAGCCGGTTCCGATCACTCAGGGCAGCGTAGGCGGTGAGATTCAAAGTCGCGGCGTCGTAATCCACCGTTAGCCGTTGTCCCTGATTGGCCTGCGCGAACGCGAGCATGCCGTAGTATTCAGGCCGGGCCGAGTAGGTCCCATGTTCGTCATCGCCGATGGGGGAGTACGAGCTGATAAACCCAAGTTGGTTCACGCCGGTCTCAATATTAACGCCTGCTGCGTCAGCCGTCGCGAGAGTGAACATGATAATCGAGCACCCAGAGCGCCGAACCGAAGGTATCGCTCACACCGGGCTTGCCGCCGCCGCAAAAAGAATTCGTTTCGCAAATACGATACGGTACATGCGAAGACGCCGATGCTGTCCGGAGCTTTTGCAACTCCGGCGCCAGCTTCGGATCCGGGTGAAGCAGCTTGTCCAGAGTGCTGGTTGGGTTGGCGCACTCACGGTAATAATGATGCGTTAAGAGCTTTAGATCATTTCCTTCATCGGCGGCGAAGCGCGTAACCCAATCCGTGACCGTGGCTGCATCGGGTCCGGCAAAGAAAGCGGTCGGCAACTTGGCGCGAATGGCAGCTTTATAGCGGCGATATTCCGTCAGGTAATCGTCGTAGCTGAAGCCCTTGGGCCGGTGCGGCGATCCCCGGCCGAAAAGATCCGGCTCATTCCCAATCTCGAAGGCGAGCAGCTTGTCCTTTGTGGCGGCAAACACAGCCTGGGCTTCTTCAACAGCTTGTTGTTCGGTGCCGCTGCCTAAATTCAAGCCCCAAATGAGCCTCCAGCCTGTGGCGTCGAGAAACGTTCCTAGCTCCCGAAGATTTGCGCTGTTCACCACAGTTTCCTTGGGCGCGGATACAGGTTGGCCTTCCGCGGCGAAGGAGGCGTAATCGGAAGTGTTGCCGCCAATTCGGATGACGCCCGCATTGCCCAGCATCCGTACGAGTTGCACGTAGGTGGCATTTCGCGAGCTCAGCAGACCGGATCTGGATACGGAAGAAATCTCGTAACCAAGCCCAGTGAAATCCGCCGGGACCGTTCCCAGCGCGCGCCGCGTATCGACGATCACTCTGACTGCCTGGGCACCGCCCGGACCAATTGTTGCCGCGCGCAATCCCCGCGCGCCGCAAGCCACGGCCGGTAGGCCAGCGGAGCCCACAACGAAGTTCCTACGAGTCATGGAAACAGTATCTGCCATTCTGTGAATCGCCGATCCAGAACTCGAGGCAGAGCAAGAGAAACAATTCTCGCGTCAGCCGGATCACCTTAGATAGGCCGGGCTTCGGGAAATAGGGCCCATTGCCATTGGAGGGGTTCGATGCCTGCGACCGTTGCAGCCGAACAAGCGGCGAACCATGTCGCGATTTCGCGTAAGCACTTTCAGGCGCGGCGCTGGTGGATTCTCGGTGCGCTCGCGGTTGTCGCATGTCTCGTAATCTACGCGACGGTTTTAATCCTGAATTGGCCTTTTACCGAACAGGCCGTCATTGACGTTTTGCAGGAAAGATCTGTTCGATCAGTGACAATCGATCACTTCCGCAGAACATACTGGCCGCCGGGATGTGTAGCCGAAGGCATCAGCTTTCTGCACCGCCAGCACAAGAACAAACCACCGCTGATCACCATTCGAAAGCTGGTGATTCAAGGCAGCTACGCGAGGCTGTTGACTGTTAGTCGAAGTCTCTCGAAGGTGGTGGTGGTGGGGATGCATGTGACTGTTCCACCGAAGCAGCCGGATGGAAAGCCAAACCCGATCATGCCGCTGACGCAGAGCAATTCGGGTCCATCCATAGTGATCGGTAGAGTGATTGCCGACGGCGCCATTCTCGATTTTTTGCCGGGCGATCCCAAGAAGCAGATGTTTCGGGTGACGATCGACCGCCTAGCGCTGGATGGAGTGGGGAACAACCGAGCGCTTTCGTATGAGGCCAGGCTTAACAACAAAGTTCCGACGGGAAAGATTACTTCACGGGGAGTATTTGGGCCGTGGAACGCGGACGATCCGGCGAGTACTCCGGTATCCGGTTCTTACCAGTATGAAAATGCCAACCTGGGGGTGTTTAAAGCGATCAGCGGAACATTATCCGCGAAGGGGAAGTTCAGTGGAAATCTTGGACATATCGAGGTGACGGGAAGCACAGACGTTCCGAATTTCCACCTTGCGGATACGAGCCACACCCGGCAATTGACCGCTGAGTTCCAGGCCGCGGTGGATGCCACGGATGGGAACACGACGCTCGAGATTGTCACGGCGCATTTCGGGCAGACCACGGTCCTGTTCAAAGGCGGGGTGATTGGCCAATTGGGAGAAAACGGCAAAACCGTGTCCCTGGACATGTATACGGCGAACGGACGCATAGAGGATCTTTTGAATCTCTTTATTGCAGCGAGGAATCCGCCTATGACGGGCAGCGTGAGCTTTCGCGCTCATGTAGAAGTGCCGCCGGCGGCGGAAGAGTTCGTCAAAAAGATGAAGCTCACTGGGGAGTTCGGCGTTGATGCGGGCCGCTTCACCGATAAAGATACGCAAGGCACTATCAACCGCTTGAGTGACGGCTCCAAGAAAATGAAAGCGCAGCAGGAAGACGCTGAGACTGTGCTGTCGGATCTAAAGGGTCATGTGGCGGCGAAGGACGGGATTGCTACTTTGTCGAATCTGTCCTTTGCTGTTCCGGGTGCGACTGCCCAGATGCACGGGACTTATGGGCTTGTCGATCCGTACGCGGTGAATCTTCACGGGCAATTGTTAACACACAGGCCATCGGATGCCACCACCGGATTCAAATCGTTCTTGTTAAAAACAATGACTCCGTTCTTAAAGAAGAAGGACGGCGAGAAGGTTGTGCCGTTTAAGATTACCGGCAACTATCAAAAGATCGAAATGGGGTTGGACGCCGGTTCGAAAAAGTGAACGCGCTAGCGAGAGATTTCAGCGGGCGCGGTAATATAGCCCGAAATCTGATTCTTGCGCATGCCGTTGACCACCAATTCCAATGGGCGCGTGCGCGCATCGACTGGAATTGAAACCGGTTGATCCAGGTTCACGTGTTTCCAGTTGAGACGGCGGCCGTTCACAATCACGCTCAGATTATAGGAATTGTGCCGCAAATCGGTTTTCCAGAGACCGAGGCTGACGAGGCCAACGCGAACGAAATGTTTCGATTGGGTAACGGTAAAAGGGACGCGCTCGCGTGGGGTTTGAGCCTTGGCGTAGCTCGAACCCGGCTTCGCCGTTGGGGCCTGAAAAGCCGTGTGAACAGGTGACGTTGTCACGCTTGGCGAGACAGGCCGGTGGAGGGAAACTTGGGCTTGCTGTAGACTGGCTTCGGCTAAGAAGGAGTCATCCCGCTCGCACAACAGGAAGAAAACAGCCAAAGCGCAGAATGTGGCGACCCCGATTGCGAGATATGCCAACGGACGCGGCCCCCACGATTCTGAAAAGTGCGTGTTTACAGCGCCTAACGGAAAGTATCTGGCGGTACCCATACCGGAATGGATGCGAATTTTGACGTTTTGTGTCGTAGCACCAGTACTTCCCAACGTTTGGGGATTGTGAAGCGTCTAAAGGCCGAAAAACGAAGTAGCTGAACGAAGGTAGTGTTTTGCGCCGCCGGGGCAGGTTTGCTGGGCACTTTAACTGACGAGGAGCTTGTCGAGGGCTGCAAGCGCGGGAACTTGCGCGCCTACGAGCGCCTGTATGAACTGCATGCGGGACGCATGAAAAGCCTTGCCTTTCATATGCTTGGGAGCCGTGCCGATGCGGAAGATACGGTCCAGGAGGCATTCCTGAAGGTCTATCGAGCGGTGCAAGGGTTTGAAGGACAGTCGTCGCTGTCGACGTGGATTTACCGGATCCTGATCAACTGCTGCTATGACGCGATGCGGAAGCAGCAGCGGTCGAACGAGAAGCCTGCAACACGAGAGTTCCCGGTCGAAAACAAGCTGCCGATGAAGATTGCCTTGGACCGAGCGTTGGGGAAATTGAACGAGCGGCAGCGCATTGTGTTCCTGATGTTCGAAGTGGAGGGCTTAAGACATTCCGAAATTGCAGGGATTCTGGAGGTGCCGGAGGGAACCTCGCGGAGTTGGCTGTTCGAAGCAAAACGTGAGCTGAAACGGATGTTGATGGAGCAAAGCGCATGAAGTTTGAATGCGGCGATCTGGAAAGAGCTTTGGCGGTTTCGGAGCTGATGCCGGAAGCGCGCGAGCACCTTAAACACTGCGCGGCGTGCCGGCGTGAATATCGAGTCTGGAACGAGATCTCAAGCGGGGCTAAGGAGCTGCATGAGGACTGGGAGAGCCCGGAGCTCTGGTCGAACATTCGAAAGCGGCTGGAAGCTGAACCGAAGCCGAAAACGCAACTGGCGTGGTGGAGGGAGTGGAAGACGTGGGCTGTGGCGGCAAGCGTAATTGTAGTTGCGGGAATCGGTCTGCTGATCTTCCGGCCTTGGGAACGGAATGTAGCGATGTCGTCCGGTTCTGAAGTGGCGCAAATGGGGCAAACGCCGCAGGATCGGGATTTTTTGACGGAACAGGCCTTGCAGGAAGTGGAAAAAAATGAAGCGGCGTATCGGCAATCGATCGACAAACTTTCGCGGCTGGCGGAACAGGAGCTTCACAAGCCGGCTTCCGCGGTAGCGGTGAATTATCGCGAGAAACTGCTGATGCTCGATTCCGCGATTAGTGAAACCCGGGCCAATTTAGACCACAACCGGTTCAACGTGCGGCTGCAGACGGATTTGGCCGATTTGTATCGCGAAAAACAACAAACTCTGAAGGAATTACTAACTCGTGATCAGAAGAATTAGTCTGCTAGGTTTAGGCTTGCTATTTGCGTTCAGCGCGATTGGGCGCGAAGAGTACACCCGCGCGTTCGACAAGACTCTTTCGTTGCGAGCGGGCGAACGGGTCTATCTGGAGCATCGGCTTGGAGACGTGACGATCAAGACGCACGCGCAACCTGAGGTGGTGATTCACGCGCTGATCAAAGTGTCGGCGGCGGATTCGAATGAAGCCAAGATGTTTGCCGACCAAGTAGAAATTTTGGTTGAGCCGGGGACGTCGGAAGTTTCAATCAGAACAAAGTATCCAGAACGAGCGGGTTCATTCATGGGCTTCCACAATATTTCTTATTACGTTCGTTACGAGCTGACGATTCCTGAGACGGCGCCCCTTGAAGTGCGAAATTCGTTCGGGGCCGTCTCGGTCACCGGCGTAAAGGCGAACGCTGAAATTACGACTTCGCACGGAGCGATCGATTTTCATAACGGACGCGGCACTCAGCGGCTGGAGAACTCGTTTGCGACGGTGAGCGTCACGAACAATGTCGGGGATGTGAACGTGGAGACGAGCAATGGTTCGGTTGACGCGGAAGACGTTAGCGGTGCATTGGCGGTACGAGATCGCTTTGCGAACGTAACAGTGGCACGGGCATCGAAGGGCGTCAGCATCACGAATAGTAACGGCGCGGTGCAAGTGAGTGATTCGGGCGGCGTGGGGAATGTCAAGAATTCCTTTGGGGATGTGACGGTTCACGGTTTCAAAGGAGATTTGACAGTCGATAATGCGAATGGGCGGGTGGAAGCAACGAATGTGGAGGGCGGCGCACAGCTCAACACCACGTTTGGAGAAGTACGTTTCGCGGATGTCGGACGGCAATTAAGTATTCGCGCGAATAATTCGAGAATCTCGGGGCAGCGGGCGGGTGGGCCACTCACAATTGACAACTCGTTTGGGCCGGTTACAGTGAGCGACATTCAGGGCGCGGTTTCGATTCGATCGGGGAATGGCAGCGTGTCTCTTACGAAAATTCGTGGCGAAGCTAACGTGAAAACCAGCTTCGCGCTGGTTCAGGCGACCGATGTAGGAGGAGCATTGACAGTACAAAACTCGAACGGCGGTGTGCAAGCTACTAACATGCGCGGAGCACAGGTGACCACGAGCTTCGCACCGGTAGTGCTCGACGCAGTTTCGGGGCCGCTTACCATTGTCGACCAGAACGGCGCGGTGGATGTGACAAGCACATTAAAGGGTAGCTGTCAACCCATCACCATCCGAACTTCTTTTTCTCCGTTGCGCGTTCGATTGCAGGGCGATGCCAGCTATCGTGTTGCAGCGCGAACGTCATTTGGCAAGATCCGGACGGACTTTCCGCTGAACGTATCAGGATTCATCTCGAATGACAATGTGAGCGGAATGATCGGGGGCGGCCATTGCGAGATGACGTTAACCGATAACAACGGACCGATTGAGATTTTGAAGGCCGGGTCGTAGACGCTCCGTTCCGAAAAGAAAGCTCAAGTCACTGTGGCGGGATATACATGTTCAGAAACGGACAGTCCTGGGGCTGCTGGTACCGGCTAACTATCTGAAACGGCAGCGGCGTGCGGGAAAAAATCGATGGCCCCGTACTTGCATTAGTACCGAGCAAGGCCGTTTCCGATATGGTTTTAGCGAGTGCTGCAGATTCGAAGATCGACGTGCGTAAGGTGCTGGTGGTCGATGACCAGCCCGATGTTCGGGAAGCCTTGCGGTTGCTGTTGAAGGGCGCCGGCTATTCCACCGAGACAGCGGAATCCCCTAATGCCGCGCTTGCCGCGGCCGCATACGGCGATCATGATTTGATCGTCGTCGACATGAATTACACCTGGGACACGACTTCCGGGGAAGAAGGGTTGCGCCTTCTGGATCGCTTGCGCGCGCAACGCCGCGATGTGCCGATTATCGCCATGACGGGTTGGAGCACCATTGAGCTGGCCGTGGAGGCGATGCATCACGGAGCGTGCGACTTTATTCCCAAACCTTGGGACAATCGTCATCTGCTTTCAGTAATTGACAAACACTTGAACGCACTTCCCGAGGAACATCGGCCACTGGATGCGGAACTTGCGATCGCGCGTAAGGTGCAGCGCAAACTGCTGCCACAACCGCACTTCTGCGCCTATGGTCTGGAGGTGGAATGCGCCTCGTTGCCAGCTGGGGAAATCAGTGGAGATTTGTACGATTTTTTTGAAATCGATTCCGAGAGCATGGCGTTTGTGCTCGGTGATGTTTGCGGGAAAGGAATTGGAGCCGCTCTTCTAGTGGCGAACTTGCAAGCAACGATCCGCAGCCAGGAACAACTCGCGCGACATCCCTCGAAGCTGATGGACCGGGTAAATCGGCTATTCTTCCAGTCGACACGTCCCGAGCATTTCGCGACACTCTTCTTCGGAGTTTATGAAGCCGAAGCGCGGGAGGTTCATTACGTAAACTGTGGCCACCCGTCGCCGGTGGTCTTGCGCGCGGACGGCAAGCTTGAGCTTCTGGAAGCCACTGCCACGGTTCTGGGCGCATTCAAAGAGCGCGGGTTTGAGGAAGGAAAGATTTCGCTCTCGAGTGGCGACCGGCTGGTGCTGTTCTCGGACGGCTTTTCTGAAGCGACCATGGATCGGGAGAGCGAACAATGGTCAGTAGAAACAATTCGGTCTCTTGGTAGCAGGTACTCGACAGGTCTGGCAGGGGCGCTGGCTTCGGCAGCTACTTCCGCCGGTGAACAAGCGGACGACATCACGGTGATGGATATCCGCGTGATGTAGCAGCGTGATGTAACCGGGCGGCCAGCCCACTACGGGCTGTGTGATATGGTGCATTGCAATGCCGCAGCATTATTCAGTTTCCAGCAATCCACTTTCCCGCCGTACTTTTCTCGCTATCGTCGCCGCTGCGCCGGTCGCGGTAGCCGCTGGCGCTGCTGACAAACACATTCCCATAGGACTGGAACTCTATTCGGTACGTGATGAGTTGAAGAAAGACTTGACGTCGACGGTGGACGGCGTAGCGAAGATGGGCTATGAATGCGTGGAGTTCTTCGCGCCCTACTACGATTGGACCCCCGATTACGCCAAGCAAGTTCGCAAGCAATTAGACGGCCTGAAGATCCGCTGTTATTCGACGCACAACGACATGAAGTCATTCACGGATGAGGGAATGCAGAAGGCGGTCGAGCTGAATAAGATTCTAGGAACGCGCTATATTGTGCTCGCGAGTCCCGGGCAGGCCAGTAGCGTGGATGATTGGAAGCACGTGGCGGACGTACTGAACAAGGGAAACGAGAAGTTGCGCCGACAAGGACTGCACGCTGGATATCACAACCACGCTTCGGAGTGGAAGGCCATTGACGGGCAGAGGCCGATGGATGTTCTGGCGGACAATACCGACAAGAGCGTTATGCTGCAACTGGATGTCGGGACCTGCGTGGCTGCAGGGGCCGATCCGGTGGCCTGGATCGAGGGTCATCCGGGACGCATCCGCTCCCTGCATTTGAAGGATTGGTCGCCAGACAAGGGCTACCGTGTGCTCTTCGGCGAAGGAGTTGCGCCCTGGAAGAAGATTTTCGCCGCGGCCGAAAGTAAAGGCGGGGTCGAGTACTATCTGATCGAACAGGAAGGCAGTGACTATCCGGAGATGGAAACTGCGGATCGTTGTCTGGTGGCGTACCGGAACATGCGAGGTTAGACGCTATTTACCGGACCAACAGGGAGACCGCTTTTCGAGGAACGCCGAAATGCCCTCCTGAGCGTCTGCAGCCAGGGCGTTCGTCGTCATCACCTCTTTTGCATACGCGTAGGCTTTGGGCAGATCTAGATCAATTTGGTTGTAGTACGCCTGCTTGCCTATACTAACCGTGAGCGGGCTTGCTTCCGCGACACGGGCTGCCAATTTGCGAGTGGCAAGTTTCAGTTCCGCCGCCGAAACCACGCTATTGATGAGCCCCCATTGCACAGCGGTTTCTGCATTTATCAATTCACCAGTGAGCAGCATATGCAGGGCGCGTTTGCGGCCAATAGCGCGGCTGAGAGCCACCATCGGGGTCGTGCAGAACAGCCCAATGCGGACGCCTGGCGTAGCGAATGCCGCGGATTCGGCAGCGATTGCAAGATCGCAGGTGGCGACTAGCTGGCAACCCGCGGCGGTCGCGACACCTTGTACTTCCGCGATGACCGGCTGTGGAATAGATTGAATCTTCATCATCAACTCCGCGCAGACCTCGAAGATCTGCCGATAATCGCTGACGCTCCGGCCAACCATTTCACTGAGATCGTGACCGGAGCAGTACACGTTACCCGCGGCTGCCAGAATAACGGCTTGTACCGCGCGATTGCGCTCGATCTCATCGAGGCAAGCGATTAACTCCAGCATCAAGCGAAGCGATAAGCGCATTGCGGCGAGTGGGTCGATTCAGGGTGACGACAGCTATCGTGTTCTCTATTTCCAAGGTTAGGTCTTGATTAGGCATATGGTCACTTTCCCGAGGGCGTCACTATCAGGATGCCTGAAAATGATAACGTGGGCCTTCGAAATGAGCGCATTCGTGTTCTTATCACCGGTGGAACGTTCGACAAGGAATATGACGAGATTAACGGCCAGCTCTTCTTCAAAGACTCACACCTGCCGGAGATGCTTGCGTTGGGCCGCTGCAAGCTCGATCTCGAGATCCGCACGTTGATGATGATCGACAGCCTGGAAATGACCGATGCGGATCGCGCCATTATCGTTGAGCAATGCCTGGCCACGCCGGAGGCGCGTATTGTGATCACGCACGGCACCGACACGATGGAGGAAACCGCGAGAACGTTGGCGCAGAAGGTGCAGTCTAAAACGATTGTGATTACAGGCGCGATGATTCCTTATAAGTTTGGCAGCTCCGATGGACTTTTTAATCTGGGTAGCGCGCTGGCATTCGTTCAAACGCTTCCGTCCGGAGTTTACGTAGCCATGAACGGGCGCTGTTTCCGAGGGGAACGAGTGCGCAAGAACCGGCAAACGGGATTCTTTGAAGAGCACGAGCTGGAGTAAATTATGGCTTCGGCGGATTGGGATGTTCTCATCATCGGCGCTGGGGCAGCTGGACTCACGGCGCTCCGAGAGCTGTGCGCAGCGGGTTTGAAGGTTCTTTGTGTGGAAGCGCGGGATCGAATCGGCGGGAGGATATTCACAATTCACGACCCGCTCGCGCCAGTGCCGATTGAATTGGGGGCGGAGTTCGTGCATGGCCGCCCGCCTGAAATTTGGGATGTGATTCGTGCAGCCGGGCTGACTGCATACGATTGCGCGGAGAATGCCGTTCACATCAAGAACGGAAAGGTTCAGCACGATGGCGACGCGTGGGAACTCGTGAGCAGGGTGATGGATGGGATGCAGAAGGCCGCATCAGATGGTGAAGATCAGACGTTCTTAAGTTTTCTGGAACGTTCTAAGTATCCGCGCAATGCTAAAGAGCTTGCCGCGTCTTACGTGGAAGGCTTCAATGCTGCGCGTAAAGAGGAAATCGGCATTGCCTCACTCGCGCAGGACGCGCGCGCTTCAGACGCCATCGACGGAGATCGATCGTTCCGCATTATGAACGGATATCACTCCTTGATCACGGCGCTTCTGTATGGCCGGGAAGATTTACTTTCGAAGCTGAGGCTAAGTTCAATTGTGGAGAGAGTTGAATGGCGCAAGGGGTCTGCGAAGGTTCATGTCCGATCGGGGCTCACCGGGCGGATCGAGAAGCTGCGAAGCAGCCGGGTAGTGCTTACAGTTTCGCTGGGAGTTCTGCAGGCTGATCCGAATGCGCCAGGAGCGATCCAATTCGATCCGGAACCAGGCGAAATCCTGACGGCAGCTCGGGCACTTCGCTTCGGACACGTCATTCGCATCGTGCTGCGATTCAGAGAGGCGTTTTGGGAGAGCAATACGAAACTGGCGGATGCAGGATTCTTGTTGTCTGACGAGCAGTGCTTCCCGACATGGTGGACACCGCGTCCTGTGCACGCGCCGGTGATCACGGGATGGAGCGCCGGGCCGCATGCAGATTCACTTTTAGGCCAGCCTCGATCGGCAATCATCAAGCACGCGTTAAAGGATCTTGCGCGAATTACTAACTTCAATGTTCCACGAGTGAGCAGTCTAGTCGAAGCGGCCTATCTTCACGATTGGCACGAAGATCCGTTTAGCCGAGGCGCTTATAGCTACGTTCCAGCGGGAGCGCTCCCGTTTCGCGCTGCGCTCGCGGAGCCCGTGGCCGAGACGCTCTTTTTCGCGGGCGAAGCAACAGAGCTGAGCGGCCACAGCGCCACGGTTCATGGCGCGATCGCCTCGGGGAGGCGAGTGGCGGAACGGATTCTAAAGAGTTCCGGTGTGCAGTTACGAACGTAAATCAGGCAGAAGCCTTGGCCTTGGCAGCCGGTCCCTGGGGAGTGCCGCGCGCGAAGGAGACAACTCGGCGTGGTTGCGAATCGGCGATGGGGCGCACGCGAAGAGGACGCTCTTGCAAGATAAGCTCGCTCGCCTGCACCAGAGGTTCAGCGTGAAACCAGCGCTGGAATGCCGCATCGTGCAAAACGTTGCAGACCGAGGCCAAGATCATGCCTTGATGATGCGACATCCAGCAGCGGATCAGTTCATATTTGCGGGGGAAAATGTGTCGAGAGGGCGATGCTGTGAAATCCGCCGATTCATAGAAGCCGTATTCGCCAAGCCAGTTCTTGCGAGCCATTCGTTGGAGGTTCTGGACCGCCGTGGCGGGGTCGACGAGCAGCGCAAGGCAGCTCGAATAGGGAGACACAACGAGCGAACCGGCGCGCGCGACGTTCAGCGCCAGGCCTGGAACACCGAACGCCGCGTATTGATAATTGCCATCCTGGTCTGTCTTGCGATAGGCTGCTTCCGAGATGCCCCACGGAACACCACGCTTGCTGGCGTAGGCTTGTTGAGCGCGAACCGCGGATCTGACCGTGCGGTCGAGCAGCGTATTTGGATGTGACTTCATCCAGATGACCGGCATGAGGTATTCAAACATCGTTCCGGTCCAAGAAATTAGAGCAGTTTGGCCCTCGCACAAGGTGTGCTGACGTCCGAGACGGAACCAGCTTTCCTGGACCACATCACCTTTCGCGATGGCAAGGAAGCTGGCGGTACGAGATTCGGAAGCAAGCAGGTCGTAACAGGATTTGTTTAGTTGTTGCGCCGCCACGTCATAACCTACGGATAGCAACTTGCGGCGATTGTCCACGAGAACATCGAATTTCATCTCACGTATCAACCGATCGGATGCGTCTGCCAGGGATTGAAGATGAGCGGCAAGGCCGTTCAAGCGCTCGCGACACGCTGGAAGTTCTTCCCGGAGCCGACAAACGACGGCAAGGACTTGAGGTGGAATGCCAGGGTTGGCCGTCAAGGCCTGAAGCTTCTTATCCAGATCCTGATAAAACGAATCCGCGCTTTCCGGTGTTAGTGGAATGGAAGGCATTTCGAATTCGGGCGTCTTCAGATTACGCAATGAATCGAATTCGGGAAGATACCACGGCATGAAGTTGTGAGCTTCTTCGCGGAGCGCTTGTATGCGCGCGCGCAGTTCAACCCGCCACCAGCGGTGCTGTTCTGCCTGGGTCGATTTCGGCAATTCTGCAATATCGTCCGGCAGCTGTAAGAGCTGCGGAAGCCAAGTAGATGGATCGTGAAGCACGAAGAGCCGCTCGAATTTCCCTGATCGCTCGCCTGTGCCAGCGCCCAGCATGTGATAGTGGTCGGAAACGCCAGCTAACGCGGTCTGGCGAACAAGCGGCAGGCGAATTAAGGCGAGGCAATCTTGTTTCAGGCTCAAGAGGGAAGCGAGCAGGTTTCCGCTATCTACGCTCGAGATAAACAGAGGAGCAAGAGGTTTGAGCGAGATGTTGTCGTACCAGTTCAGGAAATGGCCGAAGTAGCGGGGGAGCTTTAAGGCGGATTGAAGAGTTTGCTCGGTTTGCGCAACAAACTCAGAAAGTGTTAAATAGCCGAATTCCAGAGCGACTTGACGAGCGTTGAATAAGAAACCGAGATTCGTTGGGGAAAGACGCTCCGCGAGCCGGTACGGCTCTTCTTGCAGATTATCGGGAATGAGCCAGTTATTCTTTTCGTTGCTAAATTCCGCAAAGTATCTCCAGGTGCGGAGCGACAACTCTCGAAGGAACTGCTGCTCTTTCTTGTTCAGCTCGAAATCGCCGGGATGGGGTGAACGGTTAAGCCACTTGGATAGAAGTTTTGAGCAGCCCCACGCCAGGATGAAGGGCAAGGCGTAGGGTGTGGCCCCTGGCTTCAGGAAGAGCGCCAGCGCAAGCACAACGCTGAGCAGTGGAATCCAATCGAGGTAAATATCCACCGGCGTACGCTTATTGATGCCAAGCTCCGCCTCGGTAGCAGTTTCCCATTCCAACAATCGTGCGTGCGTGATGGTGCTGCGAATGAGGGTGCGAACGATTGCGTCCAGCGCGACTAACGTCTGGTGAGCGAGGAAAGCGATGCTGAGAAGAACGCTTACGTGCGAGGTAAAGAAATCGGCGATCGCCTCACGCGCAGAAAGTTTATTTCGCTTCGAGGCTGCGCGCGCGAGTGATAACAGTAGCCGGAAATAAATTGGCAGAAACAGCAGAGCCAGCGTGACCAGCGTCCAGAAGCCGGGACCTCCAGGCAGAAAAAACCAACCCGCGATGAGCAACAGGAAGGTGGCGGGCTCAACTAAACTCCGTCGCAGATTATCCACGATCTTCCATTTCGAAACCAGCGAGATTGGATTATCGACGAGGCGGCGGGATTCGTCGGGAACACGGCTACGTATCCAGCGGGCAATCTGCCAGTCGCCTCGCAACCAGCGGTGCTTACGGCGATTGTAGGCGCTGTAGTGGGAGGGGTAATCGTCAATAACTTCGATATCGGAGAGCAATCCCGCGCGCGCATAAGCGCCTTCGATCAGATCATGGCTAAGCAACGTATTGCGAGGAAAGCGGTGCTCGAGCACTTGGCGCAGAACGTCGACGTCATAGATGCCTTTGCCCGTAAATATGCCTTCGCTGTACAAATCCTGATAAACATCGGAAACGGCCCGCGAATAAATGTCGAAGCCCGTTTGACCAGAATAAATACTCGCAAGCCGAGAGCGGGTAGCGGAACGAACGCTTATGCCGACGCGCGGCTGCAGAATGCCGAACCCTTGGGTGACGATGTTGAGATCAGGGTCAATCAGCGGGCGGTTCAACGGATGGGCCATGGCGCCAATCAAGCGCTGTGCCGATCCAGCGGGCAACTGGGTATCGGAATCGAGCGTCAGGACATATCGAATTTTGGGTAGACGCGACAGGTCGCCGGCCTTTACCGGAAATGGATCGTAGACGTTCCGGAGAAGCTGATTCAGATCGAGTAATTTGCCGCGTTTACGCTCCCAGCCCATCCAGGCGCCTTCGCGCGGATTGTAAACGCGGTGGCGATGGAATAAATAAAATCCGCCATAGAGATCGCCGGCGTGTCTGCGATTCAGATCCTCAATGAGCTGGATCGCGAGATCAATACGATCGTCATGATCGCCCGCCGGCTCTGCCGTATCGGGCAGATCCGTTAGCAAGGCATAGAAAATGTTGGGATCACGATTTACCAGATAGCGAACTTCCAGGTCATCTACCAATTGCCGGATCTGTTTCTCATTCAGGAGCAGCGTTGGTATTGCGACGATGGTGGCGCAAGAAGGATCGACCTCATCGGAAAAATCGAGTTTTGGCAGCGGACGCGGATTCAGCACCGCTGTGACCAAATAATTCATCAGCTCCACGGCCGCCTGGGTGGCCGGCAGAACTAGAAGCAGGGCGCTTGCGATCAGCCCGAAGCCGCTATCAGTCCGCACTAGACTCATCAGGAGAGCGACGACGGTGATCAGCGTGACGAACTCAATACCGATAATGTAGATCTCATCCGGATACTGCCGGAAGAGGCGTTGCAGGCTGCTGCCAAAACGGGGGCGGTACTCGATTTGATGGAGCAGTTCCTGGGAGCCCATCTCATCCATCAGGTAATATCCGGCGTGCTTGAGGCGATCGCGCAAAGCATCCGGAGCGGATCTCGGAATGTTCGCGTCCTCCGCCATTTGCACGGCTCGGCGGGCGAGTTCGGTCTCGCTTACGTCGGAATGCGCCGCGATTTTCTCCACCGTTTGGCGGTAAACCTCGCGGCTTTCGAAATCCATGCGTGGATAAACGCCGCCAGGATCGAGGCACAAGGTCCGGTGCACTACGGAGAGCTGCTCGATACTCTCTTTCCAATCGATCTCGCCGATGAGGCGAAGGGCATTTACAACACGCCCAACTTCGAAGGAGGGCGCTTCGGGTCCCCGGGCGTGAAATGCTTCGAGCGCTCTGAATCCCAAGTCAGACACAGCTTCGAGAAGAACTAGCTTCAGAGCTGGCAGCATGCCCCAGAGTTCCGATAAGCGCAGCGGTTCGATTTCTTGTACTACTTCGATAAAAAATGAGAAGGCCGGCTCGGTTAAACGGTTCTTCGTTGCTGCAAGCAGGGCGCGGGCAAACACGATACAGCGTGGAATGGGATCGCCGCTCGCGGCACGAACCACTGGCAATCTGGCCAGGAATTTGGTTGAATCTTGCAGGTCCCGAACCTCGGATCGAACCAGGCGCAGATTTTCATAAAGCAGCTTGAGATCCTCAGAGGGCTCGCCCGATTGGAGGTGATAGAGATCGCGTTCGAGCCGTGCAAATCTTCGGGAGCTGTTGCGGAACATCTCACGCGGTTTATGAGAGTGGGCCTTGTTAGGAAGCCAAGCACAAGAGCGCGCCGTCTGCAGAGCTTGATCGCGAAGAAGAATTTGTTCGGCGCCGCTTAGCTCCCCGTCTCGTAAATGAGCCGTTTCGGCTTTGGTCTGCATGGAGGGCTCAGGCATCGAACGAGGGTGCTCTACCTATAGCTTGACGCTTGCAACTCAAACATCTCAGCGTATCGTCCTCCACGAGCGATGAGATGATCGTGACTACCTTCTTCCGAAATGGCCCCATTTTCGAGGACAATGATGCGCTCGGCCATGCGGACCGTAGAAAAACGGTGAGAGATGAACAGCGCCATCTTACTCTCGGTGAGTTCATTGAATCTTTCGAAGACCTCGTATTCCGCGCGGGCATCGAGAGCCGCGGTGGGTTCGTCAAGTATGAGGACTTGCGCTTCGCGCAGGTAAGCGCGGGCGAGAGCCAACTTCTGCCACTCGCCGCCTGAGAGGTCGACGCCTCCTTCGAACCGGCGGCCCAGCATCTGATCGTATTTCCGTCCCAGCCGCTGGATCACTCCATCCGCCAAACTCTTTTCCGCGGCAGCCCGTATCCTGCGGTCATCGGAAATGTACTCGACCCGGCCCACGCCTATGTTGTCGCGGGCAGTCATCTCATAGCGCATGAAATCCTGAAAAATCACTCCGATTTCCCGACACAGATCTTCTACGTTGTACTCGCGCAAATCGATGCCGTCGAGCAGAATTTGGCCGGCCGTTGGGTCATAAAGCCGCGTAATCAGCTTCACGATCGTCGTTTTGCCTTGCCCGTTTTGCCCGATGAGAGCGATGCGCTCTCCCAGCTCCAGGCGAAAATTCAAGCCGTGAAGTATTTGGCGCTCTGTGCCCGGATAGACAAATGAAACATCGCGAAACTCGAAGCCGTGCGTAATCGGGCGCGGAGCAGGCACGGCGTCTGGCTTCGATGTCACTGTCGGCTTCATATCGAAGAACGCGAGTAAATCCGTCAAGAAGAGCGCTTGATCCGCGATGCTCGATAGCGTCGAGAAAATCTGAGAGATGTTGCTCGATGCCGCCATGATGGATTGGGCCAAAAACACGAGCTTTTGGATATTGAGCGCGCCGCTGACAGTTTGATACACGATCCAGGCATACGAACCGTAGTACCCGCCCGTGCTCAACATGGAGAGCAGTGAGACGGCAAAGAGGCGTTTGCGCGAAAGAGCCAGATTTTCATCCAGAATGCCGTTCGATAATTTCGTGAAACGGTCCGTAAGAAAGCTGCTAAGGCCGAAAAGCTTAAGCTCTTTCGCAGCTTCTTTGCTGCCCCCCACTTGGCGAAGATAATCGAGTTCGCGCTTTCGAGGCGTTTGGCGGAAATTTTTCGCATAGTTCAGGAATGCGAAATGACTCTCGCCGAGAAAAGCGGGTACGATGCAGCCGACCAGCAATAAGAGAAGCCACGGAGAAAACAGAAGGATGGCTACTGAGAGGGAGATGGTGGTAATTACCTGCTGAAATAAACTGCCGATGGATTGGATCATTCCAAGGCGGTCAGTAGCTTGGACGCGGGCCCGCTCGAGCCGGTCATAGAACACGGGATCCTCATACGCTTGAAGATCAAGATGAGAAGCGTGCTCCATCACCTTGATACTGACGTGGCGCGTGTAGCGGTCCGCAAGCACCGCGTCGTAATAGTCGATGACGCGGCTGACCAGGTTGCCGCCAATGGCAAGCAGGAATTCGAGCGCGACAAGCCACCACAAATAGGGCGAGAGCGGGATTTTGTGAAAGATGACCGACGTTACGTTCTGAATGATCATCCCGTTCACCCAGGCGATGCACACGGGCGCCTGTGAAACGATCAGGCGACAGACCAGGCTTAAAGTGACGACGTATGGGCCGGAATCCCACACGATGCGCAATACAGGCGGGACGTTCTTAAGCGCCTGGAGACGCTCGCGCCATGCGGACAGAAATGCCTGATTTTTTTCTTCGGCCACGCTGAATCAGAGGAAAGCCGCCGCAAATCTCGATTGATAGGCGGCCTCTTCAGTATGAACTCGGGTGCTTCCTCGAGTCAGATCCAGTCTCCTGCACCTCGGTTACCTATCCATGCGCGCGGTGTGCCATAGTTGTTGCCGGAATGAATTGCGCGTCGGGATTAAAGGCCTTGAGCGGGAGTAATTCAGCGGTAGAATGCCAGCTTCCGGTATCAGTGCATGATCGCCTGGATCAGATCGGAATACCAGGAAGGACGAACGGATCTTCGAGCGTCAAGCCGCGGAAACCAGGCAGCGAGTCGGGGTCGTATCGAAAGGCGAGCCGCGCATCCTGAACCTAGGCTATTTCTGCGGAAGATCGAGCAAAACGCGCTCCTGCCCAAGAAGATCTCTCGGTATCAACCTGATCTCTCAATCATTTAGCTAGCTTACTGGCCGCTTTACTGTCCACACTAGCCTCCCCGACGAGTTTTTCGCGTCGCCCCCCATTTCGTGATATCGGGAATGGAACGATGGCGCGCGTCAATATTGTCAAACAGATCAAGATCGGCAGCCGGTGGGTGCTTCGATCGATCCCCCGCAAAGCAAACGGGGAGCGGGATTGGAAAGCACGGTCCAATTTGTAAGAAACTGTGGGCTTTAATTGCGGGCAGGAACGAACAGGTATCCTAGACATCTCGGCACGGAACGGGGATTCGCAGAGCTCTGTTCTATTCAGCGCGTTCCTCAGAGAGGCAGTGTGGGTCGTCAAGTTTGTAATCACCAGTTTGGCTGAGTTCCAGAAAGTTGGTGGGCAAAAGTGATTTCCGGCGTCGCCGCAAGTTGGTGGGCAAGAGTGCTTCGAAGCGAGTTGCGGAGAATCTTGCAGGCATTTCAAATATAATGAGCGCCTGGTTCGGGACCAGGAGGCCGGAGGTTTCAATCCTCTTGCCCCGACCAGAATCTCTTCTAAATTCATGAATTGCGAGTTTGGGTCTGAGGCCGTGGTGTCCGGTTTTTGGCCACTATGCTCAAAAATTATGACCTCCCCGCCCGCCTGAGCGCGTCCCATGGCGTCGGATTCCTTCTGATGCGCAGCGATATGGAATTGTCGACCTCTTCGCCGATCATCGGCTGGCAACTATACCCACAGCGCGTAAAGTTATTGAACGAGGTATACGCTCATTACCCTATTCAACTGCCAGCTGCCAAAGCTTTTTCGGCGGAACTGCCGGCTGTTTTGAAATATTCCATAATTTTCTTGGTATTCGCATGATACATTGACTTTCTGTATGGGATATCGTGGCCTTTTCAGATGCGTAATATCGACGCTGTTCATAACTGCTCTCCCCATCGCGCGCGGCGGTCCACATTTGTCCTCTCCACCTCTTTCCCAGGCAATGACAACAACCGACGGCGTTTCAGGAGGTGCTTTGGCTTTAGCGCCAAGCCCCTCCGCTGCTAACCTTTACTATGGCTCTTCGCAGAGTGTCTGGAGTACAAATCTAGTCCCGACGAACAACTACCCTGCCTATATACCCGCCGAGCTGGGCATAAAGTTCCAAGTAAGTCAGGCCGGTGAGATTACGGGTCTTCGTTTCTACAAAGACGCGCAGAATACCGGCATCCATGTAGGCCATATATGGGACTCCTCGGGAGACCTCTTGGCGAGTCTTACCTTCACGAACGAGTCGACATCAGGTTGGCAGATGGCGATGTTCTCTGCTCCCGTTGCCGTACAGACGAATACGACATACGTGGTCTCCTATTCCACCCCTACCGGCGCGTTTTCCGCGGACCAGAACTACTTCAACAATCCCTACACGAACGGTCTCATTACGCTGCCGTCTTCCTCCCAAGTCGGAGGAAACGGAGTATATAGCTATGTTGGTCCGGGGACTTTCCCCAGTCAGACGTATGAGGCCTCCAACTACTGGGTGGATATCGTCTTCGCCCCGCAGCTTTCCTCGGCTGCTTCACTGACTATTTGGAGTGATAACGTCGTTCCGGCCAACAATTACGGACCCTATGTTCCAGCGGAACTAGGGGAAATGTTCCAGGTAGCTCAGGCCGGTCAAATTCAAGGAGTTCGTTTTTATAAAGACCCTCAGAACACCGGCACGCATACGGGCCGTCTTTGGGACGCCTACGGCCATCTTCTTGCCAGTGTGACATTCGCGGGCGAATCGTCCGCAGGCTGGCAGAACGCTTATTTCTCACAGCCCGTAACGGTGCAACCTTACACCAGCTATATCGTTTCGTATTCCACTCTTACCGGCGCCTTCTCCGTCGATCTGAACTACTTGAACAATTCGTATAGCAGTGGGCTGATCACATTGTTGTCTTCCTCCCAAGCAGGCGGCAACGGTCTCTATTCCTACCTGGGCGGTCCGGGATCATTCCCCACTCAAACGTACGAAGCGTCCAATTATTGGGTCGACGTGTTGTTTCTCCCCGGCGCCTCCTCGGGATGCGTGCCTCAGACCACCTATCCGAATACGAACCAATATCCCTCTGTGGCGCCTTCCTGCCCACCGCCGCTCCCGCCAAATCCGAACCCGCCAAACTCGAGGACTCAGGACGATGGACCGATTCACCCTTGCATGCTGATTGCAAACGGTGTTCGCTATCAAGCAATCGTCATCTCAGGACTCTCTGGGCCCTATCCTGTCAATTCGACTTTGTATTTCGGTCCGGCCTGCAGTGCGACGCAATTTGCGGATCAAGTCTTTAATGGACAGACCGTGAACCTCTCCCCATCGTTTACTCTTTACGTAATCCATTTCTGGGATGAGCCCGCAACGTCTGCCGTGTGGACGGTCGGCAATTTGACCACACAGTGTATCGACTATAGCCAGGTGTCAGATTGCCAATAGAGACAAGTGGAGCCCGTGCCGCAGGGTCCTGCCCACGTCGAAGCCGGGCTAACAGGCCTGCGGTTCTCGTAGCGGGCGATAAGGACCAGGCGTATTGGGGAATTCCGGCCAGAGGTGATACCAGGCTTCAACTTGCGAGAGTATAAAGCCGGATCGCTGGTACATCTGCTGCGCGCGAAGGTTTTTTGCCTGTGTAACTACCTTCACGCGGGATACGCCCCGATCGCTGAAATGCGCCAGACTCGCTGATACGAGCTGGCGACCAAGTCCGTGCGAACGCCAAGCGGAATCGACTGCAATCAATCCGATGCTGCCGTCATCAGGGGTGTCAAGGTGACACGTGATATAGCCCGATGGCTCACCGGGCTCGCCTGTGACAAAGACTGCGTCAGCCCATCCTTCGGTACTACGCCGAATCCAGCGTGCGTACAGTTTATCGACGGCGCATGGGTCAAAATTCCGATCGCGATAAAAGCGAGTGTCACGATGACTCTTTGCGGCAAGGCGCTCAAGAGCAGGCAAATCATCATTACAGACGAGCCGAACTCCGTTTGGGGGCACCGCCCCGATCGGCAGTTGACAGTTATAAGTACAGCGAAGATCCACGAAACGAAACCCCGCGTCTTCGGCCGCATGTTCGGTTTCCGGATCGGTCGCGTCCGCTAAAAAGTACAAGCACTCAATTTTCTGGTCATAACACCAACGGAAAGCCTTTTGCGCCAATGCATGGTTCAGATGCCGCCCTAATAATCGGGCAACGTTCAAGCCGAAGAATTCAGAATCCCAAGTTAGTCGCTCAACTTCGGTGTCGTCGAGCATCTTAGTCTTCCGGTTCGCTCGTCGTGCGCCTCGCGTAACTCGGCCGGTCCATCACGCGAAAGTGCATGCGAGCAATGTACTCGCCGATGATACCAAGGGCGAATAGCTGGACACCCGAAAAGATCGAAAGAATCGAAGCCAGGAAAGGAAATCCTGGGACACTACCACCCTGAACTAGAAAGCGTCCCACGACGTACACCAGCACGCACAACCCGAAAAAAGCAAACACGAAACCCAACATGCTCGCGAATTGCAATGGCAAGGTGGTGAAACCCGTAACCATATTCACGGCGTGAACGAATAGCTTGCGTACATTGTAATTTGAGGTCCCCAAAGTGCGAGGCGGATTCTTTACAGGAACCGCTGAGAAGCGAGTTGTTCCCCAGCCGAGCAGCACATCGATAGACACAAATGCTCCGTTATAATTCCGAAATGCATCCCGGATCTCCGTTCGAAAAGCTCGGAAACTGCTGACGTGCCGTGCGGTAGCCACGCCCATGATTTGTCTTAGCGCGATTTTGGTGATTTGGGAGGCTAAGTCGCGCATGACTCCATGACTCTCACGCTCCGGATAACCGTAAACCACATCGTACCCCTCCTGCAGTTTCAGCAGCAATTTGCCAATCTCCGACGGTGGATTTTGGAGGTCATCGTCCATAGTGACGATCACACCATGCCGCGCTTCCCTAATCCCGCATAGAAGTGCATTGTGCTGCCCGTAATTGCGCAGCAGCGAAATCGGGCGGATCCACGGATATTGGATTGCCAGATTCTGCATGACCATGGCGCTGCGATCGCGGCTGCCGTCATTGACTAAGATGGCCTCGAATTGGGAAGCGAGAGACTCGCGTACCGACTCGAGCTCTTCAACCAAAACAGGTAGACTCTCGTCCGAGTTGTACACGGGAATGACGATGGAGATCGACCGAGTGCTCACAACCACCAGTGACTCATAAGTGATGGGCTCATTGGTAGTACTGACAGGACCACGCTGAAAGCCACCGGCGCGCTTTGAACCGTATCATTAGAAGTAAGCCCTGAGAGGCCTAGCGCCTTTAAGCGGTCGAGAACGAACCGCCTTAATTCCGGCATGCGTTAGAGGTTGTCTTGTCATATATACCATTCAATTGTGTCAGCACTGTTGGTACAGAGCTCAGTTACGTTCAGGAAGCATTCGATCGCATGCACATCTGCGGCGATGGAACCTTCACGAAGAGGTGCCACCACATCCTCGAACAAACGCTAGGTTTACAGAAAGCCTTGTTAACTACCTCCTGTACGCACGCGTTGGAGATGGCGGCCCTGCTGCTCGACATCAAACCCGGCGACGAAGTAATCGTTCCTTCCTTCACATTTGTGTCCACTGTGAATGCGTTTGTACTTCGCGGGGCGAAGCCGGTTTTCATCGATATTCGGCCGGACACTCTCAACCTCGACGAGAAAGTACTGGAGTCTCTCATAACCCCCGCGACACGAGCAATTCTGATTGTTCACTACGCAGGTGTGGGTTGTGAGATGAACGCGATTATGTCCGTTGCGGAACGGCACGGAATTCCAGTGATTGAAGATAATGCGCACGGCCTGTTTGGGCGCTACGAAGGCCGTTACTTGGGCACTTTCGGCTGCCTGGCAACTCAGAGTTTCCATGAAACGAAGAATTTTAGTTGTGGTGAAGGTGGTGCGCTGCTTATCAACGATCCGCAATACGTGGAACGAGCCGAAATTTTACGCGAGAAAGGGACGAACCGGGGGCGTTTTTTCCGCGGGCAAGTGGACAAGTACACCTGGGTAGATGTGGGATCGAGTTATCTTCCGTCGGACATTCTGGCCGCCATCCTTTACGCACAATTTGAAGTTCGGGATGCCATTCAGGGACGTCGCCGCGAGATATGGGAACGCTACTCGGAAGCCCTGAGCCGCTGGGCGGCCGAGAACAATGTCCGTCTGCCTATTGTGCCGCGAGAGTGCGAGCAGACGTACCACATGTTCTACCTGCTGATGCCGAACATCGAAACGCGCCAAGCCCTGATCCGCCACCTCAAAGATCGGAACATTCTCAGCGTGTTTCATTACGTTCCACTGCACCTATCGGAAATGGGCCTTCAGTTCGGCGGATATCCTGGGCAGTGCCCGGTCACCGAGCGAGTGAGCGAGCAACTGCTAAGATTGCCGCTGTTTAGCGGCCTCGGCGAAGCAGAGCAAGACAGAATACTGGATGCAATTTACGATTTCAGTGTACCTGCGCTCGTTAGACTCGATGAACTTTCTACTATGGTGTAGCGCGCAACCCAGAATATCGAGATCCAAGCCAGTAGCTCGGCCATTCGGAACGCAGATCTCCGTGTGACCAGCATGTGATAGCCTCCGTAGAAATTGAGATATGTACGAAGGTCGTGCTCTGGCAACGGGATATGCATCCAGATTCGATTGAATACGATGACAACGGCCAAGACCCAGATTTTCTCCCAAGTGCCAATTTTCGTCCCATCGAGAAGAGCTATCAGGACGAGGATTTGGACAGGAAGAGAATACGTCACGAAGACGATCAGATTGGTTCCTCCGTACATTACCAATGCAAAGTGGAAGGCCATGTATAAGGCTAACGTAACCTTATAGGGTCTAAGCCGCGACCACACTATCCGGAGTCGCCCGGTATTGACGAGCAATAACACGGGAAGCCAGAAAGCAAGATAGGCAAATACAATATTGAAGTCGCGCCGCCAGTTGGCGGGATATTCGTACAATCGGCGTAGTGTGGAAGGCCGATTTATAGGATCAATGTCCTGCCAAGTATCGGATACGTGAATCAGAACTCGAGGCAGCAGGAAGAATACGAGGAGAACCACTAAGGTCGCTGTTACCGGGATGATGACTTTGCGAATACGCCGTTGTCCACGATCGATCAAAAGGAGCGTGGCCTGGGTCAGGAGCGGCACAAGCAGGAATTCCTTGAAAAGCAACCCGACAGCCGAGACGAGCAGACCCAGGTAGAAGCGCTTCCGTAGGATGGCCCAAAATGCCAACAAGATTAAAGGGTAGGCATAGATGTCGACCATGGTCCCTGAAAACAGCGTCCATTTAACGATGTAGAAATAGAGCGCGAGAACACAGCTTGAAAACACGGCGGTTTTATAGGTGGCCGCTTCCGAGATGGCGAAATAGAAACAACTCAGAAAAAACACAACGCACATCAAAGCGTCACAAATTCGGAAGGTTATTTCCGGCTGCAGGTGGAGGGTCCGCGCAATCGTTCCGACTAAGAGCGGTGCACCTGGACGATAGGCAAAAGGCGCCACCAGCGTTTTATTTCCGACTAGGCCATTGGTTGCCATATCGAGGTAGTACTTCATGTCCCACTCTGGTTTCATATGGTTGGTGACAAAATGCAAGGCAACAACGATGAAAATGCCTAATGCGAGCACACTGAAAAAAACGGGAACCACTCGAGCAGAAGGGGAGGGAGGGTCTAAACTCACCTCTCGATCTTACTGAAGATCGGGATTTCCGAAAATAACCCCTTAGGGGTCTGCCAGTTCGTGCGAAGTACCACCCGTAACGATTAGAACGGCTACTTCTTGACACGTTAGACTGGCCTGGCCGAAACTCGAATAGTCCATCAGCAGATGGAACTTAGACGAGAGGGTGAATGTCTCGAAGCTTTTTTCTATTGGCTGCGCTCGCCGCGTTTATTTGCTTTAATTCCGCGATTTATTCCCAGTCAAGCTTGCACGCACGTACTTTGCTGACATCGAATATCGAGGAAAATAATCTTGTTACCCTTTACGGAAATACACCGTACCAGGCAAATGCAGCCAGCGATCAGGGCGCGGTAGACGATAGCTTCCGTTTAGATCATATATTGTTGCAGTTGAAACGCCCGGTCGAGGTCCAAGCAGCTCTCGAACTATTTATTGAGGAACTTCACAATCCCAAGTCGCCGAGCTTTCACAAATGGCTAACCGGCCAGCAATTCGGAAAGCAGTTTGGGCTGGCGCCTGAAGATCTTGTTGGCGTTTCAAGCTGGCTCGAATCACATGGGTTCGCTGTAAACGGCATTTACCCAAATTCGGCGATCGAGTTTTCGGGAACAGCAGGCCAGATACGGTCCGCGTTCCATACTCAGATCCATCACGTGGTTATCAATGGCGAGGAACACTACGCAAACATGACGGATCCCCAGATTCCGGCCGCTTTGAGCCAGGTAATCTCGGGTACCGTATCCCTGAACGATCTGAAGGCACATCCGTTTGTTAAAGCCGTTCCCGCATACGCATCGGGTAACGGCCGGCAACTTGTCACTCCGTCCGATCTCGCCACCATTTACAATTTGAATAACTCCTTTGCGGCCGGCTGGACAGGTCAGGGACAGACCATTGCGGTCCTTGAGCATAGCGATCTCTACACTCCAGGGGATTGGCTGGTATTCCGCAAGACCTTCGGATTGGCGAGAGCATATCCGAAAGGCGCCCTCGTTACGGTTCATCCTCAGGGCTTGACAGGTTCGACCTGTACGGATCCAGGCGTTAACGGGGACGACCAAGAGGCGATCGTAGATGCGGAATATGCTTCCGCCGCAGCTCCCAACGCGACCATAGAAGTGGCAGCTTTTGCGGATACCACGGTGTTCGGCGGCTTCATTGCCCTGCAAAATTTGTTGGCAAGCAGCGCGCCTCCTGCCATCGTCAGTATCGGTTTTGGCATACCGGAAGCCCAACTCGGCGCCGCGGGCAATGCCTATATCAGCTCTCTTTATCAGATGGCGGTAGCTGAGGGCGTTTCCATTTTCGTCTCCACGGGAGATTCTGGTGCGGCCTTAGCGGATGGCAACGCCCGAATTGCAACTCACGGTATTTCGGTCAGCGGGTACGCCTCCACACCTTACAACGTAGCCGTGGGCGCCACCGATTTTGCCGACGAGTATTTCGGTAGTACCTCGAATTATTGGAGCTCGACAAATACGTCGACCTTTGGCTCGGCGCTACGATACGTTCCGGAAATTCCGTGGAACGACTCTTGCGCCAACGAGCTACTGGCCGGCTATAGCGGCTTCGCTACGACCTATGGGTCCAACGGGTACTGCAACCAGGGCGGGAGCCTTACCATTGCCGCGAGCAGTGGGGGGCCCAGTGCGTGCGCAACCGGCTCGCCGAATGCGCCCGGTCTGGGTGGCAATACCTGCGCCGGCTACCCGAAGCCCGCTTGGCAGCAGATTCCGGGGAATCCGGCAGACGGAGTTCGGGATATTCCCGACGTTTCTCTGTTTGGATCTAACGGCGTTTGGGGACACTATTATGTTGCTTGTTTTTCGGATGTCTACAACGGTGGGAGTTCCTGTTTAGGTGCTCCAAGCACGTGGTCCGGGTTGGGAGGAACTTCTTTATCTGCGCCTGTAATGGCAGGTATTCAAGCGCTTATAAACCAGAAAACCCGTAGCGCCTGGGGCAACCCGAATCCCGTCTATTACAGTTTGGCTTTGGCGGAGTATGGCGGATCGGCTTCGTGCAATTCGACGGCCTCGCCTAGCAACTCTTGTCTTTTTCACGACATTACAATGGGCGATATCGACGTGGTATGTGAAGGCACAAATAATTGCTTCTTTGGCCCAACGCCTGTGAATTACGGCGTGCTTTCGGTTTCAAATACCTCCTACCAACCTGCATACCCCGCTGGTCCTGGGTGGGATTTTGCGACGGGGATCGGCAGCGTCAATGCCTGGAACCTAATTGCAAATTGGCCTACGGCCGGTGCTCTGTCAGCGCAATTTCAACCTTAGTTGTTTTTACATGCATCTAATCAACTGCTATTTAGAGAGATTTGCCGTTAGAGCCTTCGCCATTGTAGCTATCGCCCTGGCTGGGCTTCCGGGCCGTGCTGCCAATCTGGTCGTTAATCCAGGCTTTGAAACGGGCGACCTCACGGGCTGGATTGTCTCTCCTGACTCCTCTTCCGGGTGTTCGTGTTACGGGGTGGATAATTTGCAGCCCCACTCGGGCGCGTATGAGGCGTATTTCGGGCCGATTGGCGATGTGGTTGACCTCAGTCAATCCCTGGCGACGGTACCGGGGACGGCCTATACGGTAAGTTTCTGGCTCGCCCAAACTCAAGATCCATACCCCCCTGATTACATCAACTCCATCGCTGCCTCCTTTGGAAGCAACGGGCTGCTGAGCGAAACCGACGCGCCCGCCAGCGATTATGTGGAGTACTCGTCCACGGGGCTGGTGGCCACTTCCTCCTCAACCAGCCTGATTTTCGCCTTCCGGAATGATGACGGATACTTTTTGTTGGATGATGTCTCAGTGGCACCCTTGATGGCGTCCGTTCCTGAACCCGCAACGGCTTGGCTGATCGGGCTGATTTTGACGCATTTGGCTCCTTGTGCAGGGCACATTCTCGCGCAAGCTGGGATCGTAGGATATTCACCGCCAGCCCGCGTTCGCGCGAACGGTGCCCCATTGAGTTCGAGCTGGGACCACCGCCCGCCCTCGCCATCTCAGCGGCAGCGGCCGTGCCCGCACGCCTCCATAGAAGTAGAAAGAAGAAGTGCGAGGGTGTCTCAAGGTTAGTTGAAGGTCGAGAGGCGGCGGTAGTCGCCGGTTCGTAAGAGCAGTTGCTGAGCGGCTGGGAAGAAGCCGATCTGCTGGTGCTGTACATCGATGGGGAGAGCTTCGGTCGCGTTATAAGTGCCGTTGGCGTGGATCGCAACGGGAGCAAACATGTGCGCGGCATTCAGGTGACCTGCACCCCAAAATCCGCACGAAGTTGAATATGATTTCGTACAGAGGAAAGGGGAAGAAGGATGCCGAAGAGCAAACACAGCGAGGCGGCGATCATCGCAGCGTTGCAGCAGTTGGATGCAGGACGGAAGGCGGCCGATGTAGCCCGAGAAGCGGGCGTAAGCACGTACACGATCTACGCCTGGAAGGCGAAGTACGGCGGCATGGATGTCAGCCAAGCCCAGGAAGCGCGGCAACTGCGGGAAGAGAATGCACGTCTGAAGAAGCTGGTTGCAGACCTTAGCCTGGACAAAGACGCGCTGCAATCGGTAATTCGAAAAAACGGCTGGAGCTCGCAGCCATGAAGGCCGCTGTGGAGCATGTGAAAGAGGATTTTGCCTTCAGTGAACGGCGCGCTTGCGAGGTGCTGCGTCTGCCGGTGTCGACGTTCCGCTATCAGTCGGTACGCTGCGATGCCGACTTACGAGAGAAGCTCGTTGAGTTAGCGCGGGAGAAGCCGCGGTTTGGTTACCGCCGCTTGCATGTGTTATTGCGGCGCGATGGCGAACAGGTGAACCATAAACGTGTTTGGCGCCTATACCGCGAAGCGGGATTGTGCGTGAAGCGTCGCAAGCGTAAACGCCTGGTGCGGGCCGGCATGAAGCCCGCGATCGTGATAGCAGCGAATCAGGAATGGGCACTGGACTTTGCTGCTGACGTGCTGGCAACCGGCCGTACAGTGCGCGTGCTTGGAGTTGTCGACACCTTCACTCGCGAATGCCTGGCGCTTGAGGCCGATACCAGCTTCGCCAGCCGCCGCGTCACGCGCGTGCTGGAGCAGATCATCCGCCAGCGTGGGCGGCCACAGAGCATCCGGTGCGATAACGGACCAGAGCTAACCAGCCGGCACTTCCTCGCATGGTGCATTGAATGGCGGATCTTACTCGTGCATATTCAGCCCGGAAGACCGATGCAGAACGGACACGTCGAAAGCTTCAATGGAAAGCTGCGGGACGAATGCCTGAATGTCAGTTGGTTCCGCAATCTATTCGATGCACGGCGGAAAATCGCCGCCTGGCGTAGCGATTACAACCAGCTCCGGCCGCATAGCAGCCTCGCGTACCAGACGCCAGCGGAGTTCGCGGCCTTGAATAACTGCAGGTGGACTGAGGCGGGGCAAGGGACCTCAATTGCCGGCCCCTTGCCCCACACCCCCATCCCCGCTTCCAAAGAATTGGCGGATGGTTGAAAGTTGTATCGTCAGATGTGCGGATTTAGGGTGCAGGTCACAGGGTGGACGCGACCGAAAATGCGGCGGCAGTGAAGCAGCTCTTGACGAACTTACGCGACCAGGAGCTGCCGACTGCGGCAACTATCTGTTGTGATCGACGGAGCAAAGGTCTTGCGCGCTGCCATCGACGAAGTCTTGGGCACGGTGCAGCCGGTGCAGCGTTGCCGCAATCACAAGATGAGGAACGTCATTGACGAAGTGTCCAAAGAGCAGCACGCCCCAGGCGCTGAATCTGATGCGGAGCGGCATGGCGTGTGTCCCAGGGCGACGAGGGCTTGAAGCGCCTGGAACAGTTGGCGCGACTCCTTGAGCACGAGCACGAATCAGCAGCCAGAAGCTTGCGTGAAGGCATGGCCGAGATGCTCACCATACAACAGCTGCAGCTCCCTCCCCCCTTTTTTTTAGTCCGCAAAGCGGCGTCCAAAAGAGGACGCACAAGGTGACCCGTTGGCGCGATGTCGATATGGTGGAGCGCTGGATCGCTTCGGCTTGGTTACTGAAGGAGAAACACTTCCGAAAGGTTCGTCGGCCACCATTCGAGATTTCTAAACCCCCGCTGTTGTTCTCGGAAGAGAACCCAAACCAAACGCCTCCTCTGAGAAGGTGGCGTAACATGCAACTCTGCCGCCCCCAAGGGGAGGTAAGCAAAACTACATCTCTCCACGATTGCTGACACCGCCAATCGGAAAACCTTCAATTAGCGTGGGACATCCCAGAAGTGCAGAAAAATGGGACTTGTAAAAACTGCCCAGCTTGTAAAAACTTCCCAGGGTGTAAAAAGGTACTAGCTTAAAAGGTGGGAATAGCTACATTCCAAGGACCTGCGCGAATCGAGAACGTTCCCTAACTAATTGATAATGTTACGCAGACTAGCCCGTTGGCAGTACTCCAGCGGTACTAATACGTCCAATTAGACGTGCCCAAATGGTATGTTGTAGGGCTATTCTGATCGTGCTACCTTCTCTTTGGAGGTTTCGAACACGAAACTAATTATGAAAATACTTTCTGTAGCGTCTCTCGCGGCGCTCATTCTACCGGTCGGGCTCTTCGCTCAAGTGACCGCGACCCCTACCACCCTCAACGCTTCTGGCTCGGGTCTCGAAGATGCGTTTCAGGTGAATTACGCCTCACAATTGAACAATGGTGACAGCGTTTTGAATATAACAAATGCCGGCACATCAGCTGTTACCACGAGTCTGACGGCGGCTCCTAACACTTCTGCTGGGATGGGCAATATCTGCGTCAATATTTACGTTTTTAACCCAGACGAAGAATTGGAAGCGTGCTGCTCTTGTAAGCTGACACCCAATGAGCTGATTTCGTTCGCCTACATTGGGCCCTTACCTGGGCCGCATGGTACGTCCAACCCCGGCCTGCTGGCTAACACCGCAAACCCCTCGCTAACCAGCTTCACTTCTGCAGTGACCAAACTCGTCGCCACAAACGGAGCCACGTGCAATAATACAGCTCCGACCACTGGACCGAACGGTAAGGCGGGTAATGTCACCGCTGCTGTGCCGTTCGGGACTGTCACCACCAACACGCTAGCTGCGGGATTGACTGCCTGGAGCACGCACTCGCACCCGACCAACGGCGCGGTACTTCCAAACGGCAATTTGCCAGTGAACGTGACGGAAACGCGATTCGAACCCAAAGGCCTGAGCCAAGGGGAGGCGAATTTCCTAGCGAATACTTGCGCTACCTTCGTCAATAACTCGAGCGGTGCAGGAATCTGCAGCTGCCCGACGAATGACGGCGGCTTCGCAACACAGATGTAAGAAGAAGGACTGTTTGAGGCGCCGGGTCGAGACAATCTAGGCCCGGCGTTCTTGTGTGTGTCCATCCCATATAGGCCAGCAAACTTCGAAAGGACTATTTTTTCATGATCAGGTCATTCCTAACAATTTTATTTTCAATGGCTTTAAGCTTTACGGCGTTCTCGGCTCAGGTTAGTGTCGATGCGGCGCTCAGTTCAAGTACGGTGGTCGCGGAGGTCGATGGAACCAAGGTTACCTTAGGGGAACTAGAGCAGAAGCGCGCCGACAATCTTTTCCAGGCGCAAGACGCCTACTATAAGACCGAGCGGAATGCCTTGGTTGACTTGGCCAACGAGATGGTTCTGAATAAGGAGGCGCAAAAAGAAGGTGTCACCATCGACAAGTTGCTCGATGAACACGTCAAGAGTAAGTTACCGAAGGACCCAGGTGACGAAGCTCTTCGTGTATTTTACGAGGGGCTGGATACGCGTGAAACCTATGACGCTCTGAAGGGCAGGATTTTGGAACATATCCACCAGACGCGATATGAAAAGGCCAGAGCCGCTTACGTTCAAGCGTTGGTGGCTAAGGCTAACATTCAGATTATGTTGCCGCCGCCGCGAGCAGAAGTCAGCCTGGACAATACGCCGGTCCTCGGCCGTTTGGATGCGCCCGTGAAGTTCGTTGAGTTCGCGGACTATGAGTGTCCCTACTGCCAACAAGTTGCGCCTGCTCTGGATAGATTGCAAAGTGAGTATAAGGACAAAGTCGTATTTGCCTTCAAGGATACTCCGTTACCGATGCACGCCCACGCCGAGAAAGCGGCCGAAGCTGCGCACTGCGCCGGAGTGCAGGGAAAGTATTGGGAGTATCACACGGCTCTGTTTAGCAACAAAAAGCTGGAAATCCCCGATTTGAAGCAAGATGCCCGAACCTTAAAACTTGATGGTGCGGCGTTCGACAAGTGCCTGGATTCAGGGGCTGAGGCTGATGTGGTGAAAGCACAGCTCGAGCAATCGCAGAAATTGGGTTTGGGCGGCACGCCAATTTTCTTCATCAATGGCCGCATGCTAAGTGGGGCGCAAAACTACGAGCAGTTGCGAGCCGCTATAGAGCAAGAGCTTGCGATCGCTAGACGGGAACCGAAAGAAACGACGACTACGGCTTCGCGATAGCGGACCCGTAGATCCGGCAGGTAGTTTAACAAGAGGAGAGGAAGGTTCGCGCGATGTGCGGTCTTCCTCGTCCTCGCTTGTACCTCTCTCTGTGTCCTCGCGGTCTTTGTAGTGGCTATTAGGAAAGAAGTTCCGCCGAATCGGGAGGCGCTAAGCGGCTCGAGTAAATTGTTCTTGCAGGGTCGCCAGCCTCGCGCACCAAATAACGTAATGTTGATGCACTGCAGACAAAGGCGATAAGATGATTATTCACCAGAACGTCGAGGTGCTCTGTGGGCGCCCCTAGAGGGGAGCGAACGGCCCAGGCATCCAGTAGGACACTGGAACGGAGGTGGGTCAACTCGGAAACGGGTTTGATTCTAATGGCTCCTTCGCTCACTCCAATTGCGTGCAATTGGGACGCAGCATCAATCCTGAATTACCCGGAGCGCCCCACGGCCAACGAGAGCTTCAGATTGCAAATCCCTGAGGAGATCTTGACGGACCTGCGGTTGCGTGGCCCCGCAGGGCCGTCATGTATCATCACACATTTCATGGCGGGTAGAAGACAGTATGTTTGCCAGGCTAATGTGCTTAATCCCTGTAGCGAAGTCTCCCAGGGAAACAGTGTTGTGCTTCTCCTCCGGCGACACGCCGCGGGTCCGGAGGCCATTCACAAGGTTGCTGCTCAATTCAATCTGACCGAGCGAGAGCGTGAAGCGCTTGAGGGCGTCTCGATGGGCCTTAACAGTAAGCAGTTAGCAGAGCGCATGAAGATCAGTCCAAACACAGTTAAATCGTATCTGCATCTGATTATGGTCAAAATGGGCACGGCAACTCGTGCCGGGATCGTGGCCAAGATACTTGAGCATAACCGAGGCCCCGGAGGATCGGGCAACGCAGTGCTTATCGGTTCCAGCAAGCCGTACTCGAATGCAGTACTCAAATAACGACCTGGCAAACGCCTTAGAGTGTCTAAACGCGGAGATTATTTGGAGCCCTTCTCGGAGTTGACAATAGTGATGATCAAGAACCTTAAAAAATTCGTTAGCAAATCGTTGCTCATTCTTCCGATCTGCTTCGCCGCAAGTCAGACTGCAAGTGCTCAGTATCTGAACGTGGTTCCCGGGACCGCTATCCGTTATAACGATGCTAGCTATGGATTCTCAGGGATGCCCAACTTAGGACTTTACGACAATGGCGATACCCATTCCTGTGCGTGGATGCAGAGCGGAAACGAATTGTGTACTTATAACGACGGCACGGCGCCGATTCCTATAACTCTGGTAGGCGACGCGGCCACAGCCAGTTACTCTGCGCTCGGTATTGATCTGATGATAGGCGGAGATTACCGTACGCTAACCGGTGTGAATATTATGGCTAGTTACGGCAAAGGGAATGACACGCAGACTGGCGGCTGGAATGATAATAGGACATGGAAAAGCAGCGGCATTGCCCCCTACTCGGGCTGTGTCTACTTGACAGTTCAAAGGGAAAGCAACAACCTTTCGCTTGGATTTGCCAACGGATCGTCCAGCATTGTGAAGTCTTGTGATTATGGCGCGACTTGGACTAATTATTGGAATCCATTGCCTTCCCCAGATGGCAACGCTCCCACGCCGGGGCGCGCCATGTGGAACGTTGGAGATGCGTGGAAGGCGGGCGCGGCCTATAATGCGGGACAATTTGCGCTTGACTTCAAGGGCCACAACCAGATGGCCACCGCCAGTGGCGCCTCCGGCTACTCTGCCCCGTCGTGGAACGACATCGGCGGCGCGACCGCTGACGGGAGCGTGAGATGGGTCGACGAAGGTCCCGCCGTCTCGGGGTTCGTGCCGGTCACGTATTGCCAAGACAACACTATCTCCTGCCCGCTGATTGACCAAAACGATCAATACATCTATTTAACCGCACTTGGCGCCGGCGCGGTAAACCAAGGCAGTTACGCCAATTACTATTTGGCGCGCGTTCTAAAGACAGATTTTCCATCGCTCGACGTAAGCAAGTACCAATACTGGAGCGGGCCGCCGGGCGGGGGTATATTTTTCAATGGATATTGGGGACCGTCTATGGTGGGGGCAACGCCCATTATCAACGTTACAGGTATGCGTTCGCAGGTGTACTATATTGCTGGCCTCAAGGAGTATATCCTGATCAACGATACGGCACACGGCAGCTTCGAATTTTGGACTGCTTCTTCGCTTACGGGACCCTGGGTTAAGTCGGCGGTCACTATGGCCTCTCAGGATTTTGCCGAATTTCCGACTATAAATATGAGTTCCGTCCAAGTTCTCAATACCAGCCCAGCTACGGTGAGCCTTCGCATAGAGTACGGCGGGGCTTCGGTTGCAGATGCGAATGATTCACTTTACCCATTGGATCGCGTGTACTCTAGTCATTGGCAATACGTCACATTAACCTCTGCCTCCACTCCGGTGGTCCAACAAACTGCCGCGAGCTTCACAGAGAATCTTATTGAGAATGGACTGATCGCGGACCTCGCCTTCTTGCCCGAGCTTGGAAATAGCATTACCGACTATAGTGGTTCTGGCAACAATGGATTGGCTACACAGACTGCCACTCCATATGTGGGAACCAACTATACGCAACACGGTGTCTGGTTCAACGCTGTCAATCCAGGCAACGATGTCATTACCGGCAGTTATACAGTGAACGTGCCAGCCCAGATTACCGGCAACACGTTCACCATGTTCATTGCATACCGGAAACTGCAGGGTTCACAGCCTAACGAGTGTCTGGTGTCGGGCAGCCAAATATCGATCTGCCGTAACCAATCAAACCTCGATGACTGGAACATTACAGTGAACGGCGCGACCTCTGAATGGTTTGACGGCGCGAATATTGGCGGAAGCTACTACAGCACTACCTATGATGGCAGTTGGGGTATGTTCATTGTGAACTACGATGGCTCAACGGTGCACATCTATAACAACTTCTCGATCCTGAGCGGAGCCAGTCCGTCATTCCCCTTGACCGGTAGTTTGACCGGTTCCAATTTTGTCCTCGGGGGCAATGGCTATTCCGGAGAAATCTCAAGATTTGTCCTATACAACAGCAGCCTAAGCGTGCCCCAAATGATCTCTGACCTTCAGGACATCTCTCAAACGCTATCGTCACGTGGAGTTTACCTTGCGCGGCCCGTTCAGTCTGGCGAGTTCCTTCTCGATTCGCAAGGCGTGCCGAAGGGAGCTTGGAGCGTCCGCCGTCTGCTGACTAGTTACACTGGACCGGCCATGCGCGTGTACAACACCGCGACCGGCATCGTCGCCGATCTGCCGTTCAACTCTAGCGGCGACCTTGATCCCTTTTCGGTAAACCGCGTCTGTCCGTCTGGTCAAGCCTGTGCATTAGACCAATGGTACGACCAGAGCGGCAATCACAACGACTTGACTGCTAACTCCGTTCCCGGGCATACGTCTCTTCTTAGTACGTGCGGAGCGAATCGTCGGTATTGCATCAAACTCGATGGATACGAAGCTTTTCATACGCCATCCAATTTTTTCTTTTACTCATTCACAGGATCAATCAACGGAGTAGTGCAAGTGGACCAAGCCAATAGTGGCACTTACGAGACGTATCTAGCTCTGACAGACGGAGTGACGAGTGCGGCTGCTACTCCTGCTCTTTGGGGCGCACTGCAAGGCGGCAACAGCAATAACTCGCAAATGACCTGGATCAGAAACAACTTGTTTCCAGCTGGTCCTTCGGTCGCAAGCAATGCTCCCTTCGTGGTGTTTTCCTGGGCGGATTCTTACAACCAGCGGTTTATGCTAGATGC
Source organism: uncultured Acidobacteriaceae bacterium (assembly GCA_963795445.1). Taxonomy (GTDB): domain Bacteria; phylum Acidobacteriota; class Terriglobia; order Bryobacterales; family Bryobacteraceae; genus Bog-105. Next base: position 93,350 of record CAWCHX010000024.1, on the reverse strand, counting down.
TAACTATTCGCCTAACTATCAGATCGTAGGCCCAGGCCTCTTTGAGGCCCAGGCCCGATTCCAAGGCTATGGCTTTCAGATGGGACTGATCGGCAGTCCAGCCGGCACTCCTGGTACCGTGGCGGGATATTCGGAGATGACGCTATGGGACACTGCATTTTCAGGAGGAAATCTACGCACAATCGGACAAAGTCAGTCGGCTTACTATGGCACCGCTAATGTGTTTTAATCTGAGGGTTGCGTGCCTCGTTGAAGCTGTGTAGCCGAATACTTCGAGAATAACTAGCGTTGTGTATTTTGACCGCTTTTCTCAAACTCAACCTCGGCCAAAAAACGCCCCTCCGGGAACGTCAAGGACTTGATCTTCCCTCCTCGGGCATTTAGCCGAGCCAGTTCCGGTAACTGGGACGCCCCGAAGACGAGGAAGTCTGCATTCTTAGGCAAGAAGGCGTCGTATGTTGTCTCAGGATTGTATTTCATCGGACACCAAGGCCGGAAAATTTGAAATCCGCGATAGAAGAAATCCTTCGATGGCCTGACTAGATAGAGCCGCGGAATCAAGTGGGGTGCGTAGTTTATGAGATACAAAAAGTCCTGGGGCTCAAGTACGGCAATGGGTAGCGAGTCTCCCGCTTCGGCCAAAAAGGTCGAATAATGAGTCAGCGGCCCTCTTGAGCCAGAGTTCATAGAAACATAGGTACTCGGCTCCGCGAGTGCATCGTCAACACCATGAAGCCGGTGCCACATCAGCGCTGAGAAATGCCAGCTGGCTGTATAGATGATGACGCTAGCCACTATGATCGCAACCCAGTTAGAAGAGGTTCGCTTTGCTCCGGCGGCCAGCCCGAGCAACGCACACACGCCGATCACTGTTGACAGGAAGTAGCGGGCAAAGAAAGCCGAACCAATCAAACGCGAGAAAATGACACCCATAACAGGTAACGCGAGGAATGATACTACCAACACTATCTCTGGAAGCAGGCTGGGGGTTCGTACGATTGGCGGTGGAGCTGAATGAACAGCAGTCATCCTATCTATCGCGAGCAGCGCGATCGCGACGACTACGATGGATATGCAAGGACCAAGAAGAAAAAGATAGAAATTCGGGATCTGGATTATGCTCGGCGGAAACAGACTTTGGAATTCAGATCCGCCCGCCACTGCGCGATAAGCCATGAGCAGGGGAATGTAAGACAAACAGGCGACGAAGCCAGAGCCTGCCAGAACTGCCCACACCGGCAAATCTACCCGCTTTCGCTGAAAAGTACGGACCAGCTCGGCAGCCGCGAACGGCGTCGCCGCAATGAGGGCATAGCAGTGTGTCATGAAAGCGGCGAAAAGGAAGAAGCCGAAGCCTACCAGAGGCCAACGCCGGTGTTGGCCCTCGATCGCTCTCTGCCAGCAAACGAGCGCCAACCCGAAAAAGCCAAGCACTATGCCATACGGCCGTGCTTCGAAAGCGTAGTAAAAAGCGCCTGTCAGCATCGGGAAAAGCATTGCTATTAGTCCCCCGATCATCCCCGCCCGGCGCTGAACAAATCGGAACAGGCACAAACAAAGTGTCCAGAATCCGATGATTTCCGGCAAGCGCATTCCGATCAGGCCATAGCCAAAAATAGCGGCGCTACCCTTAGTAAATAGGTAGAAGAACGGCGGATTGAAGTCGGCGCCCGATTTTAACGCAGCTAAGAGCGCCCCTAATGTTGGAAGGCGGCAAAGATACAACGTGAATAACTCGTCATACCAAAAGTACTTTTGTGAAGCACGGATAAAAACTTCGGCAAAGTATAGAAGTGAAAATGCGGCCAGAACCAATGCAACGAAAATGTTCTGTCTACTTCGCAATCGCGCTTTGATGGCCTCGTTGAACTCGGCCTTAGCTGTATGCACAATCTAAATTTACAGAAAAGTAGACTAGTCCGTCCACCTCTGATCCCGGGAGAGTTCTCACGTGGTGCTCATAGTAGTAAACCGGCCACACGCGCAGATATTATCTCCTTCGATATAAGCGCCAGGATCCACTTTCTGCGACTTTAGAAAAGTGGCTTTCCAGATACGCCCCGTAAAGTCGAGGAATACTGCCGAACAGAGTGGGATCGGAAAAACCCTTCGGTAACATCACCAGGTCAGCGAAGCCGAATAGCTGTTGCGCGCTTTCCCGATGCCGATCATCAAAGGTCGTTTCGTACTGAAGAACCGTTGTTCCTCCTGGCGCCGGTCTTGCTCCGAGCCCGTATGAAAACGGGTTCGTGAAATCCAAGGACATCACGGATTCGTCGGAGCGTCTATATTTCCTGAGTAACGCCAGGCCATCGTTAACGTACCCTGAATACCAGGCGTCATCTTCAACCGGAACAAAGCCGTAAAGAACCGATGACTGCATTGCTGAACAGTATGGCGCAGTATAGAACTTTTGCACAAGACCATTGGCCAGGCCTGTGCCACCAGATAAGAGCGATGCAACCACGAACGCCGATCCGAATAACAACACAGCAGCGTGGAATAAGTCTGTCGAATGCGGCGGTTCAGGAGCACTCACGTTAAGGGCATCAATCACAAGAATCGCCACGAATACCGCCATAGGAAACCCGGATTGTTCATAATTACCCAGAACTTGCGCCGTGCCCATCAGGCAGACTGCTACACCGGCGAAAATGACGGACCTGTGTCCTTTGGCCCTCCATTTAAGCAACAACAATGCAGCTGCCATGGTGAACGAGAACAGAGTTGCGCATTCACACAACGTGTCGTTAACAAGGTAAAAATCTACGCGGATGTGCTTCGCTTGTGCCACAGTGACTAAGTCGTGCAACATGGGCATCATGTTAAAGCCGAAGTAGGAGCAGAAGAGGATTGAACAAGTTACGAACGAAGTAATCAGGCCAATCCAGCGGGCTCTACGCTGAACTCGACACGGAACGAGTGCAATTAGTAGAAAAACGGCGGCTATGCAGTAAGTAATTTTTAGAAAAAACAAACTCACGACTATAACACCGGTCGAAAAACCTCCCCACCATTCATCTCGGCGCTTGCCTTCATAGGATCCGCGGAACGCTTCAATCAGGAGCAGTGCTATTAAGACATAACCATGACGGTTGTAAGTCATGGCGGGACCGACTTTGAGCGGAGAGAATCCCAGGGACGATGGGTCGGTGGCCATAAAAGCTACCGCCAAACACATCAGCGCTAGTGGAACGTCCGCCAGTCTACGTCGGCCTAAAGCATAGGCCCAGACGGCTAATACGAGCCCCACCAGTCCGTGAGCATAGCCAAACCCTTGCGCACGATCATGTGAAATCAACAAGCCTAAGGCAGTAGGCGCATACGTTAGTACTCCCAGATGGCTGTAAAAGTCGACGTGGGGACGCTGCCCATTCAACATGCGCCATGCGCCATCCAGCAGCATGAATGCATCATGGGAGAAAATCTGGGTTCCAGCTAAACCAATACGCGCCCTGATTAGACAGGCAGCGGCGACACCAAGAATCAGACAGACACGGACCCAGGTGAGACTAAGTGCGGGATAGCGCCAGAAAGCGATTAAACCGCTACTCAACTGTTCGAGGCGATTCGACTCAGTCACGTGCCTATGTTGAGCGCTTATTGTTGGCATCTGGCGAAGCGAATTGCGGAGACTAAACTTCACGATAGCAAAGGCTCGAGATCAGCGGATTGCGAGTCTAGGAGCGATTGCGGGGAAGGGGTACCGTTACCTGACCGGAATACAGCCTGGTGACAGCCGGGCGAGGAGGCCTAAGCATTTGGATGCGTCATGGTACCGGTTCTGGATGCGACATCCTCGCAGGTCTTTTAAACTTATTTTGATGTTAAAACGGGCTCCTCTAACAGCCGCCGGTTCTGTCCGGGCTGGCTCGCGCGCTGTTCTGCGATATGAAGGGTAAGTCGCCCGTTAACGACGGAAAGGCCCTGCAGCTGCTCAGCGTGGTTATTCCTGCTCGTGACGAGGAAGGTTGTATCTGTTCCACTGTTGAACATTTATACATTGAACTCCGGCTTCACGGTGTTCCACACGAGGTCATCGTTGTGGACGATGGCAGCACGGATTCCACCTGGCAGATGCTAAGTGCCTTAAAAGAGCGTGTGCCAACGCTCAATCCGATACGGAACGACGGACCACATGGGTTTGGACGCGCTATTATCCGAGGCTTCGACCACATGGCGGGCGACGCCGTAGTCGTAATGATGGCTGATGAATCGGACGATTGCCGCGATGTGGTTCGCTATTGGCGACTCCTCAATGAGGGTTGGGATGCCGTTTTTGGATCGAGGTTCATCAAAGGTGGAGGAGTAATTGACTATCCATGGCTAAAGCTGAAGGTCAACCGCCTGGCCAACCTTTTAATTCGGCTGATGTTCCGGATCAAGCTTAATGACACGACGAACGCGTTCAAGGGGTATCGCGCTTCCGTCATCGAAGGCTGCCGTCCCCTGCTTTCTCCGCACTTCAATTTGACAGTTGAACTCCCGCTCAAAACCGTCGTTCGCGACTATAGCTGGACAGTTATCCCCACGACTTGGCAAAGTCGAAGGACCGGGAGGCCCAAACTCAAGATCAAAGAGATGGGTAGCCGCTACCTATTCATCTGTTTGTATGTCTGGCTTGAGAGGTCGTTCACTGGTAGCGATTATCGACGTCGCACTTAGCTCCTCTTTTCGTGCGGACAACGCCCGAGAGCTCCCGTCTTGCAAGTCACGATACGGCGTTCTCAAGATGCCCTCTGAGTAGCTCTTTCAGGGCGGCCTGGTGCTTCAATAGCTTGATCCGTTTGAGAACTCTGGCAGAGCGGTCGTGCTACCCGCCGCCGATACTTAAATTTGATTCCTGCAGTGTCGGTTTTAAGGAGACGATTTGCTGCTTCGCTCCTCTTTCTTTTCAGTTACTGTCGAAACCTCCAAAATTTTCGCAGTGATCGGGGGCGAGGAGAAAGTTGACTTCTTGCCTCCACTCATCAGCACTCGCATGCCACTAATGGTCCTGCGAATACAACCGGAACGCTGCCGGTCAACCCCACGGAACGCAAGTTTGTGCAAAAGGGCCTGAGCCAAGGCGAAGCCAATTTCCTCGCGCATACTTGCTCTAGCTTTGTTCAAGATTCGAACGGCGCCGGCTAACAAACAGATTCCAAAAAAACTAGGCCGGAATGAAAAAAGCGACGGCTTTTTGTCGCTTTATAAATTGTGGAACGCTCTGAGCGCCCGCTTCGATTATGCGCTTCTTAACCAAATTGACTCCATATTGGCCAGAGGATTTATGACCATTGCCAATGGCTGCTTTCGTGCCTTTCTGCTGTTGGTTCCCGGCGTCGCCGGCTTGGCGCAAACAGTGCCGAGCATTTGCGACGCGATTCCGGGGAACCTGATCCAGAACTGCGGCTTTGAACAGTACCAAGCAAACTATTCCTACTTCATTACGCCGGGAGCTGGAGGTTTTTACTTCGCTTACGGCAACCATGTCAATTCGGGGGCCCAAGCGCTAGTTTATGATGCTGCCGCCTTCGGCAAATACGTCGGCCTTCAACAGACGGTAACGACTACCCCGGGACAGCCTTATATCCTCACTTTCTACCTCAGTCCCGGCGGCACGCCGCGTGATTTTCAGGTACTGTTGAACGGCATAACGATCTTCGACGACCCGGAGCCCGGAACGGGCGTCTATGCCGCCCACTCAGTGCTGGTGTTCGGAACTGGAAGCGATACTTTCACGTTCCAATCCTATGAGCCTAAGGGTACACACGACTACCTTGACGATATTTCTCTGGTGCCTGCACCTCCGCCGCTGAACGCAGCTGGAACAGGTGTTGAAGACGCCTTTCAAGTCAACTACGCTTCGCAGTTGAACCAGGGCGATAGCGTCATCAACATTGTCAATGCCGGAACCAGTATTCCGTCAGAGGAGATAGCAGATGTAAGGTCGTTTGCCGCTCCTGGTACCGGCGCAGGCAATATCTGCGTCAACATTTATGTCTTCAATCCGGACGAAGAGTTGGAAACGTGCTGCTCTTGTCCGCTCACGCCGAACGAACTGATCTCGTTTGCCTATATCGGCAGCATCAATGGTGCGCCCGGCTTACTATCGAACACAGCTAACCCGAGCAAGACCAGCTTTATTTCCGCTGTCACCAAGCTCGTATCCACGCTGGGGAGCACCTGCAACAACGTGGCGCCCAGTGCCGGACCGAACGGGAGGCCCGGAAATGTCACTGCCGCCGTGCCAATCACGCCAGCTACTCTGGCGGCTGGCTTAACCGCCTGGAGCACGCACTCGCATCCTACCAATGGGCTAGCGAATCTAAACGGAACGCTGCCGGTCAACATCACGGAACGGAAATTTGTGCAAAAGGGCCTAAGCCAAGGCGAGGCCAACTTCCTCGCCAACACCTGCGCTGCGTTCGTTCAGAACTCCAGCGGGGCGGGCATCTGCAGCTGCCCCAGTCTAGACGGCGGCTTCGCACGGCAGTAGCTCGCGCCCTTGAGACGTCCAGGGGTAGGCTGTACGCCGCCGAAGTATGAAACACCTGAACCGCTTGAGCATGCTTCGTGCAAGCGTTCTGGTACGCGAACACGTTGACAAGCATAGAACTCATACACACGAGTATCATAGCTGCGCCACAAAGGCCAGAGTGTGGTCGCCTGCACCGTGATCTATGTTGCTTCCTTTCTATCCGCGATTGCTTAGGGTTCGGTCTTCTGCCGGGGCCTGCTCCGGCACTCGTGCAGAGCGGGGCGATTCGCGCTCGAGGAAAACGTCTCCACGGCCGGGGGCGTAGGATGAACACCGGTTGCTCTATTCTTCGGATTTCTGCTATGGCCCGTTTCCTGCTGTTGGCTTACTGCGCCGTATTCGTCGCGAAGGCGCAATGCAACGCGAGCAATACATCCTGCACGTTCATCCCAACTGGCGCCTTACAAAGCTTCACGGTGCCCGTTACGGGCAGTTACTACGTTACGGCCAACGGTGCGCAAGGCGGCAATGTCACCGTTCCCAATGTCACCAGCCCGTCTGGCGGTTTGGGCGCCACAGCCAGTGGCGAATTTCTTCTAACAGCTGGACAGGTCTATATGGTTGCGGTTGGCATCCAGGGGACGTCTCTTTCTAGCATTGACGCCCGCGGCGCAGCGGGAGGCGGTGGGAGCTTCGTGGTAGGCTCCGCCAATAGCCCACTCATCCTCGCCGGGGGCGGCGGGGGAGCGGCAGCCGCCGCGGGTTTCGCGGGCGCAAATGGTTCAGCAGCTCCGGCAACCACCAACCAAGGCGCCAGCGGCAGTGGCAATGCGGGAGGGATGCCGGCAACGGCGGCTCCGGGGGCTCAGTGCACTTTGGGAATTATCCAGGCGGCGGCGGGGGCGGTGGATTAAACACCAATGGCGCTAACGGCGCGGCTGGACCCGGGATCGCGGTGGGGGCGGAGCAAGTTATGTGAATGGCCAATCTTTCGGCGCGAGTGCCATCTTACTAAATAGCAGCACCACGCTTACCTTTCAGATCACGGGTTCGGCCAACAACCCAGTCTCGGGCGTCTCCTTCACGGATACGTTACCTTCAGGGCTAACTGTCTCAAACCCGAACGGCTTGGCTGGTAACACCTGCGGCCAGGCCCCGGCCGCCATCTCGAACAGCGGCCAGATCTCGATCATCAACGTGGGCCTGAATGCCAATGCATCCTGCTCGTTTTCGGTTAACGTAAGTGGGATCACAGCCGGACCGCAGAACAACAGCGTTCAGGTTACGTCGGATCAGGGGACCGGCAACACAGCTAAGGCTAGTGTTGCTGTCGCCGCTCCCGCCAGCATCTCGAAAGGGTTCGGCGCAGCTATGATTCCGGTGAACGGAACAACCAGCTTGAGCTTCACCATTACGGTTCCGGCGTCGAACGCCGCATCGAACGTGGCCTTTAGCGACACTCTGCCGAGTGGCTTGATCGTGTCTTCGCCCAATCGGTTGAACAATGGCTGTGGCGGCGGCATGGTCACGGCAGTTGGCGGTTCAGGAAGCGTGTCTTATAGCACAACCGGGCTAACTGCCGGGACCATTTGCACGATTTCAGTGAACGTGACGGGCGACGGAACAGGCGTGCAGAACAACAGCGTGACAGTTAGTTCCGATCAAGGCACAAGCAACGCTTCGATGGCTAGCGTACTGATCGTTATTCCGCCAACTATTTCAGCGATGTTCGGAACACCTACTCTGGCCGTAGGCGAAACCACCACGCTGAGGTTCGCGCTGAGCAACCCTAATACCGGCACTTCCTTGAGCGGAATCGGGTTTAGTGACCCGTTACCCGCGGGTTGGATCGTGGCGACCCCGAACGGGTTGACCGGGAGTTGCGGCGCCGGAACCATCACCGCTGCGGCTGGGGCAAACAGCGTGGCGCTTTCGGGCGGCACGCTCCCAACCAGCGGTTCCTGCACCTTCTCGCTGAATGTATTAGGCGTCGGTGCCGGTGTGCAGAAGACTATAACAAACGCAGTGACTTCCATCGAAGGAGGCCCGGGCTTGACCGCTTCGGCCAGTGTTGAAGTGCTGCCATTCCTCAACTCAGGTGTGCTGGATGCCTTCCAGCTCGGCTATGCTTCGCAACTGAACCAAGCTGACCGCTACGGATGGCGGCTTCGTACTTCATTACTCCGCGAGACATTCACGGGGATGTTCCGGCGGACGGAGTCTCCTTGATCCCGCTGAAGACAATCGCGTCTTGGCCACAGGCCGAAATGCGCGATAGAAAAAGGCGTCAGCACGAAAGCCACGCTTGGAATTCTGACAAGCCTCGACTTTCTCAGCCAGTCGTTTAATTTGATGATTTCAGTACCTTGCGGCGTCCGTTCACGCCGATTCTAAATATTTCCCCGCAAAATTAATCCTTTGTTTCTATCAACTTACAGGTTATCGGAACGCTGCGAGACTCCATTCCGCATGGACAAGGGTGTCTTACTTGAGAGAGACAAGACAAGCAATGTTAAAACAATTTGCATTCGGTATTCTTTTTTGTTTGTTAGCGTTGTTGCGCTATGCATCCGCGCAAGTGCCGGTTATCGGTGAAACACCCAATGGCAATATTAACAGTGTCAACACTGTGTTCACGTTACAAAATTCGTCGTTAACGAGTAGTGTGGCCGTTTATCGAAACGGAATGAGAGAGAAGCAGGGACTTGATTATACGCTTTTGCACAACACGATTCTGTTTTCAGCGCAAACGGTTCCGATACTCGGCGATGTTCTTCTTGTAGATTATGTGATGCAGGCCCCGCAGCAGAAAGCATTCCAATACAGCCGGAGCATTACCATCGATCACACTAAAGTCCCCAATACGGATGAAATCAACTTCCCCGTCCTCGTGTCCGGCGTTTATAATTACCTTGCCACCACTGCCAATGGAGGCCACGTCCAATCTCTAAACGGTTCCGACGTCATATTTACTTCTGATCCCGCAGGCCAAAACCTGCTGAACTGGGAATTGGACAGTTACAATCCGACAACCGGCGCGGTCAATTTTTGGGTTCAACTCCCCACCGTTTCCCACATTACCGATACGGTTTTTTACGTGTTTTACGGAAATGCAGCGATCAGTACTTTTCAAGGAAATGCCGCTGGAACCTGGGATGGCAACTTCAAGGGTGTTTACCACTTCCCATACGGGACGCTTTTCGCCCATGACTCTACTTTGCAGGGTAACAACGGCGTCATCAACGGAGCGACCCCAACAATGGGGCAGATTGATGGGGGTGCGAATTTAAACGGTAACTCCCAGTACATAACAATGGGGAACGTCCTGGACATTGGCGCCAGTGACACGACGCTCTCGGCATGGATCAGTCCACCCAATCAAAATCAAGCGACCACTTTTATCGCAAAAAGGCAAAACACCAGCCCGTTTCCGCAGTACGATTTCGGTGTAGGCTCTATCAACAGCATGGGAGGTTTTGTTTCCGGCAAAACGCTCTTCTGCGCGTTTTTCGATGGAACCACCTTAGCAGGAGGAGCGCAGTTTTATCATACGCAGAACAACATCATCGATGGGAATTGGCACTTTGTGGTTTGCACAAGAGGCAGCGGCGGAGTTGCGATCTATGTGGATGGCCTGAATCAGCCGCTTGTTGCGGACATTGCGAATACAACGAAGAGAAATACCTCAAACACTGCATCCTTCAATATCGGTTACCAGAATGATTCAATCAGCTATTTTAATGGCAATATCGATGAAGCCAGAGTTGCCACAATCGCACGTTCTGCCGATTGGATCGCTACCGAGTACAACAACCAAAACTCGCCTCCGACCTTCTATACCATTGGCAGTGAGGTCGCGAATGCGAGCGCTAGCTCAGCGACCTTTAGGTCAGCCAAATAGAAATGTCCTCTCTTGATGGGCCGTTCTGAGAAGCGGGTTTAAGGTGATCTGTCCGAACGGGGTCGCGCCGAGGGTGTCCCAAGCTTACTGAAGGTTGAGAGGCGGCGGTGACGGCCGGTTCGTTAGAATCGATTCGCCAAAACCTAATCCTGGAAAGGACACCACCGCCGTGAAGAAACCGTACCATACTGTGAGCCGGGAGGCTCAGATCGCAGCAGCCAGTGTGGAAGAGCTCGCGAAGGCGAACGGACAGATTTTGCTGCCTCTGGTGGAGCTCATCACCCAGGCGGGCTGGCGGTCAATGAAGTGATTGACAGCGTCGGTCGGCAGACCATTGAGACCATCTTGAATTCGAGTGCTGAGCAGATCGGGGGGGCCGCGGACGCCGGGCAAGAGCAGCGGCGAGATCCGTCGCACGGATCGCAGAAAGGCCGCGTCAGTCTCGTCGACCGACAGGCTCGCAGTGAACGTCTCGGGTTCGTCACAAGCAGGCGGGTGAAGTGAGTGTGCCCGCGTATGAGTCTTGCAAGAGAACAGCGCCACGGTTCGTCCGGCAATCCCGAACATTCACCCACCATCACTCAGAATGCGACCCGCGCAGGGTGCTCCTCGGCACCGGTGCATACAGGCGCCCGAGCAGGCCCGTGGCAAGCCCGTGGATAGGCGGGCGGACATCTGGGCTTCGGTGTAGTTTTTTACGAGATCCTCACCGGCAAACATCCTTTTCAGGGCGAAACGATTACCGACATCCTCGCGGCCGTCGTCACGCAAGAGCCCGATTTCAGCAGCTTCCCAGAGCACCTGCATTGCGCGTGAATTTACGGAGCGGTGGCACCACCAGCAGCAGATTCGCGACGCCACCGGTCGGCCGCCACTCTATGACCCGTACTTCCTGGCGCCCGTACTGGATACATTCGTGCGAGCTTTGCCTCACGCTTTTCGCAACGCAACAGCGCCGGCAGGGACCTCTGTGCGGTTTGAGATTTCAGGAGACGCGGGTGGCGTTTGGTTCCTTCAGAAGGCCGAAGATGCCTGGACTCTGCTTCTCGATTCAGCCGCCGAGCGGGCAACGACTGTGGTACTCCCTCAGGACAGGGCGTGGCGCCTCTTCACAGAAGGCATGAATCGCGAAAAGGCTCGCTCTCTGGCCGTGATCGAAGGAAGAACCGATCTCGCCGCCTCCGTTTTTGCGACGACCGCGATAATCGGTTGAAGTTCGAAACATGATCAAACCCCGCACTCTTCGTCCCGGGGATAGGGTTGCCGCCATTTCGCTGTCCCGCGGCTGGCCCGGTGTCTATCCGCGCGCGTACCAGGACGGGAAGCGTCAGTTCGAGGAAGGTTTCGGGGTCGAAGTAGTTGAGAGCCGCCACGCGGTGGCGGATATTCACTGGCTGGCAGCGCACCCGAGGCCCGGGCAGCGGACCTAATGGAGGTCTTAAAGGATTCCACGATTCAGGGTATTGTCTCGACAATCGGCGGTGATGATTCCATTCGCATGCTGCTGTACCTCGACTATTCGGTCATTCGCCAGAATCCCAAAGTCTTCCTGGGCTACTCGGACTGACCTGCCCCCCGAAATTCGCACGAAGTTGAATATGATTTCGTACGGAGAAAAGGGGAAGGAAGATGCCGAAGAGCAAGCACAGCGAGGCGGCGATCATCGCCGCGTTGCAACAACTGGACGCCGGCCGTAAGGCGGCCGATGTGGCGCGAGAGGTGGGCGTCAGCACATACACGATCTACGCCTGGAGAGCCAAGTACGGCGGGATGGACGTGAGTGAAGCGCAAGAGGTCAAGCAACTGCGCGACGAGAACGGCCGATTGAAGAAACTGGTTGCGGATCTGAGTCTGGACAAAGACGCACTGCAGTCGGTCATCCGAAAAAATCTATGGTCCGCCGCCGGATTGCAAGGTCTGGTTTCGAGATGGGGAAGTTTGCGTAAATCTATCCGGCCTGTGTGTGGGCAGAGCCCTGGCCTCGATGAGTATCCGCGCGTATCTGTCCTCATAACGGTGACGGCTTAAAGGCCGGTTTTTTCGTCAGGCCTCAGACACGCCGATAAACTGTTCCGTCATCTCTCTCCTGTCGCTCGCAAACTCGGGTGAGAATCAATCTATGGTCCGCCGCCGGATTGCAAGGTCTGGTTTCGAGATGGGGAAGTTTGCGTAAATCTATCCGGCCTGTGTGTGGGCAGAGCCCTGGCCTCGATGAGTATCCGCGCGTATCTGTCCTCATAACGGTGACGGCTTAAAGGCCGGTTTTTTCGTCAGGCCTCAGACACGCCGATAAACTGTTCCGTCATCTCTCTCCTGTCGCTCGCAAACTCGGGTGAGAATCAATGGTAGCCGACGGGCGGTGGAAAAGTCGGGAAACGCGAAGCGTTTTCCACGTTTCCACGGCTCCTCAGGTTGCTGCTGGTGCTAGCGAACTACGATACGTGTCCTGCCTGTTCAGAACAGACCAGGCAATGCGAGCAAGCTTATTTGCCAACGCCACATTTGCAACGTTAGAATGGACTCTACTCTGGAGTGCCGTGATCCATTGGCCAAACGAGTGCCGATCACGCTTTACGTGCAGGGCTACGGACCGAGCACCATGGATGAAAAGTCTGCGGAGATACTCGTTTCCGCGCTTACTAATTCCCAGCAGCTTCGTCTGGCCTCCCGTAGAACGCTGTTGCGGAACAAGGCCCAGCCAGGCAGAGAAATGCCGTCCCTTGGTGAATGCAGCTCCGTTTCCAATGGCCGCAACCATTGCTGTCGCGACAAGTGGACCCACACCCGGAACACTTTGTAGTCGTTGGCATGATTCGTCAGCAAGAGCTATTGCCGAAATTTCCCGATCAGCTTCTTCGATTCGTGACTCAAGTTCCCGCCATTGTTGCGTGATTGAAGTCATCAACCGGAACATCCGCGGAGACATCGTATCCTCGGCTTCCGCAAGTATCAGAGGCAACTGACTCCAGAGATAGGCTCGCCCTCGCCGCACGATCAGGCCACGCTCCAGAAGGAAGGCTCGCAGCTGGTTTACGAGGCTTGTTCTTTGATTGAGTAAGCGCTCTCGTACTCGATGAAGTGCTTGCAGATCCAGTTGATCTTCAGTCTTAATAGGAACGAATCTCATCGTCGGACGCTGCACAGCTTCCGCGATTGCCTCAGCGTCGCGATAGTCATTCTTCTGTGACTTTACATAGGGCTTTACAAACTGTGCTGGAATAAGCCGCACATCGTGCCCAAACGTTGCGAGTTGCCGGCCGACATGATGACAACCGCAGCTTGCTTCCATGCCAATGAGACACGGTGGTACGTTCACCAGGAACTTCATCAGCTGTGGCCGGGAGAAGCGCTTCTTCAACACAATACTTCCGTGCTCGTCCATGCCGACCAGATGGAACACCGTTTTGCCGAGATCGATCCCGATCACTTGTACATTCATAAATGAAAATCCTCCTGTGTCTACGAATAACAGCGGCGGACCATCTCATTACGGCTGGAGCTCCAGCAACGGCTGGAGCTCCCAGCCATGAAGGCGGCTGTGGAGCATCTGAAGCAAGATTTTGCCTTCAGTGAACGGCGGGCGTGCGAGGTGCTGCAGTCGCCGGTCTCCACATTCCGTTACCGCTCGGTGCGACGCGACACGAGCTTCGCGAGAAGCTGGTTGAGTTAGCCCGGGAGAAGCCGCGGTTCGGCTATCGTCGCTTGCACGTGTTATTGCGGCGTGATGGCGAACGGGTGAATCACAAACGAGTTTGGCGGGTCTATCGCGAAGCGGGGCTTTGCGTGAAGCGCGGCAACGCAAGCGCCTGGTGCGGGTGGGCACGAAGGCCGCGATAGCAACGCAGCCGAATCAGCATTGGTCCTGGACTTTGTGCCGACGGGCTGGCAACTGGCCGCACTGTCCGCGTGCTCGGAGTCGTGGATACTTTACGCGCGAATGCTTGGCGCTAGATGTCGATACCAGTTTCGCGAGCCGGCGCGTCACGCGCGTGCTCGAATGGATCTCAGCCAGCGTGGAAATGCCGCAGAGCATTCGCTGCGATAACTGTCCGGAGCTAACCAGCCGGCACTTCCTCGCCTGGTGCATTGAACGGCATAATCTTACCTCGTGCATATTCAGCCCGGACGACCGATGCAGAACGGGCACGTCGAAAGCTTCAATGGGAAGCTTCGGGACGAGTGCCTGAATGTTAGTTGGTTCCGCAATCTGTTCGATGCACGGCGGAAGATCGCCGCTTGGCGTAGCGATTACAATCAGCACCGGCCGCATAGCAGCCTTGCGTACCGGACGCCATTGGAGTTCGCGGCCTTGAATAACTGTAGGTGGACTGAGGCGGGGCAAGGGACCTCAATTACTGAAGTGAACCCCTGGAGTGAGACAGCAAGTTAAGAGGGTCTTGCCGTCCAATGAAAAATCATTGCACGGCTGGGTTGATATGGTCCATTCTGAAAACACCTGAGCGGAGGGTAGGGCAACGCAGAGATGCGACCCGAGCGCCGACTCAGATGCCGGAATGGCCGGGGCGGTGGAAGCCGCCCCGAAGTAGCAGAGCGATTCTGGCGCAACAGCGATAAATCTCGGGGTTTCAGGGGCAGCGCCCCTGATAAAAGAAGCCGAGTTCCTCATTGTGCGCCTTTCTCAAAATCAGCCGGTGCGCGATATCCCAGAGCCGAATGCAGCCGGTAGCGGTTGTAAACGACATTCAGGAACTGACCAATGCTTCGCCGTGCATCATCGAAATCCCGGTATTCATTCCTGTAGACCTCGTCATATTTGAGCGTCTTCATGAACGACTCGCAAGCGGCATTGTCGTATGGATTGCCTTTTCGGCTCATGCTGATGGCGACCTCATGTTCCTTCAGAAGCTCTGTGTAATCATGCGATGCGTACTGGATGCCGCGATCGGAATGATGCACCAGGCCGGGCGCTGGGCGCCGGGAAAATAATGCCATGTGCAAGGCGGAGATGGCAAGCTCGGCTTCCAACGTTCTTCCGAGAGCCCATCCGATCACACGCCGCGAGTAAGCATCCAGCACGACCGCGAGATACACAAACTCCTCGCGTAATCGTATGTAGGTGATATCAGCCACCCACAATTGATTGACTGCTGTGGGCTCCAGCTCGCGTGCCAGATTCGGATACACGGGCAAGCTGTGACGTGAATCTGTGGTTCTGATAAACGAGCGGCGCCGAACACAAAGCAGATTATCTTGGCGCATCATCCTCAACACGCGCTTATGATTGACGTCGAAGTTGCGCCTGTGCAGTTCGGCGGTAACACGGCGATAGCCATAGCTGGGCGACTCCAAGGCGATCTTCTGCATTTCGTCGCGCAGTTCCATTTCGACTGGAATGCCCTGGCGTGGCAACCGCCGCCGGTAAAATCCAGCCCGGCTTAGTCCTGTCATGGCACACAACGCGATCACGGCTTTGCCTTCTTTCGCGGCATGGCGGATTTCTTCAAACAGGCATCCGCGCCACTGACGACGGCTGGCGGGTGATGATCCCTGAAATGCTGTAAGGCTTTTTTTAAGAAGTCATTCTCCATCGTGAGCTGGCCGATTTTGCGCTCCAGCTCCGCGATCCGCCGCGCATCATCCAGCCCCAGCGCTTCTAGCCCGCGCCGGCCGATCCCCGGAAAAGCTAATTCGCCTTTAGCTCGCCACTCACCGCGCCAGCGCTCCAACAGCTTCGGGCTCAACTGATATTTCCGCGCGATCTCTGTTGTGGTCGATCCCGCATCCAACGCGCGCATCGCCGTGATCTTCAGATCGCGGCTGTAAACAGCTCGGGACAAATCCATTCCTCTCTCCGTTCAATGTATTTGTTCCCTTAACTCGCTGTCTCAGTTTTGGGGTCCACTCCAACCGGCCCCTTGCCCCACACCCCCATCCCCGCTCTCAAAGAACTCTCGGATGGGTGTAAGTTGTAATCTCACGTGTGCGGATTTCGGGTGCAGGTCAAGAGGATACTGCGCCGGGTGGCAATTACTGGTGACAAAAAGATACTTATCCTCAGTTAGCGTAAAAGCATAATACTGATGGATCCGTGATGGGTTTTCAGCCATCCTTCAAATGCCTGCAGGGTCGGCTGGCACTTCGCCGAAAAACCTTCCTCGCCGCCGAAGCCACGCAAGCGGGGATTGAGGCCGTTCCACGCGAACCGGCGGCAGGCAAACGCGCCCAGGCCTTGCATGCCGATTTCAAAGGGCGGTGCGACGGGGTCGGCGGCGCGCGGGTCGGCGCCCCAAATGCCGTACATGCCGGCTGACCAGGTGACATCCACTTGGCTGGAGAGGTTTCGCAAAGTCGTCGTAGATCAGCGGATACTGTAATAGATCGGGCGTGTCCAGATGCACGTGGAAGTAGTCCAGCAGTTTACGCAGAGATCCCGGCTCGAGCAGGACGTGGCAGTCTATGCAGAGCACGAAATCGGTGTTGGTGTCGCAGAATATCACGTCGCGGGCGGCGGTTGAAGAGGATGTAACAATAGCCGGTTACCCACTTTCGAGCGCTTTCAGATCTTTGGCGGAGCGTCCGTCGGGGTATCGCGCTCCACCTGGACGGCGGGGTTGGAGCCAGCAGTGAGCTACTAACTCCATTAAATGGGCGCTCTGCAGAAACATGTCCTCGCCCGCCGCAAGCCGCTTCTCGCTCACATATCGATATCGAATCAGTGTAATCTCCTTTGAAGTTCGGGATTCTCATTGTGCTACGTAGTACGCGCCCCTAGAATCGCGATACAATTCTACTACCGGAACAATTCTGCAAGTGAATACTCTCTGTCAGTCGTAGCACTCTGCTTCGATATTGGTAACACTTAGACTGGTCGGAGTTATCGCCCTGGGTTTACCACCACATAAGTCGTACTTCTCGCTACAAACTGGCTTTGATATTACCTGCTGCCGCATTGTTTTGAAGGATTTTGGTCGGATTAATCCCAACCGACCAAAATGGACAGGACAGGATCGTCATCAACATCGGGAAGCAGCGTGAGAAGAGAGTCGTAGATCGGGACGTCGACAAGACCCCATTCCAGGAGGGCTGCCAGGTATGCACGCCATGCAATAGTATTCCGCTCCGGAATGCGTCCCTGAAAATGGGCAGTAGTCTGGTTGATTCGGTATCTTAGCTCTTCGATATGGTTGTTTGTCAGATTAGCCATTACATAGTCCCAATGTCGCTTACGGAAGGCGCGGCCAGGTTTTGTCAAACCCGCGCCCAATGATTCTGATCTGTTGAATTCGCTTGGCTTTGTCGGCGCCATAGGTTCGCCTCATTGCGCGCTCGGCCTCCTCAAATGTCATTCCGGCCTGCTCCTGCACATCGGCGATGATGTGGGACGCCTGGCCCGCACCTTCAAGGATTCGACGATTAAGGGCGCCCGAGAGATCCTTGGATGTGATGTTCGAAATGGTCTTCAGTTCGGTACGTACCCCATCCACGACGAAGTCCGCCGTCCGTACTCCCTGAACGACTGACTCGCCTAATGTCTGAACTGTCCGCCCCTCCCTTATTAAGATACCGGCAACTTTGGTTTCCCCAGCGGACAGAACGCGACCCGGTGCAAGGATAAGCTTTCCCTGAATAATCGCCCGGGCCATCAACCCACGCTCCGCCTGTGCCAGTTCTGGCAACAATTGGTCCACTCTGCGTAGCGCAAGTCCGACACGCAAAACCTTAAAGCCGGCGGAAGCGGCGCCAACCACAGCAAAGACGACGGCCAGAGTTGCTGCGAATTGTGCTGCTTGTGCCTGCGACTGACTGACCAGTCCGTCATCTACATGCATGCCCGTATTCGCAGCCTGCCCCAGTACTTGAGCATCCGCGACCGCCTCGGCAGCCATTGCGACGCCGATAGCAGCATCAAGAAATACCCCGAAGGGAAGGAATAGTAGCGCGATCGACCCGGCCGTCAGTGCCACAGCTTTCACGATTCCCCACCTGGAGCGCGACCGGTCTTCCGCTTGTACAACCGCGGTGGCGCGCAAGCCGATTTTCCCAGCGATGTGCTCTCGTACCGTGTCGAGGGTCATCGGATCTAATCGCCCCTGATCAAGCCGTTGTCGAGTGGCTACGATGTTGGATTTAATTTCCTGTAGCTTCGCTAGGACCTGTCCATTGTTGATTTGATCAGTCCCGAATCTCGACAACAGCGGAAAGCAGCTCATCCAAAATGCCAACGTTTGCTCAACTTCTCCTCGTTCCTGGGTAATCCTCAACTGCTGGACCGGGTCCGGCCCTGTGCCTGCGTGCGGTAATCCGAATGTGAATGAGTGTTGCGCCACTAACCGGCGACTCAGCTCGTCCTTCCTCTGAATCAGGGCGTCGCGCACCAAAGACGCCTCGCGCAGCCCGGTCGTAAACTCCTGGATGCGCTGCGTGCGGTCTTGAGCGCCAAGGAGTTCGTCGAGCGAATGCTCATTTCGCTCGAGCGACAGAGAGGCTTCGACTCGGATCATTCCGTGATAGCCAGTCAAGACGGCTTGATCGTCGAGGGCAAGCTTCCCACTCTCGTACCTACGAAGAAGCTCAGGAAGCGGGTTAGGCCACAGAGCCCGCCATTCTTCCGGCTTCAAACTCCGCCCGAGACGTGCAACTCCTGCATTGCCTCCCCCAATGATGGCTGCCCCTCGATAAAAATCCCACGTTTGGGCCGACATTTCGGTGGCCACGCCCGTCTCGAAGTTGAACGTACGAAACACTACCGTCGTTCCGCGCTCCTCGATGTCCATAAGCACCCGTGAAGCAGCGTTATCTCCTACCCGGAAAGTAACTTTTGTTCCTGGAGGCGTGTATTCGTCGCGCGTGACGATCAGATCGACGGCGATGATGTCATCTCGCGAAACTCGCGGTTCAGAGCGCCGCAAAGGATTCGGCCGTGGAGAGTGCCAGTCGCTGTCTGCTCGGCCAATCTCGAGCGAGGCACTCTGCTGCACCACATGCGTCAACTCATGAGCGAGTAAGCGGCGACCGTGGACGGAATGCGGCGAATATTGCGCATTTCCAAATACAAGATTGCTTTCCACAGTATAGGCATGTGCATTCACGGCTGCAGCCGATTCGGCAGCCCGCGCGTCCGTATGAACTCGAACGGCCCCGAAGTCGCGGCCAAAGCGAGGCTCGAAAAATGCGCGACTGGCGTCGCCGAGGGGTTGGCCTGGCGACCGCAGAACTTCATGCACAATCGGCGGCGCTGATACGCCCGCCTGCGGACTCGCGCCCGTCAATCCCTTTCGAGCCAGCGTCTCCTGAGGATGCTCTTGTTCAGATTGCTTAAAAGCAGGCTCTACTTGTGCGTGCCCCTGGACTTCTTCGTCCTCCTCGGATTCCCGAGGCGTTCGACGCAGTTCGTTGCGGTCGCCCGGCATTATCTCGTCTACGGGCATCCGCATCACTCGCTCTGCGACATCATCGGCCTCACGCTCGTATTCGTCTCCTGCAGGACCGACCTTAAGCTTTGTCTGCAGCAGCATACCCAGGGCCCGGTTGCCCATCGAGCGTTGAAGCAGTTGGAGGTGATTCTCCGAAGATGGCTCAGCGACCGGCTGCCGCGACGCCGACAAGCGACCCGCTTTGTCAGCCAGTACTGTTTTGCTGGCTGCTACCGGTTCCATAGAAGTGCTCGCCCCTGGCCTTGTTCAGTGGATGGAAATTGTGATGCCGATACCTGCTCATCCAATCGCTTGAAGCGATCGAGCGCGATGCAACAACGGTCTTCACAAAATTTCCGAGCGATACGACTCTGGATCACCGAATCTCTGTTCCTTGCTTATCGGGACACTCTGAGGTCAAAAACTTCCGCCGAAACCTACACCGGGTTGGATCCCAAGCGTCCTTGTCGAGTGCGAGTCTGCTTCCTTGGTCTTCGAGAAATAGGAATAAACCACAGTTCCCTGAACAATGATTTGGAACCAGTCAATGTTCACGGTGATCTGACCTCCGACGCCGGGTTGCAAGAGAAATCCGAAATATGCCTTGCGTTGGCCTCCTGGAGGAGTGTCCCAATTCGTTCCTATTCCGGCTGCCAATTGGGCGTAGATACTCCCCTGCACATATGACCAGGAAGAGCCCAGCTGGAAGTTGCCTCCTAACGGGGAGACCGCCGAGAATTGAATTTGCCCAAGAGCATTCTGGAACCAATCCGCTTTACCGCTCCCAACATTGAGGAACGACCCTGTCAGAGCATATTGGATCTCCAGCCCGCCGAAGCCCTGTTTATGTTTTGCGTTGTTGGCGCCCAGAGTCAGTTGCAGAGGATTCGCCCACCGGCTTCCGCTTGTGGGTTGCGATGAGGCGAGGGTATAGGACGGTGTGTAGAGAGCCTGTACTACCGCCTGCCAGCTGCTCGAATCCGCATCTTTCACCTTTTCCTGATAGTACTGGTACACATGCTGCCAGACGTCACCCCGCTTGATACCGGGAGTTACCTGCGCCAGTACGTCCCACACTTCGTCCCTGACCCGCTCCAGCGTCCATAGTTGGTCCCCATACTTCACCTTCCATTTCTCGGGTGACCCCTTCATATCCACCACTAGCGGGAGATCAAACTTCTGGTTATCGAGCCACTCCCGCACGCGCGTCTTGAGGTCCTTGGTCGCCGCCTCCTCAGGCTTCTGCTCCTGTTTGGTCTCAGGCGGTTTCTTCTCACCTTCTTGAGTCTTATCAGGGACCGGCGCGGCTTCAGGAGTAATTGGAGGCGCAGGGGCTGGAGCCGAGGGTACCGCCGGACCTTCCTGGCGCTGAAGCAATTCCGGTCCACGATTGGACAGCGGAATCGCGCCCTGCTGCTGCTGCACGTGGGTAAGCTCATGTGCCAGCAACCTGCGTCCATGCGCAGAATCGGGCGCATACTGCCCGGCTCCAAAGACGAGATTGTTGCCCATGGTGTAAGCAAGCGCATTCACCGCGGATGCCGATTGCGCTGCGCGACTGTCGGTATGCACTCTGACATTGCCAAAATCATTCCCGAAGCGAGGCTCAAAAAATCCGCGCGTGGCCTGATCGAGCGGCCTGCCAGGCGATCGCAGAACCTCATGCACAATCCCGGGTGCCGCCGTTCGGTGCATAGGCAACGCACCACTCGCTTGTTTGCGTGCCAGGGGTTCGGGAGTTCCTCCGTCCTCTTCGCTTTCGTCGTAGCTGCGTTGCAGTTCGTTACCCCTGCTGCTGATCGTTACCGGACCAGGAGCGGGCATTCTCATAACATGATCGGCAACGCGATCCGCTTCCTGCTCGTAGTGGTCTCCAGGCGGCCCGACGGTTAATTTCGTTTGTAGCCACTTGCCTATCTCCCGATTGCCAGCGTGGGCATGCATACGCTGCAGCAGCTGAAAAGGCGGACCGTGGGAAAGAGAATATTCAGACGTGGGCCGACGCGCGATGCTGGAATTGCTGCTCCTGACCCCTGCTTCGTTCGTCGGAGATGCTTGTTTCCGTTCCATGCTATGTCTTGATCCAATTACGCAGTTGTCGCTGACTGCGGTACCGGCTCATTTTTCGTAGTCTCCCGAATCGAAAAGGTCGAAGATGGGCTTGTACTCCTTCTGTAGGAACTCGGGATCGGTCAGCCATAAGGAATACGCTTCGGCATAAAATTCCTCTGGCTTGTAGGGCCAGTTTTTGCGGGCATAAGTTGTGAACGGAGTAATCGAGGATGAGTTTACTCTGGTTACAAATTTATCGAGGCGGAGCGATCTTCCGCGAGTGTGCGCAAGGGTGCGGAGAGCATCTTCCCATTCGTTTTGTGTTGTCTCAACGATGGCAAAAGTTGCCAGGGCCGGATTGGAGGAGGAGGCAGTTTGCAAGTTCTTGCGCTCCTTATCACGAGCGTCAAAGGCGGCCAGCAAAGTATCGTCCAGATCTTCCAGATCGCCGCTTTGACTCCTGGATTCATACTGGGCGAGAGCTGCTGTCGTGGCATCAACGGCGAGCCGGTAGGCAGAACTCTCGGTCGCTTCCTGCGAGCCAAATGCTTTTGCAGAGGCATCTGCAGTCGCCTTGGCAGAGTGGGCAGTTGACTTCTTTGTAGTGGTCAATGCCGACAGTCCCTTGATTACAGTGGCAGAGACATGCTTCGTATTAAGCGCATGTTTGTCTTTTTTTACCAATGCCACCGCGGCGTCATAGCTCTTGCGCTTCTGCACTGCCTCGGCATTGAGCGAGGCTGCAGCGGGTGTAGCTGCGCCTGCTTTGGCGCTGGCGATTGCGGCGTTGAGTCGGTTAGATGTCAAGTTTTGGCCTATGATCGCCTGGTCAAGTGCCTCTTTGGAGGGTCGTTCATCTTGATGTTCCACGGCGTGACCGCTCTCATGCAAAATTGTTTGAAAACTTGCCGGTGTCGGATTAGCGGCTCCCCCGACACGTTCGCTGACGAAGTTTCCGGCAGGTCCGGTCTGGTATTTGAAAACAAATGCGTTGTCGGCGAGCTTGAGTGTAGGCGGCGCGGTAACTTTTGTCGCACCCATCGCCACCCCTCCACCTGGGTTGAATTCTCCAGAATGCTCTTTAGGCAAGGTTGCAAAACGCAGAAGGTCCAGGCCTTTCAGCGCAGACGTGTTACTGGCTGGCAGCAGTTGAAACGAATCCAGAACATCGCTGACATCGTGGGTGAATCCTGGCTCTCCCCAATCCTTGTCTCCTTTCGCGACGGAATGCACCTGAAAATTACTGATAATTTGGGCGATTGCTGCCGCTCCAGATTTCCCTGCGGTCACGGTCGCCGCTGGACCAGAGTGTATAAGTTCTGCAGTCGCGTTCCCCTTGTCGTCTATGCTTACGTTGACTTCTCCTAAAGGGATAACTGTTCCCCCGCCAGTCTTACCGGCGGGGGCAGGCGGCGCCCAACCAATCGCGGTCTCGAGTCTCACAAAGGTATCCCATCGATCGCTCTGCCCGAGATAAAAAAGAATATTCCAAAGAAAGGTTTCAGCATCGCTGCCAGGAGTTACGCCGGCTACTTTGGCACTGGCAATATCGGGCGGCGTTTTCTTCGTTTTAAGATCAACCTGATCGTGCAGGCTCTTGGGAGTCGAACCGGGCGGTGGTGGCCCTATCCTTTGAGGTGCCGTGTCATAGCGAGGAGCGCGCAGTACCCGTGATCCGATCCGTTCGTGAGAAGCTACGTGCCCGAGTTCGTGCCATAGTAGCTGGCGCCCTGCCGGTGTTTCGGGCCTGAATTCACCGGCCCGAAAAACTACATCGTCGCCATGTGTAAAAGCGCGCGCACTTACCGCACCCGCCATTTGATTTGCTTCACTGCCGAGGTGCAGTCGGACCCCGTCGAAGGAATGCCTCAGCTCTCGCTCGGCTGAATCCCGCAAACTATCCGGGAGTGGCTGACCATGGTTGCTAGAAAGAAAGCCGCCGAGACGTGCGGGTGCTGCGGCAGGACAGTCGCTAGCAGGCTGAGCATGACCTGCGCTCGACGTTCCACGCGGCTGGGGCATGACATGATCGGCCACGCGATCCGCATGCTGTTCGTAGTAATCTCCATGCGACCCAACGGTCAATTTCGTTTGCAGAAACAATCCCAGCCCCCGATTGCCCAGCGAACGCTGGAGAAAGCGCAGATTATGCTCCGGCGACACCTCCTGTACCGGCTGCCTGGGGACAGGACCTGGCAAGGGCCTCTCGTGTTGAGCCGTCTTGGTTACCGCCTGTCGCTCCATAAATGTCCTGACTCAGCAACGGACCAGTTCAGCAATCAACCGTCTCAATCAAATGCGCGGCCGACTGGTCCGCTGCTGAAGAACATGTCCTACCAATTCCCAGGCCAAAGCCACCAGAACGGACCGCGCTTATGTGACGAATACACAGCCCATGAGACATAACCAGCCGGTAGCAGAACCTTATTCTTCGGGATAACCTCCATGACCTCGATGTTCAATCGCGGCATTCCAGTGCCGGCTTCCATCTGAACCGGTATGCCGGCTGGGTCATATGCTGGCTGGGCTACCAGCGTAGGAGCCACCACGGGTGCGCTGGCGATAACGTTGAGTTGGAAGTTTCCGGTGTGGTCCGCATACTGCCCAGCCTGGTCATTGACCGCCAGAGCGAGCGTAGTCGCCGCGCCCGGGACAAGGAACGTGGAATTCGTACCGATGACAAAAGCAGTCTTGAAACCGTCGAAGGAGCCTATTAGAGCGCCTTGATGTTCGGCAGCTCGATAATAGCCGTCTTTGAGGAGAGCCCCTCGGCCGCAATTGTCGCAGACCTGAGCACTGTTGGACGCGCCCGGCGCCCCTGCTACTCCTGGCCCCTGTTGAGGAGGCGGACCCAGTAATGTGCCATTAGCATCGTTCGAAGGTGCACCTTCCTTCGAGTGAAGACGAATCGCCCCATGGGCGACAACGGCCATCGTCGTGCCGGGTTTCACTGGAATCTCCAACGGCGGCGTCCCGTTCGCCGGTGAAAGGAGCGTTCCTCCCGCTGTGGCAGGCAGCATATATTGTTTTGCGGTACCGGGTATTGATCCCCCGCGAATCTCCACCCTGACACGTTTCGTCTCCCCCGTCTTGACGCGCAGGGAATAGTAGCTCTTCAGTTTGCCTATTCTCTTCAGGCCTGTATCATGTGAATCCTCGAATTCATACTTCCACCCTCCCTTATTGCCGATATTCTGCCAGTTCACGCGAAGTACGTAGTCGATATAGCCATTCTGTCCAGCCTCTGCTCTGTTCGGAGCACTGATTGTGAAACTGTCGCGAATGGCTGACGAATGAGTAAAGACCAGGTTCTGTGGACCGAGATGGTTGTTGCCAGGAACATCGATGTTGAAACCACTCAGGTCAACCGCAATGCATGTATGATCTGCACTCGCGCGAGTGATTGAAGAGGAAGGCGCACTTGCTTGCCCCTGCGCGTCGTTCCACTGTGTCAGCGTCGCCGGCCACGCAAGAGGAGCTGTATCGACAGGAACTGTGAGTTCCTGCTGAGCGTGAGTAAAAGTGACAGAAGACGTGCCCATGGTATAGGTATCGGGAAACCCACCGTTATAAGGCATAATCGAGAACTTTACGTTCCCTGTATCAGGAGTCGTGAGGTTATGGTTGTCTGAAGCGTCGTTTGGGTTGACAAGTTTTACCTTCGCCGTAAAGTGATTAGGATTTATTGCATTCCCCGAGCCGTTAAATTTGAGGGGAGGTGCTGAGTCGGTGGTAGTAAAGAAACCTACGTTACCTCCCTGGTCAGTCCCCGCTGCGCTCGTGATCTGTACATCAAGTCCACACTGCGCACCTACGTCAAATGGTGTAAGGGAACTTGGCGCGGTCACTACCACAGGGTTATTGGGAAGATAAAATGCAGTGTTAGTGATATCGTCGTTGGGCAGTGTCCCTTCGAGGTTGGTGGGGTACATGAATATAGTTGAGTCTGTCAGCGCCTCATCACGTTCATAGACCTTTGCGCCTATGGAAAAGAGATTCGTTCCTTTCTGCGCTATACAGGCTCCGGGAGCCGTGGTACAGAGAGCTTTGAGATCGATCGCGACCTCCAACTCCCAGATACCTGGTCCGGGCACAGCGGGAAAATTCCACGACTTCTTGGTCGTGATCCACGGCACCATCGCAAGAGCTATTTCACTGCTCCAGGGACTAGCTGTGCTAACAAACTTAAACAGATGCGGCGTGTTAATGGGATCCTTACTGCATTCGGCGTCCGTAGGAGTAGCGTCCGGAGTTCCCGCTGCAGCTCCAACATCGTAGGTTAAGGCAAAGTCTGGGAGGCCTGGGGAGAATGTGGCGCCATTTCCGAAATGAAAATATAACGTGACGTGATCGTCCGTAGATAAGTTCGGAGTATTTTGTACGTGTACACCGACCAGCAACTGGTCGAGGTTTGTATTGGGGTTTGTAATGTCGCCATGAGCAGCCACGAACATGTAGGTAGCTTGAGGGTTCATTTGACCAGGCGCTAGTGCTAAGACGGGGACTTGTTGTGCGTCAACTCCAGCCCATGCCTTATCTGCCATGCAGCCTCCAAACCCTCCTCCACCGCTCGGAAGTCCTACACCGGTCATAATGCCGTTGATTGGCGTTATAAAGGCGTTCGTTACTACGGGTGCACATGCATTCGCTCCGTAGGCGCGAAGGCACAACAACATGACTGCCAATGTCATCAGCCTACCCAACTTATAAGCAAATGACGCAGTGCCAACAACGATTCTTGCAGATTGCATTTTATTGGTCATCACTATTCCCCCTCTTTCAGAGTTCTGGTTATCTTTTCTACACTCCGACGAATCCAATCGTCGTCTGAGCTGAGATCGGAGAACCGCCGATCGTTGTCATAGCAGAAAAAACAAGTTGTACGGATACCGCTGTCGCACTCGGCGTCATTTGCATCGTCTCGGTAACAGACGAGGCGTTAGTAATTGGAACGGGGTTCGGGTCGCCTGCATACACGAAAGTCCACTGACTCACCGGCGTCTCTGCAGTCTTCGTTTCTGCCAGAGTAAAGCTGGCATCGCTCCCGGTGTTATTAATGACTTGAACTGAGAACGTACACCTCTGGCCGAGTTTCACATCTACGTTTCCGCTCACAGGATCGATTGTGCCGCCGCTCTGTATCTTCACTCGGAACTGTATCTTGGTTTCTCCCGGAGGTGAGTTCTGGCCTTCGGTCAAAGTAAAGGCGTTACTCGTCTGGTCGATCTCTGCAGGATTGGTCTGCGAAGTTACACGCAGCTCCAATCCACTTGAGCCGACCTGAACTGTCGCATTCACCAACAGAGTGACCTGTGCAGGCGCAGCGGGAATAGCTACTTTATTGTTTGCGATCGGGTTGCCAGCCGCATCGACCAGAACCCTCGGCCATCCCGCCTGCGGCAAAATACTCACTGTGTAAGTGTCAGCCTGTGTGGTCTTGCTGGTTACCTGGAATCCGAATTGAACGATCTGACCTGTAGTTAGTGAACCTGCCGGGGTGGTGTCCAGCAGAATTTGCAGGCTTCCATGCGGTGCATTAGCGTTTCCAGCTACGCCGAACAGGGTTGCGATCTGCTCCTGTGTAGCAACCGCGGACGCCAGGTCATTCGTCTGTAAAGCCGTCTTCAGGCCGATCAAAGTTCCGGCGGCTGGTGAGTTGAGAAGCGTTGCGAGCTGTCCCACAAAATTGACGTAATTGCCATATTTCTTTGTTCCTGTTCCGAGTGTGAGCATCACGTTCTGCCATACATTCAAAAAGTTGTTCTGCGCGTCGTAAAGCTGAAACATGTATTGCAAAGCACCCGGATTAGCCATACTGCGGGAATTAATCAGCGCTAACCCCGCATCACAGGCGTGAGAAATCACTTCGATCGACTGCAGGCCCAGCACCTCACCGGCCATCAGACCAATACTGGGACTATTAAATACGGTAGTCAGGTAAAAACTTAACGCGAGAACATTGTTACGCGTGTTGGTCAGCATCTGAATAAAGCGCGTATTGTCGACAATCACTGTCCCGACACCGTTTCTAATCTCGATCTTCCGGTTTATCGACAGTTGAGTCTGGCGCAGATCCTGAATCATGCTGACCGTAATGTTTCCATTGGCGCCCTGACGATTGATTTGCGCAAGGTGGAGAAAAAAATGACCTGCGGGCGGCGTGAGCGGAATATCTTCAGGTATGCGAGCCACGCGAACTACCCAATCCCGCATGAGACGAACCGCCGTTTCCACCCCAATGCGGCTGTCGATCAGGGCAGGATCTTGCTGGCTGTCAATCTCGTGCTCCCACACGTCCAAATAGGCGATAAATGATTTATCCGCAGGAGGCGTAGTGAGCGATGTGACAGGAGGAGTTACCCTAGCACCAAAGTTCGGCTGCGTTGTATACGATGTATCGTCGAAATTCTGCGTCAGCTTGCCGCTGATAATGATCAGACCATTACGAATTCCAAAGTCATTTGCCGTAGCAATTGCAAAGACGCTGAAACCATCGTTGCCTGCTGGTACTCCGTCGCCGATGAACCAGCTCCCCACAGTCTCAAACTCATACCGTCGAAGATCCTCTAAGAGGTTCCAGTCGGCGTCAAGCACAGGGACAGCCTGCTGCATGCGCACGCCTACATAGCTCTTACCTACCGACTCCGTGAGTCTAAGTGCCGGATTGTTGGAAAAGTTTCCCATGTTATGGCCTCGTTATCTTCATGTGTAAACCTGCGCCGGCCGGCGGGAGCAAGGGCGCCATGGCTCCCTTATCGATAACAAACACGATTCGAGTCTGTATTGGCAAAAAAGTCGGCGAAAGATTCTGCAATTGCGTAAGCGTACTTAGAATCACCGTCTCGTCGTTCGTATCGGGAGTCAGGTAGACCCCAATCGTGTCCCTCGAGTAAATGCGCGCCGCCTCCTGCCGCGATGCCGGAATTGGACCCAATACCAGCCAGGCACCTGGGTTCTGATCCGGCGTGCGATTGTCCGGTCCCTGGCTGGGAGCAATTGCAAAGTAACTTAGAGCGCCGTAAGTCACGACGTCGCCAATTCCGTAGACAAGAGAGTCATCGAAGACATGACTAGTCTCGTAAGTATAGCGATTAATATCCTGAATATCGCTACGTAAGCTCAACCGCAGCTGATTACGAGTATCGGCAGTAGTCGAACCGGCATAGCGGCCGTCGATGGTGCGCGCAGCGGGATAAAGCTTGCTTGCATACTCCAGTACCTCGTTGTTACGAAACCAGATATGCATTTGATTGGGTGTGATCAGCAAAGGAACAGCCGCTCGTCGCGTGTACTGCCCGATTGTCGCTTGCGACGGCGCGCCTTGTGCGGCAGGAGTAATCACACTCGACCAGATATTCCAGCTGCCAGCCTCGTTTGAACTAAAAAAGACTTCGATGTTTCCTGCGCTTACAACCACTGCGGATGGCTCGCAGTTGTCATAGGTCAGCGGTACTGGCGTGCACTCAATATCTCCGCTCCAGGTCGCCTGTGTCTGTGTGGCGAAATCGAGCGTCGTGGTGTTACGAAAGAAAATGTTCCAGAGGCCATTATCCTTCTTCCGGCTCCAGAATACCCACATCCGAGCGCCCGCCTGATCGAGGACTGCGCTGCACTCTCGATCAGGGAGAGCAGTCTCAGTGAGAGGTTGGGGATTCGCCCATCCTGTAGCAGCAAGCACGCTATACCAGATCTTCCAACTGCCATCGCGCCGCGAACTCCAGAACAACCAAAGATTCTTCGAAGCATCTTCAAACGTAGAAGGCTCCGTTTCATCCATGCCTGCTGGAGCTGAGGGAGGTGGCTGCCCAAAGCCTAAAACAGGCGCAGATGTAGAAAGAACAATATCTACACTGACCAGTGAACCGGTGCCAGGCTGCTGAGATGCAATCTGAACCTTGCCAGCCTGACTGCTCGCAGAGTTGGGAAAGATGCCGTTAATCACAGCGGCCGCTTCTGCGGCAGTCGCAGCCGCGATATTCGCAAAACTAGCGGTGGAAAAAGTTATGAGCCGGCAAACCTCATTGTCGACGCTCGCAACGAGCGTGTCGCCGTCATGCAGCAAAAATGGTTCAACAGCCGCTCCAGTTAGTTGTGCTGCCACGGCGTCAGTTCCTTTCGGAGGACTAGTTAGCCCGAGTTTCGGCGACGCTGTAGAAAGCGGCACGGTGAGCAGAGAAGCAATTCCCTGTGCCTGAGAAACGATGGCGATGGTTCCGTCAGCCGCTGCCGACACATTCACGCCGGGCAATTCCCGATCGAGCACCGCCGCAACCTCATTGGCAGTGGCATGTGTAATGTCATTGAAATCCTCCACCCGGAAAACGATTCTGCGCGTAACCTGCGCAGGCCCGGCTCCAATCACAATCTGAAATATGTCACCATCTGCAAGCGGGAACGGGGCCGATATCGTTCCAGCGATTCGTGCACTCGACGCATTGCGTCCGATCGAGCAACGCATCAACCGCAACCGCGAAGGTGAACTATTACCTGTATCGTCAAGGCTACTGCAGAACACCCAAAAGCTACCGTCGCTCCGGAACACCACGGCCGGCGAGCGATTGGTCGCGGAGACACCCGTGATGGGTGCACTCGCGGTAAGCCGGTGCGACGCAGACCATGCCTCTTGCTCGAATACTTTGTAATTAAGATGAAAGCGGTCCAGAGCCTGGGTAACAACAGCACCTGAGGCGGGGGCTGGAGCGCTCTGCCTGGCATGATAGAAAAGCCACAACCTGCCATCATCGGTTTTGATCGAAGCAGGCCTTCCTTCGTATGCCACGTCGAGCGTGACGACTTGCTCGCTCTGCCATTTGCCTCCAAGTCGTTGCTGCTCCCAAATTGTAAGTTGATCTGGCAAGTTGGAAAGGAAGATGCTATAAGATGACTCCTTGATCCGCGCGTCCCAGCTACTTACTCGGTTGATCATAGCGCGAAGGTTCGCAGGAATGCCGGTGGTGGTGTAATAATGCGGCGCAAAGCGCACTTCATTCCGCTGCTTTGATAAAGTCAGCGTGTAGTCAGTCTGCCATCCAACCCAACTGGATAAGAGCGGCACCAGCGCGCCATCCACTTTCGCGGGATCGAAGAAATCACGCATGGAGCTCGCGAAGCTCCGCAACAAATCAAATTCCACTCCGAACATATCCAGAAATCGCCGAAGCTGACCTTTAGCCAGGTCCGCGGGATCAATCGCCGAGCCTGCGGGCGGCAATACCGTGTCATAGCTCTGATAAATTCCGGCTAGATTGTTGTAGAGATAGGCACCAGTGTCATATGGCGCGGTGCTAATAGCCGAGATAAACGAAGCATAGAAATTCGCCGAGAGATCATAGGAAACTACAGCGTAGTAATAGACAGCTTCGACTTTAAGACCAGTGTCAACGAAGGTCCCTGTCGCTCCTTGAGCGGTGGTCGTATCGTTGTAAATCTCGGCAGCAGTTCCTATGTCTCCCGGCACCACCGGATAGGCAAGTTCCTTTCGCAGCACGCGTGTTCCTACGAACCCCGCCACCATAGGATTGGTCCAGGACAGGCGGATAATTCCTCCCTTGGCGTCCGGCCGGGCAATCACGGCGGTGGGTTGCGTCATGCCGTAGTCTCCGGTTGAATCTGCAGATCGGCGGGTCGTAGCACAGGAATTTCGTTTTGACCGAGGACGATGCGCCCGTCGCTAGTGATGTCCTGCGTTGCATCCGCGCGATTGAAGCGAGTTATAAACACGTGATCAATTCCGGGCAAAGCCTCTATCACCTGGTAGATGGTACTTAGATAGAGCGTCTGGCCGAAGTCAGCGTTATCGAAGTCAAAGAGCGCATTGATAGCAGCGATAGCAGAAGCCTGTACGTCAAAGGGGCGAAAATAGGAGCGCCCACCGAATGTCGCATACAGTTGGATTTGGATGTAAGACGGATCTTCAATCTGGATGGTGCTGGTCAACATCCGCTTGTCTTCGAAATATGCTAGAAGGTTGGTCTTAAGCGTATCGGTGGGAAGTTCCCCATCACCGGTGGGCGCGACGTAGAGCTTGACGAGGTTCCAATTCGTAGTTTGGGCACGAGCTTTTGACACACCGGGAAAAAGTCTCGCCTGCGCCACATAATCGTTTGCAGTAACTGCCCTTTGCATGGAACTGAATACAGTGGGTGCAAACCTAATTGCCTGATCGGTACTCTCCCTTTCTGCGCCCCCGCTGGCAGTAAAAAGGTTAGTTACCCTCGCGGCCGACAGCTGCAACTGAGGCGACTTACTGATAATTGTGATTTGTCCTGCTCCGACATTTCCTATAGAGCCGCCGCCGGTTCGGTATGTCGCCAGAATGCTTGTACCTGCGGGGGGAATTTGTCCGTACTGCCCATCGCCGAAGAGCACAGTAGTGATATCGTTCTCGTCAACCTGAACTGCAAAATCGGGATCGGCGCTGCGACTGAAGGCGAGCGTTGAGCCGATGCGGTCTTGTTGTTGCAAAGCTTGTAACTGCTCCGGAGTAAATGCGGGTGGACTGAATACCAAATTCTCACGCTGAGTCCAGGGAGGAGTGGGAGGATTGGTATTCATGACGATCTGAATGGAGTTTCGAAGGACAGAAGGTTGTGCCAGCTTGAAACTCTGATTGGGAGTACCGTCGGAGACACCGAGTACCTCGTTCAGCGCGGTGCGGCCCTGCACCACGGGTATGATGTCAAATGCCTCTTTGAAATTTGGCATCGGCGAGCCGTCAGGCTTAAGTGCCGAATTGAGTGGAAGCTGACTTAGATCGATCACCAGCGGCTTGGGATCGGTGTATTCAAAAGTTACGCTGGGGCGGTCGCGAGTGGTCGCGGTGGCGAATTGGTCCCCATTGCGAATCTCAATGACCTGGTTCTGATTGTTGCCGACGATCACACTGAGTGCCGATGCCGCAGGCGCGGCGGGCGCCATCTCATACCCGATGAGACGAAGGTGTTCAATCACGCTGCTTCTCTGCTGCGCCGTGCTCAAAAACGCTTCGTTGGCAATTCGGTCCTGGTAATAACTCAGAATATCTGCCATATACGAGAACATCTCGATCAGCACGACGCCAAAGTCGGCCTCTGACAGATCGCTCCACTCCGGCAGCTTCGAAGGTATTAGGCTCAGTATTTCCTGCCTGAAACTGCTGTAGTCGCGTGCCGTGTAATCAATTACCTGCTGAGTATTTACCAGCTTGACGGTTGCCATCTCAAACCCCGCAATCAGAAGACGATCTTCACCTGACTAACTTCCAGTTGATCAAGCCGGACGTAAGTCACGGTGATCTGCAACGTGCTATCCTCGCTCACAACGTCAACGCTCTGCACTCCTATGTCATCGGGCATCCATTGCTGCAATGCCCTGTTAATACTAAATTCCGTTGTAGCTGCGAGAATTTCATTGTTCGGATCAAAGACCAGATCCCGCAGTCCGCATCCGAAGTCGGGCTGCCCCACCCGCTCGCCCGGTGCAGTCAGAACGACCTCCAAAATCTTCGCGCGGATATTGTCGTCCCCGCTGGCGGTTGCCACCCGACCTATGCCGTCGATTCGAAATGGAAATGCCAGACTCGTCCTGTCCACATTCGCTCCTGTCAGGCCACATGGCCGCTGGTCACGCCCGTCTGGTTCAAACTAATGTTCCCGCCTGCTGTACCCGTTGCAGCCGCACCATTCACTTGCGATATGGCAACGCTGATCGTGCCGCCAGCCTGAATGTTGTTGATCTCCATGTTTGCCAAGATGTGCTGAACGACGCCCGTGGCAATGGCAAACGCAAGCTGCTGCCAACTGGCTTGACTTTGCGGCAGTGTAGCAGCGGGAATGCTTGGCGACAGCAACGTGTTGAGTTGGTTGTAGATCGCCTGGCTCATACCCGAACTCGCCTTGATATCTCCAATGCTGAGCGCCATCGTTCATGCTCCTTATTCGGTCATATGCTTTGTTGAGAGAATCTGGCTGAAATCGACACTAGAACTGGGCGGAACCATAGGAGGACTCGTAGGAGCACCCAGGTTGCCGGTGTGCATGTGGGTGCTGAGCCACACCATGAGACTGGTCAGTTGAGTGCTGAGCTGGGTGCCAAGCACCAAAGGCTGCGCAGCGCTATCGCTCCCCACCTTGATAGCGCTGCTTTTGATAGTCGTGCCGCTCGATTGCAACGTAATTTCATTCCCGATCTTGTCTTTAACGTCTGTACCAGAACTGCTTAGAGTGATGACATTGCCGTTCGTGTCCTGAACCGTTATCCCGTCGCTATTCAGCTTCACGACGTTATTATTGGTTGAATCGGTAATCGTGATGGCTTCACTTCCATCGGCGTCTTCAAATTCAATTATGTGTTTCGCCGTTGCGATAATCTTGGCGGTGGGCGGCGACTGACTGTCCCCTGGCGAAGGAACTTCCGTTGTACCGCCAGGCTTACTCCAGAACGTGCCAACCCAGATCGGATAGCTAGGATTTCCGGCCTCGAATTCCACCCATACCCCTGCATCCTTGTCCGGGACAAAGAAAATACCTTGCCCTTTCGCGCCACCATAGGGAGCGCAGGGCAAGGCCCATCCGGAAATCACATCGGGGCCTAAAACAGAGGGAATATGTAGACGCAGCCTCCCACGGTTTTCCGGGTCAGCATTGTCCGCGACAAATGCTGTGTACTTTCCCAGAAACCGATGCTCTACCTTATCCAGGAGCCGGACTAAGACATCCTCAGGCATCGACAACCCCAATCAGAAAAGTGAATCCGACGAACCGAAGTCGCTGTCGTTTGGCGCCATGGCATTGCGCCGTGCTTTGAAGTGCTGCAGATAGTGATCCACGGTAATAACATGCCGCACATTCGTCAAGTAATACATCCCGCTGAAAAGCTGCCCCAGTCCCTTGATCGGAACCAGACTCAGACTGCGGAGAAACGTTCCATAGGACACGCTGTCGACATAGCCGTTCGCCTCAACAAGCCACTCAGCGCGGTCGTAGATCGCCTGGCAAAGGTTCTGCATCTCGGTCACTCCAGTGGCAACTGCGTGCCGGACATAAGAGCGTGACTGAATTCCGTTGGGCACGCTAAGTGTCAAAGTGCTGTTCTGTCCCAACTGGGTCTGATCGCTCGAACTAATCGATGCATCTTGCGTCTGCTTCCCGATAATGTCGATCTGGTGCATCTCCACCGCCATCGGCTGCAGAGCTCTTACTTCGAGGTCCATCGAAGCAACATTTGTATCCGCACCAAAAAAAACCGCAAGCACCGGAAGCGGAGTAGAGGTCAGCACCGGCTTGCGGAAATATCCGGTGTTGCCTCGTACCACACACTCGAAGCCATTGCGCCGGGCCAGCCTCTTCAGGAAGTGGATATCAGTCTCGCGCTGTATAGTCGTGGAGATCGTATCATCATGGACCACACCGGTATCGTCAACCTGGGGCGTCAGATTGTAGCTCGACAGAATCTGCGACGCGATATCGCTATCGCTCATGTTCGGCCAATCCTTAATTTTTTCCTCCAAGCCCATCAGGCAGGTCGTATCCTTGCCGCAGATCGTCACGTAACATGCATTGTCTTCGATATCGAAATGACTCTTGATTTCGGTGATGTAACCGGAGAATAATTCTTGCACGTCGTCGACAATCGTCGCCGTAATTGAAATCTGATTCCAGACTTGTACGCGGTCATCGTCGAGAAAAGCCCAGGTCGCATCGTCCTGCTGATACATTGCGAGCTTGGCGTGAACGACAGACGCCATATCATGGTCCTCTTCGATCTCAAGCTCGATCGCCATCGGCAGCAGGTCCACTGCGCTGTCTCCGTTGATCGAGATGGAGGCTGAAATCTGTGGCATCTCAGATATTCCCGTTTGGCGGCACTGTGATCTGTGAGCCCACCCGCCCAGAAGCTTGAATGAGGGCCGCCGGCACCGCAAATCCGAATTGGCCGATCGTATTTACAATCGACATTCTTCCGATGACGGCAGAGTTGTAAGTCAGTTGCAAAGTTGCGGTACCCATGTCCCCGACCAAACTCACAATTCCCGGAACCTGCTGTAACATCTGCAGCATCTGTTGCCACGACGTTTTCAACGCCACATCTTCGAAAGTGAACATCTCCAAAATGTCTGTTCCATCCAACCACTCAAAGCTTTGCAGCAGATGAAATTTCTGGGTCGCGATTGCCGTCAGGATTAGAGCACGGGTGGCCGCAGCCAGGTAGGTGACGATGACAGAGCATGAAATGAAATCGGCGAGAGTTCCATCTGGCGGGTCTTCAATGATACCCAGGGCCTTCAGGTTTGAGAGCAATTGGTTGTATCGCAGCAGCGCGTCAGGATAATCCAGGACCAGAGTCTCGTCGACTAATGGCGTGCGATCTAAAAGATCATTCGGAAAAGCAAACTGCGAATTTGCATCGCATATCTGCCACCATCGCGACGCATCCTGATAATACTTGTAGGCCAGTATATCGAGCCTGTCATGATCCCGTACCGTGTGTAGAAACTGCCCCGGTGTATCCGGAATTAAACGCAACTGCGTAACCAACGGCCGCTCGCCGTTGATGTTGAGCGGAGCCAGCAGGGGCAGATTGCGGTATCTCGAACCTTTTGCGTACATTATGTTATTCCGGCACGATCGTGTTGGCCACCTCTGCGATATTGGCCAGGTTCAAAAGCGACATGACTTCCTTCATTGCCTGCGTGTAAAGGAACGGCAGATTGGCGCCCTCTATAGCCTCGAGGCTCACGCTGACCGTAGCTCGGGTGGGATTTAGATCGACGCTGAACTCCTCCTCCTTTATTTGCATCGAGGTGATATTGACGGGGATAGTCTTCTTCCTGCCCCAGACAAACAAGATGATTGGCGGATTGTTACCGGTATCGAAGAAGGCAAAGTTTTTCGCCTTAGCTGGCAGGAGCGCGCTGATAGCTCCTCCCAGCAAACTTTGAGCCTTCGGCAGCATCATCAGCTCCAGCGTAGACAGCTTCGGAGCGATGCCAAATTGTTCGGTTATCGTGTCACCTTGATCGAGCTTGTCTGACGCATCCAGGCGAATATCGAAACTGAACGTTTCAGGTTGCACGATAATTTTTTGCCCATTGCGAAACTCGATCAACGAATGCCCCTTGGTCGAGGTGATTTGTTTAATGAAAGTTGCGCTCTGGGCCTCAGTGGTCGTTCTGGAAGTTCTTGGGGGGGCAACGTGTGACGACCGAGTGCGGCTGATGCTAGCCGGATTGAACTGAAACACGACAATCAACGGCGGCAGGCTAATGCCGAACTCAACAAACGCACCTCGAAGAATTTTAGGCCGATTGGAAAAGTCTCCAGCCATAATGTGCTCCTCAGTTTTCCGTTAATGCTCGACGGATTTCAGCCGCCATCGCAGAAGCAATGTCCGCGTCGCTTCTGCGCGAAGACACTCGCAACGTTCCTGAATTCAATGACTCCACAATCCGCTTCACACCGCTGGCAGGCGCTGAAGAGATCAGGCGCTGAACCTGCCAGAACGCCATGCGAGAAATTCTCTCGGCGCGCTGACTCTGCCAATTGCCGCCTGTGAATCGGATGTTTGCCTGTCCTATCTCAACCCTCCGGTTATTCATGCCGCGCCCCCAGCCGTTGCCAGCATTGTGTGGTAAGGGGCAAACTCGTTATCGGTACATAGCCTGCCCATCTTTTCGTATTCGCGTTTGGTCGCGCGAATCATATGTTCCATGCGGATGACTCGCCCATTCTGCGCCGCAAGAAACGCTGCAGTCACGACCACATTCTTGATGTTTCCTCCCGAAAGATTGAATCGCTTCGCCAGGTAGGTGAAATCGATGTCATCCGCCGCTGGCGCCTCTGACGGAAAATGCTGCCGCCAGATGCGATACCGGTAAGCCGCGTCGGGAAAGGGAAATTCCACCACGAACTGCATGCGCCTGAAGAATGCGTCGTCAATATTCTTCCGCAGGTTGGTGGCGAGAATGACAAGCCCCTCGAACTCTTCGATCCGCTGCAATAGATAGCTGGTCTCAATGTTCGCGTAACGATCGTGAGCGTCTTTGATCTCGGAACGCTTGCCGAACAAGGAGTCCGCTTCGTCAAAGAACAGAATGGCGTTGCTCGATTCGGCTTCATGGAAGATTCGCGACAGGTTCTTTTCCGTCTCACCTATGTACTTGCTCACCACATTGGAAAGGTCGATCTTGAACGCTTCCATCTGCAGTTCACTAGCAATGATTTCGACGGCCATGGTTTTGCCGACACCACTCTGCCCGCATAACAGCGCACAGAGGCCCTTCCCGAGAGAGAGCCTGCTATCGAAGCCCCAATCCACGTAAACGGTCTGACGCTGCTTGACCTGCGAACACAGCTCTCGCAATTGAGCGAGAGCATTCGGCGGGAGCACGATATCTTCCCACGTGTAACGCGGACTCAACTTGCGCGCCAGCGTGTTGAGCCTGGCATTGGATTGCGAATAAAGCCCGCGACGTAAATCCTCCGCGCGCAATTCAAGTTGCTCAGAGTCCCGCAGACGCGCGATACTTGTCGCGACATCCAGGGCCGCTTCCATTTTTCCCGGTGTCATACGGAATTTCGCGGTTACCTCTGGCCAGTCCACGTCAGAGCCAAACCGGAGACCTGATGAGATGCGCTCGGCGGCCAGTGAATCCCACAATTTGCGACGTTGAGAAAGACCGGGCGCTGGAAGCTCCAGCGAAACACAATTACGCGAGGGAAGCATTCCCTGCGGAATCCACTGCTCACTGCTGCCAAGGAACCACAGCCCCAAGAGCTCTTCGAGACAGCGGCAAAGACTCTTGCGGCGCATCAAGTTGCGCTCATCTTCGGTAGCAAGACAATCGAGATTGGCCACGAACAAGGCTGACTGAGACAGAATTGCGTGACGAAACAGCGAGCGCAGACCAATCTCGAAGTTATCGAAGCGCGCTATAACTTCGCTCAGATCGACGCATAAAAGCGGTATGCGAAACTCCTTGCACAGACTCGCAGCCAGAGTGCGTTTTCCAGTCCCTTCGGGACCAAAGAAATGGAAAAAGAGTTGAGCACTCCCGCGTGTAGTCTCGTGCAGGAAGTTGCCGATCAGCTCCGATAACCTGAGAGGTAAGCTCACCTCTCCAACGTAGATCGTTCAGCGGGCGGCCGCCCGGCGTTCTCTGGAAGCAAGCTGCGACATTGGTGTCCATACCGCCCGTCTCCAGGAGAAAATCAACAATCGAATTGTCCAGAATCAATGCTCTCTGCCGAAGCAATTCATCGGTGTGTTTGTCTGGCATGCGCAGAATGCCCATTTGGTAAAGGCGCGAATTGTGCGAGAGAGCTTTCATTGCTCTCAATCTCTGTTCCGGTGAATCACATAGCATTCGCAAGGCGAGATCTACAGTAGCTCTGCGGCGCGTGATCTCGTCCTGCAGGTACGCATACAGCGTGCCAAATCTGCTATCCACTTCAGGCGCCAGTGCCACCAGGACCAGTCGCTCTTCGAATGCACTCAAACCAAAGAGCCGCGCGAGAACAGAAAGCATAAGCGGTGTTTCCCGTTCCATGCTGGCTGCGCGTCGTTGATCGACTTCCTCGCGCAGAGCCTCCGCGTTGTCCAGCGGCGGCATGAATTTTGCTTCACTCTCCGAAGGCTCAGTAATCAGGCGGTCCACCTGTTGATCGGAGATGTACAAGCCCTGGAATAGATCCGGATGGCCTTCGCCCGGCGCGCGACCGCGAAACCGCTGTATTTCGCGCTCCACCAGGCAGTTGAGCCATTGGAGTTCAGCGAACAAGTGTTCGGCACTACTCTCGTAGATTTGAATCGTGTCGATCGTCATCCTTCCACCGTGATAGGTACGGAATCCGTCACACGACCATCTACCGACACAGAGATTTGCGCAACTCCTACAGGCAGCCCAGCGGGTATCGTCGCCTTCATGCGTGAACTGAACGATTGCGCGCCGATAACTACCGGTACCGCGTTGAAACTCACAATTACATTCCTGCCGCTGAGACTGTCGCCGTTCAAGACCACAGTGTCACCAACAAACGCCGAGGAGGGAACGACCGTATCCAACCGCGGCGGAATCGTGTTGGAGACAACACCATCCACGTTGACCGTCACAGGCGTAGTCGCAGGAAGTGCCCGGTCAACAGTCGCATTTAGAGTCGTGGCGCTGGCGTTCGCACCTACGCGTATCGCTAGTCCGCCAATCACAACGCTGACGTCCTGTCCGTTCAGCCGCTCTCCGGTAACCGAGACCGTTGTGCTCAGCGGTGCCGGATTAGTCGTAATTGCTACCGCCGTGATCAGCGGCAGCACTTCAAAGACGCGAGCGTTACTGCGCTGTCCATCAAGCGTTAAAACTACAAGCTTCGATCCATTGGCAGCAATAGCTGTCGGCACCAGCGCACTTACAAATTTTCCCTGCGGATCAACCGTTACCGTGGCAGGATTTCCGTCCACGTCGATTTGCACTGCGGCGCCACTCGCGGTCACGATGGGGATAGTGATCGGAATTCCAGTAATGCCGCGCAACGGAACTACCGAGGTGATCCAGGGCGTCACGGTGTAGACAGACGGTTGTGTCTGCCTGCCGCCACAAGCGACAGTTATGGGTAACCGTGGTCCTGTCTGGGGCGCAGTGGGAATCGCAAGCTGAATCTGTGATGCGGTGAGAGACAGCAGTTCGTCTTCAGTGAATAAATCGTCGCCCACTTGTACCGTTGTCTCTGC
Organism: uncultured Acidobacteriaceae bacterium; assembly: GCA_963795445.1. Lineage (GTDB taxonomy): Bacteria > Acidobacteriota > Terriglobia > Bryobacterales > Bryobacteraceae > Bog-105. The sequence continues at coordinate 52,861 of CAWCHX010000024.1, read as the reverse complement.
TCCTACCTGCTGCAGGTTTTGACCAGTGATGGCAACGATGGTTCCAGCCGGTCCCGATTGCGGAACAACGGAGACGATTTGTGGCCCTCCAAAGGTCTTCGTTCCTACCGCTGTACTTTGCACGTTCGGTGCAGGTAGAACAATCGGCGTCGTCGGTCCAATCTCTATCAAAGACACCTGGTAGGCCACGGACAATCGATAGGCCTTGCCGAACCCAGTCCAGATATGGGCAAACTCTTCCATGCTGGTAGGCAGTGTCGTGATCTTGACCTTATCGAAAGCGGTGCGCAACTCAGGCGGAAACTGCGCGTCCACGTCCGCGTCGAAGTCGGCGTCGTGGATGTCGTTCAGCACCGGATAGTCGTGCAGAATTGCCATAGCGTTTCCCAGTAGTTGGTGGGTTGTAATGTCGTCTTGCGGAGTACCCGCGGCCTTCTGCACATACGCAGTGAGCAAATAGCTGAGAACTAGGGACAGCGGCGGCTTGGAATTCGACAGTGGTTGGTCCGTAGTCCCTCGCCGAACCATGTTCCTTGTAGACGGGTTCTCGTAAATTCGATACAGAGACAGGTTCACTCCCGTTGCATCCGTCACGCGATCGTCATCCGGCGGTAGCGTCGTGACGCGAAAAGTCGCGCCGGCTCCCATGAGCGGCGGTTTGTTCAGTTTGCTTAAAAGCAGCGCGGCGATGGATTGCGTAACCGATCCAACAGCCAGGTAGCTCATGCGAATTCAACCTCCCTCCTTCAAATCACTTCCCGGATGTAATGCCGGTCTAAGTTTGCAAAAATTGCATCGCCGGTATGAACCGGCGTGTATTGCTGTGCCGCCACTCGCGGCTCATCGTTCACAATCTGAATGTCGATACGTTTGATGTTGATGGAATTGTCGGCCTCCCTCACAGACTGCCTGGCTCGCGCGTCCTCCGTGGGCGCATGCCGGTTCGACTCCTGGTTAACCGTGGAGCCTTTGGGGAGCGGATTCGGCGGCCCATACATGGCCGCCGCTGAGGCGACGGTGGAAGCGATGGCTGGGGCGATCATCGACGCCGGACGGCCAGCTGCAACAGAATTGTCAGCCGGTCTTAACTCTTGCTTTTCAACGCGCAGCGTCGGCTGCGATACCGGCGTCGCCCGCGTGGCGTCTTGCGGCCGCGATCTCTCTCCACTGCTCTCGACAGTGCTCGGCGTGGAGGGCAAACCGGTCTCCCGCTCCTGACGCGCCGTCTCAGCTGGAAGAGGGCCCAGAGAGGACACTACCTTTCCTTTGGCAACAAACTCCACGTAGGGAACTTTCCCCGAACGCAAGGAACTCGGCGGCGAGTAGTTACTACGCCCCGTAAGACGAGTTTCCATCTCAGCAGACAGCGGTATGCGCGTTGATTCCACTCTTGGAGCCGGCAAATTCTTTGAGGTTCGAATCGCCCCCTCGGCTGCCGCCGTTTGTATTTCCCTCGCTCCATGCGCGGACGCAGCCGAATCCGTTGCAAACTCCGGCGCAGTAGAGCGTGCCTCGGGATACCGCTGATCTTGATTCGCTCGCTCCGTGTTCCTGTCCTTAAATCCGCCATGCTCCGAAGGCGCTTCGACCTCCCGCTCCGGCTGCTGCTGAGAGCGATGCGATGGCTCCAATTGCTCGCCGTTGACAGTAACGGGACGCTGAGGAACTTCCGGCAGGTCAGGCCGGTCCCTGGCCACAGATGCGGGCCCCTCCGCCGGTACCTGTCGCGCTACCGGGGACACAACATCTCGACGCGTCTGAGCCGGAGGCCGTATCACCTCAGGCGACTCAACCCGCCCGATTGCGCGACGCGGTATGCTACCCGTTTTGCGAGGTAGGGGGCGCCCCCCGGCGCGCAGTAAATGTGCCAGAAACCTTGACATAGTCTTAGAACGGATTCGTTCGCTCCAGTTCTTCTTCGAGCAAATGCAGATAGCGAGAACGTTTCTGAAGAGGCATCGAGAGAATTTCCCACTCCGGCCAGTGATAGTGCCAGGCGAGACGGTGCACGTCATAGGGAAGACGCTGACTCTGTTTCGCAGCTTTCGAGAGCACCAATGTTGTCACATCCAAAGCCGATGAAAATGCCAGCCCGCATTCCGGGCAAACGCCCTCAATCTCCAACTCCGGCCGCGGCATCAGTTCCTGCATGCGCTGCTCGATCGCGGCCCCGGCTGTCTTCAGATCCAGCGTCGCCGGCATGCGAACGATGCAGCGCCGGAGAAGTTGTTCGACCGAGTTCTCATCCTCCGCATGCTCCGCCAGAACTTCCTGGTCTTCGCCGGTCGGCAGTCGAAACTCCAGCGAACCAGCATCCTCGACCTCCAGCTTGAAAACCCGGCTCGTCAAAGGCTGGTCCGGGATGGGTATATCGGCCAGCGAGAAATCGATCTCCATATCCTTGCCGCAATCCTCAGACCGGCAGGAGAGCATCACCCGCAGCTTGTCTCCGTTAGTAATCTGCCAAAGCCTGAGAATGAGGTATTCCCGGTCGCTCACCAGCAGGTTCCTGATCAAAGCCGTATCCACTGCGGGAAGGCTACCGATCTTGCGAACACAACTGGCTAGCAGTTCAGTAATGACGGTAGCGGCCGGATAGCCAGGAGGAACGGAGGCAAGATATTCCTCCTCGCGTCCCGTGAGTTGAGCCAGATCGACCTCGCGATGCATCGCGCCATCAGCATCGACATAGCCGGCGGGCAAACGAACAACTCCGCCTCCGGATCCAAAAGAATCGGTCGTCGCTGACTGCATAGTCGAGAGCCGCTATCTTGCTGTCACGCTGATTAGCGCGAGAGTGCGATCTACGTTTCAGTCGGCTCAATGACACTGGTGTCGCGCTGCCATCCTTCGTTTTCCAGCTTGATCGTCTCGATCATTACGGCATTTCCCCCGGCGTCCAATTCGGCCAACGCCTGGTACTCAGCAACCCAGCAGCGAAAAACCTGGTATGAAATCGCCTTTTGGTCTGCTTCGTTAAACACGTCAATGACGATGTTCTTCCTGAAATTCTTGAGAGATATCGAACCATCGCCCGAGAAGTTATTCACGAGATTCGCCCAGGCCTCAAACGTCGTGTCATGCGTAATGCCGGCGGAAAGAGTGATGGCGTCGTACTTCGTCTTTCCAGGCAGCTTATGCGGTGTGCTCGGATCTCCGCTCTCGTACCACTCCGTCATCTCTGTGGTCTTTTTGAGAGCGCTGCATTTGCTGAGACCAGCAACATAGACGTTGTCGATCTTTACGCGAAACTTGAAGTTCCGGTACGGGTCGAATCTATACGCGTTCACGGTGAATTTTGCCATGGCAGTCCTTCTCTTTTTTCGGTTCAGTTAATCCATCAGGACGCGGGTTGATCTACCATCTGAGTCAGTCTCAAGACCACGAATTCGGCCGGTTTGAGGGGCGCGAAACCGACTAGGATGTTGACGATGCCCGAGTCGATATCAGCCTGGATAGTTGTAGTGGAGTCCACCTTCACGAAAAATGCGTCCTTTGCGGTCGCCCCCTGGAATAGTCCTCCGCGAAACTGCTGCATCATGAATGCAGTGATGTTCAATCGCAAACTCGCCCAGAGGGGTTCGTCGTTCGGTTCGAAGACTGCCCACTGGATGCCGTTATAGATGCTCTGCTCCAGAAAAATCGCTGTTCTTCGCACACTGATGTAGCGATATTCAGGGTCAGACCTGGTGGCGAGCGTCCGTGCGCCCCAAATCACGATTCCCGATGCCGGGAACGACCGAATCACGTTAACTCCGACTGGATTCAGCGAGTCCTGCTGGGCGTCGGTTGTGTTGGCAAGCAGCCCAACCGCCCCACCGAGATTTGCCGAGGTACCCGCGGGTGATTTGGCCACCGAACGTTTGGCATCAGTCTGCGCGTACATCCCGGCTACAAATCCAGAAGGAGGAACGGGGATAGGGCTGGTAGACGTTCCCGTTGGATCAGTCATCAGGAGCCACGGATAATAGACAGCGCCATAAGAAGTCTTAACCGTCAGACTGTTCACGAATCCGATCGCCTCGGGCCCCGTATTGTCGTTTTGCAGCATATCGGCGACGAAGAAACAATCCCCCCGCTGGCTGCAATAGTTGACACCCTGCGCCACTACTCCTAGCGATCCTATGCCTGGAATCATCACCAGATTTACGTCCTGCACCGTATCAAGGGCTGGTAGTCCGTTGAGGTAATCCTGATCGCCAGGCGTTGCGCCGTTGCTTCCCGGTGATGGAGCGGGAGCGGGAGAGCCGGCGACGTTGCCGATTACGCTTGCCCCTCCCAACTGATCTTCAGTGGGCGTCAGCGAGACCGCAGGACGCAGTACCGCCGCGCCGTTGACCTCTCGTCCCCCGTTCGTCAATCCAAGATTCAGCAGTGTGGCGATATTGTTTTGCAAGGAGTTACTAACTACGATCGATGACGAAAGTCCGGCGACCCCACTGGTGAGAATCAACGATGGACCGTTCGGTTCAATGTTGGTTTTGTCATAGGTACATTTGAAACCTGCATAGGCAGGTTTGTTAGCAGCGCGCTTGGGCGTCATCGTCGTGGATACCGCAGTGGTGATGGCTCCCGCAAGAGTAGAACCGTCTGTAAATGGTCCGGTGATTATGACGTCTTGCGGACCATCTCCGTTGATGGTGATTGAGAAGCGCCCTTCTCCCGCCGGCACCTGGACCGGCTTTGTCGCTGAGTCTCCAACAACAACGGTGGAAGTAGAACCCTTTGTGCCTGAAGTAAGCAGATAGAAGAACGGCGCTACTGTCGCCGGGTAAGTGGCCGTGAAATTGTCGTACGCCGGTTGATTGGCAGCGGACTTCGCGGTCAGGTTTCGCACTGCCAACCGTATAGCTGCCGCAATGTCCAGGCCAGTAGCGGCAGTAATCGGAATCTCGATATCCTGAGCCCCGTCCCCATTTAAGTTGATCGTTAATCGCCGGCTATCTGTGGGAAGGATGGTCGCGGGGTTGTTGCCACTCTGCAGGGTGCCTGGGGTCGGAGTAGCCCCATCTTTTCCCGGCGTCGCAATAGGAATACTGGCGGGATCGAGCAAGAGGAGGTTGGCCCCGTTTCCTACGGGTAGGGTCCCACTCTGGCTGATACCCGGGAGGGCGTTCGCGGCAACCGCCAGCGATTTGGTAACGATGTAGTTGGACTTCGAAGCCACTACAACGTCGACGAAATTCTGAGAATTGAGATCCATGCTGAGGTCCGACAGAGTCTCCAGCAACAACGGCGGCTGAGGTGGAGTGGCGGTGCTCTGATCGCGATACACAGCGATAGTGAATAAGTTATCGGGATCGTTCGCTGAATCGGTAATCACAGCCAGCAGCGAATTACCCCAATCACCCTCGTTGGCCGCGCTGATCGTCAGGGTAGGCTTGGGTGTACTCTCCCTGTCGACCACCGTGAGCGACGCCACTGAGGCATCCGGCGCGGCTATGCGCACGACGTACGTTCGCTTGCCCCCATTGTTGAAAAACTCGAGCACCGAATACGCCAGGAAGGTCGCGCCGTCGTTGATGAAGGTACCAAACTGGCTTGTGAACTGGGTCATGCTCGTCACAAGTACCGGTTCCCGCAACGGCCCCATTTCAGCTTTGCCTATGAATGCTCCCGTCGAAGTACTCACGCCTTCGATTGGTTGCACTCCGCTCGGTACTTCCTGGATATAAACGCCCGGATGCAGTGTTTCCATATTCGACGCCTCGTTGCTCGAACTGAGCCCGTTCCGACTGTGTGTGCTACAACTCCCTGTTAATCCTCGTTCTCGGCCGTGGCCAACTCCTATGCCGGTTCCTCGGCTGCCTCCGCCCCCTACTTGGCCGGCTCGAGAACTTGCGCTTCTTTATCCGTGGGCTTCCTGTACTTTTGCTTCGTCTACCGACTCACCAGCACCCTCGCCAACCGGTTTATCAGCGTCGCGATCGATATCATGTGTGAGCGGTGCCTCCTCAAGCGTAGTCAGAGACAGATCCCCGGAATTGACCAGCTTCGTGATCTTCCTGTTCCCGTTCAGTTCAAGTTCATCGAAGGGCGGGGAACTCTCCCCCGGAGCCAAGTGGTAGGTCTTGCCACTGTTCAATGTAACGATCGCGAGATATCTACTCTTGTTCGCCACCTTCGTCGCCATCTAGCCATCCTCCTTGCTCGCGCTGCCCGCAGAATCCCGTCTTTCGGGTTTTTCCCGCCCTCGTCGGCGAGTCCCGCATACCGCTGCATCCAACCACCACAGACGAATTCCTGGCAGCGAGTCTTTGGCATGAGGGTGCTCGACGCAACTAGATAAGGATCTCGACAGCAATGTGCCGTTGCCTGCTTGTTAGTTCCACAGCACGCAAACTCTCCCCATAGAGAACCGTGCAATTGGAAGGCCAAGCCGAAGTCTTGTTTCTCAACGACCTCAGGTTTGAGGGTGCGGTTCGATAGCCGCACCCCCATTAAGCCATGGCCTTATTCCTGAGTTGTTTAAGGGTGGGTCCCAAAGCCGCACCGGGCTGAAAATCCCGCAGCCTGTCCGCAGTCTGTCTTGCGCAGCAGCCGCCCCCAAGCGCACTTATGCATTCAGTCGTATCAGGCCGGCTTCAGTGGAAAAGATCGTGCCTCGATTAGTTATGATGGTTGCTCCCGCACGCATCGCCTATCTATGCCGTATGGTCCGAAAATTGAACCGGGCGATTTTGATCAGTTGATCCAGGTCAAGCTCCGCAGCGACAATGATGTAACGAGATGCCCAAAGTCCTCGACCCGTTCCGCTTCCTTCTGCTGGTGTGGCCGGATGGATGAATCACCGGCTATTGCAGAACATCGATTGTCTTTGCGAGGAGAACTGGGTTCTGGGCGAGCAACGATTACGATTCAACGACGACCAGCGACGGTCAATCTACGGGGTCCCAGCGGACCGAATGTTCGTCAACCGCAAACATATTATTTCATTACTTCGCCCCGCTCAGGATCACGAAACTCGACTCTAGGAACTTTCGATAGGTGGTTATGCGAATTTCGACGTGCAAAGTCTGCGTTTAGGGAGTCATGTGCGATTTTGTGATGTGGTCGAATTTGTAGCTGCTCAAAGCCTCTCGCTCCACCAAGGAGCAACGGCTTTCAACACGGTGCCGGCATCTCCTTGAAAGGTAAGTACTTGAAAATAGAGATTCTCGAGGTTGAAGCGGCGAACTGCCTTGGGCGCAGGGGGTCGCAAGTTCGAATCTTGCCGCCCCGACCATAAGATTCAATCAGATGCGGGTGATTTTGACTTGGTTAACGAATCGACTGTAGTCAGAAATGTAGCTGTTGCTTTCAACAGATATCAAACATCGCATAAACCGCAGGCCTTACAAACTGAACATTCAGAATGCAACGAGTGTTGCGCCTTCAATAGCTTAGAGCTGCGGCAGTTCGCTTGGGAACTGCCGACGCGCAAAAAGTTCTCGAACGCCGGCCTGTATCACCCGCGGTTTTGAGCTCTGTAGATGCTTTTTGAATTCTGCGGCTCTGGCCGTCTATAAAATCGCCTACAGCCGAAAAGTAACGTCGTTTTGCCTGATCATGTAACCGCAAATGCCCCTGATCGGGCTGCACTTGTGCGAACCCGTGCCCTTACAATTCGAACGGTAACGAACTGACGTCCTACTCCGTTAACCAACTTGGAGAGGAGTTTGTATCATGCTAGCCCGGGCTGGAATCGTGCTTTTTCTCGCCTTGGCTATTAGAGCTTCCGGACAAGATTCAGCGCCCCTGACCACGACCGAACAGATTGCCAGCGACGGAACTCATGCATTTACCGTCGTCAATAACTCTAGCGCGCTACTAACGGGCTGCAGATTCCTTTCTATCTTTTCCTTATCCATTGTGTTGACGGTCTACGCCCAAACGCAGATAAAGACGACGTTCACCGCACTCGAGGCGTTCGTGCTAAGCCAGCCGAAGTCGTCAGTACACATACAACTCGTCGGTCGTTTGGTAGATGGCCCTAACTCGGTAACCGTGAGCTTAGTGTCAGCGCACTCCGAAGACAGGCAGATGCTCGGGCTTGAGTTTGTTGTTGCGACAGATTCCAAACGCGACACCGTGTATATGGATCAAGCTCATTTGAACGTTTTCCTGAAGGCACTCTCCGATGGGCCGATGGAGCGAGCTCGCAGTTCGTTGCTGGATCAATGCAGAGAACGGGGAAGCAGTTATGGCTTTGATGCATTCTTTTCAAGTGCTGCAGGGGATTTGCCCGGAACTCACACGGTTAGCGCGGGCTGGCTTTTTACAGGCTCTCAAAGCCTGGGAACAATGATACAGGTACAGAGTGCATCTGCATTTCTATGTCCTCTGCCGAGCACACCACTCCCTGAGTTTCTCAGGCTTCTCAAGCAGGGAGTCTCGCAGCTGAATAACGACCTCTAATGTCTATCGTGGTTGATAATAAGAACTGGCGACCGCCTGTCAAATCCCATTTGGCGTGATGAGCTTGAGGCTTCAGCTTGATGCATTCCGATTCCGAACGGCGGAGTGTTATTTTCGTTGCGAATTTCGGAGATGATCGACGCCGTTTGTCATGCGAGTCGACATTTGAGATTCTTTGTGGGATGCCTTGCCGTTGGACCTCCCGGCTGACCTATCAATGACCGCAGACTACGATGCACTGGATTGTAGCCCCCGATTGCTTTGGCGACCCAAACCGCGCTATTAGCCACTCGACAGAGCCTGCTCAGCGCAGAAGTGCAAGAGATGAACTCGGCCCTGCTTCTAGTGGAGGCGCTGGGCGGCGGATGGGAGAGAGCCGATCTACCCGCGGTCAAACAAGTCTCGGAAAAGGCCCCGGAATCGGATCGAAAGATTGAACCGTAACAGGCGGACAAAGCTCCGCCTCAAACATCGCTGCCGGCTTTTCAGGATTGTTTCGGGCGCGTCGCCGCAGTCATTGTGAGGCCCGTGTCGTAATCCAGTTCGCGGGGAAGATAACCATCGTCCTCGCGTTGCCGGGTATATCCGGCGTTGGCCCAGGTGACGGGGAAGTCCTCTCTCCACGCGCGGCGTCCCCAATAATAGCCGCGGAAGGGATCGCGGGAAACGTTCATCCAGTTCAGGAGGCGATCATGAAGCTCATCGCGAATAGCCGCGTGCGGTTGCGAATCAATTAGGTTGGTCAGCTCCGATGGATCTGTCTGCAGATCATAAAGTTCGTCAGCAGTCATGAGATTGACCGCGAGCTTGTAATGGCCGTCGCAGATGCAGCGAATGGGCTGGAATGCGCCGAAGCCGTCGTGGTCTACTTCATAGCGGCCCCATTCGATGAAGACTTCCTTGCGGACGACAGCGGTTGGGTCCTTCAGCAGCTGAAGCATGCTGCCGCCTTCAAGCGTTTTGGGAATCTCGAAACCGAAGAACTCCATGAGCGTGCCGCTGAGATCGATGTGCGAAACGAGGCTGGAGGAACTGACGTTGGCGGGCGTGTGGCCGGGCCACATGGCGATACAGGGGACATGCGTGATCTCGTCATACATGGCGGGGCCCTTGTCGGTTAGCCGATGCGATTCGAGGAAGACGCCGTGATCGCTGGTGTAGAGGACCATTGCGCCGGGCGCGCGGGTTTCCACGGCATCGAGCACGCGGCCGATTTCAGTGTCTATAAAGGTGTGCGATCCGAAGAACTGAAGATCATGGATGGGCGGCTGCACGCGATTCAATCTTGGCTTTGCCCATACGCGCTGTTCTTCGGGCTTGTTGTGCAGGTCGTCATTGACGTTCGGATTTGCCGGGAAGGTATAGTCCTTGTACATCCGGGAGTATTCGATGGGGCAGAGTGAGGGCCCATGCGGCTCGTCGTAAGAAATGACCAGTAGAAAGTCTTCATTCTCGTGCTTCTCCAGAAACGCCAGTGCGCGGTTGGTGCAGCGGTGGCCATAGCAATACTCCGCCGTCCAGGAAGCATCATTACCAGTGGCGTGCTTGCGTGAGCGCACTCGGTCTGCCGGAGAAAGTTCGGAGAGGTAATCGCGCATGTCATACCAATAGTCTTTATCCCATCCGGCAGCGGGGCGTCCGGTGTCAAAATAATCCGTGCCGCTGAGGTGCCACTTGCCTATAAAAGCGCTGTGAATTCCTTTGTCTGTGAGGCGCTGGCCAATGGTGTGCGTGGTGTCGCCGAGTGCCATGCTGTTCCCCCAGACGCCGTTCGTGTGAGGGTAAAGCCCGGTCCAGATCGCGGACCGTGCCGGTGAACATACCGGTTGACAGTTATACGCGCGCTCAAAACGGACGCCCTGCGCCGCGATGCGATCGAGGTTCGGCGTTTTCAAACCGGTCTTCGCATTGCAGTTCAGCATGTCATAACGGACGGACTCGCCCAAAATCACGATCGCTTGACGCGGCTGCGCTTTCGGAGCACGGCTAAATATGGGAACAGGCGGATCGACGGCGGCCGCAATCCCCGGCGCGCCGGTCAGTTTGATGAAATCTCTGCGGTTCATACCGACTTCATGAGTATAGATTTTCCTGGCATACGGACGATTACATCATCGCGACGGGAGGAGCGGGTTCATCCGGACTGCCGGCACTGGCGAGCGGTGAACGAATCATGAGAAAGGCCAGTACCGCCAAGACAGCAAGTCCTATCCAATAGGATGGATGCGGGAACAGTTGCAAACGGTCGCGAACGTTCGGCGGCGTGAATTGCAAACCGGCCCAGACCAGGCCCAGGATGGCTTCGCCGGCGATCAATCCAGAAGCGGTCAGGACGCCGGCATTGTCGACGCGCGCTCGCTGCGCTTCGTTGTAACCGCGACGCTGAGCAAACCAGTCGCCGAGCCAGCGAATAATGCCGCCGACGAAGATGGCAAAGGTGGTTCCGAACGGAAGGTACATGCCGATGGCGACCAGCATGGGACTTTTCACCTGCATCATGATGAAAGCGAAACCCATGAGAATGCCGACGATGACGAGCGGCCAAGCCATATCGCCGCCCACAATGCCCTGAGCCAAAAGCGCCATCAAGCCCGCTTGCGGAGCCGGGAGTTGGCGGTCGCCAAAACCCGTACCACCGGCGCGAATATTGCCTTCATGCAGCAAGACCAAAGGAAAGTACATGATGAGACTTGCCACGATGACGGCGATGAGTTCCGCAATCTGAATATTGCGGGGCGTCCCACCGAGGATGTAGCCGACCTTGAAATCCTGCAAAAGTTCGCCGGCAACCGCGGCCGAGACGCAAACGACGGCCGCAACGCCGAGGACGGCGGCGACTCCCCCAATTCCGGAGACGCCCAGCGACACCATCAACAACGCGGCGATGATCAGCGTGGAGAGAGTCAAGCCCGAAACGGGATTGTTGGAGGAACCGATGAGGCCGCATAGACTGCCGGATACCGTGGCGAAGAAGAACCCAAGAATCAGCATGACCACGGCAGCGACGATTCCGCCAGCGACTTGGCCGGAGAAATAGATGTAAAGAGCGATCATGACAAGGAAGACAAGGGCGATTAAGGCGAAGACGATTTTGGAGCTCATGTAGCGCTCGGTGCGGCCGAGGCTGGCGGTTTGCGCGGCAGTCTGCCGGACGTCGCTTACCATGCGCTTCAAGCCCGTGGCGAGACCGCTCCTCATGCGGAACAATGTATGTCCCGCGCCGACAAGCATGCTGCCGACGGAAATAGGGCGAACGATATAGCGCCAAACGCCGTCGGCGAGATCACTCCAAGAGGTATCGGGAGCGTTAGCGGGCAGAAAGGCACGCAGTTGCGGTCCCAAGAAATAGATCAGTAGCGGGACCATGAGGCCCCAGGCGAGGACGCCACCGGCAAATTGCAATCCCGCCAGGCGCGGGCCGATGATGTAGCCGACGCCCACAAAAGCAGGACTGATACTGGGCGCATCGAAGGTGGAAGTGCCTCCAGTGGAAAGAATATTGGTCGAGGCCGAGTTGCCCAGGCGCACGCGGCTGGAGCCGAGCTGGCCGACGCGAAATGAAAACTGGGAGTCGGCGGCGAAGAAACCGAAGCGGCCTAACAGAGAAGATCAGCCCGCCGACGCCGATATTCCAAAAGAGATATTTGGCGGCTTGGGCGCCGCGCCTGCCAGCTTTGTGGATTTCCGAAGCGGCTACGGATTCGGGAAAAGGAAGCTCGGGATCTTCGACCATGACGCGGCGCACGAGCGAGATGAACAGGACCCCTAGAACGCTGCCCACGAGAATGAGCACGGTGGTTTTCCAGTAAGCGTCGCCAAAACCAAAGGAGGGCCAGGCGCGGGCGATGAGGAAGGCGGGGATGGTGAAGATGGCGCCGGACGCGACGCCTTCGCCGATGGAGCCGCTGGTGCGGGCGATGTTCTCTTCGAGCAGCGAGCCTTTCCAGGCCCGCATCACGGCCATGCTGATGACGGCGGCGGGATAGGTGGCCGCGACCGTCATGCCCGCGCGCAATCCGAGATAGGCGTTGGCGGAGCCAAGCACGACCGTCATGCAGAGGCCCAGCAAGATAGCGCGAAGAGTCAATTCGCGCATGTGCATATGCTCGGGAACGAAGGGTTGGAAGCGTTTCGGTGGCGTGCTCATGAGCAGCAGTAGGGTGTTGCTATTGTACGTGGGGCGGCAGGCGTGCCCGATCGGCGCTAGTTTAAGATCCGGCGGTATTGATCTTCGGCGAAGAAATGAGAGTTCCAGACTGGACAGTCGAGCTCTACCGCCGGTAGAGGGCCCTTTGCCCTACGCTCGGCATCGACTGCCTCGCGCACTCAGGGTCCTGGGGCTTTCCAAGCCGAAAACGCGGCGTTCCGTTTCCAATTCTTCCCTTTTAAGCCTTTCGACCTTGCCATAGTTGCTTTTGTCGTAGGCCAGCATTTGAGCAAGGTAACTCACCGAATCCAGAATCTGAGAATCCTCGATCCCGAGGACCTGGCGTTCCGTACTAAACGTCTGCGCCATCAGATTCTGCGCCTCCGACAGATGACCTTCTCCCAACAGGGCGGCGGCAAGCCCGCGTGAGGATTCGAGAGTATAACGATTCTCCGGCCCAAGCACCTGGCGTTCAATGCCGAGCGCTTAACAAATTCACCATAGTTAGACCGGTCCGCCGCGTCAAAGTCGATTTGACTCAAGGCATGTTACGCGAACTCGATGAGCGGGCGGCGCGCCTGAATATGCCGGCTGAGCAGCGGATCAGGCAAAAGGAACAGCGCGCAGAACGAGACAGGTGATGTCATCTTGCTGGGGAACCGAGCCTACGAAGCGATCCGCCGATGTCATCAGCCCGTTGAGCACCTGAGTAGCAGTCGCACCGGAGTAGCTGTTCAGGGTGGTTAGCATGCGGAGCTCGCCGTATTGCTCCTCTTTGCCGTCTTCGGCTTCAACCAGGCCGTCGGTGAAGACCAGCAGGAGATCGCCGGGCGCAAGCGTGGTTTGGCCGCATTCATAACGGGCGTTCCGCATGAGGCCAAGTGGTACGCCTCCCGTTTGCAGACGCTCGATGGTACCTGAGGCGCGCCGCAATACGGGCCAGTTGTGTCCGGCGTTGACGTGCGTGAGTTGACGAGTAGCGGGATCCAATTGCGCGAGGAAGGCGGTGGTGAAGCGTTGGCCTCCAACGTTTTGGTCACAGGCGTACCGGTTTAAGCGCTCAATTAGCTCGAGCGGGGTTGCGCATACGCCGGCCAGAGTGCGAAGGCTTGCTTGCAAGGTTGCCATCAGCAGGGCGGCGGGCACGCTTTTCCCGGCTACGTCGGCCACCGCCAATAGGAGGGGCGGGCAAGGCGGTTCGGGGTCCGCCGAGTTAGAGCGCAGGAAGGCGTCGTAGTAATCGCCCGCGACGGTGTTGGCCGGGCGAGTTGCGAATGCCATCTCAATGCCAGGCACCTGAGGGGGCGCGGCAGGCATGAGCCAGGTTTGAATTTCCTTGGCGATTTCGAGGTCACGCTTCATGGTCACGCGATCGGCAAGTTCGAGCGCTAGCAGGACCAGCAGTACGATTGCTCCGAAAAAGGACAGGTTGGGCATCTGTACCTCGGTGTCGCCGAAACGGAAATCGAACCCGGGGAAGACGAGCAATATAAGCGCAACTACGAACAGCACGCGCCGGCTGGGTGAAAGCTTCAATACCATCGCCCAGAACAGCCCACTGACAACGCGCTTGACTTTTTGGCCGCGTTTTTCTTGTTCTCCACGGGTCCAATCGACCTCTCTTGAATAGAGACGATAGCTGGCGCGCGCTTCATTATGGAACTGCGACCAGAGTTGCTGGATGGCGATCCCGTCGGTGATCCGCCGCCAGAAAGTTCTCCAGCGGAACCCGGGACCTCGAACCGGCGTGGCGCCTCGCGAACCTGCAGCCATGTTCCGAGTTTGCACTATCTGCTAAGCACTGCTGAAGTCTGGAAAAATTCGAATGGGTGAACAGCTTCTCTCACCTTTTTCTTCCGAGCGATCATCTAAGAGGAACTGAACAAGGAAAGCCGTGGACAAGCCCCGCCAATCTGAGCGCCTCAAGACACTCCTGCCCGAGGTATGGGCGCTGATGAAGCCTCGCCGCGGGCTGCTGGCGGCAGGGGCCGCACTGATGGTCGTAAATCGCGTGTGCGGCCTGGCATTGCCGATCAGCTCGAAATACCTCATCAACAATGTGATGCGGCAGGGCCAAATCAGCCTGCTAACACCGATCGTGCTGGCGGTTGTTCTGGCCACGATGATCCAGGGCGTCACTTCGTTTTCGCTTACGCAGCTTCTTTCGAAATCGGGACAGCGGCTTATCTACGAGATGCGCGTGCGAATACAGGAACACATTGGCAGGCTTCCGGTTGCTTTCTATGACGCAAACAAGACTGGAACGCTGGTGTCGCGCATTATGAGCGATGTCGAAGGTGTCCGTAACCTTATTGGAACGGGATTGGTGGAACTAACGGGCGGCTTGCTAACCGCGGTTATCTCGACCGTTCTGCTTTTTAGAACGAGCGCGACGATGACCCTGTTCGTGTTGATCATTCTGCTGGTCTTCGGCGCGGTGCTACAGCGCGCCTTCAAGACCGTTCGCCCGATTTTCCGCGAGCGGGCAAAGATCAACGCGGAAGTGACCGGGCGCCTGACTGAAACGTTGGGGGGCGTGCGGGTGATCAAGGGCTACCACGCGGAAAAACGTGAAGCGGGGGTGTTCGCGGCCGGGGCCCAGCGCCTGCTGGACAATGTCGTCAAATCACTGACAACGATTTCCCTAATGACTCTGGCCTCCACGGTTCTAATGGGCTTGGTGGGCGCGCTCATCATGTTTCTGGGCGCGCACCAGGTGGCCGCTCACCGCATGGATGTCGGGGACTTCGTCATGTACACTTCCCTGCTTGCTTTCATGATTGCGCCGGTGGTGCAGGTGGTAAACATAGGTACCCAAATCTCCGAAGCGCTGGCCGGACTGGAGCGTACGCGGCAAATCCTGCGGGAGCGCCCGGAAGACGAAGATCCGTTGCGATCAACTGTGCTGCCAGTGCTGGAAGGTCATGTGCAGTTCGAGCACGTCTCATTCGCCTACGAAGAGGGCAGGCCTGTGCTGCATGATATGTCCTTCGACGCGCGGCCGGGAACGGTTACTGCGCTGGTGGGCTCATCCGGCTCGGGAAAATCCACGATGATTGGCCTGATCACAGCCTTCCACTCGCCGAAGCAAGGGGAGGTTCTAGTCGACGGCTTCGATCTTTCCACCGTCGCACTGTCAAGTTATCGCCTGCAACTCGGCCTGGTATTACAGGATTCATTTCTGTTTGACGGGACCATTCGCGAGAATGTCGCCTTCTCGCGTCCGGCTGCTTCCGGCGAGGAGATTCTCGAGGCGTGCCGCATCGCGCGGGTGGACGAGTTTGCGGAAAACTTCCCGCAGGGTTATGAAACGATTGTGGGCGAGCGCGGCGTGAAGCTGAGCGGCGGCCAGAAGCAGCGTGTCTCGATCGCCCGCGCGATTTTGGCGGACCCGCGCATTCTGATCCTGGATGAAGCGACGTCGAGCCTGGATTCCGAATCAGAAGCGTTGATCCAAGCAGGGCTTTCGTATCTGATGCAAAGCCGGACGACGTTCGTGATCGCGCACCGGCTTTCGACCATCCGGCGAGCCGATCAGATATTAGTGGTCGAAGGAGGCCGCATCGTTGAACGCGGAAATCACGGAGAGCTGTACGCGGCGGGAGGGCGCTACTACGACCTCTACACGCGCCAGCACGGACTGGAATCGAACCTATTTCTCGCGCCGGGGGAAGGCGATGAGATTGAGGCGCCGGCAATCTGATCTAGCGACTTCCAAATGGATTTTTCCGACTTCCTGAATGTACGCGCATACGATCTGGGCCAGCCGTATTTCGCAGGCATGCCGCATTTTCCTTCTCATCCACCGTTTCTGTATAGTCTGACCAAGAAGCACGGCGATATTCTGTACGGCGACGGAGCAACGTCGGCGGCTGACGCCATCGCGCTGGGGACTCATGTAGGCACACACATCGATGCGCTGAGTCATTTTTCCTGCAACGGTGTATTTTACGGCGGCCGTAGAGTGGAGCACAGCTACGAGCACGGCATGACGGAGTTCGGCGTAGATACAGTGGCCCCGATCGTACGCCGCGGCGTGCTGCTCGATATTGCGGGACTTGAAGGCGTCGATGTTCTTCCGGAGGGCTTCGAAGTAACTGCTGAGCATCTGAGCCGCGCTTTAAAAGGCGAAATCCACTCGGGTGACATCGTGCTGCTGCGGACCGGATGGGCGCGGTTCTTTTCCGATGCAAGGCAATACATCAATAACATGGCCGCGCCGGGACCGGGAATTGAAGCGGCGCGGTGGCTTAGTTCCCGAAAGATTTTTGCAGCCGGTTCAGACACCGTAGCATTCGAAAAAAGCCCTAACCCTGCTATGCCTGTACACGTGCACTTGCTGGTCGAATCGGGAATTCACATTATCGAAGTTCTAAATCTGGAAGAACTGGCCCGAGATCGCGTGAATGAATTCGTGTTCGTCGCCGCCCCAATGAACATTCGTGGCGCTACGGGAGCGCCGCTCAGACCGCTGGCGTTTCCGACCGCGTAAGATGACGAAAGTATGCCTTACTTGCTGAAATCTGAGCCCGAAGCCTATTCTTTTGCCGATCTGGAGCGGGACGGTGAGACCGTCTGGGACGGCGTTACCAATCCAGCCGCCGTTAAGCATCTGCGCGAGATGAAACCCGGAGACAAACTTGTGATCTATCACACTGGCGACGAACGGCAAGCGGTAGGCACTGCTCAAGTGACGAGCGTGGATACGAAAGACCCCAAGACTCCTCGCGTGACGATTAAAGCAGGCAAGCGCTTATCGGAATCCCACACTCTGGCGGATATCAAGCAGCACAAGCTCTTCGCCGATTCACCATTGGTGAAACAGGGGCGCCTGTCGGTGGTCCCTCTCACCGGCCAGCAGTACGAATGGCTTACCCGCTAGCCGTGCGGCGCCTCGGCGGAGCTTGCTTTTTTGTGGTGGGGGCCTCGGCCTCTTCATTTTGCGCTGCCTTCGACGCGGGCTTGCGCGGCAGCTCTCCTAAACTTTTTTGCAGCGCTTGCATCAGATCGATGACCGGGGCTCGCTTTTTCGGTGCGGCGCCTGGAATGGCCTGGCCTTCTCGCTTGGCCTCCACCATCTGCAGCACGCGCCCTTGATACTCATCGTGGTATTTCGAAGGATCGAAATCCGTCGCTAACCCTTCCACCAATTTCTCCGCCAAAGCAACTTCCTGCGGCTTTACGGTCACATTCTCATCCCGCCTGAATTCAGGCACTTCGCGCACTTCTTCGGGATAGAACATGGTGTGCAACAACAGGCCATTGGGATTCGGGCGCACGACCACCGTGTACTCGCGCTGATGCATGGCGATTTTCGCGATTGCGCTGTATCCGGATTTGCGCATGGTCTCGAGCAGTAGATGATAGGCTTTCTTGCCCGCTTCCTCCGGAACCATGAAGTAGGAAGCATCGAAATAAATCGGATCGATGCCTTCCGCCTTGACGAACTCCAGAATCTCCATGTTGTCGCTGGAGGCGGGGGCGATCTGCTTGATCTCTTCGTCGTTGATGATGACGTAGCGATCTTTCTCGACTTCATAGCCTTTGACCAATTCGCTTCGCTCCACCACGCGCTCGCAATGCGGGCAATACGTCTGCTGCTTAATGCGGCTTCCGCATACCTGGTGAATCTGGTTGAAGCTGACGCGCTCGGTCCGCGCCGCTGTAAAAAGACGAACCGGGATCGTAATCAGGCCGAAGGTAATGTAGCCCTTCCAGACCGTTGAAGCCATGCAGTTCCTCCTGAGCTCGCACTTAAAACAATATCGTGCGGCTATGTCGTTTGCAATAGGCGGCTTAGCGTTTGCAGCTGAGCGGTACTGGTACATTCACGCAGTGAAGGTCTTCGTCTATTACATAGGCAAACCGAGAGACGCCCATGCCAATGCCATTGCCGCGGAGTTTCTGAAGCGCAGCGGGCGCTACGCCGATTCCCAGATGCGTGAGATTGTGCCGGGCCGCTTTGATCTATTTGGCAAGCACGCCAGCGCCCGAAAAATCTTCCTCGATCCCGCCGGACGGACGATTGATTCTCCCAAATTTGTCCAACTGGTGGAGCGGGCGGAACGGGAGGGACAGGATCTCGTTTTTCTGATAGGTGGCCACGACGGACTTCCGCCCGGATGGGCCACTCGCGCAGATGTGCTGCTCTCGCTTTCTCCGATGACGTTTCCGCACGAGCTTGCCCGCGCCATGCTGGCGGAACAAATCTACCGGGCCTTCACAACATTGCGCGGCCATCCCTACCCGAGATAGTTCACTCACGTGTAATAAACTCACTAGCGTGCTGCTTTCCCTGATTGGAATTCAGAAAAGCTTTGGGGGTGTCAAAGCACTTCGCGATGGCAATCTGGAGGTTCGCGAAGGCGAAGTCCATCTGCTGATGGGTGAGAACGGGGCGGGCAAATCCACGCTGATGAAGATCGTCGCCGGCATGTATCAGCGCGACGGGGGCGAAATGCTGTGGCGCGGCGAACCCGTTTCGTTCACCAAGCCTTCGGAAGCTTCGGCGAACGGGATTGCCATGGTTCACCAGGAATCGCTGCTGGCGCCGCACCTCACGGTCGCTGAGAATATCTCGTTAGGTCGCGAGAGCACTTCCAAAACAGGATGGGTTCATCGCCGGGCACAGGTGGAGAAGGCCACGCGCCTGCTCTCGGATCACGGCTTTCGCTTGGACGCGAACGCACGGGTGGGGCGGCTGACCCCAGCGGGAAAACAACTCGTTGAAATCTGCCGCGCGATCGCGCAGGGCTCCAGCTTGCTCATTTTCGATGAGCCTACTTCGTCGCTATCGGAAGCCGAGACGCACGAAGTTTTTCGCATCGTGCGTGGACTGGTTGATCGCAAAATGGGGGTCATTTACATCACCCATCGTTTGGAAGAGCTGCGCTCCATCGGGGATCGCGTAACCGTCCTGCGCGATGGCGCGACCGTGCATACGGGCAAGCTCAATGAACTGACACGGGATCAACTGATCCAGCACATGGTCGGGCGGCCGGTCAATGCGATTTACTCGCGCCAACCGCTTACCCCGGGGGAAGTCTTGCTACACGTGAAGGGCGTCTGCCGGGGTATCTTGCGGGACATTTCTTTCGAGCTTCGAGCGGGTCAAATTGTGGGCCTTGCCGGTCTCATGGGTGCGGGCCGAACGGAGCTTTGCCGCGTTCTATTCGGGATCGATCCGCCGGAAAAGGGCACGCTCGAGATCGGCGGAAAGATGCTCACGCCCAGAACGCCGCGGCAGGCCGTGAATTCCGGGATCGCTCTTATTCCGGAGGACCGGCAACACAACGGGCTGGCTTTGAAGCTCCCGATCGCCTTCAACATCACTCTGCCCGATCTGGGTCGAATTAGCAGTTTCGGATTCTTGAGCAGAGAGAAAGAGACCGGGCTTGCCGAGCAATATCGGGAGCGGCTGCGCATCAAGTGCAACACGCCCGGCCAACTTGCCGGCCGCCTCAGCGGAGGCAATCAGCAGAAGATCGTCATCGCCAAATGGGTAGCGCGCGGTGCGCGTATTTTCTTGTTCGACGAACCAACTCGGGGGATCGATGTCGGCGCCAAACAGGAGGTTTTCGAGGAAATGGATCGGCTGGCCCGATCCGGGGCGGCCGTCTTGATGGTCAGTTCGGAACTGCCGGAGCTGGTCCAAGTGGCGGATCGAATTCTCGTGATGTCTCAGGGCAGGTTGACGGGTGAGTTGCCCGGCCGAACCACCCAGGAAGAGATCATGCGCTTAGCCGCTCCGGCTGCCGAAAGCGCGCTGGTGGAGAAGGTATGACGCAGCGTCTTCAACGGCTGCTCCCCTTCGTTACCCTCATTGTTCTTTTCATCGCGCTGACAATCGCGACGCCGCACTTCCTGACGCAAATCAATCTCGCCAGCGTCGCGCGTCAGACGGCGGTCATCAACATCATGGCGTTGGGGATGACGCTGGTTATCATCACCGGCGGTATCGATCTTTCCGTAGGGTCGACGCTGGCCATCGCCGGACTCTTCGGCACGATGGCTATTAAGGATGGCCAGCCGATCCCCGTTGCCATTGCGATCGGAATCGGTTGCGGTCTTCTATGCGGCTTGCTGAATGGGCTAATGATTACGCAGCTCCGCATCAACCCATTCATTGTGACGCTAGGCACGCTGGAGGCATACCGCGGGGTCGCGCTGGTCGTCTCAAAGGGTTTACCGGTACACGGGATTCCGGACGCGTTCTCATTTTTGGGCGACGGTAATTTGCTCGGCATACCGTTTTCGCTTTGGGTTCTCGCAGTGTGCGCGGTGCTCATGCACTTCTTGCTTGAAAATACAAAGCACGGACGATATGCGTTTGCGATCGGGAGCAACTCTAGCGCCGCGTTCTACGCGGGAGTGCCGATCAACTTTCATCTCACCGCGGTGTACGCCATCGCGGGCATGCTGACGGGCTTGGCGGGCATGATTGAGGCCTCGCGGCTGATGACTGGACAGCCGACTGCAGGACAGGGTTATGAGCTGCAAGCCATCGCGGCGGTCGTCATCGGCGGCGGTAGCTTGCAAGGTGGGGAAGGCAGCGTTGTCGGAACGCTGGTCGGCGCGTTCATCATCGGGTTGCTTTCCAACGGCAGTGATCTTCTCGGCATAAATCCCTATTGGCAGCAAGTGATCATTGGCGCGGTTATTATCGGCGCTGTCGGTTTTGACGAGTTCCGCAAGCGCCGCCTCACTGCCGCATGAGCCCGTAATTTTACGGTTCTCCGGCGCGTTGTTGCGGCCTTAACTGACCCCCACGAAACAGAACAAAGTAGTTGGCGTCTGAGGAAGGGAGAACCAACGAATGTCAACAGCATTACAAGAATTACTCGTCGAAGAACTGCAAGACCTGCTTCATGCAGAAGGCCAGTTGGTAAAGGCTTTACCAAAGATGGCGAAGGCGGCGCATGAGCCAAAACTGAAGCAGGCCTTTGAGAAGCATTTGGAAGAGACCAAAGGTCACGTGGAGCGCCTGAAGCAGGCCTTCGAACTTCTGGGCGCGAAGCCCAAAGCTAAGCCGTGCAAAGCCATGCAGGGGCTGGTGGAAGAAGGGCAAGAAACAATCACGGAAGGCAAGGAGAAGGATGAAGTGATTGCCGATCTGGGCTTAGTGGCCGCGGCGCAGAAGGTGGAGCATTACGAGATCTCCGGGTACGGTACCCTGCGCACGGTTGCTGAGCAACTGGGACAAACCAAGGTAGCCCGGCTTTTGGCCCAGACGCTTGCGGAAGAAGAGAAAACCGACAAGCTTCTGACCCAACTCTCGCCTCCGCTCCTGGAGGAGGCGGCGCAAGAACCAGCAGAAGAAGGCGAAGAAGAGTAATTTTCGCCGTAGGCATAGCGCGGGCTAACCGGAGTGGGTACCAAACGTCTAAAGCATGATTTGGCGCCCTCCGGAGGCCTGGATGAAGCATTGGAAGTTCGCGGTTCGCGCCCTTAGCCGGCGACTTGGCTTTGCGCTCACGGTCTTGGTTCTATTGACGCTGGGAATCGGCGTCAACACGGCCTTATTCTCTGTTGTCAGTACCGTCGTCTTACAACCCCTACCGTTTCCGCATCCGTCGGAGTTGGTCACGGTGATGGAGGCCAGCGCGGCGAAGAGCCAGAAGGTGAGCCTGATGGCACCCGTGCGGATCGAAGACTGGAACCGCTTAAGCCGCACGTTTCAAGCCATCAGCGGGATCTATTCGGAGAACATCACGGACACCAGCATGTCGTCGCCGGAGCGCTTGGCGGGCCGCCGGGTAGCCCCCCGCTACTTCGATGTCTTCGATATGCCGGCTCTGGTGGGTCGCACGTTTACGCCGATGGAAGAGGTGAACGGCGGCCCGTTGGCGGCGGTGATCAGCTACGGTCTGTGGTTACGCCGCTATGGGCTCGATCCGCAAATCACGAATCGGCGGCTAGTCATTGATGGCAAAGGCTACAGCATTGTGGGAGTGATGCCGAAAGCCTTTAGTAGCACGGCTATCGACGTTTGGATCCCTGCTCAACTTGCGCCTTTCCTGGCGCGATTGCGCGACGCGCGGTTCTATTCGGGCGTGGGGCGGATGAAACCCGGAGTGACCATTCAGCAGGCGCAGGCCAACCTCGCGAGCGTGCAGAAAGCGCTCGGCGAGGAATATCCGAGGACCGATAAAGGATGGTCGGCGGTAGTGGGCGATCTGAAAGACTATCGGATCGGGGAATCACGCAAGGCTCTACTGCTGCTATTCGGCGCGGTGGCGCTGCTGCTGCTAATCACGATGAGCAATGTGGCCAGCCTGGTGCTGGCGCAGCTTAATCAACGCGAACGCGAACTTGCGGTGCGGGCCTCGATTGGCGCAACGCGTGCCCAAGTGGTTGCTTCCGTGATGCGCGAGATGGTGCTGCTCGCGGCCGCTGGCGCTGCTGGCGGATACGCGCTGGCGCGGTTCTCGGTGATGCTGCTGGTGAAGTTGTTTGCGGATACACCACGAATGACAGAGCTGGCCATAGACTGGCGCGCGCTGACCTTCGCGATTGTGGCAAGTGGAGCCGGCGCAGTAGCTTTCGGTCTGCTGCCGGCCTTGCACGCGACCAGTGCCGGCATCGCGGGCACGCTGATCCGAGCGGGCCGCGATATAGCCGGACGGGGGCAATGGGTCCAGCGGGCCTTAATCGGCGCGCAAGTCGCTCTGACCATGTTGCTGCTGGCGAGCGCTGGCCTGCTCTTGCGCAGCTTCTACAACTTGAGCCACGTAGAGATGGGGTTCAATCCTTCGAATACGATTCTGTTCCACGTGGGGGCAGCCTGGGATGAAGATCGCGGCAGGATTGGCCGAATGCAGGAACGGCTGATCGGCGAGCTCAAACGTCTACCCGGTGTTCAGGCGGTGGGAATAACGAACTTCCTGCCTGCTTCGGGCGCCACGCTGCGGAACAACATTACGCTGGAAGGCGCGGCCAGCTCGGAAGAGACTGGCAACATGCCTGTGGGTTACAGGCTGGTGAGTCCGGGCTATCTGCAGGCGCTTCAAGTGCCGCTATTGGCTGGAAATCGGTGTCCGGAGCTGAGGGTCGATCCGCCCGGAGGTCAGAAGGCCATGGTCAATCGGCGTTTCGTCGAGGTGTATGGCCGCAATAAGAACGTGATTGGCCGGCACGTGGGATTCGTCGGCTACGGACCGGACTTGCCGCAGACCGAAATCATTGGCGTGATCGGTGACATTAAGGAGGATTCGTTGGCTGCGCCGTTTTATCCATACGTTTATAACTGCGCGGCCGGTGGAAGCTGGCCCGATCCTGAATACGCGGTCCGCTCCGCCGGCGACCCGCGCGCGATCATGAACTCAGTCCGGCAGGTGATACGGAATGTTGCTCCGGGACGGGCGATTTTCGGCGTGCAGACCCTGGAAGATACGCTCGCTGCCAGCATCGAACGGCCCCGCTCCAATGCGAACTTACTGGTCCTCTTTGCGCTTGCCGCAATGGCATTGGCGAGTGTTGGCCTCTATGGATTGGTGACGCAGATTGTCAACTCGCGGCGGCGCGAGATGGGTGTCCGAATGGCGCTGGGAGCAGCTCCAGGGCAGATCGTCGGCTCAATCCTGGCGGGCGCGGGACGTTTAATCGCGATTGGGATTGCGGCCGGCGTGGGTCTGACGATTGCGCTACAGCCCGCATTGCGAGCCGTGATCTTCGAGGTGAGCCCGCTAGATGGCAGTAGCTTGATTTTTGCGGCGGCAATACTGGCGACGGTCTCTATGATTGCGGCGCTGGGTCCGGCACGGCGCGCGGCAGCAATCGATCCTATCGAGTCCATGCGCGCCGAGTAGACAAATTCTAAGCGCTCTGAAGGTGGCAAGCGCCCATGCGATCACGTCCTCGTCTTCGGAGCTTGAACGGCCTATGGGGCCCAGCATCAGCCTGGTAGAAATCATCTCGCCTGAGACGGCGTAATGTCTGTCACTGGAAGGTCCCAATGCGCCAGCAAAATCTCGAACCGGCGTTGTTCCTCGCGCTTGTAAGTTTCCTGGTCGGGCCAGAGCTGCTTAATCAGGACTTCTTCATCGGGATTCGCGGTTGTCGCAGCGGTCGAGTTCTTGAATCGAATCGTGACGCGGTAATCCCAGCGGGCATCCTCCGTCATGTGATTGGCCGGAGTCTCGATTTTCACTGAGATCATCCGGCCGCTCTCGACGATTTTCTTCAGCAAGGGGTAGTGGTTCTTTAGGAAGAGTTGTTGAAACTCCTGTTGATGTCCCCATTGCACCTTGTAGTAATACTCCACTGTGTAGGGCTGATTAGGCGCCGCTTGGGGCGGGGAGCCCTGGGCCAGCAGCGGGCGTCCAGATATTGAAAGCAAGACCGCAAGCAGTATGTTTCTCATAATCCTTCCATCAGTGATTGACTGGATTGTAGCGAAGATCCGCTGACACGATAAACTACACATAACGAGACACTTCTTGGCCACTCAAAGTAAGGCCCAGCCGCAGATTGCGCGCGCTTCAGCGGAGAATAGGCGGATTGCGCAATTGGCGGCCCAGGCGCCGTTATTTAACGCGCAACGCTGGTTCGCTCGCGAGCGTGGATGGATTAGCGAACAGCAACTGCAACTCTGCCGTATTCCGGCGCCGACGTTTTTTGAGCAGCAACGTGCAGAGTGGTTTCGGGCACAACTTCAGTCGCTGGGCTGGATTGCGAAACTTGACCGGGCCGGGAATGTGCTGGCAAGGTTTGGCGCTGAAGAGCGTCCAGCGGCGCTCTTCCTTTCGGCACATCTAGACACTGTGTTCGCGCCGAGCCGTCCGGAAGAAGTGTATTGTGGCCCCGACGGCAGGCTATTCGGGCCGGGGGCTTCCGACAACGGATCGGGTTTGGCCGCGCTGCTTGCCTTGGCCCGGCTTTTGGCAGAGACGTCCGATTTGCGGGAATTGGCGGCATCCGTCCTCCTGGTGGCGAACGTCGGGGAAGAAGGCGAAGGAAATCTCAGTGGAATGCGGTACCTGTGCCGCCAATCGCCGCAACTGATGCGAGTCAGAGCCTTCATTGTCCTGGATGGGCCTTCTACGGATCACATCACTGCGCAAGCTCTGGCGAGCCGGCGCTATGAAATCAGCTTTGCCGGACCCGGCGGACACAGCTGGAACGATTATGGGATACCGAACCCGGTTCACGCGATTGCCGATGTAATCAGTTCCTTCCTCGAATCCGCCGGCGGCAGGGTCGCGGGAGAATCGCGGGGACGTTGTTCTTATAACTTCGGCATCGTCGAAGGAGGAACAAGCATTAACTCGATTGCATCCAGCGCGCGCGCGAAGCTCGATTTGCGATCCGATGAGCCTGGCATTCTCGAGGATCTTTCGAGTGTGCTGAGCGCCGCCGTAGAACGCAGTCTGGAACGTGAAAACCGCGCATCGCGTGCTAGCCGTCTGACCGCCAGAATCAAGGAGCTCGGTACCAGGCCGGGCGGGAAGCTTCCCGAACAATCGCCTTTGCTTCGAACCATTCAGGCTGTCGATGCCTACCTTAGTATTCGCTCCACCATCGATTGTGCATCGACGGACGCAAACGTTCCGCTTTCCATGGGTCTTCCCGCCATTTCGATCGGAGCAGGGGGACAGGGCGGAGGCGCTCATACCAGCCAGGAGTGGTATCAGCCCGAGGGTCGGGAACTCGGACTTCGTCGCATTCTGCTGGTATTGGCCGCTCTTTTCGAGGAAGATCACGCCGAGGCGGAAACTCCCCTTCCTGACGCGTGAAGAGCGTAAGCGCCGAAAACACTCTGAAGAAATCGCCCGCACGCTGGCAAGCCGATCTCGTTTTGGCTCTGGTAGCGCTCATCTGGGGCAGCACGTTTGTTGTCGTAAAACAAGCGCTATTCGAAATCTCGACGATCTATTTTCTGGCCCTGCGGTTCGGACTCGCCAGTTTGTGCATGTTCCTGATGTTCCTTCCAGCGTTTCGACATATGGAAGCGCGAGCACTTTGGCGGGGTTTGCGTGGCGGGGCGCTCGCGGGAGTATTCCTATGGCTCGGCTACATTCTGCAGACATTCGGCTTGAAACACACCACTGCGGGCAATTCAGGGTTTCTCACGGGTCTATATATCGTCCTTGTTCCTTTGATCAGCGCTGGCGTGTACCGCCGCTGGCCCCAAACTTCTGAGCTGGCCGGCATTTCTGTGGCGGCTGTGGGCATGGTGCTGCTCACGATTCCCTTGCGCGGCCGGGAGTCCCACGTCAATTTAGGTGATGTATTAACCATCGGGTGTGCAGTGGCTTTTGCCCTGCATTTGCTGGTTCTCGGCTACTTCTCTCAACGCGAACGCTTCCAGGCTGTCGCGTTTGGGCAGATCCTCTGTGCGGCAGCTCTGTCGGCAGGCTCCCTTACCTTCGAATCCCGCAAGGTTGTCTGGAGCCGATACGTCATTTTTGCGATTGTCTTGACTGCGGTCTTCGCCACGGCCATGGCCTTCGCCTTGCAAACCTGGGGACAACAGTACACAACGCCAACGCGCACTGCGCTCATTTTTGCGCTGGAACCCGTCTTCGCTCTCGCAACCGCCGTCATCGCGGGAGGTGAAAGGCTCACAGCTTTGGGATTTTTGGGCGGAGCCTTGATCCTGGCGGGGATTTTAGCCGTAGAACTGAAACCCGCGCGCGGTAGGTGACATCCGATGAGAAAGAAAGAGCGGGCCAGAACCTTTCCTTCTAAGGCAACGTAGTTTCTTTATACTGTAGGTACCGCTCGCGAAAGAGTCTTTCCCATGCCGTTCTTCCAAAAAATGAAGCAGCAGAAGTTGCTTAGCTTTACGCTGCTGCTGTTCACCCTCATTCTGGGTATAGTAATTGGAACCGTTATTAATACCGGGGTCAAAGCAGATCGGCAGAGCCCTACGGCCGCGCCAGACGCCACGCCGTTGAGCATTCCACAGTCAGTTCCGATCTCCAATGAATTCACCAAGCTGACCAAGCGCGTGGAACCGTCGGTTGTGTATATCGAGTCGGATTACCTGCCCAAGCCGGGTAAGCGCGCGCGCCATAACGGCGATCCGGACGACGAGGACAACGGCGATGGTGGGACAGCAAATAATCAAGATCCATCCGACATGTTCCGGCGCTTTTTTGGTGGCGGCGCGGAGCCTCGCTCTTTCCGCACGGAAGGTTCTGGCACCGGCTTCGTTGTTGATCAACACGGCTATATCATCACCAATCATCACGTGGTCGAGAAAGCCGATCGTATAAAGGTAAAGATTGCTGGCGAGGATACCGAATACCGGGCGCGAGTGGTCGGTTATGACAGCGAAACAGATCTCGCGGTGCTCAAAATCGACGCCAAGCAGCCGCTTATTCCCGTCCAAATTGGCAACTCGGATAGTGTCCAAGTGGGCGATTGGGTAATCGCCATTGGATCGCCCTTCGGGCTTCAGGCGACTGTAACTGCGGGCATTGTCAGTGCGGAGCGAAGCAGCCGCGATTTGCCGAGCGCCAATTCATTTCAAAATTTCTTGCAAACCGATGCAGCCATCAACCCGGGAAATAGCGGCGGCCCACTGCTCAATATTCGCGGCGAAGTGATTGGCGTGAACACGATGATTGCGACTCGCAGCGGGTCCTATGAAGGTATCGGCTTTGCGCTCCCGTCCAATATGGCGGTGAAGGTTTACAACGACATCATCCGCGAAGGACGAGTGGTTCGCGGCTCCATCGGCATCAAATGGACGCGCATCGGCAGCCAGGCAGACACGCTGCAGGCATTCGGATTGGATCATGGCGTGCTTGTAGAACACGTCTCGCCCGGTGGTCCTGCCGACAAAGCCGGCGTGAAGGACGATGACGTGATAGTCGCGATGAACGACAAGCCTGTGAAGGATGGTGAAGAACTGGTCAACAAAGTGGCTGACCTGCCGATCGGATCGATAGCTATGTTTACTGTCGATCGCAGCGGAAAGCGCATGGATTTCAAGGTGGCGGTGGGAGAACGGTCGGTGATCTGGAAAGATGAACCGCAAATCGCGGAGAACCGTTCTGAGACCCCTATGCCTCTTACCAGGCAATCGTTGGCTCCGGCAAAGTTCGGCATTACGATCATGCGCCTGACGCAAAAGGAACGCCAAGATTTATCGATCGACAGTAAAGACGGCGTTAAAGTCGTGTCTGTCGATCCTGGCTCTTTCGCGGACGACATCGGCATGCAGCAAGGTGATGCCATTCTTTCAATCAACCGTCTGCCTGTGACCTCGCCCGATGACGTAATGAAAGTCCAATCTTCTCTGAAGCCAGGTCAGCCTGTGGCCGTCCACATCGTTCGCGGTCCCAGCGTAACCGGTCGTCATACCAACCCACCGGAGCGTTATTACTTGTCGGGGAAACTGCCCGAGGATTAACCTTCGCGCTCAGCCCATCAGCTTCGTTGCTTGTTTCGCGAAGTACGTCAGGATAAAGTCCGCGCCGGCCCGCCGGATACTCGTCAGTGATTCGAGGATGGTTCTATCCAGATCGAGCCATCCATTATTGGCTGCAGCCATGATCATGCTGAACTCTCCGCTCACTTGATATGCCCCGAGCGGGACATCGAATCGCTGGCGCGCCTCCCGAATAATATCGAGGTAAGGCATGGCGGGTTTCACCATGATCATGTCCGCGCCTTCCTCCAGATCAAGCGTGATCTCACGCATCGCTTCGCGGCCGTTCGCGGGATCCATCTGGTAAGTGCGCCGGTCGCCGAACTGGGGCGCGGATTCGGCAGCTTCGCGAAATGGACCATAGAAAACCGACGCATACTTTGCCGCGTAAGAAAGAATCGGCGTGTTCATGTACCCGGCGGCATCGAGGGCGCGGCGAATAGCGGCGACACGGCCATCCATCATGTCGCTCGGCGCGATGATATCCGAACCGGCCTGGGCGTGCGAGACCGCCGTTTTCCCCAGCCACTCGAGCGTGGCATCGTTATCGACATCGCCGTCCTTCACCAGGCCGCAGTGGCCGTGGCTCGTGTACTCGCAGTTGCACACGTCCGTGATCACCAGCAATCCGGGAACATTCTCCTTCAGTGCCCGAATCGCGTGTTGCGTAATTCCTTCAGCCGAATATGCTCCTGAAGCGATCTCATCCTTCTCCTCCGGAATTCCGAAGAGAATCACTCCGCCGATGCCGAGCGCTTTGCACTCTTCGCCTTCACGAACCAGGCGGTCAATCGAGAGCTGCGCGTGACCCGGCATGGAGCCGATCTCTTTCCGCACGCCTTCTCCCGGGCAGACAAAAAGTGGAAGAATCAGCTGCGACGGCCTTAGATGGGTTTCTCTCACCAACCGGCGTATCGCTTCAGAGGAACGCAAACGCCGCGGGCGCTGCACGGGAAATGCCATGGATTCTCACTTTAGTTTGGCAAAAGCCAATACCTGACAATGACGTTATGGATCCCAAAACCGCGAAACGGTGGTTTGTCAGAGGCAATGTTCAGGGTGTCGGATTCCGCATGTTCGTGCAGCATAAAGCAACCGCTCTGGGCCTCGCCGGTTGGGTCCGCAACCGCGACGACGGGCGCGTGGAAGTTTATGCGGTGGGAACCCCCGACCGGCTAAGTGATCTCGCGGGTACCCTCCACATCGGTCCGCGCATGGCAGAAGTCAGAAGCGTAGAAGAACGTGAAGAATCTGTGGAGAAGATTTCCGGCTTCGCAGTGCGCTGACTTTACATCGCCGATAGATCGGAAACCGCTAAGCTTACAACCTGATTCATTTGACTCAGGCACTCCTCAACCACTTGGGCTTCCTTCTGAGCGAGTGCCCAATTTTTGCTGTCCACGGCTTCACGGATGCCGGGAAGCGTTTTCACTCCATAGCCTGTATAAAAGCCGGGAGCGTAGATTTGGTGCTTGTACCATTCGCGATTCGGCAGGCCCTCCGGACGCGTTAACACGCGCTCCGTCCGGATCAAAGCTTCATTCAGAGCGTTTACGCGATTTGCGTCCAGTGAACTCTTGCCGATCGTTGCTTGCAAAAGCGAATCGTACTTATCGGCGCTCTGTTGGAGCGTGCTCAACTGCAAACGCAAAGCGGAAAAATCCAGCTTCTGCCCGCTCTTCTGCGCCTCTTTTTCGATCTCATCCAGATATCCGTTCACCGTTTTCGCAAAATGCCCGAACTCGAACGGCAGGACGGAGGAATCGGCCAGCCGCAGCAGCGCGGTCGCCGTGTACTGAGAGAGCGCCTTGCCATCCACAAAATCGCCGTCGGAGAAGTGTTCGTACCAATAAATGGAATCGTAAACAGAATGGTAAATGCCACTCTTGGTTTGTCCGCCGAAACCCTCATTCATACTCGCTACTCCCAGGTAGTCGAGAAATGCGACGTAATCGGAACCAGCGCCCAGGGCGCCGATGCTAAACCCCTTATCTCTTCGTGCTGGAGCAGGTTCTTCCAGATCTTCGCTGGGCGGGTGGTGCAGCGAAGCATCTACCAAATTTGAGCTCGTCCCGGGCTGCTGAACGGCGCCGGCAACTTCGGTAACGAACTGCTCTAAGGTGTGGGAGCCGCTCACGTGAATCCAGCCCCGCGCAGTGCTATCTGAATTCAAATAGGCAACCGCTTTCTGCTTCAGCTCATCCTGGTGCTTCTCTGCCCATTCGGTTGAGCCGAGCAATCCGAACTCTTCGCCGTCCCAGAGCGCGATCTTGATAGTCCGCTTCGGCTTCCATCCTTGCTTCTGCAACGTTGCCAGTGAGCGTGCTGTCTCCAAGAGCGCGACAGCACCGGAGACCGGATCGTCCGCGCCGTTTACCCACGCATCGTGATGATTGCCCGCGATCACCCACTGATCCGGCGTCTCCGAACCGGGTATCGTCGCGATCACGTCGTACAGCGGCTTGGTGGTCCAATCGTAATCCGTCTTCATGTGAACGCGAACCGCGCCCGGACCGGCATGGTACGTGATCGGCAGCGAACCGCGCCACTCGCGAGGCACTAATGGCCCAGTGAGTTGGTCGAGAATTGGTTGAGCATCACTATAGGAAAGCGGCAGAACCGGGATTTTCACCAGTGACTTCGCCTCCGCAATCGAAAGACGCTTCGATCCTTTCTCCGAGGCCCAGCCCGGCGACAGCGGGTCGCCCGGATACAGCGGCATGTCCATCACGCTTCCGCGCTGCACTCCCTCCGAGGGACGCATCGGCCCATTAGGATAAACGTCGCCGTTGAAATACCCGTCTTCGTGCGGATCCGAGTAGATCAGGCAAGCGATCGCCCCGTGCTCGGCCGCGACCTTGGGCTTGATACCGCGCCAGCTCTTCCCATAACGCGTTATCACGATCTTGCCCTTTACGCTGATTCCCTGTTTTGTCAGCCAGTCGTAATCTTCAGGCACGCCGAAATTCGCGTACACTACCTCGCCCGTCACATCTCCGCTAGCGCCGTAGGCGTTGTAAGTTGGCAATTGGTTCGCATCGCCGCTATTTGGATCCTGCGGAACCACCGGCTCTTTCAACTTTGCGGCGTATCGCTTGGGCCCAACCACCTCAACTTGCCGCACTGTGGGATAGGGCATCAACGCTTCGAATTCCTCGATATGCGCATCGAGACCCCATTCCTTCATCATTCCGAGGATGTGTTCCGCAATCGCCTTGGATCTAGGCGACCCCGCCTGATGTGGCTGCGACGCGATGAACTCGAGATACTGCCGCAAACGCGTCGAGTCCGGAACTGCCTGCGCCTGTTGCTCCAGTTTCTGTTCGTCGGACACATCTTTGGTCAGGAATCCGCGCATACCCGCGCTTTGGGCATAACTGGATGCGGGTAGCAGGGCGCACACGAACAACGACAGTACGGATTTCATGGGAAGGAACTATTCTAGCTTGCCTTCTTATAGGCTTTGATTCCGCCTTGAAGGCATTTGACCGCCTTTGCCGGTCCGTGGATTCCGGTCACTTCAAACTTCTTACCTCGGCTTTTGTTATAGGAAATGAAGAACTCCTGCACTTGGTCCAGCAGAGATTTGTTGATTTCTGAAATGGAAGTAATGTGCTCGTGGCTATAGGAATGAACCGCGACGCCGATCAGACGATCGTTCCGCATCTTCTTGCCGCCATCGCTCTGCTCGGCTTCGATCACTCCAACTATACGAACGTCCAGCACGCAGCCGACGTGAGCCGGTTCGTCCATGATGATCATCAGATCTAACGGGTCGCCGTCCTCACCTAACGTAGATGGCACAAAGCCAAAGTCGAACGGGAAACTAAGCCCCTCAGGTAATAACCCGCCCAGAGTGAACGCTTGAAGTTTCGAATCATAGTCGAACTTATTGCGTCTGCCTTTCGGCGTCTCGACAATCGCGCGACATTGGCACTTCTTCTTATCAAACTGATGGGGTAGCCCGGATAGGTCCATGTATTCGGATTCTATCCCTGCTGATAATCCCCAACCCTATGGCGCCTGAAACAATTCCGGCACTTTTTCCATACCGCATACGTACTTAGCTGTATGGGCTGGGTTTGGCAAGACACAAAATTCGGAGTCCGGACTCTTCTCAAGGATCGCGGATTCCTCATCACGGCGGTCCTGGCGCTCGCTCTCGGCATCGGATCCACTACCGTTATCTTCAGCGTCATCGACAATGTCCTTCTGGAACCATTTCCCTATACCGATGGCCAACGGCTGGTGGCGATCGAGATACACGATTCCACCACTAGCGAACCGTTCGGCCGGGAAGCGTTTTCGCAGCCCGAGTTCCTGGATTATCAGCAGCAAAATCACGTCTTCGACCGCTCGATCGGCGTCTCGCAAGAGCGTGTCTTATGGACCGGGCCGGGAGCGCCCGAATCCTGGACTGGCGCAAACGTGACCGGAAATACCTTCGAATTCCTAGGCGTTGGACCGTTAGCCGGACGCTATGCCACCCCGAGTGATGCCAAACCCAGCGCGCCTCCGGTCTTTGTGATGAGCTATAAGCTCTGGCAAAAGCGATTTTCCGGCGATCTCGGTATCGTCGGGAAGGCGTTCACGTTGGACGGTACTTCTAGAACACTAATCGGTATCATGCCCAAGCGCTTCGCGTGGTGGGGCGCCGACCTTTGGATTCCAACTTCAGCAGATCACGGTGAAACGGACCCGAATGCGCCTTTTTTCTTCCTGCTGGGGCACCTCAAGCCGGGACTGACGCTGAAGAGCGCGCAACCGGATCTCGCCATTCTGGCCCAACGCCTTTCGAAAGTTTACCCAAAGTTCTACCCCAAGAAGTTCGATGTTCGGCTGCAGACATTGACAGACAATGTTGTCGGGAAATTTAAAGAAACACTGTACACGCTGCTTGCGGCGGTCGGTTTATTGCTGCTAATCGCCTGCGCGAACGTCGCGAATCTGCTGCTCGCGAAAGCCACCGCGAGAGAGAAGGAATTTGCCATACGCAGCAGTCTTGGCGCCGGACGCTGGAAGGTAGTCAGGCAATTGCTCATTGAAAGCGCGCTGCTCGGGCTGGCGGGTGCGGCCGTAGGCTGCCTCTTCGCCTGGGGCGGCTTAAAGGCATTAGTCGCTGCGCTGCCGGGATTCACCTTTCCCGACGAAGCGCTCATCGCCTTAAACGGTCGCGTGCTGGCGGCAACCATACTTATTGCTCTTCTGACTGCTTTACTGTTCGGACTGGCGCCTGCACTCGGCTCATTCTCCCGAAACTTGACCGAACCGCTGAAGGCAGGCGGCCGTGGCAACAGCGGATTCCGGCGCGGGCGCATGCGTAACATCCTGATCGTGTGTGAAGTCGCGCTTTCACTGATTCTCCTCTCAGGCGCGGGACTCATGATGCGGAGTTTTTTTATCGAGCGGGCAACCGATCTCGGCCTCCAGCCCCAGAAACTTGTTATCAGCGATGTCGCGCTGGGAAAAAAATATAAGACTGCGGATCAGCAATCACGCTTCTTGCGCGAGCTGACTACCAGATTGCAGAATCTTCCAGGTGTTGTCAGCGCCTCGGGCGCGCTCGATTTTCCCCCCTTTGGCGGCATTAACACCGATTTCGATGTTGCTGGCAAGACCCATTCAGAGAAGTGGAAAGGGCAGATGGGTTTTGTCGATGCCGCGTTCTTCCGCACGGTAGGCACGCGCCTGCTGCGGGGCCGCTTCTTAACCGAAGACGACATGGTTGGGAAGCGCAAGGTAGTCGTCGTGAATCAAGCTCTGGCCAAGAAATACTTCCCCGGCGAGGACCCCATCGGCAAGCAAATCGAGCTTATTCGTCTGCAGCAGGCGCCTGAGCCAATTGCGAACCCTTGGTTTGAAATCGTCGGAATTACCTCGGATTTGAAAAATCATGGCGTGCGGGATCCGGTCGAGCCGGAAGCCTACGGACCGGTAACGGTCACAGGATTTGGCGAGTACATGGTCTATGTCCGCGCGATAGGTAACCCGGCGCCCCTGGCGAAGGAACTCGACGGTGAAGTGTTGAGCATGGACAAGAGTGTGCATCCCCAACAGACGGCCACCATGGAGGCCGATCTCGACCAATTCGAGTACGCGAAGCCGCGTTTCGGGTTGCAGATCTTTTCGGTGTTCGCCGGGATTGGATTGATCCTGGTGGCAGTCGGCGTTTACAGCGTGGTTTCCTACACGGTTTCGCAGCAGAACAAAGAGATCGGCATCCGTATGGCGTTGGGAGCGAGCGCCGGGAGTGTAGTTAGGCTTGTGATGGTCGGAGGGATGCGCTTTATCATCGTCGGCGTCGCGGTTGGTCTTGGGGCGGCATTTCTTATCCTGCGCTTAATGCGGAGCCAGATCTCTGGCGTGTCGACTTACGACCCATTGACTCTCACCGGAGTTGTAGCTCTGCTGGCAATTGTCGGCATAGGAGCGTGCTACATCCCATCGCTTCGGGCCACGCGAGTAGACCCGCTGGTCTCACTGCGCCACGAGTAGACTAATAACAATTGAAATTTGCATTGTTCTCCATCGCCGCGGCCTCGCTGGTCGCATGCCTTGCGCTCACCGCGCATCAGAACGTAAAGCGCCCGAAAATCTTAGGCGTTGCGCACATCGCGCTATACGAGAGCGATCTCAATAAGGCGCGCGCGTTCTACGAAGACCTGCTTGGTTTCGCCGAACCTTACGATCTCAAACGCAAGAACAGCACTGAGGACCGCATCGTATTTATCAAAATCAACGATTACCAGTACCTGGAGCTCTTTGCTGAACCTCCGAAGCAGGACGGACACCTGAACCACATTTCGTTCTACACCGACGACGCCAATGCTATGCGTGAATATCTTGCCTCGCAAGGCGTCAAGGTCCCCGACAAAGTTGGCAAAGGCCAAATCAAGAACTCTAATTTCAATATCATTGACCCGGACCATCACACTGTCGAGATCGTCCAGTACCAGCCGGATGGTTGGAGCATGCAGAACAAAGGCAAGTTCATGCCCGGCACCCGCATCTCAGATCACATGACGCATGTCGGCGTCGTGGTGGGCGGCCTGGATGCCTCGATGAAGTTCTATCACGGTATTCTAGGTTTCGAGGAGTTCTGGCGAGGCGCCGCCCGATCCGGCAAATCATTGAGCTGGGTAAACATGCGCGTTCCGGATGGCGCCGACTATCTGGAAATGATGCTATATCGCGATTACCCCAGCCCTGAACAGATCGGCACAAAGAATCACTTGTGCCTGGTTGTGCCGGATATGGAAAAGGCCGTAGCGACGCTTAAGGCGCGCCCTGCTTTCCAGAATTACGGCAAAGAGCTGAAGATCCAGACTGGCGTGAACCGCAAGCGGCAAGTCAATCTCTATGATCCCGATGGTACCCGGATCGAGCTGATGGAGCTCAACACGATTGATGGAAGGCCGGCGCCGTCTTCCGATGCACCCGCGCCCGTAGGCCAGCCAGTTCCAATCGCCTTGCTTTGGTGACAAAATAGTCCAGACGGTTTTTTCAACGGCGAGTGGGAAACCGCTGAACCTAGCCAAGACAGCTATCCTTTTCTACTTCACTCCTTCGCGCAAAGCATGATGTCCCTCGGGCTTCATCCGAAAATAGCTGGTTATCATGACCTGATTACGGTTAATTACGTCGGAGGGATGTACACAGGTAAGTTTGATCAGGGCGCTAACGTTGGCAAGAAGGTTGCGCGCGTTAACGGCAATTATGTACTCTTCAGCGGAAGACCTGCAGAAAAGCGTGCCGAGCAGAAGTTTGTTTACATTTACAATAACGACCAGGGTTATGTGTTAAAGAAGCTAGAGGATTGGACTGATAAGTAGTACTCGGTTTTGATATCTAGATTCTCACGCTGTTCCCA
The DNA here is from genome assembly GCA_963795445.1 of uncultured Acidobacteriaceae bacterium. Lineage (GTDB taxonomy): Bacteria > Acidobacteriota > Terriglobia > Bryobacterales > Bryobacteraceae > Bog-105. The sequence continues at coordinate 16,069 of CAWCHX010000024.1, read as the reverse complement.
TCGGCCACCTCAATACAAGTTTCAGGGCCGCCACGTGTCACCGAGACCGTGCGATTTGCGAGGGCTCCGTGTGACCAAGCGTGTCGTAGAGAGCTTGAGCAGGCTTGACCCACGGATTCTCTTGGGCCACTGACACCGCCAGAACGCGAACTTTCTCGTTATTCGGTAAAGTCAGAGTTTTCGCGTTCGCCGGAAGATCGATCGCGTAGGCGAACAGATAAGAATATTGATACGGCTCATTCAACCCGTCGGCCGTGTGATGGTGCGAGGCGTACCACCCCAGATCGGCGGTTTTGACGAAGCCCGGTCTCAGGCCGGCGTAATCTTCGGGATATCGTGGCGACCACTGCTTCGGCCAATTTGCCGGAGGAGGCCATGGAGCGTGATTCGCGGATGCGGCCCAGTCCCGCTCAGGCGCATTCTTCCAAACGCGAGTATCCCATTGGCCAACGAAACCACTCCAATTCTTCGACCGTCAGGTCCACTGATCGTTCCCCAACCTTGAAGCTGACCTCTTGATCTCCATCGGCGGAAGCGGCGAGAATATAAACCCGGTTATAGCGGCCGGAAGGAAGAGCGATGGTCTGGCCTTTCGCAACTACCGCATCCGGCGCGCCCGTTTTCGCGGCCGGCAATTTGAACTGCACGTCGTTGTACTCGATCTGTTCAGGTAGCATCTCGGCCGGCATAGCGTTTCCTTTTCCGTCGAATCCACCGCCTTCCGTCTTGGTGTCATCGTTGCTGGCCGCAGCCAAATCATAATTGAGCGTGACGGGTTGCGAATGCGTAGCCGCGACATGCGCCGGCGGCGTTCCAAGGCGCAGAGCGAAGGTGCGCGGTTGATAAGCGGTAAAGGACGTCACCAGCGCGCCGCCCCTCAGCGTAGCCGGTCCAATCGGCTGTTCCTGGCCATTGACCTCGCGCGCTGCCCGCACCGCTCCGGCGAAATTGACCTGTACATTTTGCGCGGGACTCCCGTCGAGTTCCACCATACGTAGGATTACTTCATCGCTCATTTCAGCCTTCTTAAGAGCCATGACACGAATACGCGGATTATTAAGGTGAACCAAGGAGAAGCTCTTGCCCAGGCTCCCCGTGTGCTTCGGACTGCCAAAAGCGATCAGCGGCTCATTGAGTCGATAGCCTTCCCAATCCGTCTGCGCCTGGCGCCAATCGCCCGCATGTCCGGCCAACCCGAAAACGAATTCATGATGGCCCCAATCCTGATTGGCTTGATCGCTGTATGCAGGCGGGCGGCCGTTCGTAGAAGGCTGCAGTCCGGGCGTGCGAAGCAGCGTCAAACGAATGGTGTGGTCGTCACGTTTGTCGGAACCATTCTTACAATCCGTCAGGATGGTGGCGCCGAAGGAGCCACTCTTATCCGTGAGATCGATCCATCGATGCGAAGCAACTTCGAACTGCCGCTCCTGTGCATTTGGTCGCTGAATGGTGCCGATATCCCAATTGTAGGTCGCGTTTTCATTCGATGCGGCGAGCGGGAACGTCGCCTTCAGGTTGGACGAGAGAGCATGCCAGTCAATGGAATTACCAAATTCGACGCGATTACCCGCGTCGCCTGCCGCCAGGCTGATGGTCTGCGCGAATTTTGAATTTTCCGCTTCCCGTGTCACTTCGATCGAGACCCGAGCCGGGCCATTCTCCTTCACGCGGATCTGAGCTTGACCGCCAACATAGCTGCGTGGAGCGGCCTGTTCCTGATCGAAATCCATGTTCCATGCCGGCCACTGCTTCGGGGCATCGTTAGAAATAGCGAGCTGAATAGGAGCAGAGAGCAGTTCCTTGTTGAGAGCCTTGTCGTAGACGCTCGAAACGTCGCCATTCCGATCGACCTTTACGCGGTAACGCCCGTTCTCGAGCGATGAATCGCTGACCTTTAGCAAGGACGATGTGGCCGGATTGCTCGAAGGCTGCACGTCATAAACGGCGTATCCCACCGATGGCGTCTTGGCGAGAAACACCACTTTGCCGTCTTCTAATTGAGCCGGCGCTTCCTTCCCGTCCGGCCCATACACGCGTACGCTTGCCGGTGTGCCGTTGGGAAATCCAACCGTAGCCTCGACAATGTCCTCACGCGGGATATTGAGCGAGTTATACACGATAATGGGCGTGCCCTTCGTCTCCGTATTCATCCCAGAGGCGACCGCCTCGGTGGCGCTCGTCAACACGCCCGCGAACTGGTTCAGCGCAATAATGTCGTCGTTCCATGCGAACTGATAAGCCAACGGCGTAGCGGTTCCAGCCGCGGTGTCGTGGAAGTGCCCGCCCATGACCAGCGTCCAGGCTTGATTCAGCCGGTCCAGCGGATACGGTCGCCCACCCATCCAATCGGCGGCCACCGAAGCCTTTTCAGCGGCGTCCGCCAAAACTTCGTTCTTGCGAATCCAGCGCTTGTGATACGCCTCTGACGTAAGCGAACCAGCAGAGTGATTGATCAGCTCCAGGTCGCCTTTATACTGCGGCATGCGAGAGGTCATCTCAGGCTTTATATCGTTGAACATCTGATCCGCCGCGGCTTCGATGACGTGTACCGGACCGTCGCCCACCTTGACCTTCGGACCAGCGGGTTCGGGCGGCGGCTGAACGCTACTCCGGCCGAAACCGAACCTTGGAGGTTGTGGCAGAACCGTCTCGCTCTTCGTCACGATTGCTTCCAGCAGCTTCACCGTCGATTCCTGAGTCGCGCCTCCGATATCGCCCGTACCCACGTAATGATAATCGGCGTAAACGCCGGTCGCCTTACCATCCACTTCAATGCGCTTCACCCAATCCTGCTCGAGTTGCCGTGGCCGTTCCGAGAACCGCAATTGCTGCGGCGTCAGGCGCGCCCTCTCTTCAGCGGTCAGCGTTGGAGGAGGAGTCGGCGGCGGAGGCTCCTTGCTCAGATCGTTGTAGACATTGCTGCCATAACCACCGGGATTTAAAGCGGCGATAATCGTTCTGCCGTCCGGCCCCGCCCATATTCCGACATTGAAAGGGATTCCCTCGGGAGTCTGCTCGGGAGAGTCCGGACCGCCTACTTTGGGAGCTGGTTGCCACGCCGCGCTTAGCTTCTGGGTAGAAAATCCCTTCACGCCCGCGTGGGCCAAAATACTGGGAAGCGATGCGGGAAAGCCGAAGCAATCTGGCAGCATGTATTCCGCGCTCGCCTTTCCAAATTCTTTCCGGAAATAGTCGTTGCCGTATAGTACCTGCCGTATGATTCCCTCCGCGCTCGGCAGGTTAACATCACCTTCTTCCATCGAGGAGCCTGCGGGAAACCAACGCCCTGCCGCGACGTACTGTTTTACTTTCGCGTAATCGGCGGGAAAGTACTCTTTCATCAGGCGATAACGGTTAGCGCCCGTCCAGTTGAAAACATAGTGCGGGTATTTTTCGATGTAGTCGAAATTCACGCGCATCGTTTTCAGCAGGTATTCGTTTATGCTTTGTGGGAATTCCCAGCGCCACTGCGTGTCCAGGTGGGCGTAAGGCACCACGTAAAGAGTGGGCTCCTTCGTGATATCCGGCGCCTTCATCGTTTGCGCCCTAACTGCCGTGAGTAGTATCGATCCCGCCAGGATGGGCAAAACGAGGTGCTTTAGAATTCGCATAAGCTTTCCCGCTCGAAATATATCACTCGATACTCGGTTTCACGCCATTGCCAGGTCGACAATCGGTTCCCGAATTACGGTCGATAGAGCTTATAGCGCCATGCGATCTCAAGGTGATTCATTGCTTTTGACTGAACCGGATACGCCCACCTACCCGCCGGACGGGAATAAACCGGAATCGTCTTCGAACCCCGCGCGAACCAGGCACGAGAAGAGGTTTATACCCGCCGCTCCGCAGAGTTTGGCGGACACTGGCTTGCCTAACTCTGTTCTTGAGCAGCTGATCCTAAAGTTCCTTTACTTCCAGGGTGATCTGCTGGGCGGTGATCTCTGCCGCGCCGTGGGACTAAATTTCAGCGTTCTCGAGACTATGATTGAAGGCCTCAAGCTTCAGCTCCTGCTTCAGGTGAAGAGCTCGCTCGGCTACGGCCCCATCTCGGCCATGCTTTCACTCACTGAGTTGGGTCGCCGCGTCACGCGAGATTACATCGATAACAATCAATATGTCGGCCCCGCGCCCGGTCCCCATCTCTCAATACCGCCTTGCCGTAGAGGCGCAACAAATGCCTCCGAATTGGCTCAGCATCGAACGGCTGGAAAAAGCCTATTCCCACATGGTGATAACCAGCACGATACTGGATCAGATTGGACCAGCCATCAGTGCCGGCAAGTCCTTTCTTATATACGGACAGCCTGGAAATGGCAAGACCCAGCTTGCCGAAGCTCTGTCCAACATTCAAACCTCCGATATTTTCATCCCTTACGCTCTTGAATTTCAGGGCAATATCATCCAGCTTTTTGACGCCATTTACCACAAACTCGCGGAGCCGAAGGACGAAGAGTCCGCTGTTGATTTTGAAGCTGACCGCCGCTGGGCTCAATGCCGGCGGCCTTTCATTGCATCGGGGGGTGAGTTGTCGCTCTCCATGCTCGATCTCAGCTACAACCCAGTCTCAAAAGTCTACGATGCTCCCTTTCAGCTGAAGGCGAACAACGGGATATATCTGATCGACGATTTTGGCCGCCAAAAAGCTACCTCCTCGGAGATCCTCAACCGCTGGATCGTTCCCATGGAACGCCGGATCGACTATCTCTCCTTTATAAATGGCGGGAAGATGACCATCCCGTTCGAGGCCTTCCTTATCTTCTCCACTAACCTCACGCCGAATAAGCTGGGCGATGAAGCCTTCCTCCGGCGCATTCAGTACAAAATGCTCCTTAGGAGTCCTGAGGAAGACGAGTTTCGTACCATCTTCTGCAACTTTGCTCAATCGCAGGGGCTGGAAGTTCCGGCTAGCCTGTTAGATGGCTTTATTTCAAAGCACTACGTTGCTTCAGGCAAACAATTTCGCCGCTGCCATCCACGCGACGTGATCTCCCAGGCAACCGACTACATCACCTTCAAGCGCCTCCCGTTCGAGCTGACCGAAGAGTTACTGGATCGGGCCTTCGCAAGCACTTTTCTAGCGACCGCTGAGCTAAGCGACACTTAGAAACACTGCTCGAAAAAAGCAGATGCTACGTTGATACTTCAAGCCGCCTATGACGCATCTTCGCTGTAGCATCCCTGACTGTGGGACGACGCTCGATCTGCACGACCGTGCCTTGGCTTGCCCCACTTGCGGAGATTTGCTCGAAGTCGCGCTCGAGCCGCCTTCGCTGGATCCGGGAGAATTGAAGGCCCTTTGGCTCGAGCGCAGATTGTCGAACGATTCAAGATATGCCAGCGGTGTCTGGCGCTTTCGTGAGTTTCTGCCCGATTATCCTGGCGAAGCCATCGTCACCATGGGTGAAGGCAACGTACCGCTGGTGACCGGCCACCGTTCAGCGGCATGGGCGGGCGTTCGGAATCTTCGCTTCAAGCATTTGGGTTGGAACCCCACGGGCTCCTTCAAAGACCTGGGAATGACCGCCGGAATGACGGAAGCGAAATTCTTGGGAATCCAGACCGTCGCCTGCGCTTCCACCGGCAACACCGCTGCTTCGCTCGCCGCCTATGCAGCCCGAGGCGGGATGACCGCGCGTGTGTATCTTCCTGCCGGACAGGCATCCGCGAACAAGCTGGCCCAAGCGCTCGATTTTGGGGCTGAGGTGGTGCAAATTGAAGGCAGTTTCGACGACGCGCTGAATACTCTCCTGCAAAGTTCCGATCGCGGCCTCTATTTCTTGAACTCCATTAATCCGTTCCGCATTGAAGGGCAGAAGACGGCCATGTTCGAGTTGTTGGAACAGCTTTCCTGGGACGTTCCGGACTATCTCGTGGTTCCGGGAGGCAACCTGGGCAACTCGTCAGCATTTGGCAAAGCTTTCATGGAATTGAAAAAATTTGGATTCATCGACAAGGTGCCTCGTATGGTGATCGTGCAGGCGCAAGGAGCGAACCCATTGGCGCGCTTGTGGCGTTCTGGAGCGCCGGAACTGGAAGCCGTGGAATATCCCGAGACCGTGGCGACGGCCATTCGCATCGGCAATCCGCGTTCCTGGAAGAAAGCCCTGAAAGCCGTCGAGTTCACGGGCGGTCTGGTGATGGATGTGACGGATGAGGAAATCGGCGCTGCAAAAGCGATGATTGGGCGCGACGGTATCGGCTGCGAGCCGGCTTCCGCGACAACCCTGGCGGGAATCCGTAACCTAATAAGCGCCGGCGACATGGAGCGTGACGCGACAGTCGTGGCCGTTCTGACCGGTCATGCGCTCAAAGATACCGATTACATCATCAAATCCCGGCAACAGCACGAAACTCGAGAAGCTTCTGCCGTTCACGCGTACTGAAGGCCTTAGATAGCTTACTGCGCCCACTCGACGATGAATCGCACCGCGCCTTCCGAATTCGAAATCAAAGTCCCAGCCTCCATTGCCAACCTGGGTCCGGGTTTCGATACGCTCGCTGTCGCCGTGCAACTATACCTGCGGCTCTCGGTGAGAGTCGCGGCCGGCGCAAATGAACTGCGCTTTCACTTTGTCGATTGCCAGCCGAATGGCGAGAACTATATCGAGCGTGCGTTTCGTTTCGTAGCGGGGCAGCGTGGCGGCTCATTTCCTTCCCTGCATGTCGAAGTGCGTAGCGAGATCCCGACGAAATCGGGCCTCGGCAGCAGCGCTGCGGCAACCGTGGCGGGCTTGCGGCTGTATGAGGCGATTGCCGGCCCGCTCCCTCCGCAAGGTCTGCTGAATGCTGCCTGCGCGCTCGAGCACCATCCGGACAATGTCGCCGCCGCTTTGCTCGGCGGCCTCACCGTCAGTTGCCAATTGCCCGACCGGTCAGTCGTGGCGGTACGGTTGGAATGGCCTGCCTCCCTGGCCTTTGTAGTGCTTACGCCGGAGCTGGCGCTCTCTACCACCGAATCACGCAAAGCATTGCCCAAACGCGTTTCCCGTGAAGATGCCGTCTTCAACCTGCAACGTGTCGCGCTGCTCCTGCAAGCGCTTCAGAGTAGCGATTTCTCGCTCTTGCGGGAAGCGCTGCACGACCGGCTTCATCAGCCCTTCCGGCAGAAACTTGTACCCGGATTAGACCGCGCTCTGGCGCTCGAGCATCCTGATCTCTTGGGCGTCTGCCTCAGCGGAGCGGGCCCATCGATTGTCGCCTTCGCGGAGAAGAATTTTGAGGCCATCGAAGAATTGCTCGCCGAAACATGCAGATCCACCGGATTGCCGTTTCAGATTCGCAAGTTGCGCGTGCATTCGCTCGCCTGCCCAAACTTCTTTAGCTGAGCGCCGCCGCCAAATGAGGCTTGCCGAGTTGGCACTCCTCGTGAACCGCGCGAACTGCGCGTTCTAAACCATCCAGGCGCACGATGATGCCGATGGTGATCTCGCTCGAGCCTTGCGCAATAGCAATGATGTTGATGCGTTCGCGCGAGATAGCTGTGAACACCCTGCCGGCCAGGCCAGGTGTCCCGCGCATGCCTTCGCCCACCACCGCCAGCAATCCGACATTCTCATCCACCTCTATCGGTTTTAGGTAGCCGTGCGCCAACTCGATCGAAAGATTGGCCGAGAGCGCTTCCAAGGCCGCCTCGATGTCGTGTTTACGAATTAAAAAACAGAAGCTCTGGCGGTAGCTCGAGCTGCTAAACACCAGGATCTCCACGTTCGCCAGAGCCAGCGCGTCCAGCGACCGCGCCATCAATCGAGTGCCGCTTAAGACGGCGCTGGCGGGCTCCATCGAGACCAGCGCCACGTCCGACATCGACGTAACGGCTCGTGGGCCCTTTGGCTCATCGAAGCGCGACACGATTTTAGTGCCGGGTTTGTGTGGCGCGAAACTATTCTTGCTCCAGACCGGAATCTGCTTCTCCGCCAAAGGCGCAAGAGTGCGAGGGTGCAGCACCTTGGCCCCGTTATACGCCAGTTCCGCGGCTTCCGCGTAGGTCACCTGATCGAGCACCGCAACATCGGAAACGAGGCGCGGATCCGCGGTCATGATGCCGTCGACATCGGTCCAGATCCACAGCTCTTGCGCGTCCAGGGCCGCCGCGAGAATGGAAGCCGAGAAATCGGAGCCGCCGCGGCCCAGGGTCGTGGGACGCCCGTCCGCGGTCGCGCCGTTGAACCCTGTCACTACCGGAATTGTTCCTTTTTCGATAACGTGGCCCAAGCCGCTCGATGCATTTCGCTCGCGTGGGTTCCATCTGCGGCGAGGCGTTGCCGAACAGCGCGTCCGTAACGATGATTTCGCTCGCGTTGATTGCCTCCGCTTCCACCCCGCTCGCTTGCAAATACCGGGCCAGCAGCGCGGAGGAGAGTCGTTCTCCAATCGCAATGGCTTCATCGACCGAACGGGGTGGCCGTTCGCCCAGCATCAGAACCCCGTTCGCAATCCGTTGAAATTCAGACACCAGCGACTGCACGCAATCGTAGGCGCTTTGGCGGAATTGAAGTGAGTCCGTGGATTGCCCGAACAGATCTTCACACGCTTCCACATGTCGGTCCCGTAATGTGCTGAGGCCCAGGTCCACGGCGGCACGGTCACCCACTTCTGCATGGCGCAATGTCTCTAGCAGCAGGTCCGTAACCTTCGACATCGCCGAGACAACCACAACCACAGGCCGTTGCTCTTGCTGTCCACGGACAATCTCTGCCGCAACACGCATCCGCTCGGCGCTTCCCATGCTGGTTCCGCCGAACTTCATCACCAGAAGATTTTTCAACGACAGTCCTCTCCCCTCTGGAGCTGCTCAGGTGGCATATCTCTGATGGTAGCCGCCAGCCGCTGATTGAAGAAGACCGTCGCGCCAGACGATAGAGCTGTTGGTGTCTCCCTTTTCCGATTGAGCAGTTCGCCGCTCCAGCCCATGGAACCAGAGCCAAGACGTCCCCGCTTACCGGCGCTTACCTCCTTGCGCTTTTTCGCCGCGCTTTGCGTGGTTGTGTTCCACCTTCATTGGATTCCCCTTCTGAACCGGGTTACCCGGTTTCAGGATCTCTCCAGCATGGGATTCATGGGCGTCAGCTTCTTCTTTGTGCTGTCCGGATTCGTGCTTGTTTACACCTACGCCGGCCGTCCTCTGAATTTGCCCAAATTTCTGCGCGCGCGTTTCGCCCGCATTTATCCGGCCTACGCTTTTTCCCTCATCGTCACCGCGCCGTTCTTTTTTGAGGCCGTCAAGATCAAAGCCGCTTCTCTCGCGCTCGTATCCACGCTGGTCGTCACGCTGCTACAAGCCTGGTTTCCTCAAGCAGCGCTCGCCTGGAACAAAGTCGCCTGGAGCCTTTCAACGGAAGCTTTTTTTTACCTTGTCTTCCCTTTTGCGCTGTTCTATTTCGAGCGCCGGAAACGCAGCCATCTGCTTCCGTTCATTGCCGCTGTGTTGGCTTCTCGGCATCGCGCTTTGCTCTTGGTATCTCTGGGCCATGCCCGATGGAATGGCTCCAGGCTCGACAAATAGCTCTGCAATCTGGATAAACGTTCTAAAGTTTAATCCCCTGCTGCGGCTACCGGAATTCTTGATTGGCATGGCTTCCGGGTTCCTGTTCATTCAGGTCCCGCGACGGAGCCGGACAGCATTCCCATGGATTGCGGCAGGTGGACTTCGGAATCGTTCTCATTGTGATTTTTCAAAACGCCATTCCGTATCCGTTACTGCAAAATACCTTGCCCGCTCCGGCATTTGCGGCGATCGTTTATGGCTTCGCCCTGCAGCCCCGCTGGAGTGCTTTCTTGGCGAATCCGTTGCTCCTGTTATTGGGAGAAGCCAGTTATAGCCTCTATCTCCTGCACCCATTCCTTATTCAGCTTTTCTTCGACAACGGGGTCGGCGACCGGCTTGGAAACCCACTCGGCTTGATTGTCTTTTGGTTGTCTTTAATAGGTCTTTCGATTCTCGTCTACCGCTATATTGAGAATCCGGCGCGCCGTTTTCTAAATTCAAGCAGACCCAGGAGAGCCGCCTCCGTCATCCTCGTGAACCCCGCTTAGCCGGGCTCTCGTCACCCCGGCGCAATCTCGCGCGAAACCCAGGCTTTGGCGAAAGTCAGCTCGCGGTGTACTGCGGAAAGCGATCCTCCTACAACATGCGAGGTCTCTTCCAGGGTAAGACCGCTGAAGAATGATAATTCGAAGATCTGTGCCTTTCGTTTATCGATCTCCGCAAGCCTCTGCAGCGCCTCATCGACTAGCACAATCCGCGGGTCTGGCTCAGCAGACACAACCAGATTATCCTCCAGCGAGACCATTGGAGCCCCGGCGCCCCTCTTCCCGCGCCCCCGCCGTTTAGCGTGGTCGACCAGAATCCGCCTCATGACCGTCGCTGAGATCGCGAAAAAATGAGCGCGGTGATTCCATGGAATATCCGCATCGGCCAGGCGTAAGTAAGCTTCGTGGACCAATGCGGTCGCGGAAAGCGTGTGTCCTGGCCGTTCGCCCCGGATGTGGCGGCGGGCTAACGTCCGCAATTGCTCGTAGACGATGCGGAACAACTCGTCATGGGCCTTTTCATCGCCGCTGCTCCATGCCTGCAGCAATTTCGTCACTGGGGTTTTCGTGTCGTCCATAACCACGGCAAAGGACCGGCTGCGCTACCTGAAGTTTTCCACCATAAATATGTCTGTACTGCCATAGTCCACCTGGGCATAAGCGATCCACTTCTCGTCGGGCGACACGCTCAAACCAGGCGTTCCGCTAATCATAAGGCGATCAATCTCTCCCACAGGCGAGATCTTGCCCGTCATGAAGCTGAAGAACTGAATGGTCCGCGGCGCGTCCTGGTGCGCAACAAAGTAGATCCCGGCGTTTGCCACATCGAAGTAGCGCGTGTGCTGGTAGCCGGCCAGGGCGGGAACGGGTTCCTCTTGGCCTCCCTGGGAGTTGACGCGCCAAACCCCTTCTCCTTGATATTTCCAGAAATAAATGTAGCGGCCGTCGGGCGATTCGTAAGGTTCATAACCTCCGTTCCTGGTTATCTGCACGGGGCTGCCGCCCGCCACCGGCTTCTTCCAGATTTCATGTGATCCGGTGCGGTTGGAATTGAAATAGATCCACTGCCCATCTCTTGACCAGCTTGGCAACATATTGTCTGAGGTCTTTTCGGTGATCCGCTCTGCAACACCGCCCGCCGCCGGTATCGTGTACACAGCCGAGTAGTCTTCCTGACGAGAGTCGAAGACAATCTGGCGACTGTCCGGCGACCAATTTGGTGACCCGGTCAATCCCGCCTTGAAGGTCGTAATCTGCGCGGGATTTGTGCCATCCGCGTTCGCAACCCAAATTTCCCAGGTCCCGGAGCGGTCCGAAACGAAGGCTAAGTGCCGTCCATCTGGCGAGTACCGCGGGCTGTCGTTTCGTCGAGAGGACGAAATCAACTTACTGGAGCGTTTGTTCCCGTCAGCATCTACGGGTGTCCGCCAGATATTCTGATTGTCTACATCCTCCACATAGGCAAGGCGCTGTCCGTTGGGTGACATTGCCGGTTGCAGTACGTTTCGGCTGCCTACATCGATTGCCTCTGTCACGCCGCCCGATGCGGGAATGCGCCAGAGTTGAGGCGTGCCGGACCGTTCGGATGAAAAGATGACCTCACGCCCGTTATGGCTCCAGGTGATACCGTGAATGCCCCTCCCATCGAACGTTAGACGAACCGGTTTTCTCGTTCTTACAGACTCCACGTATATATCGCCCACCTCCATCGTTTTCGAGCGGGAAAAAGCCAGCAGAGTTCCATCCGGCGAGAAGGACGGCATGCGGTCGCCCAGCATGCGCGGGCCAGGCGACGTGAACAGCCGCTTCGCGCCGCTCGACGCCGAGACAAGATAAATGCAGGCGCCTTCCATCGATGGACACGCATCCACCACCGCGAGATCTTTTCCGTCTGGGGACCAAGCCGGGCCGTAATGGCGAAATAGTTCAGGCAGCGCTTGTCGTTCGGGCAGGCTCGTACGCGCCAGACGCCGTTCGGATCCGCCCAGCGTCGTGATCATCAGGTCTGTTCCCTCCCTACTTAGGCGGAAAAACGCGATCTGCCGCCCATCCGGCGACCAGACGGGATTCATGCTTTGGCCCGGCCCGCTAGTCAGCTTACGCAGCGCTCCGGAATCCAGATGCTTGGTGTATATGTTGAATTCCCCGCCATCGCCGTCCCAGGAAAACGCGATTTGCTTCCCGTCGGGCGAGAAGTTCGGACTCACTTCGCTTCCCGGAAAACTCGTCAACGGAATGACCGCCGGTTGAGTCGCCGCCGTCGTCCCCCGGTTATAGAAGTGAATTGCCAGAGCGCCTAAAAATGCGAGAACGCCCAAGCTGCTTATGCCCGCGGCGGCATGCCGTCGCGCGAATCTGGCTGCCCGATAGGCCACGCTATCGGGCCGGGCCAGCACGGACTTTCCTTGCAGATAGCGCGAAATATCGGCGGCAAAGAGCTCTACCGAGCCGTAGCGCCGCTCAGGCTGCTTTTGCAGGGCCTTCTGAAGAATGATTTCCAGGTCGCGATTAAACCCGCGCACGATTGTGCTTGGCCGCCGCACGTCCTGTTCGCATACGACCCGTACCAACTCCGCGGGATCTCCCGAGGTGATTTCGTGAGGACGCGAACCCGTCAGCAACTCGTACATTAGGCCGCCCAGCGAATACACATCCGTGGCCGCCGTGAACGGGCCTCCCCCGACCTGCTCCGGGCTGGCGTACTGCGGCGTGAACGCCTGAAATCCGATTACCGTTTCGAGCGTGCTTCGCTCCAGCAGTTTTGCTATACCGAAATCCAGCAGTTTGGGCGTGCCATGTTGCGTCACGAGAACATTCGCCGGCTTGAGATCTCGATGGATAATGCCATTTTCATGAGCGTATTGAACGGCCGCGCAAACCGGCAGGAATAGACGCAGGCGATCTTCTATGGACAAGCCCCGAGCATTGCAGTAGGAGATGATGTCTACCCCGTCAATACATTCCAGAACGATGTAGGAACCAGTTTGACTTTCGCCGCCATCCAGCATGTGCGCGATGTTTGGATGGTCAAGCGTCGCTAGAATCTGCCGCTCCTGCCGGAAACGATCCCGGAGATCAGGCGACTCCATGCCGCTGGGCAGCGCCTTTATTGCGACCTCTCTTTGGTAGGCGCCATCGTCGCGCAACGCGCGGTAGACGGCGCCCATGCCGCCGTGCCCCAGAATGCCGGTAACCCGCCAGGGGCCAAAGCGTTCGGGCTGCAGCGTTGTCAGAATAGATGAAGCTGCCGAGCCGATTATCTCCGAAAAGTCTGCTTGAACTTTGGTTTTCAATAAGCTGCGCGCATCTTCGCGAAGCGCCGCGTCGGCTATGGTCCCCAGCCGCTGCTCACGTTCCTCCGGAGCAAGATCTGCAAGCTCAAAATAAAGGGCCTCAATCTCGCGCAGCCGTTCGGGCGTCACTCGATTCAGTTTAGGTCAACCCAGGCTATTGGCCCAGCCCGCGGCTAACTCTCTGCCAACTGAGTCGTTTCCGGTCCTGGCAAACACGGCCAACCACCTTTAAAGTACTGGGAGATCCATGACACGCCCCACCCAAGTTGTTTGTAATATTTCTCACGATCCGAAAAAAAATTCCGTTAAAATCGCTTATCCAGGTGAAGTCGACTGGTGCTATACCGAAGCGTTCAGCAGAGGATTGACCGGCGAACTAATTCGATTAGAGGAGCCTCAGTAATGTCCACTCAGCAGTGGTTGCGTCCCCAACTACTCACGGTTTTCGCGCTGCTATCCACCGGCGCCTATGCCTCTGTGACGGTGCCCGCGCGCCCGCTCATCGTGAATGCCTATTACGGGGAGGCTTACTACAACAATGCCCTTTCTACGACAACCTTGAGCCAACTGATCGGCGCGGGCGCAACAGCGCACTTAACGCATCTGACATATGCCTTCGCCACTTGGGATAACAACACCACCCCGACGAACCCCTGCAGCGCGGCGCCAGCCATGATGACTGCCTCCGACATACAGCATCTCAAGGCGCAAAATCCGAATATAAAGATTCTGATTTCTGTCGGCGGAGCGAATAGCACGGCCGCCTTCGAAACGGCCATATCGAATCAGGGCGCTGATGGTTTTGCCAACGCTTGCGTAAACAAGCTCATGTCAAGCTTTCCTGCCGGGTACGTGGACGGTATCGATATCGATTGGGAATACCCCACCAGCAGCGACACGCAGACCTACTCAAACATGATGGCTTCGTTTCGAAGCCGCCTCACCTCGTACGCAACGAATAACCACATATCGGAGCGCCTTTTGCTAACGGCGGCCATTGGTCCCGAAAAAACCCAGTACGGATGGGAGTTCATTGATCTCGCCACAGTGAAGAACGACGTCGACTTCTTTAATGTGGAGTTTTATAACTATGCTTATAACAGCTCCCCCACGACGGAATCGAATGCCCCGATTTCCGATATCAATTACAACCTGACCGACCCTTCCACCGGAATCGAAACCAACGGTACCGTGCCCGGGAGTCAGCTTGTCATGGGAATTCCGTTCTATGGAGTCCACTGGACAAACGTAGCCACCGGCGGGTGCGCGATAGGGGGCGGCACCGGAACCTTCGACGACCCCAACGGTCCGACCGGAGCCCCGCCCTACTATTACATCGTCGGTCAGATCGCCGCGAACCTCGCTGCCTACCAGCACTGCGGGAACACGACCGGTGTTTCCACGGATTCGGATGGAGATGCCTGGAGTTGGAACGATACCACACCCTACGACTGGTACGAATACGACAACCCGGCCACCATCAGTCAGAAAATAACTGACGCCCAATCGAGCCAGTCAGGCCAACTCGGGGGTATCTTCGCCTGGAATCTGCAGGATGATACTCCGGCCGGAACTCTATTGACCGCAATGGGCGTGGCTACGAATCTGGGCGGGGCGATGTCGGTCACGTCGACCGGTCTCATTTACAACAGGTTCACCAGGCAAGGCAGCTATACGGCCACCGTAAAGAACGTCTCAGGCCAGACGATTGGCGGGGCGATTCAGTTGATGTTATCGGCGCTCTCGGCCGGCGTGACGCCCGCAAACAATACCGGCGACATTCGCCGGGAATCCGTACTGGACCGTCACCCCTGGAACGATGAGTCCGGGAGCTTCAGTCAAGGTCACCGTCACGTTCAATTACGCCAGCGGTACCGTCGTCACTGCGACGCCAACTGTCTATTCAGGGAGCTTTCAATAACTATGCAACTATTCAAACTTTCCTATATCAGCTTTTTCGGATTGCTGGGGCTGACAGCTTCGTTCGCCGCCGCCGACACGGTGCAGTATATGGTGACGGTCAACACGAGCACTGAGAAGCTGGACACCAACAATCCTAATATTGAGTTTCAATTCAGCCCGAGTCCGTCACCCACGGACTCCGCTACCGCCCAGGTGACTAACTTCTCAATAAGTGGACCCGGCGCGCTCGTCGGCTTGGGCACCGACAGTGGCACCTCAACCGGCCAGTTGCCGCTCAATGTCACCCAGACCAATACATCGCCCGGTGGCGACTATCTCCAGGGAATACAGTTCGGCAACTCTCTTACCTTCACCCTGACTCTTTCGGGGACGGCCGTTGGTCCTTCGGCGACCGGAGCTGGCGGTGGGACCTTCACATTGGATTTCTTCGACAACAACGGGTATCTTTTCAGCAACTCGTCCACGGACGTTCCGTCCTTCACGGTCGATTTAAACCCGGATGGCTCGACCACCCCAACGGCATTCTCTTCGGCGGTCACCTATTCCGGTCCCAATCCGGTGACGTCAACTGTTCCAGAGCCTTCCACGTGCCTGCTGCTGGCTGGCGGATTGATCGGCCTCGCGGCATCCGCCCGTCGCCGCACTGTTCGTTCTCAAAGCTGGCACGTCAAGACTTGGTGATCCGCAGAATTGTGACCGCTCAATTTCTACCAGTCACCAGCTCTGAGAAATCTTTTTCGGCCCGCTAATGGCTGGTCTATCTCATTCACTACAAAGCGCTTCCGTACACATCCAGCGATTCTGTGCGACTCCTCCTCACCCTC
>CAWCHX010000023.1:0-218789 GCA_963795445.1 uncultured Acidobacteriaceae bacterium | reverse complement strand
CAGCCTGGATGCAAAGTACGGGTTTGAAAACATCATTGGGCGATCCAGCTCATTGCTTTACGTGCTCGACATGGCCGCCAGGGCTGCGCAGACCGACGCAACGGTGCTGATTCACGGTGAAACGGGCACGGGGAAAGAGTTACTTGCTAAAGCTGTTCATTTCAATAGCAGGCGACGCGAAAAACCCTTCGTCACTATTAATTGCGGCGCCATACCGAAGGATCTGCTGGAATCCGAGTTGTTCGGGCACGTGAAAGGCTCCTTTACCGGCGCCGTTGCCCATAGAAAAGGCAAGGTGGAATCGGCTGACGGCGGGACTCTGTTCCTCGATGAGATTGGAGAAATGCCCCTTGAGCTACAAGTCAAGTTGCTGCGGCTCATTCAACAGGGCGAAATAGAAAAAGTCGGCGCACCTAGCGCAAGCACGGTGGATGTGCGCGTCATCGCGGCAACGCACCGGGATCTCGAAGCCATGATCGAGGACGGCACGTTTCGAGAAGATCTGTATTATCGCCTTTCGGTTATCCCGTTAGAACTGCCGCCCCTTCGCGAGCGTCTCGACGACATCCCTCAACTCGTCGAGCACTTCTTTTCGAAATTGAAGCAGAAGCACGGCCGGGAGAGTCTCGTCCTGCCTATCTCGCTAATGCCGTACTTCAGTAACTACCGCTGGCCCGGAAATATTCGCGAATTAGAGAACATTATCGAGCGCTTAATTGTGCTGACTCCCGGAAACGAGATCACCGTTTCTCATCTGCCGGCGTTTCTGCGCCGGGAACATGCTTCTGTCGACGCATTAAACATAGATCTTCCCTCACAAGGCATCAGTCTGGAGGCGATTGAGAAGGAACTGATCCTGAAAGCGTTGGAAAAGTTCAATTGGAACCAAACGCACGCAGCCAAGTATCTCGACATCAGCCGCAAAGCCCTGATCTACCGTATGGAAAAGCACGGCATTCAAAGACGTGACAGCGCTCATGACGAGGAAGAAACGGAACATGCTGTTGAGTAAATGCTCCCGTTGATCTCTAGCGAAATAGTTCGCTTGGGGTGTCCTCCGGGGACACTCGTACGGAAAAAAAGAAGGTCGAACCTTTCCCTGGTTCAGACTGCACCCAAATGCGTCCGCCAAGCTGATGAACGATTCCGTGGCAAATGGCGAGACCCATACCTGTTCCCGCGAACTCCTCGGTGCCTCGCACGCGATAAAAGGGATTGAAAAGCTTCTCCGCGTGCGCCATGTCAAACCCGATGCCGTTATCTGCCACAGAGAAGCAGCAATATCCATCGTTGCCGCACTGAGCTGACACCTGAATCTCTGGTGTCGCTTGCCCCCGATACTTCATCGCATTGCTAATCAGGTTTTGAAACACCAGCGTAAGCTGCTTGTTCGCAAGCACTTTTGGAAGAGGGTCGCATCTAATGATTGCGCCCGCCTCGGCGATACACATGCGGAGATTGCGTAGCGCAAAAGTAAGCGATTGTTGAGAATCGATGGTAACCAGGCGGCTCGGCTCAGTGCTGGTCTTTGAGTAGTCGAGCAGATCGAAGATGAGTTGCGTCATCCACCGCGCGCCACCTGTGATGAAATTCAAGAACTCATCCGCATCCGCATCGAGCTTCCCACCGTATCGCTCGGCAAGTAACTGAGCGTAGGCACAGATCATTCGCAAGGGCTCTCGTAAATCGTGGCTTACGATTGCCGTCAATCGTTGTAGTTCCGCGTTCGATTGCTTCAGCCGTTCTATTTCTTCGAGGGCTTTCTGCAATTCACCATAGCCGGTCGCCTGCATATCGCGCGCGATGACCGACGATGAGATGACCTCGCTTTTGCGTTCCCTCCCTGCGGAATCCCGGTTGACGCGCGTCGGTCGTTGCATGGCTGTGAAACTCATGGCTTTTGTTACGGCGCGACCAACACGTCCAGCACCCAGAGGAACGCTAACACGCTGCCCCCAATAATCAGCAACTTCACTGTCATGCTCACAGACGTACGAAACGAATATTCGCGAGGCGCATAATCCGCCGCGTCTGGTGCCGGCGGTGTGCTCTCTTGTTGGGTTTGTTCACGTATTGACAACGGAATCTCCTTTGCAGTCGCACTCATGAAGTGCAATCAAAGGACCATGTGCGGTTTTCGATTGATTCGATCTCTTGAGACAGAAATCGAAGAGAAATGAGTATCACCACCTAGATGAGCTCCTGACTTGTTGCCCGAAAGGGAACAGCAATGGCGGTTTTGCGGCAGCCGGGGCAAACCCCCAGTTTTTATCGAAGGTCCTAAATTGCGTGCATCCGGGCTTTTCAAAGTCAGGCGAGGATTGGCAGGGCGCATGCATTGTCAACGGTGGACAATTGCAGCGCACGGCTGTGATGGTCAGAAATGATTTACGAAGAAAGGACCCTACAATGAGCAAATCAAAACACAGTTACTCGCCCGAGTCTCACAACGGAAACCATGAAACCCAATTCTCGGCGGATGCCCGCCCGGAGCGGCTCAGAGAATCAGACATCGCGTCTCGGGCGTACGAGCGGTGGCAGCATCGAGGCCGCCCGGACGGATCTGCGGAAGAGGACTGGTTTGAAGCGGAACGAGAGGTCGAGTCGCAACAAGCCGCAACTCAGGCCTGAGGACTTGCTCTCGTACCGATCATCTCCTCCGATCGATCGAGACTCGCTGTGAAGCAAGCAATATGCTTCACTCTGCGAACAGGACTGACGGGCCGTCCGCTAGATACCGCATCTAACCCGGGACGGCCCACGTCTTGTTATGCCGAGTTTGATTTCGTGTATGAACATCTTGCTGTGCATTGAAGCTCCGCAACGAGAATGCGATCAAGGCTGCGGTGCTGCCGAACCCGGAAGGTGAACTCGATCTCTTAGATGTACGCTACCAATGAATCAAGCTGTACGCTATGACGATGAAGCTGAGGGTCGTATCGATTTTCGCCGTTTGCCTCGTTAGGGTAGCGTTTTCACAAAACACATCCAGTTCTATTGCGAAAGCCTCGCGACCGCCGTTCCTGTCGTTCGACGAACTGAAGGATCTTGCAACCGTAGCCAAACCCGAAGACTCCTTGGCGGAGAAGCTGAACGAGATACTGACAACTCCATTCATAGGAAATGATGCGGCTGGGAACGATGTCCGGCCGCATCGACCGACTGTGCAAGGTCTGGGCACTATCGTTCGCGCGGCGTCTTGGAATATTGAGCGGGGCCTCAATTTTGATCTGATCGAATCGGCACTTGCAAACCCAGAACAGTTTCAGCACGATTCGGGATATCAGAACCGCGCCGGCAATGATGATGAAGTTGTTCGCGCACAACTTCGTACGTTACAGGACACCGACGTTCTCGTACTGAATGAGGTTGACCTGGGGATGAAGCGGACCGAGTACCGCGATATTTCGCGTGATCTTGGCTGCCGCACTCCACATGAATTATACGTACGGCGTCGAGTTTGTTGAAGTGGACCCGATATTCGATTTGGGCATCGAGAAAATCGATCTGCCGGACAAAAACGAGGAACAGCGCCTTCAAGAAGATTTGAAGGTAGATCCGGCACGATATCGCGGCTTACATGGGAATGCCGTTTTAAGCCGCTATCCGATTAAGCGGGCACGCATCGTTCGGCTTCCGGTCTGCTACGACTGGTACGGCAAAGAAGTGAAAGCGGTCTCCAAATTGGAACAGGGTAAGCGGTGGTCTGCTCGCAAGCTATTCCTGGAGCGCATCGAGCGTGAAGTCCGTCGGGGAGGAAGAATGGCGCTGCTCGTTGATCTTGACGTGCCAGCCCTTCCCACAGGTACATTGACCGTTGTCTCTGTGCATCTGGAGAACAGGTGCGCGCCTGGATGCCGTCAGCGTCAGATGAAAGCTCTGCTTAGCGTTATTCAACCGATTAATAATCCGGTAGTGCTTGCCGGGGATCTCAACACTTCCGGGGGTGATGCAACTCCGACTTCAGTGCGGAACGAAATCATGAAAAGAGTGACCGATTATCGTTTCTGGGTAAGCCAAGCGATCTTCTGGTTCAGTCCCGTGAGCATTCCACAGTACGCGATTGTTCCTCTTCGCTATTTTCACCAGCACCTTGATCCCACAGCGTTTCATTTTCCCTTCCTGTGGGAAAACCGCGAACGCGGCCTCTTTCAGTCCGTCGAGAAATTCCGGTTCAGTGATGGCTACGCATTTGACTTTAGAGGGAGAACCGAGCGAACTCTGAACAGCAAGCAACGCACGTTGGCGAATAGTAACCAGCGAGGGCGCAAAGGATTCCTTCCGACGTATGCCTTCGAAAGGAATTTCGGGGGCTGGGTTGGTAATTTCAAGCTGGACTGGTTCTTCGTAAAGCCATTTATCCATGATCCGCGTGCTCGGGAGCAGAGCTACCGGTTCGCGCCGCATTTTCCCATCACGATGAACGAACTGAATCAGTCCGTTGAGGATCGTATCTCAGATCACCCGCCTCTGACAGTTGATTTGCCCTTAGCGGAACCGCTGCGATTGAAGACCATCTCTCGTTAGCGTCGACTGGTAGAAGCGTTCACTCTTCTGCAGGATTGCCTTAAAGCAGGCAGCGACGGGCTGTTTTAAGGCAAACCTTTAAGGCCGAAAAACAATGTTTACCGGCTTTCAATAACTTGCAGGTATATCCGGCTGGCACATCGATTGCACTTTATCCTTGCGAAATCAAATTGATTGCACCAACACAGGAAGGAATTTCAATCATGTTTCAGTCACAGAATCTCGTCGAGAGTTCAGATGTCATAAGCAACGGAGCGCAGCAGTATTCGGAACTGCTGGTTGCGGAGAAAACGCGAGTTCAATCTGAGCTCCGGGGCCGTTTGGAAGTTCTGCACAGCGGCCCCGTGGCATTCGAGGATCAAGCACCTATTCTCCATGAGCAGTTTGTCTCGATTCGGCACAATAACTTCGCCTACGAAAAGATAAAGGCCATTGATGCTGCGCTGGAACGCCTCAAGCGCGGAGAATACGGCATCTGCGAAGAATGCGACGAGCCCATTTCCGCGAAGCGTCTGACAGCGGTTCCGTGGACGCGCTATTGCCTTCATTGCCAAGAGAACCTCGCGAACGATAACGGCGCACCAGTTTTCCGGCACCTCAGAGCAGCGTGAATTCAAACTTTCAGGAGACAACTAATGCGACAAGGTACGTTGACTTTAATCGCTGGCATCATCGCGATGCTCAGCTTCTCGATAACCACTCGCGCGGAAAACGTTTCAGATCGCCTCAATACCGCGACCGTAACGCTCAAAGAGATCATGAGCGCGCCCGATAAAGGCATCCCGCAGGACCTTTTAGATAAAGCTCATTGCATTGTCGTCGTGCCAGGCGTCAAGAAAGCTGCCTTTGTAGTTGGTGGGAAATATGGCCGCGGCTTTATCTCTTGCCGTGACGAGGATCGTCGTTGGAGCTCACCTGGCGCGATGCGAATGGAGGGTGGCAGCGTTGGCTGGCAGATAGGCGCATCCGAAACGGATGTAGTCCTGTTGGTCATGAATGAAAGCGGAATGCACCGGCTTTTACAGAGCAAATTTACGCTAGGCGCCAGTGCCGATGTTGCTGCAGGACCCGTAGGGCGCAATGCTTCAGCCGAGACAGACGCGAGAATGACCGCACAGATCTTGTCGTGGTCTCGTTCACGCGGGGTGTTTGCGGGCGTATCACTGAATGGCGCAACTCTCCGCGACGATATCGACGAGAATAAGGCGCTCTACGGCAGAAGATTGAATAATCGCCAAATCATCATGGGGAAGCTGCACGCTCCTCGTACAGCGTCCGAATTTATAGCAACGTTAAACCGGTATTCTTTGTGATGTCATGACGAATAGCGCACTGCTCGAGGAGTGGAATGATCTATCAGACTTGGAGCGCGTGGAAGCATTCGAAAGTCTTCCACGCGACCGGGCTGACGGCTTTTTCCTCCAGCTGAGCAGTCGCGATCAGGTCCGTTTGTTATTGACGTTGCCTGAGGGGGAACGCCGAATCTGGTTGCGCCTCCTCCCACCTGACGATGCTGCCGATCTTCTTCAGCTCGCACCAAAAGAGGAGCGCGATAGCCTCGCTGCCCAATTAGATGACGTGACTCGCCGTGAGGTGAACGCGCTTCTGGCGTATAAAGAGGACGCGGCCGGCGGATTGATGAACCCTCGTTTTGCTCGCCTGCGCCCCGATATGGCGATTGACGAGGCAATCAGTTATCTTCGCCATCAGGCCGGCCATGTGGAGAGCATCTATTACGCTTACG
This sequence comes from uncultured Acidobacteriaceae bacterium, assembly GCA_963795445.1. Lineage (GTDB taxonomy): Bacteria > Acidobacteriota > Terriglobia > Bryobacterales > Bryobacteraceae > Bog-105. The sequence continues at coordinate 212,518 of CAWCHX010000023.1, read as the reverse complement.
CTCTCGATGAAGCGCAACACTTGCTCGGCGTTGTAGGCTTTCGGGATCTGTTTGCAGCCGATCGATCCAAACTGGTCCGCGACATTATGCGGACCAAATTCATCTCCGTCTCCGAGCAGACGGATCAAGAGGCCGTAGCCCGCCTATTCAGCAAATATCATCTACTCGCGATTCCCGTCCTTGACCCTCAAGGACGAATGCGGGGCATCGTCACCGCCGATGACATCGTTGACGTGGTCGAGCAAGAGGCGAGTGAAGATATCCAAAAAGTCGGAGGTATGGAGGCGCTTGATGGCCCGTATCTTCACATTCGCTTTTGGCAAATGGTGAAGAAGCGAGCCGGCTGGCTCACGATTCTCTTCGTTGGCGAAATGCTGACGGCAACCGCCATGGGCTATTTCGAACAGGAGATTGCCCGCGCTGTTGTGCTGGCGCTCTTCGTCCCGCTCATTATCAGCAGTGGAGGAAACTCCGGTTCTCAGGCAACCACGCTTGTGATCCGCGCCATGGCTTTGGGCGAGCTGCGCCTGCGCGATTGGTGGAGAGTCATTTCCCGGGAATTCTCAACCGGTTTGGCTCTCGGAAGCGTTCTCGCCGTCATCGGCATGACTCGAATCGTGCTTTGGCAAGCAATCTGGAAGCCCTACGGACCGCATTATATTGTCATAGCGTCCACTGTGGCGTGCAGCCTCGTTGGCGTCGTGCTCTTTGGAACGATTGCTGGATCGATGCTTCCGTTTGCTCTACGCCGCGTTGGACTCGATCCGGCAAGTGCTTCCGCGCCGTTTGTGGCAACTCTGGTTGATGTGACGGGACTGGTGATTTATTTCTCCATCGCAAGCGTGATTCTAAGAGGCTCGCTACTTTGATTCCGTGGCTCTGGTCAAACCGGGGCCAGTATCCGTAACAGGGCCGCGGTATCTCGCCGCCTCAAAACAGGCAAGCCTGAGCTTTCTAAGGCACCCACGGAGGCGAACTGATCTGCCGGCGCATGATTCTTCAAGCAAATCCAATGCGCCACGTCTGGCCCACCGATTGCACTTATCAACTGCGAAGGAAATCAAAGCTAAATAGGAGAGTCATGATGTATCGATATTTGAGATCAGCTGTACTGCTTTCCCTACTCGGGCTGGCAACGACTTTGCCCGGTACGCTGCAAGCGAAAGATAGACACACCTGCGGGGATAAGTACAACTCAGCGAAGTTTGTTCACAATTCAGAGACGCGTATAGCCGGACAGGTCCGCCATGAGCTGGCAATGCTGCCGTACTATGGCGTATTCGACAATCTGGAGTTCCGTGTGGATGGTTGTGCGGTCACTCTTTTCGGCCAGGCATCACGGCCGACCTTGAAGAGCGATGCCGAAAAAGCTATCAAACGCATTGAGGGAGTAACGAAGGTACGCAACAAGATCGAAGTGCTGCCTCTCTCGCCGAATGACGACCGAATCCGAGCGGCGGTATATGCCCGGATCTACAGAACACCAGCATTGCAGAGGTACACCTCTAACCGGACCGGGCCGATGTTCCACAGTCGCCTTTCCTGGTGGACGGGGATAACGAACGATCCGCCTGTTGGCTACCACGCTATCCACATCATCGTGAAGAACGGCCACGTGACACTAGAGGGGGCTGTTGGGCGGGATGGGGACAGGAACATTGCCAACGTCCAGGCGAACACCGTCCCCGGAGTGTTCTCCGTGACCAATAATCTGCGGGTCGATAGCTAACGCCCGCACAGCAGTAACAGCGAACTTGCTCAATGGACGGACGCACGAGAAAATCTCGTGCGTCCCTTCCTAGAGAGCGTTCCTGCTTGGTTAACCCTCGTCAGAGTGCTGACTACAAACTGAAATCGAAAATCGGGAGCAATCTATGCCAACTTTGAATTCCGCACCTGAGACGCCCTCCTTGGCCTGAGGACATGGAAGAAGCCTTGCCGGCTCAACAGGAAAAATTACAAGCAATAGCCGTAAAGGAGAAGCGTAGGGGACCACGAACTAGCATCAGAATCCTCCTTGTCCGGTGGACGGTGCGGGCCGTAATAATCGGGATTACGTTGTGGCTACTCTGCGAAACCGTGATTTCGTAACGTTCCTCTGAGAACCCATTCGGTCGGCATAGCCGGCATGAAGGGAGCTATGCAAACAGAAAGGAGTCCGCCAATGTTGTTGGCTGCACCGCAAGCTGCGATCATCAAAGCCGCACTTCTGAATCGAGCCGCTGGAGTACGACCGCCAATCAAGACTCCGAAAACCCAATCACTAAACCCGTCCGCAGCGGTCCGTTACTCCGGTCGTAAGAATCTCTTCCGTCGCGGTTACGAAGCGCTGAGATATGCGAAAAACCGCATTCTCAACCGGAATCTGCGCAGAACTCTGCGCTGACCTTCATGCGCTTGTGGACTGGGCTGTCGTTCGCGGCATGTGCACTCCTGCAATGAATACGACGGTTCAATCGGTGAAAGGCAACCGTTGTTGATTCGGCGGTTTGGGCGGCCGGCCTTGAAGAGCCTTCTGCTGGTTCCGCAGCATGCCGGCAACAAATTGCCAAGTCGGCCCTGGTGTCTCAGCGCGAACTCGAAGAATGCCTTTACGGAACTCATGTTCTTGCTGGCAGTCGCGTGGCTTACGCCCCATGACGTCCGGAATTCGCGCACGTCAATCGGCGTCCACTGATCGATCATCACGTACCCTTTGGTCGAAGAGTGCTCCTCGAATTTCTTTAGGATGGGAACGCCCGCGCTTCTTCGTCGTTCCACTTGCCTGCAGCTTCCCATTGGGCGACGACCGCCTTCGCTTCCGCCCAGGTGATCTTCTTCGTGTTTTTGCGGTTAAACTTTCTCCCTAAAGTGCCAGCCGCGTAGATCGGACAGCGGCACTTTTTCCAGCCGCGGCGCAGCTCGTCGGCCTCGTAATTGCGGAAATCAGGTTCGTATCCGGCGGTGCATTTCCCTGGCGTCCGGAATTGCCGGCGATACAGATTGAGCGGCATAATGGCGGCTCGCTTGTAACATTCATTGCCCACCATTGCCCACAAAAATTGCCCACGCGGGTTCAAGTCATTGATTTGTCCGGACCGGAGACATAGGTAACAGATTGTTCCTAAGACATAGGTAACACATGTTGCCTGCCGCGAGGCAGGATAAAACATGCCATGGAGGAAATGTTCTGTGATGGACGAACGCATACGGTTCGTGATTCGGTTGCAAGACGGGGAGAGTATGGCGTCGCTGTGCCGGGAGTTCGGGATCTCGCGGAAGACCGGTTACAAGATAGTGGAGCGTTATCAGGAATGCGGGCTGGAGGGGCTCACGGATCGGGCGCGGCGCCCCCACCGGTATGCGAACCAGCTTCCCTGAGCAGCTGGACGCAGCCATCGTCGCTGCCAAGCACGAAAAGCCGAGCTGGGGCGCGCGCAAGATCCGTGAACGCCTCCTACGGCGGCTGCCGCACGAGGTGAAGGTGCCGGCCTGCAGCACCATCCACGCCATCTTAGACCGCCATGGTCTGGTGACCCGGGCCAAGCGCTCCAGGACCCACGCAGAAGGCACGCCTCTGTCCTCGGGCATGAGCCCGAATGCCTTGTGGTGCACCGATTACAAGGGCGAGTTCAAGCTCGGCAACCAGCGCTACTGCTATCCGCTCACCGTGACCGATCACGCTTCCCGCTACCTGCTGCTGTGCGAAGCCATGGAATCCAACCAGGAACAGTTCGCTTTCACAGCCTTTGAGCGCCTGTTCAAAGAACGCGGGTTGCCGCAGGCGATTCGCTCCGACAACGGCGTCCCCTTTGCTTCCCCTAACGGCCTGTTCAATCTCTCGAAACTATCGGTATGGTGGCTGCGCCTGGGCATCACCATCGAACGCATCCGGCCCGGTCATCCGCAACAGAATGGCCGGCATGAGCGCATGCACCTGACGCTCAAGAAAGAAGCCACGCGCCCGGCGGCGCCAATCTGCTGCAGCAGCAGGCCAAGTTCGATGCTTTCCTGGAGGAGTTCAACCACGAACGGCCGCATGAGGCGCTCGACATGAAATGCCCGGCGAAGTCTATACGGCTTCCACCACGCCGTACCGCGGCATCGGGAGCCGCACTACCCGTTCCACGACAAGACCGTCGTGGTCACCAACTGCGGCCGCTTTGCCTTTACCGCAAAAAGATCAATCTCAGCACCTGCCTGGCTGGCCAGGCAGTCGGAATCAAGGAAGTCGACGACGGCATCTGGCTCGTCAGCTTCATGGAGTACGATCTCGGTTACGTCGACCTGGACGAGAAAACTTTGCAGCCCCTCGAAAATCCGTTCGGGCCAAAAGTGTTACCTATGTCTTAGGAACAATCTGTTACCTATGTCTCCGGTCCGGACAATTCTAAACTGGCGGAGAGAGTGGGATTCGAACCCACGTTAGACTTTCGCCTAAACACGCTTTCCAAGCGTGCGCCTTCAACCACTCGGCCATCTCTCCTGGATTGAATTACTGGCGGGTTTTCAGTTTAACATCGGCTACGCCAGATCGAATTTCTCGTGATGCAGCGTGGCGTCCCCGCTCACCAGTACCGGGCTACTGAGGATCTCTTCGATCTCTTCCAAGTATTGATTGTTACTGGCTTTCAGAACCTTGGCCACATCGGGATGCACCCGCAGGACCACATCCTTGCGGTCAATCGCTCTCGCGATCTTCTGCGCCTCAACCAGAATCTCACCGATGACCGTCTGAACACTCTTTACATAACCTGCACCCTCGCAATACGGGCAGGGCGCGCAAAGCGTGCGCTCCAAACTCTGTTTGACGCGTTTCCTGGTAATCGCGACCAATCCGAAATCGTTAAACTGCAGAATCTTATAAGGCGCCCGATCCACGCGCATCGCCTCTTCCAAAGCCTGCATGACCTTCTGGCGATTCTTGCGCTCGTCCATGTCGATGAAATCGACTACAATGATTCCGCCCAAGTCGCGCAGCCGAATCTGACGCACAATTTCTTTTACTGCTTCGGTGTTGGTCTTTACAATAGTGTCTTCCAACCGGTTGGATTTGCCGACATACTTGCCGGTGTTGATGTCAATGGCCACCAACGCCTCGGTCTGATTGATCACGATATAGCCACCTGATTTGAGCCAGACCTTAGGCCGCAGCGCCTTCTCGAGTTCCTGGGTAATGTTGAACGCATCGAAAATAGGAGCAGGGCGCGTGTACATCTTTACGCGGCTAACCAGGGCGGGCTGAAAGCGCTGCATGAAGTTCAGCACGTTTTCATACATGTCCTCGTTGTCTACCCAGATCGCTTTGAACTCGTCCGTCACCTGGTCCCGCAGAACACGCTGCACGATGTCGAGATCGTAATGCAGAAGAATCGGAGCGGGCTTCTTTTCGGCCTTCTGACGGATATCGAGCCACAAACTGTACAGGCTGTTCATGTCCGCGGCGATATCTTCCTCCGGTATGCCTTCACCGGCGGTACGAATGATGAAACCGCCCGTTGTTCCCTCGCGATGCTTCTGCAGAATCCGCTTCAACCGCTGCCTTTCTTCGTCGCTCGCAATTTTCCGCGAGACACCCAGATGAGTCACGCTGGGCATGAAGACGACATAACGCCCGGGCAGGGCCACGTGCGATGTAATGCGCGCGCCCTTCTGTCCCAGAGGCTCCTTGGCGATTTGGACGATTATTTCCTGACCCGCCTTCAGCAGATCTGAGATAGAAGGCATCGCGCGTTCCGGACTTTCCGCGGAGCGCTCTTCGTAGCCCTCGCGGCGAGTCTCGGGTTCCAACGCTACTGCCGCGCCAGCGCCCACGCCCGCATCAGTTGGCCTGGGACCACCGAACTCCGGTCCGGGGGAGAATCGGTTTCCGCCGCGCCTGCGCCGCATCCTCCGTTGGCCGCGGTGCAAATATCGTCCGTCCGGTTGACGTACGCTCGCGGTTTGAACTGGCGGCGGTTCCGTGACCTTATTCAGCTCAGAGCCTTCGGAGTCGCTCGGTCCGGTTGCCGGCTCCAGCGGATCTTCCTCATCGATCGGTTCCAGTTCGTCCGCTTCGATGGCCTCTTCCTCGCGGACTTCGAATAGCTGGAACGATAGCTATCTCGTCAGGCGCCAGCGGCGGCGGGACGGGCTGATCTTGCTTAACGTCTTCGATCTTTTCCTCGACGTCCGCAATGGATTCGTCGTCGTGGTGAGTAAGGATTTTCTCCGTCAGCTCCAGCTCTTCGGCTTCCTGCTCTATGGCTTCTTCTTCCTCGGCGTCGATGACGGTCTCGGAAGGGACATCGTCTTGCCCGGATGCGGAGGCGCTTTCGTCCGGCCGCTGAGTCTCACGGTTTTCCGGCCGAGTCTGACCCTCTGCCACGGTAGCTTTATGCCGGTACTTTGCGAGTGATTCGCCAGGAAGAATGATGACGCCGGACGCGCTCTCCTCTTCAACTTTGCGCGGTATCGCGGGTTCCACCACAACCGGCGCGGGAGCGGCCGGTTGGGCGTATTTGTTCTCCGGGAATCCGTGGCCGCGCTGGCGCCGCCGGCGGGAGCGCCGGTTCCGCCTATCGCCGCGAAAACCTCTGTCGTCCTCAGCTCGTTCAACCGGTGGTCTAGCTTCAGGAGTTTCCGAAGTTGGGGCGACCGTCGATACTTCCGCAACGGGAACACCCAGCTCGTCTTGGGCAGCCTGAAATACTGGCGCCGCTGCTATTTCCTGAGGCGCCTGGCGAAATTCTGGCCGCGGCCCTCTGTCGCGGCGATCGTCACGAGCAGGCTTGTCCTCAACCACCGTATCGATGTCTTCGTGTTCTTCGAAGAAATCCGTGACGTACAGGAATGTATCGCGTTCGAGACCCAGATCGACGAACGCCGACTGCATCCCCGGAAGCACGCGCGTGACACGTCCTTTATGAATGCTGCCCGCGAGGGAATACTCATTGGCGCGCTGGAAGAAAACCTCCACCAGCTGATCGTCTTCAAGGATCGCTACCCTTGTTTCGTGGGGATTAGATCCAATTACCAGTTCCTTACTCATTAATCACCGCCTTCGGGCCGTGATGAGAGTACAAAGAACTCCGGAGTTGCCCTGCGCTTCCGCCGCACAAGGACGGAAGCAAAACCTATTGCCGGGAACGCGGGGGAGACTGGCTCTGCAAACCACCGCGTCCCAGGATGCGCTTACTTCATCAGTAAGCGCGAAATCTCGATAGCAATCCGAAACTCTTTTGTCCTACTCAGTTCGACCCGTTATTTGTCGAACCGGTCTTCCGCGGAAGACCGTTGATTCAGTTCACAAACCTTCTTAACCTGACGCTGTTTACTAAGCCCAGCATCAAAAATATAGACCATGTATTCGATCCTCCCGAACTCATCAGCGGGAGCGGAATTCCGGTTATCGGCATCCGGCCAATCACCATTCCGACGTTGACCAACACATGAAATAGCAACAACGCGGCCACGCCCATGCAGATAAACAAACCTGCCCGGTCCGTTGCCGCTTGCGCATTTTGCACTACCTGCATAATCAGCAGGAAATACAGCACCAGCGCAATCACGATCCCCACAAATCCGTGCTCTTCCGCGAACGAGGAGAAGATGAAATCCGTATGGGGTACGGGCAGAAAGCCCAAATGCGTTTGCGAGCTTTCCTTCGCTCCGCGGCCCCACATCCCGCCATTTCCAACAGCGATTTTGGATTGGATCACCTGAAATCCCGTCCCCTTAGGATCCCGGTCCGGATAGATAAAACTGACCAGCCGGTCCTTCTGATACGGCTTAAGAAAATGATATCCAATCGGCAATGTAGTAACCAGTATCGCCGCGATAATCAACAGGTATCTCCATCGCAAGCCGGCCATGAGGATGCCGCAAATGAGTATCGGAATATAAGTCAGGGCGGTGCCCAGATCCGGCTCTTTTATGACCAGCAGCATAGGCAGGCCAACGAACCCCGCCAGCTTTGCCAGATCTTTCCAATCGAGGTTCTCCGACTTGTTATCCGTGAGATATTTCGCCACCAGCAGTATCAGGACGATCTTGACGAATTCAGAGGTTTGCAGCGTAAAACCAGCGACTCTGATCCAGCGAGTGGAGCCGAAAACTTTGTTCCCCGCCACTCCGGTAGTAACCAGCAGCGCAATGGCCGCGATGTAGAAGTAGAAGACGCGTCCCAGCAGCGAATGAAAGTCGATCATGGCTACGATCCACATCATGGCGAGGCCCGTGACCACCCATATGATCTGCTTCCACCAGGCATCGTCCCAGCGAGTCCCCTCCGTCGCGCTATAGATCTGCAGCACGCCCAGCGCGCACAAGGCGAGCGTTACGATCAGCAGCGGCCAATCGATCTCGCGGACGGAGCGGTAAGCCGCCACTATTGGAACAAGCCCTTCGGCAACGGAGCTCTTAATGTTGCGATTGCAAACTGCGGGGAATCGAAAAGCTGCAGCGGCGTGAATGGCCGGGCCTTAGCGCTCTCGCTCTGGGCTCTCGCTTTTTTATCGAAGTACGCCTTTAAGACGTCACGGACGATTGGAACTGCGTTGGCGCTTTCCTCGCCATTTTCAAACAAAGCTGTCACGACAATTTCCGGCGACTCCATAGGGCCATAGGCGGTAAACCAGGCATGGTTGGCCATGGCGCTTCTTTCCTTGGCTCCCTTTGTGTATTTGCTCGAAGCAACCTGCGCAGTACCGGTCTTGCCGCAGATCTTCACGTTGGGCAGGTAGGCCGCGCGTCCAGTGCCGCCTTCATTGACCACGCCGTACATTCCTGAAACAACTTGTTCCAGATTGTCAGAATTGAAATTACCTTGGCGCATCAGCACCGGAGCTTTATCTTTCACCAAGTGTGGCTCGTACCACCGGGCGCCAGCTCCCAGGCCGCCCAGTGCTTCGGCAAGTTGCAGCGGAGAGACAGTCACCGCGCCCTGTCCGATTCCGACCGAGATCGTTTCTCCGGCATACCACTTCTGGCGGAACATGCGCATTTTCCACTTGGTCGAAGGCATAGTTCCTTGCGTCTCATTCGGCAAGTCGATACCGGTTTTATGGCCTACGCCCGCCAGCTCGGCATACCGCGCAATATGGTCGATACCGAGGCGGTTCGCCACGTTGTAAAAAAAGACGTCGCAGGATTGAGCGATAGCGCGATGCAATTGAATGTCGCCATGGCCGTGCTTCAGGTGGCAGGCAAAATAAGTCCCATAAAAAACTGCGCCGCCGGGGCAGTGAAAGGTAGTCTTGTCGTCGATGACACCTTCTTCGAGGCCGGCAATCGCCACGATCGGTTTAAAGCTTGAACCGGGCGCAAGTTGCGCCTGAATGGCGCGGTTCATGAGCGGTTTGTAGCGATCGTTCGCGATCTCATTCCAATCGCTCCGGCTGATTCTCCCCGTGAATTTATTGGGGTCAAAGCTGGGGCGGCTGACCATGGCGAGCACTTCGCCGGTGCGCGGATCGAGCGCTACGACGGCGCCGTGTTTGTCTCCCATGGCAAGCTCCGCGACAGCTTGCAGATCGAGATCGAGGGTGGTCCGCAGATCTTTGCCTGGAACGGCATTCTGGGTGTCTTCCATCTGGCGCTCGTGCCCCATGTTGTCGACGAGTACGCGTTGCTGGCCATCCACGCCCCGCAGCGTCGAATCGTATTGGCGCTCCAGGCCGTCTTTGCCGATAATGTCGCCCTGGTGATAATCGACAAACTGCGGAGAATTCAATTCCGATTCGCTGATTTCCCCAACATAGCCAGTGACGTGCGCTGCAAATCCGTCCTGCGGATATTGGCGGCGCCAGGCCTTGATCAACTGCATCTCGGGATAAGTGTCCGGGTCCTGGTGCGATTCGACCCAAGCGATTTCATCCCGCGTCAACTGATCCTTAATAATGATCTGCGGAGCGGAACCCATGCGGTGGATCTTGTTGGCCAAGCCGCCGTAATCGAGCTGAAGCGCGTCGGCGATGAAGGGGAGATGCTCCGGCTTGATCTGATCCCGATTGAGCAGCAGCGAATAAGAGGCTTTGTTATCGACGATCACGCGCCCTTCGCGGTCCAGAATCTTTCCCCGGGGCGCCAGAATGGGAACGCTCTTGATGCGATTCCGCTCGGCGGCTTCACTGTAAACGTCGGGATTTTGGACTTGCAATTTCCAGAAACCGGATACCAGAAACACGAATACGGCGGCGGTTAGATACTGAAAGATCGCAATTTTCCCCGACGCTCGCTTGGGGTCGTCGCGGAGCAGCCGATCCGGCGAGACCTCTTCGTCCCGGCCGCGCTCACTCTGAATTAGTGCCACTGGATATTCCCGATTCAGGCCTCAGAGGCGCCTGCCAATCTCATTTTATCGAGGATTGCAAATAAAGGAAGAGCGACGGCGGCATTTAGCACGCCGTGCACAAAGGTCTCTTGAGGATCGAAGGGCACTACCTGGCCCAGCAGCGCGCGGCGCATGATCCAGTAAAAGAAAGCGTGGAAGAAATAAAAGAAGAAACAAAGGACCAGCCGGATGAACGACGTTTCCACATTGAAGCGCAGGCTGACGGAGGCGGCGAAATAGCCGACCAATGTTTTGGTGATGCCGTACATGCCGATCGGCAAGTTGGCTGGCGAGAGCGAATCTTCGGCCAACCCGACGAACGCGCCGAAGAACAGAGAAGCGATCTGGCTGCGCCGCATTAATCCGAAGTAGACAGTCAGCAGCAGCGGCAACTCGAGCCATTCGGTATGGGGCAGCAAGCGCGGAAGATAGAACTTCCCGATGATCGAAACGAGCGTGATCGCGATCAGCGCGACGACTTGAAAACGGCCCAGCCCACTCTCTTTGACAGGCCGCCTCAGTAGTAAATCGCTGGTCTCGTTCATGGTTGAGGTGGTTTGTGATGCGGCGCGCCCAAGGGAAGAGGAGGTCCGGTAGCGGCCGGCTCGGCGGGGGTATTCGGATGCTGTTCCGGCGCGGCTGCTTTCGCGGCGGGACGGGCCCCGAGTACCGCCGGCGGGGTCGCTGGAGCCGTGCTGGCGTTGGCAGCGCTGGGCTGAGTAGCACCAGGCTGAGTAGCACCAGCTTGAGTAGCACCAGGCTTCAAGTTGAAGTTGGGGATAGTAGAGCCCACTGCGCCGTAGACGTGTCCTTCTTGCTTTCCGAGTGCATCGTATTTCTCCACAACCTTATCGGCTTCGGTCTGCGGCTTGGTGGTGGGCGCGCCACTTGCCCCTTCCTCAGGTGGGGGAGGCGGGAGCATCTTCGCGGCGGACTGCTCGGCTACCGGCGCGGCAGGAATGATTTGATGAATGCCTTGCAGCACCACCAAGACTTCTTCCACGCCTCCCGGAGCGCCGCTGAGATTCACTTTGACGTCCTTCATGCCTTGGCCAGGTTCGGCCGAGACGACGGTGCCAACAGGAAAGCCCTTCGGAAAAATTCGATCCTCGCCCGAGGTGAAGAACCACTCTCCCGCTTGAACCTTCTCTTCGTTCTGGATCTGCTCGACGGTACATTTGCCGCTGCCGCAATCCAGCACGCCGTGGATGTGGCCCTTCTGCGATTCCACTCCAACCTTGAAGGTGGGATCGGTCACCAGTAATACCTGCGAAACCAGCGGATAGACAGCAACGACTTTACCCACAATTCCGTCCGGGGTGACGACGGCCATTCCTTTTTCAATGCCGCTAGTCGATCCGCGATCGATAAACACCGCTTTGGCTGTCGCCACGGTGCTGTTGCCGATGACTCTTGCGGCCACGGTTTTGGAAGGAGAGTGCTGCTGAAAGAGGATGAGCGCGCGAGCATGTTCAGCAGTCGCCAGCTCGTTGCGGAAGTAAACGTTCTCCATGCGGAGGTGGTTGTTGTCCGCTTTGAGTTTTTGATTCTGCTCCCGCACATCGAGAAGGATGAAGTAGTCCTGCAAGAAACCGATGGTGTTGCGCCGGATGGCTTCCACGACACCGGCCATGGGAGTGACGGCGCTAACGGCCCAAACCCGGATTAAGCGTTCGTCTCGATTGGTTTTGACCTGGTAAGCGAGATACAGGAGTTGCGCTACCACGACGATCAGCAGAACGGTGAGGTTCCGGTAGCGGCTCAAGAGAGCTTCCATGGCGTCTTTTTCTACTGTAAAGGGGTGCTGGCGAGCCTGCCAAGAGTCTCGCTATTCTATGGCAATCCGCCGCAACAATTTGAAGTCTGTCAGCATCTTGCCGGTACCAAGAACCACCGATGCCAGAGGGTCCTCGGCGATGGATACGGGCAAGCCAGTCTCTTCGCGAATGCGCCGATCCAGGTTCTTGATCAGCGCTCCACCGCCCGTGAGCACAATGCCTTTATCGCTAATATCCGCGCTCAATTCGGGCGGTGTACGTTCCAAGGCGACACGGATCGCGTTCAGGATGGTGGCGATGCATTCGGAAAGCGCCTCGCGAATTTCGCTGTCGTCGATGGTGACGGTTTTGGGAACGCCTTCAATCAGATTGCGTCCTTTGATCTCCATGGTGAGCGGATTATCGAGCGGATAGGCGGAACCGATGGTGATCTTGATCTGTTCGGCCGTGCGTTCGCCGATCAGCAGGTTGTACTTGCGTTTCAAGTAATTCATGATGGCGTCGTCCATCTCATTGCCGGCGACGCGCACGGAACGGGAGTACACGATACCCGATAAAGAAATGACCGCGACATCCGTGGTGCCTCCGCCGATATCGACCACCATGTTTCCGGACGGTTCGGTGATGGGAAGGCCAGCTCCAATCGCAGCAACCATGGCCTGCTCAACCAGATGAACTTCGCTCGCCTTGGCGCGATAGGCGGACTCGCTGACCGCGCGTTTTTCTACTTGCGTGATCTCGCTGGGTACGCCGATCACGATGCGGGGATGAACCAGCATCTTGCGCCCATGCGCTTTCAAAATGAAGTAGTTGAGCATGCGCTCGGTCACTTTGAAATCCGCAATCACGCCGTCTTTCATCGGCCGGATAGCAACGATATTGCCGGGCGTGCGGCCGACCATTTCTTTAGCTTCTCTGCCGACGGCCTCGATTTCACCGGTATTCTTGTTGATCGCTACGATGGAGGGTTCATTGACAACGATGCCCTTGCCTTTAGCGAAGACCAAGGTGTTAGCCGTTCCCAGATCGATGGCAAGATCAGACGAGATTAGGCTAAAAACGGACCTAAAGTTCATGAATTACGGCGAGGAGAATCCTCAGAGTAACATAGGGATAGATTATCCCCGCGGGATCAAGCAAAGGTATTATTTTCAAGTGGTTGCCTTTCTGTGCGAATGACCCGGCGCGACTTGCTGGCGCTTGGTGGAATGGTCTTTGCCAGCGCTTGCGGTCCGAAAAAAAGGACCGGATATCCGGGTTACGTCCTGATTGCGACGTCCGGCGAAGAGAGCCTGGCGGTGGTGGACCTGACGGCGTTTCAGCTCCTTGATGCAGTGCCGCTCGGCGCTCCGCCGACAGCGGTCATCCCCGGAGGTCCGGCAAATCATAGCTATGTTCTGACTCCTTCTACTGGCAGCGTGCACGTCCTGGATTCTGCGCTGAACCGTGTGCGTTCGCGCAAGCTGGGCGATGAACTTACCGAACTCCGCCTGAGCGCCGACGGCCAGCGCCTACTTGCTATATCGGCTGACGCTCGCGAACTGATTGCAGCAGATTCGAGTTCACTCGCAGTCGTCGGGCGGCACAAGTTAGCAGCGGCCCCGATCAGCTTGGACATCGCGCCGGCCGTCTACGCTGCCGTTTCGACCAGCAGCGGTGTAGATCTTTTCCACTTACAAACCGGACAGCGATGGCACGCCAACATGCCGGGGCAAACGGGCGCGGTCCGATTCCGGGCAGATGGCCAACTGCTGTTGGCTGCGAACCTGCACGACCGTTCGTTGACGGCGCTGAGCGTACCCACTCTCGAGGTGATTGCCGAGCTGCCGCTGGCGATGCAGCCCGAGAACCTCTGCTTTAACTCCGACCACGGACAGCTCTTCGTGTCGGGCGACGGAATGGACGGAGTTGCCATTGTGTTCCCGTATCACACGCTGGAGATTGAGCAGACGGTGCTTGCGGGGCGGGACCCCGGCGTTATGGCGTGCTCGGCTAACCCCGCCTACCTTTTTGTCGGGAGCCACAGCGGCTCCGATGTTTGCATTCTGAATGTCAACACGCGCGCCGTGATCGGAGTAGTCGATGCCGGACAGCGGCCTACCTATATAACGACGACACCAGACAGCCAATATGCGCTGGTGCTGGATGAGAGCGCAGGCGCGATGGCGGTGATTCATATTCCGGCGATCCGCTCGTATCACGTGAAGTCCGGATCGTCGGGTTATTGGCTGCCTCGGCCAGCCGCCGCGCTTTTCACCATGTTGTCGGTTGGCGATAAGCCGGTGCACGCGGCGGTAGTGCCGCGAGAGTCATAACCAAGCAGCCTGAATAACTGCCAGCGCGGCCACGGCGGCAGTTTCGGCGCGAAGAACGTTTTTACCGAGCGAACCCGCGAGCCAACCGGCGCCCACGGCTTGCTGGCGCTCTTCATCAGTCCAGCCTCCTTCCGGTCCCAAGAGTAAACCAACGCGATCCGCCGCAGCGCGCGTTTCGGGTAGAAGTTGAAGAATCGGCGGGACATCCGAATTTTCGTCGAGCTGTAACCGGACGCTGGCCGCGGGCAACTGAAGCGCTTTTTCCAAACGAACTGCCGGGGCGATGAGGGGCAGGTGAGCGCGGCGGGACTGCTGGCTGGCTTCGCAGGCGATCTTTTCCCAGCGGGAGCGGCGCTTGACGGAAGCTTGCGCGAGACCACGCTCACTGCGGGCGGCTTCGAACGGTTGGATGACCGCAACACCCAGCTCGGTAGCTTTTTCGACCAGCCATTCGAAGCGGTCAAACTTGATCAGGGCGGCGACAAGCGTGATCTGGACAGCGGGCGGAGGCGATTCGAGCTTCTCGGTGATGCGGAACGACACGGCCGACTTGCGGGCGGAATCGACTTCGGCCAGATAAAGGTTACGATTGTCGGAAAGCTCATAGATCTGCCCTGGCTCGACGCGAAGAACGCGGACGAGGTGCTCGGCGTCGGGGCCGGTCAGTTCGGCGGTACCGCGGCGGATTTCGGGGACGAAGAAGCGGCGGCGAGCCATCGGGAACAGGTCCATTCTACGAAACGAACCCCGTTTTACCGAACGAACAGGGTCTCGCGGAACGAAGCCAGTTGAAGGTTATGGGTGTGTTTTCAGGTGGTTAGGGGGATCCTGCGAAAGGAACCGAGCGGATTGGGTTCGTTTTTTCAAATTGGATTAGTGGCCGAAAATAGCGGAGGCGGGGACGCGGATGTCGCCGGCATTTAAGCCGTCGTGCTGGTCGATCAGAATGAAGTCATTGCCGCCGTGGTATTCGAAACAGGCCTGGGCCTCGGGGTCGATGATCCAGCAGTGGGGCACGCCCCAATCGCGATAGCGGCGGCATTTCCGAAATAGCTCAGTCTCGCTTTGACTGGGCGAGCGGATTTCGATACACAGGAAGGCGGGGGCGAGCAGATACCCTCTGGCATCCTCACGGAGTTCGCCGGGGAATGAAAGCATGACATCCGGAGTCATCCATTCATCGGCGTGGGCGAGCGACCACTCCTGGCGCACTCGAGCGTTTCGCAGAGCGGCAATCGGCTTGAGCAAGGCCAAGAGGTTGTACTGTACGTCCGAATGCGTTCCGCCGCCCACATTCCGCTCTACCAGTTGCCCGTCAAATCGCTCGCAATACTTTTCCGGCTCAGTTTCGAGATCCAGGGGAGCGGAGGTTTGGGTGGGCATGTGAGCTTCTTTATTAAGGGTAGAGCAACGGATTGAAAGAATTCCACTCCGAGTTCCGCGCAGCGATTGTCGCCTCTGGATTGCAAAGCACGTTTTCACTGTACACCGACAGTGGTACAGTATTCAAAGTGATCTTTTCACTTAGTCCTTCGGCGGGGCAGCCGCTCTATTTGCAACTCATGCAGCAGATCCGGCATGCGGTGGAAACAGGAGTGCTGCAACGTGGCGATCAACTTCCGGGAATCCGGACGCTAGCCGAACAGCTTGTGGTTAGCCACAACACTGTGGCCAAAGCCTACTCAGAGCTTGAGCATGAGGGCGTGCTGGGACTAAAGCATGGCTCGGGAGCGTATGTGACAGCGAAACAGGGCAGAAAATTTCGATCGGAAACAGTTCGCCTGGCCCAGGACCGGGTAGAAAGATTGGTGCGGTCGCTTCGGGAGGAAGGTTTGTCGAATGAGGAGATTCACAGGCTATTCGAAGCGGAGCTATTTTACCCGGCAATGAAGCTGGAGAGCACCTAGAGAGATTCACTATGCCGAATTCATGCGTGATCGAAACACACGAATTGAGCAAGCGTTATGGGGGCTTCGACGCCGTGCAGTCACTCAGCTTGCGGGTGAGCGGACAGCAGATTACCGGATTTCTGGGGCGGAATGGCGCGGGCAAGAGCACCACCATAAAGATGCTGCTGGGAATGACGCATCCGAGCTCAGGCACGGGAACGCTGCTGGGAAGGCCAATCGGCGATGCAAAGGCAAACCGCGAGGGGCGCCGCGACGTGGCCTATGTGGGAGAAGACAAGCAGCTCTACGGCTACATGACGGTTGGGCAGTTAGTGCGATTTACGAAGTCCTTTTATGCCGATTGGCTGCCGGAGATCGAAACGCGGCTACTGAAGCAGTATCAATTGCCGCTGGACCGAAAGGTGAAAGCGCTGTCAAAAGGAATGCGCACGAAGCTGGCGCTGCTGCTGGCATTTTCGCGGCGGCCTACGCTGTTAATTCTGGATGAGCCGAGCGAGGGCCTGGACCCGGTTTCGATCGAGGAGCTTCTGCAGTCACTCGTCAGCGCGGCGGCAGACGGTACCGCCGTTTTCTTCTCTTCGCATCAAATTGCGGAGGTGGAGCGGGTGGCCGAGCACGTGTGCATTATCGATCATGGAAAGCTGGTCGTGGACTTATCGCTCGACGATATGAGGCAGGGTTACCGGCGCATTACCGCGGGATTCACACGGGAGCAGCCGCCGGAGAAGTTTCTGATTCCAGGAATTCAACAGTTCGAAGCCAGCGGCCGGCAAGTCACTCTGTTGGCAACCCAGCATGCGGATACGATTGTCGAACTGGTGCGCAGCATGGAACCAGTTTCTTTAGAGGTGACTCCGATCAGCCTGCGCGAAGTATTTCTCGAGACCGTTAAAGAGGACGCGTGACGATCTGCTACAAGATGATCTATTACAAAGCGTGGCGCGAGAGCCAAGCAAGATTTCTGCTCAGCGCGTGCACAATCGCAGGATTATGCGCCGCTTTTGTTCTCTTTTATCGTGAAGGCGCCCCCCTGGCCGAGCGGTCACACACGTATATCGAGTACATCTGGCGAATCGTATACAAGGGATACTTAAGACAACTTTTTGTACTACTCGCGCTGCTGTTGGGTCTGGGCGGGTTGATGCGGGAACGCGATTATGACACGGCGAAGTTCACACTGGCATTGCCGGTAAGCCGCTTTCGATTCGTGTCGGTGCGGGCAGCGCTTGGGCTGTTAGAGGTAGCAGTCCTCTCATTTCTGCCGGCGCTGGTGATCTGTTCGTTTTCGCGGCTGATCGGTGAAGTCTATCCGTGGCCGCAGGCGCTGCAGTTCGGGGTGCTGTGGACGGTGGGCGGAGCGTTCCTATTCACCATAGGATTCTTCGCATCGATCTTGTTTACGGGCGAGTACACAGCCGCGGTGGCAGCGGTGATTATCATGATCGGTTACTCAGTTTTGGCGGACCTGCCGTTCCTGGAAGGCTACGCGGTCGACATACATGATGTCATGAGCGGGGTGGGGATGCCCTATTTTCGTCTTGATATCTATCAATTGACCGGGCCGCTTCCGTGGAGGGCGCTTTCCGTCTTTGTGCTCTTCGCCTGTAGCTTCATAGCGTTGGCAGGGCGCATCACGCAACGGCAGGATTTTTGATTTGCAGGTCCCACGCATGCTCTGGTACAAGGCTTGGCAAGAGAGCCGAACGCGGTTCACGCTGACCGCACTGATACTGACAGCTTTCTGCTTAGCTGCGACCCTGTTCCAACGGCAAATCGGAGCGATGAGTTCGGGCGGCGTGAGTGAGTGCATTCATCGGCTGATCTACGGAGGCATGGCGAAGGGTACTTTTGCAGTATTGACTATCTTTCTGGGTCTGGGCGGCTTGATCAGGGAACGAGCCCATCGCACTGCCACATTCACATTGGCATTTCCAGTTAGCCGGTTACAGTTGGCGGGAACTCAGATTGGGACGGGGCTGATGCAGTTGGCGGTACTATCTTCGCTGCCTGCGTTATTGTTACCGTGGCTTTCACGTGTCGTCCACCAGCCATATCCACTGACTGACGCACTACATTTCAGTCTCCTGTGGTTTGTATGCAGCAGCAGTATCTTCGCTCTGGCGTATTTTTTGTCGGTCGTGCTGGAGGGAGCGTACACAGCGCCGGTGGTTTGTTACATAATTCTAATGTTGCAAGCATTGATTGCGTCCTGGAAGCCGCTCCGGCCGTATCGTTTGAATCTCATGTGGACTATGGCGGAGTTCCCTTCGACCCCATGGGAGCGATTGTTCACTCTTACGCTGATTGCACTTGCTCTGTTCGCGCTGGCTGCCTGGCGCACGGAAAGGCAAGATTTTTGATTGCACGCTGCTTCAGGCAGTACCGTTGATTGGTCCCAGTGAAAGAATCTACAGTGACGGACTGTGGCGGAGTCTCTAAACTTCGCAAGGTTCTGCTTACGGGCGCCACTGGTGTTTTGGCCGTTTGTCTCGTTGCGTGTGATGAGACGCCGAAGGCCAGGATTCCGCAGAGATGTTTGGATGATCAGGGTCGCGTCGTTGATGATCGTTACTGCGAGGCGGACGCACGCCGGCCAGGCTACGGCAATCCTGGCTTTCTCTACCTGTATCACTGGTATTGGGGTGGCCCCTCCTACTATGTGCCGCCTGGCGCTATCGTGCGGGGAGGGTCTTATTCTGCGCCTCGTTCGTCGGTCGCAGTCTTCAGCCCAACTTCATCCGGTCCGCGTCCCACGGGCATTGCCATCTCGCCGGGAACTGCAGCAGAGCGAGGGCTCTTTGGATCCAGTGCGCACGCATTCGGCGAAGCGGGCGCCGGTGAATGAGGCGTTGCACTCTTGCTCCACGGGCTAATTGGCAACGGGTGGTCGAAGATCAGGGCTTTGCCTTTCACACATACGAGGACCGGGCGTACTGGGATGAATCCGTCGCTTACGCTTTGAATGCCCAGGACCTTGACGTGCTGGAACGTGCGACGGAAGACCTTCAGCAGTTGTGCCTGAAGGCGGCTCAATACGTCATTGACGGTGATCGCTTTCACCAGATGCGGATTCCTGCGAGCGCCGTCCCGCTGATTAAGGATTCATGGGAACGAGAAACGCCCTCCGTCTATGGCCGATTTGACTTGGCATATGACGGCGTTAATCCTCCGAAACTCCTTGAGTACAACGCGCAGACGCCGACCTCCTTATTTGAAGCCGGAGCGATTCAGTGGCTCTGGAAAGAAGCAGTCTTTCCGGCGAACGATCAGTTCAACTCGATCGAGCCAAAGCTCATGGCGCAATGGCGCGAGTGCCGTGCTTATCTTTCCGATCCGTTGCACTTCTCTTCAGTGGCTTCCGAGGAGGACGTGGCCACAGCGCAGTATCTGGCTTCAATGGCCAATGCGGCCGGGCTTGCGACACAGTTCATCGACTTAGCCGATATCGGCTGGTTGAATGGACTCTTTGTTGACCTGACCAATCGTCCGATACGGAATATCTTCGCTCTCTATCCATGGGAGTGGCTCATGACGGAGCAAGGGCAGAAGATCGCGGCGAGTTTTCGGCAGACTACCTGGATGGAGCCGGCCTGGAAGATGCTGTGGTCTAACAAGGCGCTGCTCGCGATTCTCTGGGAGTTATTTCCCGCTCACCCGAACCTTCTTGAATGTTACGTCGACACTCCGCGCCTCATGGCTTCGTTCGTGCGAAAGCCAATTTATTCCAGGGAAGGCGCGAATGTCACAGTAACAGATCTGCTCACTGTCGCTGCAACGCCAGGTAAGTATGGCTCCGAAGGATTTGTTTATCAGCAACTGGCACCGCTTGCGCATTTCGATGAGAAATACGCTGTGCTGGGAAGTTGGTACATCACGGACCAAGGTCCGGCCGGCGCAGGCGTCCGAGAGTCCGATGGGCCGATCACAGATAAGACCGCCCGTTTTGTTCCTCACTTTCTGGAATAACGATAGCTGATTCCTGCGAGGCTGCTGGTGATCAGGAGAGATACTAGCTTTCCCGCCCTTGCCTAGGTACTCTCACCTTATTCTTCAGGGTGCCTAGGCGAATCTTTCGCCGGCTAACAGGAATGAGTTGCACGGCGGGTTTGCCATCGCGTGAGATTATTACTTCCTCGCCGCGTTCGGCTGCCTCGATCAATTTGGAGAACTCCGTCGTGGCCTGATGCATGTTGACCAGCATATTGCTAGGTTAGCTAAGGACACCCGAAGATATGATTGGCCACCTGCGGGGAACCATATTAGAGAAGCATCCAAACGAAGTGCTCGTGGAAGCGGCGGGGGTCGGGTATGAGCTGCAGATTCCGATCTCGACGTACACCTCGCTTCCGGATGCGGGCGCCGCGGTTTCGCTGCGCGTATACACGCACGTCCGGGAGGACACGCTAGCGCTGTTCGGGTTTGCGACAGCCGACGAGAAGCTGGTGTTCGAGCGGCTGATCTCAGTGAGCGGCATCGGGCCGAAGCTGGCGATTACAGTGCTGTCTGGTTTGCCGACGGCGGATCTGGTTGCCGCGATCCGCAATGCCGATTTGCAACGGCTGGTGCGCATTCCCGGGGTAGGGAAGAAGACGGCCGAACGCATTGTTCTGGAGTTGAAGGACAAGCTGGCGGGCGTAGGCGCGGCGGGAACGAGCGTAGCGGCTGCCGACCTGGGTGGATCGTTCAACGCTATCGAACAGGATGTCTTGTCGGCGCTCCAAAATCTGGGATGCTCGCGCGCGGCTGCCGAGGAAGCGGTGCGAAAGGTGAAGGAACGCGGAGCGCCTGAAGACTTCGAACCATTCTTTCGGAGTGCGTTGGCGCTGGTACGTTAACGTAAGAATCTGATGCCCACGCGCGAGGTGGTTTCCGCGGCTCCGCAGGAGGACGAGAAACAGTTCGAAGTAGCGCTGCGTCCCACGCGGTTGGCGGATTTTGCCGGGCAAACGCATGTGTGCGAGCAGCTTTCCATTGCGATCGAAGCGGCCAAGCGGCGCGGGGAAGCGATGGATCATGTATTGCTGTGCGGGCCGCCCGGGCTGGGCAAGACGACGCTGGCGGGCATCATCGCGAACGAGTTGTCGGTGACGCTGGATCAGACCGCCGGGCCGGTGCTGCAGAAGAAGTTGGACTTGACCGGCATCCTCAGCAGCGTGAAAGCGCGGCAGGTTTTTTTCATCGATGAGATACACCGGTTGATGCCGGATATCGAGGAGACTCTGTATTCGGCGCTCGAAGATTTCCGCTTGGACATTCTGATTGGCACGGGACCTGGGGCGCGCACGCACTCGATCACGCTGCCGCCTTTTACGGCGGTGGGAGCGACGACCCGGCAGGGATTATTGAGCGCGCCGCTGCGGGGCCGGTTCGGAATTGTGCTGCGGCTCAATCCGTACGACGAGGAGACGCTGGCGAAAATCGTGGAGCGTTCGGCCGGTTTGTTGGATGTGGAGATCCAGGATGACGCGGCGCACGAGATTGCGCGGCGAGGGCGGGGAACTCCGCGCATCGCCAATAGATTGCTGCGCCGTGTTCGCGATTATGCCCAGGTCAAGGCAGACGGGCGCATCCATATGGATGTTGCGCAGGCGGCTTTGGATCTACTGAAAGTGGACCGCTATGGGCTGGACGAAGTGGACCAGAAGATCATGCTGACAATTGCGGAGAAGTATGGCGGAGGGCCGGTGGGTTTGAGCACCGTGGCGGCCTCCATCGATGAGCAGGCAGACACGATTGAGGAAGTGTACGAGCCGTATTTGATGCAGCTCGGGTTTTTGGATCGGACGCCGCGGGGCCGCATTGCTACGGAACGGGCGTTCGAATATTTTCAAATTCCACGGCGGCATCGCTTTGCGGGTTCGCAGAATCCGCTGTTTTAATTGGAAAGTTTGGAGTAGAAGCACGTGCAAGAGAAGAAGAACGCAGACTTAGGTCCGTTGTCACCGGAAGCGCGGAGGGAAGCTGCGTATCAGCTCAGAATCCGGACGGCGGAATATTACCGCGAGCGAGAGATTCCCGTTCATCGGAATAATGGTGACGAACAGAAATACAAAAACGAGAACTATTACGCGAATTATTCAAAAGGCTTGCCGCACAACGAGCATGGGGAAGTTCAGCCAGAAGCATATCGGAAGCTGCTGCAAGCGCTCGAGAGCGGGGACCCGGCGGATTTCGAGGGGCTTCCGACGGGAGTGCCGGCGGCCGATTTCATTCGATTCACCGATCCGCAATCGGGGCTGGCGTACGACCTGGAAGGGATTGATTCGCACCAGCTTGCGCTGCCTCCTTGCTTTTCGTTCAACAGTGCTGGAATGATTGCGGAGATTGCCGAGAATTATTGGCTGGCGGTATGCCGCGACATCCCATTTGCCGATTTCGACTCGAATGCGACTATCGATGCGGCGGCAAAGGATCTGAGCAAGTTCGAGGCTTTTGACGGCCCGCGGGATCCGCAGACGGGACAGGTCACGTCCAACACCGTTTTCCGGGGAAACACGCCGGGCGACTCTGGCGGGACCGTTCGTTTCGCAGTTCATGGCGTGGGACATTCCATACGGCTCGCAGAAAATACCCGCGCAGATAGCGTTTGGGCTGCCCGACAACATGAACTACATGATGGACGAGAGCGAGTACCTCGCGGTTCAGAACGGAGCGAATCCGAGTATTGTGCCGCTTCCGATTACGCCGCATCACATTCGCAATGGACGCGATCTGGGCAACTACGTCCATATCGATGAGCTGTTTCAGGCCTATTTGAATGCCTGCCTGCTGTTGATTACTCCCAAGAATCGCGGCGGGTTTGCCGCGCCCATCAGCAAAGGCAATCCGTACGCATCGAGCAAAACACAAGTGGGCTTCGGAACATTGGGCGAGCCGAATTACAAGGCGTTGGTGGCGGAAGTGGCGACGCGCGCATTGAAGGCAGTGTGGTTCGAGAAGTGGTTCGTGCACAGGAGAATGAGACCGGAAGTCTGCGGGGCGCGATTGCACTGGCACTTCACGCAAAAGAGGCAGTACGACTTCCACCCTGAGGAACTGGTGAAGCTGAGAGAGGGAGTGCTGAGCCGGCAGGAAATGCAGCAGGCCGGATATTTTCTGCCAATGGCGTTTCCGGAGGGTTGCCCGACGCACCCGGCCTACGGCGCGGGCCATGCGACAGTGGCGGGCGCATGCGTCACAGTGCTGAAAGCGTTGTTTGAAGAAGAAACCACGTTCGGGCAGTTAGGAATTAAGCCGGTGCAGCCGAAGCGGGATGGAACTGGAGTCGAAGAATACAGGGGTAACGACGCGGAGACATTGACGATCGGCGGAGAGCTGAATAAGCTGGCCACGAATGTGGCGATCGCGCGGAATTTCGCCGGCGTTCACTGGCGCTCGGATTACACGGAATCAGTGAAGCTGGGCGAACAGGCCGCGTTTTATTTTCTTCAGGATTACATCCAGACGTACAACGAAGACGTGACCTTCGAATGGACGCGCTTCGATGGGACGAAGGTGACAATTCGTAAGGATCTGGTTTCCGGACAGGCTGCGGGTCGCTGAGAAGAGACGGGCGCACACCACATGCCCGTCAAGAAAACTTACCTTTCGCTTGGTTCGAACCTGGGAGACCGCGAACAAAATCTTCAGCGCGCGCTGGAGGCGCTGGAGCGAGAACAGATTCAGGTTATTGCCAGGTCCTCGATCTATGAGACAGAACCGCAAGATGTAGCCGAGCAGCCCTGGTTCCTGAATATGGCGCTAGAATGTGAAACGCGCTATTTTCCGCTGCAGTTGCTGAGTGTTTTGCAATCCATTGAACGCGAGCTTGGACGCGCGCGCGGAGCCGGGGCGTTGCGGAGAGGACCCCGCATTATCGATATCGACATTCTGCTGTTCGGAAGTCTGGTGATGGAGACGCCGCAGTTGGCGATTCCGCATCCGCGCATGCTGGAACGGCGTTTCGTGCTGGAGCCGCTAGTCGAGATTGCTCCGGATCTGAAACATCCGCGGACAAAGGAGCCACTCAGCCGCTATTTGGGAAAGATCAAGGGACAGCGGCTGCGGAAACTTCCGCTTCAGGCGTAGACTTCAGCAGCGAGGAGAACGCGGTCGCGGCCGGCGGCTTTGGCCTGATACAAAGCAGTATCGGCGGCCCGCAAAAGAGATTCGATACTCTTGGCGTGTTCCGGGAACATAGCCACGCCCATGGACGCTGTGACGGCGCCGAAAGATTGGCCGCTAGAGCTCAAATCGAGATGCTTGACGGCTTCCCGCAGCTCTTCGGCGCGCCGGTAAATATCTTCGAGCGTGGCGTCCGGCAAGATAAGGAGGAATTCCTCGCCGCCATAGCGGCAGGCGATATCTTCCTTGCGAGTTCGGATCCGCAGGAGATTGCCGAACTCCCGGAGCAACAAGTCGCCGGCGCCGTGGCCGAAGCCATCGTTGAAGCGCTTGAAGTGATCGAGATCGATCATGATGGCTCCGACAGATTTTTGGTTGCGCTCGGCACGGCGGAGCTCGCGCTCGAGCGATTCCTCCATATAGCGGCGATTGAAGAGACCGGTTAGCGGGTCGCGGATGGACTGAACGCGAAGCGCCTCGCGGAGCTTGAGATTTGCCAAAGCGAGTCCCACGCGCTCCGCCACGGTGGCGGCCAATGCCCGCAACTGAGCTTCGACGGCATCGTCACCCGCTTCTTTGGAGGACAAATGCAAAATGCCTAGGGCCTCGCCGTGAGCCATCATGGGAACGCAGAGATAGGCGCCGCTGAACTCTTTTCGCAGATGGTTGCAAGTGGGCCGGGTTTGAGCCTGTCCGACATAGTGCAGGCGGCCGCGGCGGAGGCCCCAACACTGTTCGGGCGCGAAGACTCCTTCAGCGGTAGCGGCGTCGCCCCAGATGACTGTGGTATCGACCAGATTGCGGGAGGATTTAATCAAGCACAAGGCGCCGGCATGGTTTGGGAAAAGATTACGAGCGAACTGGCTAATGATTTTCTGCGCTTCTTCTTCATTGACACAGGTTTGTAGCAGCTCGCTCATTTCACTCAGCAAAACGCTCTCGCGGTCGCGGACTTCGAGCTCGCCGACCCATCCAGTGAGCTTGGCGTTGGCATCTTCCAGAGCCCGTTCGCTGCGTTTGCGGGCGGTCATGTCTCGCGAAATGCCAAATGTGCCCTCTAACTGGCCTTCGGCATCGTAGAGAGGCAGCTTTGAAACGGTGACCCAACTATCGGGGCGGTCGGGCCAATTCTCTAACTGCTCCTTCCCGAGAATGGCTTGGCCGGAACGGATGATTTCCTGCTCATCCGCCAAGGCCGCCTGGGCGTGTTCCTTACTGAAGAAATCGGCGTCCGTCTTACCAACAGCTTCGCCAGTATCGTTGAGGCCCAGCCAACGGGCAGTGGCCTTATTAATGCGAGTGAAGCGGCTCATCAGATCTTTAAAGAAAACGCTATCGGGAAGATTGTCGAGCAGGGTGGCGAGCAGATGCTTTTCTCTCATAAGCCTCCGTTCGACTTGCTGGCGCTTCTTGACATCGTGATGCATGATCATGCCCGCGAGCACAACCAGAATCAATCCTGTTAAGGTTCCGGCAGCGATCACGGCGAGAGCGCGTGTAGTATTGCCGCGGACGGCTTCCGTGCGAAGCTTCAGCAAGAAGTACTCCTCGTTTTTCAGCTCCTGGCCAACGGTTTTGATCGAAAGCAAGAATTCGTTGCCTTGGCCACCGCTGACAATTTGCGCGGCCGCGTCCAAGCCGCGATCGCGGCGAGCCGCGGCCAGCTCATTCAGGAGGACGAAGCGGTGGGCCAGTAAGCGCTCAAACACGTCCAGGCGCTGCTGCTGCCTGGGGTTGTCGGCGGTCATGGAACGGACGGCGTGTTCGTGCGTATTCGCACTGGTAATGGCTTGCTGCAATTCCTCCAGATAGCCGTGTTGAGCGCTGAGGGCGTATCCGCGGGCGAGGGTTTCGGCGCTCTCGGTAGCGGCAAGCGTGGCCTCGATTTCGGCGAGGACCCGATCGGTGTGGGTTACCCAAAAACTGGTTTCCACGAGCCCGCGCATGGTTCTGTATTGGACCACGCCAATGAAAAGCATGCTGGCACAAGCAAGGCTGAGTCCGGCAGCGAGGCTTCTCTCGAGCGTGCGTTCCACAGTGAGTTGCGGGTGGTCCTTTGACGGAGTTGCCGGAAGCGAGGAACCAATCTCCGGGCAGATTTCGCCCTCCGTCGGATGCTCTATCGGCAAACCCGACGGTTCACTTGAGGGACTAAGGCGGAATAGCAGGGCCGGGGGATGGTTGTGGCCGATCGGGATGGAAGTACCCTAATCTGGCCGCGAAAGTTCTGTAAGGGCTGGGTGGCTAAGCTTGGGCGTGCAATCCGAAAAGGGGATAGCACACGACGCTTCAGTGGGACTCGGGATGCTGGTGCCGCCAATTCCAGTAATCGGTCTGTTCCTTCTTGCTGGCTTTTGACCAGTCGTGATCTTTCTTATGGTTGTCTTTCAAATACTGATGGTATGTCTGATCCTCATTGGCATTCCACTCGTGATAGTCCTTATGGGCGCTGTCGTAAACCCGCTTATTTTGAGTGTCCTGATGGTCCTGAGCCTGAAGTGCTAGCGGCACGCTAAGGGCGACACTCAGGAATAGTACATTCACGAAATGTGACATTTTCTCCTTTTCCGGGCGTGTGAACCACCCACGCTGAAGACTGCCTCAGCCTAGTAATGTTTCATAATTCCCGGCGCAAAGGAAAAGGGCGGCCGTCGCTAGGCCGCTCCCGTTCCTTACCAATCTGCCGGTCAGTTTTGGGTCCATCCCGTTGCCAGGACCTGGACGCCTATTCTGAATCAGAACTTACTCGAATCCGCATACCGAGCGCGCGGCTCATCCGAGTTTTCCTTCTTCTATGCGCTCCAAATACTTTGGAACGTGTGGATCAAATGAATCAGTAACTGCATCATCAGCTTTCCTCCTTGGTGGGCTTTCCCGCCCACGGTGAACATTTCGGCAATTCCAAGAAAAGTCTTAGGCAAGTAGCCTCAGTTTTCCTGCCGGATAAGGCTCTTTCGGCCGGGACAGGCCTTCCTAGGAGAGCACCGCACCACTGCGGCCTCTTCTATTGCATAACCCGTAAAATGCCAGACACCACTGTGACGCTTGCCGATCGAAAGAAAGCGATGGAGAAGAAGCTCCACGGCGTGCTTTTAGACTTTGAACGCGAGACGGGGCTGGCAGTGACTGCCATTCAAATTGCACGGCTGGATGAGGGCAAAGTGCTTTCTACTACAAGTGAAGCTCTAAATACGAAAGTGGAATTGTTTACCTGAACTATTGTGGGGCGGCCGCTCACAAGCCGGCCGGCGCCATGGATTTGGATTGTGTCGGGATCCGGGTAAGGTCCTTTTTCAGAAGTGTTGTTTGGGAACCACCCGAGTGCTTACTAGATTCGGGGATCAAACGTCAGGTCCAAACGCTTCAGGCTCTCTTGAAAATCCGGGTCATCAGACAACAGTGGCGAGCTGCGGCACTGCTGAAGAGGAAAAGGCTCAAAGACAGCCCAGTTGAAGAGATCGCTTCCGTGTCGCGATGGATAATAGATGCCGGCGCAGCCTTGCTTGTAGACGATGGTGGCGATTTTCTGGGTAACGCTCGATGCTGAGACATCAGAAGCGCCAGGTCAATTTCATTGGGCAGAGGGCAAAGTGTCGCCAATTCCGCTTCTAACGTTCTTCTCAAATATGAGAGCCATTGCGATGAGCAGACATCGGCGTACAACCCAAATGACAGTGAGGCCATTCCCATTTTCCGTGTAGCGAGCCAACTGGCAGGTACAGTGCGAGGAGCTATATGGTCGGCAGGGGCATTCTCGATGTCATTCGCGACTTCAGAGATGCTTTCAGACCCAATGGCTTTGCGATAGCGAGCCAACGTTTCGAGAAAACAGACTAGCCGGTTGGAGCCCGCATACAGAACTCGAAAGTAGCCTTCTGAATCATCAAAGCGATTGCCAAAAGTGCGATCTTCGTGTGCGTTAGCCCAATCAGCTGGTTGCCATGGATCTGAACCGCGTGCAATACGAAATATCGGCTGCTCAGGGGAGGCGTACGGCAGGGAGTGTCTAGCCACCGGCTACAAATGCCCGGGCAGCTCCAAGAACTCTTCGTCCATCTGTTTCCGGGCTACCTTCGCGCAACAAACGAATGGGAACCTGATCATTTAGTTCGGGATTCAATCCGATGAACCACGCTTGAACGACAGCGTGGCTGTCGAACTGGGAAAGCATATGGGCTACGTGATAGGCGAGTCGAAGGCGTTGCTCCACATCTTTCTGCGGTTTAGCATTCGTGAGCCAACGATCAATGGCACGAGCATCTTTTATCGATGCTATATATGCTGTGAGCCTGCGTCCGAGAATTGAGACAAGGGCTTTTACAATTTCCGGGAACTCAGCGGATATTGCCTTCCGGTGAGCGTCAAGGTCCGGACGGGGAGTGGCCTTGATTAAAGTCCCCATTAGATTTTTCCTGGCTCCACTCTAACACATAAATCCCCACCGTTTACCATTAGATTCCAACCTGCTTTCCCAGCGCCCGATAATTGCCATGGGACACGTCTTACCTTTATAATCAAAGACATACGTGATTTTAAACGTCGATTTCATTCGAGTACAGCCGTGCCCGCGACTTTCGGCAATTGCGTTAATCGCCAGTCAGCGCGATAAGACGGGCGTTCGCACTGACGATACACTCGGAAAATGCTTCGCCGCGAACTACTCAAGAGCATCGCCTCGGCTCCACTTGGTGCGTTGGCGGCCTCCGCGCAAGAGGGCTCCGGCTCCCGCCCCAAGCCACGTTTCCGGCCTGCCATTTGCGCCTACTCGTTTCGCAATCAACTGAAGGACAAAAGCATGAGCTATACGGATGTGATTCGTATGGCCTCGGACACGGGCGCCGAAGGGGTCGATTTAACCACGTATTGGCTGCCGGATCTTACGCCGGGCCCGCTACTTGCCCTTAAGCGGCTGGCCTATCGCTCCGCCGTGCAGATCTATACGATTGGCATTCGGTCGTACATGGCGCAGTCCACGCCTGAGCTTCAGGCGAAAGAGGTTGAGAACGTCCGGAAATGGTGCGAGGCCGCGGAAGAACTGGGCTGTTCTCATATGCGTATTTTCGGCGGGCCCACCGCAAAAACGACCACGCAAGAGCAGGCCATTGCCTGGGCGGCCGAAACATTGGAACGGTGCGCGGACGTGGCTTCGCAAAAGGGCATAACGCTTGGACTGGAAGACGATGGCGGCATCTGGACGACGGCTGGCCCCCCGCTGGAGGTCGTCAAGAAGGTCGACTCCGTCTGGGCCGGCATAAATTTGGATGTCGGGAATTTCCGGGACAACGCTTATTCGCAGATCGAGCAGTGCGCGCCCTATGCGACGAATGTGCATTTAAAAACGGCTGTGCATATGAATGGCGCAAGCGAACCAGCCGATTGGCCGCGTGTCCTCAAGCTTCTGGGCGCCGCCGGTTACCGGGGCTATCTAGCGCTCGAGTACGAAGCCACGGAAGATCCGGTTAGTACGGTGCCGAAGCTGGTGAGCAAGCTGCGCGAGAGCATCGCGAGCTACGGATCTGTTTGAGCAAGCGCTGCTACGCTGGGCAAAAGCATATGAGCACAGCTAGCGTTGTTTCGGCAGAAGATCTTCGGTATCCGATCGGAAAATACCAGGCGCCTGCTTCAATTGGGCGGGGGGAGCGTGAGGCCTGGATCAACGACATGGAACTGCTGCCCGCGAAATTGCGGCAGGCAGTGGAGGGGCTCAGCGATACGCAACTCGATACGCCTTATCGGCCGGGCGGATGGACTGTGCGGCAGGTAGTGCATCACGTCCCCGATAGCCATCTGAACAGCTACACGCGCTTTCGCCTGGCGCTAACGGAGGATGCTCCAACTATCAAGTCCTACGAAGAGAGCGCCTGGGCGGAGCTTCCAGACGCGAAGACGGGGCCGATTGCGATATCACTGGACCTTCTGGAGGCGCTGCACGGGCGATTCGTGATGCTCCTGCGTTCGATGGATGCAGACGGTTTTGGACGAGTCTTCCAGCACCCGGAATGGGGCAAAATCCGGCTGGACTGGACCCTCGGGTTGTATGCGTGGCACAGCCGACATCACGTGGCGCACATCACTGGATTGCGTCGCCGCGAAGGCTGGTGAGAGTTGCGGCCTTACTGCATTGCTTCAAGCTGCGGAAATTCACCGCCATTCGCCTGAGTGGCTTTGGCCGAAGCGGTAACATCGATGCTCGACAGCGGAATCTTGCGGGCCGGCTGCCTGGTGAAATCCCAGAACGTCTGGTCCATTACGGCGTAATTCTGCACCTGTAGTTGCTGACCGCTCCGCAGAACCAATGTCACTGGAACTGGCGGCGGCTGCGAATCCTGCTGGCCGTATGTGGCCGGCTGGGGCTGCTGCCCGTATTGCAACTGAGCGACTTGCGCGCTCAGTCTCTGGACTTGGTTAACCAGCGAATTCTGCGCCAGCATGGCGGCTTCGGCGGCCGGATCGTACCCCATATCAGGTGCAGGAGCGGCGTACGAAGTGTCGCCGTAATCAAGCGGCGGGTAATAATATGGCGCAGCCCAATATGCAAACGGCAAGCGGCGCATTACTTCTTCCCGATCTCAGAGCGCCGCGATTGATCCCCGTGTATCCGGCAACAGGCGCCCACAGGCCAGGCGGCGCAGGATAGTTGCGGGACGTAACAATCGACCGGCCAGCAACGGGTGAAGAGGTACGGGCAGGAGGCGCGGCGAAACGTCCCGCCGGTGCACCGCCACGTTGCGCAGGCAGGTTGGCGGCAACGGAGATAGCCAGCGTGCCGAATAGAAGAGTCCTTGTGAGCAAGCGCATAACCGCCCCAGTACTTTCAGCGTAGCGCTTTTTCCGTGAGAACTGCAACGCACTTCTTAGACGCGCCACATAGCTGCGGGGCTTCAGCGAGTTGCGCTCGATACAATAGAGAGTTCTCATGCGCATCGCCCTGGCCCAGATCAACAACACGGTTGGAGATCTGGACGCGAACGCTGCGAAGATTCTGGATTTTGCGCGTCAAGCCGAGCGCGCGGGCGCCGAGGCGGTGGCCTTTCCGGAACTCGCTCTGACCGGCTATCCGCCCCGGGATTTAGTCGAGAAGTATTCGTTTCTTGCTCGAACCGAGGAGGCCTTGCAGGCCATCGCCAAGGAATCAGCGAATCTCAAGACTAGCGCTGATTGTCGGCTATGTCGGCCGCGCGCCCGAGAATTCGCCCATCCGGGCGCAAAATGCGGCGGCGGTCATCGAGGACGGCAAGGTGGTCTTCAGGCAGTGCAAGATGCTGCTGCCGAATTACGATGTCTTCGATGAAGCTCGCTATTTCCAGCCGGCAGGCTCGCAAAGCATTTGCACGATTCGCGGCACGAAGATAGCCATCGTGATTTGCGAAGACGCCTGGAACGACAAGCAATTTTGGAACCGGCGCCGCTACTCGCGCGATCCCATTGAGGAACTGGCGCAGAAGGGCGCGGAGCTCATCGTTTCCATTAACGCGTCGCCCTGGAACATCGGGAAACGCAAACAAAGAGAGGCGCTTCTGGAAGCGACGGTACAGCGCTTTGGCCTGCCGCTCATTTACGTGCACATGGTGGGCGGCAACGATCAACTCGTGTTTGACGGGTCCAGTTTTGCCATGACGGCCAATGGCAAGGTAGCAGCAAAGGCGAAGTCCTTTGCGGAAGATTTGATTGTTTTCGATAGCACGGGCGGAACAGGCGACGATCACGCGAATCACCTGATCGGCGATGACGCCGCGTACGAGGCGCTCATCTTAGGCACGCGCGATTACATTCGGAAATGCGGCTTCCGCAGCGTGCTGGTGGGCTTGAGCGGCGGGATCGATTCCGCGCTCGTGGCTGCGATCGCGGTCGAAGCCGTCGGCAAGGAGAACGTGATCGGCGTTGGCATGCCGGGCCCTTATTCGTCGGAGCACAGCCTTAACGACGCGCGTGCTCTCGCTCAGAACCTGGGTATTCGCTTTGAAGTAGTGCCCATCAAGTGCGGTTACCAGGCGATGATCCAGACATTGAATCCGCTGTTTCAAGGCTTCAACCCAGATACGACGGAAGAGAACCTGCAATCGCGCCTGCGCGGGCTGGTGTTAATGGCCTTGTCAAACAAATTCGGTTCACTGGTTCTGACGACCGGAAACAAAAGCGAAATTGCGGTGGGGTATTGCACGTTATACGGCGACATGTGCGGTGGGCTGGCAGTTATCAGCGATGTGCCGAAAACGATGGTCTACCGTCTGGCGCGAGTCGCCAACTGCCGGTACGAAAGCAATGGATTGGCCGGACCGATTCCCGAAAATACATTTTCCAAAGCGCCCTCGGCCGAGCTTCGCGCCGATCAGAAAGATACCGACAGTCTCCCCGAATATGACGTGCTCGACGCAATTCTGGCGGGATACATCGAGCGCTATGAGTCGGTGCCCGAGATTGCTCAGAAAGAAAATATCCCGGAAGATCTGGTTCGCGATATTGTTCGGAAGGTGGATCGCAACGAGTACAAGCGGCAGCAGGCAGCTCCAGGGTTGCGAATCACCCCCAAGGCGTTCGGAGTGGGGCGGCGTTTCCCCATCGCACATAGGTTCACTGAATGAGATCTCTTTTATTTTTCGCGTTGGCCACGGTGAGCGCTCTCCTGGTGCAGGACACTGCTCAAAATCCGGTTCAGAAGCGCGTGGGACCGCTCCCGGATGGCGGCTTTCTGCTCGATAGCGGTTGGACGATTCGCCCGGCTGGGCAGCAAATCCCCGTCGACACGTTTCCCATGAGCACCGCCGTCTCGAACGACGGCAAGTATCTGCTGGTTCTGAATGGCGGTTACAATCCGCCCTCGATTAGCGTGATCGACGTTGCACAGAAGCACGAGATCGGCCGCACGCCGCTTCCAGACTGTTGGCTGGGCTTGACCGTTGCGCCCAAAGGCAACTTGGTTTACGTGGGTGGAGGAAGCCGCGCGACTATTTATGAGCTGTCGCTGAATCCGGAAAACGGGGCGCTGACGCGCACGCGTGAATTCGCGGCGGTTGCGGACCTTACCAGCAAAGGCGTGGCGTTCATCGGCGATGTCGCCGTATCGCCGGATGCGCATCTGCTTTACGCGGCGGATCTTTACAACGACAGCATCGCAGTCGATCAATCTGCAGTCCGGGCGCTTGATCGACCACTGGAAAACGGGCCGGCGACCCTATCGCATTCTCGTGGCGCCCGGCGGCCGGGAACTAATTGTCAGTAGTTGGGCGGATGCGGCGGTGTATCAGCACGATGCCAATAGCGGCGCGCAGCTTGGCAAAACGGTGGTCGCTTCGCACCCGACGGACATGGTCTGGCTGAACCGGCCTGTGTCGACGGAAGAAGGCCAATCGAACTATATCGCGCGGGTCTTCGTTGCGGCTGCCAACACCAACAGCGTGTACGCGCTGGGCGTCACGCGCGACGGGCAGCTCAACAGGATTGAAGCGATCAACGTTTCGCTGACGCCGTTGAATCCGCTGGGAATGACGCCCTCCGCGCTCGGAGTGGACAAACGTGGAACGCGTCTCTATGTGGTGTGCTCGGATGCGAATGCCGTTGCCGCAGTGGACATTTCCGGCGCTAACAGCAGGGTGGCCGGCTTCCTCCCGACAGGTTGGTATCCGACCGCTGTGCGAGTTCTCGATAACAACGAAGTGGTCATCGTGAACGGAAAAGGATTGGGGAGTTCCGCAAATAAGAATGGACCGAATCCCACCAAGGCCAATCAGGCGCTTGTATGAAGGCGGCCCGGTGACTTCGCCCGGTTACGTGGCCCATACGCAGACCGGAACAGTAGGCTTTCTGCCTCCCGTAACGGAGGAAAATTTAGCCGGTTATAGCGATACGGTGCTGCGGAATTCCCCCTACCGCGATGAGATGATATACGGCCCCATTGACAATGCGCAGGAAGCGTATTTCGCGCGTACGGAAGGACATGAATCGCCCATTCGGCACGTCATCTATGTCATCAAGGAGAACCGGACTTACGACCAGGTTCTCGGGGATATCGACAAAGGCAACGGCGACAAATCGCTGAACCTTTTTGGAGAGCAGATTACGCCGAATCTGCATCAGCTTGCGCGCGATTTTGTTCTCTATGACAACTTCTATGAAAATGCCGACGTGAGCGCCGAGGGCCACAATTGGGCGACAGCGGCAATCGCGCCGGACTACACCGTGAAGATGTGGCCCAACCACTACGCATCGCGCCGGAAGGTGTACGACTTTGAAGGCGGCGAGCCTGCTAACAGTCCGCCAGCCGGCTACATCTGGGATAACGCGCTACAAGCGGGGATTACTGTGCGGGATTACGGCGAGTGGACGACGAATATTCCACTTAAATCGGTAAGCGGGCCGCTGCAAATCGCAAAGGTGAAGGACCCCGCGCTGCAGCCCTATGTAGATATGAATTACCGCGGCTTCGACCTGGAGTACCGGGACGTGAATCGCGCGACGGAATTCATTCGCGAATGGAAAGATTTCGATGCGAAGGGGCAAGCGCCTCAAATGATCATTCTGCGAATGGGGAACGATCATACGCAGGGCACGAAAGCGGGCAAACCAACGCCGTTCGCCTATAACGCCGATAACGACCAGGCCATCGGCATGGTTGTCGACGCTGTTTCTCACAGCAAGTTGTGGGGTTCCACCGCCATTTTTATCATTGAAGACGATGCGCAGAACGGCCCCGATCACGTCGATTCGCATCGAGCGCCCGTGTGGGTGATTTCGCCGTATACACGCCGCGGCATTGTCGATTCCACGATGTACAACCAGACCAGCGTGCTGCGAACGATGGAGTTGATCGTGGGTCTGCACCCGCTGACTCATTTCGATGCAGCCGCCACGCCCATGTTCGGCAGCTTCAGCCAGCAGCCCGATGCCCGGCCGTATACGCTGATTCAGCCGAAAACTTCGACCACCGACCGCAACCCCGAGAGTGGTCCTGGCGCGACGAAATCGGCTCGGATGGATTTTTCGGATGCCGATCTTGCGGATGATGACGAGCTCAACGATGTTCTCTGGCAGGCAATCAAGCACGCCGATCCGCCGCCGCCGATGAGAAGCGCCTTCGCCAGATAACATTCACCATAGCCTCTCTCGTGCGTGACCCGGCCCAAGGCTGGACTGCGGTTAGCCACAGCTGTAACTCGCGCGATAGATTGGGTACAACAGCATCGAAACGCTGCATGCGTTAGCGGTCAGCATGGAAAGCCGAACTCAAAGCACCATCTCCTCAGGACACTACAAGAAGCTGCTCAGCAGCGGCGGCTTTGAGGCTTTCCTGTGGACGCAATTTCTAGGCGCGTTCAACGACAACGTTTACAAGATGATGGTGTCCATGCTGGCGGTTGCGATCGCAGCCAACCGCCAGCTGGGCGCGCGTTATCTTTCGATTTCTCTGGCAGTGTTTGTCTTGCCGTACCTGCTGTTCGCCGGGCACGCCGGCCAGCTTGCGGACCGCTTCAGCAAAACGCGGGTGCTGCAAATCACGAAAGCGCTCGAGATCGTCACCATGGTGCTGGGGTTGAGCGCGCTGCTGCTAGGCCGCATCGAACTGCTGCTCGGGGTGCTCTTTCTTCTCGCCACGCAGGCGAACTTTTTCAGCCCGGCGAAGTACGGCATCTTGCCGGAAATGATGAGCGAAGCGGAACTGACGGCGGCAAATGGCTTGGTTGAGTTCTCGACGCTTGCCGCCATCGTGCTCGGCACCAGTTTCGGCAGCTTCTTAATCGCAGTGTGGAAGAACAATCCCTGGAGATTGGGTGGCACACTTCTTGCGATTGCGGTTGTAGGCTCGCTGTGCAGTCTACGAATTCCGCGGGTCCCGGCATCGGGCTCCGCTGAGCCGTTTCACTGGAATCCGTTTTCGGAGGTTTGGGCTGGCTGCCGCCGCTTGAAAGAAAGCCGCGCGCTGGCGCTGACCATCACGGGGCTCTCTTATTTCTGGTTTGTGGGCGCTCTGCTACAGGCGGCGGTGCTCCTGGTGGGCAGCGAGGTTCTACATGCCGATGAACTTCGAATTGGATTGCTGGTGACCGCTCTGGCGCTGGGAATCGGCGCGGGAAGTATCGCGGCCGGTTGGTTCTCGCGCGAGCACATTGAACTTGGCCTGGTTCCGGTGGGCTCGTTTCTGCTCGGTTTGTTCTCCGTGGCTTTGAGTATCACGCATTCTTACGCCTGGGATGCTGTATGGCTTGCGGCGATCGGCTTTTCCGGTGGGTTGTTTTTCGTGCCCCTGAATGCGTTTCTGCAAGAGCGTTCCGAAAACCGGGAAAAGGGCCGCATGTTGGCCACGAATAACTTCATGAACACGCTGGGCATGATTCTCGCTTCGGCCCTGTTGTGGATCCTGCATGACCTCTTCCACTGGCCCGCGGCGCGCATCATCGGCGCCATTGGAGCAGCTACGTTAGTGGCAACTCTGTACGTGGTCTACGTGTTGCTGGCTAATTCGCTTCGCCTGGCGCTGTTCGGTTTGAGCCGTATGGTTTTCCGCATTCGCGTTGTGGGCGCTGAGCGAATTCCGGCCGCTGGCGGCGCGCTGCTAATTTCTAATCACGTATCCTTTGCTGACGCAGTTCTGATCGGCTGCTGCACGAATCGGTTTGTCCGGTTTCTGATGTGGAAACCCTACTTCGACCTGAGATTCGCGCGCCAGATATTGAAGGTTTTGCAAGCCATTCCCATCAACCCCGGATCTCCGAAAGAGATGCTGCGTTCCCTGCATGAAGCGGCGGCAGAATTGACGCGAGGAGAACTGGTGTGCATTTTCCCGGAGGGTGCGCTGACTCGGACCGGGCATGTTCAAGCTTTCGAGCGCGGCGTCGAGCGGTTGATGAAATATTCGCCGGAGACGCCGACCGTACCTATTTATCTGGACGGATTGTGGAGACACCCGCTGAGCCCAACCGGGAAGCGGACGCTTCGCGATTGGCTGCGCGCATGGCGGCGCCCCGTGACGGTAATGATCGGAGAACCCGTGCACGGGACTTTTTCCGCCGCTGAGCTTCGGCAGAAAGTGATAGAACTCGGAAGCGAAGCCGTGCAATTGCGGAAAGCCAGCGATTCCACGCTAGCGCACCGGTTGGTTCGATCAGCCAGGACCAATTGGTTTCGAGCCGGTATCGCAGATTCAACCAGGAAAGAATTAAACTACGGCTCAGCTCTTACCGCGGGCGTGCTCGTAAGGAATTGGCTCGAAACCGAGCATGCAGGCGAAAGCCACATAGCGCTTTTGCTTCCGACATCCGTTGGCGGAGCGATTGCAAACTTTGGAGTGACGCTGGCCGGAAGAGCGGCGGTGAATTTGAACTTCACGGCGGGCGAACAGAACTGCCGGGCCGCCATGGAGCAGTGCGGCATTCGTACCGTGATCACTTCGCGCGTATTTCTGCACAAGGCCAATCTGGCCGAATGGCCCGAAATGGTGTATCTGGAAGATCTGCTGCCGCGCTTCAGTCACGTGGCGAAGCTTCGCGCCTTAATCACGGCCCGGTTCGCTCCTATGGCGCGCATCGCCGGACACATCGGTCCGGATCAGGTGGCGACGGTTCTCTTCTCGAGCGGGAGCACGGGCGTGCCGAAGGGGATTGAGCTGACCCACTGGAACGTGATTTCTAATATTGAAGCAGCGGCAGCGGTGTTTCCGACCGAAGGCGAGCACTGCATGTTGGGCGTTCTGCCGCTGTTTCACTCTTTCGGCTACACGTTTGCTTTGTGGTTTCCCATGGTGATGGGTTTCCGGGCGGCTTTTCATCCGAATCCGACCGATGCGAAGGCCATCGGCGATTTGGCGCAGAGGCAGCGCGCCACGTTCTTTCTCTCCACCCCCACGTTCTGCCAGCATTACATCCGCAAGTGCACGCGCGAGCAGTTCTCTTCGCTTCGTTACATTCTGGTGGGCGCGGAAAAGCTGCGGGAATCGATAGCTGAAGAGTTTCGGAATAAGTTCGGGGTTGGACTGTTTGCCGGATACGGAACTACCGAGCTAGGTCCCTGCGTTTCCGTCAATACACCGGACGTATCGGACAGTCTGGCAGCTCAACCCGGCACTCGAACCGGAAGTGTCGGCCGACCGCTTCCCGGAGTTTCGATTCGCGTCGTGAATCCCGACACGCGAGAGCCGTTACCTGTCGGCCAACAAGGCATGCTGCTGGTGAAGAGCCCCAGCCAGATGATGGGCTATTACGGCGCGCCCGACAAGACCGCGCAGGCGACTCAAGATGGTTTCTACGTGACCGGCGATCTCGCTTATATGGATGACGAGGGCTTCTTGTACATCACAGATCGGCTGGCTCGATTCAGCAAAATCGGCGGAGAAATGGTGCCGCATCTTAAAATCGAAGACGCCGTAAACGAGATTCTAGGCGATGCTCCAGCCTTTGTAACCGGCGTTGCCGATGAGCGCCGTGGAGAACGCCTGGTGATGCTCTACACCTCGCCTGAAATAACAACCGCTCAACTCGATCGAGCATCTCAACGCCGCGGGACTGCCGCCGCTCTGGATTCCGAAACGCGAGAATTTCTATATGGTTGACGCTATTCCCGTGCTCGGCAGCGGCAAGGTGGATTTGGGAAAAGCACGCGCGCTCGCGATGGAGAAAGCCGGCATAGAGTCTCGCAACCCGGCGTCCGCGAGCGCCGTCTCAGTCGAAGCTTGATGTACCGGTTTGCTATCGCGCTGATTCCGGCTGTTCTTGCGGCGCAGACCGTCATGCCGCCTGCAAGCAATCAGCCGCCTGGCTCCGTGGAAGGCCGGGTGACAAACACGCTGACGGGAGATATCGTGTCCGGCGCTATTTTGCGTCTGAACCCGACTGGCCGTCCACCCGCCGGGGGATGGCAGCCGCAGACATCCATCTCGCAAGCGGATGGCAGTTTCCGATTCGATTCAGTTTCGCCCGGTATCTACGTGCTTTCTGCCCAGAAAGAGGGCTTTGTCTCGCTCATCCTGGGCGCTTCGACGGCTCCCATCAACGTGGGCCCGGAGCAACAAATCACAAATTTGGCCGTGCAGTTGAATCCGCAGGGAAGCGTAAGTGGAAAAGTCCTGGATGAGCAGCGACAGCCGGTGCCTGGTGTTTCTGTTGAGCTATTTACCGACTACACCCTGCGCGGAAAGCTGCAGCTTAGGCGCGCCTCGACAGCCCCCTCGAACAAAAGCGGCGAATTCAACTTCAAGAATGTCGCCCCGGGCAAATATTATCTTGCGGCTGCGCCGAAGATTCCCGCGGATGGTCGTCAACCGCCGCAAGCGGGATGCTGACTCGCCGGCCCTCGACTTCGTTCGCACGTTCTATCCTCAATCGCTCGATTTCGAAAGCGCAACACCGATAGAAATCCAGGCGGGCCAGAATCTGGCGGACGCTAACATCCGTATCCAGCGGGTTGAGACATTTCACATCCGAGGAAAAATTGCAGGCCTCGCCAGCGGGTCGACTCTGATCTTAGGACCACGCAACAGTTTGGCTACAGATGCGCTCGGGAGAATCGTGCGGCCCAATAGCGATGGCGCTTTCGACATCGACAAAGTTCTTAAGGGGAGCTATACCTTGAGCCTCACGGGAACTGAATCAATGACCTCCGTGAAAGGCGGCAGAAACAATTCCCGTGCCCGGCTGCTCGCTCGGCAGGATCTGGACGTCGGCGCCAGCGATGTGAACGGAGTGATCCTTTCTGTGATTCCTCCAATCAATCTCACCGGACGCGTCAGGCTAGAAGGAGCTGATAATACCGATCTATCTAGAGTCCGTGTGAATGTGACGCCGGCGGGAGATGCCGCAATCGGCGGCTTCCAAAGCGCAACGGTTAAGAGCGATGGAACATTCGCGATAGACAATCTCGACCCCGGGCAATATGTAGTTCGTGTGACTGGCGGCCCGTCAGGCAGCTACGCTTCCTCAATCGCCTTCAATCGCCAGGACATCACCACGACCGGAATGGACGTGACACAAGGGGGATCCGGTGAAATCGAAATCGTGTTGCGCACGGGTGCAGCCGAAGTCGACGGCACTCTCCAAGCGTCGGAAACAATGCCGCAGGGAAACGCGCTGGTGGCGTTGATCCCGGCGACGCTGCCTCCTGACGGTTCGGGAATATTGTTCGCCAGCGCGCCTTCGGGAGGAAGTTTTGCGATCCGGAACGTTCCGCCAGGGCAGTACTATGCCTTCGCCTTGGAGCGCTGGTCAGCCGTTTGGCAGAATCCTGAATTTCTACGCGAAATGCAGCGCGATGGCACTAGCGTAGATGTACCAGAGAATGGACATCTCCAGATTCAACTTTCCGCCATTGCGACTGCTCACGTTCAGGAAGTTGCGGCAAGCTTGGGATTAAGCATGCAGTGAAGGAGGGAACTTTCTGTCCCCCAAAAGCGTTATTTTGGAATGAGGGTTCAAATATGTATTGCAGATCTTGCGGAATTGACATACCCGATGCGTCGCGGTTTTGCCAGCAGTGTGGCACGACGACGGCCAGGGATACTTTCGCGTCGAGCACAGGCAAACCAGCCCGTTTCCTGAGCCGCCCGCGGGACGAGAAAAAGATCGCAGGCGTGTGCGCGGGAATCGCTCGCTATTTAGGAATCGACGTAACGCTCGTCCGAATTGTGCTGTTGGTACTCGCATTCTGGCCGCCAGCGGTAGGACTGATCATCTATGTAGTCTGCTGGATCGTCATGCCACAAGACCCCCTGCTGCTTGCTCCGCCGAAGCAGACCACCCACGCGCAGAACGCGACTGTCACAACCTAGAGCACTGGCGAGCTAACGCTCAGCCACGACTAGAATTTCGTACGCGAACAGGCCTGGCGCCAGAGCTGTCAACACACGCAGCAAACGATTAGCCAGCCGGAGTGCGCGGTTGTGCGAGCGCAGCGGAATAACTCGTTCAATGGGAACCACCGTATAGCGCAGCCCGGTTACCCGGTATCCATGTTCCTGTAGAAGAGCGCGGATTGTCTTCGCGGTGAAGAAGCGTAAATGAGACCAGTCCAGAATGCCGCGGTCGCTGTAGCGGAATCGCCCGAACAGTATCATCAACCGCACCGTGAGGTTCACCGCGTTGGGAACCGAGACGATCAGCCTCCCGCGCAAAGCTAGCAGAGTCTTGCAATCCTGCAAAAGCTTCTTGGGATCTCGCAGATGTTCGAGTACATCCAGCATGAGAATGCGGTCGAACTGTTGCGGAGAGTTGCCGAGCGCCTCGCCCAAGCCGTCCTCCAGATCCGCTTGAGCGACATTGTCGTATCCGGCGTCATACGCCGCATGGATCGGGATGTTAGGCGTGTCGTCAACGCCAACAACGTGATTTCCGGCGCGCGCGAGTTCCGAGCCGAAGGCGCCGTCGCCGCAACCTACTTCCAGGATGCGCTGTCCCGTCCCAATGAGGCGCGCGGCGTAGTAATGGCAGGAGTAGAGGCTCCGCTTGATAGCGTAGGGGACAAAGTACTCCTGGTATTCCGGGTAGCTGCGCACCGCTCGAGAAGTTTCCGTATAGCGATAGACGGCCCGCAGAATCGCCTTGGCGTACTTGACTCCATTGACGTAGCAGATCTCATCGCCGTAGAAGGTGGGGATCGGCACTTCCAAGATGCGGAAATTCTGATGATGCAGCTTGATGATGATTTCCGTATCGAAATGGAAATCATCCGTCAGGTTCTCGAGCCGGATCTGCGCCAGGGCGTGCACGTTATAAGCGCGATAACCGCTGTGAAATTCAGTCAGGTTCAGTCCTAATGCGCGGTTCTCGAACGTCGTAAGAACCCGATTGCCGAGATACTTGTACAGCGGCATGCCGCCCTTTAGCGGGCCGCCAAAATCCTTCATCATGCGGGAGCCGAACACGGCATCCGCTTCTCCGCGCACCAGCGGCGCGTACATGTGCGACAGCAGTTCCGGAGCATACTGGCCATCGCCGTGAAGCAGCACGACAATATCGAAACCTTGCTCGATGAAGTAGCGATAGCCGGCCTTTTGATTGCCGCCATAGCCAAGATTTGTGGCGTGTTTCAGTACGCGAAGCTTGGGCAGATTAACCATCGCCTGAATGCCAACCGCCAGCTCGTAAGTTTCGTCCTGACTGGCATCGTCGAAAACGACAACCTGCTCTACATTGCGCCAAACATCGGGCGTGATGCGCTTGAGCACCTTGCTTAAAGTGGTCAGAGCGTTGTAAGCAACGATGAAGATGCCGATGCGCTTGCCGCGATTATCGGCGCGCTCTGGAGATTCTTCGAGCGCGTTCTGCCGAAATTGAGGCAGCGGCTCGAAGGGCAAAGTCAGACTTTGCGGGGGCTGAATGGGAGGCGCGGAGATTGTCGATGCTTCCATCGCAGCAAGGCGCCGGTGTAAAAGCCGGGCTCCGAACTGATCGTAGCATCAACCTATGATGCTGGTGACAACCCAGGCGATGGCGAGCAGGATCATAGTTATCGCCGTTGTCCAGGCGACAATGTTCTGCCAGGGCTTGTTCTTGAAGCTGCCCATCAGGCGTGGCCGGTTAATCAGGATCAACATATAAACGAGCACGAACGGCAGCAGGATCCCATTCGCCACCTGCGAGTAGAGGATATATTTCAGTAGCGGGAGGCGGGGGATCAGAACGAATGCGGCGCCTCCGCCGATCAAAAGCGTGTAGAGCCAGTAAAAAATGGGTGCTTCGGAAAAGCGTTTGTCCACCCCAGATTCGAATCCGAGACCTTCGCAGATGTTATAGGACGTCGCCAGCGGAAGGATCGCGGCCGAAAGCAAAGAAGCGTTGATGAGACCGGCGGCAAACAGAAGCGTGGCGAACTTCCCGGCGAAGGGGCGCAACGCGACCGCGGCTTGTGCGACGTCCGTGAGTTCAGGATGATTCGAATGGTAGATGGTCGCGCCACAAGCGACAACGATGAAGAACGCAATCACATCGGTGACAATGCAGCCGGTGATCACGTCCAGACGGCATAGATTGTAATGCCGCTTGTCGATTCCTTTTTCGACCACCGCAGCTTGCAGGTAAAACTGCATCCAGGGCGTGATCGTGGTGCCAATCAGGCCGACAATGATGACCAGATAGGCTGGATCGGCTCTCAGGGTTGGCAGAAAGGTTTGCTTCAGCGCCAGGTCCCAATTCGGCTTTGCCAGAAAAGCGGAAATCGGATAGGCAAAATACAGCAGCGAAGCGATGATCAGGATGCGTTCTACCGGCTTATAACGCCCACGCACGATGATTGTCCAGACAAGCGCGGCGCCGAGCGGCACAACGATGTATTTGCTGACGCCGAAAATTCCCATGCCCGAGGCCAAGCCTGCGAATTCAGCGATGATGTTCCCGAAATCGGCAATGCCGAGCACGAGCATCGTGAAAAAGGTCGCCCGCAATCCGAACTCTTCGCGGATCAGGTCCGACAGCCCTTTGCCCGTAATGGCGCCCATGCGCGCCGCCATTTCCTGCACGACGATTAGCGCGACGGTGGTCGGGATGAGCGTCCAGAGAAGCTGGTAACCGAACTGCGCGCCGGCTTGCGAATAGGTGAGTATCCCGCCCGGGTCGTTATCGACATTCGCCGTAATAAAGCCAGGACCAAGAACTGCAAGAAAAGCCATCAAGCGCGTGCTGATCAGCGCAAAGAACGGTCTCCTGCGGAGGGAGGTCTGAATCATGGGCTACGAGGAATTCAGTTTCCAGTGGTAGGTTTGGTGTCCGCAGGACCCTTCTTCGTGTAGCCGTTTAGCCAGTCGATCACGGTGGCGTACCAGAACTGGCTGTTCTGTGGCTTCAGAATCCAGTGCCCCTCGTCTGGGAACTGCACCAGCTTCGAGGGGATTTTCATCTCTTGCAGCGCAGTGAAGAGTTGCTGTCCTTGACCGATGGGCACGCGGTAATCGATTTCTCCGTGCGTCACAAGCGTAGGAGTCTTGAAATTCTTGACATACGCGCTGGGCGACCACTTCTCATACAGCTCGGGATTCTCCCAAGGAAACCCTTGAAACTCCCACTTTGCGAACCACAACTCTTCGGTGGTTCCCGCTTCGCTGCGGAGATCATAGACGCCCGCATGCGTGACCAGCGCTTTGAAACGATCGGTATGGCCCAGTATCCAATCGATCATGTAACCACCGTACGAGGCGCCAGCCGCCACCATTCGGTCCTTATCGGCATAGGGCAGATTACTGACGTAATCGACCGTGGCCATGATGTCGTCGTAAGCTCGGCCACCCCAATCGCCGTTTACCGCGTCAGTGAAACTCTGCCCGTAGCCAATCGAGCCGTGAGGATTCGGTAGCACGACTAAATAACCCGCGCCGGCGAGCACTTGCGCATTCCAGCGATAACTCCAGGATTCGCCCCAGTCGCCCTCG
This sequence comes from uncultured Acidobacteriaceae bacterium, assembly GCA_963795445.1. GTDB lineage: Bacteria > Acidobacteriota > Terriglobia > Bryobacterales > Bryobacteraceae > Bog-105. The sequence goes on along the minus strand of CAWCHX010000023.1, from coordinate 167,780 downwards.
GGCCCGCCATGAATTGCAAACAGCACCGGATATTTCATAGCAGCATTGAAGTCGGGCGGCTTTACTAAATAACTTTCAACCTTCGAACCGTCGGCCGCATCGACGGAGATCTTCTCGAGCGGTGTGAGTTGATATTGGTCCAAAAGAGAATCGTTGAGATGCGTCAGGGGAACTCCCGTTCCACCTTTCGATGTGGCCTTATAGATTTCGAGGGGCTTCGAGCCGCTCTGCTCGGTGTAAATCATGGTGCGGCCATCGGCGGTGAATTGCATTGCGCCCACGGAAGTGGACCCGTGCGCGATGATCGCCATCGCTCCACCGCTCACGGGGGTCATCATCAGCGGATTCGTTCCGTGGTCGTCGACCGTGAAGAAAATGCGCTTCGAATCCGGCGACCAGGTGTACTCTTCCACCCATTTGTCCAATGTATCGGCCAAAGTATTCATCTTGCCGGCCTGCGTATCCATGACAGCCAATCGCCACTGATCGCTTTCGTATCCGGCGCGCGTCTGGGTTCGATAAGCGATGTATTTTCCATCGGGAGAATAGACCGGCCCTTCATCGGCGCCGGGATTCGTGGTGATGCGTTTGGCTTCGCCCCCGGTCACGGGAACTGTAAAGAGGTCGGAATTAGTGCTGGTAGCGAGATCCGGATCCGTATTAGCGACATAGGTGATCTGCGTGCTATCGGGCGAAAAAACGTAGGCCTCAGGTCCGCCAAGCTGAAACGGAGGAACATTCAGATTGCCCGGAGTCAGATCGTGAACTTTGCCGCTGCCATCCAATGCCTGCAAAAGGAGGTGTTGCCGCCGCTTCCCTTCGTAGTGCGTCCAGTGCCGGTACAACAGCGAGCTGTAAACTCGGGCTTTCATTTTGCTGGCCGCCTCCTGATCGAGATTCGTCTTATTGCAGGCGGGGTCATAATCGACGCCGGGCGTAGCATTGGCGGCTGCGCACGTGGGATAAACATTGCTGGTAAAGACGATCAGCTTCCCGTCTAGCGAGACAGTCACGCCATCGGCCTCTGTCGGAATATTGGTGACCGGCTTGGGATCGCTGCCATCCGCATTCATGGACCAGATTTGCGAACCGTTACTGCGATCGGAAACGAAGAGCATGCGCTTGGAATCCGGCATCCAGCGAGGCCGCGTGTTAGAAATACCATCGTTCGTCAAGCGCTGGGGCGTGCCGCCATCCACCGGAACCACGTAAATCTGAGTGGGCTTGGTGTTGTTCGCCATATCGATGGTCTGCACGGTAAACGCGACCGTCTTTCCATCGGGAGATAACTGCGGGTCGTCGATGCGGGCCAGCTTCATCATGGCGTCGAAGGTGAAAGGGGTCTTCGCGCAGAATGCGGCAGTAGCGCCGAGCACACCAGCCAACAGAGCGCAAAGGGCGGCGTTTTGCATGACTTTCATTCTAGCGGCGGATGTTAGGATTGCCTGACGTAGAACACGAATGCCGAGCCGCAAAATTGAACAGCAGCTCGATCTCTTGAATTTGCTTCGGAGCGCCGAGCCGACCGAAGCGACAGTTGCCGTCTTGCGGAAGGCCTTGACCAATCCCGTGAATGTCGTGATTGCCAAAGCCGCGAAAATCGCCGGTGAGCTACAACTTCAAGCCGTAATTCCCGAGTTGGTAAAGGCGTTTGAGACGCTTTTGCAAAATCCAGTGGAGACCGATCCCAAATGTTGGGGCAAGGAAGCGATTTCAAAGGCTCTTATCAATTTGGGCCATTCCGAATCCGCCACGTTTCTCCGTGGACTTCGACACGTCCAGATGGAACCCATTTGGGGAACCGAGGTGGACACAGCCGCTACTTTACGCGGCACCTGCGCGCTCGCCCTGCTGCAGTGTACGGATTTGACAAGAGAAGACAAGCTCTGGCGCCTTATGCGGGCACTCACCGATAAGCAAGCTCCGGTCCGCATAGACGCTGCGCGCGCCTTGGAGCAACTCGAGGGAATCGAAGCCGCCCTGCTATTGCGTCTCAAGGCGCGCATGGGTGACAGCGAGTCCTCCGTAACGGGACAGGCGCTTGAATCCTTGCTGGGCGTTGAAGGCGAAACAGCGGTTCCATTCGTGAGTGAATTTCTTACATCGCGTGACGACGAAGTGCGTGAACAGGCGGCGCTCGCTTTAGGGGCATCTCGCGTTCCTGCAGCCATCGCCTTATTGATTGAGACATGGGGCAAGTTCCGCAGCGAGGCGTTACTGAGGGGCATTAGCGCGTCCCGCCAGGAATCTGCGATCCAGTTCTTGCTTGATCTGCTTCGCCAGGGCCCCGAACATGAGGCCATGGCAGCCCTCCAGGCTTTGGAACTTCATCGCGACTCCGCGGAAATTAAGAAGCAGGTCGTGGAAGTGGTTAAAATTCGAGGTTCGGCAACCCTGCTACGATGGCTAGAAAGAAACTTGCAATAGGTCTCTTCCCCGCAGGTTTCTACTCTTCAAGATGATTCGACCCTACCGCGGAGTAGTGCCCCGCATTGCACCTTCGGCTTATATCGATTCCAGCGCGCAGGTCATCGGCGACGTGGTCGTCGGCGAAAGATCGAGCGTCTGGCCGAATGTCTCGATTCGCGGCGACGTGAACTACATCCGCGTCGGCGACGAGAGCAGCATCCAGGACAATACCGTGCTGCATGTGGATCATGACCTCTACCCATGCATCGTCGGGAATCGTGTCACCGTTGGTCACCGCGTCGTGCTGCATGGGTGTGAAGTCGAGGACGATGCTCTTATCGGCATCGGAGCGATAGTGCTCAATGGCGCGAAGATCGGCGCCAGCGCCATTGTGGCCGCGGGCGCCCTGGTGCCGGAAGGCATGGATGTGCCGGCGAATACAGTAGTCATGGGAGCGCCAGCCAAAGTGCGCCGCGACGTTACACCGGAAGAACGCGAGCGTTTTCGCAAGAACTGCGACAACTACGTCAAGATCACCGCAATTTACAAGGAAGAGCCGTCTTGATTCACAGCGTCAAAGGCATGCGCGATATCCTGCCGCCGTCAAGTGCTGCCTGGAACCACGTGGAAGCTGCGGCGCGGCGCATCTTTGCGCGTTTCAACTATCACGAAATTCGCACACCCATTCTCGAAGAGACGGCGCTCTTCGCGCGCAGTGTCGGAGAAGAAACGGACATCGTCAGCAAGGAGATGTACACGTTTGAGGACCGCGACGGAAGCTCGCTTACCTTGCGTCCCGAGAGCACCGCTTCTGTGATTCGCGCCTATATGGAGCACCGGCTCGATCAGCAAGCAGGGTTGCAGAAGCTTTACTACATCGGGCCGATGTTCCGTCGCGAACGGCCCCAAAAGGGACGCTACCGGCAGTTTTATCAAATTGGCGCGGAAGCGATCGGGTCCGATTCACCGGCGATCGATGCCGAAGTGATCGAATTGGTGGTCGCGATCCTCGACGCGATTGGCATTCGCAATTTCGAATTGCTAATCAATTCTGTCGGCTCAAAAGAATCGCGCGCCAAGTACAACGATGCCTTGCGCGCCGCGTTATCCGAAGTCGTGCCGCAAATGTGTGAAGACTGCCGCAGGCGCGCCGAGACGAATCCGCTGCGGGTGCTGGATTGCAAAGTCCCTGAGGATCAGCCGATCATCGACCAATTGCCTTCGATTCTCGACTACCTCAACGCTGAGGATCGCGAGCATTTTCGCCGCGTTCGCGAGTTCTTAGACGATCGCCAGATCGCCTATACCGTGAAGCCGCGGCTGGTGCGTGGACTGGATTATTACGCCCGGACGACCTTTGAGATTACGCATGGTGCTTTGGGAGCGCAGAACGCGATTCTCGGAGGAGGAAGATACGACGGTCTCGCAGAGAGCCTCGGGTCAAAAGTGGCAGCCCCGGGCATCGGCTTTTCAATTGGTGAAGACCGGCTCGTCATGATCGTAGAGGAAGAAAAGACAGTTCAGGCGTCCGTGCTCGACCTATATATCGCGCCCATGGGTGATCCAGCGCTGCGTCATTGTGCTGTGTTGGCCGGAGACATCAGGAAACTGGATATTTCGGTGGAGGTAGGCACCGAGCGCAAGCTCAAGCGGATGCTGGAGCTTGCCAATAAACTCGCCGCGCGCTACACGCTGATTGTGGGGGACAACGAAATCGTCACGCAATCTTACACCCTGAAAGACATGGCGACGAGCGAGCAGCAGACGCTCACGCGGCAGAAGCTGCTCGATCATTTCGGCAATGAGCAACGCGCGCGGCAAACTCGATAAGACCAAATGGCTGAAGTGAAATTAGATTTCTTAGGCGACTTGCGCCGGACGCATAGTTGTGGAGAGCTGCGCGCCAGCAGCGTCGGGCAAACCGCTCTCTTGATGGGCTGGGTTCATAGGCGTCGCGATCTGGGCGGTGTGATCTTTATCCATCTTCGCGATCGCGATGGTATTACGCAGCTCGTCTTTGACGAGAGCAAGAACGCGCAAGTCCACAAGCGGGCGCAAGAATTGAGCTCGGAGTTCGTGATCGCGGTCGAAGGCCTGGTTACCTTGCGAACTCCGGACACGGTGAACGCCAACATTTCGACTGGCGAAGTCGAAGTAGCCGTTCAATCGATTTGGATACTCAACGAATCGCGCACGCCGCCCTTTCCGCTGGAAGACAATGTCGACGTGAAGGAAGATATTCGGCTGAAGTATCGCTACATCGATTTGCGGCGGCCGCGCATGCAGCGCAACATCATCATGCGTTCGAAAGTTTCATTCGCCATTCGCCAGGCTCTCTATGCGCAGGGATTTTTGGAGATTGAAACTCCGTTCATGACCCGCTCGACTCCGGAGGGCGCGCGCGATTATCTCGTTCCAAGCCGTGTTCAGCCGGGAAATTTCTATGCTTTGCCGCAGTCGCCGCAGATCTTTAAGCAGCTCTTGATGGTCAGCGGATACGAGCGCTACTTTCAGATCGTTCGCTGCTTTCGCGATGAAGATTTACGCGCGGACCGGCAGCCGGAGTTCACGCAAATCGATCTTGAAATGTCGTTCCCGCAAGCCGAACAAGTTTTCGAAGTGATAGAGCCTTTGATTTGGAACGTGTGCGAGGCGGCCGGCAAGCCGGCACAACAAACGATTCCGCGCATCACCTACGCGCGAGGCAATGCGCTCGTATGGGAGCGACAAGCCGGATCTGCGCATTCCGCCGTTCCATTGCGTGGAAGATTTATTTCCAGGCGCCGGTCTTACGACAGAAGGCCTGCCGCTGGTCGCGATACATATTCCGCAAATAGGGCAGCTCAGCCGCAAGGAAAGAGACGAGATCAAAGCCTTCGGGCAGGAGCGCGGGCTGCGCGTCTTCGACGATCTTAAACGGCTGGAGCGCGATTTTGCCGCGCCGCTCGCTCAGGTTCGCGAGCGCGTCAAGCCAGCCGAAAATGACTTGCTGATACTCGCTGGATGGGCTGGAGAAAAGAAGGGCGCTTTGCCCGAGCACACCGTGCTGCAGGCTTGCGGACAGCTTCGTTTGTATGTTGCCCAGAAATACAGCGAACGCCACAAGCTGCTCGATCCGGAGACGCTGAAGTTTCTTTGGGTAATCGAATTTCCAATGTTCGAATGGGACGAAGAAGAAAACCGTTGGAATGCCGCGCATCATCCGTTCACTTCGGTGCACGACGAAGATCTTGAAAAGCTGACGACGGATCCGGCGCACTGCCGCGCAAAATCCTACGACCTGGTGCTGAACGGCGTCGAGTTAGGATCGGGCTCTATCCGAATTCACCGGCGAGATGTTCAATCCAAAGTGTTTGCCGCGCTCGGCTTTACGGAAGAGGAAGCAAAGCGCAAATTCGGTTTTCTGCTCGAAGCGCTCGAGTACGGCGCGCCGCCACACGGCGGAATCGCGCTAGGGCTCGATCGTCTGGTCATGCTTCTCGCCGGCGAGCAATCTATCCGAGAAGTAATTCCTTTTCCGAAGACCGCCAAAGGGACGGACCTGATGTGCGAGGCGCCATCTCCGGTTCCGGAGCGCCAGCTTCGAGATCTCGGCATCCGTCTGAACACGCCACAATAGATAGCTTCAACTTCAGTGGCATACTGGTGCCATATGGCAGCCGGTACGCAGATTTCAGTCGAAGAATACTTGAAAACTGTCTACCGTCCCGATTGTGATTACGTGGACGGAGTGGTCGAGGAGCGGAACTTGGGGGAGTGCGATCACTCGTGGATACAAGGACAATCTTGTCGCATTTTTTCTGCAATAGGTTATCGACAAACTGGAATCATCGCAGTGCCCGAATGGCGCTTCCAAGTGAAGCCCACTCGGTTTCGCGTTCCCGATGTCATTGTTACGCGCGGCAAGCCAGAGGAGCAGATCCTCACCCAACCGCCTCTTCTCTGCATCGAGATCCTTTCGCCGGAAGACACCGTGTCACGCACAAATGTACGAGTGCGCGACTATCTGGATTTTGGCGTTCCCGTAGTCTGGGTTGTTGACCCGGCGGAACGAGCCGTCTGGATTTATCGTCCGAACGGCATGGAACAGGCAGTTGGCGAATCAGTAAAGCTCGACGGCACCGATATCGAAGTCCCCTTTTCGGAAATCTTCGACTAAAGAACGTTTCTAAGCGCTGAGCGGCTTATCCACCGCTTTCCAATTCTTCTCGTCCCAGTACTTCACGCGGCCCTCGCGATAGGAGTCGACAGCAAGATTAATTAGAATCTGCGCGTGCGCCGCTGTCTCTACATCCAGGTGCGGCTTCTCGCGGCTGCGCATGCACTGCAGGAAGTTGCCGATATGCGCTTGCATCATGTCGAATTGCTCAACCGGAATCTTGATTTCTTCGCTCCCGAATTTGTAGTCGGGGAACGGACCCCGTCCAGGCCGCTCGTTGCTGCCTGCTTCAGGAGGTAAGCGAACGATCTCCGGACGAACCAGAATATTGGGCGTGGGGCGTTCGAACATGCCATGCTCCACCATGATGATGGTGCCTTCGTGGCCGCGGATCAGACCCGGTATGTGCTGGCTGTTGGCCATGGACGAGCTCAGGACCAGCGAGTGCCCCTCAGGATATTCAGCCATCAAATGGAAGGTGTCGGGAACCTCTCGATCATTTGTGAAGATGTACTTCCCACCAGAGGCAGTGACCTTCGCCGGATACTGCGGCTTGTCCCAACAGATGTTTAACGGTGCGACGACATGGAAGAACAAATCCGTGGCGATGCCGCCTGAATAGTCCCAATATTTCCTGAAGCGGAAATAGCGATCCGGCATCCCACGGCCGCGACGGCGCGGGTCCCAACCAAGTTTTCCAGTCGATGTAATTCTCACCTTTGCCATCAGGGCCGGCGTCCGTATCGATGGGATAATTCCACTCGCCTTCAATGGAGTTGCGGTGGTACGATCCCTGGCTCATGATCATCTTTCCGATCATGCCGTCGGCAATCGCCTTCTTGGCCTTCCACCACTGATCGGCAGATGTCGTTTGCGATCCCACCTGCAGCACGCGTTTGGTCTCGCGCACGGTATCGATAAGCTGCTTCGCCTCTTTGGCCGTGTGGCACATCGGTTTTTCGAGGTAAACATCCTTGCCTTGGCCCATTGCATCCAGCGCGATCTTGCGAGTGCCAATGATCCGGCGTCGCCACTACGACGGCGTCGATCTCGGGCATCGCGAGTAGCTCACGATAATCCAGAAATCCCTTTGCGCCGTAGAGATCCGCCTGCTTGCGTTTGCGCTTCTCGTACACGTCGCAAACGGCCACAATCTGGCAGGCATTATTATTTTCGTCAGCGAATTTCTTGAACGATCCGGCGTCGGAGCTGCCACGCCCGCCACAACCAACGATTCCGATGTTGATACGGTCATTCGCGCCCAAAACGCGAGAGGGGTTGATCTTATTGGTAGCTTTGGCAAAAGCTTTTGTGGCAAGCACGGCGCCAGCGCCCAAGCTGCCCGTGCGCCTCAAAAAATCACGACGATCGAAATCCGTAGGCATGTGTTACGTCCTTTCGATTTCGCAGACCGCCGCAGCCATGTCCGCCGAAATCACGCTAGAGCAAGTTTACTCCAGCGAAAACCGTCCCTGGCGGCGCAGTTGGAGTGCAAGCGCCATTTTCAGCGTGATACGTTCAAAACTATTCAACGTCATAGGAGGCGGCAGTGGGCGATAGCACGCAATTCTGCTCGGTCTGCGGCGCGCCTCTAAGCCAAAGCGGCGCGAATGAGTTGTGCGGACAGTGTCAGGCTCTCCGGTCGCCGGCAACCTTGGCAGCTACTCTTTTATCGACTCCCTCTCCTGCTGAAGTAGCTCCCAGTTTCCAGGAAGATACCTTCGGACTTTATACGCCCCTCCGTATCTTGGGCGAAGGAGGAATGGGGACCGTTTACCTGGCACGGCAGGAGCGCCCTTTCCGTCGCGAAGTCGCCCTGAAAGTCATCAAGCTGGGGCTTGATAGCAAACAAGTCATCGTTCGCTTCGAAAGCGAGCGCCAGGCCCTGGCTCTCATCGATCACCCGAATGTCGCGCGCGTTTTAGACGCGGGCACATCGGAACGAGGCCGTCCGTATTTCGTGATGGAATACGTCGACGGCATCCCTATCACCCAGTACTGCGATGCCAAACCGCTGAACACGCGCCAACGCCTGGAGCTGTTCATTCCCGTCTGTGACGCTTTGCAGCACGCCCACAGGAAAGGAATTATCCACCGGGATGTAAAACCTTCAAACATACTTGTAACGGAAGTTGACGGTAAACCCGTACCGAAGGTCATCGACTTCGGAATCGCGCGGGCCACGGACCAGGGCCTGCTCGAGCGGGAAGGCTTCACCTTGGCGGGACAGATCGTCGGTACGCCCGAATATATGAGCCCGGAACAAGCGAGTCTGGATACGCGCGATATTGATACTGGGACCGATGTCTATTCGTTAGGAATCGTGCTTTACGAGTTGCTGGTGGGCGCACTGCCGTTAGATTCGCGGAGCCTGCGGCAGCTCGCATTTGTGGAGGTATTGCGCGCGATTCGAGAAACGCCTTCGCCGAAACCTACTACGAAGCTCACCCAGATGGGAGCGGGCGCTGAGCAAGTGGCCCGAAACCGGGGAACGGACCCGGGCTCGTTAAAGCGGCAGCTCTCGGGCGATCTCGATTGGATCGTCATGAAGGCTATCGATAAGGATAGGCGCCGGCGCTACGCCTCGGCCTCGGAATTCGCGACCGATATCGGACGCTTTCTGAAGAATGAGCCTGTGCTCGCGGGGCCGCCCGCCGCTGGATATCGCATTCGGAAGTTCGTCATTCGCCACAAAGGAGCGGTTAGCGCGGCTATCGCCATCGTGGTCGCTTTGGTTGCCGGAATCATTACCACAACGTGGCAGTCGGAGGTCGCGATACGCGAGAAGCACGAGGCAGAGAGAGCCACTCAACGAGCGAATGAATCAAATCGAGTGGCGGTGGCCCGCCAGTTGGCAGCCCAAGCGCTGCTGCTATCTCAGGAGAGTGCCTCTAACGATGCGTTGAGTACGCCTTTAGGGATTGAGTCGGCTCGCCGGGAGACGCTTTTTGACAACAATGTGTTGCTGAACAAAGCAATCGAGCTCCTTCCGAAAGAGATTTATCCATTGCAACCAGCGGTCGGGCAAATGACGTTTGCACGAATAATGTTCAGCGGAGATGGACGTTTGATCGCCACGACTCAATTTCACGACATAAGAGTTTTCGACACCGCGACGCGGAAGGAACTATGGCGGTTTCGGAATGAAGATCCATTCACATCAGCAACGTTCGTTCCAATAATCAGTCGATTGCGTTTGCCGCAGGCCACGTTTCTGAAGTAATGGAGGCCTCGACTGGGAAGCAAATCTCCCGCTTTCGCTGGGATACGTATAAGCCGCTAGCTTTCAGCCCTGATATACGAATGGTCATCGCCGTGGTTGAGAATGGCCCTGCGGGGGTCTTCGAAACCGCTACTGGCCGGGAGATTACCGAGATCGATCGCAAGTCCAGTCTCAGAGCTGCTGAATTCAGCCCCGATGGGCGATGGATCGTCACCGGAGACATATTTAACACGGCGGCCAAACCGTGGTTCCGAATGCGCGTGTTTAAAGCTTCGAGCGGAAGACAAATCTGGCAGTCAAATTATTCGTCAATGGTTCGAGGTGTCTCTTTCAGCCCGGATAGCCGCTTGATTGCGACGGCCAGCTTGGATGGAAGAGCGCAAGTTTTAGATATCGCTACCGGCAGAATGGTCCATCAACTCACAGACGACAACGGAAGCCAGGGCCCTCTTTATGACGTCAATTTCAGTCCCGACGGGCGATGGATCGCGGTGGGAGGAATTCACGGCGTACAAACTTTCGACACAGCGACCGGGAAGGAAGTCTCGCACTGGATCCAGGGGGCGGCGGTAGCATTCCTAAGATTCAGCTCCGACAGCCGATGGGTTGTAACGGGAAACCTGGATGGCAGTGCACGAGTGTTCGAGGCTGCCACAGGACGGGAAATCTCCCGTTTGCAGTGTAGAGATATCGTTCTCCAAGCACGTTTTAGCCGGGACAGTCGTTGGGTTGCCGCTGGCAGCAATGACGGGGCGGCCAGAATCTTCGATGCGGGCACGGACGCCAGGATCGTCCAGGATGTCTCCAGGGACGGCAACGGCAACAGCGAGGCTTTCAGTCCGGACGATCGGTTACTTGCCGTAGTCGCGAAGGACAACTCCGTGCGCGTCTTTGCGCTTGCCTCCCGTTAGGAGATCCTGCGCCTACCTATTGACGGTTTACATTCCGTTTTGGCATTCAATCCGGACGGACACAGGATCGCCATCGGCAGCACGAATACGGTAGATGTTTTTGAAACTACGTTGGGAAAGGAAGTCTCCCACATTCCGCTACAAGGCCAAATCCAAGCGCTTGCGTTCAGTCCTGACAATCGCTGGATCGCCGGAGCGACTGCGAAGAGCACAGGCGTCTTCGACGCCGCCTCCGGAAAAGAGCTCTGGCATCTGGCGCGCAATTCGAAAGCGATGGCTTTCTATCCCAACAGCAAGCGGCTTGCGGCGGCGAATGAGGAAGGCAATGTGCGGGTCTTTTCCATCTTAAGCGGAAAGGACGTTCCAGGCGTCGCGCGTTACTATTGGGCCGCCGACCTCATTGCCTTCAGTCCGGACGGGCGCTGGATGGCGACATCCTTCCGTGACAAAACCACAAGATTAATTGCGGTGGCGAGCGGAAAAGAGACCTGGCACATTCGGCATCACGATGTTGCCGCCGCCCTCGCGTTCAGCGCGGATAGCCGTTGGCTTGCAACCGGTACGAGCAACGGCGCGCAGCAGGTTTTCAGCATCGCGGCAGGCAACGAAGTCTCGCGTACTACTCATCCCGGAGTAGCTGCTGCGATCGTCTTCGATCCCGCAAGCCGGTATCTGGATGGAGCAACTGTGACAGAGGGCGGCGCTTCGGCTGCCGGTAAAGTTGCGCCTCGCGAGATCTGGCTCAATCGCCAATATCTCTACGCGGATGATCTCATTCGCCAGGCCTGCTCGCGGCTACAGGCCAATCTCACGTCCGCGCAATGGAAGCAGTATCTGGGCCAAGAGCCGTATCGCAAGACATGCCCGAATCTGCCGGTCCCTTAAATCGATTTGCTTTTTCCCTGTCCGCCGTGGATTTCCCCGTCACGCATCGCGGTTGCTACGCCGGCAATCTCCGCGTTCGGACGATCGCTCCCCCCACAACGATGGCGATGGAGAATGCGAACGACCATGGCAGCGTCCACAGAAACCGTGGTCCCCGGTTCTGGCCACCGCCATCAACATAGCTTCGATGGCCAGTACGTCGCCGAGCAAAGCTAACGCTATCGTGGCCGCCATCTCCCGCCCCTTGGCCACCACTGCAACGACACCGCCGATCAGCGTATTGACAATGAAGCGCTCGATATACATGCTGTGGATCAGCCAGAAAATATAAACGCTCGGGTCATGGTGTACCCGAATACGACAGCAGGGCACTTTGGGAAAAACTGATGCTCGATGGTTTTCAGGCGAGCCTCTCCTGAGCAATCATTCTGCGGAAGCGCGAAGCATTCCGCAAGGCGTTCAAGAATTTCAATCCATAAAAGGTTGCGCGCTTTGGTGAGGTGGATATTACCCGCTTACTGGAAGACCCCGGCATCGTGCGCTCGCGCGCCAAAATCGAGGCCACCATCGGGGTGCGCGCGCTTATCTGGAGATGCGGGAAGCAGGGCAGGATTTCTCCGTTTTTGTTTGGAACATGGCGGGCGGAAGCCGATTCAAATGTCCAGGGCGCTCAAGCAGCGCGGGTTCAAATTTGTCGGTCCCGTCATTGTCTACGCCTGGATGCAGGCGGTCGAATCGTCAACGATCACGCCGCTGGATGTTTTCGCAGGAAAGCTCTTCGGAGCAACCTCGTGCAACAATGCGGAAATGTCAAAGCTCTCAATCTTCGTGTTGCTCGGATCTCTGTCGCTCCCGGCCGCTTCTCTGTTCCCGCCGGAACCCGACCAGCGCCTCGCCCGCGAGATCTACACCGAAATGATCGAAAGCAAATCCGGCTTCACCACCGGCGCGACGACTCCCATTGCGGAATCTGTTGCCGCCAGGCTCAAGGCCGCGGGTTTCCCGGAAAGCGATATCTTCGTCGGGGGCGCCATCCCCACCAAATACAACCTCGTCGTCCGCTATCACGGCACCGGCGCGCACAAGCCGATTCTTTTGCTCGCTCATATCGATGTCGTCGAAGCCAGGCGCGAAGACTGGAGTACGGATCCATTCCAGCTAATCGAAAAGGACGGCTATTTCTATGGCCGCGGTACCTCGGATGATAAAGCGCAGGCCGCCCTCTGGGTCGCGAACCTAATCCGCTATAGGCGGGAAAATTTCCGTCCCGACCGCGACCTGATCGTCGCGTTGACGGCCGATGAAGAGGGCGGCGGACCGTACAACGGCGTGGATTGGCTGCTGAAAAACCACCGTGATTTGATCCAGTCGGAGTTCGCTCTCAACGAAGGCGGCAAGGGCGAGATCATCAACGGTAAGCGCATCGCCAACGAAATCGGTCTGGCCGAAAAGACCTATGCCGATTTCCGCTTCGAAGTTCGCAACAAAGGCGGCCACAGCTCCCGCCCCGTTCCCGACAATGCTATTTACCACTTGGCAGGAGCTCTCTACCGTCTGGCCAGTTACAACTTCCCCTTCGAGTTGAACGATGTCACGCGGGCCTACTTCGCCCAACTAGCGAAGATCGAAACCGGGCCGCTTGCAACCGATCTCGCCCAAGTTGCGCGCGGCGATGAAAAAGCGATGGAGCGCGTCGCCAGCCAGTCGCCCGGCATGAACTCCACGCTCCGGACAACCTGTGTTGCAACCCAGCTCGAAGGTGGGCATGCGCCGAATGCGCTCCCACAGCTCGCGGCAGCCAATATCAATTGCCGAATCTTCCCGGACGACACCGTCCAACACGTGCTTGCCACTCTGAAGCAGGTCGCCGCTGATGATCAGGTGGTAATCAGCATCAAAACAGACGAAGGCAAAGCGCCGCCTTCACCTATGCGCCCCGACATCATGCACGCCTTTGCACAGATCACGGACACCATGTGGCCCGGTGTCATCACTGTTCCGGAAATGGCCACCGGAGCCTCCGATGGGCGCTATCTTCGGGAGGCGGGCATTCCCACTTATGGCATTCAAGGTTTTTTTCTGGACCGCGATGACGTCCGCGCTCACGGCCGCGATGAACGAATGCCGGTCCAGTCATTTTATGAGGGACAAACCTTCTTATACGAACTCGTCAAGCGGCTCTCAACGGCTCATTGATCCTCTGGCATCGGCCACTTTGGGAGGGCGTGGTGCACGTAGAATTCAAGAATCGTATCAGATCAGCTCACTGACGCCTTTGAAGATGCGGCGGAGTTCGCAGGAGAAACCTCTTGTCTGGGGGCGCTATGGCCGCCACACTGCAGCACGCCCAGATAGGCGCTCCACGGACCCACCGCGTCACGGTACTGGTGCGCCATCACGCGCGCTAGTTGATGCAAATGCGTGAGGTCGTGAACCGCCCATGTCGCCAGAAGTTCCGCTAGCGTCACCACTCCCAACTCTGGATGCATTCCTCGCCGGGTCAAGTCTTCCGGCTGTAAATTCATTTCCTCCAGCGCCGCTACATTCTCCCTTCGCAAGCCCGCGAATTCGTCCAGGAGCTGCTCCAGCGACTTGCCTTGGCTCTCTTTCACCTGCGAAAAGCGGTCAAAGGGATCGAATGCCCGCGCCTCCCCGTTCTCCAGGATGATCCGGGCCCGCGGCATCCAGTCGGTGCGCTCCCCGACGATCAGGTGGCCCACAATATCGAAGGCGCTCCAGGTATCTTTCCCTTCGTTGCTGCGTACCCACAGATTGGGCAGCCCGCGCAAAAAGGCATCTAGCGTTGCTGGGGTGCGGGCGAGAACTGTAATAGCGTCGGCCAGGCTGAAGTCCGTCGAGTTTGCCATGCCTACATTGATGCATGGCCTAATGCTCCGGATCAACAACCCATCGCAGGTCGCTCACGTATATGTCATATTTTTTGGCGGCCTCGGCTACTACTTTCGTCAGATATCCCGGCTAAAGCCAGCCGATACGTTGAACAGCATTCTATGTCTGGTTCATTCCAAAATGTATTCCGGTTGTTTTGTCTCTTGGGCACATGCAGCTTCGGTTATGGGCAAAGCCAAATAACGATTTTGCCACATTGCGCCGCATGTATCTTTCATGTCAATCTGTCCAACGACCCTCCTCTGGACCGCCGCAATTGGTAGTTCTTCAAAATCCGAAGCCTTTCGACTTCAAAAGAATGTTAGCACCGGAGGCGAAAACGCCGAAGGCGTCGAATCCACTGTTTGAGCTAACGGGCCGGGTCATCAGCATTAATCCGCTGGTGCTGGAGGTGCTTGACTCCAAGCGTCCGATTCCAGACACAGGGCTGTGTGACTTCCTTCTTCCCATCCTTTTCGCCGACTGCGAAACTCAACGGTTCTATCTTAAAACTGCAATTCAACCATCTTGTGCAAGCGACCCTGTTCTTATGTGGCAACGAAGATTTTCCGAGCCAATTCGTGCTCTCTCGGCTTTCTTTCGAGGCACGTCCGCCGGACACCATACCTGCTTCAACAGTAGTGGAATGCTTCTCTCCTATCGCGGGCTCGTTGAATACGTCGACGTTTATAACGACGGAACCTGTATCAGGACCCGCTCTTCAATCGTTTTGGAAGCCAAAAGCTCTCGAACTGAAGAACTCGCGGCGATTCTTAAAGCCTTTGCTGCTGCGGGATTCGACGCGGTGTCTCATGACGCTCCGCGTATTAATCCGGACTCGCTCAGTGTGGCCGAGGACAACTCGCTGACGCTGCTGTGCTCGCGTATGGAAGTCCTAGCCCTGCCGGGGCGTGAAAACAGCTTGGCGCCGCTGCTAGCGCAATTGGAAGAGCTAAAGGCCCGAGCGACTGCTCAAACCTTTTATTTGCTTCTGCTCAAAGATCGCGTCAAGTTGTCTGTGTCGCCATGGCCGTTTACGGAAGTACCCTTGGGGCAAATAGAACATCTGCAGCGCGGACGAATAGGAGGTCCGGGCGTCACAGAAGCGATGCGGCGCGCGGTTCCGGACGACTTCCTCTCTCGCCTGCCGTTTGATGGCAACGCCATCGGCAGTCCGCCAGACCCTAATCGCTATAACTACTTCACCGATGAAGGCAAGCTGTACGCGGTCACCCGCGGATTCTGCGGTAACGGACGGCCTCACTGCAACCTGTTTCAGGACCTTATCAGTTACGAGATTCCGGGCGCCGAAACTGTCGCCGGCGAGCTACCGCAGGATCGCAAAAATCCGACGTCTGGAACGGAACTGGTCTCCCGATTCGGCACACTTTGGCCAGCGCTATGCATCACGATTGTCGGAAATTCCGACTGAGGGCCTCAAGGTCTCCAAAGCAGTATTCGAACAGTATAAGACCTACTTCGAACTATCGAAAATTGGAATCTTCGGAGGCTTGGGCGTAAATCTGATCGAGAACGGCTACATGTATCGCGGGGTCCGGGTCTGCCAGGTGGATCCGCAGGCGCCCCCAGCCAAATGCCCTCACCCGGAGGAACATGCGAAGCGATAAATTACTACTCTGCTCGTGCTCATCGCATCCGCTCTTCTCGACCCATACTCCTCACTACGGTCGCTTTGGGGCGAGGATACCCGAGATACGGAAGCAGGGCGATGCTCTGGGGAAAACCCATCGCCAACCTCGACGTGACTCTTCGGGCCGTCGGCCTGACAGCTCTTTCCTGGATGCGGGGAATCATTTTGCGCAACGTGAATGTGGTCACTTCCGCAAGGCCTTCCCTTCAAACATCGCTTGAATCGGAAAGTGGCGACCCGCTTTCCTCCATGCAGGGATATTGGATCACGACAAACCGGACGTTTCTTCCCGAATCGAAAGAGGGCGGTCTGTACGATAGCTTTGCGGCTCCCACCACAAAAGACTTTTCCTGGGAGTTGGCGGCCGATCCTCTTTTCAACCTGAAGCGTTTTTGGCAATCCGGCCACCCTGCCGGGGCACCGCTCGTCAACAATCGCGCCTATTTTCCCATGGTGGTCCAATTCAAGCGTCAGTGCCAACAGAAATGGAACGCAAACTGTATTAGCCTTTCCCAGACTAAGAAGATCCGCGTGCCGCTCATCCCGGTCCTCGACCACCCCGAGCGTGCTGGGACATCGCCGACGGAACGGTGCGCGAGGAATGCCGCCAAGATCGAGACCTATCGGGGTGCGCTCCTCCATCTAGAAACGATCGCGGAGGTTCGTGCTGATAAAGAATTGTGCCGCATGTCGATCACGGACCCGGTACTGAATTCTGCTTATCAAATCTCCACGGGTACATTCGTAACCCCCAGGCGTACGAAGGTCGGCAGCCGCTACAAACGGAGCTCAAACCCCCCGAGAACGTACTGATCCCCGGGCCCATTGCCGGACTTGTTCTAGAGCGCAGCACCGTCAACTCGCTTGATTGGTTCCTCGAAACCGCTCGTTTTCTCGCCTGTTACAGCGCCGGACGCTCGCCGCTTGAATCGGTTTGCGCTAGTGTGTTCTGGTCCGGCACCGATGAAGGACGGCGTGATGAAACCCTGACTGGCGGCGAAGGGGATCCTTCCCGAACCGTATTGATCGATGGAAATTCAATTGCCTTGAAAGACTCACCGAAGCAATACACTGCGCAGTGGGTCAGTAGTCGTCAAGTGATCGTGCGGTTAACCTTCTTCCGTAACGGCTACTGGTATACGAATCCTCCGACTGCCCTCCAACCGGATTTCCAGGAAGCAACTCCAGAGATGAGGCAAGATTTCATCCGTCATTATCTGGCAACATCCCAGTGCGCACTGAAAGACCGATTTATCATCCAGTTAAGCTCTTCCTCGCGGCGAAGACGTCAGTTCGTCGTTCATTGCTTTTGAGTCTCGGTTTTCGTTCGGCTCGACTACGTCCGTTGATTCCGGGATTGTCCAGTCCTCAACCTGCGAAGCATTGAATCCGAATAGAAACGAACAAGCCGGCTTCTCGCCCTTCGCACGTGCCCGCTCAAACCCCGCTCTCCCAGGAAATATCCACGGCGCTCAAGCAGCGCGGCTTCAAATTTGTTGGTCCCGTCATTGTCTACGCCTGGATGCAGGCAGTCGGAATCGTCAACGATCACGCGGCTGCATGTTTTCGCAGGAAAGCAGCCTGAGAAGATCGAACGAGAGCCGGTCGGTGTTTTCAGGAGGACGGCCATGGATCGAGGTCGTGGTTGCCAGGTGGCGCTTTGGGGCCTTTTACTTGCCTCTTTGCTTTCGGCGCAAACGGGAGGCGTTTTTCAGCAGATTCAGGGCAATTTGAAGCAAATTTCGGTCGGCGCGGATGGCGCCGTTTGGGGCGTGAATGCCCTCGATCAGATCTTTACCTGGGATGCTCAAACGAGTTCCTGGATCAATATCCCGGGGAGTCTTGCACAAATCGCGGTGGGCTCCAGTAGCGCCATATGGGGGTTGAATTCTCAAGGCCAGATCTACCGCTGGAACGCTTCGGAATGGTTTGGAGGCTGGTTGCAGGCCCTTCCACCGGGTACCATGTTGGGAACGCTTACGCAGATAGCAGTCGGCGCCGATGGCCAGGGCTGGGCCATTGATGACGCGCACACTCTCTACTATTCCAGAGATAACCTGTTGCTCGTGAGCTATTCCGGGTACAGTTCCGTCTCAGTCGGATCGGATGGGGCTGCTTGGGCTATCGATACAGCGGGAAAAGCGGCGCAGCTCGATCCCAGCGAAAGGTTGTTCGCCCCTGCTGGAAACCAGAGTCTGACCCAGGTTTCCGTAGGCGCCGATGGAGACGCGTGGGGCCTGAATGGAACCGCCGTTTACCATTTCGACCGCCTTACGCAAGAGTGGGACTCGATGCCTGGTTCGCTCGCCCGGATTTCGGTGGGCTCTGGAGCTAACGCTTGGGGACTCGACCCGGCAGGTGCGATCTTTCGATTCGACACGGCGACTCAGTCGTGGACCGGTGTTGGAGGAAAATTGAGTCAGATTTCCGCTGCACAGAACGGAGCGGTGTGGGGGCTGGACAGCGATGGCAACGTCTATCAATACACCGGGCCGGTTCAGCCGGCGGGAACGTTTCACCAGGTGCCTGGGGCGCTGGCTCAGATCGCTGTGGCAGCCGACGGGAACGTTTGGGGTATAAATTCGGCGGGCTTGATCTTTACCTATAATCCAGCGGCACAAGCTTGGACCTGGATCCCGGGTGAGCTCGCGCAAATTGCCGTCGATACCAGTGGCGCTATCTGGGGCATCAATTCGGACCGTCAGATCTACCGCTTCAACACCACTTCGCAAAACTGGGAGTGGATTCCTGGCGAACTTAGTCAAATTTCGGTCGGCTCCGGAGAGGTTTGGGGCGCCAACAGCGCGCAACAGATTTTTAGGTTTGACGTGCTGACGCAGCAGTTCGAACTGATTCCGGGTGCGCTTGTTGATGCCGCCGTTGGAGAAGACGGGAGCATCTGGGGTTTGAATGAGCAAGGACAGATCTACTCGTATGTGATTGGAACCGACCTAAACAATTGGACTCAGATACCGGGTACGCTAACGCAGATTGCGGCAGGCGGGTATAACAACTTCTGGGGTTTCAATTCGCAAGGATCTATTTATCAGTACCAACCGGCGCTGCTTTATCTGTGCGCGCCGAATAACCGATGCTCCGTGTGGAATCAGGTGCCCGCGGATTTCCATCCTGCGGTCATCTCGGCAGCGTTCGACGGCGCTGTGTGGGTGGTCGACGAATCGGGAAACGTCTGGCGCTATGACGCGCAGAACAACAATTTTGTTCAGGCGGGGAGCGGCATGAAATCCGTCGTGGCCGGAGCCGATGCCGCCATTTGGGCGCTGGATCCGGCTGGCCGAATTTATCAATATTGGTAGGCCGCTTCTGAGGCCGTCTGGCCGGCGTGCGCGCGGAAGATCGCATGGCTGTAACCTAGTCTTCAGCGAAACTCGTTGCGAGTCGAAGAGAGATTATGGCCGGACATTCTAGAAGAGAGCTGTTCAAAAGCACCGTCGCCGCCGCGTTATTCTCCACTGGCGTCTTAGATATGCGTGGCGATCCGCTCGGTTTGCCGATTGGATGTCAAACGTATCCGATGCGAAAAATGATCGCAACAGATTTCCCGGGAGCCATCAAGCAGCTTTCTTCTGCCGGGTTTCAAACCATTGAACTCTGCTCGCCTAAGGGCTACGCGAAGGCGGGCTTCGCCGGGCTAGCGCGCTATACAGGCGCTGAGTTGCAGCGGCTGCTCGGCGATCTCAATGTGAAATGCCACAGCTCTCACTTCAGCATCCGGGAGCTTCGAGACGATCTCCCCAGCAGCATCGCTTGGGCCAAAGAAGTTGGCCTTACCCAAATGATGGTTCCCAGCCTGGATGGCCCGCAAGCACCGGCGATGGAGGACGTCAAGCGCGCTGCCGATGAATTCAATAAGATGGCCCGGCAGACGGCCGCCGCGAATCTTCAACTTGGATTGCATAACGAGAACTTCGAAGTCTCGCAGGTCGACGGAAAGCGAACTTACGATGTGTTGTTGGATCTGCTCGATCCCGAGCTTGTCAAATTCCAGTTCCAGTGCTCTACGATCAAGGACGGCTTCGTCGCCGCTGATTACTTCACGAGATATCCGGGCCGATTTATATCCATGCATGTCCAGGATTGGTCACCGGAAACCAAAAAGGAAGTGGCTGTCGGCCAGGGCGCTATCGACTGGAAGAAGACATTCGCCGCGGCAAAGATCGGGGGCATCAAGAACTATTTCGTTGAGATGGACTTCGATCTGATGAAGCAGAGCGTGCCTTACCTGCGCCGCCTCCAGGTTTGAATTTCCAGAATCTTTATTGAGCAACATTCCTCGCTAGTCCTGAGTCTCACTGAGGTTAGTAAATAGCTTCCAATCCGGAGGAAAGATCCGCTCGGCTCCCGGAGTCGCCGAGAGAAGTGTTAGGGCTCTATGTCGAGACACATCTTTCATTCACTGCGCGCTCCGCTCTGCGCGCTTGCATTTTTAGCCGCAACCAGCGTTCCAGCCCTCGCGCAAGGACCCGCCCCAGGCTACGCCCGCATCCATTACTATCGGCCCGACGGCAACTACACCGGCTGGGGCCTGTACGCCTGGAACGCGGCCACCGTCAACTACACCTGGTGCTCCAGCCAGGTCCCGCAAGCCGGCCAGGACACCTTCGGCGTCTACTTCGATATTCCGGTCAATCCGAACAACGGCAGTCCGGCGGGCCAACTCGGCTTCATCATTAACAATTGCGCCGACAATCAGTTGAAAGATCCCGGGCCCAATCAGTACCTGCAAATCACCCAATACAACCAGGGATGGGTCATCTCCGGCAATGCCACTGTTTTCACTAGTCAGCCGACGGAAACTCCCATACCCGCCGGTGACATTCGCATCCATTATTATCGGCCCGACGGCAACTACTCGGGCTGGGCCATCTACGCCTGGAACGCCACCACGAACAACTACAGTTGGTGCTCCACTGAAGCCGCGCAAAGCGGCGCCGACGCCTGGGGAGTCTATTTCGACATTCCTGTTAATGGCGCCAGTGGCAGTCCGGCCGGCCAGCTCGGGTTCATCATTAATAACTGCGCCAACGGCCAGGCGAAAGACCCTGGGCCTAACCAATATCTTCAGGTCACCGAATACACACAAGGCTGGGTTGTCTCAGGTAACGTAACTGTCTTCTATAGCCAGCCCGCCGTGGGAAGCAACCCGGTCCCCTCCGGCGACGCTCGCATCCACTACAACCGGCCGGACGGTAACTACACCGGCTGGGCTCTCTACACCTGGGGAGCCTCCACCGAAAACAACACCTGGTGTCAGTCCGAGGTCTCCATTACCGGTATCGACAGCTTCGGTGTGTACTTCGACGTCACCGTCAACCCGGCACAAAATTCCGGCGCGCTCGGGTTCATCATCAATAATTGCGACAACGGCCAGATCAAGGATCCAGGTCCAAATCAATTTCTGCAGGTGACTCAGTACCAACAGGGATGGGTCCTTTCGGGCAACTCAACCGTCTACACGGCGCAGCCCAACTTGCCGGTTCCGTCCGGCTACGCTCGCATTCATTACTACCGGCCGGACGGCAACTATTCCGGCTGGGGACTCTACGCGTGGAATGCGGCCACCGTGAACTATAGTTGGTGCTCCAGTCAGGTCAACCAAACCGGCAGCGACAGCTACGGCGTCTACTTTGATGTCCCCATCAACCCGGCGGCCGGCAGTCCGGTGGGCCAGCTCGGATTCATCATCAACAACTGCAACGCCGGTGGAATCAAAGATCCGGGTCCGAATCAGTATCTCCAGGTGACGCAATACACCCAGGCTTGGGTCATCTCCGGCGATGCAGCTGTCTTCACCAGCCAGCCTACGCCTGGTCAGCTCGCCGGCGCCGGTCTGTACGAATTGCAAGCATTCTGGATCGATAGGACTACTGTCGCGATTCCCGCCAGCGGATACAAGGCTAGTTCTACTTACTCGCTTGTTTATTCACTAAACGCCGGCTTGAGCGTCACCAACGCGGGCGCGCTGACCGGCGTAACAAAATCAATCCCGCTGACATACTCGGCAACCGGATTCACCTCAGCCGAAGCGGCACAGTGGCCCCAACTGGCCGGCTACGCCGTATTCAATCTGGCGAGCAACACTCCCTTGGCCACAATGGCGCAAGCGCTCACAGGGCAGATCGTCGTCGCGGGCACAGCCACCGGCGGTTCACTGACTTACGTGAACGCCGTTCAGGACGCTGGCGTCCTCGACGATCTCTTCTACTATCCGGGAGCGCTCGGCGCCGTCTTCTCTAATGGCACGCCCACCATCAATCTCTGGGCTCCCACCGCGCAATCCGTCAAGCTCTTGCTCTACACCAATGAGAACGACACGACGCCCGGCTCAAACATTACCCATGACCGAAACCAACGGCGTTTGGTCCGTCACTGGCCAGAGTTCGTGGGAAGGCGAATATTACTTGTATGACATCTTCGTGTACGTCCCGAACATGCAACAGATCGTCGAAAACATAGTCACTGACCCGTACTCGGTGGACATCGCTCTCAACGGCGCCAAGACTCGCATCACCGATCTGACCAGTGAATCAAATAAGCCGCAAGGTTGGGATACAAGCTCGTCACCCGCGCTCGACTCGCTCAGTGATTTCTCTGTCTACGAACTCCACGTCCGCGAATTTAGCGTCGCCGACCAGAGCGTTCCTTCGCAATATCAAGGAACCTATCTTGCCTTTACAAACCCCAGCTACTACGGCATGGATCATCTTTCCCGCTTGGCAAAGGCCGGCCTCAAAGCCGTTCACATCATGCCGAGCATGCATACCGGAAGCGTGGATGAAAACAAGGCCAATTGGCAATCGCCCGGCAATCTCAGCCAATATCCGCCCGACGGAACGCAACAGCAAGCTGCCGTTACAGCCGTCCAAAACAGCGATGGTTACGACTTCGGATACGATCCGGTCCACTATCTTGCGCCCAACGGCGGCTACGCCTTCAACCCCGATAATCGCGTGATGGAGTACCGCGAAATGGTCATGGGGCTTCATAAGATAGGTCTTCGTGTGGTGCAGGATGTCGTCTTCAACCACACCTACGCAGTCGGCGAAGACACTCCCTACTCTGTGCTCGATGAGGTCGTGCCCAACTACTATTACCGGCTCAACAACAGCGGCCAGATCGACACCGCCAGTTGCTGTTACGACACTGCCAGCGAGCATCGTATGTTCGAAAAGCTCATGATCGATACTGTCGTAACCAACGCAATCCAGTACAAAATCGACGGCTTCCGCTTTGATGACATGAGCCTGCATTTCGTCTCCAACATGCAGCGCATCCACCAGGCATTGCAAAACCTGACCGTTGCAAATAACGGTGTTGACGGATCCAAGATTTACCTCTACGGCGAAGGCTTCCTGAACTCCGAGACCGCCGCTCTCGGCACGAATGCGACTCAGGCCAACCTATATGGCACGGGCATCGGAACCTTCAACGACAGAATCCGCGATGGTATTCGCGGCGGAAATTCATTTGACCAGACGGTGCAACAAGTCCAGGGTTTCGCTACCGGGCTCTATACCGATCCGAGTTTCTACACCACCACCACTAGCGCTCAAACTCTTGCGGACCAGCTAAGCACGCTCGAAACGGAAGCGGATTGGATTCGCATCGGGCTCGCCGGTAACCTCCGCGACTGGACCTTCGTGAACAGCGCCGGCCAGACCGTGACAGGAAGTCAGGTCATCTATGGTGGTCAACCCGCCGGCTACGCGGCTACACCGCTCGAAGCCGTCAATTACTGCTCCGTCCATGACAACCAGACGCTGTTCGACGCCATTCAGCTGAAGGCGCCCATACCCGGCACTACTTCTACCGGTGGAGATTCCATCGCCGCCCGCACCCGCCGCCAGGTGCTCGCCATGAGCATCATCGCCTTAGGGCAGGGCACTCCGTTCTTCTTCGGCGGCGATGATTTGCTTCGCTCCAAGGACATGGACGACAACAGCTATAACTCCGGCGATTGGTTCAACAAAGTCGATTGGGTCTATCAGGGCGACCGGCCCAGCCAGAATGTCAGTTCGCTTGAAAACAACAACTGGGGCATCGGTCTTCCGCTTCAAAACGTGAACAACGGCCAGTGGCCCATCATGCAGCCCTTATTAGCTAATCCGGCTCTGACGCCGACTCCCGCTAACATTTCCAGCGCCGCTGCCGCCTTCCAAATGTTCCTCCGCATTCGCAGTAGTTCGTCGCTCTTCCACATGGCGACCCTGAACGAAGTGCAAAACAACCTGCATTTCCTCAACACTGGACCCAATCAGGTCCCAGGTCTTATCGTCATGAAACTAGACGCCAACGGCGGCAATTACGGCGTCTACACCCACATCGTCGTCGTCTTCAACGGCACGCTTAATACCGTCAATTTCCAGAACACTCAATTGCAAGGTCTCGGATTATTGCTGCATCCACAGGAAGCATTGTCTTCCGATTCCGCAAGTTCGTCCTCGACCGTGAACAACGCAAGCGGGACCGTCACCGTCGCGGGATTAACCACGGCTGTCTTCGTTTCAACGCAACCCAGCGTGGTTGCCGCTGTTTCATCCAAATAAAACCATGCGGAGAAAAACGATGCAAGTCAAATTTTCAGCTTTGTTATCCAGCGCGATTTTCTTGTCTGCGTTTGCGGTCACAAGTCACGCAGCAACGCTCGCCGGTACTTCCGTCACCGGATCTCTGATATTTTCCGGCGATCCCTCCAACTACTTCAATCCCGGCTACGGCTTCGCGCCGCCCGCAGATTTGAACGCAATCGACGGCAGCACCACGGTGACTATTTCCGACGCCGATGTCGAATTCGGTTACGACGACGGCTTTGCGAACGCGTTCTCAGCCGACTTCACCGGTCATCAGCTAACCATTACCGATACGGTCGAGGGAACAGGTTCAAACCTCGGCTTCACTATGACGTTCTCCGATGCGGCCTTCTCGGGCCAATACCTCGTTCCGGTGAACAGTCTCAACCTGATCGACAGTTACTCGAGCGCCGGTACCGTGTTTACGCTCAGTTCCCCCGGCGGAAATGTAACTGCCGGAGAAACTTTCACCGGCACTTTCAATATCGCGTCCGTCCCGGAACCTTCCACTCAGGGGTTCGTCTGTCTTGCGCTTCTCGCTTTCGGAACTCTCGTCTGGTCGCGGCTGCGTCCCGGCATAAAAGGTCTCTACTAGCGGAATCGCCAAAATTCTGAACAAGATCCCTAAGCTGGAAACCTTTTGCTGTGGGTTCGGTCCAATCCCAGTTGAAGAAACTCCGACCAAAGCGGGAGAGCGAGTCTCATGTGGAGTGACAAAAATCGAGAATCTGTTCCGGGCGCGGGCGGCGAGCGGGAAATACCTCTAGATGAGGCGGGACGCGTCAGGGCCGTGGCCGTCATCGGAAACGGAATGGTAATAAAGGGCGAAATAAAAAGTACGGAAAGCCTTCACATCGATGGCGAAGTTGAAGGTAAGCTCGATCTGTCCGAGCATCGCCTCACCATAGGACGCGACGGAAGGGTTGGAGCGGATGCTACGGCTCGAGAGATCGAACTGCTAGGAACTGTCCGCGGCAACTTGGAAGCGACAAAGAGAATCACCATACGCAAGGGAGCGCGCCTCATTGGAGATCTCCGGGCGCCTGGCATCCTCATTGAAGAGGGCGCTTATATAAAAGGCAAGATAGAAATCATCAACACCGCAGACGAGGCAAAAGTTAGTCCAATGCATCCTAATGTCAAGAAGAGTGCGGCGGGAGCCTAACTTCCTTTCCGGTGCAAAGCTGGACGGCAAAATCCCGCGCGCGGTACAAGTGCGGCCGTAAGCTTCATTCCCAAGCTTCTGTTCGACGACGCTTCAGCTCCCTGGCTTCGAACACATCATAGTAAATGCCATGCGATATGTGTGTCTATTTGCGTTGATCGCCCCGCTGCTGTTCGCGCAGGACGGAGCCGCGATCTATAAACAACATTGCGCGTTGTGTCACGATACTCCGCAGCCGCGGGTTCCGTCTTTAAGCGCGATCAAAGCGATGAGCGCAGGGGCTATCTACTCGGCCTTGACGACCGGTCCCATGAAGACTCAGGCGCAAGGTCTTTCCAGGGTCCAAATCCTGGCGCTGATCGGCTACATCGCCCCAACTGGCGGTTCCCGCCGGCTGGCTCCCGATCTTACCCGAACCTGCAAAGCGGAATCCACGTTTCTAGCCGGGGCGGGCACGCCGCAATGGAATGGCTGGAGCACGAGCATAACGAATTCACGCTTTCAGGATGCGGCCGCCGCGGGCCTCACCGCTGCCGATCTTCCCAAACTCAAGCTCAAGTGGGCATTCAATTTGGGCGACGTCACCGATGCGCGATCTCAGCCTGTTGTCGTGGGCGGCCGCGTGTTCATCGGTTCGACTACTGGCGCACTGTACGCGCTCGACGCCGATTCCGGCTGCATACTCTGGGGCTTTCGCGCCGCCTCCGGGATTCGCGGGGGCGCCACTGTGGGCAATGCCAACCGCACGCTCGCCGTGTTCTTCAGCGATGTCCGAGCCAATGTGTACGCGCTGAACGCCCGGACGGGAGCATTGATCTGGAAGACGCGCCCCGTCGATTATTACGCGGCCATTGCCACGGCGGCGCCGCGCTATTACAACGGAGTGGTGTATCAACCATTCTCGTCGTACGAAGAATCATTGGCCGGTAGTCCCAAATTTGAGTGCTGCAAATTTCGCGGAAGCGTGGCTGCTCTCAATGCGGATACCGGCGAGAAGCTGTGGCAAAGCTTCACAATTCCGCAAGCCGCAGAGCCTACCGCTAAGAGCCCGGTAGGAACTCAGCAATACGGCCCATCGGGGGCGGCCATCTGGTCGACTCCAACCATTGATGAGCGCCTTGGAATTCTATACGTCGCGACGGGAGATAATTACTCGGACCCGCCGACCGGCACGAGTGACGCCGTCCTCGCCATGGATCTCAAAACCGGCAAGTTGCTCTGGTCCGCGCAATTTACCAGAAACGACGCATTCAACAACGGCTGCGGCAGCCCGGTTCCCGGGAATTGTCCAGAGGTGCACGGCCGCGACTCGGATTTCGGGCAACCGCCAATCCTGGTCAGCCTGGGAGCCGGAAGACGAGCCTTGGTCATCGCTCAAAAATCCGGCATGGCTTATGCAATCGATCCCGATCAAAAAGGCAAGATTCTTTGGCAGACGCGTGTTGGCGAGGGAGGGATTTTTGGGGGAAGTCTATGGGGTTCGGCAGCGGACGGAGAGAAAGTCTATGTGGCGGTTTCCGATCTTGGAGTGAGGCTAGTGAAGGACCCCGGAATCTCCCAAGGGCTTCCGGCTCGCCTTGGACCCGGCGAAGGGAGGAGGACTCTATGCCCTTGATCTCAGAACTGGAAAGGTCGTATGGAGTGCGCCGCCCGTCTCCTGCTCCGCCTCGAGAACGGACTGCTCACCCGCGCAATCTGCCGCTGTCAGCGCGATTCCGGACGTGGTTTTTTCCGGTTCCGTTGACGGACACTTGCGAGCCTATTCGGCGTCCACGGGCAAAGTTCTCTGGGATACAAACACCGCGAGAACGTTTGACGCGGTGAACGACGAGACGGCGCGCGGCGGCTCGATTGACGTCGCCGGGCCTGCAATAGTGAATGGCATGATCTTCGTTAACTCTGGATACGGTCAATGGGGCGGCATGCCTGGAAACGTACTGCTGGCCTTCTCAAGCAAGTGAAAAGGCGTCTTTCGAAAGGCATCGTCCATGGTCATTGCCAGTTGGAACGTCAATTCGATTCGCGCTCGCTTGGAGCACGTAAAAACCTGGCTATCTATACGCAATCCGGATGTTCTACTCCTGCAGGAGCTCAAAGCAGCGGAGTTTCCAGCAGAGCTATTTAAGGAGCTTGGGTACGCAAGCGCGGCCGTTACGCAGAAGGCATACAACGGTGTTGCGATCTTATCGCGGCGCCCTCTTGAGATAGTTTCGACAACGCTCATTGGCGACGAAACAGATAGTCATGCGCGATTTCTCGAAGTCATGGTCAACGACGTTCGCATCGCCAACATCTATCTTCCCAATGGAAATCCGGTCGGCAGCGACAAGTTTATTTACAAACTGGCTTGGATGGACCGCCTCTTCCAACAAATGCAGATTTGGTTGAGAAGCGATACACCAACGCTCGTCGGCGGTGACTTCAACGTCATTCCAGAGGACATCGACTGCCACAAACCTGCTTCCTGGATGCACGATGCGCTGTTTCAACCTGAGCCCCGGGCCCGTTACCGTGCCTTCCTCGGGCTCGGCTATATCGACGCATTTCGTTCTTTGCACCCTGGGCAAGCCGGCTACTTTACATTTTGGGATTATTTTCGAAAGGCCTTTGAGTACAACCGCGGCATTCGAATCGACCACCTTTTGCTCTCGGCCGGATTAGCGCAACGACTCGAGCGTTGCGACATCGATAAAGGACCCCGAGCACTCGATAGACCCTCGGACCACACGCCCATCCTGGCTCAATTCGCGCCATAATCCAGGCCGCGCCTGAGCAGTTGCAATTATTCTTGCGGAGAACGTTAACTCAAATAGTAGATGATAAGACGTGTGTTTTTCAGCGGCAGCGAACTTTGTGGGCAGCGGCCTGCTGGGTGCGCTCGGAGTCGCCACCTTAACGAAGGTAAGGCATAGGCGCGAATTACTATTTGCAGCCTTGCCTGCGCTCTTCGCTGTTCACCAGTTCATCGAAGGATTTGTGTGGCTCGGATTGGACGGCATTCTCCCGCCGTCCGTGACGCACGACATGGCCGCGGCATTCATGTTGTATGCGCAGGGACTTCTTCCGTTTTTGCTGCCCCTAAGCGTTCTGCTGTTCGAGCCCAACGCCAAAAGCCGTCGTAGGATGCTGCCCTTTCTCGTGATTGGCGGCGCAACCGCGCTCTACATCTTATGGGCTCTGACAGCCTTTCCTTTTCAGGTCTATGTCAGGAGCAATAGCATCGTGTACACCGATCCGGCCACCGGCAATATTGTCATCGGAGTGCTCTATGTGATCGCAACTTGTGGTTCGCTCTTCTTTTCAAAGGTCAAAGACATGGTGATCTTCGGAGCGGTGAACCTCGTGATTCTGTTGGTTGTGATGGCGGTAAAGCGCTACGCCTATACCTCCCTGTGGTGTGCTTATGCGGCCGTCGCGAGCGTGATCATCCTTGCATACTTTTGGAAGAGTGTCGGGGATAGGCCGTTCCGCTACCTCAAGGTCTCCTAGTGTTTTGGAGCCCAGCATCGTTGTTGACTTATGCCTGAGGCAGTCCGCGCAACCTTGATCGCCTTTAGCTTCATCTTCGTCGCGGTGGGCGGTTATTACCGGATTCAATCCCAGCGTTCGGGGGAGTCGCTTGACCGTACCAAAGAAGGTTGGCCGATTCTGATAGGTGTCCGGCTGCTGGGCTTGCTGACGGTTGGGTCCACAGCGGCTTGGCTGTGGAAGCCGGAGTGGTTTCAATGGGCTTCGCTGCCCATATCGCCTGGCCTGCGCTGGACAGGTGTCGTATTTTTCGCCTGTGCGATCGCTTGGTTGATATGGATGTTCCACGCGCTCGGGCGCAATCTGACTGACACGGTAGTGACGCGTCGCGACGCGCAGTTCGTACACCACGGTCCCTATCGCATTATCAGAAACCCAATGTACACGGGAGTCCTGATAGCGGGCCTGAGCCTTGGCCTTGCGTTTGGAACATGGCTGTTGCCGGTAGCCACGATCCTGGTCTTCGCGCTATTTGCGCTGCGTACACGAACGGAAGAGAAGTATCTGATCGAGCGCTTCGGCCATCAATACCGCGACTATATGAAACGAGTCGGGCGCTTTTTCCCAAAGCTCAGCCTCAAATAGAAAGATGCCAGGCTCAAGTCTTCGCCCTGCTTCGTTCCCAATCTCTCGCCGCCAGACGCGCTTCACGCGTGCCAATCGCTTTCAAGGCTTCTACTATATTTCGCAGCACATCTGAATCTTCTTCTAGATCATCGGTCAACACAGCGATTAACGCCTGAACCGCGCTCTCGGGTTTGATTTCCCTCAGCGCGTATGCTGCCGCCCTCCGCACGCCTTCCTCCGTATCGTTGAGAGCGTTCAGCAACGCCG
Organism: uncultured Acidobacteriaceae bacterium; assembly: GCA_963795445.1. Lineage (GTDB taxonomy): Bacteria > Acidobacteriota > Terriglobia > Bryobacterales > Bryobacteraceae > Bog-105. Next base: position 137,535 of record CAWCHX010000023.1, on the reverse strand, counting down.
GCGTGGCAGCCGAATTGTGCAGATTTCCAAGCGCCCTCGCCGCTTGCGCCCGGTCGCCTGAGTCCTCGCTCTTCAGCCATTCGACCAGCGTCTCAGGTACCTGCTCGCCTCCCCACGTCCCCAAAATGCTCATGATCGGATGCCGTATCTCCCGCGGAGATGTCTTTAAAGCGGCGAGTAGAGCAGGGGTAGCCGTCTCATTCCCCACCGCCTTCAAAGCCCGCACCGCAACCTGCCGGACCGAGTCATTCCCGTCATGTAGCGCTTCCAGCAATGCAGGGATTGCGCTCGCATCTCCCGCGTCAATTAACCTGCTGGCCGCCTCGATCCGTACGCTGTAATCGCCGTGCCTCAGCGCCCCGATCAGGGCCGCGACGACATCTGCCCCACGCCAACTCTCCATGGCTTGCACAGCTACGTACACGACGAAGTGGTCCTCGTCTTGAAGTCTCTCCAACAGCCAAGGCTTTGCAGCCTCGACGCTGCGCAAAATCCTTATTCCCGCAATCCGGACGTCGCGATCCGCATCGGTCAAAAGCGCGCGCAGCACATTCAGCGTTTCATTGTTTTTGAAATCCCCCAGCGCGTTCGCCGCTCGCACCCGCACCCACGTGTTCTCTTGACGGTCGCTGGCAGCCCTGATCAAGATCGGGATGGCCGCCTCACCGAAACTAAATAGGCTGATCTCCGCCGCATTGATTTCATCGAAACGCCCGTCGCGGACCGCTTCGAAATATCCTTCCAGTGCCCGCAGGTCGTGCTTTCGCGCCAGCGCGATGGTCGCCGCCGTCCGCACATCGCCCGCCGGGTGCTTTAATGCCTGTGCCAGAACGTCCAGCGCAGCCGTATCCTTCATCTCCGCCAGCGTCGCAATGGCCGCAGCCCGATCTTTCCGGTCCAAGCTGTCGATAGCGGGCGCAATCTCTCGGATTAGCGGCGGCGCGTCGCGCGGAACCGTCACCGTAAATGTCCGCTCTGCCCGGCTGATCTCTCGCAACCGGCTGACCAGCGCGTCCCATGGCCGCGCCGCGTAATTGCTGAAATCGAGCGCATGAAGATCGCGCAGTCGTGGATGCAACTTCTCCAACGCCCCCTTCAGCAGAAGCGGTACCACCGGTATTCCCGCTCCTTGCGCATAGGCCCATTCGAAGTTCACATACTCGGACGCCCGCGCATCCGGCGACAGTACCACCACAACCGCCATGGCCTCCCTCATGGCTCCGTCAATCTCACTGGGCCAGTGCATCCCAGCCTGCAAATCGACGTCGTTCCACGTCGCCAGCCCGGCCCGGCTGAGTTCGCCCCTTACAATCTGTGCAAAGTCCGAATCTTCGTGGCAGTACGAAAGAAAGACATGTCTCATCGGCTAGCCGAAACTAGCTGGCGCTATCGGCGGATTGAGCTTTGGGCAGCAGATTATCGCGATGCTGCAAAACAGAAATCAACGAACGCATCTTCTTTGATCGCCATTCCCAAAGGAAACGGCAGGGCCTTGTGCGCCAGCTTGAAAACAGCCCGCATACTCTCGTCATTGTGTGCCGCCGCCAGCGCCGCCGGACCCACTTTCTCTTGAAAAACCTGTTGGATCTTGGGCCAATTCTCTTCAATCTTTTGCTGCGCGCCCTGGTCGAACTTTTCCCGAAAATTCATGCAATCCCCTTTCCGAATACGGATTATTCTATCCCAGGGATGAAGATTAGCTTAGACCCTTGCTTTTTGCGCAGTGATCCGTTAGCCTTTTTCTCTTATGAATCAAAGACGGGAAAGTCGGGACGCAGCCGCCGCCTGGCAGTGGCTGGATGCTAATTGGCAATACGCCGGCGTAGTCGCGGGCTTATTTTATCTAGCCATCCTTCCTCTGGTGAAGGTGCAGTGGACCCTTCCTGATCTATTGCTTTGGCTGCAGCTCCCCATTTATATTGCCCACCAATTCGAGGAACACCTTCACGACCGTTTCCGTCAATTTGTGAATTCACATCTGGGCCACGGGCAGCCAATTCTAACGCCGCGTGCCGTGACGCTCATCAATATTGTCAGTGTTTGGTGCGTCGATTTTCTGGCGCTCTACCTCGCCGCATCTTATTGGCCCGGCATCGCGCTTCTTGTCTTCTATCTCGCCATTCTGAATGCAGTCGTCCACGTTGTCGGCGCTTTGGTCTCGCGTGCATACAACCCCGGCCTCGTCACCGCGGCGATTCTTCTATTGCCAATCGGAAGCTGGGGAGCGGTCGCTTATTCGGCCGCCTATGCGCTTCCGCTGCGTGATCACCTCATTGCGCTCGCGTTAATCGTTGCTCTTCACGTTGGCATCATTTTGCACTTGCTCCGCCGCCGGTCCCAGTTAACTCGCGGCGACGCCGCCATCCGCGTCGGCCAAAACTAATCGAAAGACCGGCAGTGAGGATGACAGCTATTTCAGTGATTCCCGCCGGTTCTGGAACAGCCGCCAGGCTGAAGTTGGAATAGGCCGTGGAAATCGAATTCGAGCGTGGATCCCTGAACAAAGGAAGCATAGAGCGGCTTTCCGCTTTGCCAGGATGACGTCGCCTCATCCTGGAAATCATAGATGCCGCGGTTGAATGAGCCTTCGGATAATCATTCGATACGAATACCACTGGCTGCATGTCGGCTACAGGGTTAAGGACTTCAGTTAAACCGGCTTGGATCGTATCCCGGGGGCGCCCGGGATCCAAGTTGTTCGGATCGACGGTGTCTCTTATGTAGCGATCGACTTCCGCCAGGATCTCAGCGACGATGGCATCCACTGCGGCCTCCCAGGTAGACGGCGTTAGACCCCGCCGTCGTTTGGCTACGGGTTTCGAGCAGCCGATTCCACATGGCCATACGTCAATCAGATCTGACTTTTTCAGAGGCGGCGACAACTTCTCCAGTTCCCTGCTCAGCACACCGATGCGCATTTCGGCCTGATGGGTACGGTCGTGCGAGTTTTGGATAGCGTTCTGTCCCGCACACACTCCCGCCAGGAGTAACACCACAGTTAAAAGCTTCATGGGCGCTAAAATTCTAACAACGGCTTTAAAATTTCGCCAACTTTGTTGGCGAAGGGCGTTTTACGGTGCCTCTCTAAAATCGCTCTATGACTGGGGATTGACGTAGACTCTTCAGGGCGGACAAAGAACTTGACCTCGAAGGCCCGGCTGATTTTCATTAGCCATAGCAGCTCAGACACTTGGGTCGCAAAGCAGATCGCGCGCGAGATCGAAGCCCGAGGGGGAACGCCCTTCCTGGACGAGGCTGAAGTCGATGCGGGCGCGGACTTCGAGGAAGATATCCTAAAGTTCCTCGAACGGGCACACGAACTAGTTGTCCTGCTTACCCCATGGGCGCTTGACCGGCCATACGTATGGGCTGAGATTGGAGCCGCGTGGGGGCGCCGAATTCCGATTGTGGCTCTACTGCTTGGGATCACGCCTGCCGAACTGCAGACGAGACCTGGCGTACCGGTACTACTTAAGAAGCGAGACCTCCTACAATTGAATGAGATTGAGACGTATCTCGAGCAGTTAGCGGCGCGCATTGCACAACATGAAGGATAAAGGCATGGAGGAGCGAAAAGTTTTCATCTCTCATTCCGCGAAAGACGCCGATTGGGCGCGGTCCTTTGCTCAGGCCCTAAAGCAACGAGGCGTATCCGTGTGGTTTGACGAGTTTGACGTGCAACCGGGTGAATCTTGGCGTGATGCGCTGGAAGCTGGTTTGCGTAGTAGCGACGTTCTCGTCGCGTTACTGGACTCAGAATCTTCATCGAGGCCCAATCTTTTCTTTGAACTTGGGGCAGCTATTGGCATGGGAAAACGAGTTGTATCCATAGTGCCCAAAGGCATGGACCCAGGTGCCCTTCCATTAGATATCCGATTACGGCGGTACTTGATTCGCGACACGCCTGAACAAACGGCAGAAGAACTTTCTAACACCTTGCAAGCCGCTTAGTATTTGTCTCGCTGAGCTATCCCCGTCTTCTTTGCCTTATTCTGATCTCGGTTCGATGCGCAAACAGTATTTGTCGCCTCAACGGGCTCAATTAAAACCAGGTTCGTTCCAGCGGTAGCCCGGCGATGGTACTTGCCTCGAATGCCCCCCGGTAACCGCGAGAGATCATACTCCGGCCGCAACTCGTCGGCCCGCTTATTTGTCGATTCTTTCTTCATGCTGTTTTCGTTCGGTCCCCGTTCACGGCGCACTGATGCCCCCCAATCCGCTCCCCACGCTCGCAACAAAGCGCGTCTGCGCTAACAATCCCCTCACCCGAGGTATTCCTTATATCTCTGGGTCAGGGTGATTCGCAAATTACCTGCAACGACTTTGAGAGCATTCTTTAGCCCCGGCTCGCCGGGAGCCAACAACGCGTCCTCCAGTTCCTTACGGGTTCTCGATGGAGCGAAGAAATGGACGGAGTACTGTTCGAAGGCCCACCACCAATAGCTTCGGAGAAAAGGAATTATCACCGCATGGTAGGGAGTACCGTCCAGCCAGGGAATTAGCTGCCTTTGAAAGCTACACATGGTGAGGTGAAATGCTTCACTCGGCCCCGCGTTCATCATTGCGGCGATTCGGTATATGATACCTAGCTGCGTCTCGTCACTTTTTTCCCATTCAAGGCCGGTTTCATAAAGTGTCCGAGAGTTGCTACCGCCACTTGCAATTTGGCGCAGAGCGTCGACAACAGCGGCCCAGAATGCGCCAAGCTGGGCTGGTGCCAATCGGCGCAGTTGTTCTTCGAGAAGAACGCATACTCCTTCCGATTCAGCCACCCCTCGCCGAAGGCGCACCTCGGATAACGAGAAACAGATGATTACGGCAGCTATCTTCCCCATGTGTGTGGTGACCGGAATTGTCCCCGGATCGCCGGAGGGAGCAGGTGACTCTGCGGCGTAAGCACCCCACGATTCATCGAGTGCCATTGCAAATCGTCCTTCGACCACATGGGCGGCAACCCGGTAAGGGACCATCAGACTGTGCATTCGCAGGTCGAAATCCGCAAGATTGGCGCGGCCAGCCCAGCGTAGCGCCTCCTCGTGCAATCCTAGGCTTTCCGCTAACATAGTCAACTGGCCTGCTATCGCGTACAGCTTTGCGGGATCGAATAGCTCAACGACGGAAGAGTTTCCGTTCAGGACACAACCAGGAGCTGGCTTAGCGTAGGACCATGAGTCCTCGGATTTACCTCGGGCGATGTAGACGTAGAATCCCGCGAAGTTCCCAATCAGCGTTATCGCACTCTTCCAGCTGTCGTCGGCTTCTCGGACGTTTAATAGAAGGTCCGCGGCTTGGCTCAGGCAGGCGAACGCCAGAGCCTGTTCCCCGCGCTGCCATCGCTCAAAAGCAAGTTCCGCGTGAATTGACGCTGCGAGTACGGCAGGCACTTCCTTCGGGTGACGCGTAGCCAGCCCAGCAGCTTCGGAAAGTAGTACCACGGCTGAATCAGCATGTAAATTCGCAGCGCTAACGCCCGCGAGGGCGGTGACAGACGCTCTTGTGTCGAGTTTGACCTCCGCGGGAGACTCCACGCACCGGGTAAGGAAGCTTAACGCCTCCCGCCAGCGGTCCACGTAATAGTATTGTCGGCCCATGATATCGGCAAGCCAGAACAAAGCTTTGGGGCTGGAAGCACATGCCGCAGTTGCCTGCTCGCCCAGTGCGATGGCATCGTTGAGTCGCTTAAGGTATTCCGCAATGATGATTACTCTTCCGCGCTGCGCCCAAGCGTACAGTACCGTAATTCGACGCTCAAGAGCCCAGTCGCCGACACTCCCGAGCACTCCTAATGCTCGGCCCCAATCACGTTCTGTTTCAGGCTTACGATGTTCCCGAAGCCAGATTTCATTGCAGACGACCTCCGCTCCGAGATCCGCAAGCCTCGCCTCTGCCCACCGCGAGAGTGCGGGTGCAGGGAGCTCCCCAAGTTGCTCAAGGCTCAGACGCAGGTCACTATCGGTCTTGACTTGCGACAAGCAAGACCAGAGCAAGCTGTAGTAAATAACCCGCAACCGCTTTGATCGGACGCGGGGAATAATCCTATCCGGCGCCATTCTCAGAGAATGTAAACTCCGGACCACGTACCGAATAGCATCTGCCGGTCGCCGCGACCAGAGCGCGGCGCCGGCGATTCCACCGAGTAGCACGTCGAATCCCTCCAAATCCGGCGAAAGTTCCTCGCTCGCCAGCAATCTCTCGAGGTCGGCGAGCAGGAACGATGGATCTTTCCCTTTCTCTTGGAAAACTGAAATCTGTGCCGTTCTGATACCAACGCGCAGAGGCGTCGACATCTGCGTCGGCAAACTAGTGTGAGACCAAAGTTCGGAGAGGATGAACTCGTCCTTTGGCTTCTTTGCTTTCGTGTAAGCCAAGAGACTGGACCACAATAGCGAGCCGGCCTTTTGGTAGAGATCAGCAGCGACGTAATGATGAATTGCCTGGACGGCCGTCAAGGCCGTTATGGGACGCTGGCTTAACAAGCTCGAGGCGAGATACTCATGTACCTGCCTCTCTGTTTCTCTGCTCAAATTCGAGTCGCTGAATCGCGATACCAGCGGGGAAACGAGGTATCGGTCATGACCGTCCCTCTGTATCCAGAGGCCAAGTAGAGACATCAAGCGTTCAGCCGAGTGGTCCACGGGTTTCGGTATGGATGCGAGCCCTCGGACGTCACTGCCAGAAAAAGATCGCCCGACGATCCGTAAGCGATACAGAAGCTCCCTGGTATCGGTGTCAGGTATTGTGCGTAAGAGGTCATCTTGCGTCGGAGCATCAAGATTGATGGCATACTGACCGCTGATAACCTCCTGGAAGGTTTGGGCGCTGATCACCCATCCTTTAGCTTCCAAGAAACATGCCGCCTCGGTGAGCAGAAGCGGATGTTGGCGGCAGATCACAGAGACCGTTCCGGCCCAAGCGTCGGTAAGAAATGGAGCAGGGGCTCCATGGGCAGCCAAAAGTTCGAGTATTTCAGCCTCGCTGAAAGGAGGGGCCAGCTCCTCCATGAGGTCGTCTGCCACGGCTGCCCTCGTCGAGGCCGTGAGAGCAAAGGGCGAAGTTGTGATCAGTTTTGTGTGCGTCTTGCGTGCGGCTCGCGCAAGGAAGACTAATGTATCGTCGATCCCTTCACGGCCCGAAGTCCTAGGGAGATCATCCAGGACGAGCACCGCCTCCTTCCCGAGCGCCGTGAAGCACTCCTCGTACCATACGGCCTTGGTTTGTCCGGCCTGCCGCTCCTTAATTTGCGTGAGGGCACCATGGATAACGGAGAGGGACTGCGCATGCGTCTGGTCACGCAACCGAAGCCAAACGCACCGGCCTGCATGCTGCCTCGCTAAAAGGACCCCAAGATGGGTCTTGCCGCTGCCGATCCCACCGTAGATCGCATACCAATGTCGACCTTTCAGTTCATTTTGAATACGGCTTACGGTTGTGGCACGATTGGAGCACTTCTCTACGATGGGAGGAGGTTCATCCTCGCCCGGCATCGGCGCGAGTACGAATTTCTCAGATACCCCGAATGCGGCCGTGGTGAGACTTCTAAGTTGCGCTCGGATCAAAGCCTCGATAACGGAGGGCGGCTGCGCGGCTAAAGCGCTCGGTTCGTCCAAAGACACTTCGTCGACACCCTCCCGAAAATACAGCTTTGGGATTTCCTCTTCATCGAGATTTTCTAGCCTGATCTGATTGCGCCCTAGCTCAAAGGCCGTTGAAACATCCTTTCCATACGCCAGGGCTTGGTAAAAGGAGGTTGCGAACGCTTTTCCGGCGCCGACCGTCACGGGGCCGTCCATCCCGATAGCGCAATCGATGAACTGTACGAGCTGGCGGGCCTGTTCGGCAGACTCGCAGGCGTTCAAGAAAACACATCGGACTGAGCTACTGAATGTCCTGAAGAGGTCGGACAGTGCTTCGGCCGTAACTGGTTCGGGATAGCCGACCGGGTTTTCAAGAAGAATCTGCCCATCTTGATCGCCGTGCCCCGAAAAATGAACAAGCGCCGGACTGAATTCCAAAAGAGCCCTCTGCAGATCCTGCGGCCGGACCGCCCACTTACCCACGATTTTGATCCGGTTGTCCTGAACAGAAGAAAGCCGGTCTTCGATTTCTCGGTATTCCTCTCCGAGCCGAATCCCCTCGCTATTAATTGGATTGGCCGCGAGGAAAAGGAGGGTTGGCATGCGTTCTACCGATGACAGGTCTCGGACATATTATGCGGATAATCGGAGCCGATTTGCCCACGATGCGGCAGGGCCGAAAGATCGAATCACGTCTCGGGAACGGCCCCAGCAGATCGCGCAGACAATTGGAAGTGGCCGCTCCCGTGAGCTGCACTAGGAGTCAGCTAAGGCAAATCGCAGGTTCCAGCATTTATTCAGATCATTTCTAACAGCTTACAGTCTTCCGTGCCTTCGAATGCCGAACAACCCGTTGAGAATGGCTGTGTATGTCACCTGAAGAGATGCGGCACCTCTGCGTTGTTCAGCAGTTCGTTTGGAAAATGCACCCCCTTACTCGGCGAGCGAGTTCGTTCGGCAAATTCGCTGCTCCCCCGCAAAACACCACGTCAGCCGCAAAACTGGGTTCGTTCCGCAGCCTAGATGGGACGGCTCGAACCAGCATCTGCAGTCCGTTTCCGCAAACTGCCCCGCCTGTTCGCTCAGCGTGTTTGTTCGGCAAACTGGTCAGCCACAGGCGAATTGGGTTCGTTCGGCAAAACGGGCACTCCACTCGCCAAATCGGTTCGTTCCGCAGCAGGGCAAGCCCGGTATCCAGGATCACCGCTTCGTTGGGCAAAATGCGCCATCTGTTCGCCCGTCCCTGTTTGCTCGGCAAATTTTCGGCCCACCGAAACCGGTGGGTTCGGCAAAACGCGCACTCAACACCACCAAAATGGGTTCGTTTCGCAGCACGAGCCAGGCCCGCACCGACGATCGCCATTTCGCTTCGCGAATGGCGGCTCACAGCCCAAGCTGGGTTCGTTTCGCAGCGGAGACATGCTGCCCCACTCCGGATCGTTTCGCAAAATGAGCGTCTCTCACCCGGGCCTCTGTTCGTTCGGCAAAATGCGCGCGCCCCATGCCGCAAAATCGATTCGTCCCGCAGCCGCGACCCAACAGACCCGGCCCACAACCACCACTCTGTTTCGCAAAATGCGCCATCTCTTCGCCCCCACCGCCAGTTCGTTCGGCAAAATCGGCCGGTCTGCCACGCCAGAATTCGGTTCGTTCCGCAAAAACGACCCACCCTCGCCAAGCCAACCACTCACTCTCGTTGGAACCAATCCCGAAACGTGGTCCAATAAAGTGATCAGCCCTCTGATCGGCTGCACATTCCTGCAGCGCCCCAACCTTATAGGAGTCAGAAATTTGCAGCAAGCGGTTCTCGTCCTGGAAGATGGAACGGTCTTCGAGGGCACCAGTTTTGGTGCGCCTGTCCAACGCGCAGGCGAGGTGGTCTTCAACACCGCCATCACCGGCTATCAGGAAATTTTCACCGATCCTTCCTATTGCGGCCAGATCGTCGTCCTCACCAATCCGCAAATCGGCAACTATGGCGCCAACCAGGCGGATTGCGAGTCCGCCAGTCCTTATATAGAAGGATTGGTCGTCCGCGAGATCTCTCCCGTCGCCAGCAATTGGCGCTCGGATGAGAAGGCCGAACATTTTCTCGCCAAACACGGAATCCCGGTTATCGCCGATGTCGATACGCGCAAGCTTGGTCCGTCTGCTGCGCGAGCGCGGCGCCATGCGCGGCATCATCGCTGTCGGCGAGCACAATTACGATGCCCTGGTTCAAGCCGTCAAGAATTCTCCTTCGATGACCGGTCAGAATCTCGTTTCGAAAGTTTCCACTCATAGCAGTTATGAGTGGACGCACGGCGTAGATCCGGTTTCGGCTTCTGACAAGTTGGCCGCCGCCGATGAGCCGCACTTTCAGGTGGTCGCCTACGATTACGGCATCAAGCGGAACATCCTGCGCCATCTGGTGCAGATCGGATCGCGCGTTACCGTGGTTCCGGCCGAAACCAGCAGCGAAGATGTCTTGGCCCTCAAGCCCGACGGCGTTTTTCTCTCCAATGGACCGGGCGATCCCGAACCGCTCGAGCGCCAATCCGCGGAAGTGCGCAAGCTCATCGGTAAGGTTCCGGTCTTTGGCATCTGTCTCGGGCACCAAATTCTCGGATTAGCCCTCGGCGGCAAGACTTATAAACTCAAATTCGGACATCACGGCGCCAATCATCCGGTCTTGAATCAGCGCACCGGTAAAGTAGAGATCACCTCGCAAAACCATGGCTTCTGCGTCGACCCGGATTCGTTGCGAGACTCCGAAGTCGAGATCACTCACATGAATCTGAACGATCAGACCGTCGAGGGTTTGCGCCATCGCAGCGAACCCGTTTTCTGCGTCCAATATCATCCCGAAGCCGCGCCCGGTCCGCACGATTCGAATTACCTCTTTCACGATTTCGCCGAGCTGATGAAAGGTAATCGGCGATAAGAATGCCCAAGCGGACAGATCTGAAGCGCATCATGATCATCGGCTCCGGGCCGATCGTGATCGGGCAAGCCTGCGAGTTCGACTACTCCGGCGCGCAAGCGTGTAAAGCTTTGCGGCAGGAGGGCTACGAAGTCATCCTGATCAACTCCAACCCGGCCACGATCATGACTGACCCGGAATTGGCCGACAAAACCTACGTCGAGCCTTTGACTCTCGCCTACGCGTCAGAAGTGATCCGCAAGGAGCGGCCCGACGCTCTGCTTTCCACTGTCGGTGGCCAGACGGCATTGAATCTCGCCGTCGAGTTGGCCGAATCGGGCGTGCTCGACGAGTATGGCGTCGAACTCATCGGAGCCAAGATAAACGCCATCAAGAAGGCCGAGGATCGATTGTTGTTCAAGGACGCCATGCGCAAGATCGGGCTCGACATGACCCAATCTCAGCTCGTGAACAACATCGAGGACGGGCTCGACTTCGCTAACCGCATGGGCTATCCCATTATTTTGCGGCCCAGCTTCACGTTGGGCGGAACCGGCGGCGGAATCGCTTACCATCGCGAAGATCTGGTCGAAATTTTAGAGCGGGGAATTGACCTTTCTCCTGTGCACGAAGTGCTGGTCGAGGAGAGCGTGCTCGGCTGGAAAGAATTCGAGCTCGAGGTCATGCGCGATCTCGCCGGCAATGGCATCATCATCTGCTCCATTGAAAACTTCGATCCCATGGGCGTGCATACCGGCGACTCGATCACTGTTGCACCCGCGCAAACTTTGACCGACCGCGAATATCAGATGATGCGCGACGCGGCGCTGCGCTGCCTGAATGAGATTGGTGTCGATACCGGCGGCTCTAATGTGCAGTTTGCCATCAACCCGGAGAACGGGCGCATGGTCATCGTGGAGATGAATCCACGCGTATCGCGCAGCTCGGCTCTGGCTTCAAAAGCGACCGGATTCCCCATCGCGAAAATTGCCGCGAAGCTGGCCGTCGGTTATCGCCTGGATGAAATCAAGAACGACATTACGCGCGCGACGCCGGCCTGCTTTGAGCCCACGCTCGATTACGTAGTGGTGAAGATTCCTCGCTGGCAGTTCGAAAAGTTTCCAGGCGCGGAGCCGGTTCTCGGTACGCAGATGAAGTCCGTGGGCGAGGTGATGGCCATCGGCCGCACCTTCAAGCAGGCGCTCGGCAAGGGGCTGCGTAGTCTCGAGACGGGCAAATCGTCCAGTGCAAAATCGCTGGACCCGGCATTGATTGCCAAGCGCCTCATCACGCCCAATCCGGAGCGCCTCGATTACATTCGCTTTGCTTTTGAGCAAGGCCACACAGTCGACCAGATCTTCGAAATGACGAATATCGATCGCTGGTTCCTGCAGCAGGTCTCCGAAGTCGTCGCACTCGAGAAATCGCTTTCGGGCCGGAAGCTGGAGTCGATAGACGCCAAGGAATTCCGCAAGCTGAAGCGCGATGGTTTGGGCGATCGGCAGATCGGCGAGTTAATCGGAGCCGAGCCGATGCAAGTGCGTGAGGCGCGAAAGAAGCTGGGTGTGCGTGCGGTGTTCAATCGAGTGGATACTTGCGCCGCCGAGTTCGAAAGCTTCACGCCATACATGTATTCGAGCTACGAATCGGAAGATGAGGCCGCTCCCACAGACCGCAAGAAGGTGATGATTCTCGGCAGCGGGCCGAATCGCATCGGGCAGGGAATCGAATTCGATTATTGTTGTTGCCACGCCTCCTTCGCGCTCCAGGATTTCGGAGTTGAGTCGATCATGGTCAATTGCAATCCCGAGACTGTATCGACGGATTACGATACCAGCGACCGCTTGTACTTCGAGCCGCTGACCCAGGAAGAAGTCCTCAACATTTACGACGTCGAGAAACCCGATGGCTTGATTGTGCAGTTTGGCGGCCAGACACCGCTCAATTTAGCGATGCCGCTCAAAGAGTTGGGCCTGCCTATCATTGGGACCGATCCAAGCAACATTGATTTAGCAGAAGACCGCAAGCTCTTTGGCAAACTGCTGGAGGATCTCGACATTCCTTCCCCGGCTCACGGTTCTGCCACCAGTGTCGAGGAAGCCTGCGAGATCGCGCGCAAGTTGGGTTTTCCGGTTCTGGTCCGGCCTAGTTACGTGTTGGGCGGCCGGGCCATGGTGATTGCGTACAGCGAGAACACCGTGCGCCGCTACATGCAGGAGGCGGTGAATTTTTCGGTCAAACGGCCGGTGCTGATCGATCGCTTTCTCGAGGACGCCACCGAAGTGGATGTCGACGCCCTGTGCGACGGCGAGAATGTTCTGATCGCCGGCATCATGGAGCATATCGAAGAAGCGGGCGTGCATTCGGGCGATAGCTCTTGCGTCTTGCCTGCCATCGGAATCCAGAAGCCCAGTCTCCGCCTCATCGAGGAATATACGGCGAAGCTGGCGCGGGCACTGAACGTGATCGGATTGATGAATGTTCAATACGCAATCAAAGACGGCAAAGTGTACGTGCTCGAAGTGAACCCCCGAGCCTCGCGCACCGTGCCGTTTGTCAGTAAAGCGACCGGTGTGCCGCTGCCGAAAATTGCGGTTGGGCTAATGCTTGGAAAGAAGCTGACCGACTTCCGCCATTTGACCGGCGGCATCGTCAACGGCACGCTGCCGGTACCAAGCTATTTCGTCAAAAGTCCGGTCTTCCCGTTTGCCAAATTCCCCGGAGTCGATCCCGCCTTGGGCCCGGAGATGAGGTCGACTGGCGAAGTGATGGGAGTTGGCGAGAGCTTTGGTGAAGCCTTCGCCAAGGCGCAGTTGGCCGCGGGAACGCCGATTCCCGATTCGGGCGCGCTGTTCATCAGCGTCAACGATCGCGACAAGGCTGCAGCCGTGGGTATTGCCGCAAAGTTCCGCGAGTTCGGTTTCGAGTTGTTTGCGACGCGTGGTACGGCCGCCGCGCTGAAGAATGCCGGTCTGTATGCGAAGACGGTCTTGAAGGTGAATGAAGGCCGGCCCAATGCTGTCGATTTGATCAAGGCGGGCAAGTTGAACCTGGTCATCTACACCACGACCGGCAGCCACTCTTTCCCCGATGAACAGACCATACGGCGCAATGCGGTGACTTATCGGACAGCGTGCATCACCACCATGAGCGGCGCGCGCGCGGCAGCGGAAGCCATCGCTTCACGCCGCCGAGACCCCATTCGCGTCTGGAATCTGCAAGAACTGCACGCCCCGGAAGCGGTCGAAACATGAGCGTTTCCCGGCGTGAATTGTTGAAGACAGCAGCGGCTGCGAGCACCGCGTCCGCTCGGCGCATCAGCGCAGCGCGACGCACCAGCCTCGAAGCCGAATGTCATCGTGATCATTGCGGATCAGGTGCGTTGGGACGCCATCGGAGCCTACGGTCTGAATCCGATGGATGTCACGCCCAACCTCGATGCCATGGCGCAGCGGGCACCGCGTACTCCAATATGTTCACGAATCAGCCGGTCTGCAGCCCCTCGCGCGCCTGCCTCTTCACCGGCGAGTATCCGGCCACGCATGGCGTTTGGAAGAACACTGGCAACGGCGTACACCTGTCGGAAACCGCTACGACGCTCGCCACTGAATTTCGGAAAGCAGGTTATTCGGCGAACTACATCGGCAAATGGCATTTAGCGGAAGGCACAAAGGGACCTGTTCCGCCCGCTGGCCGCGGCGGCTTTCTTGACCTCTGGGAAGCTTCCAATGAGCTCGAAAACACCTCTCATCCATACGAGGGCGATATCTACGATGGCGACGGCCGGCCCATGCACTATGAGAACGAGTATCGAGTCGATTTCCTGACCAGCCGCGCCAAGCGTTTCTTGCACAACGCCAGCAAGACGTCGCCGTTCTTGCTGGTCGTCTCCTACCTGGAACCGCACCAACAGAACGATCTCGGCCACATGGTCGCGCCGAAAGGTTATGCCGAGCGCTATAAGAATCCGTTCGTTCCGGCAGACATGCGCAACTTTCCCGGAACGTGGCAGGAGCAGTTGCCCGATTACTACGGCTGCCTCAAGCGCGTCGACGAAACCGTAGGTGAAATTCGCCAGACTCTCCAGCAGGAAGGGCTTGATCGGAACACCATTGTGATGTTCATCAGCGATCATGGCTGTCATTTCATGACGCGCAATACGGAATACAAACGCAGCGGGCACGACGCCTCCACTCACATTCCATTCATCGTCGAAGGACCGGGCTTCGAGGGTGGCCGCGTGGTCCGCGAGACTCGTCAGCATGGTGGATGTAATGCCGACCATGCTCGAAGCTGCCGGCCTCCCGATCCCGCCGACCGTGCAGGGCAAGAGCACGCTGCCTCTGCTATCTGGAAAAGCGGGCGAGTGGCGAAATGAAGTGTTCATCCAGATGTCGGAATTCTGGGTCGCCCGCGCGCTAAGAACGCCGGAGTGGACCTATGTCGTCGCCGCTCCTTGGGAGAACGGAAAACACAAGCCGGAGCCGCATGCCGCAGCCTATTCAAGCTTTCAGCTTTATGACAATCGGGCCGATCCCGATCAACTCGTCAATCTGGCCGGACGAAAGGAAACGACCATTGTGGAGGCGCGTTTGCGAAGCCGGTTAAAGCTTGCGTATGCAGGAAGCCGGAGACGTAACGTCGGAACTGCTTCCGTGTCCGTTTCCGTACTCCTAATGCCGATGCCGCAATGACCTTGGCCGCGTGAACGGAAGGAACTCCTGCATAAAATTGTAGGCAGCGTCCGCGCCCAGGCCGATCACGGCGCGTATCAATCCGGAGTTAACGGACCCTGTGCTCTTCGGCTGCCAGACGTTCGTGAACTGGCCGGCTCCGAACTCGCTAATGACGCGGGCATAGGCGAATTCGGACTTGCCGGAATCGGTCTTGCAAATGATGATCTGTTTCAGCGCATTGACGGCTCGCTCTTTCATGCTCTTGTCTTCAGACGGGAAATAGCGCGGGTCTTCATGAAAGGCGATCTCGAGCACAAACGCAAAGGTTTGCCGCGAGAAGTTGCCGGCGAACCCGGATGCGTAGCGGTCGGCGAATCCTCCGATTCCTTGCCCCCACTCGTGCGGTGAATCTCTGGCCTGGCCGATGGCCGCGCCCATCGCCGCTCCCACGAAACCGCGCGCGCCGAACGACTGAACCACTCGATAGTCGAACTTATCCAGCGACGGTGAATGGCGGCGCGGAAATGGTGTTCGGAAGCTCGGTCGGCTGCTGTACCTGACCCGGCTGGGGCGGCGTTTGAGTATCCTGAGCCAGCAAGACCGCCGGAACCAAAGTGATCAGTATGCGGCTTAGGATCCGAGACTTTCAAAGCTCTCTTTCAGTATCGCCGATGCAATTTACAAGCCGGGATCTTGAAAGAGGCGGATGCCCGCAATGCCTTCCGCGCCCGCGTGCATGCATTCCGCCGCGTTCTCCCAATTGACTCCGCCGAGCGCATAAACGGGCTTACCGAAGCGGCAGGCGGCTTCGAGTGCATGCAGCCCCACCGCTTGACCTTTGCCCGGGCTATCGAAGACTGGGCCGAAGGTGACGAAGTTGGCCGTCGTCAATTTGATTTCGTCGAGAGTGTGGCAAGAGCGCGCTACGAGCAGGCCCGGCAGCGTTTGCTCTGGCGCATCGGAGGGAAGATGAACGCCATCGGCGCCCGTCGCCAAAGCGATATCGGCTCGCGAGTTGATCAGGATCTTGGCGGGAAGCGGCGTGCGCACTTCGTTGGCGCGTACTTCCAGCACCGCGAGAGTGAACTCGAACAGCTCGCGCGCAGTGATGTCCTTTTCGCGGATCTGGATGAAATCCACGCCCAGATGCATCTGGTCGCGGATTACTTCGAGCAGCGGATGGAAGCCGCCGACGGCCTTACGATCGGTAATGTAATACCGTTTCATTCACTTTCCGATGAAGTATACAGAAGAGCGGGGAATCTCCAGGCGCAGACGATCGCTGGCGCGGAGCCGCTCCCATTCGTGCTCACTGAGCGTGGCGTAGATGTCGTGCTCAAAGGCGATACGAATGCCCTGCGGAGAGGAGCTGCTTTTGAGAACACGCAAGGTGAGTTGGTTCTGTCCAGCGCGGGCATCCGGAGCATAGACTTTGATCTCGAATTCTCGCACACACAGCCAGCCATGGTCGCCAATCAGATGCCCTGGCAAGTAGGGACCTTCCACTTCCCCATCCAGAATTTTCAAGCGGCTGGTGTTGCGGCCCGGGTCGAGCGCGGTGATTGCGGCCGGAATAATGTTATAGACCCCGAGCGAACGGGCGACTTCGGTGGACGCCGGCCGGGAGAATACGGTGTCTCGCGGTCCGCATTGCAAGAAGCGGCCTCGATCCATCAGGCAAACCGAATCGGCCAATTCAAAACATTCATCCAGATCGTGCGTCACCATCACAACCGGAACCTGCAGGCGCTCGCGAGTCTTGCGGAGGACCTCGTAGAAGCTTTGACGCAGCCGGGCATCCAGGCCGCGAGCCGGTTCGTCGAGCAAGAGAAGGCGAGGCTCGCTAACCAGGATGCGCGCGAGAGCGGCGCGCTGCTTTTGCCCTCCTGAAAGTTGAGCGGGCTTGCGCGCAGCCAGATCGGCGAGCTCAAAGCTATCGAGAAGCTCTTGAATCCTGCGGCGCCGGTTTAAGCCACGATTTGCCTCGGACGGCGCTGCGGAAGCGGCGAAGCGAAGATTGTCGCGGACGGTCATGTGCGGAAAGAGCGCGTGATCCTGGAAAATGTAAGCGCAGCGGCGGCGCTGGGAAGGCACGTGAACGCGAGTGGCGGCGTCGAAGAACAGTTCATCGTTGACGAGAATCCGGCCCTCGTCGGGACGGGCGAAGCCTGCCAGGCAATTGAGCGTCAGCGTTTTCCCGGCTCCGCTGGGGCCGAACAATACGGTCGTACCTGCGGACGCGCGCAGGTGCACATTCAGCTCAAAGGCTTCTGAATCCGGAGCGGCGGGAAAGCGTTTAACGAGGCGAGCGTCTATCGTGCTCGAAGCTGAGTTGTCAAGCAGTCGTACTCGGGCGCGGCGTGCGCGAGACATGGCTGGCGGGCCAGAGCAGGGCCAGGGCGGCAAACGAAACAACCAAACGAGTACGCGCGCCAAACGGCCATTACCCGATTCGACCGCATCGTAAATGGCTACGGAAAGAGTTTGCGTTCGGCCCGGTATATTGCCGGCAACCATGATGGTGACTCCGAAATCGCCGAGCGAACGGGCGAAGCTGAGGGTGGCGAGAGAGGTTAAACCGCGGCGGGCAAGAGGCAGAGTTACGCGCCAAAAGGTGCGCCACTCAGAGGCTCCGAGACTCTGGGCGGCCCACTCATAGCGATAATCGACGCCCTCGAGAACCGCGCGAGCCGCCTTAATGTAGATGGGGGCCGAGTGGATAAAGGCCGCAACCACCGCGGCTTGCCAGGTGAAGACGAGCGGCTGCCCGAATACCGTTTCATAAATGCTGCCCAACGGGGAAGCGCGCCCGACGAGAACGAGCAAATAATAGCCGAGCACGGTAGGAGGCAGAACCAGCGGTAATGTGATCAGCGAATCGAGGAGGTTCTTCCCGCGGAAGTTTTTGTGTGAAAGGACGTAAGCGAGGAGGGTGCCCAGGCTCAGCACGAACAGAGTAGCCAAGCTCGCGACTCGCAGACTGAGCCAGAGCGGGAACCAGTCTATGGAAGAAACAGCGGCCATACGTTACGGAAACACGATTATAGCCGTCAACAGATGTTGAAATAGCGGCCCGGCGGCGCTATGATGCGGGCGAGGGATGATTTAGCGCCGTGCCCTATGCCGGCGTAGGTTATTGGCGGTTCTAACTTGGACAATGATCGCGGCTCGGCATTATCGGAGCTGTCCACTAAAGGAAAGGAGCGATTCTCTCTATGAATTTCGTTCTTCATCTGATTTTGTGCGGAGTTCTTGTGGCGATCACTGCTGGTGTGTACGTGTACCGGCACTGGGTGGAGAATCACGACGATCCCTACATTCACCTGCATAACGATTCTCACGATTCAAGCATCATCAGCACGCAGACGAATTTGGCGAAGCGTCTGGACGCGATCGACAAAGTAAAGTATGGCCTTGTCGTCGCGGCGGTCCTGTACGCCCTGGCTATTGCGGGCATGGCCATATACACGGCTTGGAACAGCCCAGGAACTTAGAGACGCTAAGGCGCGGTTAGCCCGAGTAGACTGAGGGGATGCGCGTTCACCACGCTAATCCCCTCTGCCACCTGCCTCGCGTCTTTCTTAATCTCACTCCCGCTTTTCGCCCAACAAGCGACTTGGCAGTTCGCCGTTTCAGGCGATTCAAGAAATTGCGGCGACGTGGTGATGCCCGCGATTGCCAAGGGCGCGGCTGCTAACAATGCCGCTTTTTATTGGCATTTAGGGGATTTCCGGGCGATCTACAGGTTCGATCAGGATTATTGGCAATTGCATAAGCCAGCACGATCCGAGCGCGGCGAATATCGCCAGCTATATAGGCAACGCGTGGCAGGATTTCATCGACAATCAGCTTCGCCCGTTCGGCAACATTCCGGTATATCTGGCTTTCGGCAATCATGAGCTGATTCCGCCGAAGACCAGAGAGCAACTAATCGCGCAGTTTGCCGACTGGCTGGATGCGCCGGCTATTCGCGAACAGCGGCTGAAAGACGATCCGCGCGATTATGCGGTCAAGGGCTATTACCACTGGATCGAGAACGGCATCGATTTCATCACGCTGGACAATGCGTCTCCGGAGCAATTTGACGCGCAGCAGATGAAGTGGATACAAGGCGTCCTGAAGCGCGACCAAGCCGACGCTTCAGTTCGGGCGTTGATTCTGGGAATGCACGAGGCATTGCCGGAGAGCATCTCGAAAGATCACAGCATGAATCAATCGGCGCAAGGCGAAGAGAGCGGGCGCAAAGTGTATCAATGGCTGCTCGATTTCAAGCAGCAATCGAGCAAGCCGGTATACGTGCTGGCGAGCCACTCGCATTTCTACATGGACGGAATCTTCAACACCGAATATTGGCGCAGCCATGGCGGCGTTCTGCCGGGATGGATCATCGGCACCGCCGGCGCGGAACGATATGTGCTGCCGCCCAACGCGAAGGATGCAAAGGCGGCCAAGGCGCACGTTTATGGGTATCTTCTGGCGACAGTCAGCGGCTCGAAAGAAGACCCGGTACACTTCGATTTCCACGAGCTGAAAGGAATCCGACGTGCCGCCGGAGGTAGTGAACCGCTTCACGTCCGATTTTGTGCATGAGTGCTGGGCCGGCAATCCGGATCTTCACTAAGAAATGCGCCGGCTCTCGCTTAAAGCGGGGCTGAGCTGCTTCCTGGCGTAAGAGGTCCGGAGATGGTTATAGATCACTCTGAGGATGGCGATCACCGGTACCGAGAAAAACATTCCGGGAATGCCGGCCAGAGCATCGCCCGCCAGAACTCCGAAGAGAACCAGCAGCGGGTGCAGTTCGATGCCGGCGCTCATCAGGTACGGATTGAGCACGTAATCCTGGAAGATGCGGAAGCATCCCCAAAAGATGATGATCCAGAGCAGCCCGCCGGAGCCCGTTACCAGGCAGACAACCAGCATAATCACGAGCGCGCAAGCTGGCCCAATCACCGGAATGAACTCGAGAATGCCAGCGATGCCTGCCAAAAGCAGCTCGTAAGGATACTTCATCACGCTGAGGAAAATGCTCCAGGCGCAGAAGGACGCAATGGCAAGCAGAACCAACGCCCGCATATAGTTTCTTGAGCACGACGTGAATGTCGTCGAGAATCAGCTCGACTGTGGTTCGATCGTGACCGTCTTCCACGGCGCCGAGGAACGTGCTGCGAATCGTCCGGGCGTCTTTCAGAAAGAAGAATGCGAGTATCGGGACCAAGATGATCGGGAGGATGGCGCCAAGACCGGATAGAATGCGCGTGCCTGCCTGCTTCAGAAAAGGAACGACACTGGCCTGAAGATTGGTAGCTTCCTGGTTCATGGTGGCGATTACTTGAGCGCGTACCGGCTCCAGGAAATGGGGCAACGGAAGTTGCGCCAACGAGCCGCCCGTAACCAGAGATGGAAGACGGGTCACAAGGCTAGTTGCCTCGCCCGTTAGAGTGGGCACCAGCTCAAAGCCAAGCAGCACCAATAGCCCGATGAGAACGATGTAAACGGTCGTGAGAGCCAGGGTGCGGCGTTTCGGCATGAAGCGCTCGACCAGGCGAAACGATAGGCGACAACATGTAAGCCAGGAAAACGGATCCGGCGAAGAGAAGGATAGTGGCCGCGTATGTAGTAGATGATGGCGAGCAGGAGGGCGAATAAAAAAATCGTCCAGACAATGCGAAGCGCCCGTTCGTCGATGCCCAGCATGACTGTTAGACTAGCAGGTGCTTAGGGCTTTCCGGGGTTGGAAAAAGACCTAAAATAGAGCATCGGATGCAAGGTTTTGCGCGTGATATGCGGCATCTCGCGGCAAGAGATGGGAGAACTGGAGCGGAAGCTTCGGGCGGGCGGCGGCGATAAGAAAATCCAGAAGCAACATAGCGAAGGCAAGCTGACGGCCCGGGAGCGCATCGATCGCTTGATGGATCCCGGGAACGATGTTTCTGGAGATCGGCCTGCTGATCGCCTACGACAAATACGAGGGGCAAGCGCCGGGCGCGGGAGTCGTGACGGGGCTGGTGAAGATCGAGGGCCGGTCCGCAGTGATGGTTGCCAACGACGCCACGGTGAAGGCGGGCGCGTGGTGGCCGGAGACGATCACCAAGATTTTGCGCGCGCAAGAGATCGCGATGCGAAACCGCGTTCCGATTGTTTACCTGGTGGATTCGGCTGGTGTCAATCTGCCGCTGCAAGACGGGATCTTCCCCGGCCAGTATGGCGCGGCGCGAATTTTCTACTACAACTCGCTCATGCGGCGGCGCATGCACATTCCGCAGATTGCCGCCGTGATGGGCCCTTGCATCGCAGGCGGGGCCTACCTGCCGGCTTTAAGCGATGTGATTCTCATGGTGGATAAGACGAGCTTCATGGGTTTGGGCGGTCCGAATCTGGTGAAGGGCGCGGTGGGACAAGTTATTGACGCCGAAACTTTGGGCGGCGCGAAGATGCATACAACCGTCAGTGGCGTGGCGCATTTTCGAGCCGCCAACGATGAAGCATGTCTCGATATGATTCGCCAGCAGTTCCGGCAAATGCCTGAGCCGGCTCGCGGTGCGGCAAGGCCGCGCGCCAAGGCTCGATGCCGAGGGATTGTATGACGTCCTTCCCGGCGATCATCGGCTGCCGTATCGCATGGAAGACATTCTCGACTGCATTCTCGATGCCGGCGATTTTCTGGAATTCCAGCCTGAACACGCGCCGGAATTCTTATGCGCGGCGGCGCGGCTGAATGGGCGCAACATCGGCGTGATTGCGAACCGGCGCGGATTCCTCAAGACGTCAATCCGGACCTCGCGTCGGTGGTATTGTCTATACGGAATCGGCGAGAAAAGTGGCGTATTTCGTCGAAAATGCGCAACGGCATCGCTTGCCGCTGCTATACGTGCAGGACGTCTCGGGCTTCATGGTAGGGGTGGAGGCGGAAACGGCGGGCATTATTCGCGCCGGCGCGGAGATGGTGGAGACGATGGCGTGCGCGACGGTTCCCAAGATTGTGTTGACCGTGAACCACGCGAGCGGCGCGGGATATTACGCGATGGCGGCCCAGGGGTTCGACCCGACATTTCGCGTTCAGTTGGCCTACGGCGCGGATTGGCGTGATGGAAGGCGATTCGGCTGTACAAGCGATCTTCGGTCCCGAATTGGACAGATTGAAAGCCGCGGGAGCGCCGGTGCCGCAAGACTTGGAAGCGAAAATCGCGCAGACGCGGGGAGATTATGAGCGTTGGCTGGATGCAAAGTACGCGGCAGCGCGAGGGCATTGCGATGCGATTATCGATCCGAAGGAGACGCGACGGATTCTGGATTTTGCCTTTGAAGTGGCGTGCGCGAATGAAAAGACGGAACACTTACCTTTGCAATTGCTCGGTTTCGAAGATGCCTGGGGACAAATGGGCAGCGCCGAGGAACAGCCCAGCGGATTGAAACTATAAAGTAGAATCGCCGATATGCCTTTCGGGAGGGCCTATGGATTTGCTTATTGATCACAAATGCCGCGTTCTGCACGTGACTCTGAACCGCGCCGATAAGCGGAATGCCTTGACTTCGGATATGTGCTCCGGGATTGTGGACGCGATCAGGTCAGCACAGAAGCGGGAGGATATCGGAGCGATCCTGATTTGCGCGGTTGGACAGGTCTTCTGCGCCGGCATGGATCTGGATGAGGCGGCGGGACTACATGACTCTGAGCTGGCCGACATTCACGATGACCTTTTTACGATCGGCGCCAACTCGAGGAAGCCGATCGTGGTGAGCGTGAATGGCGCAGCGTTGGGAGGCGGGCTTGGGCTGGTGGCGCAGGGACACATCGTGCTGGCCGCGCAGGGTTCGGTGTTCGGTCTTCCAGAGGTTCGCATTGGCTTATGGCCTTTTTTGGTCTATCGCGCGCTGGAAGCGGCGCTGGGTTCGCGGCGCATGCTGGAACTAAGTTTGACAGGCAGAATGTTCTCGGCTCACGACGCGCTCCAGTGGGGTTTGGCGCACCACATGTGCCCGCTGGCGGAGGCGAGTGACCGCGCGAAGGCTTTGGCGCGCGATCTGGCCAAGAGCAGCCCGAAGGCGGTGGCTGCCGGGTTGGAATACTTTCACGAATCTCGTGAAAAATCCTGGGAGGAGGCGGGCGAACTCGCGACGAAATTGCGAGAGCAGCTTATGGAGAGCGCCGACTTCAAGGAAGGATATGAGGCATTCAAGCACAAACGCGAGCCGCATTGGCCGAGCATGCCGCCTGATTTTTACGCTGAGCGGCACAAGTTGAAATCCGACCACCAGCCGACGTGAGGGAGCGGCTGTTGGTAGCCTTTTCGGCGTGGTTGTTCTGTGCGGGTTCTGCAACCGCGGCCGGAAAGGCGCCCACCTTTTACAAAGACGTTTTGCCGATTCTGCAGTTGCGGTGTCAAGGGTGCCATCGGAAGGGCGAGATGGCGCCGATGACCCTGGAGACATACCGGGAAACACGGCCCTTCGCCGCTGCCATTCGCAACGCGACGCAGAACAAAAGCATGCCGCCATGGTTCGCCGATCCGTGCTGCGGCCATTTTTCGAACGATCCCTCGCTAACGCCCGAGCAAATCGCGATCCTGAGGGCCTGGGCCGATGCGCATGCGCCAGAAGGCGACCCGCGCGATGCGCCGCCTACGCCGCATTGGGTAACAGGCTGGAACATCGATCAGCCGGACGTGGTTCTTCAGATGCCCACTGCAAAACGCATTCCGGCGACCGGTGATGTGCCCTACCAATACATCATTATTCCGACTCATTTCACGGAAGACCGCTGGGTGCAGATGTCGGAGGTTCGGCCCAGCAATCGAATGGTGGTGCATCACGCAGTCGCGTATATCCGCGATCCGAAGTCTCAATGGCTTCGAGGCGCTCCGGTGGGGATTCCCTTCAGCGCCGACCAGCTTCCGACTGAGGCTTTACGGCGCGAGGCGATGTGGACGACGAATGACATTCTGCTGGTCTACGCGCCCGGCAGTTTGCCGGATCGATGGCCAGAAGGTTTCGCCAAGCTTGTTCCAGCCGGGTCTGACATCGTGCTGCAGATGCACTACACGACGCATGGGCATCCGACGGAGGACCGGACCAGCGTGGGCCTGGTGTTTGCGAAGCAGCCACCGCGGAAGCGAGTGCTGACGCTGCAGTTGACGAACGACCGATTTTTGATTCCGCCCGGAGATCCGGATCATCGCGTGGAGGTTCACGGCACAATCCCGAACGACGCTTTGTTGCTGAGTTTCTTTCCGCACATGCACCTGCGCGGAAAAACATTCGAGTACAACATTCTGGAACCCGGTGGGCGGGTTCGAACGCTGTTGCGCATCCCGCATTACGATTTCTATTGGCAGCTCAGCTATCGATTGGCGGAGCCGATCGCACTGAAGGCCGGCACCACTCTGCAAGCCGTGGCGACCTTCGACAATTCCAAAAACAACCCGCACAATCCGGATCCGGATTCAGCGGTGACTTGGGGTGAGCAGACCTGGGCCGAGATGATGGTGGGATTTTTCGATGTTGCCGTTGATCCCGCGATTGACAAACAGCAGTTCTTCATTCGGACCGGGAAGCAGCCGAGAAAGAACGGCAACTAGCTACGGTTCGATCGCGGCGATGCGAGGCACGGAACATCATCCGGCAAAGGCTACTTACGAAAGTACTCATCAGGCAGAACTTCATGGAGAGCCGCAAACATCTCTTCGCCGCTCACCCCACGCGCCTCCAGCACCTCTGAGTAATCGCGCACCACTTCCTCCACGTGGTGAGGCTGCCCTTCCCTCGCGATAATCGCAACCGCCCGCCGCAGCGCCACCTCAGCCTCAGCCTCCTTGTGCATCTCCAACAAAAGCCGTGCGAGTTGGTGCATCGCCTTCCCCACGTCCCACGCCTCCGGTCCCCATCTCTTCTCCTCCATCGCAATCGAGCGTCGCATCAGCAACTCCGCCTCGCTCAGTCGATTCGTCACCCGCAACAGCGCCGCAAGCGGATCCAGAAAGAGTCCAATCGTGTACGAGTCCACACGTTCTTCCTGGCTTGCAAGCGCCCTTCGATACAACGCCTCTGCCTCCTCCATCCGACCCGCATCCTGCAAGAACTTGGCGAGCTTGCTCATAGAGGTAGCGAGTTTAAAATCTCCCGACCGCATCTTCTTCTCATTCATCGCGAGCTCTTGCCGCAGCACAAACTCTCTGATCACCTGTGGACCCGTTCCTTCCGGAAAGTTTGGGAAGGAAAAGACCACTGCGGGTTCAAAATCTATATGTCGGCCCCCGGCGTCAGGCGGCGGAGTCTCCTCAACCGCAATCGCCGCTGAGCCTATCGCCGTTGCCGTCCCTGACACCTCCGCCGCCACCGCCAGCGTGCTCATCGGACAGGAGACCAGAAGCCTCCCCGCATCGTAGATCTCTACGACCGCCCTCAACCGCCCGGTCCGCTTCGCCGCAACCATGAAAATCACAGGCTGCGAGTCGCCATCCGGGGCAAGATGAATCATCCGCTTCTGTTCAGCAGGATCGAAGTCAGGAGACCGTACCACGGCCACCAGTTCCACACCCCCAAGCTTGTTGGGACCTCTATATGGAAACTGCACAGACGCTGTCTGCGAGTGAACGTCCTCCGGCTCCGCACCATAGCTCGCATCCCCCGCAAGTAGGCCACGTAGCCCCTCGGAGGACGTCTTGCGGATCAGCACAATCAGCATCGCGGACCGGTCGATCTGCACCTCGTGCGGCATCGCCGTATCCACCTCGCGCTTACGCGTAGAAAACTCCGGCGTACTCTTGCGCTCATGGCGCGCCGCATCCGCCCGGGACGCAAGAGCCGCTGCCAGGATTCCCTCACACACACTCACAAACGCCGAGTCCGTGGAAGGCCACGCAGAGACCGGGAGCGCCCCCACCGGCAGAGCCTGCAGGTCATACAGCCAGGACCCACTCCATATCACCGGCCTCAGCACCACCGGGATTACCCGCGCACTCTCTGCGATATGTCGCTCCTGCGCAAACGGCATCTCCACCTCGCTGCAGTACTGCGACGCAAAGAAATCCGCGCTCAACAGGAGCAAAACAATATCCGAAAAGCAGAGATGTCTGTCGATCTCGGACGCCCAATCGTCGCCCGGAAGAATCTGCTTGTCGTGCCATGCCTCAAACAGCCCCGTCCGCTTCAGCAACTCTAGATGACGCGCAAGCTCATCGCGCAACATCGTATCCATGTGGCTATACGAAAAGAACAGCGATACCTTCCGCCTCCCGCCTTTCGGCTTGCGCTTAGGCCACTCAGCCATCTCGGCCGTCAACCGCTCGATCAGCTCACCGCACCGTGCAGCCCACTGCTCCGGTTTCGAGCTGCAGACCGCCATCTGCACCAGGCTGTTTCTCACCCGCCGCGTCCGATGCTCACGCGCACTCTCGCTTACCGCCTCTCCTATCCCACTGGCCGCATCCTCCGCCGCGCTAAGGTCGAGGATCATCGGTAGAACCCGTACCCGGCCACTATCCATCAGCGCCAGCGCATTGGCCGCAATGAAGTAATCCCGTACCCCAAAGCAGTCGCTGGGTGGAACCAACAGAACCACATAGTTCTCTTCCTCACGATGCTTATGTTCGGAATCGAAAGGTATCCATTCTGAGACCTGCGCTTCGTCCTTGAGCGACGTCTGTAGCTCGTGTATCGCCCGACCCACCCACTCTCTCTGCACCCGTTCATCCCGATCCTCGGAGAGTCCCGTCCCCAGCGCATAGACCCAGATGTTTGCCATCGCCTCTCCCAACGATCTCCTCTAATTTTGATTACTCTACAGGCCCCGAGGTTCTTGGCCGAATCTACTAATTAGTTGACGGGGCTGAACTCTTCCATGTCGAATGACTTTCTGACCACGGCTCTCAGCTCTTCGAGAGATCCGATGTCACCGGTTCCCATAGCCTGAGTGAGAGCATTTCCCGCAGCTGTTGCTTCCGTCGGCCCGGCAATGACACGGCGTCCGGTCGCGTTTGCCGCGAGCTGATTGAGCAGTTTGTTGCGCGAGCCGCCGCCGACAATGTGGATCACCTCAATGGATCTGTTTGTGAGCCTTTCGAGCGAGTCAAGCACTTGCTTGTAGCGGGCTGCCAGACTCTCCAAAATAACGCGCGTCATTGAGCCTGGATCTTCGGGCACCCGCTGCCCAGTCTTCCGGCAATATTCGCAAATCCGCTGCGGATGATTTCCGGGGGAAGTGAACTCGTCCAGATCGAGCATGGAGCCGATGGGGTCGGAAGCGGCGGCCTGCTCCATCAATTCGGTATACGAATATTCTTTGCCTTCCTTGGCCCAGGAGCGCCTGCATTCCTGCAAGACCCACATGCCCGGAATGTTCTTCAGGAAGCGGATTTTGCTTCCTACGCCAACTTCATTGGTGAAATTCGCATCGAGAGAAGCGTCGTTGATGATGGGTTCGTCTACTTCCACGCCCATCAGGGACCATGTGCCGGAGCTGATGTAGCACCAATTTTTTCCATCGCGATGCCGGTACGGCCGCCACGGCGGAGGCAGTATCGTGCGAACCGGTGGTGTAGACAGTGGCGTCGTGCTTTAGAGCGCAGCGTTCCATCACGTAAGGCAAAACGGGTCCGAGCTCAGTGCCTGGATCGATTAGTTCCGCCACAAATCCGCCACTGAGACCTAGCGTTCGCAACATGTCTGTCGCAAAGCATTTTTTGATGGGATCGTAGAACTGTGAGGTGCTGGCGATGGTGCGCTCGGACGCGAACGTGCCGGTCAAGAAGTAATTAAACAGATCGGGCATGAAGAGCAGCTTCGATGCGTTCTCGATCAGATGAGGGGCATCGCGGTTAATCGCGAAGAGCTGGTAAAGCGAGTTGATGGACATCACCTGGATGCCGGTTTGCCGGAAAATCTCGGCGCGTGGAATGAGCTTGAAAACCTGCTCGGGGACGCCTTGCGTTCGCGCATCGCGATAGTGCCGGGGAATGTGGAGGAGCTCGCCATCGGCCGCGAGCAGACCGAAGTCAACGCCCCAGGTGTCGATAGCAATGCCGTCCAGATCCTCGCAAGCTTTGCTTCCAGCCCGAATGCCTTCGCAGATATCTTGAAAAAGGCGCAGAGTATTCCAGTAAAGGCCGGTAGGAAGCTGCACGGCGGTGTTGGCGAAGCGGTGGAGTTCGCTGAGTTCGATCCTGTGATCCGCGAGCTTCGCCAGGACCGCGCGTCCACTCTCCGCACCGAGATCGACTGCAAGATAATGACGAGATCGCATGGGTTTAGTATTCGAGGAACACCGCGCAGAGATGGTCGATGAAGTCGCGAACGGCGGACTCGTGACCGGCAGTTGCGTTCACCATAATTGAAAACGCGAGCCAGCGATGCTGTTGGGTTTCGATATAACCGCTGAGCGCGTTGACGTGCGCGATGGAACCGGTCTTGGCATGAACTCGTTGCGCGCCGGCAATATTCCGGAAGCGATGCTCTAAGCTTCCGTCGACGCCGCCGATGGGCAGGCACTGAAGCCAGATGTCTCGCTCCGGCCGTTGCCACATGGCTTGAAGCAAAGCTACGGTTGAATCCGGCGTAGTCAAATCCTGGCGCGCCAAACCGGAGCCATCGGCGAAGGCAAATCCGCTGATGTCGTGAGTGATGCCGATCTCCTGCAGAAAGGCCTCGCGCTCCTTCAGACCCGCTTCCAACGTGCCCACACCGTGCGTCACGACTCGCCGCTTCCCGCAAGAGCATCTCGGCGTGCAGATTCTGGCTGACTTTATTGGTCACCTGAATCGCTTCCCACAGGGGAACGGATTCGTGAACAGCCAAGAGCGTTCCATCGGCTGCCCGCGGCACGGCGCATTGCTCAGCTCACTATATTGTGACCGAGCCACTCCGCGGACGACTATGCCGCGATCACGCAAGACGGAGATGAGAGCTTCCGCGGCAAATAGCGCCGGATTGTCTACGCCGAGATCCTGACGCCAGGGAGGCTGCTTTCGCCCAATCGTGCCCCATACGATCACTTCGCTTGTTCCGGGCGGGCGGAAAACTTGAATGTGGGTGGTGCTCGATGCGTCTCTCAGTTGTGACTTCGTTCAAGATCATGAAATGGCTGAGCGCGGGGCGCACTTCAACTTCCGCCAAGTCGCCGATTTCCGTGGGATGCAAAATAAGCGAAATTGTATTGTCATTCAGGGTGAGCGCCGAGACCGGCGCACCGTAGCTGAAGATGCTATCGTCGATCGTCCAGCCATCAGGATAGAGGGGTCCGGCATAGCGCGTCGCAACGCCAGTAACGTCTCCATCGATCTCACGGACGCCGGCTTGGAACAGTTTGTCTGGCCAGTTCCTCGAGAGCGGCGAGCGGATCGCCGTCGGTGGATTTCACCGCGTATGGCAATACGCGGCCGGAGAGGTTTGGATCGCCGCCGCCAATCAGTTGAAGGTCGTGTAGCGTGGCTTGGCCGGGCGACCCAGGCGGAGGCGGTGCGTAACTCGGTTTGAAATTTGTAATCCGGTCCGAGCCGGGCCAGCGCGAGAGCTGTGGTGTAAAGCTTCGTGTTAGAAGCCGGTGTAAAGAACGTCGCCGCGTCCTGCTCGGCGAGAATTTCCCCTGTCTCGACATCCACGAATTTGTATCCGAAGCGTCCACGCTGAACGTCGGGCGCGGCTTGAACGACGGCATCAATACGGCTTGGCGAGATCGGCGGAGACGGCGCTCCAGCCGACAGTGAGACACGCATTAGCGAGGAGGAACAGAAAGGGACGCCGTAAAATGCACGAGCTAATCTTTCCCTGCCGCTGCGACTCTCGCTTCAGGTTTCCCCGCGCTCTTTGTTTCTCCCATCAAATGCGCTTCGAGCATGATGAGCAATACCAGAACTAAGACGGCGACCGAGCCAAACGCAGGAAGAAGCATCACGTATCTGGTTCCGACGTAGCTATCGACGTACCCAAGGAGCCAGGGAGTAGACATGGCTCCCGTGATAGCGATCGAGAAGATTCCATTGTAGAAGCCGGGATGATACGAGAAGCGGTCGTCCAGGCTTTCGGCGACGAGCGGGTAAACGGGCGCGAATCCGGCTCCGATGATCACAACCGCGATCCAGGCCCCGGCCATGGAAGTTGTGAAGCTGAGGAGTAAATAACCGATCATGGCGGTCACGATGCTGGCGAGCAGCAGTTTTCGATGATTCAGGCGCGGAAGAAAAGACCGCGCGGCGAGTCGTCCCAGGATCAACGCCAGAAAATAAACGGCCAACGCAAAGATCGCCCAGACAGGATTTGCACCCAGGCGATGGATGAGAAATAGCGGCAGCCATCCGGCGATGGCCCATTCGTTTCCGAACTGAAAGAAGAGAAGCAGACTGAACAACACCGCGCCGATGCTGCGCATATTGCGCAAGGTCTCGCGGATTCTGTTCTCTTCCGCGTGGGCCTCGACGGGCACCAGCGCGGCGGGGAGTTTGTTTCCCGCGTACACAAGGAAGTAAATAACCGGAACGACCGCCAATAAGGCAGTTTCGATCTGCACTGAGCCGGCGAAATAGGTGATGCCAACCATCACAGTGGATACCAGGCAGCCGCAACCAAACAGTACACCGGCCAAACTGGCCGCCGCAGCAGGAGCTTTAGAAAAATAAGGATCTAAGGCAAACAGCAGAGCGGTCGCCAGGGCGCCGCCCGAAGCACCCACGAAACCCAGACCAAGCATCCGCCACATAGGCGCGATAGGGGGGACCAAGAAAGATAAGGCCACCAGGCTGGCCGACGCAACCGTGCAGGCTAGCAGCGCTACGGCTCGGGGCGAAATTCGATGCAGAAGCCTTTGCGCGACTGCAACGGCGATGACATAGCCGGCGTTTAGAGCGAGGAAATGCAGGCCGATCAACTGAGGATCGGTATCCATGTGGTACTGCCAGGCGATCTGGAGAGATCCCAGTAGACCTACCAGAATGCCTAAAAGAAGGAATCCGTTGATCCATTCGCGCGCGCGCTGGTCAGGAACAGCTTCTGAAATAAGTTCAGTGCGAATCGTTGACACGTTCGGAACGTAATTTATACAATCGAATCATCACTGAAAAAGGAGGTGGTCCAGTCGAATGAATTCTGGTAGTGACTGTAGCATACAATCCACGCGCGAGGTGGCCGACTCTTAAAGTCGCCGTTCGTACGTTCAGGTTTCGTTCAGTGACGAGGCCGAGGTTCCCATGGACCGGCCGCCCCGTCGCGCGTAACGTAGCTAGAGTATAGCCGCAAGGCTGACTTGTAAAGCCCCGATCAGTGTGCCTTAGGCCCGCTGCCGGGGCTTTACGCATTATGACGATTTAGCGTGCTAAAATCGAATTAACCCACCCGAAAGGACTCCAAAGCAATGAAAGCAGGGATTCATCCCGCCTACGATGAAGTGAATGTGATCTGCGCGTGCGGATCTACGTTCCACACTCGTTCGACTCACAAAGGCGACCTGCGCGTGGAAATCTGCTCGAGCTGCCACCCTTTCTTCACCGGCCGCCAGAAGCTGGTGGATACCGAAGGCCGTGTCGATCGATTTCAGAAGAAATTCGCCAAGGCGCGCGAGATTCAGGCGCAGAAGAAAGCCGCCAGCGACGCCAAGGCCGCTCGCAAGGTCCATTAAGCTTTTCAGCCGCTGACTTCGTGGTTCGGGAGCAGGAGCCCGGGGTCTGGAATTTTCCCGCCACTTCCGTTTCCGTCATCAGGCGTGATATTCGTACCTTCTCCCATCGAATTTGACTTTGCAGCAACAGCGCACTCGATCATGGCGTTGTCGTCTGGGTCATATCTGCTGTGACTCGCAGCACGAGCTAACGGGTGGACTGGCGTTTTTCGCTGCGGTGCTCATGGATGATCCGCTCCACGTCGTCCTCGGTGTATCCGAGTGCCTCTGACTGCCGCAGCCCGCGCTCGATGAGTTCATGCCAGCTCTTGTTTTCGAGATGCTTGTCCACCAGCTTCTGGATGAACTGCTCTGGCGAGAGATGTCCGGCAGCGGCGGTCGTCTGGATAACGCGGATGAGTGGTTCGGGAAGCTCTAAGTGGGACCCCATTTCACCGCTACTGCGGCACCACCAGTCCTTTACGGATCGCAAACAGCACCAATTCGGCAGTGCGGTGGATGTTCATTTTCTCCATCAGATTGGCGCGATGGACGGAAACCGTATTGACGCTCAGATCCAGAAGAGTTGCGATTTCCTTGTTCGATTTTCCTTGCGCGATCAATTGCAGGACCTGCTTTTCGCGTCCGGTCAGCTTCTTCAGCTCGTCATCCGCTTCCTGAGCAACATATTTCAGCCCGGGCCCAATGAAGCGTTTGCCTTCGGCTACGGCTCTGATTGCGCCGACGAGGTCCACGTCAATCGCACTCTTTAGCAGATATCCTTTCGCCCCGGCATCCAGAGCATTGCGGACGTAATTGTCGTCGGAATGCATGCTCAGAATCAGGACTTCGGTGCCGGGCAGATGCTTCACGATTTCTTTGGTCGCCTGCACGCCATCCAGCTCCGGCATGGAAAGATCCATGACGATTACCTTCGGCTTTAGCTCGTAAGCCATGCGTATGGCTTCTACTCCATTGCTGGCTTCGCCGACGATTTTCATTCCTTCGTCGTCCTCGAGGATGCGGCGGAATCCGCGGCGCACCAGGCTGTGATCGTCTACGAGCAGAACTGTGATTTCTTCACTCATGATTGCGGATAACTACCTCCCCACTACTTCTTGTTCCTCTACGGCCTCTGGTACCTGGTCTTCGAGCCGCAAGGGCATAACCAGCGAGACGGCCGTGCCGGCATTAGGTACTGACGAAATGCGCAGAGTTCCACTCAGCAACTCAGCGCGCTCGCGCATAGCGATTAAACCGAGCCCGGGTTTGCTGCCTTTTTTGGGCTGAACCATGCCGTGACCAAAATCTCTGACGTTCAGCGTCAGCGTATCGGCGGAGAAGATCATCTCGACTTCGGCCCGCTTCGTTCCGGAATGCTTGGCCGCATTATTCAAGGCTTCCTGCACAATGCGGAAGCAATGGATGGCCTGCTGCCCAGTGATGCGCGTTGCCTGTCCCCGGACGAAGGCGCTGGTCTGAATGCCGGTCTGACGCTGGAAAATTCCGGCATACCATTCGATCCCTTTGGCCAGCCCGTAATCGTCCAGAACCGCCGGATGGAGCATCTGGGAAAGACTGCGCATCTTTTCGAGCGTGTTGTGAGTGATCTCGCGGACTTCGCTCAATTCGGTGCGAAAAGGCGAATCGGGGGGAACACCTTTCTTCTCGGCTCGGGCCAGCATGGCGCTCACGGCTGTCAAGATTTGCCCAAATTCGTCGTGAAGCTCCCGTGACACCGAGCGAAGCACTTCTTCCTGAATAGTAATCAGCCGGGCGGCCAGCACGCGCCGTTGGCGCGAGAGCGACTGGATCTTTTCGAACATGCGGCGATTGGAATGGATCAGGTATAGCGTGGTCACGGCGATAGCAATCATGGTGGCGGCCAGGAAGGCGTAGGTGTCCCACTCGGCGCGATCGTATATGGCGGCGATCTTCTGGTCCGCTAGGCCTTCGGCCTCAGTGTTGCGCTCAAGCAGGTAAGAAACACGGCTGGCGAGCAGCGACTGCTGCGCGGAAAGATCTGTAGAAACCAGGAGCCGAGCGGCGGCCTCGTCCCCTGCGGATGCCTTTTGAAAAACCTGGTCGGATGTTTGCCAAAACTGAGGCAGCCGCCGTACCAGTTCAGCCTGACGGTCCGCCCGCCGGGCAACGGGCGTCAGCGTGGCATCGTCGCGAATGGCCTTTTCCAAATCTTCACGCAAGCGGGCAAACTCACCGCGATAGCGGGCGATGCCCGATGTTTGGGACGCCTGCGTCATGTCTCGAAGCTTGAGGCCAATCGTGTTCAGATCGTTCTGTACCCTCAACAACAGCAGCGAATCGTGCCGGTTCAGATCGATGGTTTCGGTTTGCAGCCGGCGCAGGCCCTGGATCTGATACAGCGCATACCACGAAAAGCCCGTCACGGCCGCTAGCGTAACGAGCAAGCCCAAAAGGAGGCGAATTGTCGGGGACTTGGTCATGCAGCCCGCCTAGATATCCGAATGGCCAGGCGATTTGTTAGAAAGGCCACAAGACCATGGTGTTCGGGCATGCCTCAATATAGAGTGACGAACGAAGTCGAGCATTTGTTGCTGGTTATCGGCTTTAGGCCCAAAAGCGGAACAACGCGCCGTATTCCGTCGTATATAAATAGGCAGGAGGTGGCGCGTGTTTTGTGACCGGTGTGGTACTCAGTTGGAGGCATCGCAGAATTTTTGCCCGAAGTGCGGCAAGACTTTGGGAACCGTGCCTCTGATGCCGGTGAAGGGCCGGATTGTAGGTCATGTCCGTTTACTGGGGATCTTATGGCTTGCGCTGTCGGCATTGCGCTTGTTGCCCGCGCTGGTGATGCTAACGATCTTTCGACCTGAGATGCAGCTCTTACCGCCCGATGTTCCGCGATTTGTGCCCGGGTTGCTGCAGATGATCGGTTTGCTGCTGCTGGCCGGGGGGACAATTGGCATTATTACCGCTTGGGGATTACTAACACGCCAACCGTGGGCGCGACTTTTAGCGCTTGTATTCGGCTGCTTCAGCTTGATCGACATACCCTTTGGCACGGCGCTTGGCGTATACACACTGTGGGTGCTGCTGCCCGCAAAATCCGAAGAAGAGTATCGCCAGTTCGCGCGCGCTGCTTAGCTAATCAGGCCAGTTGCGGCGATCCCAGCCGGCGCGCTGAAGTGACTGGCATTTGGGTGTATTCCCTGGTATACTTAGGTTGTCTTTGCCCGCATCCGTCTAATATCCGAGTGCCTTCCGGCCGCTACTTCCTTCTTGTCTAAGTGGGTTCAGCGCAGTCTGACAAAGATAATTCACATACAAAGGACCAAAACACTGTGACCAACATTTTTGTCGGCAATCTCAGTTACCAAACCACCCAGGACGATCTTCAAGCTGCATTTGCAGCCTACGGGAGTGTAGAGCGCGTCAGTATTGTTACGGATCGGGAAACCGGTCAGCCTCGCGGCTTCGGTTTCGTCGAAATGACGGAACAGCAGGATGCTCAGAACGCCATTTCTCAATTAAACGGAGCCGACCTTCACGGCCGAGCCATGAACGTCAACGAAGCGCGGCCGAAGACGGCGGGCGGCGGTGGCGGTGGTGGTGGACGCCGCAACGATTCCGGCGGCGGCGGTGGACGCGGCCGCGGCTCGCGCTGGTAAAATAGTCGTTTCATCGACTACATCAACTTAGTAATTAGTCGGGCCGCCCGCCTGGTTTCATCCGGGTGTACTGGCGGCCCTTTTCTTTTTTGAGGAGCCAATATGCCAGGTCGTGGACCACAAACTTTCAAAAAGCGTCAAAAAGAACAACAACGAAAAGAACGACAGCAGGAAAAAATGGCCAAGCGGCTGAACCGCAAGAATGAACCTCACACGTCCCCGGATTCTCCGGATTCCATAGATTTTGACTTCGCGAATTCTCTAGATTCCACGGACTCTCTGGAAGTCATTCCAACGATCGAAACCCCCAAGCAGTCTTAGTGCCTTGACAGGTTCAGCGTTCCTGGTTATGCTTCGGTTCTTGCGAGATCCACTTGAATGCTAGGAATGCTTGTTGTTCTGCTGTTTTCGATGGTGGTTATCGGGCTGACTTCTTCGCCGTGCCAGGGAGAGACTTTACCAGCGGACACAACGCTTGAGGTACGGCTCACGGTAGCTACCGGTTCGCGTATATCGCATATAGGCGATCCGGTGGAGGGGACGATCATCGCTCCGGTTTTTGCGAACGGCCAACTAGTTGTTCCGCCAGGAGCCACCGTTTCCGGAACCGTCGATCGCGTTCAGCGGCTGGGCTTGGGTCTGAAGAACCTTACCGCGGGCATTCGCTATCGTTTCGATACTCTTCGATTGCCGAATGGCAAAGCCATTCCGGTGGAAACGCAACTGGTCGAAGTAGAGACGGCCAAAGAGCGGGTGAACAGCGACGGCAGCGTAGGCGGAATCTATCCTACGGCCAACCTCTCTTCGACGGTTTCCTTCTACATTGTGCCGGCTTTGTACTTAGCGCCCGCGGCGGCGGTACCGGTTCTCGGCGTTAAGTTTCTAATTGCCCGGTCGCCAGATCCCGAGATTTACTTCCCGCCCGGTACCGAAATGATCCTGCGGTTGACGTCCGCGGCGGAGGTCAACAACACAACTGCCGCCAGCGAATTTTCCTCGTTTTCCATGCAGGAGGTGGCGGATTTGCGGCAGTTCCTACAAGCGTCATCGCTACAGCAGGCGCAGAAGAGCGGACGCCGGCCATCGGACCTGGTAAACATCCTTTTTCTGGGTAAGCGCGACGAAATCGATCGAGCCTTTCGCGCGGCTGGATGGTCTGGCGCGCAACGCAGATCGGCAATGTCCCTGTACCGGTCGTATCATTCTCTGGTCCAAAGAATCGGGTACACCATGGCTCCCATGGACAGATTAACGTTGAACGGAAGGCCTCCCACCGCGACTTTTCAGAAGAGTCTGAACACTTGTTCCAAGCGTCATCACTTGCGGCTCTGGCAGGCGTCCGCGGAGCAGCCAACGGTCTGGCTAAGCGCAGCCACTGAAGACGTGGATTTCAAGTTTCGCGGGATGCACCTGACGCACATTACCGATGCGCGCATCGACAACGAACGGTCCAAAGTGGTGAACGATCTTGCCTTCACGGGATGTGTAGATGCCGCCACGCTACTGCCGCGTGAATCGGCTCCAGGGGCGAGCAAGCGGCGGGGCTCAATCGTGACGGATGGTTCCATTGCCATAGTGCGGCTCAATGAATGTCGAAACCCCAGGGTTATGCCCGCTATAGCGCCACCGCGGCATGGCGGATTTATGCGGGCTATGATTGCGCTACGGGACGACGTGGAGCGTTCGAATATCGTGTTCCTGGGCTACAACACGGTCAAGCTCTTTACCAGATCGCGCGAGTCTCAAAGCGCGGCGCACAACGCCAATTGCGGCTCGACTGGCTGCTCTTATCGCGCTACGGCCTACTTGGATCCGCTCCAGCGTTCTGGATGAAATGGCGAGCGTCGATAGCTCCCAGTAATCAGCCCGAACCACCCGCGGAAGATCCACGCAGCGGTTCTTCTTTGTGCCCGCTCCGCCAATTCCTCAGCCAGAGCTAAACCGTCCCCGAGCAAGCACGCCGCGAATAAGGGTCAAATCGTTGAGAATGCGCCGGCTCTTCTGGACATGAAAAGATAATTGATGAATTTTGTACAACGCGAGATTGAGGCCGTTCCGGTAGCGTTCTGTGTTCGATTGTTCTACCCTCTCGCGAAGCTCGTCTGAAACTTCGGTAATCATGCCCTCCAGCAGGACCATGAATTCCAGAGCGCTCTCGATAGATTCAAACGGCCGTACCACTTCGTCGCGCATCTTTGGACTTTATCATCCCAAGCCATCCGCTGGCTGAAGTAGCTTTTTCACATCTTCAATAGACTTGTCTTTCCAATGGCGGGTGAGGTTCTCCGTCGTCATAAGCGTGCGCGGGTGCATACGATCGATGTAAACCGTGCCATGCAAATGATCGATCTCATGCTGCAGGATGCGCGCGTACCAGCCTGACGCTTCGATGACCCTCGCCTTGCCCCTGTGATCCAGGCACTCTACCTTTACCTCGCGCGCCCGAGGCACAACCGCGGTGAAGCCTGCCAAGCTCAGACACCCTTCGAAGAACTCTACAGGCGAGCTTTCTCGAAGCGTGATTTTGGGATTGATCAGGACGTGAAACGGGACTGGTTTCCTCTCGCGGTCCCGCAGTACTTCGGGCGAAGCGTCGCGCATGTATTCGGGCTTGTCTTCAATTACCGCGAGCTGTAGTGCGAGCCCGATTTGCGGCGCCGCTAAACCAACACCGGGTGCATCATGCATCGTTTCGCGCATCCAGTCGATGAGTTCCTGAGTCTCGCGGCTTGTTATGTCGGCGCTCGCCAGCGGCTTCGCGCGTTGCCGCAGTACAGCCTCCCCGACCTGGACGATTTTCAATCGCATAATCTCAGAATGTCACTGCGCCGGTTCCAAAATCGCAGTAGTCGTACACTCGTCAATTCGGGCATGGCAACCGATTCCACCCACAAAGTATCCCGCCACGAGCCGCGTTGGCCAGCCGTTATCGCGCTGCTTGCGATATCGGCCCTGTACCTGTCGCTCCCGGAGCGCTTGACCCCAGGAC
Organism: uncultured Acidobacteriaceae bacterium; assembly: GCA_963795445.1. Classification (GTDB taxonomy): domain Bacteria; phylum Acidobacteriota; class Terriglobia; order Bryobacterales; family Bryobacteraceae; genus Bog-105. Next base: position 99,165 of record CAWCHX010000023.1, on the reverse strand, counting down.
CGAGCTGGGTATTGCTAGTTGTCGTCGCGATGCTGCTGGTGCCCACCATTGTTTCGCACCTGGCGGGAAGGCCGAAACTGAATTTCGCGCTCGGCATCGCGCTGCTGACGGTGATCACCATCGCGATAGTTTGGTCGCTGGCCATTCTCATTGGCGGATTGCCGGATAAGCGTGAGGCGCCGAAAGAGCTGCTACAATCCGCCGTCGCGCTCTGGATCAGTAACGTGCTGGTCTTCGCGTCCTGGTATTGGCGGCTGGATGCGGGCGGTCCATCTCGCAGGGATTTGCGCGCCACCCATGCCGAGGGCGCTTTTCTATTCCCTCAGATGACGTTGCAACCGGGATCGAAGCTCATCGATGCCACCTGGAAGCCGGGTTTTGTCGATTACCTTTTCTTAGCATTCAATACCAGCACCGCGTTCTCGCCGACCGATGTGCCGGTGCTTTCACGCTGGGCGAAGGCGCTGATGATGGTGCAAAGCTCCATTTCGCTGGGCAGCGTCGCCATACTCGCGGCCCGCGCCATTAATATTCTGTAGAGTTCTTTTTTGGCTGCGGGAACTTTTCGCGTCCTGGCGGACATTACAGATGTGAGGTGCGCGGCGTTCATGGTCAGCGATGAGGCTTTGATGCTGGAGTTCCAACGCGGCTCGCGTCCGGCTTTTGAAGAGCTTTTCGGGCGCTATCGCGAGCCGCTGTACGGCTTTTTCCGCCGCCGTTTGAATGCACGCGACCGGGCGGAGGACCTGACGCAAGAGACTTTCCTGGCCGTTATTCGGGCGACTTCGCGTTATGAGCCGCGAGCTCTGGTACGCACGTATCTGTACGGAATTGCCGTGAAGCTGGTTGCCGCCGAGCGGCGCAAACAGGCCAAGGATGATGCATCGGAAGCTGGCGCGAGAATCGCTTGCTGCCGATACGGCGGATCCGATCCAGTGGCTTCGCGAGGCTCTTCAAAAGCTGGACTCCACGGAACGCGAAATTTTAATGCTGCGCGAATATGAGCAGCTCAGCTATGCGGAGATCGCGGACGTGCTTCGACTGCCCATCAACACCGTTCGTTCGAGACTTTTCCGTTCCCGCATGGCTTTGAAGCAATATCTGCAACCCGTCCGGGAGATCCAAGATGCAAAGAGGTGACCAAATGCAGACGAGCGCGCATCCCGTTTCGCAGGAAGAGTTGATGGCTTATCTAGATGGGGAATTGCCTCTCGAACGTGGGGCTGCGGCAGCGGAGCACTTGGAACACTGTCGAGAATGCCAGAGCCTTGCGGCGGATTTGCAGAGCGTTTCACGGCAGTTGACCGAGTGGCAGATCGATGAGCCGCGTCCACAGCTCAGCGACGAGCTGGTGAAAGTTCTCGAAACGAGCCAGGTTCGAAATGGACCGCAGCGCCGGCCCTTATTCTCGATCGGGCGGCATCCGTGGCGTTGGGTGACCGCCGCTGGGGTGGTGATTGTCTTCCTGGCAATTGTAATTCCGGGATCGAGAATCAGCCATCAGGCCGCTAGTATGGCTGCCGGATTATAAGCCTCCAGGTAGGCCTGTGGCTGCAATTAGCTCCGGCGCCTCTCGCAAAGCCGCAGCAGTTCGTTCTCGGCGATCAGCCTGTCGTGGATCGAGCCGGTCCCTTGATCGTCCGTACCGCTGAACTAAATCTAACGACGAAGGAATTCGACCGAGCGCGCGGCGAGATCGAACGCGTTTTGACGCAGCATCAGGGATATATCGCGCAGCTCTCGGCGACGACCCCAACGGACCAGGGCCGCTCGCTAAATGCTACTTTGCGCGTTCCGGCGGCACAGCTCGATGCCGTGTTATCGGCGCTTAAGAAGCTGGGCCGAGTCGATAGCGAGTCGCAAAGCGGCGAAGAAGTGACCCAGCAGTACGTCGATTTGGATGCGCGGCTCTCTAATGCGCGTAACACCGAGCAGCGGCTTACTCAAATTCTGAGGGATCGCACCGGAAAATTGTCCGATGTGTTGGCCGTCGAAGAACAGATCGATAACGTCCGCGGCCAGATTGAGCAGATGGAAGCCGAGCAGAAGAGCCTCTCGAACCGGATCGCATTCGCGACCGTTCAGCTACGAGTGGCCGAGCAATACAAGGAGCAGGTGAACGTCGATCACTCCTCCACCTGGATACGGCTCAGGAATGCGGCGGTGGAAGGCTATCGCAGCGTCGTTGAGGGCGCCATCAACATACTGCTCTTTCTGCTTGCATATGGCCCCGCTCTGCTGATTTTGCTCGCGGTCCTTTTCTTTCCGGCGAGGGCCGTCTGGAGACGGACGAGAAAGTCTACTGCTTGACCAGCGTTCCTTCCGTCGGCCAGAGCTCGATCTCGCGGGTCGCCGGTTCGGGTTTGCGCCGGCGGCTTTGAAAGCGATCCAGGTAGAGGTAAATCACGGGCGTGATGTAAAGCGTCAGCAGTTGCGATACAACCAAACCGCCGACCACCGCGATACCGAGTGGACGGCGCGCTTCCCCACCTGCGCCGGTGCCAAAAGCAATCGGCAGAGTGCCGAGCAACGCTGCCATGGTCGTCATCATGATTGGCCGGAAGCGCTGCATGCAGCCCTCGAAAATCGCTTCTTCCGGAGACTTGCCTTCTTTTCGCTCTGCCTCCAGCGCGAAGTCGATCATCATGATGGCGTTCTTCTTGACAATTCCGATCAGCAAAACGATGCCGACGAATGAATACAGATTAAGATCTTGTTTAAAAATCAGCAGCGTTAGTAATGCGCCTAAACCCGCCGCCGGCAGACCCGAGAGAATCGTGATGGGGTGAATGAAGCTCTCGTACAGAATTCCCAAAACCAGATAAATCACCACGATGGCGATGATCAGCAGCACACCCAAGCCCTTGAACGGAGTTTTGAAACGCTGCAGCGGTGCCCTGATAACTGAAGCTCACCGTATCGGGCATGCCAATCTGATGGGCCGCTTCATCAATCAGCCGTGTTGCCTGGCTTAATGCCACGCCGGGTTTCACGTTGAATTGGAAGTTCACAGCCGGAAGCTGGCCGATGTGATTGACGCTCAATGGGGCGACGGTCTGCTTCAGATCGGCCACTGCGGATAGGGGCACCATTTTGCCCTGGTTAGAACGGATATAAAGATCGCGCAGGGCGGCTGGATTGCCCTGATACTGCGGTAAAACTTCCAGCAGCACGTCATACTGATTCGCGGAAGTCTGAATCGTTGTGACTCTACGATTGCCATAGGCGTCGTAGAGCGTGTTGGCAATCGCATCCGGAGTAATTCCCACAGCCAGCGCGCGGTTGCGGTCGATATCCACATTCAAACGCGGGCTGCTCAACTGCAAGTCACTGTAGATGTCTTGCAATTCCGGAATGGAACGAAGTTTCGCCTCGAGTACCGGCGCCCATTTGTATAGCTCCGCCGTATCGGCATCTTGCAAAGCGACGGAATATTGGTCGCGTGTTTCATTCTGTCCCAGCGTAATCAGCGGCGGAGATTGCAAGAAGACCATCAGGCCGGGTATGGTGGCAAACTGCTGCTCGAGCTGACCGATAATCGTATTCACATTGGGACGGTGCTTGTCGTCTTTCAAGCTAATGAAAAGAAAACCTGTGTTTTGACCGGCCATCGGGGTGCCCGAGCCCCAGGCATCCAGCCAGGGGTTCTTGTTGACAATGTCGTTCACCTTTTTCTGCAAGCGCACCATTTCGTTGTAAGAAGTGTCCTCAGCCGCTTCGGCTATGCCAAATGCGAAACCCTGGTCCACGGTCGGCATGAATCCCTTTGGCATCACCATGAACAGGTACACCGTGGCGATAGTCAGGGCAATACTGGCCAGCAATGTCGGCCTGCGGTGGCGCAGAACAATCTGCAAGGTGCGGCGGTAAGTGTCATTGAGCCAGGTAAAGAAATTTTCCGACCAGCGATAAAAGCCTCCTTTGGGATGGGTCTCGTGATGCAGAAAGCGGCTGCACAGCATGGGGGTCAGGGTCAAGGAAATGAGTCCTGAGATCAACACCGCGACGGCGATCGTGATCGAGAATTCGCGCAATAACCTGCCAATGATGCCGCCCAAGAACAGAACCGGTATAAAGACGGCGACCAATGAAACCGTCATCGACACAATCGTGAAACCGACCTCGCGCGCGCCTTCTATCGCGGCCTGCATCCGGGTCTTGCCCATCTCCATGTGCCGCACGATGTTTTCAAGCATGACGATGGCGTCGTCGACCACGAATCCGACGGAAAGCGTCATCGCCATCATGGAAAGGATGTCGATCGTGAAGCCGAGAAGCTTCATCGCCGCGAAGGTGCCCAGCAGCGACAGCGGAACCGCCAGGCTGGGAATCGCCGTGGCCGAGACGTTTCGCAGAAAAGCGAAGATGACCAGAATGACCAGGCAGATGGTCAGAATCAGCGTGAATTTCACATCGGCGATGGACTCGCGAATATTTTGCGAAGCGTCGAAAGCCTTGCCAATCTGGATGCCGGCAGGCATCGATTGTTCCATGACGGGCAACAAGGCTTTGACCGAATCGGCCACCTGCACGGTATTCGATCCGGGCTGCTTATTGATAGCCAGAACGATGCTCTGGCTGTTGTTGATCCAAAATACGGTCTTGTCATCGCTGACGCTGTCAAACACATTGGCGAGTTCATCCAGATGTACCGGGCTGCCGTTGTGATACGCGACAATCAGCCGCGCAAACTGCGAAGCCGAAGTGAGCTGGCTGTTAGCCTGGACCGTATACGCTTTTGAAGCGCCGTAAAGTTCTCCCGCGGGTAGATTTAAGCTGCCAGTCGTTAAGGCCGTCCGGACCTGTTCGAGATCGATTTGACGCGAAGCAAGCTTTTCCGGATCCGCTTGTACCCGTACGGCATACTTTTGCGATCCAAAAACCTGCACGCGCGCTACACCGCTTACCATCGAAATGCGCCGCGCCATCATAGTCTCGGCATAATCGTCGAGCTGCGATCGCGACATCGTATTCGATGAAATGGCGATGTACATGATGGGTTGCTCAGCCGGATTTACCTTTGAATAGGAAGGCGGGGCCGGCATGTTCGTCGGCAGGTTGCCCTCGGCGCGGGCAATCGCAGCCTGCACGTCCTGCGATGCCGCATCGATGTTGCGGCTCAAATCGAACTGCAGAGTAATGCTGGTGGAACCAAGCGAACTGGAGGACGACATGCTATTGATGCCGGCGATGGTCGAGAACTCGGCTTCCAGCGGCGTTGCCACAGACGAGGCCATGACGTCCGGATTGGCTCCGGGCAAACCTGCCGAAACTTGAATGGTTGGATATTCGACCGCGGGCAGGTTACTCACCGGCAGCGCGAGATAGCTGAGAATTCCGAAGATCAGGATGCCGGCCATCAGCAAAGTGGTCGTGATGGCGCGGCGAATGAATAGATCCGTGAAGTGCATGCCGATCCTTATGATTGGCCGGACACACCGGCCTTACGGGCCTCACCTAGCTGAGGCTGAGCCTCAGGCTTAAGCAGCCTTACTTTCATCCCCGGAGCCAGCCGCATCTGCCCCTCGGAAATCACCATTTCTCCCGGATGCAAACCAGATCCGATCACCGCTTCTTCCACAGCTTGAGCTGGTTGATAATTCCGCAGTACTTGGACCGGCCGCATGGTAACCGTTTCATCACCTGGATTCATCACCCAAACAAATTTGCCTTGCGGGCCGGTCTGGATTGTGCGGCTCGGTACCAGGACCCGGTTATGCTCCAGATTGAGCTGCGCCTTCACGTTCACGAACTCGCCGGGCCACAATGCACGGTCTGCGTTTTCAAAGGTTGCCTTCAGCTTGATCGTGCCGGTCGTATTATCCACTGAATTGTCGATGAAGCTGAGGGTGCCGGTCACGGTGTTTTCGCCATCCGCCGTCGCTTCAACCTGCAAGGGATGTTCGGAATTGTACTTCTGTACTTCAGGAAGCAACTGCTCCGGCACTCCGAAGGAAACGTAAATCGGGGAGATCTGCAGCAGCGTCACTAGTGACGCATCATTGTCTTTGATCAAGTTTCCCGCTTTGACGGCAATCGCGCCGGCGCGGCCGCTGATGGGCGCGGTGATTTTCGTGTAGACCAGTTGAAGCTGGGTCTGTGCCAGGCGCGCCTGGTCCGCCTTGATAGAGGCAACGGCGCTCTCGACGGCAGCTTTATCCGCATCCAGCGAAGCCTTGGTCGAATCGTTAGTGGCCACCACTTGTTCGGTCTGCTCTTTGGAGAAGATCCCCTCTTTGGAAAGCTCTACGCCTCGTTGAGCCGAAGCGCTGGTCTGCTTGAGCATCGCTTCATCTTTAGCGACAGTCGCGCGGGCCTGCTGCTCGAGGGCCGAATCTTTGACCAGATCCGCTTGGATTTCGGCAATCTGGCGCTGGAGCGGCTCGGGATCGATTTCAAAAAGAAGCTGCCCCTTCGAGACGCTTTGCCCCTCTTGAAAATCCACGCGCAACACTTGCCCAGCCACTCGCGATTTTACGTCGACATTGGCGATCGCCTCGACATTTCCAACCGCCGAGACGTTCAGCGGCACATCCGAAGCAACTGCCGAGACGGCGCGCACCGGCGCGGCCGGCATCATCATCATGCCCCCGGGACCAGCGGCGCTTTTCTTTCCGCACGAGGATAGAAACGATCCAATGACGACCAGACACAAAATGACGAGGAGATTTTTCAATTTGGGACCCCAATACACACGAACGTAATAACGGGAGGGATTGACTTCATGTTCTCACAAACTTGAGACATTTGCAGGCTCGCCATTCGCGAGGGATGAGTGGCTTTTGCGGAACGAAGCCAACTTCGGCACCAACCGGTGAAATTGCCGAACGAACAGGGACAGGCGAAGAGACGGCGCATTTTGCGAAACGAATTGCCAATCTGGATCCGGGCTTGGCTCGTGGCTGCGAAACGAAGCCGTTTTTGGCGGGTCTGCGCACCGCTTTGCGGAACGAACCCAAAGTCGGGACACGACCGGCCATTTTGCCGAACGAACAGCGACGGGCGAGCGGTGGCGCATTTTGCTGAACGAAGTGTTGATTGTGGCTCCCGGTCGCACCTGGTGGCTGCGAAACGAACCCATTGAGCTGGAGTGCACCCCTCTGGTGATACAAGAAAACGAAGCAAGAGCTCCGTTTGCTGAAAATTGATAGGCAACCGGAGGTTGGAGGTTGCAGAATGAGGCTGGTCGGCGAAGCAGAGGCGAGCTCTGCTGGAGAGCAACTCGCCAAGGAATAGCCGGCCGGAAACTCATTCCGATGAGCGGCTGGGGCGCTTGCCGCTCCAGCCGTTAAGAAGGGGAGGAAGCCCTCGGGATAGATTTCCCGATACCTCAGAAAACTCACGCTGGAAGCTCCCGCGACACGGAAGGTGGCAAACCAGCTTCGAACTCGGCCGGAGAGCAATAGGCGAGTGCCGAATGCAGCCGTTGGCGGTTGTAGATGCGGTCCAGAAACACGGTCAAGTCGGCGCGAGCTTCGGTGATCGTGCTATAGCGTCGGCCGTCGATCTGCTCGCGCTTGAGTGTCTTCATGAAGCTCTCGGCGCGCGCATTGTCATACGGGCAACCCGGCCGGCTCATGCTGATCTGAATGCGGAAATCGGCCAGCAGGTTGAGGTAGGGACGAGAACAATACTGGGCGCCGCGATCGGAATGATGGACCAAGCCGGGGCTGACGACCCGATGCTGGAGCGCTTGGCGGAGAGCAGCCAAGGGTAGCTCGGTGGCCAGGTGAGGTTCCAGCGCCCAGCCAATGGCGCGGCGCGAATAGGCGTCCAGGACCACCGCTAAATACACAAACTCTTCCCGCAACCGGATATAGGTGATATCTGCCACCCACAGCCGGTTGATTCCATTCAACTGCAATTCCGGTATCCGGTTCGGATAGCAAGGGCGGTCGTGGGCCGAGTCGGTGGTGAGGACGAATTTCTTGCGCCTCAAGGCAAACAGGTTGTCTTGCTGCATCAGGCGCAGAACTCGCTTAGCGTTCACCAACTGGCCTTCGCGGCGCAGGCAGTGTGTCAGGCGCCGATAGCCGTAGTAAGGATACTGGAGCGATAGCTGCTGTAGCCGGTCCTGCAATTCGGTGTCGGCTTCGGCTGGCGCGCTGCGCTGCCAGAAGCGGTAAAATCCCAGCCGGGAAACGGCCATCTGCTGGCACATTTCCGTGATGCTCAATCCGCCTTGCACACTTGCACGCTCTTTGATCAAGCTGTACACTTGTTCCCTCCAACGTGCTTGTTCGCTTCGCTCTTCTCCCTGACTCTGTGCAAGGCGGTTTCGAAAAAATCGATCACCAGCTCTTGGTGACCTACTTTGCGCTCCAACTCCGCCATCCGCTTATTAGCGCGGGTTGAGCTTGCCGCGCCCTGCGAGACCTGTATCTTACGCGGCCTCCCGTACGGCCGCAAACCATCTGGTCCGTGTTCCCCATACTTCATCCGCCAGTGGTACAGCAGACGCCGCGGCACCCCCGTTTCTTTCGCTACTGCTGCCGGAACTTCGCCCGCCAACATCCGTTGTACTAGGCCCAGCTTGAACTCCGGCGCATACCGCTCCGGACTCTGTCGCATCAAAGTCTTCCCCTTTCGCTGAAATTTGGGCTTCGTTTTTTGTATCAGTTTTGGGGTGCACTCCAAGCGGTTTGGGCGCGGTTTGCGGAACGAAGCCAAGCGTGGCGAGCCGGTGAATTTGAACCAAGTCGCTGGCCGGGGAAATGGCGCATTTCCAAACGAACTGCTTATCAACATCGATCCGCCGCATTTCTTGAGGTGACATACACAAGCCATTCTCAATGAGTGAGACGGCTTTACAAGCTAGAGGTCGCTGTAAGTTGTTCGAAAGTATCAGGATAAAAGCTTGGAACCGCGATTGCCTTTAGATATTTCGTGATGTAGCTCACGTAAGGCGCGGTTTCACGCCCGAGTTCTCGACCTTTCCGCGTGGGTGACGGTATAGGCGTTTATCGTTCCTATCCGCGCAAGGAAGGATATGCCAGGTTCTGAGGAAGTCGCCTTTTGGCTTCGCACACGAGCGGCACACCAGGAATCGGAGGACGACTGGCATTCTTCAGAAAGGCCGCTGACCACCAGTCAATCAACAGATCGCCATCGTTGACGTCCAACCGCGGCTTACGCCGGATCCGCGGAGTATCTGGGCACTGGCTCACCGTCCTTAGGGCAGGTGAGCGGGCGATATTCTCAGCCGACGCCGCCCACAGCGCGCCGCCGATTACTTTACTGGATTGCAACCTGCGCAACTGAGCGCCGCGGCTTCAGGGATACGGGCCGCCCGCGTCGTGGTTCAAGGCGTGCTGAGACGCCGCGTGACTTCCGGACCGCACAGGGCGTAGTGCCGACTGTTCCAGCTATAGATGCTTTCTGCCTGGGCCTTGATCGCGCAATGCGCAAGCATGGCGTCATAGATTCCGCCACCCACGATCCCGAGAGCAGCAGACGCATGCAGCGCCTCCGCGTACTCATCGCCACTAAGCGCGATCATCGAGAGCCGCTCCCGTATGCTACCGATGAAGAGCATCGCCTGTTCACCGCTGATACGATGCTTGCCCGGCATGCGCGTGAGTGTCGAGTAGACCTCGGCCAGGCTATGCGCCGCGCAACAGCCGGTGCTCTTGTCGAATCGGATGAACAGATCGAGGCTTGCCTTGTGGTGGACGTGATCGCCGTAGAAGACCGGCACAAGGACCGAAGTATCGAAAAATCCCTTCATTTGCCCTTGCCGAGATTCGCCAGATCGCGCTCTTCCCGGATCTGCAGAAGCATCTCGTCAGTAGCAGTGGCGGGGAGGGGCTGTCCGGCATGAAATACCCAAACCCCGTGCTCTTTGCTGAGCGGACCGGTCCCACGCACAGGGCGGAGCGTGATCTGCTCCCCCGTGCTCTCCATTTCCAGCGCGTCACCGGGCTGAAGATGCAGCTCTTCCCTCAGTGGTTTGGGAATCACTACACGACCCGCTTTATCTATGACAAGGCGCGTGCTCATTCTGGTACAATACCGTGGGTTCAACCAAGGATCAATGCCATTCTAACGCATTGGAGTCTGCTGATTTGGACCTGACAGGGAGAACCCTGAATAAGGTCTGGATCGCCGAGTTTGACGGCCTTTGTTCCGCCGAATTCCTCGTTTTGCCCTGCCCGCAGGGCTTGAACAACGAATTCGTTGGCACCCGTCTAAACGCCGAGGACTTCGTCGAGTATGCAAATCAACAGGTAAGCGGTGAACGACCGAGAGTCGATTTTGAAAAGCTTGCGACATTTCCGATCCAGCTTCCTCCGGCCGCAGAGCAGCTCCGAATTGTTGAGGCGCTCAAATCCGCCTTTGCAAGACTGCTACGCGGCGAGAGCGCTGCGCAGCGAGCCGAGCATCGCCTTACAAATTATCGCGCTGCAGTCCTGGATGCGGCGGTGACTGTGAGCTTACCCGCGCTTGGCGTGAGGAATCGGGCGCGGGTATTGATCTCGAAGAGGACGGGGCTCAGTTGTTGCTGCGGCTTCTCTCCATCCGACAATCGCGCTGGGAATCGGATGACGCGGCTGCCCCAAATGGCAGCATCGACCCAAAACGTGTCAGCCGATACCGCCGGCCGTCACCACCGATGAAAGACGGCCTGCCGGAGCTACCAACTTCCTGGACGTGGGCAAGTGTCGAACAGGTTAGCACCAGAGTGACCGTCGGCCACGTCGGCTCGATGAAAAACGAGTACGTAGCTGAGGGCATTCCGTTTTTGCGGTCTCAGAACGTCCGCCCCAACCGTTTTGAGCCGGAAGGGCTTGTGTTCATCCGCCCGCAATTTCATGCAAGACTGGCCAAATCCACAATCCACCCCGGAGATGTCGCCGTCGTGCGCTCGGGCGTGGGAGTGGGCACCGTGTGTGTTATCCCGGAGTCGTTGGGCGAGCCAATTGTTCGGATCTGGTCTCGATACAGAATCCGCTCATTGCGCCGCAGTTCATTTCGTTCTACATGAATTCGGCGGCGAAGCAATATGTGGCCCTCGGCAAGGTGGGTGTCGCGCAGCCGCATTTCAACACTGCCTCCGTAGCATTGTTATCCGTCCCTCTGCCGCCGGCAGCAGAACAGAGCGAAATCGTCCAAGAAGTGGAGCGGAGGCTCGCGGGCGCGGATCGCTTAGAGCAGACCCTCGCAGGACAACTGGCGAACGCGCGTGCGGTTCGCGAGACGTTACGACGGGATGCTTTCTCAGGCCGTCTGGTGCCACAGATCCCGAGGACGAGCCGGCATCCGAGTTGCTCCGGCTGATTCGCGAGCATTCCGCAGGGCCGAAGTCCGGCAGTCCTCCGCGCGGCGCGCCATCGTCAACAACCCACGGAAAGGGTGATCCCATGCAAGACAAACCAGTCGCGTCGGCAGAATTGCTCCGCTCCGCCTGGCTCAGGATCGGCCAGAGGGCGGATGCCCCGCGCCTTTTCGCCGAAACCGGGCTCGCACCGGACCAAGTGGTTCAGTTCTACGAGAGCCTAAGCGCCGCACCCGACGTGCGAGGGGCGTTCGAAACGGTGCCGGGGCGGGCGAGACCTTCACGGGCCGCCGCGTTTGCAGCGTCAGGGCAGCGTGAACCCGTTGGCCGCATAGCAGTGATGCAATGGCCCGAGCCATCCCGTTATGTCACTATCGATCAATTTTGGGATCATCCTTGGGCGAACAGAGCGCAGCGACAAAAGGCTGTTTGCCGTTTCAGCTGTTAAAGGGTTCGATGATTTTAAGTCTGACCGTACGCGCTCACTACTTGGCTTGAAGTGGTATCAATTTCCTGTCGGTGATGACGAGCGCGAGCATTTCCAAGCAAAGAAAGCGGAACTACTTAATTACCGTGACGATGAAGTCGCAGGCTTTTGCGCTTACATATTACGGAATATGTCGAAGCGCCCGGCAAACTGTCACCGGCATTGACGAATTGGCTACTTGCAAAAATTCCAATGCAGCCGTGCTTTTCTAGTCAAGGATTTTGACCTCCCTGATGTAGTGGTAAATTTTCGGACAACTGACCACTTGCCTAATTTTCGAACAGAAATGGAAACTCTTTGTTCGTTGCGATACTGGTCAGCCGATCATCCCGACCGCAGTTTTACACGGATGGAAAACTCGAAGTGGCCAGACGTCGGGATCATCACAGCCGATCCTCGTACTTACCATCCCGATGATCTTTAAATGGTCGCCTGCCCATGCGGGGGTTTGTCTCAAAAATGGTGGTTGTTTACAACTCTTCGTAATGAGGAATTTTGGGTTCGTGCCGCAGCTCCTCTAGCAACTTGTCAGCGTCCGTTTTAGGCTCCCCGCTTTCCAGTGTTTCCCGTTCTGTCCGTTCGCCCGATTCCTTTGCTAATTGTTCGGATGTGGGCGGAACGGTTCGCATCCCTTCGGGCAATGGCCGATGACTGTAGTATTCGAGGGCATGTGGCCGCAAAGATATACCCACTCGCCGATGCTTCCTGAACTAAACTTTTCCCGGCATCGATATTGCGCATTTTTTCTCACGACATCGCGCTCTGCCAGCTTTCCTTAATCCGAAATCATGGCCGCGCAGCATGCGCCTGCCGATCTAAAATGCGCGGATTGTTCGGCGCGTCTCGAAAAGGGGTACCGTTAAGGATCATGAAGTCAGCGGCGCTCGTCCTAGCCATTTTGTCAGCGGTTTTCGGATTTATTGCGGCCTATTTCTGGTGGCAAGCCAAGATCCAGCTTCCTACCAGAAAAGGGCTACAGAAGCTCTCCAATTCGAGACGGGGCAAATCGGTAAAGATTGTTTAGTTCGGATACCGTCCCGACTTCAGCGGTTCCGGTCGAAGGCCAGCAGCTTCAAGAGGGCAGTCACAAGAGGTAGGAGCGGACCCTCCGAAGCGCGAACGCCATCGGAAGAAGCGCCGCAAAGAGTAAAAGCAAGGTGCCGGTCGCCGGTTCAGGGACCGGGGTTAGAGTACCCGTGACTGGAGGTGCTGGCACGAACGGCCCGCCATTGACACTGAGTTCTCCGTTGATCACCATTGTGCCGCTGACGTCGTAGAGCACCGGGTTAGAGGCGGGGATTTCGTTAATCGTTGTAGTTCCGCCACTCGCAATGTTCGGATTCTGCTTTAGTTCGATGGTATTGCCGTTGAGGCTCCCGGAGAAATCGAACGAGGTGAGTGTGGTGCTGAAGGTTCCCAAGGGGTTTGCGAAAGGATTGCGGCCAACGTAGGTAACGTCCAGCGTTCCCGGTATCGAAACTACTCCCAGGAACGTACCTGGATTTCCGCCGTTATTTGTGTAGATATGCGATTGATAGAGCGCGCTCACCACTTCCACCTGATTGCCACTCACCTCGTTCGAGGAAACGAGCGCAAAGCCGCCGATGACAGGATTTACCGAACAGTCCGTCGACGCGCAGGTACCAGTGGTTATGTATTCGCCTCCGGCTGGCGGCAGAATAATAGTGGATTGTATTACATCCGCCGAGACCAACCGCGGAAGAAACGTTACAGACGCAACAACAAGAAGGCCGAACCGCAGATTCATAGTTCGGGGACTCTCCTGCCCGGCGATAGTTTCCGCAGAAATTGCCGGAGTGCCTCTCTTTGGAGTGCGAAAAGTGCTAGTACCTTCCTCCAGCGACGGGTGAGCGCGGATTGGCCCGCTGGGAGCATTTTGAGGGCCAACAGTTCAATGCTTCTGATTCAACAACACGATGCATACTGGACCGGACGAGTGTCCGAATACGGTTCTTCTTTCGTGTACCTGATGGATCCTCGGCAATCCGGTCGAACAAATGCCATGATGTTTGGCGTTTTTCGTTACCAATCTTGAAAATCGCTGTAAACTGACGCTCGATGAGTGCCTTGCCCTGTTCCCGACAGTTGAGATATTCCAGGTAGTATGGTTCTGACCGATCAGAATGATCGAATCGTGAATTGTGCCATGTCGGCTTGACGCGGCCCATTTTGCCCTATTTACAATCTGCGAATCGATCGCACGGTCGATGCTCACCGGCGCGAGATGCGCGGATTGGGAGGATTGGATGCGGAAGAATCACCTCAAGATCATCGCTTTGGCATTTGGTCTGCAGATTGTTTTACCTGACGCTGGCGGGCAGGCAGTAGCACAGGCCGGAAAAGCTGACTATCCGGCGATGGCTCCCCTGGATCAATACCTGATAGCTGACGAGAAATCCGAGATCGCGCTGGCTCGCAGTGCTGCACCCAGTTCCATTTCCGATGGAGCCGAAGTGATGGTGCTGGGGCGCGGGGGATATAAGACCGCGGTGAAGGGCACGAATGGCTTTCTCTGCATCGTGGAGAGGTCGTGGGGGCAGAGCACGGACGAGACGGAGTTCTGGAATCCGAAGATGCGCGCACCCCATTGCTTCAACGCGCAAGCCACGAGGAGCTTTGCGCCCATTTATCTGATAAAGACCAGGCTTGTGCTGGCAGGAAAATCGAAGCCTGAAATCGCGCACGCAATCGCGACGGCACTGGATAAGAAGGAGCTGCCCGCGCTGGAGCCGGGTGCGATGGCTTACATGATGTCGAAGCGGCAGTACTTAAACGACCGGGATAAAAGCTGGCACTCGCATGCGATGTTTTTTTCCCCGGGCGACATGACGAAGAGCTGGGCAGCCGACGATGCCAACTCACCTGTCATCGTGGCGAATGATCCGGAGGAACGTGTGACGATTCTGTTCGTCCTGGCAGACAAGTGGTCCGATGGTACGGCGGCTCCGTCGAATATGCCCTGATCCGCAGCCTATGGTTTTCAGACGAGACGTCTGGTAAGCAGAGGCTGACTGCTGCCAAGCGAAGGTTGGATCCGGCCAGTTTCCGAATAGCCCGTCAACAACTCGAAAACTTCAATCGCGGTAGGTCGTCACCAAGTCGCTTGGCGCGCCTGTGCATTAAGCCCTCCCCGCGTGAAGAGCACAGCGAGAACGCCGATCGTCCAAAACGCAAAGGCAATAAACATTTCGGTGGAAGGGCGTTCTCGAGTAAGAGTACCGTCGAGAAAAGGATCTATGAACCTTGATGAGGCATTGAACGCGGAGTGCATAAGGATCGCCACAAGTACCGAGCGCCCTGATGAATTGAACGCATATGCCATCAGTATTGATAATCCGACCACAATCAGGATGTATGTCGACGGTGAAGAACTGCTCCAGGTTATAACGAAGAGCGGTGCATGCCACAGAGCCCACATAACTCCGACGCATATTCCTGCGGCCCAGGGCGGCATTGCCCCTTGCAAGTGGACTTGCAGAAATCCTCGCCAGCCAAACTCCTCGAAGAGCGGACCACCAAACAGGTTGTAGTTGAACATGGGAAGCCACAACCCGATTAGAACGGCGGGATGCCAGTGCCAATGTGTCGGGCTCCCTTTTGAGACGAATGCTGGAAAAACGAGAAAAAAGGCGGTCAATACAAGAAGCGGACCCAAAACGAGCCACAGCCACGCCTCCGGACGAGCAGGCAAGAACCGAACGGCTCTCCAGTTTCCGGTCTTCAGGCGATGTGCGATAAAGCACCCCAACAATGGCCCTAGGGTCGCGATACAGGAAAAGAGAGGAAGGGGCGGACTGACGTGTATAACCTTCAGCCCGTCTGATCCTAAAACGACAGGAGACCAAGCTAGCCAAGCCCACCCACAGGCAATCGCATAGTAAAGAAACACCAGCCGCCACGTTGACCGAAATACCGCCCGCTTTGATTCAGGGCTCGCTCGCATAAGCGAGACCATTTTAAGTTAGTCAATTTCTTATCTCAGTCGAGGCTCAATGAACCTCCAAAGGCGGTTCAGTCCTTCCAATTAGCGAACGTCAGCCACTCGGAGGGTGTAAGCCATATACGGAACGACAAGTCGGCATTGCTTGGTAAATGAACCGCCTTCATTCCTACCTGCCCGAAAAACTTCAATCAAGTAGTCGCGCATTGCCTAACACCCTCTCCCAGTCCTCACGGTCGTACTGGGCCGTCTCCCAATGACCATCGCCCGGATGACGATCGTTCTTCGAGACTATGAACGCGTCCAAGCGGACCGGCCCGAGGCCGGGAAGTTCGCGCGGTTGCGTTCCGAAGGCCAAATCGATTACTTGCCGCGCATAGGCCTGAGAAAAGCTGCCATAGTCTGCCCGAATGAGAGCACGATAGGCCCAGGCGTACGTACAAATTTCAGGGTCTCCGTCTCTAGCCTGAGCTATGAAACGCATCAGCAGATCGTCTACGTTCGTACCTGTGGGACCAAGGCGGACTGAGCCGGTCGCTTTGACATTGACACACCAGAACCGAGGTTGTGGACCGCTCGCGCGATTCGGTCGACGACCAAGGGCAGCAATTGCGGAATGATCATTGGCCCTTCGCGCATCACGCCGTCGGGATCGACCGAGAGTGGCGCGCCGACTCGCACCGTATCGACGCCTAAAACTTGATCGTCACAGGCTGCTGCTAAAAGGGCGGCGACACAGGCATCGTTCTGGTCATGCGTGGGTAGCTGGGGAAGGCCACTCACGCCAACCGCCTCTAGAATTCGTTTCCGCGCAATACGTCCCGCTTCCGTCGCTTTTCTTGGAAGCAAACTGGCCCCGCTCAGTATCGTCCAAATGTGGCCCGGGTAGACTTCGAACACTCCGCCTGTAGTCACAGCCGGGCTAATCGGAAGTTCGTGAGTTTCGAATGCACCGAACAAATCCAGCGACGAGCAAATAAAACCGGCAAATGGCTTCCCGAGGCTCGGGCGATTGTCTGGAGTTTTTCCAACGGCAGCGGACTGGCGTTCGCACAAACGCAGTGTCGCGCCCTTACTGGCAAGCGCCTGCGGGCCATCGAGCATCGCGACGCGAGCGCCGCGCAGCTCATTCACGATTGCACCGACGTCCAGTTCCTGCGGCACAGGGTCCCATTGCCAATGCCAAAACGAAGCTAGAAGCTGATCGTTGCCGGTCGGGGTTAGACCGCAAACATCAATGTCCCGACAACCAGCGGCATAGCGATCCGTTAAATCAGCGCCGATGTATGGAGCCATCGGCGAAGAGAGTGTCGAATGCATGGACTCAATATTGCAGAAGTATCAAACCGGATTGATACGCAGAAAATCTTTACGCCCAGAGCCGCTTGATTACCCAAATTAAAACCGAGCCGCTCACAATGGACACTGCCAGCAGAGCGTAGCTGTATCCAAGCCGTCCGTACAGGAAATTTCCAACCGTGAACAGCGCCGCCCAAATGAGCGCGCTTCCCGCGATCCAGCCCAGCGTCGCCAGCGGAACGTTATCCGTCTTTTCCCAGGTTGCGGCCTCAGCGGCTGAGATGCCGGCTTCGATACGCACACGGCGCCAACCGGGACCAAAGGGTCGAATTTTCTTGTAGAACTCGATCAGCGTTTTCGGATCGGTCTGCGGTCCCACAAAAGCGACGATCAACCAGCAGATGGTCGTGAAGATAACGGTTACCAGCAATTGCTGATCGGGGCCATAGATCACGCCGCGTCTCGTGAGTACCAGAAAGATCAGAGAAATGAGAAAGGAACTGATCATCGCCGCTATTTCGCACCACGCCGTGACCCGCCACCAGAACCAGCGCAGAAGATACAGCAACCCGGTGCCGGCGCCAACCTGCAGAATCAGATAAAAGCTTTGTTGGGCCGTTTGCAACCCGAATACCAGCGCGGAGGACAGCACAAACAGCAGAACTGTGGCCATGCGCCCGGCTCGCACATAATGCTTCTCGCTTTCGCCTGGTTTGAGAAATCGCCGGTAGAAATCGTGGACCAGATACGATGCTCCCCAATTCAGGTGGCTGAGAATTGTAGACGAGTTGGCCGCAATCAGCCCGCCCACCATCAATCCGATCCAGCCGGCAGGCAGGAACTTCAACATCGCCGGGAACGCAATATCGGGTCCCATCAACCTGGGATCGACGTGTGGAAACGCCTTTTGAATGTCCTGGACGGTCGGGAACACGATTATCGAAGCAAGTCCGACAAGAATCCAGGGCCAGGGGCGCAAAATGTAATGCGCGAGATTGAAGAACAGCGTGCCGCCCAGCGAATCTTTCTCTGACTTGGACGCGAGCATGCGTTGCGCGACGTAACTTCCCCCACCCGGTTCGGCTCCGGGATACCAGACCGCCCACCACTGCACGGCTAGTGGCATGATGAACACCGCCACGGCAAGGTCCCAGTTATTCCGGAAATCCGGCAGCATGTTCAAGTAGTTCAGGCCGCCTGGTCCCGGAATGTGCGAGAGCTTGCTGACCAGTCCGCTCATGCCCCCGACCTGCGGCAACTCAACAGCAAAATAAGCTGCTGCAATCACCGCCGCCATTTTGATGAAGAACTGGAACATGTCGATGACCAGCACTCCCCACAGGCCGGAATACGCGGCGAACACAACGTTTAGTAAACCAACGGCCAGGAGCGTTTCCCAGCGGCTGAACCCGAAGAGCACGCTGGCGATCTTGCAGGCCGCCAGATCCACGGTCGCCATAATGACGCAGTTGAACAGCAGCCCCAGGTACAGCGCGCGAAAGCCTCGCACCGCTCTGGCCGACATCCCTGAATAACGGAGTTCATAAAATTCGAGATCGGTCAATACTCCCGACCGGCGCCACAGGCGGGCAAAAAAGAAGACCGTCGAAACTCCGGTCAAGGTGAACGCCCACCACTGCCAGTTGCCCGCTACGCCTTGCGTGCGGACGATGTTCGCGACCAAATTCGGTGTATCGCTGGAGAATGTTGTTGCCACCAGCGAGATACCCGCTAACCACCAGGGCACCGAGCGGCCCGATGCAAAGAACTCCGACGTATTCTTGCCGGAGCGCCTTCCGAATGCCAAGGCGGGAAGGAAACAAATCAAGATGCAGAGTGAAGCGATGATCCAATCGATCGGGTGTAGAATCATGCCAATTGGTGAAGGATACCTTACTCGTGTGAGCAGTTTCTGGTACAGCCATTCTCCCCGGAACACTGTACGCTACACCTGTACAGTATGTGCCAAATAAGAAAACTACTCGCCATTTCGGTCTTCGCCGTTCTCGCCATCGCGCATCAGAAGCGGGAGCCCGTTTCAATCGCGAGAAAAGCTTTAGATCTTTTGTTGGACGGGAAATATCCGGACCTGCGTGCGATGTTCACCCAAAGAATGCTCGATGCGTTGAGTGAAGAGGACCTGGGAAAGAAGGTGGGGCCGCAAATCAGAGCTCTGGGAAAGCTGGAGAAGATCGGAGATGCCGCTACTCAGAGGGTCCAAAACATGGATGTGGTCGTGTTCCCTTGCAAGTTTGCGGGTGGCAACTTTGACTTTTTGATCAGCGTCGATGAGGCGAATAAAATTGCCGGGCTCTTCTTTCGACCGGGCGCCGGTCCGAAAGACTCAGGCTCAAGCAGCTTATCCGGCTGGACACGGCCGAGCTACAGTCACCCCGGCTCGTTTCGCGAGAGAGAAGTGTTCGTCGGCACGGACGAGTGGAAATTGCCGGGCTCGCTCACCCTACCGATTCAGGGCGGACCTTTTGCCGGAGTAGTGCTGGTGCAGGGCTCCGGCCCGCAAGATCGAGACGAAACAATCTCTGCCAACAAGCCATTCCGCGACCTGGCGGAAGGACTGGCCTCGCGCGGCATCGCCGTGCTCCGCTATGACAAACGCACGCTGACCTATGGACCCCAGATGGCCGCCCTGAGAGACTTCACCGTGCAGCAGGAGACCGTCGATGACGCACGCCGGGCAATCTCCTTATTGCGGCAACAGCCAGAGATCGATCCGAAGCAGGTTTTTCTTTTAGGGCACAGCCTCGGCGGTTACTTAGGTCCGCGCATTGCGCAGCAAGATGGAAAGCTGGCCGGCCTGATCATTCTCGCCGGTAGCGCGCGACCAATGGAGGATCTGATTCTGGAGCAGAGCCAATACCTAGGCGCCAGCCCGGAACAGAGGCAACAGCTCACAGCGAAGGTTACCAAAATCAAGAACCTGAAGCGGGATGGAAATGACTCAGGAGTGATCCTGGGCGCCCCTGCTAGTTATTGGCTGGATCTACAAGGCTACGGCCCAGCGGCCGAAGCGGCAAGGCTGAAGTGCAGATTACTGCTCCTGCAGGGCGGTCGTGACTATCAGGTCTCGCAGGCGGATTTCGCTCTGTGGCAAGCCGCATTGAAGGGCAGGGAAGATGTCACGTTTCATGCCTATCCAGCTTTGAATCACCTTTTTATTTCCGGCCAGGGCAAGAGCTTGCCCGCGGAATACGACAAACCAGGCCACGTTTCCGGCGAGGTCATTGACGCTATCGCTTTCTGGATCGAGAAATGAGCACGCATAAGCCGATCCGACCCGCCGCCATAACAATCGACGCCGGCACGCCTGCGTATCGCCAGATCATCGACGTGGGTGGCGGGAGATGCAAGCATACTGCTCCGAATCCATCCACTCCTACAGACCTTATGAAGGGAGTACCCATTCGCCCGTTTTCTGAATTTCGGCATACATCGCATCCGGCGCCAAGTCGAGCTCGCCGGGCCAAGCTACCGCGCCATACTGAACCTGTGCTTCGGCAAACCGGGCAGGATCGGCTAATCGCGCGAACACGCCGGCACGCGGAGAGTGGATCAATCCATTCATATTCACGTATCCCTCGAGACCATCGTGGAAACGAACGCGGAGACGAAAGTCATTGAGCGCTTGAACCTGAGCTACGTCGTCGGGGTGATTGCAAAGAATCGGGGGCACGATTTCGGTCATGGCAAGGGACTGATCTTCGCTGGTTTTTCCTGGCGCTCGCATATCGACCAGTTTTCCATAAACGGCATGGTCTGGCTGCTGGGGAGGGCTGCTCGTTGGCCTTCCCGTGCCGCGCTAGAGCGTCGGCGAGCTATCTCCCAACATCGCGTGCCGAATAAGTTTGATCGGTACTCCGCCTTGCTGTATAAACCGATCATGAAACTCGTGGAGAGAAAAGTTCGCGCCCATCTTCTTCCGGTAATCGTCGCGTAGCTTCATGATCTGCAGCTTGCCCAGCGTGTAAACCAGGTACGTTGGGTCCGATGTTCCCCGCTTGGTTTCGCGCTCGGCGTAGTCATGAGACATGTATCCTTCCTTCATGAAAAACTGAATGGCTTGCTCGTAGGTTTTTTTGCCTGTGTGCATCTCGATTCCCACGATGTAGCGCGAATTTCGTAGTAGGGCGTCGAGCAACTGTCCCACGCGCAGTTCCGGATCGCCACCCCCATAGCCTTGATCCAGCATCATCTGCTCGGTGTAGTGCGCCCACCCTTCTACATTTGTCCCGCAGTTAATCAGCTTGCGAACCTTCGAGGGCACCTTTTGAAACCACAGGAGCTGAACGTAATGCCCCGGATACGCTTCATGGATTGCGGTGCTGGTGATAGTCCCCCGGTTGAAGGCGGTCATGAATTCCTCGGTTCGTTCTCGCGGCCAGTTCTTCTCGGGAAGCGTGACGTTGAAATAAGCCTCTTTTGCGACCTTCTCGTAGGGCCCGGGAGGGTCCATGGAGGCGGTTGTGAGCGCCCGCGCAAACGGCGGCGTCTCTTCCAAAATCGGCTTGATGGTAGAAGGAATCGTGACGATTTGATGCGCGTTGATGAAACTGATTAGCCCGGTAAAGGTGTCTCGGAATGTCTGTAGCAGTTGGTCGGGCGCGGGATGGTTCTTTTCGAATCGCCGCACCAGTTCCTCGGGTGTCCTGTGGCTGTCGATCTTTGTGCAGATCGCGGTCAACTGGCGCTGGTTTTCGCGCAGGTCCGCATATCCGATCTCAAGCAGCCGGTCTAATGGGATATCAACCATCTCCTCATACAAAAGCTTCTTGCGATAGTTGTCATCGCCGATACGGAAATCGCCGTTGGAACGCGCCAGCAGATCGTTCCGAATCCACTGCCCATACTCCTTCAGGGCGTCGATCACCGCTGTATTTGAGCTCTTGAATTGCGCTAGCAGGTTCTGGTCTTTCACATCGGCAAATGCTTCCGGAACATCTTTGGAGAAGAAGTCTTGCAGCCCGGGCAATTGCTCCAGCGCTACCTGGGTGTAAATCTTGGGCGGGTTCTTCAGAGCCAGCCGTGCATCCGCGAAGACCTGCGGAATCTTTCGCTCACGGGCGATCACATCCCGAAGCCGCTGCTCCGGAGGCGCAAATTTGCGGCTTATCAGCATGAAGACAGAAGATGTCACGCCGCTCGAATAGTAATCCGGATTGGTCTGCTGCGGCCGTATACTTTCCAGATTCAGCAAATCGGCGTGAATGTGCGCGATGACCCAGTCCCGATCGTCGGATGCCGGCATCTTCTCAAATTCCGCCAGATACTTGCGATTCACTGCGATTCGTTCGTGCATGGCGCGCGCGGAATAGTCTTCCAATTGCGCGTCGTAAGGATGATGAAAGCCGGCAGCGGTAGCCGTCGTAGGATTCAACCGGAACTGATCGTCGAAGTAACGATCGACCAGCGCATCGAACGGAGACTGCGCATTCATCAGCATGGTTCCCAACAGCAGGCCAACCCCAAACTTCATCCCATCATTCTATGAGTCCGCCTTCTACAATGAGAGAACTATTGTGGCTTTTTTACCTGTTGAGCAACAGCTCACCTATCTCAAAAAAGGTCTCGCCGAGCTTATTCGAGAAGAAGACTTGCGCGACCGTCTGGCGGCCTGCGCCAGGGACGGCCGCCCTTTGCGCGTGAAAGCCGGGTTCGATCCCACCGCGCCCGACCTGCATCTTGGGCACGCCGTTCTGCTACGGAAAATGAAGCATTTTCAGGACCTCGGCCATACGGTCATCTTCATGATCGGCGAGATGACGGGGCTTATTGGCGATCCGACAGGCCGCAATCTCACGCGCCCACCGATGACCCGCGAAGAGATTCAGCGCAACGCGGAAACTTACAAAACGCAGGTCTTCAAGATTCTTGATCCGGAGAAGACGGAAGTACGATTTAATGCCGACTGGCTGGGCGCTTTGACGTTCGAAGATATGATCCGCCTGTGCTCGAAATACACCGTCGCGCGCCTGCTCGAACGTGACGATTTCAGCAAGCGCTTCAAAGAAGGCGCGCCGATCTCGATGCACGAGCTGCTTTATCCGCTCGCGCAGGGCTATGACTCAGTCGCGCTTCACTGCGACGTCGAAATGGGAGGAACCGATCAGAAGTTCAATCTTCTCGTAGGGCGCGAGCTTCAGAGGGATTATGGCCAGCCGCCGCAGATCGTGGCCATGACCCCCCTTCTGGAAGGTCTCGACGGCGTCGAGAAGATGTCCAAATCGAAAAACAATTACATCGGCATTACCGAACCACCCAAGGTCATGTTCCGTAAAGTCATGCAGATCGGCGATGACCTGATGTATCGCTACTACGAACTGCTGACCGATCTTCAAATGCATGAGATCGCGCGTCTTCGTGAAGACGTTACGGTGGGGCGCAGAGATCCCATGGAAGTGAAGATGGAGCTTGGCCGCCGGATTGTCGCCGACTTTCATTCGGACGAGGAGGCGGAGACCGCGCGGGAAGCGTTCGACCGTGAAGTGCGTCAAGGGCTGGAGCCTCTGGATATCGAGACGGTCGGTTTGCCGCCCGCGGTGAGTACCGATAAGGGCATTCGCATCGACAAATTACTTGCCCTGATCCATCTGGCCGATAGCGTTACGGATGCGGCGCGAAAGCTCAAAGCCGGGGCAGTCGAAATCAACGGGAATATTCACAAAGAGCTCTTGCTTAACGGCGCGCGCGGCGTACTCGTCATCCGCGTTGGCAAAAAATGGAAGCGCGTCCGAGCTAGGGGCCTGATTACCAGGCTGGGCGGATCTGGAATATGATGGCTCCGTATAGAAGATCTACGATGGATCGAGAGAAGGAGAACCATGGCAACCGTTCTTACCGAACCACAAACCACCCAGGTACCGATTAAGCAAACCAAGATTCTGATCGACAACAAATGGGTCGATAGCGTCTCCGGCAAAACATTCGAGACGGTCAATCCCGCGACCGGCGAAGTACTAGCGAAGGTCTCCGAAGCCGACGCCGCCGATGTCGATCTGGCCGTGAAGGCCGCCCGCAGAGCGTTCCACTCGAAGGCGCCCTGGCGGAAAATGTCTGCGTCTGAGCGTGGCAAGATCATCAACCGTCTGGCCGACCTGATCGAACAAAACGCAGACGAGCTGGCGACGATCGAGTCACTGGATAATGGCAAACCGCGCCATGTCGCCAAAGCCGCCGACCTGCCCCTGACTATTGCTTGTTATCGCTATTACGCGGGTTGGTCGGACAAAATTCAGGGAAGAACAATTCCCATCGGCGGCGATTACTTCTGCTACACCCGGCACGAACCGGTCGGCGTGGTTGGGCAAATTATTCCCTGGAATTTCCCGCTCTTGATGCAAGCCTGGAAGCTTGGCCCAGCGCTCGCCTGCGGGAACACGGTCATCCTCAAAGTGGCTGAGCAGACGCCTCTCAGCGCTCTTCGTATAGGCGAACTCATCCTGGAAGCGGGATTTCCGGAAGGCGTGGTCAACATCCTTCCGGGATACGGCCCCACCGCGGGCGCAGCCATCGCGCGGCATATGGACGTCGATAAGGTGGCCTTCACCGGGTCCACTGAGGTCGGCCATCTCATCATGAAAGCCGCCGCCGAAACCAACCTGAAGCGCGTCACGCTAGAGCTCGGCGGGAAGAGTCCCAACATCGTCTTTGCCGATGCGGACATGGATCAGGCCATCGAAGGCTCCCATTTCGCTCTCTTCTTCAATCAAGGGCAGTGCTGCTGCGCCGGATCGCGTCTGTTTGTGGAGGAAAAAGTCTACGACGAGTTCGTCGAGCGCAGCACCGAGCGCGCCAAGCGCCGCACTGTCGGTAATCCGCTAGATAAGAAGACAGAGCAGGGCCCGCAAGTCGACAACGACCAATTCGATAAGGTCATGAGCTATGTCCAATCGGGCAAAAGCGAAGGCGCAAAGCTGATGTGCGGCGGCGAACGTGTCGGTGATAAAGGCTACTTCGTTGCTCCCACCGTGTTCGCCGATGTCAAGGACGAGATGAAGATCGCGCAGGAAGAGATCTTCGGTCCCGTCATGAGCATTCTGAAGTTCAAAGACATGGACGACCTGGTGGACCGCGCTAACAAGACCATGTATGGTTTAGCGGCCGCCGTTTGGACCCGCGATATCAGCAAAGCTCATCATGTAGCGAACAATGTTCGAGCGGGTACCGTGTGGGTCAATTGTTTCGATGTCTTCGATGCAGCCGCGCCTTTCGGCGGATTCAAGCAATCCGGCATCGGCCGCGAACTCGGCGAGTACGGTTTGCAGCAGTACTCCGAAATCAAAACCGTTACGGTTAAACTCTAGCTGCGTGAAAAAAGAGGAGCAGGTAACCAGCCTGCTCCTTGTCAACGTCAGCACATCGCAAAAAAAGTTAAGCCGCCAGGGGCATCTCGACTGCGTCCGCCGTGGGACGTGGCATGGCAATTACGTTATCGGCCGGAAGCTTAGAAACAAGCGCATTCGTGGCGATCCGCAACAACTGCTCGACGCGCCCGCCTAGATCGAATTCGGTTGAGAACCGGCGCAATTGAGCGTTGAAAACCCGCCGCAAGATGGCTACTGACTCGTCCAACCCCAGCTTCGGAATGTTGACTATCGCGAACTTCAAAATACTGTTTACCAGCATTGTGTCGATGTTCAGCATCCTATAAATCGCGCGCCGATTTTTCTTCACGTATTTCACAACTTCTTTACTGCGGTAGGCGAAGTAGTATTCGCGAGTAAACCAGGCAAAGCGCTTAGTATCGAGCGCCTTTAGTTCGCGCCCCAATTTATTGGCGGCCGACGCGAAGGCCCGGTCGAGAGCTTCGGTCTGCTGGACGTCGTATGTGAACATGTTCGTCGGCTTGCCCGAGAACGGATGCGTGCATTGGTAGACGAGAATTGCGTAGGCCGTATGGGGTCGCAGCAGAATTTCGGGGTTGGCCGCAAACCATTCGCGAACCCAGCCGCGCAACGCTGTCTGCATCGCTTTCGAAACTGTCGAGTAGGTCGGAAAGTAAGCCGCTGTTCGCTCCTTAGGAGCTCGCTTCCAAACGGAGAAGTCGATGCTTGAATTCTCGACGTTCGCCGGCGTCTTCTGTTTTTCGCTGACGGGTGCCTGTGCTTCGTATTTCGCGACGGCATCATGATCAATTCGCCCATGTGAGCCTCCCAAAAATGCGATAGCCGGGAGCATGTCCCGGCTTGCTGGCTTCATTCCCTCTCGCGAAGATTTCTCGCGAGCGACTTGAACCTAGCACGGCCTATGCCGAAAACGATCACGGAGCGAGTCCGCGAATACGGTAAAAAGCTGCTAAGCCACTGAAGTGATGGGAGAAAAAAATATTGAGATTTTTCTTGCACTTTTGTGACTACGTTTTCGCAACTCGCCAAAAACGACTTTTGAGGCCTCGCCCGAGGTGTGCCGCAGCGACGCGCTCAGGTTGCTCGAACCGGGCATAAACCGTTCCAAAACTGCTATAATTTAATCGAATGAGCTTCTGGCGTCCGCGCCTGTGGGTTCAAACGGCCCGCTACAGACGTTCACCCGTCACTAGCTATTCCACGGTCAATCACATCAGCATCCACATATCCGCTCTAATTTCCGGTCCCAGCAATTTCACTCGTTTCCTCTTCTTGATGAAGTCTTCCGTTCAGATCTCTCGCGGCATCGAGTCCCTCTTTGGCACTCGTGACGAAAACATACGATTACTCGAATCCGAACTGAGTTTGCGCACCCGCCTGATGGACGGCGATTCGCTCGAGCTCGAAGGCGAGGAGCCTCAGGTGCGCCGCGCCGAACGTATCCTCGAAGACTACGTGAGCCTTGTCAAGGAAGGGCACGTCTTCAACAATGGCGACCTGAACAGCTACATGCGAGTCGTCACGGCGGATCCGAACGTTTCGCTTCGCCGGCTTGTCGAGAGCGGCAAATCGCGGGCTTTCGGCAAAAAAGTCCTCGCGCCCAAAACCGTCAACCAGCGCCGTTATGTCGACGCCATTGAGAATCACGACCTCACCTTCGGCATTGGACCGGCCGGCACCGGCAAGACCTATCTCGCCGTCGCCATGGCCGTCGCGGCGCTTGTTGAATAAACGCGTCAGCCGCATCGTGCTCACTCGTCCGGCGGTCGAAGCGGGCGAGCATCTCGGCTTTCTTCCCGGTACATTGCAGGAGAAAGTCGATCCGTATTTGCGGCCGCTATACGATGCTTTGTTCGACATGGTCGATACGGATCGCGTCGAAAAGCTGATCGAGCGCAATATCATCGAGATCGCTCCGATAGCGTTTCATGCGCGGACGCACGTTGAACGACTGTTTTATCATTCTCGACGAAGCTCAGAACACCACGCTCGAGCAGATGAAGATGATCCTGACTCGCCAGGGATTCAACTCGAAGATGGTTGTCACCGGCGATCAAACGCAGATCGATCTTCCCCCCGGAAAGAAGAGCGGCCTGCTGAACGCGGCCGAAGTGTTGAGGGGTGTCGAGGGTATCGCCTTCGTCAATTTCGACGAAAAAGACGTGGTGCGCCATCAACTCGTGCAACGAATCGTAAGAGCTTACGATCGCTACAACGAAATGATTGGCGCGGGCCGCCAGCTCGCGCTCAAGCTGGGCAGCGATACTCCCGTCGAGCCCGTCTCCGAGCCTCCAGTAACTACAAGCGTCGAAATTCCTGAGTTCCCCTCACTCGCTTAATGCGCGCCTTATGTCAGAGAGTGACAGTACGTTGCTCTTCCGAGCCCTTCCCGCACAGCTCAAATTTACGAGCGCAGAAAAGCGCGCGCTCAAAGATTTCGTTAGCCTGCTCGCGGATCGTGTTGCCGGTGGCCGTGCTTTCACCTGTGTCATAACGAACGATAACGAGCTGCGCAAATTGAACCACAACTTTCTTGGCCATGACTACCCGACGGACGTTCTGTCCTTCCCGTTGGCCGCTACCAACGGCAATTTAGGTGACATCGCCATTTCGGCGGAACGCGCCGAAACGCAAGCGCGCGAATTCGGTCACTCTCGAGCGGATGAAATGCGCATTCTGATGCTGCATGGCGTGCTGCATCTGTCCGGCATGGATCATGAAAGCGATACCGGCGAAATGGCGCGCGCCGAACGCAAATGGCGTGAGGAGTTCGGCCTCCCCGCTACGCTCCTCTCCAGAGCGTCATCTCTGCCGGCGAATCCGATGACCTCCCTCTGCCTCATCGTCGCTGTCGCCCTGACATGCCTGCTGGCCTTTGTCTCCTACGTTCAATTGCTCTATCTTGAATCGCTTCGTCTCATCCGGCGCGAAGTGCCTGCGCTCGAATTTTTCCGCGACACTTTAGTAGACAAAGTCGGTCTCGAACCCGAACATGGATCGCTGGCGTTTTCGCTCGTCAAACATGTCTCGCTCTTTCTTCTTGGCCTGTTTTATCTTTGCGCGCTGCTGCAGCCCGGAGTTCCGCCTTGGCAAACCGTACTTGAGGCCATGGGCTTATCCTTTCTCGCCATGCTGTTTTCCACTTATTTCGTGCCGCTGTTCCTTTATCGCCGCACGAAGGGTATGTGGATGCTCAAAGCATTGCCGGCTATCAAGCTTCTGGCCAAATGCGCCTCGCCTCTCGCCGCCCTGGTGAAAATGTTTCAATCGCTTCTCGATCTCGACAAAGATAGTCATGGCGAAGCCGCCGCCGCGGATTCAGTCGAGCACATTGAAGCGCTCATCACTGCCGGCGCCGAAGAAGGCATCTTCGAGGAACAAGATCGAAAGCTGATCCACTCGGTGGTCGCTTTCGGCGACAAGACTGTACGTGATGTTATGACGCCGCGGCCGAACATCGTCGCCATTTCCGTCGACAATTCGCTCGAAGATCTTCGCCAGCTCGCCATTCACGAGCAGTATTCGCGTATTCCCGTCTATCGCAACACTATCGACAACATCATCGGCTTCGTGCACGTACGCGACATGTTCGAGCTGGATGAGGAAGATCGGCAGGCCAAACCGCTGAAGGATCTTATTCGACCCATTCCTCTCGTTCCTGAGACCAAGCCGGTCACCGATCTGCTGCGCGAGATGCAGCACGATGGTTCCCACATGGCCATAGTTGTGGATGAATACGGCAACACCGCCGGGGCTCGCCACCATGGAAGATCTAGTGGAAGAGATCCTGGGCGAGATACGCGACGAGCACGAACCCGATCGCGACGTTCGCCAGGAATCCGATCAGGTTTTCATTGCGCCCGGCAGTCTCGATCTCGACCGTCTGCAGGATCTCCTGGATTTCCGGCCTGAATACGATACGGAATCGACCACCGTCGCTGGCCTCGTCACGGAATGGTTAGGCCACGTCCCGCAGGTCGGAGAGTCCGTCGAGCGCGGCGGTATTCGCGTCGAAGTGCTTGCCGGTAACGAACGCCGCGTCGATCAAGTGCGCATCTCCCGTGTCGAGACTCGCGCTCCCGTCGGTGTGAATACGTGAGCGAGCGTCCGCATCGCTCCGGCGCCGTTTCTATCGCCGGCCGGCCAAACGCGGGCAAGTCGACACTGCTGAATGCGCTGGTCGGCGAGAAACTTTCGATCGTCGCTCATCAGCCGCAAACAACCCGAACTTCCATCCAGGGAGTGCTAACCACTCCCGACGCCCAAATCGTCTTTATCGATTCCCCCGGCATTCATAAATCCGACACGCTGTTCAATAAACGCATGATGAATGCTGTGCGCGGCGCGCTCGCCGGCCGCGATCTCATTCTCTATGTTGCTGACGCAACCAAGCCAATTGGCGAAGAGGATCGGCACGCTGTCAGCGCCCTTGCCAAATCCGCAAAGGCGCTCCTGGTCTTAAACAAAATCGATCGTGTCGATGACAAGCGTCTGCTCCTGCCTTTGATCCAGCAGTACATGGAACTGTTTCCTTTCATCGAAGCTGTCCCGGTATCGGCGCGCGCGGGCGACGGTCTCGATGCTCTCAAGCATTTGATCAAAGAGAATCTGCCCGAAGGCGCGCCGTTGTTCCCCGAAGATTATTTGACTGACCAGCCGATCCGCTTCATGGCCGCCGAGATCATCCGCGAGCAGATCTTGCGCGCCGCCCGCGAGGAGGTCCCGCATGCCACTGCAGTACTCATCGACGAATGGCAGGAGAAGCCGGCGCTGGTCAGGATTGCTGCCACCATTCACGTCGAGCGGCCGGGCCAGAAAATCATTTTGATCGGCAACAAAGGGCAGATGCTTAAGAAAATCGGTTCTGACGCGAGGCAGGAATTGGAGCGTCTGCTTCGCCGCAAGGTCTTCCTCTCGCTCTTCATAAAAGTGAAACCGAAGTGGCGCGAAGATCCGTCTTTCCTGAATACCGTGGATTGGCGTTCGATGATAGGCTCGGAAGATACACCTGAATGAAACGTGCTGCTCTTGCTGTTCTGCTTCTGGCATCGTCGCTGGGATTTGCTCAGAAAACCACGAACCCGGACGACCGCATTTCCGATCAAGTCCGCATGCGGTTAGCCACTGATCCCGATGTAAAGGGCGGCGCGCTCGATGTAACGGTTCAGAACGGCGCCGTCACTATCAAAGGCCGGGTCGATAACGATAAAGGCAAGTCGAAGGCGACCAAATTGGCAAAGAAGGTGAAGGGCGTCAAGCAAGTCGACAATGAATTGGTTGTCGGTCCGCCTACCCAGTAAGCTCTTGCTCCGGGCTGGTCTCGCTGCATTACTGCTCAGTCCGCTGCTCTTGGCTCAACCGCAGCCGGCCGAAACGGAACGCCTCCTCGCCACCGGCAAGTTGTGGGTCACAGTAAAGTACTTTCATCCCTATCTCGCCTATCGCCGCATCGATTGGGATCAGGCGTTAGTCGACGCTCTGCCCAAGATCCGCTCAGCCGGCAACGCCGCTGAATACCGGGCCGCCATCCAATCCATGTTGGATGCGCTGCACGATCCGGCTACCTACACGCGACTCGACCGGCCGCAGCCTGGGCCCGCTTCTCTGCAGATCGAGAAGAGGCCGGATGGCGGGCTCATTGTTTCTCAATCGAACATCGCCGCTCCGAATCAAGATGCGGTGCAGGAGTTGGCTAAGGCCATAACCGCCGCTCACAATATCGTTTTCGATTTACGCGCGGGCGAGTTTCTCTCCGCTCTCCTCGATCGCTCCGATATCCGCGCCATTCTTACTTCTTCCGCAATCGATGCTCCCGCCCAGCGTCTCTGGATACACAACGGCCTGCCGCCCACATCTGGCATGCTCTTCGGTGGTTATCATTCCGCCTTTTATACGGAGGCCGGTGTACATATTCCCGGAACTCCCGCCGCGGCCGAGCACAAAATCGCTTTCTTCCTAAATGAGAATTCAGAGCTTCCTGCTGTTGGTTCTGCTCTTTTCGCAAACGGCAAAGCGGCGGTATTCACCGAGTCGGCGCACTACCAAGTCTCAGGCGTGGAAACGGCCGCCATCGCGATGGGGCAGGGCATAGAGGCTGTGGTCCGCCTCTCCGAATCAGTGCCTTCGCTGGACTTCGAAACGGTATCGCATGACAGCGCGCTTCCACAAGCCCTGGCTGCTCTGGCGAAACCTTTTGCGCCGCCGCAAGCCAAACTCTTGCCCTTTTCTCCTGCGCCGCAACCCGATCGCGACTATGCCGAGAATCGTTATCCCTCTCCCGAGTTGCGCATTCTCGCTGCCTACAAGATCTGGGCTGTTTTCCGATACTTCTTCGCCTATCGGGACCTGATGGATGAAGACTGGGACGATGTGTTCACCACTTTTCTTCCTAAGTTCATCGCCGCCAAAGACGCTCGCGAGTACAACCTCACCATCGCCGAAATGGTCACGCATGTGGCTGATTCACATGCGCAGATTCAAAGCGAGGAACTCTCCGATTACTTCGGCAAAGCGCCCGTCGGTCTGCGCCTTCGCTTGATTGAGAAGAAGCCTCTAATCACCGAGATTCTCGACGAAGAGGCCAAGAAAGCCGGCATTCAGGTTGGCGACATCGTTTCAAAGGTGGACGGCGAAAGCATTATTGACCGGTTCCATCGGGAAGAGCTTTACATCGCTGCCTCAACTCCGCAGCGCCTCGGTTTCAGCGTCATCCAGCGAATTCTGAATGGACCCGAAGGCTCCATTGCCGTGCTTACCATAGGTGGTCAGGATGGCCGCACCCGGGAAGTGAGTCTCAAGCGCAGCATCACGTATTCGACGGCTCTCCGCAATCAGCGCAGCGGCGACGTCATCAGGCTGCTGCCCGGCGATATCGGCTATGCGGATCTAGATCGCTTGATGCCCGAACAGGTTGACGGCATGTTTGACGAGTTCCGCGATACCAAGGCCATCATCTTCGATATGCGTGGATTCGATATGCGTGGATATCCGCGCGGCACTGCCTGGTCGATTGCACCCCGGCTCACCGGTGAGAAGGATGTTGCGACGGCCATTGTTACCGGCCCGCTCGCCCTTACTCCCGATGTGGCGCGCGGCGAATTCCTGAGTTCTACCGCCTCGTACTTCTGGGTTAGCAGACTTCCAACGCACCGATAAGTGGAAATACAAAGGCAAGACCGTGATGCTCATCGATGAGCGTACGATTAGCCAAGCCGAGCACACCGGCCTGTTCCTCGAAGTCGGCGAACAATACCCAATTCATCGGCACCCCCAGCGCTGGCGCCGATGGCGATGTCAGCAACTTTGTCGTTCCCGGCGGTATCACCATCAGCTATTCCGGTCAGGACGTTCGTCATGCGAACGGAGGTAAGCTACAACGGCTCGGTTTGCAGCCTGCGGTTTCCATCGCGCCCAGCATCAACGGTATTCGCGCTGGGCACGATGAGGTTCTCGAGAAAGCCATCGCCTATCTCTCGAAATGAGCCAGCAGGCGGCGGACTTTGCTACAGTATTAGTTGACCCGCTCGCAATGAGTTGAGTCTACGTGTGTTTCTTATGGCTAGAGTTTGTGAAATCTGCGGTCGTGGACCGCAATTCGGGCATCGCATCAGTCACGCCCACAATGTCAGCAAGCGCCGCTGGAATCTGAACCTGCAAACTGTGCATGCGCTGGTGAACGGCGCGGGCAAGCGCCTCCGCGTCTGCACCTCCTGCATTCGCAGCGGCAAGGTTCTAAAAGCGCCGATCACCCGCTCCGTTTCCGCCTAATCGCGCAGCGGGCTCGCGTGCCGGGGCTGATAGATCCCCATTTCGACGCCGCCGGGCAGTTTTATCCTCGCCATGAGGCCGAATCCCGCATCGGTAATTGGTTGCGTGAATTCCACGCCTTTGGCTTTTAGTTTCTTAACCGTTCCAGCAAGATCGTCGCACATCAAGTACAGCTCGTGATGCCCCGAGGCGTCGTCGGGGTGAACGCCGAGCTCCGCCGGAGGCAGGGCAAAAATCAACCACCCTTCGCCGGCATCCACCGAGCGAAACTCCAGCACATCGCGAAAAAACGCTCGCACCCCCTCAGCATCTTTGCTGAAGATCATCGCATGTATGCCGTTGATCATGCTCGCCCCCAAAATGTTTATCTGGTCGCCCAATAAGCGCGGTGGCCGATGTAATCGGGATCGGGCAGGTTGCCCAGGATGATTCGCCGCAGCTTGAGGATGTCCACCTCGCCCTGTTCCCGATACAGCATCTTGCCGTCCGGCGAAATTATGGCTGTGTATGGTACGCCCGCTTCCCACTTGGGATCGAATGCCGCCTGCATGGCATCGGTATCGGTGGATCCGAACAGAAGATTACGGCTGGAGGCATGCTGCCTCTGCAACATCTTAATAACTCCCGGCTCCTCGTCGGGCATATTGGCGGAGACCGTGACCAGGTCGAAATCGCGCAGGCGATACATGCGGTAAGTAGTCTCGAAATCGGGGAACTCATGCACGCAAGGTCCGCACCAGGTCGCCCAGAAATTCACCAGGATCACTTTCCCGCTAGCCTCATTGCGCAGCTTCTTCAGGTCGTCAGCCGAAGCTAGACTCACCGTCACCGGTTCGGCTTCGATTTTCTTCAACCCCTCCAGACGGCTGGCCTCCTTCGATATCCATTTCGTGGAGCATCCGAAGACGCGCGTATGGTCGACCGGCACGGGCTTGTCCGCCAATAAAGCATCGATCGCATTGCGGGCGTCTGGGGACGTTGCGAGGGACTCGCGCTGATTGTTATCCACGTGTCCTTCGTAGCGAAGCTTTCGTTCTTGGTCGAAGATAAAGACGTGCGGAGTGGCCTTGGGGCCGTATGCGAGCGATACCGATTGCGTATCGCCATCGTAGAGATAGGGAAAGTTGAAATGGCGGTACGCGGCGCGGATTTTCATCTCGGGGAGACTGTCGCTGACGTCCGTGTATCCGAGTTCATCCAAGCGAATGGCGTTCGGATTGTTTGGCTGAATCGCGACCAGCGCGACGCCTTTGTTGTGGTAGTCCTCCGCCAATTTTTTAATGCGTCCTTCGTATAGCTGGGCGGTCGGACAGTGGTTGCATGTGAAGACCACCACCAGCACTTTGCTCTTTGAATAATCGCCAAGCTTATGAGTCTTTCCGTCGATACCGGGAAGCGCGAAATCGGGGGCGGGCGAGCCCAGCGCGAGCGTGGCGTGAGGTTCGTCCGCGAAAGCAATTATCGCTACCAGCGAGAGAACTGCAAGAACAAAAAATCGCCGCATTTCGAATGTCCGCCCCGAAGCTATCTTACCGTGCGAAGCTGGGCTGTGGGAGTATTGCCACCAGGAGCTCATTATGCCTTTTGTGGATATCGGCAGCCTTCCTGTGATTGAACGCTTGCCCGGCTGGTATGGCCGCTATTTCCACTCGCCCAGCCTCACGTTCGCGCATTACGATTTCAAGCGTTCCGCCTCCATTCATGAGCACTTTCATCCGCAGGAAGAAGTTTATGAGGTGATCGAGGGCGAACTCGAGGTGACCATCGATGGACTGGCGCAGGTCATCCGAGCGGGGTTGGTGGCGATCGTACCAAGTGGTGTTCGCCATTCGATCAAAGCGCTCACCGACGGCCGGGCCATCATCGTGGACTATCCCGTAAGGGAAGGTTTCGATTAGCCGAACCCACCCTCCTGCCGTTCAGACGATCCGTTCACCCGCTAGCATGGCAACATGAGGATTCTGGCGGCTCTGCTCCTGACTGTATCTGTCCTTGCGGCAGCTGATACTCTCGCGGTATTCGGGTACACCTGGACGGTCCCGAATCCTGCTGATTGGAAAATCGACCAGGAGGGCGGCGCCACTGTCCTGCATCTCGTGACACCGCGAGGCCCGCTACCAGGTCCGCGGCGTCCCATTCAGTTCGCGCTCGCCGACGCTCCCGATTTCAAGATGACGAGCGTCGAAGCTGACGTAAGGCCATTGAAACGATCGCTCATCATCGTCTACGCTTATCGCGATGCCGCGCATTTCGATTACGCGCATCTCTCTACCGACACCGCTACCAAGCAGCCGGTTCACAACGGAGTCTTTCACGTTTACGGCGGGGAGCGCGTGCGCATCAGCACCGAAGATGGACCGGCGGCATTTGCAGCCGCGAATCGCTGGTACCACGTTCGACTTCTCTACGATTCTGGAACCGGTTCCGTCCATGT
Source organism: uncultured Acidobacteriaceae bacterium (assembly GCA_963795445.1). Taxonomy (GTDB): domain Bacteria; phylum Acidobacteriota; class Terriglobia; order Bryobacterales; family Bryobacteraceae; genus Bog-105. The sequence continues at coordinate 63,582 of CAWCHX010000023.1, read as the reverse complement.
TCTGGTCGATGGACATGCCGTCCCTGCAATCTCCGCGGTAGACCAGAGTTTGCGAGCGGGAAAGATCGGAATCGGATCGTTCGATGAGACCGCCGATTTCAAGAATGTTCTTATCTCGGAAATGAAATCCATGCATTAGACCGGCTGTTCCGCATCCGCAGGCGTTAAGAATGTGTAGAAAATAACCGTTGCGCTCGGTGTCCATCGGCGGCACATTTATCGCGCTGAGAAGTACGAATCCAGAGCTTAACGCGCGTTTTTCGATTTCAACCGGCCCTTCAGCTAAAATATTTTCATCGCTATATACCTTGACGAGCATATGCCAGATGGAGTATATAGAAAGGGTGGAGTCTGTGTTCGAGATTATTGCGGAGCCGAACCGCCGCGCGATATTGAGCCTCCTGGTTTCGTCACAACAGTCGGTTGGAGAGATCGAGCGTCAGCTTGGTATGCCGCAGCCGACGGTGTCAAAGCACCTGCGAGTGCTGCGCGAGGCCGGTTTCGTAGAATCCACTGTGGACGCACAGCGCCGCCTTTACCGGCTGAGGCCTAAACCGCTTCAGGAGGTGGATGACTGGCTGGCTCCGTTCCGCCGGTTCTGGTCCGCTCACGTAGATGCTCTCGAACGCCACCTCGACCGCATGGATCAATTCGAACCGCGCACAACGGGCGCCAAACGCCCTGTGCGCTCATCAACACCCACGAAAAAGAAGGACAAGGAGAAGACGACGCGGCCCAAACCGCGAACGTGACAAAAGGAGAAACGAAATGAAAATCAAAATGACCAGCGTATACGTGGACGACCAGGACAAGGCCCTGCGCTTCTATACGGAGGTACTGGGCTTTGCCAAGAAGGCCGATTTCCGCCAGGGCCCGTTTCGCTGGCTAACCGTCGCGTCGCCCGAGGAGCCGGACGGCACTGAGCTGCAGCTGGCGCTGAACAACAACCCCGCGGCCAAAGCGTATCAGCAGGCGATCTTTCAGCAGAGCCAGCCCGCGGCCATGTTCTTCACCGACGACGTCAAGGGCGATTACGAGCAAATCAAGGCCCGCGGCGGCGAATTCACGATGCCGCCCACCGACGTGACCGCCTCGACGATTGCGATGCTGAACGACACCTGCGGCAACCTCATTCAGCTCGTCCAGCTGGCACGCTATTCACGATAAGGAGAAGAGATGGCTGAGCGCGAGCAGTACGCACCGGGTTCCGCCAGCGGGGCACAGGTACGAAAGGACGGAGAGAAGTGGACGCTCATCCTCGTCAGAGAACTGCGCCACTCGCCGGAAAAAGTCTGGCAGGCACTGACCGACCCGGCGCATCTGCGCGAATGGGCGCCCTTTGACAGCGATGGGACCCTGGGTACGGTTGGAGGCACCGTGAATCTCACCTGGGCGGGAACGTCGCGGGTTACCGAAACAAGAGTCACGCGAGCCGAGGCTCCCAAGGTGCTTGAGTACAACGATATGCGGTGGGAACTCGAAGCCGTTGGTGGCGGCACGCGCCTGACGCTGTGGCACAACATCGATCGCCGCTTCATCTCAATGGGTGCTGCCGGGTGGCACATTGCTTTCGATGTTCTGGATCGGCTTTTGGGCGGAACTCCTATCGGCCGCATCGTTGGCGGCGAGGCGATGAAGTTCGGCGGTTGGCAGCGACTGAACGCGGAGTACGCCAAGCAGTTCGGCGTTGAGACCCCCAACTGGCCGTCGAAGGCGCCCCTGAAGCCGTGAAAGAGCGAGCAGCAAGCGCGCCGGCTAGCTTGATGGGTTCTCCGTTCGGCAACATCGAAGTGCGCGGCGCCCGCGAGAACAACCTCAAGAACATCTCCGTCGATATTCCTCGACGGAAAATCACCGTTTTCACCGGCGTCTCGGGTTCGGGGAAATCGTCGCTAGTGTTTGACACGATCGCCGCCGAATCCCAGCGTCTGCTCAATGAGACGTTCCCGGCGTTCGTGCAGAATTTTCTGCCGCGCTATGGTCAACCTGACGTCGACGTTCTGGCGAATCTCTCGACGGCAATTATTGTCGATCAGCAACGCATGGGCGGGAATCCGCGCTCGACATTGGGAACGGCGACCGACATCTATACGTTGCTGCGCGTCTTGTTTTCTCGTCTAGGGAAGCCCACGGTTCCGCACGCCCTGGCGCTTTCATTCAACGATCCCACCGGCATGTGTCCTGAGTGCGAAGGACTCGGTCGCGGCTCTCAGATTGATATCGATGCACTGGTGGATAAGACCAAATCCCTTGAAGAAGGACCAGTCCGTTTTCCGACGTTCAACGTAGGTGGTTACAATCTGCACACGTTCGTCAAGTCCGGATTCTTCGACGTCAAAAAGCCGCTCAAGAAGTATACGAAAGAGGAGTGGCGCGACTTTCTACACCGCGACGACACGAAGGTCAAGGTCAACAAGCAAGGGCAAAAATTCAGCTCGGGTTATGACGGCCTGATTCCGAAATTCAAGCGCCTCTACCTGAGCAAAGACGCACAGACGATGCCGGCGCATCTTCGTGAGGCGTTTGAGAAGATTGTGACGCAGGGACCGTGCGCCGCGTGCGGCGGAACGCGTTTGTCGGAGGCCGCGCGCGCCTGCCGCATTGACGGAAAAAACATCGCGGAATGCTCAGCGATGCAAGTGAACGAGCTCGCTGAATTCATTCATTCGCTTCGCGCTCCGAATGTCGCTCCGCTGCTGGATCGTGTTTCAGAAAGGCTCGATCGTCTGATCGAGATCGGACTTGGTTATCTGAGTTTGAGCCGGGAGACCGCGACACTGTCCGGTGGAGAATCGCAACGGATCAAGATCGTGCGCCATCTGTCGTCGAGCCTGACGGAGACGCTCTACATCTTCGATGAGCCGACGGTCGGTTTGCACCCGCACGACACGCAAAGACTCAATAAGATACTGACTAAGCTTCGCGATGCCGGAAACACAGTTCTCGTCGTGGAACACGAGCCTGAAGTGATGGCGATTGCCGATCACATCGTCGACATGGGGCCACGCGCCGGAAGGGCTGGCGGCACGGTTGTGTTCGAAGGTCCGTTCAAAGAACTCGAAAAGAGTGACACACTGACGGGGAAACACCTTTCGAAGCATCTGGCGCTGAAAGAGAAACCGCGCGCGGGGAAAGGACATCTTCTCGTCGAGAACGCGACACTCAATAATCTCTGCAACGTCACCGTGAAGATTCCCAAAGGCGTTCTTACCGTGGTGACCGGCGTCGCTGGCAGCGGGAAAAGCTCGCTGATTCACGGCTGTCTTCCCAAACGTTACCCGGATGCCCTCTTGGTCGATCAATCGTTGGCTGCGGGATCGCGACGATCGAACCTGGCCACTTACTCCGGAATGGCAGACGCAATTCGGAGAGCGTTTGCGGCGGCTAACAAAGTTCAGCCAGCACTCTTCAGCGCGAACTCCAAGGGAGCATGCCCCGCATGCGAAGGTCTGGGTGTCATCTACACGGATTTGCAACACCTCGATCCCGTCGCGGTTCGCTGTGAAACGTGTGAGGGACGCTGTTTCACGGATGCGGTTCTTGCGCTGACACTTCGAGGGAAGAATATCAATGAAGTGTTGAGCCTCTCCGTCGAGGATGCGTTGTCTTACTTTACGGAGAAACCGATTCTCGCGACGCTGAAGGCACTGAATGACGTGGGACTCGGTTACATGGCGCTCGGGCAAAGACTCAACACGCTGTCGGGCGGCGAACGTCAACGCTTGAAACTGGCGGGTGAGCTTGAGAACCCTTCGCAAATCGTGGTTCTCGACGAGCCGACGACCGGTCTGCACATGGCCGACGTGGCGAACCTGGTCGCGCTCCTCGACGCGATGGTCGACAATGGAACCACTTTGATCGTGATTGAGCACAACCTGGATGTCGTCGCGCGCGCCGATTGGATCATCGACATGGGGCCGGGCGCAGGCGCCGAAGGCGGCAACGTTGTGTTTGAGGGAGCGCCGCGGGGGCTGCTGAAAGCGAGCAAGTCGCTAACCGGGAAACACCTCGCTGCGCGATTGGGATGAACCTTAGCGTTGAGTGGATCGCTCGTAGTTGTAAGCGATGCGAAACATGGTCGCTTCGTCGAAGTGCTTAGCGAAGATTTGCAGACCGATGGGCAGCCCTTCGGCCGACGCCCCGCATGGAACGCTCATGCAGGGGACGCCCGACAGATCGCCCGTCAACGTGTACACGTCCGAAAGGTACATAGCGAGGGGATCGTCTACCTTCTCGCCGATTTTGAACGCCGGAAAGGGCGATACCGGCGCCAGAATCGCGTCCACTTGCTCGAAGGCCTGGCTGAAATCCCGCGCAATCAGGGCGCGTACTTGTTGCGCTTTGCGGTAGTAAGCGTCGTAGTAGCCCGCGCTCAGCACGTAAGTTCCCAGCATGATACGCCGCTTGACCTCCGCGCCGAAGCCGCAGCCGCGCGTGTTCCGGTACATCTCTGACAGCGTCTCGCCTTCCGTACGGCTCGAGTAGCGAACGCCGTCATAGCGGGCCAGATTCGAACTCGCCTCCGCCGTCGCGATGATGTAGTAGCACGATAAAGCATACTTCGTGTGCGGCAAACTAATCTCGCGAACGCTGCAGCCCTGCCTTTCCAGCTGCTTGATTGCACTCGCCACGACATTGCCCGTCTCTGAGCTCAGGCCCTCGAAGTATTCTTTGGGCAATCCCAGTTTTACGCCGTCGACCGGGTGCTTCATGAGCGCGTGATAATCGTCCACCGGCGCGAATGCCGATGTCGAATCGAGATCGTCTCGCCCCGCCATTACCCGCAGTACCGTAGCCGCATCTTCTACGTTGCGCGCGAACGGGCCAATGTGATCGAGCGAGCTGGCGAACGCCACCAAGCCATAGCGCGATACGCGGCCATAGGTCGGCGTCACGCCAACTACCCCGCAGAAGCTTGCTGGCTGGCGGATCGATCCGCCCGTATCCGATCCAATCGCCACCACCGCCGTGCCTTGCGCAACCGCCGCCGCCGAGCCACCGCTCGAGCCTCCGGGAACGCGATCGAGCGCTTTGGGATTGCGCACCGGCCCGAAGGCGGAGTTCTCGTTCGATGAACCCATCGCAAACTCATCGCAATTCGTCTTGCCGATCGGCACCGCTCCTTCGTCTTCCAGGCGAGCCACGGCGGTGGCATCGTACGGCGGAATGTAGCGCTCCAGAATGCGCGAGCCGCACGTCGTGCGAAGACCTTTCGTCACAATCACGTCCTTAACGGCCAGCGGCACGCCCGCCAGCGCTCCCAGGTAACCGTGTTTCGCGATCTCCTCATCCACCTTCGCGGCGGCCTTTAACGCGCGCTCCGGAGAAAAGGTCAGATAAGCATTCGTCGCTGCATTCTCTTTTTCGGCGAAAGAAAGCGCGGCTTGGGCCAGTTCCGTCGCCGAAAATTTCTTGTTCAGCAGACCTTCACGAATCGCCGAAACGGTCAGAGAAGCTACGTCAACCTCCGCGGCGCTCATCGCTCGATCACCTTCGGCACTTTGAAGTACCCAGCACCACTCGCCGGCGCATTGGCAAGCGCGTCGTGGTTGCTTAGCGGCGTGTGTGGAACATCTTCCCGCAGCGTGGCAGTCTCGTCCGCGTCGTACAAGACCTGCGCCATCGGTTCCACGCTGGTCGTATCCAGCTCATTGAGTTGTTCGATATGAGTGAGGATCTGCCCCAGATCGTGAGACATTCGATGCACTTCTTCGTCGGACAGCCGCAAATTCGCCAAATCGGCGACGTAGCGGACCTCTTCATCTGATAAATTCAACCGGTGGCCTTCCTGCGCGAGAGTCGATATAACTTCTTTAGCACAGGGTCTTGAATCTGCTCTGCTTCGTCCTCGATTGCAGTCGCGGTCGGCGCGTTGCGGCTGCCGCCGCGGAACGCCGATACGAAACTCGATATCTTTGATTTGATCGCTGCCTGTCAGCTTGCTCAGCCGGCCCAGAATTTGTCTGCTTAGGAAATGCAGCTGCCTCTGCCAGATGGCGTCCTCGACTTCAACCACCAGGGTCGAACGCACCAATCTCAGCCGCGAAGTGTGCGCCGCGATCTTCTTGCCAACCGCCGCCGGCCACACCGCGCGCGCCAGATCGTCATCGCTCAGTATGTCGCGCGAAACTTTCTTGTTCTTGATGAGCCGGGCTACGCTTTGCATGTGCTGATGTCCTGAACTGCAGGACTGCAGCGGGGAGGGAGCTTCGAATATAGCACGCGGCTTCGCCTATCCAGCCGAACCCAATTCTGCGCGAATGGCATCCGCGATCCGGTCGGTCCATTTATCCACTTCTTCCTGCGTCTCCGCTTCGATCATCACGCGAGCCAACGGTTCCGTCCCCGAGAACCGCACCAGTACGCGCCCACGGTCCCCGAATTCTCGCTCCGCCGCCTGAATTTCACTCTGAACCGATGCGAGCTCATCCAGTGGCCGCTTATGCTTCACGCGCACATTGACCAGCTTTTGCGGGAATGTCTTCACCTCCTCGGTCAATTTGTCGAGGGATTCGCCCGAATCGCGCACTATCTCGAGCACCCGCAGCGCCGTCAGCAACCCGTCGCCTGTTGTTGCATACTCCGAAAAGATCACGTGCCCCGATTGCTCACCGCCCAGCACAGCGCCGCGCTTTAGCATCTCTTCCAAAACGTATTTATCGCCAACGGGCATACGCAGCATCTGAATCCCGTAGTTCTCAAACGCCTTCTCCAATCCAAGATTCGACATCACCGTCGCCACCACAACATTGCCCACCAGCTTCCCCGCGCGCTTCAGCGTGGAGCCGGTCAGAAAGAGCACGTCATCGCCATTGACGAACTTGCCGCTCGAAGCCACGAACAACGCCCGATCGGCATCGCCATCGAACGCAATACCTAAGTCCGCGCCGCTGTCTACAACCCGTTGCTGCAGACCTTCGAGATGCAAGGAGCCGCAATTCAGGTTTATGTTGCGTCCATCCGGCGAAGCGCAGATCCACTCCACTCTCGCGCCAAGCCGCTCAAACAGAGGAGGCGCCACTTCGGTAGCGGAACCATTCGCGCAATCGATTACCAGGCGAAGCGGAAACGCCCCGGTAACAGTGTTGGCCAGGTAGTTGGTGTAATGATTATCCAGATTGCGATCCACCCTTAGAGCCTTTGGCGCCGGTTCCTCACTTCTTTGCAGCCACTCCGTAATCAAATGCTCGAGCTGCAATTCCACTTCATCCGCAAGCTTGTAACCGGAATGACTGATGATTTTGAGACCGTTGTCGTAGTAAGGATTGTGTGAAGCCGAGATCATGACTCCGGCCACGAACGGCCCTGTGCGCGTCAGATAAGCGACGCCTGGGGTCGTGATCACGCCCGCGAATCTTGCCGCAACACCCGTGCGCGCCAAGCCCGCCCGCCACTTGCTCCGCCAGCCAGGGCCCGCTCTCCCGCGTATCCATTCCGATCAAAACTTCGGCCGGGCTGTCGCTAACTTGGAACGCCGAGGTCTGCTGCGCCCACGTGCCCAGTGCCACCCCCAGGGCATGAGCGGTCTTGGCATCCAATGGCGGCTCGCCGGCTACACCCCGTATGCCATCCGTTCCAAAAAGCTGTCTCGACAAATCCCATGGTATACGCGAACTCAAATCGCCTCCAGGGATTAGAATCGTAGTGGAAAAGGGATGAACATATCGGTCAAGAGCGAATATGCGCTCAAGGCTGTTTTCGATCTCGCTTCGCAGCATCTCGCTTCGCGCCAGGCGATCTCGGTCATGCCACCAGTAAAGATCGCCGATATTGCCAAGCGCCAGAAAATCCCGCAGAAATTTCTGGAGCTCATCCTTGCCGGTCTGAAGCAAAACGGCTTTGTCGATTCACGGCGCGGGGCTGAAGGCGGATACTTGCTTGCTCGGCCACCGGATTCCATTACCGTGGGCGAGGTGCTGCGAGCGGTCGAGAACGTGAAAGGGATCTCCCGCTCTAACAGTGACGATCCTTTCTCCGACATCTGGCGCCGCATCGACAGCGCCGTCTCGGATGTGCTGGATCAGACCACCTTTGCCGAAATGGCCCGCGCCTGGCAAGAGAAACACACGCAATACGTTCCCAATTGGGAAATCTGAAAGGGCTCTGTTGATCTATCAGGACAATTCATTCAGTATCGGGCGCACTCCGCTCGTGAAATTGAATCGAGTGCTAAACGGCGCCAAGGCGACAGTGCTCGCCAAGATCGAGGGCCGCAATCCCTCTTTTTCGGTCAAGTGCCGCATTGGCGCCGCAATGGTGTGGGACGCCGAAGAGCGTGGCGTGCTGAAGCCGGGCATGGAAATCGTAGAGGCCACCAGCGGGAATACCGGCATTGCTCTGGCCTTTGTCGGCGCCGCGCGAGGTTATCCCGTGACGCTGATGATGCCCGACACCATGAGCATGGAGCGCCGCAAGGTGCTCAAAGTGCTCGGCGCCAAACTGGTGCTCACCGACGGCTCCAAGGGCATGAGCGAAGCAATGTTCAAGGCGGAGGGACTGCGCGCTTCCGATCCGGACCGCTACTTCATTCCTCAACAGTTTGAGAACCCGGCCAACCCGCGTATTCATTTCCAGACCACCGGCCCCGAGATCTGGGACGACACCGGCGGAGTTGTGGACGTTCTGGTGGCCGGTGTTGGCACTGGCGGAACCATTACCGGCGTGTCCCGCTACGTGAAGCACGAGAAGAAGCATCCCTTGATCTCAATCGCCGTAGAGCCGGCAACGAGTGCGGTGATTGCCCAGACGTTGAACAAACAAGAGGTGAAAGCAGGGCCGCATAAGATCCAGGGAATTGGCGCCGGGTTTATTCCCGACACTCTCGATCTTTCGATAGTCGATCGGGTCGTGCAGGTCACCAACGAGGAGTCTATTGAGATGGCTCGCCGCCTGGCCAATGAGGAAGGGCTTCTAAGCGGCATCTCCTGCGGCGCGGCTGCCGCGGCGGCAGTACGCGTGGCGCAAGAACCGGAGATGGCGGGCAAAACAATTGTCGTCGTCCTTCCCGATGCCGGCGAACGCTATCTCAGTTCGCCTTTGTTTGAGGGAATGTTCGACTAGTAGAATTCTGTCGAAATAAAAAAAGCGCTGCCGTAACTTTCGTTGGCGACGTGGCGTTTTACAGATACATCCCCGTAACACGCGGGCGCTTCACCCCAATACCCGAAACCCCCAAGCGCCCGCACCCCTAAACCCACTAATTTGTCGAGAGAAGCTGCTGGGGAATTCGCCAAGGGAGTCGGATATCTTTAATCCGGTACAAGCACTATCATGCATCGGCTCTTTCGGGTTTAGGCGCTCGCCCTGCATCGCCTGTCGGCGTGCTAGGTCAGACAACCTTCCTGTTTCGATGACATTCTAGTCTGTTTTTAGCGGATCGACGCCCCAAGAAACGCCGCGTTTTTCTGCTAAATCCTTGTAGAGCCTCAAGGTGCGATTGTTGGCAAACCGTTCCATCAAATTGTGTTCAACCACATAGGACTGGCCAATCTCGGCGCCCTCGACCGCTAAATCGATGGATGTTCTTGTTTCCGACTTCTCAAAAAGTTGGGGTAACAGTGCGAGTCGCTGATAGAATAGAAGCAGTTTTCCGTCCTCGTCAATTTCACTCATTATGTCGATCTTTCCGGCAATGAAGTTGTCCAACCGCGCGTGGCCTGTGGTTAGGACTGCCGCTATGGCAACGGTAGTCAACGACTCCGGTCCGCCCGCGTCCGTTGAAGATCGTCCTAGGCAATCGATGGCTATTTCCAGAGCATAAGGGCTTGGAGAAGCTCAAGCCCTAGATGTCTCGCGACAGTTGCCCTTGTGCGCCTTCTTTCGAAAACGGGCTTTAGAAATTCTATTGCCAGACCAACTATCACGCCGGCCAAAGATGAGAGGAGTATTTTCACCCACTCAGGACCGCCGCTCGCCGACTGCTGAACCGTCACGTACATCCGGGAAGTTTGCTGTGCGGCAATGACTTTCTGCGCCGTGAAGACCGGAAAGAGCATGTTGCGAATTGTATGTACAGCCGTAAGCCCGCCGACCCTTCCGGTTTGCTGCGGCCCTTCAGATGGACCTTGCGCCCTCGGGAAGCGGTCACGACGCGAAACCCAACCGCGTAGAACATCGCGGCCAAAGAAATCATTCCGCAGAAAGCAACCGGTTCATTGGTTACCCAATACCTTCTCCACCGTTCCGTCCTGCAATATGATGGAACCATAGTCCGCGTCAGGATTAAACGTCCCGTGATCCAGAAGCCCCCACTGATAAAGTGCACTTGGTGCTGATCATCGCCACACGGACCACCTTGGCATATGACTCAGCAGCACATTTCGCGCCACGGTAAATAAGCAGCATTCCTGCCCGATAACCTCTTTGTCCGAAACTGACATCCGTCGGTCCATTTATGTGCAAATCCTTGAACTGGTGTGCCTTGACCTTTTTTTGGAAGAACAAGATTAACGCTCTCAACTGAGCATCGGTGGTCTTTACAGGCACAACCACGGCCGTCGGCTCGTTGATTTTGAAGTAAGTGATTTGAAAAGGAGGAACTGGCGCTCTCAACTAGAAGCGAGGCTCGTGATGTTAATCTTCGTTTCCTCCTTCTTAGCTACTCGGCAAGGAGTTGCGGCTGCCATCGGCAAGTGCTGCAATGACCTACATTCCAGCCCATAGCGGATCCTTGGCACCACAAGCGTTGAAGTGAAGTGCCATTTAGAAGGCACATTCTCGAAGTTTAGCCGTGAGCAACTGATGGAGATTTGGTAGCGCTAAGGGGAATCGAACCCCTATTTGAGCCTTGAGAGGGCTCCGTCCTAACCCTTAGACGATAGCGCCAGATGAGCGGGGCACTCTCAGTATAGCGATTTCGTCGTGCGCTGCTATAGCGCAGCCGGCATGGGCAAGCCGCACTTTGCTAGCGCTCGCCCGATGAGCGCCACAGCTTCCAATTCTCCCAACGATTTGGCAATCGAAGTTTCCAGTACCAGCATGCTGCGCGCGCGCTCCAGCATCTTCTTCTCGCGGAAAGACAACGGCTTTCCCAGCTGAATCATCAGCAGCGCCTTGAAAACCTCCGCAATCTCCAGCAGAGTGCCGCCTTTCATTCTGTCAGAGTTTTCTTTGAAGCGGTCTTTCCAATCCTGGGCGCAGCAAGCGCGTCCGGCCGAAAGGTAATTCAATACGCGATTGATCTCGCTGCACTTGGTGAGTTTGCGCAGCCCCACATCTCCAACATGGGAAAACGGCACCATCACGGTCATACTATTCGGGGAGAGGCGAAGCAGGTAGAACCGCTCCTGCTGGGTTCCGAAGGCGCGGGAGCTTATGTTCTCGATCGTTCCCACGCCGTGATTCGGATAAACTACCTTTTCGCCGACCTGGAAGGTCATTCGCGGACCTCTTTCCTGGATATACCGGCTAATTTCGAGCGGTACCCAGACCGAATATTAAACCGACATTAACGTTTCGTCAAGGGAAATTACTAGGTAACACACCTCTGTAGGTGGTGTACCGCAACAATGGCAGAAATGCCCGACTTTTCAGCAATTCAGATGCCATTCCACTTTGCCGGAGTGTTATTTGCCTAGAGTATGTTGGCGGACCAGTTCTCCAAAATCGACTTCACCTTTTGACAGAATTGATCCGCTACCGCGCCGTCCACTAGCCGATGGTCGAAGGTCAAAGCCAGGTGCGCCTGGGACCGTATCGCAATCGCATCGCCTTCCACCACAGCAGGCACTTTTTCGACTGCTCCAACCCCCAGGATCGCCACTTGCGGTTGATTGATCACGGGCGTGGCGAAGATGCTTCCGAAGCTGCCGAAGTTCGTGATCGAGAACGTGCCACCCTGCACTTCATCGGGCTTCAGTTGTCTGGAACGCGCGCGTGTAGCCAAGTCCACGATGGCGCGCTGCAACCCCGCCACGTTCCTTTCATCGGCATTCCGAATGACCGGCACGATCAATCCGCCCTCGAGCGCAACCGCGATCCCGATGTTGATGTCGCGGTGATAGACGATGTTCTTTCCGTCGATAGATGCATTGAAGATCGGGAATGCCCGCAGAGCTTCCGCTGCTGCCGCCGTTACGAAAGGCAAGAACGTCAACGAGAACCCGTTACGGCCCTGAAACTCTGCCTTCGACTTATCGCGAAGCTTGGCAATTTTCGTCATGTCCACGCGATGGACGGTGGTCACGTGCGCGGACGTTCTCTTGCTCATCACCATGTGCTCGGCGATCTTTTGCCGCATCACGCTCATGGGCTCGATTCGGTTTTTCGCGGATTCCGCCAAGGGCAAGGACGGTGGCGCAGGGGCGGCCGGCTGCTCCTTGGAAGGCGCCGTCTGGGCCGCTGGCTCTACCGGATACGGACCCGCCGAAGTGGCTACCGGCTGCGGCGGAGGCGCCGGTGCGGCATACGTTCGCGCTGCCTGAGAAGACATGTACGTCTCGACATCCTGCTTGGTGATCCGCCCGCCTGCGCCAGTTCCTTTTACCTGCGAAAGATCGATGTTGTACTGCCGCGCCATCTTGCGAACTAATGGCGATAGGGGTCCCTGATCTTCCTCGCCATCGGCCTGCGGTGAGGCGGGAGGCGGCGCTGGCGCCGGAACCTGTTGCGGCGCAGGTGGCGGGGCGGATGGCGCGGTTGTACGAGCTTCCGGCGCTGCCGCCGACGGGCCCACATTCACGCTGGGCGGCGTCGACACAGAGGGCTTCGCTTCCTGCTGGCTTGGCGCCGCTGCTGGCGCGGGCGAAGCGCCATCGCCGATACGAGCCACGATCGCATTGATGGCAACCGTGGTCCCTTCCTGGACCAAAACTTCGCTCAACACACCTTCTACAGGCGAAGGAATTTCCGTGTCCACCTTATCGGTTGATATTTCGAATAACGGCTCGTCACGCTCGACTTTGTCTCCGGGCTTCTTGAGCCAGCGCGTCAACGTTCCTTCGACAATGCTTTCGCCCATTTGGGGCATTACTACGTCAGTCATCAGATCTCCTGCAATTCTGCGCTTGCCATCGCCAATTCGTAATCAAAAACGTTCGCGAAGCAGGTGGCGATAGCACGCGTAATCTCTTCACGGCTTGCCTGGCAGCCTAGGCTACGAAGCGAGCAAACTGGCTTCGTCAAACCACACGGAACAATGTATTGGAAATAGCGCAAATCGGTCTCGAAATTCAAAGCAAACCCATGTGAAGTGATCCAGCGGCTGATATGTATCCCGATCGCCGCGATCTTCGCGCCATTCACCCAAACGCCTTCATAGCCATGTTGCGCAATGCGTTCGGCATCGATCCCGAAAACAGCCAGCGCATCGATCAAGCTCTGCTCTACCCCGCTGAAATACGCATGCACATCGCGCTTCCATCCTCGTAAATCGAGTATCGGGTAGCCCACGATCTGACCCGGACCATGATACGTCACGTCGCCGCCGCGGTCGCTCTCGTAAAACTCAATTCCGGCGCGCGCCAGGATCTCTTCACTCGCCAATAAGTGCTGCTCTTTCCCGTTGCGGCCGATCGTCACGACATGCGGATGCTCGACAAACAGCAAAGTGTCGCATCCGTCGCCGCGCTTGCGCTGTTCCACCAGCCGCTGCTGCGCATCCAGGGCATCGGCGTAGCGCATCCGTCCAAGATCGAGCACTTCCAGCGGTCTCATCTATTCGGCTTTCCCGGCTAAATATTGATCGCCAATCCGTAGACGTTGTTGAACGCCTCGCCGATCGCTTCGTAAATCGTGGGGTGCGCGTGGATGGTGGACATCATGCTCTCCACGGTCGCCTCTGCTTCCATGGCCGTCACCGCTTCCGCAATCAGCTCGAAGGCTTCCGGGCCGATGATGTGTACGCCCAGAATTTCTCCGAAACTTTCCTCGGCGATTACCTTGACAAACCCTTCGTGTTTATCCAGAATCGTGGCTTTGCTGTTGCCCGCAAACGGAAACTTCCCCACCTTCACCTTGAAGCCTTGCGCCCGCGCTTGCGCCTCCGTCAGCCCCACGCTGCCGATTCCCGGGTCCGTATAGGTCGCCCCCGGAATGCGATTGCGATTGATCGGTCGCACCGGTTTACCGGCGATGTTCCCCACCGCCACCATGCCCTCCGCCGTCGCGACGTGAGCTAGTTGCGGCGTCCCAGCCACGATGTCTCCGATCGCATACAGACCCGGCTCGCCGGTGCGCTGCTGTGCGTCCACCTTTACGAAACCACGATCCAATTGTGCTTTCGTGTTCTCCAGTCCCACATTTTCCGTATTCGGCTTGCGTCCCACCGCGACCAGCAGCTTTTCGAATTCCATTTCTTCTTTGTTGCTATTCGCCAGCGTGGCGCTCAAACTGACGCTGTTCGCATTCTTCCGAATGTTTTCCGCCTTCGCGCCTGTCTCGCAGCGGATTCCGGTCTTCTTGAAGTGCTTCTCCAGTTCCTTGGAGATCTCCTCGTCCTCAACGGGAACCAACCGTGGCAGCATTTCCAGCAGCGTCACCTTCGACCCAAATCGATTGAAGATCGAGGCAAATTCAACCCCGACCGCGCCCGCGCCAATGATCCCGATTGTCTTAGGCACGGCTTGCATGTCAAGGATCTCGATGTTCGTGAGGATCAGGTTCGCGTCCGGCTGCAATCCCGGCAGCATCCTGGCTTCTGAGCCGGTCGCCAGAATAATGTTCTTCGCTTCTACGGTCTGCGCCCCTTGATCGCCTTTCACCTCGATTCGGCCCCCGCCTAGCAGACGCGCATTCCCCTTGATGACGTCCACCTTGTTCTTGCGCATCAGAAACTCGATGCCCTTGGAATGCTTCGTAACGATCTTGTTCTTGCGGTCCAGCACGCGCGGGTAGTTCAATTGCGGATCCTTGCACTGGATGCCCTGCGCTTCCGGGTTCTTGAACTCATCCCAAACGTCGGCCGTATGCAGCAGAGCTTTGGTGGGAATACAACCGACCAGCAGACACGTCCCGCCCAGTCGCGGCTGCCTTTCAATCAGTGCCGTTTTGAGGCCGTATTGACCCGCCCGGACAGCGGCCGAATACCCGCCCGGACCACTGCCAATGACCACTACATCGTAAGCCATTTTCGTCTCAAGTGTAGCATCGCGGCCTTATTTATCAGTGGTTTCCAGCTTCTGAAGAGAGACAAACCGGGTCCTTCATCTCACTCGGGCGAATATCCCGTCCTTGCTCTCACCCGCATGGGCTTGGCCGTATCTTTTACCAGAATTTGCAGTTCGTGCCAGGGCGTGGCGTCTGCTTCCGCCGGAGCCGGGAACGCCAGCAAATAGGCATTCTGCAAATCCCGCGAAATGTCTAGAAAAATGGTTTCCACGTCTTTGGCGTGCTTCGCCTTGTACATGTGACCGCCGGTCCCCTCGGCAAGGTCGCGCAGCAGCTTCGCGGCGCCCTCATCCCGCAGCGCCTCGCCTTCGGCGACTGCGAATACTGGCACTCCAGCCTTGCGGGCTCGCTGCGCAGCCGCTTGGCGATTTAAAACGCTCGCGTTATCACCGCCGTCCGTTAGAACAATGATGGCCTTTTTGCCCGGCCGTTTCTCCAGTTGAAGGGACAGCTGGCTCACCGCATCGAACAGGGCCGTTCGCCCGGCAGCTCGCAATCGCATCAGCGATCTTTTCGCCGCAGCCTTGTCGGTAGTCATCTCCTGCAACTCAGTGATCTGCTCCGTGAATGTATAAATTCCCGCCGAATCATTTGGGCGCAACGCGTCGATCAATCCCCGGGCCGCGTTCCGTAGGGCAGGCAAGGTGTCTCGCATGCTTCCCGTGGTGTCTAGTAACAGAGCGCAGGACAGGCCTCCGGTGGTGGATTCGAACACGCGAATCGGCTGGGGTTTTCCATCGTCCCGGATTTCAAACTGGTCCTTCGTGAGCCCATCCACCGCACGGCCGCTGTGGTCGAAAACTGTCGCGTAAACCTCCACCAGCCGCACGCTTTGCTTGAACGTCACTCCTTGTCCGCAGGCAAACCGGCCTGCGGCAAAGCAGCATAAAACGCGAACCACCTTTCCGGCCAAAGATCTCATTGTTTGCTGAGCAGGAACTCCAGGGTGTCCACCTTGAGCCCCCGATAGGCCTCGAGCGCGGAGCCCCAATCCCGGCTGTCTCCAAGGTGCAGCTTACTCAGTACCGCATCCGCGGCGGAGGGCGCGACTGCCCCTATCGCTTGCGGCGGCCAAGCTTGTGAATCCGCTACCCATGCCAGGTAGACTTTTAATTCCGCTACACGTTCCGCAATCCGATCCGGATGAAAATAGCGCTGATACTCCTCGTAAGGTTCATAACGCCTGAGCCGAGGCTCCATGCATCCACTGAGGTGCGGAGCAACCTGTCCCAAACCATCAATATGTCCGGAGCTCCCCGCCGCACGCTTCATCGCCATTAAGGACGGGCTTTTCCAGAGTTGCGCCGACGAGTGATCCAGCAGCGAATCCCCCAGAAAATACAAATCGGTCAAGCTGATGGACTCCCAGATACCCAGCCAGTCCCGATTCACAATTCCATCGATCAGCTTCGCCCGCCGCGTCAACGACAACAGACCCAGCGATTGCTGTTCCAGATCAATTCGCATGGGCGGAGAGACGGCAGATTCCACAACCCATTCGCGCGCCAGCCTTACACGCGCGGCAAAGGCCTGCAACGCCGGTGCGGTGAGAGGCCGCCAGTCGGTCGCGCGAATACTTCCCAAAAGAGCCGCGCTGATCGCCTCCCCGTTCGGACCTCCAAGATGATTGCCGCTTGCCCTTGCATTACCGGCCGCGAGGCTGAATTCGGCTAGTCCTCCAACAAAAAAGCTGCCTTCGCCTTCGCTTGAAGGATTGAACAGGGACGCACTCCAAAAGCTGTTCTTTTTCACAGCAGGCCCGAGTTCTACGAATTCATGTTTTCGCAGCAACATCGAGTCTTCGGAAACAATCAGGTCGGAGGGATCAAGATAGCGCGCATAAACCTGGCCCGTCATTGCCAATTGCACCCAGGGTTCCAACTCGCCCAGCAGTTCAGCCGCAATCTTCGCAACATCGGCAGGATTGTGCTTGTTCTTGGCCAACTTTTCACGCAGCTTCACTACACTTTTGTTCGCCTCCAAAGTTTCATAGCGCTCCAGGCATTTCTTTTCGAGGCCTTCACTTTTCCATGCCTTCTGGGGGGTCAGCGTCACAAATGTCTGTAGCTGCTTCTGAATTGCTTCCACCCCTCGCGGATTCCCAGGCAATTCACTCAACGCCTCCCGGATCGCAAAGAGCGCGTCGAGCGAAGGTGCTTTCTGTAGTTCCAACACCCGTCGAAATGCCTTTTGGCGATGAGCAACCGGATTGATCGTCACGAGCTCAGCCCCAAGCCGAACCGCGATCTCCTCATCGTTTCCCAGCAGCAATGTTTCGAGCGCCGCTTCTCGTGAGGCTGCGCGCCCGGCGGTAAGATGTGTCAACTCATCCATGCTCTTGAGCGATGCCTCTGTCCACTCCGGAGAACCTTGCGCCTTCGAGTATCGCTCCAGCGCTTTGCGATAAATATTTCGCAGCGTCCCTTCGTCCACTGCCTCGCTCTCCACGGGTCATGCACTTGCCGCGTATCATTGAATTAGAAGTATGCGTTGGATGTCTTGCGCGGCGCTCCTGTGTTCTTGCGCATTTCTCGGTGTCGCCGCGTCCCCTGAACAAGAGACCGCGCCCAAACCAGCGGCTAAGCGAGAGCCGCCGCCCGGAACGCTTCACTCCGTTTCCATCAAGGGAAATCATCTCTATTCGGCTGAGGACATCGTCAAGGAGTCAGGCCTCAAAATCGGCCAGCGCGTCTCTGGCCCGCTGATCGAGCAAGCGCGCAAGAGGCTCGAGGCCACCGAGTTGTTTACCAACACTGCGGACGAGTACCGTGCCTCCGGCGGCCCTGCGCCCGCTTACGACCTCACTTTTCAAGTCACCGAAAATGAGCAAATCTTCCCCATGCGTTTCGAACGGCTCGGCGTCCCTTCCGATGCCCTGCGCCAGTATCTTCGCGATCACATCGATCTATACTCGGATCGCATTCCCGGCACGCAAGGCGTGCTCCACCGCTACACCGAAGCAGTTCAGGAATTTGTCGCTAAGACCAATCCGTCGCTCAAGGTGAGGGCGACGATTTCGAATGACGATCCGAAAGAATTAGCTGTGGTCTTCGCCGCCGACACGCCTGCGCCGACCATCTCGCAGGTGGAAGTTACCGGGAATCAGGCGGTCGATACCGGCACGATTTTGCGAGCCGTCAATCAGGTGGCGATTGGAGTTCCTCTTTCCGACACGCGCCTCAAACTGATCCTCGAAGGCACCATCAGGCCCTTGTACGCCGCCAAAGGTTATGCCGCCGTGACCTTCCCGAATGTCCAGGTAGAGCCCGCCAAAACCAATCTCGGCGTCATCGTCAAAGTCAACATAAGCGACGGACCGGTATTCAAGTTCGGCGCTATTCGATTTCATGGCAGTGGCATGGATCAAGATGAAATCCGTTCGAGCATCCCTTTTAAGCCGGGCCAGACCTTCAACGGCGAGCAGGTCGACAACTTCCGGCTGGACTTAACTCATCGCATGAAGCGCAAGGGGCTTCTCGATGCCAGCGTTCATACGGAAACTGAACCGGATGATGCGAAGCATCTGGTAAACGTTACGTATAACGTTGTTCCCGGGGCTGTTTACAATTTCCAGCGACTGGATATTCAAGGGCTGGACATGACCAGCGAACCGGTAATCGCCAAGCTGTGGGGCGAAAAAGCAGGAAAACCGTTCAATCCCGACTATCCCGATTTCTTTCTGAAGCGCGTGCAGGAACAGGGCCTCTTCGATAATCTCTCCAACACCCAGTCCGACTACACCGCCGATGCATCGACGCATGACGTGACGGTGCATCTTTATTTTAAAGGCGGCAAATCCGCCCAGGACAAAGAGCGTCAAAAGAAAGAAGAGGAAGAGCGCCGTAAAGCTGACGGAACCTGGAGTCCGTACCCGCCGCTGATGAATTAAAGCGGCCCAGGAACAACTGCCAGGTCAGAACGCGTTAGCTCTAGCCGTTTATCCTTCCGATGATCCCGTCCGCATCATAGACACAGCCGCCCCAAATACCTCCGCTCGCCTGCTGCAAAGCTGCCCACAGCCGCGTATCTTCCGGTAAATTCGGATCGGAACGCAGGTTCGTTCCGCGGCGCTCGATTCAGCAAACGCTTGTGGCCTTCTTCGCGGTCGAAAATTTCATTTCCTTCCCCCACAAAATTGACTTGCCCTTCTAGCTTGTTGCGATCGATTACGATTTCAATGACGTCGCCGTCGCGCAGCTTCCCCACAGGTCCCCCCGCCAGCGCTTCCGGCGACACGTGCCCAATGCACGCGCCGGTTGAAACACCGCTGAACCTTGCATCCGTGATGACTGCAACGTACTTCCCGAACGGCAGATGCTTCAATGCGGCCGTGATCTGATAGATCTCCTCCATGCCAGCCCCAATGGGCCCACGGCAGATCAGCACCAGGACGTCGCCTTCCTGAATCGCCTGGTTCTTGATCGCGGTGATCGCATCGTGTTCTGTCACAAAAACCTTGGCCGGTCCGCGCAGCCGGTAAACGCCATCCGCATCCACAACTGACGGATCGATAGACGTGCTCTTCACAACGGAGCCCTCCGGCGCGAGATTCCCATGCGGAAAACAAACCGTGGAGGTCAACCCGCGGCTTCGCGCCACCTCTGGCGAACAGATCACATCATCGGCATCGATGCCGTCCAATTCAGCCAGCCGCGCGCGAAACCGCACTCTCCGCTCCGATCCTTCCCACCAATCCAGCATGGAATCGAGCGTCTCACCGGACACGGTCAGCGCCTTCGTATTCAGAACGCCGGCGCGCCGCAAATGCAGCATCGCTTCGGGAACGCCGCCAGCCAAAAATACCTGAACCGTGGGATGATTGCGCGGTCCATTCGGCAGCGCGTCGACGATGCGCGGAACGCTGCGGTTGACGCGATTCCAATCGGCAACGCTTGGCCGCGGCAGGCCAGCCGCATGCGCAATCGCCGGAATATGCAACAACAGGTTTGTGGATCCACCGAACGCGGCGTGCAGAATCATCGCATTCTCAATGGCCGAGGGCGTGACGATGTCGCGTCCCCGCAATCCCGATTCGTGCAGTCTGAGAATCGCGCGCGCCGTCCGACGCCCCATATCCAGCCACACCGGTTCCCCTGACGGAGCCAGCGCTGAATGCGGCAGCGTCAATCCCAGCGCCTCGCCAACCACTTGCGACGTCGCCGCCGTTCCCAGAAATTGACAGCCGCCGCCCGGTGATGCGCAAGCCCGGCAACCTGCCAGCGCCGCTTCCTCGAGCGAAATTTTGTGATGGGCGAAGCGCGCCCCAATGGTCTGCACTTTGCCCGCGTCTTCGCCATGCTCCGGCATCAGCGTCACGCCCCCGGGAATTAACGCGCACGGCAGGTCGCGCGAACCCGCCAGCGCCATCATCATCGCCGGCAGGCCCTTATCGCAGGTGGCAATACCGATGACTCCGCTTCTAGTGGGCAACGAACGAATCAAGCGGCGGAACACAATCGCCGCGTCGTTCCGATAGGGCAGGGAATCGAACATCCCCGGCGTCCCCTGCGTTCGGCCGTCGCAGGGATCGGTGCACGCGCCCTGCAAACGGAATCGCGCGTTGCGCCTTCAACTCGCGCGCCGCTTCGGCCACCAGCAATCCCACCTCCCAATGCCCCGTGTGATAACCCAGCGCAATCGGCGTGCCATCGGGCGCCCGCACCCCGCCGTGCGTGCTCAAGATCAGGATTTGCCTCCCGCCCAGCGCCTCCGCCGCCCATCCCATCCCCGCATTCTGCGTTAGCCCGAATAGATTTCCCGAAGGTTGTTCCAGTAGCATGTCTGCCGTGAGCGGCAGCGCGCCTTCAGGTCCCCGCGCATGTGTCCGCGCCTCGAAAATTCCGGGGTCGCCGGAGTTCAAAACACTTTCCAGATTCACTTCAACTCCAGCTTACGAGCAGCTTCGTTCCGATACACTCAAATTTCCTCTCCTCATGCCCGAACGCCGCCTTGTGGCCATTTATCCCGGTTCTTTCGATCCGTTGACGAATGGCCATCTCGACCTCATAACGCGCGGCAGCCGTTTGTTCGACCGTTTGATCGTGGCCATTCTTCATAATTCGGAAAAGCAGCCGCTATTCAACATCGAAGAACGCGCTTGAAATGATCCGGGAAGCCGCTGCCGGCGTGGATAACCTGGAGGTGGATTCGTTCCATGGGCTGCTGGTCGATTATGCCGCGCGCCGCAACGCCAACGCCATTCTCCGCGGCATCCGCGCCATCTCCGATTATGAGACTGAGCTGCAAATGGCGCTCATCAACCGCCGTATGCGTCCCGAAACGGAAACCATCTTTTTGATGGCGCGCGAAGAGTACTCATTCATCAGCTCGCGGCATGATTAAAGAGATCATCACCCTCGGCGGCGACGTCACCAGCTTCGTACCCGAGAGCGTGGCCGCTCCGCCTCCGCGCGAAATTTCCACCGAAACGGTAAATTAGAAGTTTATGCAAGCCATCGCTGAAATCGCCGAACGTATATCCACCATCAGCGTGTCCTCCACTCTGAAGGTTTCCGCCGATGCCGACCGCCTCCGCCGCGAAGGCGCCGATGTAGTCGATTTCGGAGCCGGCGAGCCGGATTTCCCTACGCCCGCCAACATCAAGCAGGCCGCCGTCGACGCCATCGCGGCGAACTTCACCAAGTACACCAATGCGGGCGGTACGCCGGAGTTGCGCGAAGCCATCTGCCAACGCCACCGTCTCGATTTCGGCACTAACTATTCGCCCGCTGAATGCATGGTGACCGTCGGCGGCAAGCATGCCATCTTCAATCTCATCCAGGCCCTGATTAATCCGGGCGATGAGGTCATCATTCCCGTGCCGTATTGGGTCACCTACAAAGACGTGGTCAATTATGCCGGCGGCGTTTGCGTGTTCGTCGATACCGATCAGACCGCCGGTTTCGAAGTGACCGCCGCCATGATCGAGCGCCACATCACTCCTCGCACCAAGCTGGTCATCATCAATTCACCCAGTAATCCCAGCGGCTCGGTACTTTCAAAGGAAGAGTTCCGCCGCATCTTCGAGCTGACCTCGAAGCGCGAAATCTTTTTGATGACCGACGAGTGCTACTGCCACTTCGTCTACGATGGCGAGCCGTTCTCCATCGCGGCCGCGCCCGGCGCCAAAGAAACGGTCGTGGTCGCCGGGTCGCTTTCGAAGACCTATGCCATGACTGGCTGGCGAATCGGTTTCGCGCTCGCTCCCGCGCCCATCATCGGCGCCATGATGAAGCTGCAAAGTCACAGCACCTCGAATCCCACCTCAATCGCTCAAAAAGCCGCAGTGGAAGCGATGTGCGGCCCGCAGGATTCCGTCCCCGAGATGCTCGCTGAATATCGCCGCCGTCGTGACTTCGTCGTCGAACCGCCTGCGCCAAATCCCCGGCGTCTCAATCGCTACGCCGAAGGGCGCCTTCTATGCCTATCCGAACATCAGCGTCGCTTACCGCGGGGGTCGCGTGAAGAACGCGCTCGAATTTTCAAGCGAGCTACTGGCGAAGGCTCACGTCGCCGTTGTCCCCGGCGAGGCCTTCGGAACCACCCAGCACGTCCGTATCTCCTACGCCACTTCCATGCACGAGCTTGAGCGCGGTCTCGATCGGCTTCACAAGTTCATCGACGACCTGCGCGCATAAGCCGCGGGCGAACAATCCCTTAAATCGCTTAGGGTTTCGCCGCAGCGCTCGTGCGGGTGTTCTCCCGCTCCTGGGCGATGCGATCCAGCAACTCGTATCGGGATCGAAGCGTATCGGGCTTCGCCATTGGCGCTGAGGTTCCTAGGTGGAGATGCATGACCTCGTACTTCCCGGCGCTACGGTAATCCGGCCATTCCGGCAGCCCTACACCATTCGGATTCCCGCTCTTGGCAAAATTCGTCCAGTAAGAAGACATCATGGCGGAAAGTTTGCGGTCGTCGGCGGTCCAAGGAAGACTTTTCGAATCGAGGGTTTCGAACACGTATTCGATATCGGCAGAATGATACGCGCCGCGGCTCGGTTTATCTGGCGGCGCCGGCGGAGCTTGCTCGAAGTGATAGCGGTAGACGGGCGATTCTCCGGTCGCGAGTTGCATGTCCAGCCATTTCCAAGTGGAATAGACGATAAATTGATCGCTGGCCAGATCGCGCGCGGAGTCCTTCACCTCTAGCTCGCTGTTTCCTGGATAGAGTTTCAGAATCTCATCGGCGTGATTTCCATACTGCGCCCGCACCTTAGCGGCATAGGCCTCGGGAGTCGGCGGCGCTTTGCCTAGAAATCCCGCGTAGGGCTGCTCATCGGAGTTCCACCCAGCGAGCAGTGGAACATGGGCCTGTTTACCTGCAGCATAAATTGCGGAAGGAGCCTCAGGAAAAAAGTAGCCGTCTACGTTCGGCCAAAAACGAAAGCTTCTATCCTTCAAAGCGGCTTGCAAGAGTTCGTCGGCGGGTTTGGCTCGTAAGGCCGCTAGTGTCGCCGCTCCAATGGATTCGCCGAAGCGGGCGCCTTCCTGTTCCGTTACCGCCAGCGAGGGCGCGGGAGGAGTCAACATGAATACCGCGCCGCTTTCGCCGATGGCGCGCCGGATCAAACCTTTCGAAAGCGGCGAAGCCATTTGAGCGCTGACGGACATGGATCCGGCGGACTCGCCGAAGATCGTGACGTTATCCGGATCGCCCCCGAATGCCGCAATGTTCTTGTGTACCCATTCGAGACCGGCGGCTTGATCCAGCAGGCCATAATTGCCCGATGCGTGGTGCGGCGATTCTTTCGTAAGCTCCGGATGTGAGAAGAAACCAAAAATGCCCAGGCGGTAATCAACACTCACCACCACGACGCCGTTGTGCGCGAGGGTTTCGCCATCCTGCCGCGGCTCGGAAGGACTGCCGGCCTGAAAGCCGCCGCCAAAGATCCACACCATCACAGGCAGATGCGCATTGGCCGATGTCGCCGGCGTCCAAACGTTTAGGTACAGGCAATCTTCGCTGGGACCAGCATCGCGGAACACCATGTCCTGGAATATGCGTCCCTGCATGCAGCGCGCCCCGAACTCGGTCGCTTTGCGAACTCCCGTCCAGGAGGCAGCGGGCTGCGGCGGCTGCCAACGGAGACTTCCGACCGGCGGGGCCGCAAACGGAATCCCTTTGAAGATCCGAATTTTGGCATCTGCGCTGCTGCTGCCTTCGACCATGCCGGATTCAGTGCGAACCGGGCTGGCCGCTAGCGCGCAGGTTGCAGTAGTGATTGCGAGGGCTAACCCGACACCTCCGCGCCAATTCATTCTTGTTCGATTCACGGTCATAAGATCTCCTCTTCCGCGTAGCGGCTCAATAGCGCCGGTAAATTTTGTGAAAATGCCGAGCGGGCAATCACCACGTCGCAACCCTTTTCACGCGCTGCCTGTATCAGATCGCTCTGCACGTGCGAAACATATCCCAGCAGGCTGATTTTACATGTTTCGTCATCTGCTTTTAACTTTGCGATTGTGTCCAATGGCTCGGCTGCTGAATAATTCAGATCCAGGATAATGACGGCGGGCTTTTGCTTTGCTTGCGCGAGCGCGTCTACCTGCGATTTGACGAAGACCGGCTGCAGGCCGGCACGCTTTGCAGCGTCCTGAATTTTCACGGTAAACATCAAGTCGTTCAGGACAGCGACCAACAACGCCATATTTCCCGTAACACATCCTCCCGGCCTTATCATCAAATCAGATCATGAGCGTCGTCGTCCAGCCAGCCCCTCCTGAGGTCAACGTCAATCCTCTCCAGGACCCGCTACGTTTCAGCCGGCGTGTTCCTCCCTGCGCGATTGTCATCTTCGGCGCCAGCGGCGATCTTTCCAAGCGAAAGCTTCTGCCCTCTCTCTACCGCTTGTTTTACGAGCGCCGCATCTCCTCGAGCTTCGCCGTCATCGGCAGCTCGCGAACGGCCATGTCCGATGATGAATTCCGGGCCAGGATGAAAGAATCGGTTTCAAAATTCCTGGAAGAAGCGCCCTTTGATGAGGACGTCTGGAACTCATTCGCTCAATCGCTCTTCTACGTGCCGGGCGATCTGAACAATCCGGCATCGTACGACACCATTCGCGACAAGCTGGATGAGATAGAAAAGAGCCATCAAACCGCAGGCAACGTCATCTTTTATTTGTCTACTCAGCCTAGCTACTACGCGGAAGCGATTCTTGCGCTGGGCGAGCACGGGCTGAATCATGGGAACGGCTGGCGTCGCGTAATTATCGAGAAACCATTCGGCCACGACCTGGCCAGCGCGCGCAAGCTGAACGAAGAGATTCACAAGGTCTTCGATGAATCGGAGATCTACCGGATCGATCACTATCTCGGAAAAGAGACTGTTCAGAACATCCTGGCGTTCCGGTTTGGCAACGGAATCTTCGAGCCGCTTTGGAACCGCCGCTATGTCGATCACATCCAGATCACGGCGGCTGAATCCATCGGCGTGGAAGGCCGCGGCGGGTATTACCAGGAAGCAGGCGCCTTGCGCGACATGATCCAGAACCACCTGAGCCAAGTGATGGCGACGGTGATGATGGAACCGCCAACCATTTTCGATGCGACCAACGTTCGCGACGAGCGAGCGAAGTTGCTGCGGGCCGTCCGAGTGATGAAGCTCGAGGACGTTTCGAAGTACGCTGTTGCCGGGCAATATGGCGCCGCTGTGGTTGGCGGCCAGCACCGTACCCGGTTTTCGCGAAGAACCGAGCGTAGACCCGCATGCGCAGACCGATACCTACGCGGCAGTTACCTTTTTTGTCGATAACTGGAGATGGGCCGGCGTGCCGATCTACATCCGGACGGGCAAGCGTTTGCCGAAGCGCGTGACCGATATCGCTATTCAGTTTGGCGCTCCGCCGCTGGGCCTGTTTCAACAGGAGACCAAGGCCGGCCTAAGAGAGGTGCGTCCTAATCTGTTGGTGCTTCGCATTCAACCGGAAGAAGGAATCTCCTTGCGGTTTCTATCGAAGAGTCCCGGCACTGGTATGCGCGTGCGTCCGGTCTCGATGGATTTCAACTATGGATCGAGCTTCGGTGAGCGCTCTCCTACCGCTTACGAAACTTTATTACTGGATGCGATGGCCGGCGATCCCACGCTCTATACACGTCAAGATATGGTGGATGCGAGTTGGCAGATTGTTCAGCCGATTCTGGATGTGTGGGCCCATACGACGTTCGATTTTCCGAACTATCCGGCCGGTTCCTGGGGACCGAAAGCTTCCGATGAAATGCTTGCCCGGCAAGGCCACGTTTGGAGGATCCCATGAGTAGCGCGGTCATCTTTCCGGCGCACCCCGAACAGATCCTAAAGGGCTTGGGAAAACTCTGGACCTCGCTCGGACAGGAAGAGAAGCAGCTTGGCAAACCCACTGTGCTCCGGGCCTGCGCGATGACGCTGATCATCGCGACGGACGATCCGGATGGCGGCTTCTCGGCCTCTCAAACCATTTCGGAGCTGATGCGCGAGCATCCGAGCCGGGGCATTGTGTTGGCGGTTTCCGATAAGGCCGAGAAAGGGCTTGAGGCTCGCGTACTGGCGCAGTGTTGGAAGCCGTTCGGCAAGGCGCAACAGATCTGCTGCGAACAGATCGAGATTACGGCCCGTCCGGAGAACTGGCCGAATGTCGGCCCCACGCTCGTCGGTCTCACGGCGGCGGATCTGCCGGTTATCTTCTGGTGCCGCCACAAAGCGGCGCTTAGCCCCTACGCGACACGCGATCAGAAAGCCGGTCTACAGGCGGTGACCGATCTTTCGACCAAGGTCATCATTGACACAGCCGGGGAAGATGCCACGACAGCTTTCAGTTTGATTACGAGACTACGGGGGCATGAACGCATTGTTGGGGACCTCGAATGGACGCGCCTGACTGCGTGGCGAGAGCCGATCGCGCAGATCTTCGATAACCCGACTCGAGAAAATAAGCTGCAAAATTTCCATACGATTGAAATCGCCTATACGGAGGACCGGCCGAACGCCTCGTCCCTCTATGCCGCTGGGTGGCTATCGGCTCCGCATCGAGCCAATGTTTCGTTCGTCAAAGCACAAGGCTATGGTCACGGCTTGCATCGGATTACGCTGCGCTCGGATTCGGAGCAGATCGATTTCGAGCGCACCAGCTGCGACTGCATGAGCCTGCAGAGTACCAATGGACGGCAGCGCAGTTACACGTTTAATGAGTCCGGCCTTTACACTTTGATGAACGAAGAGCTTTCGGTGCTGGGTCCTGACCCGGCTTTTAATTCGGCGTTCGCCCGTGCTCAGGAGTTGCTTCAATGAGCAGCAACGAAGCGCCGCAGGTGAAAATCGCCATGACTGCGGAAGAATCAGCGGATGGATGCGCGGCTTATATTTTGCAGTCGCTCGCCGAGGAGCTAAAATCCCGCCCCCGAGTGAGCGTGGCAATCTCGGGCGGCAACACGCCCAAGCTGCTGTTTGCGCGATTGGCGAAGTCCGGGTTCGATTGGTCGAAAGTTGATTTTTTCTGGGTGGATGAACGTTGTGTTCCGCCCAGCGACAACCAAAGCAACTTTAAGCTGGCCACCGAGACCCTATTGATTCCGGCACAGATTCCTCATCACAACGTGCATCGGATTCACGGTGAGCTAGTGCCTGAGGAAGCGGCCATCCAATACATTGCAGAGATCAAACAGCATTTTGAGTTGAACGAGCACGAGTTGCCGGTCTTCGATCTTCTGCATCGTGGCATCGGGCCGGATGCCCATACGGCCAGCCTGTTTCCGGGAGAGCCGCTGATTGCGAATCGAACGGGAATTGCCGCAGCAGTCTGGGTTGAAAAGCTGCATAGCCATCGCGTGACGCTTCTGCCCGGCGTTCTTTTGGCAGCACGCAATACGGTGTTGCAGGTGGGCGGCGAGGACAAAGCCGAACCGGTTTACAACGTCTTGAAAGGGCCGGAAGATCCGTTCCAGTTTCCCTGCCAAATCGCAACCCGAGGCTCAGATAAAGCGATCTGGTTTCTCGACAAGGCCGCTGCGTCCAAGTTGTAGTGCGTCGAGCGCTCTGCTTTCTCGTACTCGTCTGTTGCGCCTCTTGTACGGCTCCGCCCGCCAAAATACGTAAGCAGGGACCACCCGAGCCTGCGTACAACCGGCTGCTATTCGCCGGCGACGTGATGTTCGCACGGGCTGTGCGCAGACAGATTCTGGCTGCTCACGACCCCGCATTACCGTTTCACAAAATCGCGCCGCTGACGGCGGCTGCGGACATCACTTTCGTCAATCTCGAATCGCCATTTTCCGATCGCGGCCCTTACTACGAAGGCGGTCTGATCTTTCACGCTGCGCCTGAAACGATCGCCGGCCTCAAACTTGCGGGTGTCTCGCTAGCTTCCACTGCAAACAATCACTCGCGCGATTGCGGACCGCATGGCGTGGAATTTACGGTCGCCTGGCTGCGCTCGCATGGCATCGCGCCGCTCGGCAGCAGCGAGTCGGAAGCGCTCACGCATCAAGGGGTCGTGCTTGTGAGGCATGGCGTGCGATTCGGTTTCTTGGGCTACACCTTCGATCAGCAAAACGGAAATTGGCATGACATCGATACGCGCATCGCCTTAACGGATATTGCCGCGGTATGCCGCGATGTGACGGCGCTCCGCAAGCGCGCCGACGTGGTGATTGTCTCGATGCACAATGGCATCGAGTACATGCTGAAGCCATCCAAGGCGCAAGTTGCGTTTGCGCATGCGGCGATCGATGCGGGCGCAACGCTCGTGATCGGACATCATCCGCATGTTGTCCAGCCGGAAGAGGATTACCGCGGCGGGCGGATTTTCTACTCGCTCGGGAACTTCGTTTTCGACCAATACCAACGCGAGGCGACTCAGCATGGCGAGGTTGTCGAGATCTCGTTCTTAGGCCAGCGCGTTTTAGCTACGCACGTCATGCGCGTCAGGATCACGCCCTCTGGACCCGAGTTGGAATGACGGCGTATCAGCCGCCGGACGCCCGCTCCACGTGACCGCCGAATTTGGAACGCATAGCGGAGAGCACCTTTTCAGCAAAGGTGTGTTCTTTGCGAGATCGGAAGCGTGTAAAAAGCGCCGAGGCCAGTACTTCCACGGCGACGGCCTCTTCGATGGCCGAATTGATGGTCCACCGGCCTTCGCCGGAATCTTCCACGGAGCCGGTGAAATTTGAGAGGGTCGGATTTTCAACCAATGCCATGGCGGTGAGATCGAGTAACCAGGATCCGATGACGCTTCCGCGGCGCCAGAGTTCCGCGATATCGGAGACGTTCAGATCGAAGCGCTCATTTTCCGGGAGGTCGGTCGAGTTCTTGTGCACCATGACGTCGAATCCTTCGGCATAGGCCTGCATCACGCCGTATTCGATTCCGTTGTGCACCATCTTGACGAAGTGGCCGGAGCCGGGCGGCCCCGTGCGCAAGTATCCCTGCTCGGAAGTCCCGCCCAGCTTTTCGCGGCCAGGAGTACGTTCAATATTTCCAAGACCGGGCGCGAGCGTTTTAAAAATCGGCTCCAGTTGCCGGAAAGCGTCTTCTTCGGCCCCAATCATCAAGCAATAGCCGCGCTCCACGCCCCAGACGCCACCGCTGGTTCCGGCGTCCATATAGTGGATGCCTTTTTCCTTCAGCTCACAAGCGCGACGAATATCGTCTTTATAGAAACTGTTTCCGCCGTCGATAATCGTGTCGCCCGGTTCCATTGCCGCTGCTAATGTCTGGACCGTAGCTTCGGTCGGCTTTCCGGCGGGTACCATGATCCAAATCGCGCGCGGCTTAGGCAGTTTTTTTACCAGATCCTCAAGAGAACTGGCCCCTCCGGCGCCTTCAGCGACAAGTTTCTTCACGTTGTCGGCATTCAAGTCGAAGACGGTACACTTGTGTCCGCCCTTTTCCAATCGCCGCACCATGTTCGCGCCCATGCGCCCAAGACCAACGAGGCCGAGTTGCATTATTTCCCCTCTCGATAAGCTATGGAGTTAGCCAACAGCGTCATTCGACAGCTTACAGCTTTACCGAATATGAGATTCAACGGTGCGCGGCAAGTTTCACATCCAGCTTTCTATCTGCTTATGGCCGGGGCGCTCCTAAGCTGCGCGTGCAATCGCAGGCATCAGACTACCATCGCAGTTATTCCCAAAGCGAGCGCCGACATTTTTTGGCAAAGCGTTCATGCGGGCGCTGTGAAAGCGTCATGGACGAACGATGTGAAGATCGTCTGGGACGGCCCGCCTGCCGAGACGGACATTGCGGGCGAAATGCAGATTGTCGAGACCATGATTAACCGGCAAGTGGATGCGATTGCGCTGGCGCCTTCCGACCGCTCCGCGTTTAAGATCGTGGTGGATCGCGCTGCTGCTGCCCACATCCCGGTGATCATTTACGATTCCGGCATCGACACAAACCACTATGTGACATTCGTTGCGACGGATAACTACGCTGGCGGCGAGATGGGGGCCGATCGCATTGGCAAAGTCTTAGGCGCGAAAGGTAAGATCGTCATGATCAAGACCACGCCCGGAGGCGCTTCGACCACCGCCAGAGAGGACGGTTTCCGGCACGAATTGCAGGCGAAGTTCCCGGGAATTCAGATTCTGGATGAGCGTTTCGGAATGGCGAGCATTGCGCAGTCGCTTACCGTCGCTGAGAACATGCTGACGGCGCATCCGGATCTGACCGGAATTTTTTGTTCCAACGAATCCGGTACCGAGGGTGCAGCTCAGGCGTTGCGCGGGCGCGGCAGCAAGATCAAGCTGGTGGGGTTTGACTCCAGCCCGATGTTGCTAGATGAGTTGCAGGCCGGCATCATCGATTCGCTGGTGATCCAGGATCCGTTCCGCATGGGCGAAACTGCGGTAGACGATGCTGTGAAGGCGGTCAAGGGAGAAAAGACCCCGAAACAGATCTTTCTCCCCCCCCGCGTGGTAGATTCCGCCAATCTCAACGACGCGGATGTTCAGAGGCAGCTACATCCGGATTTGCAGAAATATCTCACGGGGTCCGGTAGTCGGCCGAGAGCGAATCGCCCGGCTGGGGAGTGATACTCGTACTCGCGAATGTAACCGTCGCTCCACTCAAGGTGTAATCGTTGCCTTGCTGCAACAGCGCGCCGTTCTTGTAAAGTTGAAGGCTCAGCGAAGGACCCGGAGAAGCGTTCAAGGTAAACGTCAGGTTGCTGCCATCGATGGTTCCCTGTGGAGCTTCGCCATAGACGAGATTGGCTGACGGTCCGGTACCGGCGATGCGGAAATAAGCCTGCAAAACGTCGCCGGATTGGGGAATATCATTGCCGCCAAACGTGATGTTGGCGCCGTTAAGCGTGTAATCGATGGTGTTTGTGAGCAGGATGCCATTGCGGTAGAGCAAGAGACTTGCTGCCGGTCCCGGAGCCTGGGACACGGCAAAAGTAGCGTTAGTTCCATCCAGTGTTCCGGACGGGGTTTGGGCGTCCACGAAGTTCGCGTAGGTCGCTCCCGGGGGGAAGCGTTCATTTGCGCGGTTAACGTTGCAACCGAGTTGCTAAGGTTACCGACAGTCGAATTCAGACCATTGAACAAACCAGTCAAGCTGACGAGAGATCCATTCAGCGCATCCAGATAGGAGCTGAGCCCGCTCACTTGGCTGATCGGGAACTGGGCGCCGCCGCTGCCGGATCCACTCGGATTGGCAACGCGTATTTGGCTCAAGGTGACCGGTGTGGCGCTAGGCGGTACACTCCAGGTCTCACTCCAGGTGACCAGGCCGTTGCTGCTGCTGAATAGAGCCTGATAATAGCCGAGCGGTGACACAGTGGTGGAAGGTACCAGGAGTACGGAAAGCGCTCCATTGTAGATCTTCACCGACGTGTTGTAAGGCGCCGGGCTATTGCCCGTCGTGTCGGTTGAGCCTGTCCAAGTAATGACTACCGTTCCGCTGAAGGTAGTGCCATCCGGCGCAAGCACGGTGTCTTGAACCTGAGTCAGAGTCGATTGCGCAAACGCGCAACTTGCGAGAAATGTCAAAAAGAAAATGAAGATTGATAGCCGGTGCCGGAGTTTTTCCATCTTGCCTCACGTCGTCGTTCGCATCGTCGGCGGAGTCCCTTAACGGGCCCGCCTATGAGCTGGAGCGACTTCAGTCAAGCACGCAAGAATGGCCGGATGTTCAAAAGTGCGCGTTTAAACAGATCGCCGGCGGCCTGTAATCTCCTGAAACTGCCCGGTTTAGCGAAAGTTTTGGGAAAGTTGCGAGATGTGTGACTGATGAATGCGTTCGGCACCCATGTAAGGCTGTAAAGCACTCGGCACGAGAACGCTGCCGTCGGCCTGTTGGTAGTTTTCCAGGATCGCAACCCAGGTCCGGCCAATGGCCAAGCCGCTCCCGTTCAGCGTGTGGACGAAGTCGGCTTTCGACTTACCGCTCTTGGAACGGATCTGAGCGCGGCGGGCCTGAAACGCCTCGAAGTTGGAGCAGGACGAGATTTCTTTGTACGTATTTTGGCCGGGCAGCCATACCTCAATATCGTAGGTTTTGGCGGCACTAAAGCCCGTATCGGCGGTACACAAAACGACGCGCCGATAGGGAAGCTCCAGCTTTTCGAGAATGGCTTCAGCGTCGCGAGTCAGCTTTTCGTGCTGTTCGTAGCTTTGCTCGGGGCGCGTGAACTTCACCAGCTCTACTTTCTGAAATTGATGCTGGCGAATGATTCCCCGAACATCGCGGCCATAAGATCCGGCTTCGCTGCGAAAACAGGGAGTGTAGGCGCAGAGGGAAATCGGGAGCGTGTCACTGTTCAGGGTTTCATCGCGGAAAAGATTCGTCACCGGCACTTCCGCCGTGGGCGCGAGCCATAGATCATGGCCTTCGCAGCGAAAAAGATCCTCCGCGAACTTCGGCAACTGGCCGGTTCCGTAGAGACTTGCGGAATTGACCAAGAACGGCGGCAACACTTCCTGGTATCCGTGCTCTTTGGTGTGCACATCCAGCATGAAGTTGATGAGCGCCCGCTCCAGACGCGCGCCGAGTCCCCAGTAAACGGCAAAGCGCGAGCCGGCGACTTTCGCGGCACGCTCTAAATCAAGAATTCCGAGTTCGCTTCCGAGATCCCAATGCGCTTTGGGTGGAAACGAGAACTCGGGTGGCGTGCCCCAGCGGCGAACTTCCTGGTTGTCGCGCTCATCCTTTCCCACTGGGACGCTTTCATGCGGGAGGTTCGGAACGCGAGACAAGAAATCACGAAACTCGGAGTCAAGTTTTGCCGGTTTGCTGATCGAGTTCCGTAATGCGCTCGCCAATGGCGCGCACCTGTTGCTGGCGCTCCGCGGTATCGGCGCCCTGCTTGCGGAGTTTACCGATTTCAGCCGTGGCCTGATTGCGCTCGGCTTTCAGTTGCTCACTCTCGGTGACACACTGGCGGCGTTGCGCATCGAGTTGCCGGAACGCGTCTACATCCAGAGCGAAACCACGTGCCGCCAGGCGGTCTCGGATCTGTTCTAAATTATTCCGGAAGAAATTGAAATCGTACATTCCGAAACTTAGGAACGCGCCTCGAGCGGCACCCATGCTTGGCCGTCAGGAGCGCCCGTGTATTCGGCGCGCGGGCGAATCAGGCGATTGTTCCTATACTGCTCCAGAATGTGAGCGGTCCAGCCCGACATCCGGCTAACGGCGAAGATGGGCGTAAAAAGATCCACTGGAATGCCGAGCGAATAATAGGTGGAGGCCGAGTAGAAATCGACGTTCGCGTTCAAGCCCTTCAAGTCGTGAATGGTCTGCTCGACGCGCGAGGACTTTTCATATAGCTCCGTGTGACCGGTGCGTTTGCCGAGCTCTTCGCTCATCTTCTTCAGATGAATGGCTCTGGGATCGAGCACTTTGTAGACGCGGTGGCCGAAGCCGGAGATCTTCTTCTTGTTGTTTAGATCGTCTTTTACTTTTTGGACCGCATCGTCAGCGGATTTCGTTGCGAGCAGCATGCGAATAACATCTTCATTCGCGCCGCCGTGCAAGGGACCTTTCAGCGCCCCGATGGCGGAGGTGACGCTGGAATAGATGTCCGATAGCGTGGCGGCGGTCACGCGCCCTGCAAATGTAGAGGCATTCAATTCATGGTCGGCGTGGAGAATCAGCGCGAGATCGAAAACGCGCTCCATCACGTCGTCCGGTTTGCTGCCGCACAGCGTATACAGGAAATTCGCCGCATAGCCCAGGCTGGCGTCCCCCGGTATTACTTCTTTGCCGTTTCGTAAGCGGTCCAAGCTAGTGACGATGGTAGAGACCCGCGCCATCAGCTTGACTGCCTTGCTGACGTTCGCCTTCATGGAATTGTCGCGCGCCAGCGGATCATACAGGCTCAGCATGGATACGGCCGTGCGGAGGACGTCCATCGGCTGAGCGCCCTTTGGAACGTTCTTCAGGAATTCGGTGAGCTCGCGCGGCAATTCACGCTCGCCGACTAGCGAAGACTTCAGCTCTGCAAGTTCCTTCCGGTTCGGCAATTTACCGTTCCAAAGGAGATAAATGACTTCCTCGAAGGTGGCATGGTCTGCCAGGGTATGAATGTTGTAGCCGAAGTAGCTTAGGACACCTTCGTTCCCGTCGATGTAACAGATTTGAGAGGACGTCGCGACGACGCCTTCCAGACCTGCACCTGCACTCGCCATGAATAGGGGCTCTCCCGCTTTTGATTCTATATAACTCGCTAAGTCGTTCAGGGTTTGACCAAATTGTGGGAGAATGATCCGTCATACAAGATGCGGCCTATGGGCGCGCTGAGCACTGAACAAATGAATCGACGAACATTTCTACAAACGACGGGCGCCGGTATCGCGATGAACGCCCTTGATGCATATGCACGCGCGGATGAGAAGACGCGCAGAGTCGGGTTAATCGGCTGCGGATGGTACGGGAAGATCGATCTGTTCCGGCTGATTCAGGTCTCGCCGGTCGAGGTCGTTTCGCTGTGTGACGTGGATAAGCAAATGCTGGCGGACGCGGCGGCGATGGTCGCTACTCGGCAGGCATCGAAAAAGACTCCGCGCATTTATAGCGACTATCGCCAAATGCTGAACGCGAAAGATCTGGATATTGTCCTGATTGCGCCGCCGGATCATTGGCACGCCTTGATCATGACTGAGGCAGCTAAGAGCGGTGTAGACGTGTGGGTGCAGAAGCCGATCAGCGCCGACGTGATCGAGGGCCGGGCAATGGTTGCGGCAGCGCACAAATACAAGCGCGTCGTGCAAGTGGGCCTGCAGCGGCGCAGCACTCCGCACATCGTCGAAGCTCGGGAACGCTTCATCAAAGAAGGCAAGCTTGGCAAGATCGCGCTGGTTGAAATTTATTGCTATTACCACATGCGCGCCACTGAGAATCCGCCCGATACGGCGCCACCGGCGAATCTCGATTACGAGATGTGGACGGGTCCCGCTCCGCTGCGGCCGTACAACCGGTTAGTTCACCCGCGCGGCTGGCGCGCCTTCATGGAATACGGGAACGGCATCGTGGGTGATATGTGCGTACATATGCTTGACATGACGCGCTGGATGCTGGACCTCGGCTGGCCTACGCGGGTGGCGTCTACCGGCGGAATTCTAGTCGATAAAGCCAGTAAGGCGAACATCTCCGATACGCAAACAGCCACTTTTGAGTTTCCTGATTTGCGAGTGGTCTGGCAGCATCGTAGTTGGGGAGAGGCAGCGGACCCGAAGTACCCGTGGGGTGCTACGTTCTATGGCGAAAAGGGAACCTTGAAGGTCAGCGTTTATGGTTACGACTTCATTCCGCTGGGCGGTGGTCAACCGGTTCATCGCGACGTTACGTACGAGTTGGAACAATACCCGGAAGACAAAACAGAGAAGGATCTGGAGAAGCACGTCGCCCCGGCAGTCCGCTATCACATGAAGAACTTCCTGAACGCGATCGACACGCGTTCGAAACCGGTATCGACGATTGAAGAGGGTTATATCTCGACGGCTTCCTGCATTCTTGCAAACAATGCGATGAAGCTTGGCCGAACGCTCACCTGGGATGCGGAGCGCCAGCAGGTGGTCAATGACGAGGAGGCGAATCGAGTGCTCGCGCGGCCTTACCGCGCCCCGTGGCGTCATCCCGAGCCGCAAAATGTTTAGGACATCAATTTGGCGAGCACGCCATCCCACGGCTTCCGATAGGGCCGTACGAGCATACTCGACG
Organism: uncultured Acidobacteriaceae bacterium; assembly: GCA_963795445.1. Lineage (GTDB taxonomy): Bacteria > Acidobacteriota > Terriglobia > Bryobacterales > Bryobacteraceae > Bog-105. The sequence continues at coordinate 27,335 of CAWCHX010000023.1, read as the reverse complement.
CTTCCTGATCGCCGGTGATCTCCTCTTTGTCGGCGTCCCACCTGATTTTGCGTCCCACGCGAAGCGAAATATTGGCCAAATGGCAGGCTGTGGTGGCTTGATGGCCGCCTTCGACGCCCGCAATCGGCCGGTCACGCGTCTTGATGCAATCAATAAAGTTTCGAACGTGAAGATTGAACTGCTCCGCCGATGATCCCGGTTCTTTCATGGCCTGAACCCATGGCTCCGGCTTTACGTTCTCCCGCACGGGGCCGCCCGCAGGATGGCCTTCAAAGACCGGAATCGCGTTTGCTGGATTGATCTTCATGTCTGGGAACACTTCGAACCCGGAGCGTGCAACGGTCATGCTTCCTTTTGTGCCGAAGAATTCGAGTCCAGCGCCAGCCCGCCGTCCGGCGCTTGCTTCGCGGAAAGAATAGAGAGTGGTAAAGCCGGGGTATTCAAATAGCGCGTCTTGCGTATCGGGCGTGTCGCCCAGGCTTTTCAATGCCAGGCGGCCTCCCGATGAAGATACCGCGGAAGGTCCTTTTGCCCGCATCACCCATTGGATAATGTCGATCTCGTGCGCGCCAAGATTAGTCATTTGACCGCCCGAATAATCCCAGAACCAGCGAAAGTGATAAATGCCGCGCATCTTGTTGTAGGGCCGCTTAGGCGCTGGCCCCAGCCACATGTCGTAATCGAAATCGCTGGGGGCGGCAGAATCGGGAGGCGAGCCAAATCCCGGCATGATGTTGCGGAAAGAAGCCGCGCGAACGCTCATAATATCGCCGATATAACCAGATTCGAGAAGTTGCTTAGCGTGCTGATAACTCTTGCCGGAGCGCTGTTGCGTTCCGACCTGGACAACGCGGTTATAGCGGCGCGCGGCTTCGATCATCCAGCGCCCTTCTTTGACAAAAAGCGTGAGAGGCTTCTCTACGTAAACGTCTTTGCCGGCGGCGCAAGCCATGATGGTCATAAGAGCGTGCCAGTGATCGGGCGTGGAGATCACCACCCCTTGCAGGTCTTTGTCGTCGAGCAGCTTGCGGAAATCGGAGTATGGCTTGGCCGATTGGCCGCAGGCCGCGACGCCTTGCTCCAGACGCGGTTGATACACGTCACACATGGCTGCCAAATCGACGTCTTGTTGATTGCGGAAATCGTGAACGTGTTGGCTTCCGATAAGCCCAAAGCCGATGAAACCAATCTGGACGCGGTCGTTCGCGCCTAAGACTCTGCGATAGGAAGCAGCAGCGAGGGCGCCTAACTTGACGGCACGCCGCCGGGTTAAATCACCAATGGAGGAATCGCTATTTGTGCTCATAAGTACAACACTACTATCGCGGCCTGCGCGAAGGAATATTCAACGCCAGCCAAATCAGAAAGCTGATGGCAGCACCGAACTCAGCGATTCTGTCGCGCAGCGTTATTGTGAAAACGATCATGCTCGCCGCGAGCCCCCACTTGGAAGCTGCGGTTCGAAACGCTGATACCCAATTCGCTGGTGGCGCGTTACTCTCACGATCGCGAAGAGAGAGGCGAAAGACAAGAACCACCTCGCCGACGACGAGCGTGACTGCGCCGGGAAGAGGAAGAAGGAGTCCTAGCGCGGAGGCAAAGAGCAGACGTGCAATGCGAAGGGCGTATAGCTCACCGTATGCGCGGGCCCAAGTCTCCAAGACAGCAGAGCTCAGGATCGTGACTGCGCCTACGCCAAAGATCATGCGCTCGAGCAACGCGCTGTCGGAGTGGCGCCGCACTAAGGCCCAGACGATATCGTCCGGATCGATCACGTAGGTTAGCAAAGCCAGGCCGACAAGTACCACATGAAGTAATGTTTGGCGGCGATATTCGAAAGAAGTCGCCTTCATCATGCCACTCAAACATACCCAATCCGCGAGTGGTCCCGACCTGACGATCGGCCTGACAGGCGGAGATTGAAACTTATGCAGCAGAGCACAAAGTTCCTATCGTGGGGCCGGCGGTCGGGCGTTTTCTGGCCAGCCTCGTAATGATGACGAAAGCCAAACGAATCTTTGAGCTCGGATCGGCGATTGGCTATTCGACTATTCGGTTAACGGTGGGTATCCATCCCGGCGTCTATGTGAAGCGCGGCCAGGTCATCGCCTATATGGGCTCACCGGCCTTAGCACCGCTCGCACGCATCTCGAAATCTTTGTCCATGGCAGGCGGGTAAGACCCGCATGCGGCTGCGCAACGGCGTTGTTTGCAGCCATGAACGGCCTTAGCCGGTCCGTGACGGCCAAATCCTCGTTCGCTCGCTATCGGGCGTTTGCTCCCTGATCGGAACGATGCCCGAAGTGGGTAGACAAGCCAAAAAAAGGGGCTAACTGTTGAGTGATTGAGTTATTTATGGTGCTGGAGGTGGGGGTCGAACCCACATGACCGTGAAGGTCGCGGGATTTTGAGTCCCGTGCGTCTGCCAGTTCCGCCACTCCAGCAGGGTGCAGAAACAACCTGAGTATAACAACCTTCGCAGGCTCATCAGGCTTATAATGAAGGCGGAGCTCCCTATTGAACCTGCGCGGATTCGTGCGTCTTTTCACGCACATACAGCTATTGCCGGTGCTTGAAAACGGCGAAGAGACCACCCTGATTGGCGGCCAGGCCGTGATGGAGGGCGTCATGATGCGGTCACCGCATAGCTATTGCGTCGCGGTACGCAAGGCTGATGGGCGGATTGTGACGGAAGAAAGTCCGCTGCCGCGCTTGTCGGATAAACATCCAATTTTTAAATGGCCAGTGGTGCGCGGGCTGGGAACGCTGGGCGGCGCGATGTGGCTGGGAATGAAGGCGCTAAAGTTCTCGGCGGATTGCGTGCTCGACGAAATGTCCGGAGGCGAGAAGAAAACTGAGAAAAAAGGAGAGCAACCCGTGGACGATGGCGCTCAACGTTCTGTTTTCAATCGCATTTATGCTGGGGCTTTATAAGTTCGTTCCACTTTATCTGGCGACAGTGCTGGGCAGGCATTATCACGCCGTGAGTGGCCGGTTCGCCATCAATATGGTGGATGGAGCGCTGCGAATCGCTATTTTTCTGGCATTCATGTACCTGCTGTCGCGGCTGAAAGATATGCACCGGATGTTCCAGTATCACGGAGCTGAGCACAAGGTGGTGTTCAATTTCGAGTCGGGTCAGCCCGTCACGGTGGAAAATGCGCAGCGCTTCGTAACGTGGCATCCGCGTTGTGGAACCAGCTTCCTGGTCGTAGTTCTTGTGATTGCGATGATTGGCTATGCTTTTCTGCCGGTGGACGGATTCTGGCCGAGGCTGGCGTGGCGAATCGCGCTGCTTCCGGTGGTTGTGGGCATCAGCTATGAGATTATCCGATTCGCCGCGCAGCACCGCGGCGGCCTGCTTTCGATCCTGACCCGGCCGGGACTTTGGCTGCAACGGATCACTACTCAGCCGCCATCGAACGATCAGGCCGAGGTCGCCATTTGCGCGCTGGATCGGGCCATGGAAATGGAGAGAGCGCAAGGCGGCGAACTGGTTATTGCCTAATGCAATATCGCGATCGATTGGAAGAATCAGAAAGGCAATTTGACGCGCTGACGGCGCGCATGACCGACCCCGCGCTGATCGGCGATTCGGAGCAATATCGCAAAACCGCGAAGGCGCAGAGCGAACTGGCTGACCTGATCGCGAAATATCGCGAGTGGAAGAAAGCCGAGCAGGAGCTGCGCGACGCGCGGATGATGTTAGACGAGAGCGACGCCGACCTTCGGCAGATGGCCGAACTCGAAGTGGTGCGGCTGGAGCCCACGGTGGCTGGACTCGAACAAGAATTGGAGATCCTGCTGTTGCCGAAGGACCCGAATGATGAGAAGAACGTCATTCTGGAGATCCGCAAAGGCGCAGGCGGCGATGAAGCGTCGCTGTTTGCCGGCGAAGTGTTCCGCATGTACACGCGCTATGCGGAGGAGCAAAGATGGAAGGTTGAGGTCACGTCCGTGAGCGAATCTTCCGTCGGCGGCTTGAACGAAGTGATCGCCATGATCAGCGGCAATAAAGTTTACAGCCGGCTGAAATATGAGAGCGGCGTTCACCGCGTGCAGCGAGTTCCGGCGACAGAAACGCAAGGGCGGGTTCACACCTCGACCATTACCGTGGCGGTGATGCCGGAAGCGGATGAAGTGGATGTGCAGGTGGATCCCAAAGATCTTCGCATCGATACGTTCTGCTCGTCCGGGCCGGGTGGTCAATCGGTCAACACGACTTACTCGGCGGTGCGGATCACGCATCTGCCGACGAATACGGTGGTGTCGTGCCAGGACGAGAAGTCGCAAATCAAGAACCGCTCTAAAGCAATGCAGGTTTTGCGATCGCGGCTGTATCAAATGGAATTGGAGAAGCAACTAGCCCAGATCGGCGCCGAACGCAAGAGCATGGTGGGGACGGGCGACCGCAGCGAGAAGATCCGCACATATAATTTCCCGCAGAATCGCCTGACCGATCACCGGATCGGCTTGACACTGCATCAGCTCGACCAGGTTATGGAGGGCAGGCTGCAGGCAATCATCGATGCACTAAGCAGCTATTACCGGCGTGGCGAGCGCGGACCGCAAGGCGAAGCGGCCTAAACCCAGCGGTCGCGTTAAAGGCGATCCCGTGACGCTTCAGACTGCCTTAATCAGGGCGCCGAAATTTTAGAGAAAGCTGCGATCTCTGTTCCGCGACTGACTGCGGAGGTGCTGCTATGTCACGCGATGCAATGTGACCGCGCGTATCTGTATGCGCATGGCGAGGACGAGCTGACGCAACTCGCGTGGATCCATTACGGACGGTATTTGCACGAGCGCCTGAAGGGCAAGCCGACGCAGTACATCACGCATAAGCAGGAATTCTACGGACGCGAGTTTTACGTTAATGCGGATGTGCTGATTCCCCGTCCTGAGACGGAACATCTGGTTGAAGCGGCGCTTGAATATCTGAAGCAGAATCCGGGATTGCGGGTGCTGGACGTGGGGACGGGATCGGGCGCAATCGCCATTAGCGTGGCGCTGGAAAGTGAGCATCATGTCCTTGCTTCGGATATTTCCGTGGCGGCGCTAGAGGTGGCGGAACGGAACCGGAGCAGGCATAATGCTCCAGTGAGCTTTTTCGCCGCGGATCTTTTGGGCTCCGTGGCGCCGGCGAGTATCGATCTGTTGTTGTCGAATCCGCCGTATGTGCCGGGAGCTGACGCGGCCAATATGCAGAAGGAAGTGCGGGATTGGGAACCCCACATCGCGCTGTTTGCAGGGGACAGCGGATTTGAGATTTATCGGCGGCTGCTTGCCGACGCTGGTTCGGCACTGAAGCCGCGCGGCCGTTTAATGATGGAACTAGGCTACCGATCCTTAGACGGTGTGCGGGAGCTGCTGAGCGGTCGATGGACCGATATTGAAGTGATTTCCGATTTGGCAGGCTTGCCGCGCGTCATAACGGCGACGCTTAATTAAGAAGATCATGCAGCGGCTGATTTGCCACGTCGACATGGATGCGTTCTTCGTCTCAGTCGAGGAATTGTTCGATCCGTCGCTTAAAGGCAAGCCTGTCGTCGTAGGCGGCCAACGCGATCAGCGCGGCGTGGTGGCGGCAGCATCCTATGCAGCGCGCAAGTTCGGGGTACATTCCGCCATGCCATTGCGAACAGCGGCGCGATTATGCCCGCAAGCGATTTTTGTCGAGGGGCATCCGCAGCGGTATCGCGAATGCTCGAAGAAGGTCTTCGGCATTCTCAACCGCTTTTCGCCGCAGGTGGAGATGGCGTCGATCGACGAAGCTTATTTAGATCTAACAGGAACGGAGCGACTCCACGGACCAGCGCTTCTGGCCGCACATGCGCTGCACGAGGTAATTCGCGGCGAAACAAAGCTGAAGTGCTCGCTAGGTCTTGCTACGTCTCGATTAGTAGCGAAAGTATCGTCCGATCAGGCGAAGCCGAACGGGGTTTTGTATATCATGCCCGGCCAAGAGGCAAGTTTTTTGGCGCCACTCGAGGTCCGGAAGATTCCCGGCGTGGGGAAGAAAATGGAAGCCTCGCTTCACCAGCTTGGGGATTCGCCTTGTGGGCGATCTTGCCCGGCTTGACGAAAGCTTTTTAGCATCGCGCTTTGGACAATGGGGACTGGCGCTGGCGGGTAAGGCCCGGGGCGAGGATGCGGGCGGCTGGTTTGACGCAGAGATTGGCGCAGACGAAGACCCGAAGTCGATCAGCCACGAACACACCTTCGGCGAAGATACCGCAAACGGCACGCATCTGGAGACTGCGTTGCTGAAGCTATCGGAAATGGTGGCGAAACGGCTGCGCGAGCATCGGCTCTACGCGCGGACCATTCAGCTAAAGCTGCGCTGCGAGGATTTCTCGACCATCACGCGGGCGCAGTCGCTTGACCACGCAACACAGCTCGATCGCGAAGTGGCCGGAGCTGTGATCGGACTGTTCCGGCAGGCGTGGGATCGAACGACACCAATTCGGCTGCTGGGCGTACATGCGGGCTCACTGCAACATAGTGAAGGTCAGATGAGTTTGCTCGAAGAGCCGCGTACGGCGCGGTTGCGCGAGGCGTTCCGGTCAGTCGACCACATCCGCAACCGTTTTGGCGAAGCAAGTATTTCGCTCGCGAAGACGCTAAACGCGGGTATCCGCGAGAGAGTGCATGAGAATCCGTTCGACCTACCGGGGAAATCGGCAGAAGAGAAGAAGCCTTAGCTCCGCTACGCAGCCTTTACGATCTTTGCGAACGATTCCGGATCGAGGCTGGCGCCGCCGACCAGCACGCCGTCGAGCTCCGGCTCTGCCATGAGACCGTCGACGTTTTCAGGCTTAACGCTACCCCCGTATAGGATGCGAAGTTGTTGGGCGCCGCTATGGCCGAAGCGCTTCTCGGCTTCGGAGCGAATGAGCTTGTGCGCATCCGAGGCTATCTGAGGAGTAGCCGTTTTTCCGGTGCCGATGGCCCAAATTGGCTCGTAAGCGATAGAAATCTTTGCAAACTGCTCTTCGGTAAGACCGGCAACACCTGCCGCGAACTGCCGGACCAGCACATCGTAAGTCTTTCCAGCGTTGTAATCTTCGAGCCGCTCGCCTATGCAAACGATTGGCGCTAACCCGGCTTCGATAGCTGCCTGAGTTTTCTTGAGTACGCCGGCATCGGTTTCGTGGAAGTACTGGCGGCGCTCACTGTGGCCAACGAGAACCCAGGACGCGCCTGCAGCGCGAAGCATTTCGCCCGAGACCTCACCAGTGTACGGGCCCTCCTTTCCCCAAAAGAGATTTTGTCCACCGATATGAATGGCGGTCCCGGCAGTAGCCGTGACAGCGGCAGGAATCGCGAGGCTCACCGGGAAAATGACCACCTCGCATTTCGTAACGTTAGCTGTTAGCGGGTTGAATTTTTCGAAGAAGAGCATTGCCTGCCCGGCGGTTTTGTACATCTTCCAATTGGCCGCCATTATGCGCCGTCTCATAGGCTCGGGATTCGAGTTACTGTCCTTTCTGAATGTCATGAAGAAAGCTGGCGCCGGCTGAGATGTGAGTGCCAAAGTTTTCGGCGACGGTCTGGCCGATGTCGGCGAGCGTTGCCCGAATTCCCAGACTTACATTCGCTGGAACGCGCAGGACCATATACGAGCAGGGGCGTGTACTCGCGCGAATGGTCGGTCGATGGAGTAGTGGGATCGCAGCCATGATCCGCGGTGAGAATGACCAGGTCGCCAGTGTTCAGTTGAAGCGACGGGAGCCAATGGTCGACCGCCTCGAGAGCCCCTGCGTATCCCGCAACATCGTTGCGATGGCCGAACTGCTGATCGAAATCGACCAGGTTCACGAAGATGAGTCCAGCGGGTTGGGCGCGCATGGCGTCCGCGGTCTTCCGCATTCCGTCATCGTTATTTTTCGTTTTCACGGAGTGAGTGATGCCGCGATGCAGGAAAATGTCCGATATTTTGCCGATGCTGTAGACAGGCACATTTTTTGCGGCGAGCTGATCGAGCAGCATGCCATCAGGCGGCGGCACCGCGTAATCCCTGCGATTCGCGGTCCGGACGAATTTGCCCGGCTCACCCTCGAAAGGTCGAGCTATGACGCGACCCACTTCGTGCGGACCACGCAAGATATCGCGCGCGATCTCACACATGCGATACAGTTCTTCGAGTGAAATCACACGCTCATGCGCGGCAATCTGGAATACGCTATCGGCAGATGTGTAGACGATAGGAAAGCCGGTGCGAAGATGCTCGGCGCCCAATTCTTTGATGATTTCCGTGCCGGAAGCGGGTTTGTTGCCCAGAGTCTTGCGCCCGATTTTGGATTCGAAGCACTCCATGACCTCAGGCGGAAAGCCGTAGGGATACAGCGGAAATGGCTTCTTAAGAATTATTCCAGCCATTTCCCAGTGGCCTGTGGTTGTGTCTTTGCCTGGAGACGCGAGCGTACACTTGCCGTATGCCCCCGCGGGTTGTTCCACGGCTGGCAAGCCACTCAACGGCTTGATATTTGCCAGCCCGAGCTTGCACAGATTCGGCAGATGGAGCTGACGTTGTTTAGCGATGTTGCCCAGCGTGTCGCTATCTTCGTCGCCGAAATCGGCGGCATCGGGCATGGCTCCGATACCCACGCTGTCGAGGACGATCCAGATTACACGATCAAACGGCTGAGGCAATTGATTCATCGTCCGCGGACAGCAAGCCGAAGTCGCATCGTCATTTCTGCTTTTGTTCCACGGCCGGCCGGCCCGGCTTCGAACTCATCTTTTAAGCGAGCAGAGCGCTCACGGACCAGATGCATGAAGGAGTCATGCGTGGTGATGCGCGTGAAGAGCGGAATGAACTGCTGCGGCGCAGCCAGTTGCTTATTCAGCCAAAGGGACTCAATCTGGGCAAGCGCGTCATTCACTCCAAGCTTGTCGTAACGGACGGTACGATCGAGCTCCAGATAGGCGCGTTCGGTTGCGGCGATTTGCTCGAAATGGTCAAGGAGTTGTTGCGCCGTCTCATTCGTGGAGTAATTGAATATCACTTCGGTGGCGCCGCCGGTCTCATTTTCATAGCGGAAGGTCTTCTTCCCCGTGTTGGCGACTTTGAGGCCGGATTCGAGCGGTGATTTGAAGTAATCCAGTTTCTCCGCCATCGAAAACAGCGCCTCGGTTTCAGGAGCCTGTAGCTGCGCTTTCAGAGGCTGATCGTCTTTAACAGCTTCCTTGTACTGCAGTGCGCCAGTTCGATCGATATCGAGGCATACATATTCCGGTACGCTGCCTGGAAAACTCTTGGTGAACGTCAGCTTCGGCGTGGCTGCATAAAGCGCGGCGGGCAGAGATCAAAACGAAGAGGATATACTTCATCGCGGTGCTCCGGCCGCCGCCGGAAAACTTCGATCGCGTTCCGTGGCAGATTGCGACGGCCAAGGCATCCGTGGCATCGAACGAATCGAATCGCTGTCCGATGGCCAGCAAGGAATGAACCATCATCTGCACCTGATGCTTCTCAGCGCGGCCGTAGCCGACGACGCTAATTTTGACTTCGAGCGGCGAGTACTCGCTGACAGCGAGTCCGGCTTCCGCAGCTAACAGCAACGCAACGCCGCGCACATGCGCCAACTTCAGCGCGGATCTTGCGTTGACGGCGTGAAAGACGGCCTCAACGGCTACAACATCCGGAGAAAAATTTTCCAGGACACCACGCAGTTCGGCCGCGATGGTCTTGAGCCGTTTTTCCAAAGCGTCGGCCGGTTTGGTGCGAATGACACCCGCAGTGACAAGGCGATGACAACGCCCGTCGGAATCGATGACACCGAAACCGGTTCTTTCGGTTCCACAATCTATTCCGGCGATTCGCATCCAAAGAGTCCGGCGAGGGCCCGCTCCGTTCGCCCCTGGCCTGATCGGCAGCGAGAACGAAAGAGCTTGAGCGTCTCTACGCCAAGGCTTCTACTTCCGCCTGATCCACTTCGTAGTTGCCATAGACGTTCTGCACGTCGTCATGCTCTTCCAGAATGTCGTACAGCTTGAGCATCGCTTGCGCGTTTTTGCCTTCGAGCTTGACAGTATTTTTGGGCACCATTGCGATTTCGGCCGATTCTACTGGAATTTTGGCCTTTTCAAGAGCTTGTAAAACTGCTTCGTGCATCTCGGGCCCCGATAAAATTTCCCAGGCCCCGCCTTGATCGCGAAGATCGTCGGCGCCCGCATCGAGCACGATGCCCATCAACTGATCTTCCGTCGCCTTCTCGGCATCGACAATGATCTGGCTCTTGCGCTCGAACATCCAGGACACGCTGCCCTGCTCGCCCAAGTTGCCCCCGTGCTTGGAGAAGGCGTGACGAATCTCGCTCACAGTTCGATTGCGATTGTCGGTGGCGACGTTCACCAAAACCGCGGCGCCGCCTGGACCGTAACCCTCGAATAAAATTTCGTCGATTTGTCCGCCCTCCAGCTCGCCGGTACCACGCATGATGGCGCGTTTGATGTTATCGGCGGGCATGCTAACCGCTTTGGCCGCAACGATGGCGGTGCGAAGACGAGGATTCATATCCGGGTCACCGCCGCTGCGCGCCGCAATCATGATTTCCTTAATCAAGCGCGTGAAGGCTTGGCCGCGTTTGGCGTCGGTGGCCGCCTTTTTGTGCTTGATCGTGGCCCATTTACTATGTCCAGACATCGGAAAACCTCAAAATTCTTTAACTACTGAGAATAACAGAGCTATTCCGTCTTCCAGCAAACCAGCTTCAGCTCTGTCATTTCTTCTATTGCATAGCGCGGGCCTTCCCGGCCGAGACCGCTATGCTTTGCGCCGCCGTAGGGCATGTGGTCCAGGCGGAAAGACGGGACATCGTTAATCATGATGCCGCCAAAATTCAGCTTGCGAGCGGCTGAGAAGGCGCGGGCAAGATTGCTGGTGAAGATGCCCGCCTGCAGACCGTAAGGGGTGTCGTTGACGGCGGCAATAGCGTCTTCTAAGTGGGTATAGGGATAGACGGCGACAACTGGTCCGAAAACTTCGTCGCAGGAGATGTGAGCACCAGCCGGAACATCGGTCAACACGGTCGGTTCGATGGTCGCGAACTTGCGCTTGCCACCGCATAACAGGCGCGCGCCCGAATCTACCGCCTGCTGGATCCAAGATTCAACACGGATAGCAGCGGGCTCATCGATCAGCGAAGCAATGTCGGTGGAGTCTTCAAACGGATGACCGAGCGCATAGCTTCTTGGTAGCGGCGATGAGGCCCTCCAGGTACCGGGCCTTAATTGATTCGTGAACAAAAGCGCGCTGAAGAGAAATGCAAGTTTGGCCGCTATGGCCGAACCCTCCTTGGACCGAACGGGTGATAGCAGTTTCCAGATCGGCGTCGGGTTCGATAATCACAGCGGAGTTATTGCCGAGTTCGAGCGATACGCGTTTGAGGCCGGCCTTGGCACGCAGCTCGAGCCCAACCTTCAAACTTCCGGTAAAAGTGATCATGGCGATAGCAGGATGGCGCAACATTTTGTCGGCCAGAGCCGGCCCATCGCCAGTAACGACGTTGTAGGCTCCCTTCGGCACACCCGCCCTCGCGACCAATTCAGCGAGCCGGAGAGCGCTAATGGGTGTGCGCTCGGCGGGCTTGTGCACGACGGCGTTGCCGCCCGCCAAAGCCGGGGCAAGTTTATGCAGCGTGAGATTGAACGGAAAGTTAAAGGGCGTAATCGCTCCGATGACGCCGAGGGGTTCGCGAATCGTCATGGCCATGCGACCCTTGGCGCCTGGAGCAAAATCCATGGGCACAACTTCGCCGTGCAGCTGGCGAGCCTCATGAGCCGCTGCGATCAACGTGTTGACGCTACGGCTTGCTTCGATACGCCCTTCTTTAATGGGCTTGCCTGTTTCGGAGGAAATGATTCGCGCCAGCTCCGCTTCGTCTTTCTTAACCTCGTCGGCAATTCGAAGCAGCAGCTCGGCGCGCTCGTAATTGGCGAGAGCTGCCATGGCGCGGGCGCCTTCCTGCGCGCTGGCGACGGCGGCATCCACGTGGCTGCCGTTGGCGTGAGAGACGAGGCCGACAATCGTGCCGTCGTAAGGAAGCTTTACTTCATCGTACTGGCCAGTTTCGATCCACTCGCCGCCTATGAAAAGACCGTATTTCTTTATAGCGATGGAGGGTTCAACGACAGACGCTGTGGGCATATCTTCAATGTCGCATTTCCGGACGAGACGAGAGCTCGATTTTCGGCCACACTTATACTGGGGAACGTATCCGTCCTAATTTGCAGCGATCCGGCCCGCGACATTACAGCTTAGGATCAGGAAGACCGATTAACTCCATTGACGTTGCGAAAGACGGTAGTACCCATCGCTCTTAAGGCCCTCCGATCGGCCGGTCTTTTTTCTTTGGCCGCTAAGTCGCAGCGACGTACTGAGCGTCTTTTGATCCTTTGTTACCACGGCATTTCCCTTGACGATGAGCACGAATGGTTGCCGCATCTATATATCACGCCTGAGCGGTTCCGTCAGCGGCTTCAGTGCTTGCGCGAGATGGACGCTTCGGTTCTTCCCTTGGATGAGGCTCTTGCCCGGCTTGATGCGGGTTCTCTTCCGGCTCGCAGCGTGGCGATTACGTTTGATGACGGTCTGTATGATTTTCTACGTCATGGGTTACCGGCCCTGACAGAATTCGGCTATCCGTCTACGCTTTACCTGACGACCTACTACTGCAAATACAGAGTTCCGGTAATCACGCTTATTCTGGACTATTTGCTTTGGAAATCACGACGCACAGTAATAGAATTGCCGGAGCATGGGATCGATATCCCAATGCCGGCGCGAAACTACGCGGAGCGCCAGCTCGTCGCCGGGAAACTGATTCAGTGGATGGAAGCCGAGGGCTTAAACACACTGGAAAAAGATGGGGCTGCGAGCCAAATAGCTAAACACCTGAACATCGATTACGAAGATATTGTGAAACGCCGGCTGGTTCAAATTGTCAGCACCGAGGAAGCACAGCAGATTTCGCGTGCCGGAGTGGATCTACAGCTCCATACACATCGGCACCGTACACCCAGAGATCGGGATCTCTTTATTCGCGAAATTCGTGACAACCGCGATTGCATACGGGAGCTTACCGGAAAGGAGCCGGTGCATTTCTGCTATCCAAGCGGACACTACCTGCCTGAGTTCCTTCCCTGGCTTCGCGAGTTAGGGGTAGAAAGCGCCACGACGTGTGAGGCGGGCTTGGCTCGCCGGGATTCGAATGACCTCCTGCTGCCGCGTGTGCTGGACGATTACACTGTCGACGCAGTTCGTTTTGAGAGCATCGTGGCCGGACTCTTCACGTAACTTGCCTGCCGCTGACCGGCGAAGTGAATGTTGTGCTGCAGAGTCCACACAAAGTCTTTCGCGAGCTCGCCTGCAATTGTGAAGAACCCGCTCAGGCGATAGGGCAAGGAACCTGATCGTTTGGTGACGTCGGGCACGGGGGTGGTCCGCACGCGCACGCCACAATAGTTGAAGACTTGACTAGCCCGCCACGAATGGTAATCGCTGGTTAAGATCACAATTCGAGAGTCCGGCGCGAGCAACGAATGCTGCTGCAGAAGCGCTTTCACATAGAGAGCGTTTTCATATGTCGTGTGAGACTTCGATTCCAAGAGAATAGAGGATTCCGGAACTCCACTTGCGGTGAGGAATTTCGCCATGGCTTGGGCCAAGCCGTCGGCGCCCGAGACGACCACGAATCGAAAATTGTACCGTTTGAGGTACCAGCCGGCGTAGACAGATCTCAAATAGGAATCGTAGCCAAGCGTCGCATTCGGCCCCGTTCCCGGCACCAGCATGGAGCCGCCTAAGACCACAAGAACGTCCCCGTCACCTTCGTACCAGTCTGTTTCCAGCATTTCCGCTGTTAATCTGACTGCGGAGTAAAGATAATGAGCAGGACGAGTATTCCAGCGAGCGCGGCGCAGGTTCGAGCAACAACGAGTATCAGATCCATTTTCATGTATGCGGCGACTGATCTGCCCCGCGAGTAACGATAAAGTTGGCGATCGCCTGGTGACAATGGAGGCCTGCAAGACCGTCCCAAAGCGGAGGGATGAGGCCGGTTTTCGAGGAATCGCGCGACTCCCGCCAAGCCCGCAAAATACTTTCCTTGCGCGTGCCTGCTAAACGGTTTGTGCCGCATGTAAAATCGTCTGAGATGATGGCGAGATCGCTAATAATTTTCGCCAGGATACGGTCATCATCCACGTTTGCGGGCCGATGCAGGGTTACATAATCCTGGCCGGTGTGGACGCGCACAAGCTTAAAGCTCTGGTGGTCGGAAAAAGCAGCCATGAGTGGAGCGATCTTCATGAACTTCCAATAACTTAGCGTTTCATACTTCAAGTTTTTCGCGAATAACTCAACCGAGCACGCCCTTGCGACGCAGCAGGCTTCCATAGATTTCGCTTGTTCGCTGAATTGCCACCTCCATGTTGAGGCGGGTTGCGGCAAATTCGGCGGCGTTTTTGGCCAAACGCTCTCTTAAGAGCGGGTCCTTTATGAGGCGTGTCAGTTTTTGCGCAAGATCATTTGCGTCTCCTGCCTCAAAGAGAAGGCCACGTTCTTCATCGGCAATTAGCTCCGGAGTACCGCCTACGCGAGACCCGACAACGCAGCAACCGCAAGCCATAGCCTCCAGAATGGAATTCGAAAACGCCTCCGAGTAGGAGGATGAGACGAATACTTCGATAGCACGCATATACGGTGCTACCTTGGAGACCGCCGGCACAAACACGCAGTCCTCCGCGATTGTTAACATCGCGCTGGCGGCTTGCAACTTCTGCAGCTCCGGCCCGCTTCCGACAATCAGCAACTTACAATTAGCCGCTAAGTTGCGTATCTTCGCAAATGCCTCAAGCAGGATCTCCAGTGCTTTCTCCTGCCGGAGAACGCAAACTGTGCCAATTACAAAAGATGCATTAGCTATTTCGGGCGGTTTTGAATCTTTCACTGGGAAGAACTCGGTCACATCAACGCCGTTATAGCAGAGTTCGATGCGTTCAGAAGGAACCGAATAGTCTTGAACAAGATGCGTCCGCAAAGCTTCACAGTTCACGACGACCGCATCTACCAGCCGATCGGTGAAGCGCAATTGCTTCTGAGACTTTGGGTCAAGAAGTTTGCGGCTGCCCAACATGCTCGACAGGACAACAGGCACTCGAAGAAGGCGGGCGATAGGCACCGCGAAAACTGCGCTGGCGTCGAAAGCATGCACGAGTGCAATCCGTTTCCGTCGA
This sequence comes from uncultured Acidobacteriaceae bacterium, assembly GCA_963795445.1. Taxonomy (GTDB): domain Bacteria; phylum Acidobacteriota; class Terriglobia; order Bryobacterales; family Bryobacteraceae; genus Bog-105. Next base: position 12,095 of record CAWCHX010000023.1, on the reverse strand, counting down.
ATGAACCACGCAAACCGCAGAGCAGCCTGGAGTGTTTTCGGCGACTTGAGGCTGGAGACGTCGAGATGAAGGATCGGCACGCCGGCATCCCTCAGTTCGTCATACCGGGGGCCGTGCGGCTTATATGTCGCGACGTAAGGCGTGAAGGCGTGTCGAGGCAACCCTTTCGCCAGCTTAGTGACATCTCTCTCAATTCCGCCGGACGCAAGTTCTCTCACTACAAGAAGGACAGGGAGAGGCCGCCTGGGCTCAGAGATCAGCTAAGTCACCTCCTCTTTCTTCATCGGCTTGAGGCTGAGACCTCTTGATGGGTTTTGCGGGTGCGCCGACAGCAACAACCCCGGCCGGAATATCCCTGGTTACGACGCTTCCCGCCCCGATTGTAGTTTGCGATCCGACATTGGCCATAATAATGGCAGAGGCGCCGATCCAACAGTCGGCGCCGATAGTTACTCGATCATCTGAATTTTCTACAGAACTCGACAAGCGTCCTTGCCCGTCCCGTAAATGTTGTAGTCCCCGCCCCGGTATTTCAACGTGAGACGAGATCTGTGTGCGAGTGCCGATTCTGGCCCGGCCGATAACGCAATAGCTGCCTATCGAAGTGTTAGGTTCTATCGTGACCTGCCGTCGGGAAAAGAAACTTCCGAAGGCAATAACCACGTCGATTGAGCAATCATCAAGAGTGAGCTTGTAAAAAGCTGCTCGCCAAAAAATTCCGATAAACCCCGGCACGAGCGCGGATAACTGAGCGAACAGGGCCTGGAGTATCATGATCCGGCCGAAGCCGGAAAGCAGCGCCAGCGGAAGCACGGCGACTAAGAAGGAGCCCTGCACGAGCCGCTTCAATATAAGCCGCAAACCTATACCCCGCAAATTTGGCCAACCCCAACTGCTGTTCACTTGTTTCTGGTGGCGTGAACCGGAGTTACTCATACGTCAGAGCCTCTTCGAACATAGAAAGAAGGGAACGAAAGTAAGCGTCTGGCGAGTGCTGCGCGACTACCTGAGATGCTGCGCGGCTAAAGCGGTCCCGTAACTCGCTGTCATCGAGCACGGCCGAAATGCCTGCTGCGAGTTCCCTAAAGTCAGCCGGTTTTACAAGAATAGCATTTTTACCGTTCACCGCCAGTTCCGGCACGCCGCCTACATGAGTGGCAACTATCGGCACTTTTGCGGCCATAGCTTCGAGCAAGACATTTGGCGTGCCCTCGCTATAGGAGGGCAATACGAATGCGTCGGCGATGCTATAAAAGTGCTGCGCATCGTCTCGATGGCCGGTGAAGATTACAGTATCTTCCAGCTTATTCTCACGGCAAATCTGCTCCAGCCGAATTCGCTCCGGCCCGTCTCCTACGAGAATAAGGCGCAAAGATTTCGATCTGCTTCCGCGCCGCAGCTCAGCGAATGCATGTAACAGATCTCCGTGACCCTTCTCACGCGACAGGCGGCCAACGCTCAAGATTACCGCTGAATCAGTAGTCAGACCTAGCTCGAGACGCAGGTGCTTGGACGCAGTCTCGTTTGGCGTGAATGGCCGGATTGGCATATGTTGAACGCGGATCCGGCCTGCTTCGACGCCGCGTTTCCTAAGCTGGGCGGCGAAAGGCTGACAGACAGTGAGTACTCGATCAGCTCCGCGCAGCGACCATCGATCGAGCTGGTTATACAAGCGCACTTTTAAATCCGTGGCGGTGTAACCGTGATGGAAAGCAATCCACTTCAGATCACGGTGCAACCCGCCGGCACGAACTAAGAAATGAGATTTCACACTGTTGGACCAGAGGATATCCGGAGACTCGAGTGCGATCACGCCTTTGAGTTGCGCAATCACAGCACGATCGAAGCGGCCTCGTTCCTGAACGATATGCAATGGAACAGAGGCGCTTTGCAGGGCGCTCGTCAGCGCGTGCGTGGCGGGCGCAGTTCCTCTCGCGAAATTGACCACCGATATTTGCACATGCGGCAGACCGGCAAGGTGTCGCGCGGCTTCGTACGCAAATTCCAACACCGCTTTGGCAGTGCCAGTTATGGAATTCGCTTCCAGCATCGCCAGAACACGAATAGTCCGGGGCGGGTTCATGGGCTAATGATTATGGGCATGAATGCCGATTCGAGTTTACGGACGTCAATCTGTAAAGATTCACAAAGAAGGGGGAAAGCAGGACCAATTAGTTCAGAGGCATAGTTAACGGAGACGAATATAAGAGCGGGTCTTTTAATTATTACGCGTGAATTGTCACTAATCAATGGAAGAAGGTTTGTTGGTGTCAAACAAGGATGGCCGACTAATTCACTGTCCGATAGTGTGATAGGTTATAGGAAACGAACCACTTAGCCCGCAATGGCGCGCGACTTGGGGCCAATTCCGGGCAGCTCAAGCGATGCTGGATGAGCAATTTGAGCAGCACAAGAGATTGCTAAGTGGGGGATCAAGAGCAGAACAGCAAAAAACCATGATGGAAAAGTTGGTTCTGAACATACGCCGCGGGCAGACTCCCGTTTACCGGGCGCTCCGCTCAGGCGCCAAGAGGTTCGTATCCAGCAACCTTCCCGTGCCGCGGTTCCTCTATCCCGTCTTACGAGCCGTGTTCGATTTACAAAGCGGGGCCGTTTTCGGCTTGCGTTGGTTAGCCACGTACTTTTATCGCGAGCCCCTGTTTCGAGCTCGATGTGCTTCGGTCGGTAAGCGCTTTCGGCTCTTCCGGATGCCTTTTGTAATGAGTCATGCCAAGATCTACATCGGGGACGACGTAAATATTTTCGGAAAGGTGGATATTTTCAGCGGACGCATCTTCGACGAACCCCGGCTAATCATTCACAACCGAGTGGACATTGGTCACAATGTGACGTTTATTGTGAACAAAGAAATTGTCATCGAGGACGATGTGAATATCGCCTCCGGCGTTCGATTTATGGATACTGATGCGCATCCTCGCGATACAAAAGACCGGATTGCCGACCTGCCTCCCAAGCCGGAGGAAGTTAAACCGGTGAGAATATGCCGGAATGCTTGGATCGGACACAATGTCTTTATTTTGAAGGGCGTGACTATTGGCGAGGGCGCTATCATAGGCGTCAACAGCGTCGTTCTTGCGGACATTCCTCCGTATTCGGTTGCCATCGGAAATCCAGCGCGCGTGATCGTTAAGAATCTGGAACGACCGGCCTAGACGGCGCCAGCCGCCTTGATGGCGCGCAACTGCAACACAATCCAAAAGCCGGTCACAAGCGAACAAATTTTTCTTAACCCAATTCACTGCAACAGATTACACCGTTTGACGGGTAATCTGGCGCTTGACGCTGCTTAATTGGTCATCGAGGAGTAGTTCTCTCCGCAGATGACCACCACGAATAGACATTTAAGATTCCCTACAGGACCGGCATTTCGCTTTGCGGTTCTCGCCTTCGGGGCTGCCTTCGCAGTTGCCGGGCAAACGACAATTAACCTCGCGACTCAGGTCCACAACGTAGACTTCACTAATGCGCCCTACACGCGCCCGGTGAAAACCGGCACAGCGCTGCCGGTGACCTGCTCCACGGGCGACTTCTTTTTCAATATCACTACGCCCGCAGGGCAGAATCTGTATGGTTGTATCGCCACAAATGTATGGGCACTACAGAGTTCGCCATCCGGACTGTCGGATCCCGGCTCGAACGGATTGGTCCTTCGGACTGCGCCGAATACAACTTCAACTGTAACTGCACCCGCCGGCGCGGTAGTCGGGACCACGGACACGCAGTCACTGACAAACAAGAGCATTGACGGTTCGGAGATTACCTCTGGAACTTTGTCGGCGTTGCTAATGCCGGCGTTCTCCGGTGATGTTTCGACATCCGCTGGAAGCACTAACGCGACACTTGCAACCGTCAACTCCAGCCCGGGAACATTCGGGGATAGTACCCATTCCGCTCAACTGACAGTCGATGGGAAAGGCCGTATCACGAATGTTTCAACAGTAGCCATTTCCGCAGGCGGTGGTGGCGGGACCGGCGCCGCCGTGGCGACTCAGCTGCTGGATTTCGCTCCAACCATCTCCGGCACGTCGGTGACTTTCGGCAGCTCTTGTTCCGCGTCGACGCCTTGCCTGGTATATCTGAACGGTGCAAGGTATGTTTTCACCAACTCATCCTCCCTAGCTGTTTCAGGTTCGGCAAGCGACATGATATTTTTCTACGTCGACGGCGCGGGGACACGTACCATCGGGTACGGTTCCGCCAATACTTACACGCCGACGAACTTGGTAGCAGTTGGCAGCATCACAAGCTTTCCGCAAAATATCTATCCGCTTTATCAGTGCACCGTTACTTCGGGTTCGTTTACGGCCTGCTCAGACTATCGGCCGATTCTCGCGAAGACAACTTTCAGCAATGGACAGGGTACTGCCATTTCGCAAAGCGGCGGGGTCATGTCAATCAATCTGGCCGAAGCCGTCGATTACACGTCGACACTGAATTATGTAGTTCCTGGAACCGCCTGCGGTCATTTTGAGATCGGAACCAACGCTTCCGACGGTACGTGGGGACTGCCGCAGCCGGGGGTCGGAGGAATGATGCCAAACGGATGCGTTATCGCGATCAAAGCGAGCGCGGCTGGTTCGATTACGTTGACACCAACTGCCTCGACCATCAACGGAGCGGCTAATTATGTAGTGGCTTCCGGGCAGGTATGCCGGGTCGTGAGCGATGGGGCGAATTACCTGACGGAGGTGTGTCAGTAATGCAACGGCTCCTTTTCTTGTTGTTACTCGCGGGAATTCCGCTCGGTAGTTTCGCTCAGGCGCCGAGTGTTACTTGTGCAAACGGCACAAACGCGGTTCAGGAAGGGCAATCCATCACGTGCACGTCCGGCTTGCCATCCACTTGGTCTCTCATTGGGGTGGGGAGTTTAAGCGCTGCGACCAGCACGGCCGTCACGTATACGGCTCCGAATTCAATCGTGCCGCAAGATGAGATGTTCGGCTGCCAATTGATGCCGAACGATTCCGTCTTATTCACTCGGGTGGATAGCCTTCCGCTCAACTCGAATAGTACGACGTGGATCGCGGAAATTACACCCGCGGGCACGAACTGGGCGATTCCATGGGGGCATAGCTATGCAGACAACAGCACGCCTACGGGGTCTCTAAAAACCTATTTCGGGTCTGTTCTTTTCAACGACTTTGTACTACCGGCCTCGCCTTACCTCAAACGGGAGTATGGAAATTATCACAACTGGCAAGCAGAGCAAGGCTCCACAGACCACCATCAAATTGCGGTAAGACGTACCGACTGCAAGACGTTCGAGACCTATCAAACACTGGTCGGATTTCCAGCCGGATATACCCGTACATGCCAGGATTCAAGTCCCGGCTGCAATACCGATTCAGCAGATGTCTATTCGGCAGTTTCCTACGGGTTACCGGAGGGGAGCACCGACGCGGCGGGGTTACCGCTCGCGCCGTTGACTCTGCATTTGGACGAGATCAAGGCCGGCGCGATTCACCATCCTATTCGCTTTGCCATGAACAACTCGTATATCAATTTCCAGAGTTTCTTGTGGCCCGCAACCAGCGCGAACGGTTACCAGACTGCGAACTACCCGGTTTATGGCGCGCGTCTCCGGTTGAGGATCTGCAACGGAGGGAGCATCACGACGAATTGTGTCTCGAACTTCTCCAGCTATTCGACCTACGCACAAAATATTCTGACCGGATTGCAGCAGTATGGAGGCATATTGGCAGACGGCGAATCTGGATCGAACCTGACGTTCTACGCCGACTCGGATGTCAGCGAAGATCCAGCCGTGCAAAGCGCCATTTACAGCATTTCTCTACCCACCAGTTACTTCGAATTTGTCGATGAAAGTTCCTTGCAATATGCCGCGGGCACCTATCAAGTGTGCCCTTACGGTACGTCTTGTGTAAGCGGCACGAACTCTTACGAGCGCTCAGCCAATCCAGCCATCATTACCGCAACGCCTACTGGCTCTGGTTCTTCGGCTTCCGCTTCCCTTGCCTTGCAGGGCGTCGCGATTGGTCTCAACAGTAATCAGCTCAGCGTCCAACCGGGAACCTACAGCTTTCAGATTCCTTCCTGGGTTACTGGTACTTCAAATCAGGCCGTCGCCTGGACACAGGTTTCAGGTGTTGGCTCTATTACGACTGGAGGCATATATACTCCTCCGACTTCCACTGGAGGCGGAACTGCTGCGGTCTTAGAAGCTACAAGCCTCGCCGATTCTAATGCCGTTGCTTACGAATATGTGACGATCCTCCCGGCAGGCTCTAATCCATCTGGAAGCATCCGGATTGACGTTGGAGGAAACGGGTTGACCGACGGAAATGGGAATGTGTGGCTTGCGGACCAAGGGTACGAGACGCAAGACGACACGGTACTGGGCGGCGATTATCCGACATGGTTCCCCGGCAACACGCTCCCCGGCTATCCGAGCGCGACTTTAGGAGTTTACATGAGCGACCGCATCTCTGCGGGAGGCGATCTGCTTTACAATTTTGTGCTCCCGAATGGGAATTACAAAATTCACTATATGTCCGGGGTTCTCTATGACGGATTTCCCGCTTATACAACTACTTGGCCATTTCGAGTGAACGGGCGCGTAAATCTAGAAGCACAAACCCAGACGGTCGCCCATAACTTCGACTTCGGTCTAACCGCGCCGTCGGGATATTTGCAGTATTGGGCGACTCCCGGCGACTTCTATGGTCCCGCCTTAGTAACTAATAACTTTTTGCAAATTGCGCTTCGCGGAGTCAGCGTGAGCACAGACGATTGCTCTTCGAACTCGTCGTCTTGTTTCAATGGCAGATTAAACGGCATTGAGATCATCCCCGATCCGACCCCGGCGCATTGGTCGATCGACACGCAGCAGACAACTACCATCGCGCCGGGAGCCAACCTGCAGCTCTATCAAGTCGATTGGTACACAGGGCTCTCCGATGTGCAGTGGAGCATTATCAGCGGTCCAGGAACGATCAATTCGACCGGACTCTATACCGGGCCGAGCACGCAGCCGAGTGCGGGAAGCGCCGTCGTGATTCAGGCGAAAAGCGTTTCGACGCCCGCTATCGCCGCGACCGCAATAATTTATTTCGCCGGAAGCACTTACGACTTCAAGTAGTGAAGTGGGGGGCGGTTCACCTGCGCCGTGATCGGCAGGGGACGCGCTATCGTTTAGGGTGGCCGTCCTCCGCTCCCCAAGATAGGCCTCCAACCGCCAATCCTAACAAGCCGTTGCGCGCTCGCGCCGTTCTAAAACCGTACTCAGTACCCTATTCGATCCTCAGCTTAACTGCTGCGGTTAGCCGCGGATCTTCCTTACTGGATGCGATTACCGTAACGAATTCGTTGGAAAACCCCTTCTTCGGCGCCGTGTAAACGCCGTCGGCATTGATTTGGCCCGGCCCCGAAACAGACCAGGTAACAGCATTGCTCATGTACCAGCCAACCGCGTGAAGGTGCAGCCTCAAGCCTGGAGCAATAGTAGTGTGCTGCTGAGTATCGATCGCGAGATGCGGCGCGGTGGTGTCCGGAATGATTTCAAGACCCGCAAGTTGCGGCGTCGGGTTGTAATCGGTGACGTTGTCTGGTGCGACCCCTCGAGCCGCTACTGTAAGGATGTTGTCGGAAACAATCGCCGGAACGTAAACATCGTAGGGAGTTGCCCATTTATAACCAGTGGCTATTCCGAGATCGAAGTTGTATGCGCCAATCTGTCCATTGGCCTCTAAGTGCATCGGTGCATGCAAGTGCCGTTGAGGCGAATAGGTACCGCCTGGCGTTCCGACCCCATTGTAGGGCTGTCCCAGCATGAATCGCACCTTGTAATGCCCATTCGGAACCACTATGCTGTATTCGATGTCGTTGCCCCAGGTGTAATCAACACTCTGATACACGTCGCGATCGGGATCTGATGTTTTCCAATTGGGATAATCGCCTCCCGTCGCAACGTAGCCGCCCGTCTCAAGAGCGACGTCGGGCAGGAAAGTATGTCCGTTTGCGTCGGTCAATCCCCGTCCTCCGGAATCGATTCGGATCGCCCCAGCGGGTGCGGGTAGTACGTTAACATACAGCGTAGACTGGACCTTAGGATCCGCTGCTGCAATCGCAGTTAGAACAGCTTGCTTGATCGAATCTACTTGCTGAGGCGCAGTGTAGACACCGCCGGCCGAAACGGAGCCAGGGCCGCTCACCAGCTTCCAGATTGCCGAGTCATGGTCTCTTCCCGTAACCCAAAACGGCAAGTGATACTCTTTTGTGCCGGCCGCAACCGCTATTTCAGCCGAGGGCATGGCAACCGCGACTGCTCGCAAGGGGATGTGTACAGCGACCCGGACCTTTGGATTTCGCGAATCCGTCGCATAAACAGCAGCATAGTTTTCCGGCACGACAAACCCGTTGGTGGGCGACACTTCCGCACTGGCGGCGTTTGCCATCAGTGAGCTTTCGTCTACTGCCTCGAAATCCGGCATTTTTATACCCGCTCGTCCGATTTCGTTGAAAGCGGCCATTACCGCTGAATCTCTAGTTACATCTGTAAACGTTGTTATTGCAGGTCCCGTACCTGCATCTGCCAGAATGATTCCGTATTCTTTCAAGGCCGTGAGAATCGTCTGCGCTAAGGGACTGAAGCGCGATATGTCGTAAGCGCGTTTGAGCCGGAAGCGGGCTCCATACGGAGGAAAGTTGGCAGACGCAGGGCCCATGTAATTCCCTCCTGTTGCCGGCCAGAGATAGGTTGTTCCGCTGGTAGCTTGAATGTAGCCGCCGGCAACGGTGAATCGGAGGGCGTGGTGAATAGCATGAGCTCTGATCTCATCGAGATGAAGACTAAGTGGCGCTAACGGTAAGCCTGCCGCATCGGTCGTTCCATTTGCAGGAAGCGCATAGGCCAAACCGGAGTAGATGGTGCCGCTGGAAGCTGTGCATCCCGGAGTTACCCCATCGCGGCACATACGTGGACCACTCAAGAACGTGTTATAAAGCTCGTAAAACCGGCAACTCTCTCGTTGAACTGTGATGATGTGATGGTCCGTTGAGTTGAACGGGGTAATAAACGCGCCGCCTTCCCGCTTCAGCGAAGGCCAGACAGGAAGTACGAACAAGCCGTTATTTCCCGTGCTGTAGAAAAAAGACTCCTTAGCTATTGGTGTGGAAGCGTCGGCGATGTTCAAGCCCCAGCTCGGAAGGAAACCGAGGGAAACAGTACCCATGTTTCCAGCCCACGTGGAAGATTGGGCACTTACTGGCAGCTTGTCTATTCGCGTGTTGAAAACTGTATCGTTCGGATATACGGGACACCCGGCCAAGACGTTCTGATTTGTAATCGATTCCGGGGCGCGATATGTTGCGTGATTACCGTCGACGGACGTCAAGGCACCTATGCTACCTTCCGCAAGGGACCATGTAACTGAACGATTCGAGGTCAACGTGACCGTTTCGCCCGGTCCAGCCGCTTGAGTCGATCCAGTAATTCGCAAGTTATTCGGCAAGAGAGCTACAGCTCCCGGGCGACCATGAGGTCGATTGTGACTTCGAAGAAAGGGCCCGCTTTTCGCGGCGAACGATACTTCGACAAGGCCGAACAACAGTAGCGGACCCATGAGTAAACAGCGAGCGTTTGTCGTCACGTAATTGCTACTTTACTTAGTCCTCACCTTACGCCTCGGTTTTGCTGCTAATGATCGAGCCGTGTATGGGCCTGCTGCCGACACGTGAGTGGGAACCTACACCGGTATATCTGACCGCGATCATGCGTGCAGACCTCAGCCTTATCGCGGGTAGCCCGCTCACCGCAGCAATGATAGCATGAGAGCTGAATCCGATTCAAACGCTGTGACGTCACAACCGCAACCTATTTCGCATTTTGAATCGGTCACGCATTCGTATCGATTGCTCTGGATTGTGAACCTGGAGCCGCGCAGCGGGGAATACAGCGGCGCAGGATTGCGCTTCATAAATTTCGCGCGAGAACTCACGCGGTCAGGCGTAGCGGTCTTCTTTGTTGTCAACTGTTGGCCATCTGACGACATTGGCGAGATGCGGGACTTCTTGTCATCGCTCGAACGGCAAAGCGTAATTCAGGGTTTTTTGATTACTGAATATAGTTACCCTCGATGGAGAGGCCGGTTGGGAGCGTTGGCCTTCCATCCCGGACTTACAGACTGGCTTATGAAGGCAGTTAGGCGCGGCACGATAACTAGGCTTCGCAGCTTCGCTGAGGCGAAGAGAATCAACGTTTGCATTGCGAGTGATCGCAAGTTGCTTTTTGCCGGAGCAGCGTTGCTGCAGGCCCTCCCAGTCGTATTCGACTGGACCGATTCCTTGGTTTTGTACTATCTGCGTGCGCTCCGAAGGCGGCTTCGCTGCCGGAAGCTCAGAGGGATTTGCGGCTTTCTCCGCGATTTCCAGACCAATTTGATCGCAGAAGCGTATTACGGTCATCGAGCAGTGTTGAACATGATCGTTTCTCCGGTGGATCAAAGGTGGCTAGGACGAACGAATTGGTGCGCTTCGAAGAACCGATTGATCATGAACGGCGCCAAGCCACCCTCGTCCGGGGCGCAGAAAATCCCGAAACGCCTTATCTTTTCCGGCGCAATGGACTTCGCTCCAAACTACGAAGGAGCTATTTGGTTCCTGGACAACGTGTTCCCGCTAGTGTTGCGAAAACATCCAGACGCCCATCTTGTCCTGGTCGGCATGAACCCTGTTCAGGAACTTGTTGAGCGCGCCAGTGAACAGGTCTGTATTACCGGTTTCGTCCAAGATATAGGCACCGAGATCGCGCGCAGCAGCCTTTATGTTTCGCCGTTAATTACCGGTAGCGGATTCAAGAACAAGATCATTGAAGCGATCCTGAATGGCACTTACGTCGTAGGGACGCCGATGAGTTTTGAGTTTCTCGATGTGGAGTTGCAGCATCTATTGACGGTGGCTGAAAGTGCAGAGGAGATGGCGGGCGCCGTAACTGACTTTCTCGATGATCCTAGGCAGTTCGACTCGCGGCTGAGTGAGCTCCAGTCCCGGATGACGAGCTGCTTCTCATGGGTTGCGCGCGGGGCCGATCTTCTTCAGCTCCTAAAAGAAGCGTATTCCCTCTATTTCAATCAGAAGCCTTCGCTCGGAAAACCTCGAACCGCAGATACTTTGACGACAAGCGATTGATGATATCCTGCTCGCCGGGATCGAGAGCGCCCGTTACAGCGAGAACCAACAGGTATGCAAGGCAAAACAGCAGCCCACCCGTCAATAGGATCACCTGCGGCCGGGTGCCGGCGAGGAAGAACTTTAATACCATCACAGCAAGCCCCGCACAGACCGCCGAACCGAAAAATTTCAAAAGATCCAGCAAGAGAAGCCAGTCCGCTTTGCTCGTGTTTAAGATTCGCATCGATACGCCGAATAACCAAAAACGCTCGATAGCGACACTTATCACATAAGCCCCCATCGCACCGATCATTCCGAACCGATGAATTCCTGGAACAGCTAATACAACGAGGACGATCAGCATAGCAGAACGGATCTTCAATGTAGTGTACCGATGCTCAAAGTGGGCCCGAAACACTGGCTCGGCGATGAACGCACTTAAAGGTAGAAGTAATGCGTTCAGCATTAGGATGGGAAAGCTATCAACGTACTTGGCGGTATAAATTGTGATCAGAAATTCCCGACCCAAAACGCACAGACACATTGCCACCGGAATGTAAACAGCACTCAATTTACGCACGGAACGGAACACGAGTTCGCGAATCTGATCCGTTAGCCCCTGGTGCTGAAGAAAGCTCACTCTCGTTAGCAGAACGGCCGACACTGAATCGCGCAGCGTGCCAATTAGCGGCAGTTGAGCGCTACCGATCGAATAGATGGCGAATTCGCCAACGCTGAAATTGTGTGCAACTAAGTAATTGGGTAAGTCTGATTGAGCCGAATAAACGAAACCGGCGAGTCCGAGTGGAGCAACGTACGAGGCCTGTTCTCTGAACAACCGGGGGTCGAAGCGCCTCCAATAGCCCGGGAATGACCGGTCCAAGTACCACAGCAGCATCGCCGATTCAGTTATGCCTTGAAGGATAGCGGCATATAGAAGAGCGCTG
>CAWCHX010000022.1:0-136823 GCA_963795445.1 uncultured Acidobacteriaceae bacterium | reverse complement strand
ACGCCCTCGACTCCAAACACCGCCCTTTTGGCCCCCCCAGGAGGATGTCCGTTTTTCCGTTGAAAAGGAGACGACTCGAATGGACGATCAGGCGGCTGAGTGAGCAGCCACGGTGACCGGACTTAGATTACAACGCGTCTGATAGGCGCGCTGAAGATTGTGAATCAGCAGCGGCAGTTGTCGATAACCGTGCAGCCGATTCCAGCGGGTTTCGGCATAGAGAAGCGCCGAAGCCACCCAGCGCAAACGGTGATCGCTGCCCTGCCAGCGTTTGACGCGGCGACAGATGGTCTCCACCATCGAGAAACTGGATTCAATGCCATTGGTACTGCTGAGGGAACGACGTAAACGAGCGTGCACTTGGAGTTCGTGCAGGGTCAGGGTTTCCTCGAGCCCCTCCATTAAGCTCGCCGCTGCACTCGGGTTCAGTTCGTTCAGCTCATCATGCAGCCGGTAGAGCGCCTGCCGTGCGTCGACGGCGTCGGCCTGTGCATAGGCCAGCCGCAGCTTGTATTTGAACCAGTGTTGATGGGTATCGGGTAAGTATGCCAGCACGTTGCGGATTTTGTGCACCTGGCAACGCTGAAAGAAAGCGGCCTCTCCGGCATGTTGTACGATGGCAGCCCGTAAGGCCCGGCTTCCGTCCAGCAGGTACAGCCGGGGCTGGCTGAAGTCGAGCCCACGTTCGGCCAGATGATCCAGGAGTCCGCTGACCACTCGGGCATTTTCAGTCGCCCCTTGTACCAGGCCCAGAACCACTTTCTTGCCAAACGTATCGATACCGATGGCAACCACCAGATGCTGGCCCTTGAAGATGGTTCCGTCCAGTAGCAGCGCGCAGATCTGCAGATGGGCCAGTGAGCGGCTCATCAGTTCTTCTAACTTCTTGCGGCTGGCTTCGATGAACCGTTCGCTGATGGTGCTCTTCTCCAGCCCGTAGGCATCCATAAACTGCTGCAGCACCAGCTTGTAGTCCCGCATGCTGAGTCCGCGCATGAGATTGCTCCACACGGTTTCCTCGGCCGGCGACACCCGCTGGAACAACTGGTAGGTGCCCAGCGGCAGTTCCTTGCCGCCGCCGCATTGACGCACCCGCGGGCGCACGATCGGAACCCGCTGGCCATCGATCAGGCAGGAGCCTTGCTCCACTCCCCATCGATACGCCTGCCTGCTTTGCAGCCGGCGCGAGCGTACTCCTGCGATCTGCTCTACCTCCGCCTCCAGCACCGATTCAATAAACAGCCGGCCCACCTTGCGGACCAGTTCTCCCAGCCCTTCCTCAATACTCGTCAAGATCTCTGCCATGGGCAGCGCGATTTGGACAGCACGTTCTTCCGCCTGCCCCACCTCTGGACTTGCTTGCTTCTGATACTCTCTTTTCAAAACGACTCTCCTTTTTTCCTGCTAAGAAAAATTTCCCGGAGCCTATCATAGGCTCCGGTTGAGTCGTTCCTTTTTCTACGGTCTTCCGGACATCCTCCGAACGCCGCAGGGCGGGGCGCCACAACGGGGGATGAAAACGGGCTAGAGAAGCGATAAGCTGCTAAGTAGCCGGGAGCGGACAGAGGCCGATTTCAATCTGGAGCATTCAGCCCGCTTGTGAACGTGGCCCGGGCGCCCGCAGTTGTGCACGGCACAACAGATTGTCGCCTCCGCCGCGAGGCGGAGAGCACGTGAAGGAAAGTCGACGGTTTTCCAGGCGTCCCTTACTCGCGGCAAAAGGAGGCGACATGAAATTACTGTATCGCTGCTGCGCCGGACTGGATATTCACCGGGACACGGTCAGCGCATGTATACGACGGCGCGTCCGCGGACAAGCGGAAGCGGCGATCGAAGAACAAGTGTTTGGCACGTTCACGCAAGATCTGGAGCGCTTGCGTACCTGGTTGAAGAAGCACAAAGTTCGGCAGGTGGCGATGGAATCGACCGGCGTGTATTGGATTCCGATCTGGAATGTGCTGGAGCGTGAGCTTCATCGCTGACGCTGGTGAACCCTGCCACGGTGCGCGCTCTGCAGGGACAGAAGACGGATCGCATCGATGCGCGGCGCATTGCCGAGTATCTGCAATACGGGCTGCTGCGCGGCAGTTTCATTCCGCCCAAGCCGATTCGCGAACTGCGCGAACTGACGCGCCTGCGCGTACACATTCAGCAGGATCGCAATCGGGTCGTCAACCGCATCGCACGCTTGCTGGAGACAGTCAACATCAAGCTGGCCTCGGTGGCCTCCAACATTGTCGGCACAAGTGGCCTGGCGATGTTGCGCCTGCTGGCCAGTGGCGTGCGCGATGCCGAGAGGCTGGCCGGCTGCGCACGGGGTTCCATGCGTGTGAAGATACCGGCGCTGGTGCTGGCACTGGAGGGCCGGCCCGATGACACATTTCCGCTGGATGCTGCGCAGTTGCTGGCGAAGTTGGAGCGGCTGGATCAAGCAGCGGGCGCGCGTGGATGCGCGCCTGGACGAGCTGGCGAGGCCGTATGAAGACCCCTTGCGGCGGCTGACCACGATTCCGGGCATGGACCGAACCACGGCGCTGGTGCTGCTGGCCGAGTTCGGCACAGATATGAGCGCAGTTTCCGACGGCCGCGTCATTTAGCGAGTTGGGCCGGGCTGTGTCCGGGCAATGCCGAGAGCGCGGGCAAACGTTTTTCCGGGCGCACGCGCAAAGGAGATCGCTATGTGCGCCGGATTCTGGTGCAGAGCGCCTGGGCGGCTTCGCGCGCCAACGATTGTTTTCTGGCTGCGCTGTTTTTCCGCACCGCGCAACGGCGTGGGATGAAGAAGGCCGCCGTTGCGGTCGCGCATCGCATCCTGATCATCGCCTGGCATATCCTCGCTGAAGCAGGCGTCGAGTATCACGAACGCGGCGGCGATCATTTCGACCGCCGCAACCCCGAGCGCACGGCGCGCAAGCTCTCGCGCCGATTGGAAGCCATCGGTTATCAGGTCACCCTCGTCGCCGCACCCAAACCCGCGACGCCGCCCCGGAAATCGCCCCTGCCCAGGCCGAGTGTCGATCCCGGCGAATGTCCCCAATGCGCCCGCTGGCAATTGCCGCAGTGCATCCACGTCGTGAAGCGCAAATTGCACAGTTGACTCCGCTTAACTAACGTTTTCTACAATTTAACCCCGGTTGTTTTCGAAGGAAGGAGGAACGCCGCATGGCGGGGCGCCACAACGGGGGATGAAAACGGTTAGGGAAGCGCTAATCTGCTGGTCGCCGGGAGCGGACAAGAGGCCGATTTCAATCTGGAGCATTCAGCCCGCTTGTGAACGTGGCCCGGGCGCCCGCATTGTGCACGGCACAACAGATTGTCGCCTCCGCCGCGAGGTGGAGAGCACGTGAAGGAAAGTCGACGGTTTTCCAGGCGTCCCTTGCTCGCGGCAAAAGGAGGCAACATGAAATTACTGTATCGCTGCTGCGCGGTTGGATATCCATCGAGACACCGTCAGCGCATGCGTACGACGGCGCATCCGCGGAGAAGCGCAACCGACGATCGAAGAACAAGTGTTTGGGGCGCTCACGCAAGATCTGGAGGCGCTTGCCTACTTGGTTAAAGAAGAACAAAGTTCGGCAGGTCGCGATGGAATCGACGGGCTGTACCAAACGCAAATTGCAAAGCTCGAATCCGCCTAACTAACGTTTTCTACAATTCGAGCGGGTTATTTTCGAAGGACCCCCTGCAAAATTCGCGAAGATGGCGTTGGTTTTGGTAAGAGACATGCGCTATAGTGGCCCAAAAGTGGGGCGTTGGCGGTACTGGTGCGCAGTGCGCCGGTTTTCGGACACGCCGCGGCTATGCTGCGGCGAAGCGTCGATTCACCTGCTAAAAGCCGTTCAGGTCTGGCATGTAACAGGCCTAATTCCGTCGCCCATTAGGGTAGACAGCGGGAGCAATTGCCCGCCTTGCCAGGAACCTGGCGTTGGTGACGCGCGACGGCGAACGACAAAGCTCATGCGTTCCAGCAGGCGGCCACAGGCAGCGGCATCCAGATACTACCGCCGCCGTACCCAGTGTTCAGTCTCGGATGATTCTTAAACCGGTTACTGGCCGGTCGTGAAAAATCGTTACCGCTCCTCTTTAGTCGCGGCTCGGTTAAGCGCTATGCCGGGCTTGGCCGTGGCGTTCGCAAGCTAAGTTGACACGATATTCTGACATATAGAATGGTATTGCGAGCAGCAAGCCTGATGCTCCTGGCGTTTTCCGTGCTCCAGGCGCAAGGCAGTCCTTCTTCCACTTCTGAACAAGCCAATCCGGCTGCGGCTAATCCTGAAGCTCCTCCGATAGTGAGTTGTCCCGCTGGCGGTCCGCTAGGAGCCGTCGATTTGCAGGTAAGGTCGCCGAAAGGCGGCGATGAACCGCTGCCCTTCCGCAATATCAATCATCTGAGCGAAGGCGACACGCTTCTGTATGCTCCAATCCTGCGCGGGAAAGAGAAGCGGCCCGGCGAGATCGCGCTGGTCATGGTGCCTGCGAAACGCGAGCCGGGCACAGATCCCATCATCGTGACGGACCCTAAACCGGCGGAGAAGCCGCAGGAATGGAAGATGACGGAGACGGTTTCGGTTGCAGCGTTTGTCTATGGACCGCAAGGCTTGAGCAAGAAGAAAGTGCGAAGCTTCTTATCGCAGGATGAGCTTCTTATCGCGCAGCTTGCCGATTACGCCGACAAGACGGCGCAAGCAGAGGCACTGGTGGCGGCGTTGTCGAATAGCGAGAGTTCCTCCGCTAGCGTGAACGCGGCGCTGACCGGCTTTGCCTCGCAATACGGTTTTGCGGTACAGCTCGACAAGAACGCACCGCCAGCGGCGCAAGCAGAGACTTTGTTCGCCACCATGAATCCGCAACTGGCCTCTTATAATCCGTTGGCGAGTTCGACGGCGGAACGGGCCGGGCAGACAGCGAGTTTGGCGACATCAGCCGCGACACTGTTCTTCGGCAGTCCAGTCGGATTAGCAGCTGGCGGCACGGCCATGCTGCTCGATTTGAGGTCGATCGCTTTTCCCGATACGCAGTTCCGGTCCTCGTTCGCGCAGCCACTGCCGAAATCGGGATTAAATCTTTGTGGGCAACGGACTCCAGCTCCGCCGCACACGAGGGTGGCCTTCATTTGGGCGAGCCGGATTCCGAACGAGCCAGCTCCCTCTATTCACATTGGCGACGCGGATTATATTCCAGCAACACAAAAAACGCCTGTTCCGGTGGAGGTCCCCGGAGCTGAGTGGAAATACATTCAACGGGCCCGCGGGTGGGTGCTGGAGAACGATAAAAAGCAGAAAACATCTATTCCCGTTTTAAAGCTCGGGAATCAGAACGCGCTCGAGATTGACCTTAGCAAAGTGAATGTGCCGCCTGGAGATTACCAGTTAGCGGGCTATTGGGACTGGACGCCATTTGAGGCGATCGGTCCAGTGCACGTGCGCGCATTGAGCAATTTTGAACAGGCCAGAGTTGAGCCTATGTCTCAGGATCGACTGCTGGCGAAAGCCGGCAAGGTTCCGGTGACACTTACAGGCAGTGATTTCGAGTTCACGACCAAAGTTGAAGTAAAGAAAGTGGGAGACGAATTCGCGACAGCGGAACCAGTGCGGTTCCTGCTGCCGAAAGGGCTGCGCGAAGGTCCGCAAGATCACATGGATGTGCAGGTGGATACGCACGATCTCGATCCCGGCGAATACCAGTTGCTTATCGCGGAACAGGACGGCGCAAAGCATCCCGTAGACTTCAAGATCCTGTCCAACCCACCGAAGATCGACAATCTGCCGATACTTGCAAACCAGGGAGTGGCGACCCAGCACTACGTATTGAAAGGTGAACGCCTGGCGTTGTTGGCGCGGCTCGAAGCGCCGGGGGCGGTTCTTGATTTAAGCCCCGCCGCAGCCAATGAGACCGAAAGAAATATCACCGTGCAGTTGAAGTCGAGTCCGCGACCGGGAACGGCATTACCAGTCAAAGCCTATGTAGAGGATCGCAGCGAACCGCTCACTTTCCCCGATGCCCTTCAGATTACCGGGCCAGTGCCTGTCATTGCGAGCTCAAAGCTGTCGCTGCCGACGGGAATGGCGATTGCACTTCGAGGCGACGAATTTCCCGCCGGATACACGCTGACGGCGCTGCTGGATGTTAAGAACATCGAACGGAAGAGCACGCTGCGACTCGGGTGCGCGGACGATGCCGGACAGAGTACGCCGCTGGGGATCGGAGAACAGACGAGCACCTGGAATTTACAGCAATTATCGCCCGACCAGCTGTTCTTATCGTTCGACACGAGCGCTTTGCCTGCAGGATGTGCTTTACAGGCGGTCATTGACAATGGCCGGGACGGCAGGTCGCAACCAGTCACTTTGGCCCATATCATTCGACTGCCGCAGATCGAGTCTTTTTCGGTGTCCAACGCCCCGCCCTCAAACGGGACGCGGGCCTACACGTTGACGGGACAGAATCTCGAGATGATCCAGAAGGTGGGCTGGGATGAAAGCAACGGCGTGGACGTCCCGGATCTTCCCGCGCCGCTCCCTGGCACCGGTCAGAAGCAGGCGCTGTCAGTGAATTTGACGGACCCGCCGAATCCGCAGGCAGTCCTCTACGCCTGGTTGCGGGGCGATAAGCAAGGCCGAGCCACAACAATCAAAAGCCCTGTGATTCCGGTGCTAACAGCGACCCCGGCCAGCGGCAACGCGCCCTCCGCCGTCACACCGCCGGCAACGAAGCCGCCGAGCAAGAGCGGCCCAGCGTGACGTCCTTCATCCTCCGAAGCAGCAGGATTGCGATGTTCTATATTGAGTAAAATTGACGAACCTGCCCAATCTGCTGACGTTAGTTCGCATCTTCCTGGTGCCGCTTCTGGTGGCGGCGCTGGTTCAGCAGAATTTTCGGATTCATTGGGGCGACAAGCTTTTACTCGCAAATGACTTCTTTGCACTGACAGTATTTCTGGCCGCTGCGCTGACGGATTTGCTGGATGGCTACCTGGCAAGGCGCTGGAAGCAAGTCACTACGGTAGGCACGTTGTTAGATCCGGTTGCCGATAAGCTACTAATCTCGGCGGCGCTGATCTCTCTAGTCGAGATTCGGTTGCTGCCCGGTTGGATGGTAATTCTGATAATCAGCCGCGAGTTCGCGGTTTCCGGTCTGCGCAGCATTGCTGCCGCGGAGGGCTACACGATCAAAGCCGGGGAGCTTGGGAAATCGAAGATGATGCTGCAGGTTCTTGGCGTGACTCTGGTACTGCTTTCGGTCCGCTGGCCAGAGCTGCGGCTTTACGCGCTCGCCGCGATGTGGGCAGTGGTGATTTTCGGTCTCGCTTCGGCCGTCGACTACTTCAGAAAATTCTGGCGCAAAGTAGACATGAGCATTAAGCTGCGCCGTCGGCATGAACTCATCACGATGGAACGTCAGAAGCGGCGCTTGCAAAGAGCAGCCAGGACCAGCGATGTGTCCGGCAGAGGCAAGGAAACCTCGTCTATTCGACGCTCGGGGTGAAAAGCGTGAGCGCGATGTGCGGTGACGCCTCGAGCACCTCGTAATTGTCTTTGGTGAAGACGACGGTGCGAACTTGACCGCGAGGGCCTAGAGTTCCAATGGGCCTTCCGTTAAACACGCAGCTTATCCCGCCGGCATTCCCGGTTCGCACGCGAGCGGTGTCGTGAGCTTCTAGTACTTTAGTTTCGGCAGGCTGGAGAACTCCGCTGAATGTTTGCTGCCCGTCATCCATAATGGAGAGCCACGTGCGTTCCAGCGCGGAGAGCTCGACACGAAATGCTGTATCGGTGCCTGGTGGCGAGACGGAATCGGAGTTTGCCGCCGAAGAGTCCGCCTGAGGCGCAGGCTCGATGAAGCGTCGTCCTGGCCGGACGCTTTTCACCTGCGTCCGTGAATTGGCTGCCGGCGGCGCAGTGGACGACGGCTTCAGCGACGTGACGAAACTAACCAGGGACGCGCGCCAATGCGATCTGGAATTCTCCCACACCGCATACAGCGTGGAGCATGCCACCAGCATGACGGCAAAGGACGCAACAGAGTAGATCCAGCGCAGATTTCGCGGCCGGCGCACAGTAAGCGCGGGTACTTTCGGAATCGAGAGCCCACCTTCGCCCGGCATCAAAGGCTGGGGCATGGTTTTGGCGGCGCTCTGAACTGCGGGAGCCAACAGGGTATAGTCAAGTCCGAGGCAGTCGGCGAACTGCCGTACGAAGCTCTTGTAAAAGAAGGGCGAGCTGATTCTAGAGAGGTTATCGTCCTCAATCGCTTGGAGATTCTTGACAGAAATGCGGGTTTTCGCACTCACCTGCTCGATAGTGCGCCCAGCTCCTAGACGCGCTTCGCGAAGATAAGATCCAACGGACTCCATAATTCCCGGGGGCGGCATTGCAACGCAAAGCTATAATACTACAGTCTTTTAATCTCCGCAGTGGTACTCCATCCCATTTGCTGGCCCAGTATGTTGCAGATCCAAACGCGGTGATCTCTATGCACAAATCTAATCGGCTCAATCGGCTTCAAACTTTACCTCACGTGGCGCTTTCATTGAGCGCGTCAATTGCCGTTATTTTCGGGACCTGCCTGTACTCTCTAGGAGCATCCCTAGGTACTGTGGCGTTCAGCGGAACTGCGGCGCTGAGCGCAACAAAGCGAGTTGTGTCCTTCGGCGAACGTCCCTCGGGATCCGAAGCGAACATAAAGCTGCGCGACTGGATTGTCTCGCAGTTGAAACCTCTGGGCGGGCAAGTGTCGACTGATGCGTTTACGGGCCAAACACCCACAGGTCCTGTTCCAATGGTGAACATCGTTTTGAAGTTTCCGGGCACTTCCGGTAAAGCGGTAGTGGTAACGGGGCATTTCGACACGAAACGAATTCCAATGGTTCATTTCGTCGGCGCGAACGATGGCGGCTCCTCAACTGGTTTCTTGATTGAGTTCGCACGCGCCATATCGGGAATGAAGCACCCGGATGATATCTACATTGTCTTCTTCGATGGCGAGGAGGACGTCATCAACTGGACGGATACGGACAGCCGTTACGGCAGCCGCCATCTTGCAGCAAAATGGCTGGCCGATGGAACACTCTCGAAAATAAAGGCGCTGATCAATATCGATATGATCGGCGATAAGGATCTGGATCTCTCCAATGATGCCAATTCATCGCAGCAACTCCGGACCATGGTCACGCAGATCGCGGAGAAGTTAGGCGACAGCAAATACTTTCGGCACGATGCGGGTGGAATCGATGACGATCACAAGCCCTTCGTCGACGCCGGAGTGAACGCCATCGACATCATCGATCTGGATTACGGTCCCAACAACGGATATTGGCACACCGCTCAGGACACGATGGACAAGCTGAGCCCGCACAGCTTGCAGGTAGTCGGTGACGTTGTACTCGAGCTGGTGAAAAACCTGGAACAGTAGGACTATCGGGTCGCGGCAGTTTGATTCGCTGGCGCAGGGTGACTCAACTCCGCGTCCAGCACGGGCTTCAGTGAGCCGAGCACGATAGGGCCGTTGTAACGCTGGCCATTTACAAAGAGCGTCGGCGTTCCCTCGACTCCGGCTCGATTGCCGTCTTGCACGTCTCTCACTACAGTTTCACGGACCTCCGTGGAATCGATATCGGTTTCGAAACGCTCCATGTTCAGCCCGCTCTCTTTGGCCAGGGCAAGAATCGCTTTCCGGGAAAGGTCGTCGTGATGGGAGAACATGGCGTCATGCATCTCCCAGAACTTTCCCTGCTTATGGGCGGCTACGGCCGCGGCAGCCGCGAGATCGGCCTGGGAGTGAATTTCAAGCGGGAACTGTTTGAAAATGAGCCTGACTTGTGTCGGATACGCCTTCAACACTGCTTTGATCTCCGGGAACGAAGCCACGCAGTAGGGACATTGAAAATCTGAAAACTCCACAATCGTGATGGGCGCGTGCTGAGGACCTATCCAAGGCGCTCCTGAAACAGGGATATTAACCGCATCTTCCAACAACTTCTGAGGTTGGATGTGCGCCCACCGCGATGTATCGGCGGCTGCTATGGCATCAGCTTCGCTCTTGCCAGCCTTAATCGCTTCAATCACGGTTGCGGCTAATCCATTACTGTAGGAGCACGTAGGATCCACGATGCGGCATTCGGCCAGTTTCATGCCGCACCCGCAAGAACAGCCATGCTCACGCAGAATCTTGAGAACGCTGGCCTTCTGGGCCGGCGAGAGATTTGTCAGGTCGACTCCGGGGAGGGAGCCGGCGGTTTTCCAATCCTGCGCACCCAGCAAAAAGATGCTGAGGCAGCCTAAGCACGCGATCCTGCCGACGCGCAGGAGAAGAGACGTCATAACTGTATTGTAAGAGCTTATGGGGAAAGATCCAAGGAAACAACTTACTGATATACCCCGCCGGGTTTGGTTGAAGCTGATGCCTGCACTGGCAGCGATAACAACTGTAGAGGCGCAATCACTTACGCCTGCCGCACCTCAGCAGAATTCCACGCCAACTGCCGCGCAGATATCGAAGGAAACCCTGCAACAGGCGCTCAGTCTGGCAGAACTCGAGTTCGCGGACGATCAACTGACGATGATGCTGGCAGAGATAAACCGGAACATCGGGGTTTATGAGGCGCTTAGAAAGAAGGATGTGCCCCTCGCGACGGAGCCGGCATTCCGTTTCGAACCGATGCTGCCCGCGGAGGGAGTGGTCTCCCCGAAAAACAAGCGCCAGTTCCGGCCGAAAAAGGTGAAGACACCGTCGCGGCCGAATTCGATTGAGGAGCTTGCGTTCGCTCCCGTGACACAACTTTCCGCACTGGTTCGGGCTAAACGCGTCTCTTCCGTGGAACTCACGACGATGTACTTGAGCCGGCTGAAGAAATACGGGCCAAATCTGAACTGCGTCATCACCTTGACCGAAGACTTGGCCATGGCGCAAGCGCAGCAAGCCGATCACGAGATTCGTAGCGGCCATTACAAAGGCCCGCTTCACGGCATTCCGTATGGCGCGAAAGATCTGTTCGCGACCAAGGGAATTCGCACCACCTGGGGCGCCGAGCCTTACATGAACAATGTTCCGGATTACGATGCGACCGCCATTACACGCCTTGCGAATGCAGGCGCGGTGCTGCTGGCGAAGCTCTCGATGGGAGCGCTGGCAATGGGCGGACTCTGGTTTGGGGGAATGACCAAGACGCCGTGGAATCTGAATGAGACTTCAAGCGGCTCTTCAGCGGGTTCTGCTTCGTCGACCGCGGCGGGGCTGGTAGGCTTCTCGATCGGAACGGAGACGCTAGGATCGATCGTTTCGCCTAGCACGCGTTGCGGCGCTACAGGACTGCGGCCTACTTACGGGCGCATCAGCCGATACGGCGCCATGGGTTTGAGCTGGACGATGGATAAGATCGGCCCCATTTGCAGAAGCGTGGAAGATTGCGCACTGGCGCTGAACGCGATGTATGGGCCGGATGGGCACGATCTGACGGTGACCAACTTGCCTTTTGCATGGCATGCGGAGTTGCCGCTGGAGAAATTGCGCATTGGCGTTTTGCAAGCGGAGTTCGACAGGCTGACTGGGGAATCGAAAGAGGTCTACGCGAAGGCGCTGGAGGCGCTGGGCAAGACCGGCGCACAACTGCAGCGCGTCGATCTGCCGAACTTCGGTGCTGAACCGCTGCGGTTGATCCTGAATGCGGAAGCCGCAACCGCTTTCGACGACTTGACGCGCACGGGCGGCGTGAATCAATTGAAGGGGCAGGCAGCCAACGATTGGCCTAATACTTTCCGCGTGGCTCGCACTATTCCGGCGGTGGAATATATCCGGGCACAGCGGGCGCGAACGTTGCTCATGCAGAGCATGAACACGTTCATGTCGCAATGGGATGTATTGGTGTCGCCCACCAGAACAGCCACATTGCTGGTTACAAATCTTACTGGAAACCCTCAAGTGGTTGTACCGTGCGGATTCGTCAACAAATTGCCCGCCGGGTTACTTTTCACTGGCAACACCTACCAGGAGGGTATGCCGCTTCGAGCTGCACTCGCATTTGAACAGGCAACGGACTGGCACACCATGCACCCCAAGGTGGATTGGGCGTAAAGAAGCATCTTCGGGATAAGGTCACACGACCTTGAGAGTTATTAGTGTCATGTCGTCGTGCTGCTCGGCCCCGGCCGTGAAGGCGTCGGCGGCTGTCAGGAGCGATGCCGTTATCTGTGTCGCGCGGAGGTGGCGGCACGCGCGGGCAGATTCGATGAGGCGTTCCTCGCCCCATTCTTCGTCCTGTTCGCTCATGGCTTCGCTGATGCCATCGGTGAAGGCGACGAACGTATCGCCCGGTTCGAACTGGAACTCGGCGCTCTCATAACGGATGCGGGGAAGAACGCCCACAACGGGGCCGCAGGCTTCGAGGCGGAGAACCTCGTCACCACGCAGAATGATAGGCGGATTGTGACCGGCGTTAACGTACACCAGCCTGCGGGTTGCCGGGTCGTATTCGCCGTAGAAGAAAGTCACGTAACGGTTGGATGTGGAGGCGTCGCAGATAAGGCGGTTGGTATTGGTCAGCAGCTCCGATAGATTGTCGAGGCCGGCGGCGATCTGTCCACGCATGAGCGATTGCAGGCTGGCCATCATCAGGGCGGCGGAGATGCCTTTGCCCGAGACGTCGCCAACGGCTATACCGAGGCGGCCATCGAAACGAAGGATGTAATCGTAATAGTCGCCACCGACGGCCAGCGCCGGACGGCAGAGGCCGAAGTAATCCAGGCCCGGAACCGCCGGACATGACTGCGGAAACAGGCGCTCCTGCACTTCCCGGGCAATTTCTATTTCGCGGTTGAGGCGCTCGCGCTTGCCTGCTTCGCTAGCAACCGCAGCTAACAGTTGAGTGTTCTCGAGAGCCAGCCCGGCTTGAACCGCGACCGATTGAAGCAGGCGCAGATCGGACGATGAATAAGGTTCTTCCGACAACTTCGGGCCAAGCGCCAGTAAGCCGAGTAACTGGACGCGCCCAGGTAGCGCGACCAACACTTCGGCAGTCAGGCTGTGAAGCTTCTGCTGTTCTTCGAGGGCAGCGGAATGGACCCAGTTTCGCGGGTCATCAAAGTAGATAAGTTCCGGTTCTTTGGCTTCGCTCAGAAGTTTAACGGTGTGCCCCTCGGGTGAGAGGCATGCGACGGGGGCCGGCTCAAGACCGATCGTCTGCGTGACACAGAAGCTCGGCCCCTCACGTATAAAGACGGCCATTCTGGAAATGTGCAGCGTCTCGGAGACGCGGTGCGCCACCGTAGCGAGCAGCGGTTGAGCTTCCGTAAAGCGCCGGACCTGCTCACCCAATTCACTCATTACCAATTCCGCGCTATAGGCTTCGCGAAAGAAACGGCGATCAATCGATTTTGAAAGCCGGTCAGAGAAGCCTCGCCGGAGCGCGATTGCTGCCGCGAGCAGAACTACAGCGCCAACGCGATACCAAACGTGGTGGTGGATGCTGAAGGCGTAACTCACGGCCCAGATTGCCAGAGCGAGAGTGGCTATCCGAAACCCCTGCAGGGTTTTTTGGGCCAGAGCATAGCGAATGCCCTGGCGAAGCGCGACGCGAACCTCCATGGCGCGCTGGACGACGATGACGTAGGCCATGGTCAAGGGGAACAGCAGCAGCGTCAAGAGCGTGGTGATGGTGGCCCATTCAGGAATGTCTCTGAATATGTCCGTTCCGCGGATCACGCTGATGATGGCCACGATGAACATGGGCGTGAGGCTGATGGCCGTGCCGAAGTAGAGGATGCGCAAACGCCTGCGCGCATCCGCGGTTGGCGCCGTAGCGCCCTGTATCCAGAGCAAGGCGAAGAACGCACCGATGGCGGCGAAAGCGAGATAAGTGTGCCATGGAACGTGCAGCAGAAGAGCGAGAAGCGGCTTTAGAGGAGTGAGCCAAGCAAAGTTGTAATCACTGCCGATCGCGAACCAGAAGAAGAACACCGCCTGGAAAATCAGCGGAACCAGAAGAATCCATTTCAACCAGGGCAGGCGGCGATCATACGCGGCGCGTTGCGGAAACAATAGCGCGAAGAGGACCAGCCACACCAGCCAAATACCGAAGGGAGAACCCAAGGCGGCGTTCCAGAGGATGGCCAAGGACATGAGGGGCCAAGACCAGGAAAAGCCTGCCACGAACTGCGAGAACCCGATCATCAATGCCAGCAAAAGCCAGGCAAGCCGATCGTAAGGGCGCACAGCCGCCACCCAAAATCCCAGGGCGAGGCAGGCGACCGGCAGAAGTATCTCAATCGCAAGAGTGATGACCCAGGCGGAGAAGCGAAGCGGGCGCTTTGCGGACCGGCCCCAGCCGAATCGAGGCTGCTGAACGTGGCGCCATCAGGGCGTCGAACCAGAACATCGATGTTGTCCCCGGCATGCTTCGCGCCGATGATTTGGTCCAGCACAAGCACGCCCGTGAATGGGTGTCCGTCGACTTGCAAGAGGACATCGCCCCAATGGATACCGGCAGCGCTGGCCTCCGGCTCGATCCCCGGAAATAGTGCTCAAACGGAAGCCGAACATCAAGGGCGCGCGCGGCTCTGTCGTCCCGTGCCGGAGAAGGTCGAGCTGCGCTACTGAGAAGCCTACCTGATAAATGATCGCGAGGATGAAGACGATCCCGAGCAGGCGACGCGCTTGGCTGTGGGCGAGGCGAGAAAACATGTTCCCTGGTCTTTTAGGGTACGCGTTCCCCTGCTCGTTAGATATACCGTTCAGGCGTTTCCGGCGATCTTGTCCAGTTGCGCCAGATGGTTCCGGTCGTGACCGGCCATCGTTTCGACCAGCGTTTGGAAAGTCATTTCCCCTCGCTCGGGATGGCTGAGAGGCTTCGAAAAAGCGTCCGGCGGCAGCGTCTTCAGTAAAGCCAGATTCCAGCGGCGCAGGGTCGAGAAGGCTTCGACAGCAGTGCGCGCCTCCAGCGAAGAATCGTAGCGCTGCGCCCAGCCGTCCTGATCGAATGGTTGAATAACGTGGCGCTGCTCGGCAAGCGCTTGCCGCAGGCGAAACCCAAACGCGATTTCGCAATCGGCCAAGTGACAGAGGATCACGCGAGCGGTCCACTTTCCCGGAGCGAGACTGCGGTTCAGCCCGTCTGGTCCCAGGCGGCTCAGAAGTTCGCTCAAGCGCCGCGGCGTATCGGCGATGACCTCCCGCGGCTCAAGTCCGCCCAACTGCGCGGCGTAGGGATTCGCTACAGATGTCATCTCAATATTCTTTCAAGGTTCCCTTCTGCTTTGCAATCTCGAGAAGCGTCGGGTAGAACTGCACGAAGGTGGTGTCCACCGCAGCGTGTTGTTGGTGGCAAGAATAACAAGACGCACTCGTTGGAATCATGGCGGCAGGTTCGGTGGAACCGCCGAAGGCGAAGAACGCCCATTTTCCGGGAAAGCGGCTCTCGTCCTTCACATGCGCTTCGACCTCTAAAAGCGTGGTCTGAAAATGCCCGCTCTGATTGATGGAGCCTTTATTTGCGGACGCGCGCGCCTCCAGCACAAGGATCGTCTTGTCGGGCCAATTCCCGGTTTGTAAGAAGGAACGGTATGCCGCGCGAGTGACAAAGACATTGTCGAATGAAGGGTGGTCATTGTCGCCGTGCGCCGGATTGTACGACATGCCGAGGCCGGAACTGAGCCAGATCCATTCGCGATAATTGTTGGGCCGCAACATTCGGCCGTCGCGCGTATATCGAGGCTCGTCGGGCAGCCGTTGCTGACCGCTGATTATGAAACGAGCACTGCTTGCCAGAAGAATCAGGCCGATGCAGGCGAGTAAGACGGTTCTCACAGCTTCATTAATCTTGCCGTAGCGCGATGAGCGGGTCAATCGACGTTACCTGGCGGGCTGGCAGGAAGCAAGCCAGCGCCGTGACGCCCAAAAACAGAGCAGACACGGCGGCGAAGGTCGCGAGATCCGTCGGGCTGGTGGCGTAGAGCAAGGATGAGAGAAGCCGCGTCAGCGCCAGCGCTCCTGCAATCCCAACTGCTGTTCCGATGATCGCGAGCAGCAGGCCCTGTCGCAACACCATGCGGAGAATGGACTCGCGGCGAGCGCCGAGCGCAATGCGGATGCCAAGTTCCCGAGTCCTTTGGGTGACCGCTAGCGCCATGACAGCGGCGATTCCACTGGCGCTGATCAAGACCGCCAGAGCAGCGAAGAGTCCCAGCAGGATAGCCGTGGTACGCGGAGAAGCCACGGATTCATGTTCCAGCCGCTCTACCGTGTCAACTTCGTCGGTGGCGAGTTGCGGGTCCAGATCTGTGCAGCGCGGCGCGAATCAGCGGCGACACAGCCATCGGATCCAGAGCCGTTCGCACAACCAAGTTACCGACAATGCCGGCTTGATCGACCGGCAGATACAATTCATCGCTGATCGGACGATCCAGGCCATATTCCTTAGCGTCGCCGACTACTCCGACGACGGTGGTCCAAGTCTTGCCGCTATCAAGAGTAAGGCGCTTGCCGATGACATCTTGGTTAGGCCAGCGATGCCGGGCCATGCTTTGGTTTATCACTGTTACGGGCTGGGCTTTCGCTTGATCATGGTCCGTGAAATCTCTACCTCTTAGGATTGGTTGCCGAATGGTGGGAAAGTAGCCCGGGCTGACGATCGTGATGTCCACAAACGGCGGGAGTTCGGCTTTGCCTACGGGATGTCCCTCGATCTCGAAGTTAATGTTTGACGGACCACTCACGATGCCGCTTGGGTTAAAGGGGAAATTGGACGCGAGCGCGGCGGACTGAATAGCTCCCACGGCATTCACGCGGCGCAAGATGTTGTGCGCCAGGTTTAACTGTTGTTGCGTTCCCGGCGTAATGAGTGAAGTTCGGACTCAAGCGCATAGTAAGGAGGCGATCCGGATTGAAGCCAGGATTTACCTCCTGAAGCTTCAGGAAACTGCGAATCATAAGGCCCGCGCCAATGAGCAGCATGAAGGAGACGGCGACTTGGGCTACGACCAAAAACGCACGGAAGCGTTGACGGCCGCGGCTGGTTGTCGTTCGCCCGAACCCCTGCTTTAGCCCGTCACTGACATGCCGGCCCGAAGACAACGCTGGAGCGAGACCGAAAAGCAATCCAGTCACGACAGAGATACCTAGCGCGAAGAACAGAACAGGAGTGTCGATTGTGACCTCCGCGGCACGGGTGGTAAAGCGTTCGGCGAATTTCACCAGCAGCGCCACGGCCGACGGCGCGGCGAGGAGGCCCAAGACTCCCCCAGCCATCGAGAGCAGTACACTTTCGGTTAGCAACTGCCGGATCAAACGCATTTTGCTGGCGCCCAGGGCGGCGCGCACGGCGAGTTCGCGTTCGAGCTTGAGCAGACGCGCCAGCAGCAGATTTGCGACGTTCGCGCAAGCAATCAGAAGAACAAAACCAGCAGCGCCCAGCAGCACGAGGAAGGTATTCCGGGCGCGTCGCGTAAGATCCTCTTGAAGTGGAGCTGCCGCGATTCCGTATCCAAAGCCCTTCTTGTAGACGTCGGGATAGGCCTTCTGCAGGCGGCTCGCGACGATCGACAGATCAGCCTGCGCCTTGGCGAGATCTACGCCCGGCTTAAGCCGCCCGAAAGCAGTCATCATGCGGGAGTTCCGGTCGGCGATGAACGCTTGGATGATCGGGTGGGGCACTCCGAAGTGGGCATGTAGACGTCGCTTTCGACCGGATATTGCGGGATGGGCGGCAGAACGCCGATGACCGTATGGGGGCGGTTGTTCATCTGAAAAACTTTGCCGATGATGTTGGGATCACCGCCATGCCGCACTTTCCAATATTTGTAGCTGAGTATCAGGACAGCATCGGATTTGGGAGTGTCGTCGCTCGCCACAAAGGTTCGCCCGAGCAGCGGTTTCACTCCCAAGACATCGAAGAAGTTGGCCGAGACAACGGCAGTTTGGACGCGCTCCGCCCAGTCTTTTCCAAGAAGCAGAAAATACATGGTGTGGTGCTCGACGACACCTTGGAGGGTGTGATTATCATCGCGGTAATCGAAGATTTCCTTGGCCGAGAACGGAACGTTACCCAGGATGGGCATGGGTTGCTAGCTGGTGCAGGACCACCAACTGCCCTCCTTCGCGGTACGGCAAAGGACGCAGCAACACGCCGTACACAACGCTGAAAATAGCCGTGTTCACGCCGATGCCGAGAGCTAAGGTCAGTATTGCCGTGCACGCGAAGCCCGGATTTTTGAAGAGAATTTTTATGCCATGACGAATATCCTGCCAAGTCGTCTTCCACCGCGCGGCCCAGGCGGGCGTCCCGGCATTCGTCCTTGATCTGCTCGGTCCCTCCGATAATGCGGCGCGCGACGCGGCGAGCCTCTTCCGGCTTCATTCCGCGGCGGATGTTTTCCTCGGTCTGGCGATCAATGTGATAGCGCAGCTCAGCTTCCAACTCGCTTTCGAACTGTGGCTTCCTGAGCAGGAAGTGAAGAATGGACTTGATCTTGCGCACGATGGACCTCTCAGGCAGTTCGCAGAATGCGGCCGACGGCGTTGGAAAGCCGTTCCCAGTTCTCCCTCTCTTCGGTGAGTTGCTTGCGCCCAAGCTTCGTCAGTTCGTAATACTTGGCCTGCCGATTGTTCTCCGATGACGCCCACTCGGCGCTGATCCAACCCTGTTCTTCCAGCCGATGGAGCGCCGGATAGAGCGATCCCTGATTCACCTGCAAAACGCTTTCCGAGACTTGCTGGATGCGCTGCGCGATTCCCCAACCGTGCATCGGCTGGAGCTCGAGTGTTTTCAGGATCAGGAGGTCAAGCGTGCCCTGCAGAAGATCGCTCTTCGGTTTTGTCATTTCGGTTCCTCTAGAAATTCTACAAGAAGAATATCGTTACTCTTGTAGATTGTCAAGAGAAGATTCGGAGACGCTAAATGGCTGCTTTCAAACGCGCACGAATAGAGTGCTTCGACCTGTTACGATGAGGGTTTCGACCCCTCCCGCAATGCTAGTCCGCGAGTCATCCACAATCGCCGCCTTAAGCGGCACCACCAGTCCCAAGGCTCGGAAACCGGCTTACTTGCAGAAATCGTTCAGCAAAAAAAGCAGGAAGTAGCGGATCTGCATTCCCGCGCAGCCACTTTGGAACGGGAAGCGTACGAGCGCAAATCGCATCCCCGGCCGTTTGCCCAGCGCTGCGAGGCTCAGAACCGGCGATCATCGCCGAGATCAAGAAAGCTTCTCCGAGCAAAGGCTTGTTGCAGGCGGATTTTCACCCGGCCTTTATCGCGCACGCTTATGAGCAAGGCGGAGCAGCCTGTTTATCGGTGTTAACCGACAAAGAATATTTCCAAGGCTCGCTGCATGATCTTGGAAGCGGCACGCGCAGCCGTCAACATTCCGGTACTGCGCAAGGACTTCACCATCGATCGGGTACAGATCTTCGAAGCGGCGGCGCATGGCGCGGACGCCATCCTGCTTATTGCCGCGATTCTGGAGGTTTCGGAATTACTGAATTTCCGTGAGCTTGCCGGCTCATTAGGTATGGCGGCGCTGGTTGAAGTTCACGATCACGATGAACTGAACAAGGCCGTAGATTCCGGCGCTGAAATCATCGGCGTAAATAATCGCGATCTGGCGACATTCGAGGTATCGCTGGATACATCTCTGCGGTTGAGTTATCTGATGCCGGCGAACACAGTTCGCGTAAGTGAAAGCGGCATTCATACACGCGCCGATATCGAGCTCCTGCGCGAGGCGGGTTTCGACGCATTCTTGATCGGTGAATCGCTGATGCGATCGCCGGATCCAACGGCGGCATTGAAAGCACTTATCCATAAGAAAGGCCATGACGAACGCCGCTGACCTGCCCTTTGTGATCAAGATCTGCGGAGTCACCAACAAAGAGGATGCCCGCTCGCGGTGGACGCCGGGGCTAACGCGCTTGGCTTTAATTTCTATGCGAAGAGCCCGCGCTATATTCAGCCAGACCGAGCATATGACATCGCCGCTGCCTTGCCGGGCGCTTTCTTGAGTGTGGGAGTTTTCGTCAATCCAGCACCAGAAGACTTATTGACAACGGCAGAATAGTTTCCGTTCGACGTCGTTCAACTACATGGCGATGGCGTTGCGTTCTTTCCGCCCAACTCCTTCCGGCTCTGGAGAAGCGTTTCTCCTTACTCGCGCGGTGGAGGATGCGACGGCAGAGGCCTACTTGCTCGATACACCGAGCCGGGATTTCGGCGGATCCGGCCAGAGCTTCGACTGGAATTTAGCCGCAGGACGACCTTACCGCGTCATCCTCGCCGGCGGACTGGACGCAAGCAATGTCGCGGAAGCAATTCGAATTGCCCAGCCGTGGGGTGTAGACGCCTGCTCGCGGCTGGAATCGAGTCCTGGAAAGAAGGATGCGCAACGCGTTCGGGACTTTGTGCAGGCGGCACTCGCGGCCAGCCGCGCGCCTGAGGAAATCGCATTATGAATTCGCCAACAGTTGCCCGACGCGCTGGGGCATTTTGGCCCATATGGCGGCCGCTATGTACCCGAAGTCTTGATGTCACCGCTCGAAGAACTCGAGCAGGCTTACAAAGACGCGCGGAGCGATCCGGCTTTTCAAACAGAACTGGATTCACTGCTGCGGCACTATGCGGGACGGCCCACGCCGCTGTATTTCGCAAAACGCCTGAGCGAGAGTCTTGGGCGGCGCTCAGCTCTGGTTGAAGCGCGAGGATTTGCTTCATACCGGCGCTCACAAAATCAATAACTGCCTGGGGCAAATTCTGCTGGCGCGGCGCATGGGCAAGCGCAGGATCATCGCTGAAACAGGAGCGGGTCAGCATGGCGTGGCAACGGCCACGGTTTGCGCTCTGTTCGGCATGGAATGCGTCGTGTACATGGGCGAAGAGGACATGCGGCGCCAACGGCTGAATGTCTTTCGCATGCGCCTGCTGGGCGCCAATGTGGTTAGCGTGGCAAACGGCAGTCGCACGCTCAAAGACGCCATCAGTGAAGCCATGCGCGATTGGGTAACGAATGTCGCTACCACGCACTATCTGCTTGGATCCGCGTTGGGCGCCCATCCATATCCGATGATGGTGCGCGACTTCCATAAAGTCATTGGCCAAGAAGCACGAGCGCAAGCGCTGGACCAGATCGGACGTTTGCCGGATGCCGTGGTGGCATGCGTGGGCGGAGGCAGCAATGCGATCGGAATTTTCTATCCGTTTGTCGGCGACAAGTCTGTGCGGCTCATCGGGGTTGAAGCCGGCGGAAGAGGTCACCGCTTAGGAGACCACGCGGCACGTTTCAGCGGAGGATCACCGGGCGTGTTGCACGGCGCGTTCAGTTATCTACTGCAGGACGAAGAAGGCCAAATAGGGCTGACGCATTCGGTTTCAGCGGGGCTTGATTACGCTCTCATTGGGCCTGAGCATGCCTGGCTGCACGATGAACATCGCGCGGAATATGTTTCGGTCAGCGATGGCGACGCGCTCGCCGCGGCCAAGACGCTGGCGCGGATGGAAGGGATTATTCCAGCGCTTGAATCCTCACACGCGATTGCCGAAGCCATCCGGCGGGCTCCTTCGGAACCAAGTGCGATCTACATCGTAAACGTGTCCGGCCGGGGCGATAAAGACATCGACATATATCGTGAAAACATGCCGGAGTTGGACGCTTAGATGCCGACGCAAACGGCCTCGCGGATTGGCAATCTCTTTACGGCTTGCAACGGTAAACGCGGCAAAGCATTCATCGCGTATCTGACCTGTGGTGATCCAACTCCTGCGCATACGGCATCTCTGATTCTGGCGCTGGAGCGCGGCGGCGCCGATCTGATTGAGCTGGGCGTTCCCTTCTCCGATCCAATTGCCGACGGGCCTGTTATTCAGCGCGCTTCGGATCGAGCCCTGCGTGCGGGAGCCACTTTGCCTCGCCTGCTCGACACGGTTCGTGAAGTTCGACGTGAATCGGAAATTCCTCTGCTGCTGTTCAGTTATTTGAATCCGCTGCTGCGCTATGGCTTCGACAAACTGGCGCGCGATGCGTCGGAGGCGGGCATCGACGGCGTGCTGATGACGGACTTGTGCGTCGAAGAGGCTACCGAGCCAGTACGCCGGCTGCGCGAGCACGGATTGGATACGGTTTTTCTCGCCGCCCCGACGAGTACCGAACGCCGTTTGCGCTTAGTCGCGGAGCATTCCTCCGGATTTGTTTATCTGGTATCGCGAACTGGAGTCACAGGCGAGCAGACGTCACTTTCACAAGCCGCAGCCCCGCTGACCAAGCGGATGCGTGAGCTTACCGATCTCCCGCTGGCGATAGGTTTTGGCATCAGCACGCCGGATCATGTGGCCGAGATAGCGCGGTTGGCCGACGGTGTTGTCGTTGGCAGCGCGATTGTGAAATTCATTGAAGAAAATGCCGCGCACGACGACCTTCCTGCCAAGTTGGAGGATTTCATCCGCCATCTGACAGGCCCCCTGCATGCCTCATGAGCAGGTTTTCGATCGAGGATCTGGGGCGATGCCGCGAGCTTATCGATGAACTCGACCTCCGGCTTACTCGAGATCCTGAACCAACGCACGGCCATTGTCGAGGAGATCGGCCGCATCAAGCAGGATCTGCGCCTGACGATCTATGAGCCGAAACGTGAAGACCAGGTGTTCGCGAATGTCACTGGCCATAATCACGGGCCGCTGCCGCAGGAGGCAGTGAAACGCATTTTTGAGCGCGTGATTGATGAAATGAGAACGGTACAGAAGATAAAGATGCTCGAAAATAAGCCGGACCGGTCGACGGACACATGTTAGTGGTCATGCAAGAGGGCGCGACAGAAGCGCAAACGGAAGCAGCCATCAACCGGCTCGTTGAGATGGGCTTTACGGTGCATCGCTCGACTGGCGTACGGCATACGGTTCTTGGTGGTGTCGGTCCGATGGACGATTTCGATCCCGCCGTGATGGAAGTGATGGCGGGCGTCAAAGAGTGCCATCGCATTGTCTCGCCATATAAGTTGGCAAGCCGCCATTTCAAACCTGCTGGAACTGTCCTCAAGATCGGGGAGGTTGAAATTGGCGGCTCGAAGATCGTCACCATGGCGGGACCGTGCAGTATCGAGAGCGAAGAGCAGATTGAATCCGCGGCTGGGATCGTTGCCGCTGCCGGAGCGCAGGTGATTCGGGGTGGCGCCTTCAAACCCCGCAGTTCCCCATATAGCTTCCAAGGCATGGGCGAAGAGGGTCTGCGAATTTTGCGTTCCGCCGCCGATCGTCACAATCTTCTGGTCGTCAGCGAAGTTATGGATCAGGTTCAAATCCCGCTGCTCGTTCAGTATGTAGACATTCTGCAAGTCGGCGCTCGGAACATGCAGAACTTCAATTTGCTGCGCGAATTGGGTAAGGTTCGTAAACCGATTCTGCTCAAGCGCGGCATCGCGGCCACCATCGAAGAACTGCTCCTTTCCGCCGAATACATCATGTCCGGAGGAAACTACGAAGTCCTTTTGTGTGAACGTGGCATCCGAACTTTCGAAACCAGTACGCGAAATACGATGGACATATCGGCTATGCCGGTTTTGAAGCGCCTCACCCACTTGCCGGTGATTGCCGATCCCTCTCACGGGACAGGAAAACGGGATTATGTTCTGCCCATGGCGCGGGCGGCGATTGCGGCAGGCGCGGACGGACTTCTGGTTGAAGTTCATCCCGATCCCGATCACGCCTTAAGTGACGGAGCGCAAACCCTGCATCCCGAGCAGTTTTCAGAGATGATGCAGCAGGTACGCTCCATCGCAAGCGCCATCGGACGAACGGCGTAAATTGCTGGGCATGAAAACGGTTGCCATTGCCGGAGTCGGCCTGATTGGGGGTTCGTTTGGTTTGGCTCTCCGCAGCGCGGGCTTCGCGGGCGAGATCCTGGGAGTCAGTTCGCGACCCGCGATCGAAGCTGCTCTTCGACTAGGCGCTATCTCCCGG
This sequence comes from uncultured Acidobacteriaceae bacterium, assembly GCA_963795445.1. Classification (GTDB taxonomy): domain Bacteria; phylum Acidobacteriota; class Terriglobia; order Bryobacterales; family Bryobacteraceae; genus Bog-105. The sequence continues at coordinate 112,900 of CAWCHX010000022.1, read as the reverse complement.
CCTGCCACTTTGGAAGAAGCCGCGGCCACGGCGGACCTGATCTACCTGGCGCAACCAGTCGACCGCATTCTGGAAACGCTGGAAATACTCGGCACCCTTGCGCCTGCGGAATGCTTTATTACCGATGCCGGAAGCACCAAAACGGCAATTGTTCGGAAAGCTTCGGAGTGCCTCCGCTCGGCGGCCTTTCTCGGTGGTCACCCCCTGGCCGGAAAGGAACGGCGTGGGGTCGACTCAGCCGAAGCTAACCTGTTCAGCGGCCGGCCCTATGTTCTGACGCCAACAGGTCCGGAAACCGCGATGTCGACAGCATTCCGCTCGTGGCTACGGCGCATGGGCGCGAAGAGCCTGGATATGCCCGCCAATGAACACGACGCTGTTGTGGCGTTCACGTCTCACCTTCCGCAACTTCTCTCCAGCGCTCTCGCTAGAACGCTCGCCGAACAACAGAATCCGCGTTTCAGTGAAATCTTTGGCCCCGGTCTGCTCGATATGACGCGGCTGGCGCAGAGTTCTCCAGATTTGTGGCTAAGCATTCTAGCTACAAACAAGGGCGAAGTTACCGCCGCGCTGGATTCCTTCCTTACATATATGACAGAGCTTCGGGACAGGGTTATAAGTGGCGATCTTTCGGAGTTCTTGCGTTCAGGAAATAGCTTCGCCCGAAGTATCCGTAATTGACCCAACACAACATAGTCACGGATTGTGGGAATTTATACCCAACTAGAACTTTTCCTTGGGGTTCGGGCCATTACCTCCTATAATCGAGGATCAGGGGATTATTGTGACCGCTCTCGCCTCCGTGGTACGCAGCACTGTGCTCACTGCACCGGAGGTAACTCGTCTGCCGGCGCTGCGCCGTTCCAGTTCCTTGTTTTCCCAAGGCCATTCCGCCGATTCTCTTTATTTTCTTGAGGATGGGTTAGTTAAGCTAGCGCGGACCAATGATCGTGGTAATCGGATTATCCTGACCATCCGCGGGCCTGGAGATCTTTTGGGCGAAGAGGCATTGGCCGATTCCCAGACCTACTCCGTAGATGCTGAGGTGTTAACGAATGCGGCGGTGTTTCGCGTACCGCGCGAAGTGGTGAATCGCGCCTTACCCGCCAGCCCGGAGCTGACGTCAGCCCTCATCACCTATTTGTTGGAACGGAGACTTGCTCTTGCCGAGAAGGTGGAACTGCTCTGCCTGCACGATGTCGAATACCGGATACTGCACTATCTCGCGGAACTCTCTGCGCTGGTGAAACCTTCGGAAGATTCAGAAGGCTATCAACTTCCCATCACCCAGTTGGAATTAGCAGATCTAATTGGAGCGACGCGCGAAACCACCTCCACGACGCTTAATCAACTTGAGCGGCGCGGGTTCGTGAGACTTTCCAGGCGCATGCTGACGATCCCTTCACCGAACGCACTTCGCGGAGCTGCCATGGCGAAAATAGCTCCGCAGAATGCAGCGAACGGCAACGCCTGACGATTCGGCGTTGTAACCGGTAATAGCTCGAGCCACGTCTGCTAATAATGCGCGAAAGTAGCAGTTATTAGGAGGCCCATGATAGCCCTGCGCCCGTTTTGTGCTGCGCTGCTACTGTCTGCCACTGTATTAGCGCAGAGCTCCAACACTACCTCAATCGCAACCCCTCGGCAGCCGACCATCAAGGTCACCACGCGCCTGGTTCAAATCAATGTCCTGGTGCACGATCACCATGGCGGTCCGATCGGCGACTTGAAGAAAGAAGATTTCGAAATCAGCGATAACGGAAAAACCCAAACCACCGCCGTGTTTACGGTTGACTCGCTTACCGGCGACAATAATCCGAGTGGGTTGAAAGCGCGGCAGCCGGAGATGCCCCGGAATGTGGTAACAAACCGGCCGGAGCGCCAGGCGAATGCACCCACCAGCGTAACTGTGTTGCTGCTGGATATGTACAACACGAAACTTGACCGATCAGATGTATGCCAGAAGGCAAATCATTAAATTCCTCCGGCAAATTCACCCCGAAGATCGCATCGCTATCTACCTGCTGAATGGCACGGGTTTCAGCGTTGTCCACGATTTCACGAATAACTCCGAAGGCTTGCTTGCGGCAATCGCCAAGGTTCTGCCCGGCTTCAGTCATGAGCTCGATGGTTCCGATGTCGATGCATCCAACACAGGCAACGACAACATGGATACATTTATCGATACCTCGAACACGGTTATGTCGAACTTCTATACGCGCAATCGCGTGCTCAACACCTGCACCGCGTTTCAAAATGCTTGCCAATCATCTGGCAGGTGTTCCGGGGCGAAAGAACGTAGTCTGGGTTTCGGGCGGCTTTCCCATTGCGTTCGGCTACGGTGACTCACAGGACCCTACCGCGCAATCGACGCTCGGGAAAGCTATGCCCAGCGCAGCCTCGCAAGATCGTGAAATTTTCGCCGATTACATTGACGACGCGAGCCAGGCGATGAATACGGCCAACGTGGCGGTGTACCCGGTGGATGCTCGAGGGCTGCTCGGCCTTCCTATGGCGGACGCGAGTAAGAGCATCAAGGTGAATCCCCGAACCGGAAGAATACCCGATAACATCATGCATGTCGATCACAGGAACATGGATACGATGAGTTACATCGCGGATTTGACCGGCGGCAAAGCGTTCTACAACACTAACGATATCGATGGAGCAATTCGCAAGGCGATCGACGATTCTGCTGTTACTTACACGCTGGGCTATTACGTTTCAGACGACAATTGGGATAACAAATTCCACAGAATCAAGGTGAAGGTGAAACGTTCGGGCGTTGCCGTTCGGACAAAGAAGGGTTATTTGGCGCAGGAGTTAGTCGCGCCCACGCCCGGCAAGCTCGATCAGTTACTCCACGAAGCCGTTTGGAGCCCTCTCGATTCAACTGCGATCGGCGTGACGGCTCGCATCGATCCCAGCCCGGCCCTTCCGAATGCAAGCAGGCTGTTCTTTGCGGTTGATCCCGCGGAGATTCAGTTCAAGCAGGAAAACAGCAAATATGGCGGCTCAGTCGACATCGTATTCGTCCAGCAAACGAAACGAGGCAAGCTCATCACGGACGTGAAGAAGACGCTGAATATCACCGCCACCCCTGCCCAGTTTGAGGCGCTGAAAACTAAAGGGTTGGCCGCGGGTGAGGACCTCAAAATCAATCCGGATACGGAAGCAGTGCGCATTGTGATTATGGATCGCGGAACAGGATCAACCGGTTCGGTGACGGTGCCGGTGAGCGCGCAAGACAAGAGCGGCTCAACCGTAGCGGCGCCCGCAACCGGGAATCAGAATCAGCCCAAGGTCCCGCCTGGCACTTACGATTTCTTCCTCAACGATTAGTCCTAGAACTGACTTCAGTACCCAAGACGTTGATTCCAATCTTTTTTCTTGCCGCTGCCAAACTGATCTGTTACAGTGTATTCCAGATTTTCGATGCTAGCTGGTTGTATTCCTGCGATCCCCGGCTGTCGTTTCCGGAGGGCGTAGCTCTCCTTGCGCGCTGCCGGGGTGAACGGGCATTCACCTCGCATCCAATTACAGGAGATTAGTAGTGAGAGAAAAAGGTGTTGTTAAATGGTTTAATGCCGCAAAGGGCTACGGATTTATCCAACGTTCCAACGGCGATGATGTGTTCGTGCACTTTTCGGCGATCCAGATGAACGGCTACCGGACGCTTGAGGAGGGTGCGGAGGTGGAGTTCGAGGTCAAGCGTGGCCCCAAAGGCCTGCAGGCTGAGAACGTAAACCGCCCGTAGGTAAAAACCAGCATAGTTTGGGCCGCCGTTCGATCTTCTGGACGGCGGCCTTTCTGTTTTTGAAAACGTTCCACAACATGCTTTCTCCCGCAAATGTTGCGAATTCCCTCCCCTGACTCCGTCAGAGCAATTGGAAAATTCCTCTTCGATTCCGGCTACGACATCGATCACCTGGGGCCAGTTCTCGGCTTGAGCGACACGCTGCACGCTAACTTCGATAACCTGCAAGCTCTGCTCTGCAAAACCGAGGGCGATTCTCCATTGCGTGTTCTTGCGCGACTTTTCTTCGTCGGATGGCCGATGGAAATTGAGACCTGCCGCCGTGTAATTCCCGATGAACTTTTGGCCACCTGCCTGGACGCCGGACTGCTTACTCGTATTGAATCTCGCTTCGAATGTCGTAGCGAACCTTGTTCCGTTCGAAAACCTGGTCATTGCTTGTGACGCAGCACGGCGCCGGGGCAATAACCCCGACCGGGTGGTCGGGCCAAGTTTGACAACACGTTTGATCTCCAGGTTGACGGTACGCGGGGATTGCGAGACAACTCTAGATCTGGGCACCGGCGGTGGTGTGCTGGCTCTCGAAGCAGCATCCTATAGCAAGCGGGTAGTCGGGACGGACGTGAATGAGCGAGCACTCGAATTTGCCGCGTTCAACGCCGCTCTGAATGGTATTTCAAACGTAAGCTTCGCGTCCGGTGACGCATTCGCGCCCGTCGAAGGTCAGCGGTTTTCCCGCATCATCGCTAATCCGCCCTTCTTCATTACGCCGGCGAAGAAGTTCACCTATTCGGACAGCCCGCTTGAACTCGATGGCTTCTCCAGACGCTTGGCTCGGGAAGCTCCTTCATGCCTCGAGGAGGGCGGCTTCTTTCAAATGATTTCCGAATGGGTTCAGCTTGTAGGCCAGTCGTGGGAACAGCGGATTCGGGAGTGGGCTGAGGGGTCCGGATGCGATGTGCTGGTGTTACGCTGCCTGCAATTGGCGCCGATGCAGTACGTCGAGACCAGGCTCCGTGAAGCAGAGTTGCTTCACTCCACCGAGTCCGAAAACTTATTCGCCACGCATCTCGCTTATCTCCAAGAGCGAAATGTAGAAAGTATCGTGGGCGGCATCATTACCATGCGAAAACGCGCCGGTGGAAATTGGTTCTCCACCATCGTAGGAGAGCCGGCCAGTAACAAGCTTGGAGACGCAGTTCGTGAGCGCTTTGAGACGATCACCTTTGCCGCGACTCGCGCGCCAGAGACTTTGCTGAATTGCAAGTTTCATCTGGCCGATGACGTTGTGTTGGAGCAACGAACGGCTCCGAAGACCACTGGTTGGGAGACGATTTCGTGTGAATTAGTAAAGACCGCTGGGTTCAAGGACCGTTTAGGCCTGGACGCAGTTGTTTCCCAGTTCGTATATCTTTTCGATGGCCAACGCACGCTTGCGGAGATAGCGAAACTGATCTCGGAGTCGCTTCACGTTTCGCAGCTTGAGGCTGAAAAGCAGTGCTTGCGCCTGGCTCAGCGGCTGTTGCAAAGCAGTTTTATCAAATCGGCCGGACTTCCACATCCGTCGCGATAAAACAGAAACATGCACTATCGGAAATTGGGCGCTACCGAAGCCGAGGTCAGTGAAATTGGATATGGCGCTTGGGGCATCGGCGGCAATCAATGGCAGGGCGGTCAGGATGACGAGTCGATGCGCGCCCTCAAGCGCTCGTTCGAACTCGGCGTGAACTTCGTTGACACGGCGCTGGCCTACGGCGACGGACATAGCGAGCAGCTAGTCGGGCAAGCCTTAAATAACGTCTTTCGAAAAATCTATGTAGCGACCAAAATTCCGCCGAAGAATCGCATTTGGCCGGCATCGCCTTCGACGCCGATTTCGGAGGTATTTCCGCACGATTACATCATTCAGTGCACGGAAGAGAGCTTGAGAAATCTGGGCGTAGAACAGATTTATCTCCAGCAGTTTCACGTTTGGACGGATGCGTGGACGAATACGGACGAGTGGCGCCGCGCGATTGAGACCCTGAAACAAAGTGGCAAAGTACGCTATTTCGGCATTTCGATTTCCGAGCACGATCCGGATTCTGCCTTAGAAGCAATCAAGACCGGCGCAATTACGGCGGTTCAAGTCATTTACAACATCTTTGACCAGACGGCTGAAAAGAATCTGTTCCCGCTTTGCCAGCAGATGAAGGTGGGCATCTTGGCCCGCGTTCCGCTGGATGAGGGCGGCTTGACCGGCACCATCAAGGAAGACACGAAATTCGAACCGGGCGAATTTCGCGAATCTTATTTCCGAGGAGACCGCAAGAAGCAGGTCGTGGAGCACGTCGAAGCTCTGAAGCGCGATCTGGCTGGGATGCCCGGAACATTGCCGGAGATTGCGCTGAGGTTTTGTTTATCCCAGCGCGCTATCACCACAGTCATTCCCGGCATGCGCCGCGTGGCGACGGTCGAAAGCAGTTGCCGCGCCGCTGCTGCCGGGATGCTGGATGACAAAACTCTCGCAATCCTCAAGCGGCATGCGTGGAATCGCAACTTCTACGAATAGCAACCTCTCACCATACCCGGCAAGAGTTCTGACGCATCATCGCTTGTCCCACCTTGCAGCCGAACGCCTCCCCAAACTCCGGCATGTTCGCAACAACGCCATTGATTCGGTATTCATCGGGCGAGTGCGGGTCTGTGATGACATGCAGACGTTTGCTCTCCGGACGCTCATCTCCGCAGGCCCACTGGGCCATCCCAACAAAGAAACGTTGGTCGGGCGTTAAGCCATCCACGGGTTTCAGATCCTGCCCGGCGGTCGCGTGCTTCCAGGCAATGTAGGCCAGTAGAGTCCCGCCCAGATCGGCCACATCCTCGCCTAGAGTAAGGCTGCTGTTGATGTGTATATCGTCAATGGCGACATACTGCGCGTATTGATTCCGAACGCACGATACGCGCTGCTCGAAGGCCTTCGCGTCGGCCGGAGTCCACCATTCCTTTAGGTTCCCTTGGGCATCGAATTGCCTGCCTTCGTCATCGAAGCCGTGTGTGAGCTCGTGTCCGATGGTCGCGCCAGTATTACCGTAGTTCGGAGCCGCGTCCAATTTCGGATCGAACAGCGGCGGTTGAAGGACGCCCGCCGGGAAATTGATGTCGTTCATCTGCGGATCGTAATAAGCGTTGACGGTAGGCGGGGTCATCTCCCATTCGCCGCGATCCACAGGCTTTCCGATTTTGGCTAGCTGCCGGTGTTCTTCGAATGCGGATGCGCGAGTGACATCGCCCAGAAAATCGTCAGGCGCAATTTGGATCGAGCTGTAATCGCGCCAGCGATCCGGATAGCCGATCTTGTTCACGACTGTATGAAGTTTCTCCAACGCGCGCTGCTTGGTGGCGTCGCTCATCCAAGTGAGATCCTTAATATCGCGCCCCATCTCCTGCTCGATTTCCTGGGTCACCTTAAGCGCGTCCTGTTTCGTCTGGGGCGCAAATGTCTTAGCGACAAACACCTGCCCGAGCGCTTCTCCGAGTTGGCGATCCACTAACCGCGTGCAGCGCTTCCAACGTGCAGGCATCTGCTTTACGCCTTGCAGATAACGGCTGAAAAAATCGAAGTTCTCCTGAACGAAGTTTGAAGACAAGTAAGCTGCTTCCGCATGCACCAGGTGCCATCGCAGATAAGCACGCCAGGCCGCGAGATTCCGATCGCTGAGCTCCTTGTTGAGCTCGGCGAAGAATTTCGGCTCCGTGACATTCACTTGCTGAAAATGAGGTGCCTCCACTCGTTCCAGGTAGGCGTCCCAATCGAAGGCCGGGACCATGCCCCGTAAATCGGCGCGCGCGAACTTGTGCTTCAGGTTATAAGGATTTCGTTTCTCCACTCGTGTCAACGAGGCCTTCGCCAGCTCCGTTTCGATTGCCAATACCGTTTGCGCGTCATTCAGAGCATCGGGCGCGGATTCACCGAGCATTTGCAACATGCGTTGGACGTGCTCGACGTATTTCTGCCTGGTCTCTTGCGACTTGGGGTCGGTTTTGGTGTAGTAGTCGCGGTCCGGCAAACCCAGACCGCCTGCGACTGCGAACGCAATCACGTCGGACGAGTTGTCAAAGTCCTGGTCGGAGCGAAACCCGAACAGCACGCCACGGTCTATTCCGTTCCGATGTTGCTCCGCCACATATCCGGCGATGTCGTTGATTGACTTTAGCCCGGCAATCTGGGCCAGCATGGGTTCGAGAGGCTTCGCGCCAGCGCGTTCCACCGCGGACTCATCCATGCAGGCGTGGAACAGATCGCCAATTCTCTGCTCGTTCGCGCTGCGCGAAGAACCGGCATGGGACGCTTGCTCCAAAATACCCCACAAGAAGCGCTGGTTTTCGTTAGTCAGTTTCGAATACACGTCCCAGCGAGCTTGATCGGCCGGGATCGGGTTCAGCTTGTTCCAGTTGCCGCAAGCGTACTTATAGAAGTCGCTGCAAGGATCCGCCGACCTGTCCATGAATTGGGTGTCCAGGCTGGGAGTATACGGCAGGCTATTCAGGGGCGTTTCTTGAGCGAAAAGTCCACTTACTGAGGCGGCGAGCAAGACCCACGAAGAAATTCGCATGTAGTCGATTGTGGCAGGTGGAAAGGGCTAATGTCACACCTGATCGCGCAGCCAGGAAAGATACTTCTCCGCGCCGTCAGCGATCGGCAGAGCTACGATCTCGGGCGTGTCATAGCTGTGTAGCTCCACAATTCGGTCGCGCACGGCTGGAAATCGCTGCCCGTTAGTCTTGACCAGTAAGAGAAGTTCCTCGGCTCGCTCCACACTTCCTTGCCAGCGATAGATGCTCTGAACGCGAGGCATGATGCTGACGCAAGCTGCCAGTCGCTCTTCGACCAGCGCCTCTGCTATCCGGCTGGCCTCTTCCTGATTTCCGCAGGTGCACAAGACAATTACGGCGTCCGTCATGAGAAACGTTGGTTTTTACTAGACCTTTCTTCAAAACAAGTTTATAAAGATATGTAAGGAGTCTCTCTCAAGTTGTTACGTTTTCTTCGGCCTCTTGCCGCACTCGCCGCGCTTGCCGGTCTAGCAGCGTACGCCACGATCATGTTGCGAGGCCCTCAAGGTTTGGCTGCGCTCCAGGAAAAACGCCATCAGATTCGAATGCTGGAGGAGCAGAACGCAAATCTCGCTCGCGATATTGAAGCCAAAAAGGAGCGGATTCAGCGCCTCAAGACGGACCCGCGCACCCAAGAAGTCGAAGTAGAGAAGCGTCTGGGAAGAGTGCATCCCGGAGACACCGAGTTCAAAGTGCCCGGCCAGCACTTGGCTAGCGAAGACCAGAAATAGCTTCGGCCCTCGTAGCCACGGCCGATATCGCACTGCGGATCACGTCGGCGACTTGCCGGATGGTCTGTTCGTCCGCCAGCAGGACGCGATGCGGCAGCCAAAATGCATCGAGCACGCACTCCTCCGCAACTGGACATGGCATTACTCGGCAGCCACGCTCCCGGTATGCGGGGTTCTGATACAGCGTATGCGGGTAAAACGGCGTACAAGGCACGCCCGCGGCAGTTAATCTGCGCTGAAACTCACTGCGATTCAATGCGGATCCGCGAATTCGCCCTACCAGGAGATACCAGGAATTCTGGGTAACCTCCTCGAGTTGCTCCTGCCAGATGATTTCCGGCACATCTTCCAGAAGTTTTTTCAGAAGCACCGCGTTGGCGCTGCGCAGTTCGATTTGCTCCGGAAGCCGCTCAAACTGGGCCAGCAAAACGGCCGCCTGGAATGCGGTCAGCCGAAAATTGGTTCCCACGCGGTGATGCTCATAGAAGCTCCGTCCCTGAACTCGGCCGCAATTAGCAATCGAGCGGGCTTTTTCGGCGAACGAATCATCGGAGGTCACCAGCATTCCGCCTTCGCCCGCGCTCAACACTTTTCCATTCTGAAAACTGAACGAGCCGGCTACGCCGAAACTGCCGGCTCGCTTGCCACGCCATTCCGAGCCTTGCGCGTGCGCGGCATCCTCTATCAGCAGCAGATTACGATCGCGGCAAATAGCTTGCAGGTCGTCTATGTTGCACATTGTGCCGCCGAAATGCACGGCCATAATCGCTCTTGTCTTTGCTGAAAGCGCCTCCCAAATGCGTTCAGGATCGATGTTGAACGAATTCGGCTCGATGTCCACGAACACCGGAGTAGCGCCGGCGCGCGAAACGGCTGTTGCGGTCGAAATGAATGAAACCGCCGGCATCACGACCTCATCGCCCGGTCCCACGCCGAGCACCGTCAAAGCCAGTTCCAGCGCGACGGTGCCATTGAATGTGCTGATGCCGTGCGCGGCATGTTGATAAGCCGCGAAACTCTGCTCAAACTCGGAAACGAAAGCGTGAAAACCGCCCCATTGCCCGCTCTCCAGCACCATGCGCAGCAACTCGGCTTCGCGCTCGTCAGCCTGCGGCCAGGAAGGAATGTGCATGCGGCGGAACTGCTCCCAGTTTAGACAACGGTCCGGGCCACCGGCTCCGCGTGTAAAAATTGTGGCAGAATGTCCATTGACGATCCGCGCACAACGGGTACCAGCCGCCCTGTGCGCTCAGTTTACGACGAACGCAAAGACGATCTCGAACGCTACGAGTTCATGATGGGCCGCGAGCGTGGCCGCCTGGCCGTGACGCTCGACTGCATTACCGACGCGCTGGTATTGGTTGGCCAGCACGGAGTGTACTGTCAAAGTGTCCGCCAACTCGGGAAACCGGCTATGGATATCCAGCTCATTACCAAGAGCCTCACCGATGCGAAAGAGCTGATTACCAGCGTTCTGGAAACCAAGCCGGAACCGAAAACAAGCGCCGAAATCTCAGACTAGAGTTTCTGCAAAAACGGGTTCCGTTCCTTTTCCCGGCCTATCGTGGTGTTCGGCCCGTGCCCTGGAATCACCAGCGCTTCTTCCGGCAAATCTAGCAGCCGCGTTTTGATCGACGACAGGAGCTGCCGCGTATTTCCTCCCGGCAAATCAGTGCGCCCTACTGAATCCCGAAACAGCGTGTCACCGGCAATCAGCTTATTTTCCTGCGGAATCCACAAACAGAGGCTGCCTTGGGTATGGCCGGGCGTCTCGACAATCTGAAATTCGGCTTGCCCCAGATGCAACACGGTACCGTCTTGCGCGGCACTATCGATTTCAGTTCGAGCAGGCGTATCCACTCCCAGCCAACTCGCTTGCACGTCCAGATGCATTGAGCAGTTCCCTGTCCCGCTCATTTAGATAAACCGGCGCTCCGGTCAAGGCTCGAAGCTGGTGCGCGCCCGCCACGTGGTCGATATGGGCGTGCGTGATGACAATCGCCTTAACCTTTAATTGATGCTTGTCGAGCACTTCGACAATCTTTCCGATCTCATCTCCCGGATCGATGACGATCGCCTCGCGCGTCTGTTCATCGCCAAAAATGGAGCAATTGCATTGCAATAGGCCGACCGGCAGGATGGCGTGAATCATGCTTTGCTTCTTATCCTAGCCGCAGCCAACGTAGACCTCCATCCGTTCATCGCCTTGCTAGCATTTGGACATGCGGGTGAGGGTGTTGTTTTTCGGGGTGTTGAAAGACATCGTTGGAGCCTCGGAAGAATCGCTGGAAATCGCCCCGCAATCCACCCTGGCCAGCGTGTTTCAAGGCTATTCGGAACGCTTCGAAACCCTGCGCGAGAGGCGTTCGTCAATTCTATTTGCAAGGAATCGGGAGTTTGCCACGCCTGACACCGCGCTCGCGGACAATGATGAGGTCGCGTTCCTGCCTCCCGTGAGTGGCGGGGCGGGGGCGGAGATTTCAGAAGCGGATGGTCACCGCTTCGGCATCACGCGTGAGCACATTGACTCGCAAGGATTAGCGCGCAGCTTACAACGGCCGGAGGACGGGGCAGTAGTGTTGTTCGAAGGCATCGTGCGCAATAACACCAAGGGCCGTCCCACTCTTTATCTGGAATACGAGTGTTACGAGCAAATGGCGCTGGAGCAAATGGCTCGAATCGGAATGGAAATCGTGGGCCAGTTTGCGCTTGGCCGCATAGGCGTCATTCACCGCCTGGGACGGCTGCAAATAGGCGAAGCGAGTGTCGCCGTTGTTGCCACTGCGCCACACCGCAAGGCCGCCTTCGCGGCCGCTCTGGAAGCCATCAATCGTCTCAAGCGCGAAGTTCCTATCTGGAAGAAGGAGTTCTTCGCGGATGGAGCCGTGTGGGTGGATGGCGAGTGGGATGACCGGCTCCGCGCGAGCCCATAGAGCATGGCGCATCGTAAGTCCCGCTTCTGCTGGCTCGCATCGGGCTTTCTATTTATAACCCTGGTGGCTTGGGCCCAGTTCAAGCCCGCTAATCCACCTGTACAACCGCAGTCTCCACAGCCGCAACGGCTTCCTCAACCACAGTCCGCGCCGGTATCGCCGCCCACCTTTTCAGTGAAAGTAAATCTGGTGCGGTTGCTGGTCTCCGTCCGAGATGCCAATGGCGCGCTTCTCACGAATCTCAATAAACAAGACTTCCGGGTGTTGGACAGCAACGTGCCGCAGAATATCGCCGTATTCGAGCGCAATACATCTCTACCGTTGTCCGTCGCGATCCTCATCGATACCAGCGGCAGTACCCAGATCGATCTTCACTATGAAGTCGATTCCGTTCTCAGATTTATTCCCACTTTGCTGGCCGCCGGAAATCCGGATGACACTTTTGCATTGTTCAGCTTCAATTGGCGCACCAATCTGGAAGTCGATTTTTCCCGTAATCAGCACCGGGCCGCGCGAGCCCTCCGCGCCCTGCATGGGGAGGGTGGAACATCCCTCTACGACGCGATTTATCTCTCCAGCGACTCGCTCGCGGACCGCGAGGGCCGGCACGTCATGATCATCGTGACCGACGGTGGCGACACCACCAGTTACAAACACTACGGCGACGCCCTGGCAGCCGCCCAACGCGCCGATGTCGTGATCTACCCCATCGTAGTAGTGCCGATCGAAGCCGATGCCGGTCGAAATCTCGGGGGCGAGCATGCCCTCGCGACGCTGGCCGATTCCACCGGTGGCCGCATCTTCAATCCCGAGAGTTTCGATCGATTGGACGCTGCTTTCGGCGACATCCTGCAAGAACTGCGCACGCAGTACTTGCTGGGCTTCTATCCAAAGGACGTTCGCGAGCAGCCCCGCCTCTATCATCAAACCAAGGTAGAAGTTCGCGATCCTTCTGTCAGAGTCACTGCGCGTACCGGATATTACGAGCCGTGAGTGATCCCGGCACGCTATGTGCTGAAGTGAAAATATATGCCTGATTTTTTGGATGCCGCGATAGAGATCGCGCGCGAAGCGGGGCAGATCCTGCTGGCGCATCGTGGCGTTGGCTTTGAGTTGAAGGGCGATTACGACTTGGTCACGGCCGCGGACCGCGCCAGCGAACAACTGATAGTCAAGCGCCTGAAGGACCGTTTCCCTCAGCACGGCATCGTCGCGGAAGAGGGCGGCCGCGCTGAATTGCAATCGGAATTGCGCTGGTATGTCGATCCGCTGGATGGTACAACCAACTTCGCCCATGGCTACCCGGCCTGGAACGTCACTCTCGCGCTGGCCCGGAAAGGGGAAGTCATCGCCGGAGTTGTCTTTGACCCTCTGAACCGCGAGCTATTTGCGGCTGAGCGGGGCGCCGGCGCCCGCCTGAATGGCGCTCCCATGCATGTCAGCAAAACGCGCGTCTTGAACGATGCCCTTGTTGCCACCGGTTTTCCCAGCCGCAAGCGCCATCAAAACGTCAACATTCACTTCTACTACCAACTCGCCCTGCTGACGCATGGAGTACGCCGGGGTGGTTCCGCCGCCCTCGATCTCGCCTACACCGCCTGCGGCCGTCTGGAAGCCTTTTGGGAATTTGGTCTGAACCCCTGGGACATGGCTGCCGGGACGTTGCTCGTGGAAGAGGCGGGTGGAAAAACCTCGGGAATGAAAGGCGAGCCGCTCGACGTGCACGGCCGTTATCTCCTGGCCAGCAACGGACTCATTCATGACGAGACGCTGGATCTCTTCGCTGAAATTTTCCGGGGCAGCTATCGCCAAGAGATGCCGCCGTTGCCTGCGCCGGAATGGGAGATGCAGCATGGCTGAAATGCCGCCTGTTCCGCTCACTGTCGAAGGTGCCTGGGTCTTACATCAGATGTTTCGCTTCCGGCGCGGAGCATGGCGCGCGCTTGAAACTGCGCATCGTGAACGCATCCTCGCGGAAAGCACCCAAGCTCTGCTCGCCATGGAGCAAGGCTCAAACCAGGGCCATCCCAGCCAGTCCGCCCTCTATTCGCTCATCGGGCATAAGGGCGATGTGATGCTTCTGCACTTCCGCGATTCGCTTGAGGACCTGCACCGGACCGAGTTGGCAGTCGCCCAATTGGAGCTCTCCGATTACCTGGAGCCAACTCACTCCTATCTTTCCGTGATCGAACTTGGATTGTACGAATCGTCGGCGAAAACCTACGGCCAGCTCTCCGAGCAGGGCCTCGAAGCGCATTCCCCCGAGTGGAAGGCGGCCATAGCAGAGGTGGTCGCCCGGCAAGCTGCCGCCATGGAGCCGCGCCTGTTCCCGCAAGTTCCTCCGGCCAAATTCGTCTGCTTTTACCCGATGGATCGCAAACGAGCCGAGGAGAAGAATTGGTATCAGGTGCCCATGGCTGAGCGCCAGCGCCTGATGCATGAACACGGTCTCGTCGGCCGGCGGTATGCCGGATCCGTCCAGCAGATCATCACCGGCTCCATCGGCTTTGACGACTGGGAATGGGGCGTGGATCTGTTTGCCGAAGATCCGCTTGTATTCAAGAAACTCATCTACGAAATGAGATTCGACGAAGTGAGCGCGATTTATGCTCTATTCGGGTCTTTTTACGTAGGATTGCGAGTACCTACCGCCGATCTGCCCCGGCTGATAGAGGGCCAGCTCAGCTAAATAAGGGCCGAACAGTTAACTCTGTCCGCTCCTAGGGACAACCCCCTCCGCCGGTTTCAAATCATTGACAATGGTACGCTTAGAATTCGAAAAATGCGTACTGTCGACCTGATTCATCGCAAGCGGGATGGGGAGGAGCTCTCTCTGGAGGAACTTCAATTCCTCGTAGATGGATACACTCGCGGCGAAATCCCCGATTATCAGATGTCCGCGTTCTTAATGGCCGTTTATTACTCCGGCATGTCAGACCGCGAAGTAAGTGCCATGACCGAATCCATGATGAACTCCGGTTCTATTGTGGATCTGTCCTCGATTCCAGGAATTAAGGTGGATAAACACTCGACCGGTGGCGTTGGTGATAAAACCAGCCTCATCTCGGCTCCCCTGGCTGCCGCTGCGGGCGTGATCGTCCCCATGATTTCCGGCCGGGCCCTAGGACATACCGGTGGAACGCTGGACAAATTGGAATCCATTCCCGGATTTCGGACTGACCTGACCATCGATGAATTTCGAGGCTTATTAGCTCAACACGGTCTAGCCTTTATCGGGCAAACACCCGAAGTGGCTCCCGCCGACGGCAAGCTGTACGCCTTGCGCGATGCCACCGCTACCGTAGAATCCATCCCGCTGATCGCTTCGTCCATCATGTCCAAGAAGCTGGCCGTCAGTCTGGATGCGCTGGTTCTCGACGTGAAGGTTGGCTCAGGCGCTTTCATGAAGAAGCAGGTGGACGCCCGCCGCCTCGCGCAAATGATGGTTGGTATTGGGCGGCGTCTGGATAAACGCGTCCAGGCCCTCATCACCGATATGAGTCAGCCGCTGGGTTACGCCATCGGGAATGCGCTCGAGGTGATGGAAGTTTCCCAGACTCTGCAGAATGCTGGGCCTTCGGATCTCACCCGCATCTCGCTCGAACTCGCGGCCCGCATGATCTTTCTGGGCAAGATTACCAAGACTCTCGACGAAGCCCGCGAAATGGCGCAGGCCAAGCTGCTCGACGGCTCCGGGTATCGGAAGCTCAAGGATGTCATCGAGGCCCAGGGCGGTGACCCGCGGGTGCTGGATCATTTCGAATTGCTGCCCAACGCCACCGGCGCGCAGGAAATCACCACCAGCCGAGGCGGATATGTAAGTGGAATCGACGCCGAATTGATCGGCCAGGCGTCCTCCATGATCGGAGCGGGCAGAAATACCAAAGAAGATAGTATCGATCCCGCAGTGGGCGTGATCCTCGAAGTGAAAGTGGGTCAGAAGATCGATCCAGGTAGCATTCTGTGCCGCATCTATCACACCGGCGAAGAGCACCTCGAGGAAGCGGCCGAGTTCGTCGAAGACGCCTTTAAGATTTCGCAGCAACCCGTCGAGGATCGCGATCTGATCTTAGAAGTCGTTAGCTAAGCGCTCGAGTTAGATGGCAAGACTGGACGGCCTTGTCGGACTGGTTTGCATTGTCCTTTGCGCTTTCCTGTTCTCCACGCAAAGATCGGCCATTCAGAAACGCGTTCTGCTTTGGGGTATCACGCTCCAGTTTGCTTTCGCGTTTCTTGTACTTAAGACCAGAGTCGGGGAGCTATTCTACGGCGTCAGCCTCTTCGTCAATGCGCTGCTGAACTACACCGCCGCCGGCTCAAGCTTCGTCTTCGGCGAAAAGCTCGGCCTTAAAAACGACCAATTCGGCGTAATTTTCGCCTTCCAGGTTCTGCCCATCGTCATCTTTATCTGTTCGCTGTTCGCCATCCTTTATTACTTGGGCGTCATGCAGCTGTTCGTGAAAGGGATGGCTGTCTTCATGCAGAAATTCATGGGCACAAGCGGCGCCGAATCCACCTGCGTGGCAGCCAGTATAGTGATGGGCCAGACTGAGGCTCCAGTCACCATTCGGCCTTTCCTCGAAACTTTGACCGAATCCGAGCTCTTCACCGTAATGACCAGCGGCATGGCCCACGTTTCCGGATCGGTCATGGCAGCCTATGTCGCCATCGCTGGCGTCTCCATAACGCATCTGCTGACAGCCGTTATCATGACTGCGCCAGCGACTATCATGCTTGCGAAACTATTCGTTCCGGAGACCGGGCAGCCCGTAACTGCCGGAACCGTAAAAGTTGAGGTCGAGAAGCCCGGCGTAAACATCATCGATGCGGCGGCGCGCGGAGCCGGCGACGGTTTGTATCTAGCCTTGAATATCGCAGGCATGTTGATCGCCTTCTTAGCTTTGATCGCGATGATGAACGGCGGTCTCGCCTGGCTCCACTCTTACATTGCGTGGATCCCGGCATCGCTTCAGCAGATCCTCGCGTTCTTATTCGCGCCCATTGCATGGGCCCTTGGAGTAAGTTGGAATGACTGCGCAACTATAGGTAACTTACTCGGCACGCGCATGGTCCTCAACGAATTCGTGGCGTTCGTCGACCTCGGCAAATTGAAGCCCCTGCTGCAGCCCCGGTCCTTCGTCATTGCAACTTTTGCCCTGTGCGGCTTCGCCAACCTAAGCTCCATTGCCATCCAGATCGGTGGCATCGGAGCTCTGGCGCCATCCCGCAAGTCAGATCTGGCACGGCTCGGGTTTAAGGCCATGCTCGTTGGAACACTCGCAAATTTCATGTCGGCGTGCATTGCCGGCATTTTGCTGTAGGGAATGCGCGTGGCGCGGATCGCCTAGTTGCAGGGAAAGCGTTAGTGATATCGGTAAGGCAGCCGAGCCGCGACCGTATTCGCTTTAGCGCGAGGTAGCGGTTTGACACGGGAACCAATAACTCTCCCCTGCCTGGATAGACTCAAACCATGCACGATGCCGCACGATTAATCGAATCGAAGACATCCATCCGCCCTCAGATCGGTGTCGTGCTCGGTAGTGGTTTGGGCGCTTTCGCCGATTCCCTGCTTCACGCGGTTCGCTTCCCCTACCGGGATTTATCCGGCTTCCCTGTCTCTACAGCCATAGGGCATGCCGGGGAGTTAATCGTTGGAACCCTCGGGGCTAACGGCAAAGGGGCGGCTGATCTCGTCGTAATGTCTGGCCGGTTTCACTTGTACGAGGGTTATACAGCCCAACAGGTCACCGTTGGTATGCGCTTGTTTCGGGAAATGGGGGTAAAGCGCGTGGTGCTGACCAACGCGGCCGGCGGCATTAATCTGAAATACGCCAAAGGCGCGCTCGTGCTGATTTCCGACCACATCAACCTGCAGGGTACGAACCCGCTGGTTGGCCCGAACGACAGCCAAGCTGGTCCGCGATTTCCCGACATGACCGAAGCCTATTCGACCACCCTGCGCGAGCTCGCGCACGAGACCGCCGAAGAGCTCGGCATCTTGTTACATGAAGGTGTTTATGCGGCCATGCTCGGCCCTAGCTATGAGACTCCGGCTGAAATCCGATATCTGAGAACTATCGGCGCTGACCTGGTTGGCATGTCTACCGTGGCCGAAACCATCGCTGCAAATCACCTGGGCATGGAGGTGCTCGGCATCTCCTGTGTCACGAATCTGGCTGCGGGTCTCAGTGGCGAGAAACTGAACCACGCCGAAGTGCTCGAGATCGGACATCGCGTCGCAGGCACATTCTTGAAGCTTCTCGGCGCTCTGCTGCCGAAACTGCTCTAGTGAATAAATCGCCAGCCCTGGTGCTGTTCGACATCGATGGCACGCTGATGCGCGGCGCCGGTCAACATCATAAGGATGCACTCATCCAGGGCATTCGCAAAGTGACAGGCCTTGAGACTCATCTCGAAGGCGTACCGACCGCGGGCATGTTGGATCGGGATCTGATCGTCACCATGCTCCGCGCGGCTGGCCATAGTCAAAACCGGATCCGCACTGCGCTACGCCAGATAGTGGCGGAGTGCCAGAACGCCTATCTCTCCAATTGCAGGCATGATCTTTCTCCGTTTGTCTGTCGAGGCGTGCGCGAGTTCATCGCTGCGCTAAACGCCCGCGGCGCCGTTCTGGGACTCGTGACTGGAAATTTCAGTCAGATCGGCTGGAGGAAAATGGAGCTTGCTGGGCTTCGCCCGTACTTCGCGGTCGGAGCCTTCGCCGAAGACGGAAGCACAAGAGCGCGGTTGGCGCGAATAGCCGCTCAGCGCGCCAGGAAACAAGCTCTCGTCACAACCCAGAGCCGCGTGACGCTCATCGGTGATCACATGAATGACGTTGCTGCCGCTAAAGCAAACGGTTTTCAGTCGGTCGCGGTTGCAACCGGCGTCACTCCGCTCGAAGAGCTTCGTGCCTCGCAACCCGATTACCTGGTACAGAATCTGAATGAACTCAAAGTCGACGAACTGCTATAGAACCTCTAGGCAGAAGCGACCTCCTGTCCCTTGTTTGATGCTTGGAAGAACGCCTCGATCTCAGACACGTCTTCCGGCGCGAGACGGAAGGTTAGCGCTCCCACCGTTCCTTGCACCTGATCCGCCCTACGTAGGCCCACGATAGCCCCGGTCACGGCGGGATTGTTCAGCGTCCACGCCAGAGCCACTTCGCCCGGAGCGCGCCCGTGGCGCTCACCAATTTTGCGCAAAATTCCAACTAGTTCTAAATTGTGGCTTAATTGCGGCTCCTGAAAATCCTTGTCGCGGCTGCGCCAGTCGTCTTTCGAAAGATTCAACGCGCGCTCCCTGGTCATCTTGCCGGTCAACAAGCCGGCCCTCATCGGCGAGTACACGATCACTCCAATCCCGTGCTCTCTCGCAAACGGAAGGAGCTCTGGTTCTGCCTTCCTTACCAGTAAGGAATACGGTGGCTGCAAAGAAGTAATCGGCGCAATTTGCATCGCGCGTTTCAACTGCGGAACGCTGAAATTCGAAACCCCGATCCAACGCACCTTCCCTTGATCTTGAAGACGAGCCATTTCCGTCCAGCCCTCTTCCAAATCTGCGTCCGGTTCGGGCCAATGGATCTGGTAAAGATCGATATGATCCACCTTGAGGCGCCGCAAGCTATCCTCACACTCTTTGCGAATCGAATCGGCTTTCAGAGAAGGATAAATTTTGCGCTCTTGGTTCCAGCGCCGCTCGGATTTCGTGAAAATGTAGGGCTTGTTTGCAACGCCTTCCAGAGCTTTGCCAACCACTTCCTCGGAATGCCCCAGGCCATAAACGGCCGCTGTGTCGATCCAGTTAATGCCTGCATCCAGAGCAGCGCGAATCGCGGAAATTGAATCACTATCCTCCTGCTCGCCCCAGGCAAACTGCCAGCCTCGCGCCGCCCATCGCCCAAGCGCCCACGCCCAGCGAAGTAATCTCCAGATCGCTATTTCCTAATTTTTTTACTTTGCTCATATTTGATGATCTACGCTTACGCCCTAAGTATGCACTGCCAAGGGTTCTGGAGTTAAGGTCCTTTCTGTGCGTGATGCCCCGGCGCAGTACTGCGCGTTTCAATCGCCTTAAGCCCCCAGCGACCAATAGATCGTTACTCGTTTCATCCCTAAACTCGGAAACACCTGGATTCAACGAAATCGTCGGAGGACAAACATTATGAAACTTATCTGGACTCTCTTTACCGCTGCTTTCTTAAGCGCTGCCACACTCTCGGCAACGCCCGTCACTCTTGTCAACGCTGGCAACCCGTCCAACTTACTTCTCGGAAATATCTACGTCAGCCCCTACACGTTAACGGTGTTCGGGCAGAACTACGCAGCCATGTGCATCGATTACGCCGATGAGAGCTACGTCGGCACCACCTGGGATGCGAACGTGACCTCGGTGGCAAGTAAGAACTTCAGCGCAACCTATCACGCGACGGACACGAACGTGGCGCAGGAGTACGATGAAGAAGCGTACCTCTACAGTCTCATTACCAACCCGGGTATCTCAGGTCAAAACAGGACTGACATTCAGGAAGCCGCTTGGGAAATCACTGACAGCGCATACACCCCCACCAGCGACCTCACCGGAACGCAAGCTTATCTCACGCAAGCGCAAACCGCCTATGCCAATAACTTCCCCGGGATGAACTTCGGAAGTTACGAGATCATCTCCTCATCGGGCGGCACAAAGCAACAGGAATACCTGATCGCTACTCCCGAGCCTGGATCCCTTACTCTACTTGGAGCGGGCTTGCTGCTCGCCGGATTATTCGCGGCCCGGCATCGTCGTAAGCAACTCGCAACAGCGAAAATTGCCTAGATAGATTGTCAGGACACAGGCCGGTTGCGCATTGCCGGCCTGTTCTCATTTCAAGGGTTCCACCACCGCGGGTTCATGGCCATGGGAGTGAAGAGCATAATCGAAGTGACCTTCGCCACACGGACGAAACGATGCGCCACGGTAGAAACTCAATCCATAAACCCAATCCCGGTTCGTTCCCGCATCGCAAACGCGATCCGAGATTCCCTTTATTTGATTCCACAAAGTACGTGCGGATACCTGCTTATCCATGATCGGGTAAGCCACATCCTTCACGTAGATTCCTCCCGACACGATGCACAAAACGAGCAGCAAACCAGCCCATGAGCGTCGCGCCAAAAAAACAATCACCACCGGTATGGCGATATAGAACCATTCCGTGCGGCTCACGCTCCGCATGTGCGTCAAGGAGATACGCCCCAGGCTCAGCGATTGCGGCAGCACCTGGCCAATCAACGGAATGATCGCGATCAGCAAGGCACAAGACGCCAGCCAAAAGCGCGAGAACTGCGCCATGCGGCGGAATTCGAACTGCCCGCCTATCAATGCGAGCAAGCTGGGAAACAGCGGCAGCAGATAACCTGGCAATTTGTTCAGCGTGACGCTAAAGAGTAGAAATCCGAACACGACAACCGCGCCCAGGAAGCGCCGCCTGTTATCCCATCTGTTTCCGCGCAGCGCTAGCAGTCCCAGCAGCGGCGTCCACGGGAACAAGCCGATCAGCAGCACCGGAAAGTAGTAATACCAAGGCTGCACGTGTTGCAAAGAAGCGGAATACAAGCGCTCGAAATGATGCTTGATGAAGAACTCCGCAACGAAGGGATACCCATTGCGCTGATAGACAGCCCCATACCATGGAGCGGCGACTACCAGACAAGCGAGAACTGCGATCCACCAGTTTCGCCAAAATCGTCGTAGAAACCAGAGAAACGGCACAGCTAATGCAATCGGAACCAGACCCTTCGCTAAGGTGGCCAATCCGAGGGAAACACCGATACCAAGAAATCTCCATCCAATAGCTCTCGTCTCCGGCTTGTCCCGCAACAGAGGCAACGCGAGATAAATCGCCAGCGAGAAAAGAACTGCCAGCGGCAAATCGGTCAGACAGAAGTCGCTGTAAGCGATCCATCCGGCACAGGTCGCGAGCAGGACGGTAGACGCCGCCGCCGCTTCCATCCCAAACTCCCGCAGTAGCAGCACAAACGAGGCTGCCAAAAATGCCAAGCTCAGCAATGCGACGGGCAGCCGTCCGGAGAGTTCCGGATTCAGGCCGGCCATAGTTCCTAGCGCCGTCATCCAGTACAGAAGAGGCGGCTTTTCGAACCAGGGCGAACCCCAAAGCCGGGGAGTGATGAAGTCGCCCGTGTGCGCCATCGCTCTGCCGATGGCTATGTAGCGCGGCTCGTCCGTGCTCAGCACGCCCACGCCGTCAAGCTCGAAGAGATACAGCGCAGCTATAGCGATGGCTAATGTTGCCAGCGGCAGGAAGCGGCGGAGAGGAGACAATCCTCAGTATAATGAGCCGATGCCAAGGCACGCGAAGTACTTGTGTTTACTGGGTTTGACGTTAATTCTGGCATTGCGCGCCGACGTCGCTGGTTGCCATTGCGATCTCTCCAATCCGGTCGAGATGGGCGACAGAATCTGCGGCCTGTGCAAAATAGCCGAGCAGCAACCGCCTTACATCACCGTCTTCTTCTTGAAGGATGCGAACCCTACGAAACCCAACCGGATATTGGCCCTGCCGCGCGCGCACGGCCCGGGCGAGCACCTGCTATCGTCTTTGAGCGCGGACACCCGGCTGGAGCTTTGGTCCGCCGCCATCGCTCGAGCGCAAGAGGTCTGGGGCAGCGACTGGGCCATCGCCAGCAACGGCGTCGAGAGACGCACTCAATGCCACACGCATCTTCATATTGGAAAGCTGCTGCCGAATCTCGAGGAGGACAAATTCACGGTGGTGAGCGGTCCCGCCGACATTCCGGCGCCCCCTGGCGAGGGAGGCATCCTGGTTCATCCTGTCGCCGGCAAGCTGCACGTTCACTTTGAGGACGCACCCGAGTTGCGCCTCATGCGCTAGTAAACTGAGTCATGCTGCGATTTTCTACGCTGGCGGTACTCGCTGCTTCTGTTCTTCTAACCGCAGACACCGTTGCTCCAAAACTCGACAAGACAAGACTAGAGTCGTACCTGCGCTACACCGAAGGTTTCACTTCTGGCGTAAAGTTTGTCATCGACGACCCCGCGCCCAGCGCTTACAAGGGCTACTACCGCGTTGTGGTGCATCTCAGCATGAATGGGCGCAACGTCGGTGACCGCGTCTACTACGTCACACCGGACGGCGAGCATTTCCTCAATGGATCGCTGTGGGATTTAACTGAAAATCCGTTTCTCGACACTTTGGAACGCTTGCCCGCCGATGGGCCGTCATTCGGTCCCGCTAACGCCAAGGTGACCATAGTCGTGTTCAGCGACTTTCAGTGCCCGTTCTGCCGCGAGTTCGCCAGGACGGTTCGCAATGAGATGCCGCGCAAATATTCAAACGATGTTCGCGTCGTTTTCGAGGACTTTCCTCTCGAGACAATTCATCCGTGGGCGCGCGCCGCGGCGGAAGCCGGAGATTGCATTGCCGACCAGAATCAGTCCGCCTTCTGGGCTTTCCACGACTGGATCTTCGAACATCAGCAGGAAGTGACTGCCGTAAATCTAACCGATAAAGTAACGGCGGTTGTGAAAGACCAGCACGTGGACCTCGCGAAATTGTCTAGTTGTCTTGGCACTCACGAGATGGCGAAGAAAGTCGAGACGAGCTTGGCTGAAGGACGGCGCTTACAGGTCCAGCAAACGCCGACAGCTTTCATCAACGGCCGCATGGTTGCCGGCGCCGTTCCATGGACGTCGCTCGATGCAGTGATCCAACTGGAGTTGAATCGACCCAAAGAGATTCCCGGGCCTCCGGTCGAAAAGTGTTGTGAGATCACGGTACCGACTGTGCTCAAAAAGTGAATACCTATGCCGTACTGGTTACCTGACAAAGGCGCAATCCGAAATCAGTCATTTCAGAGGGCTTGCTGCCGATACGTTAGGAGGGTGCAGTTTTCCTAGCTCTCCTCTAAAATGACAGGTCAAAGCGACACTCCTTCAATCGCAGACATCCCCATGAAAATTTCCGGCGCACAGACCTTCCGGCTGCCGCCTTTGATCTTGCACCCGTTTTCGGGTCCCGAGGACACGTCGGTACTCATGGAAAGTTCGCGGGCCAGTCTGGCGCTGCAGGGATTTTTGCCTAGCCAGCAGACCGCGCCGGAAGATTTGGACCAGCAACTCCTGCGCGGTAGATATGCCGAACTGCGGATGCTTTACTACATCGGTAAAGATATCGTGCGCTGGATGGAGCAGTGCTCGGAGACAGTTGTCGCATCGAACCTATTTGAGGGTCGCCGTATCCGTCCGGAGACGTTCGCCGTCTTCCTGGTTCAGCACGTACCAGGTCATGTTCGCATCAAGCTCGAAGGTTGGGGCGTGCTCGACTTCTGCGCGCTGTTCCGGCGCTCGATTGGGCTACACGCGGTCTTTCATGATTTCCCCCCGGTTGAAAGCTTTTCGCCGGAATTCTTACGGCGCTATCACCGGCATCTCGATCAGTGGTTCGAGCAGCGCCTCAAAGACGCCGTTTTCGATCGCCCGGAACCGGAGGAATTCCATTTCGACCTCTATGCCTCCGGCGAATACACTCTGATCCTCGAGCAAAGCTGGGGCTCCGAAATCGCCCCTTCCTAACAACGGGCGCATCCCTCGCGAGAGTATCCTGGAAGCATGAATCTGCCACGATTCGTGCTTGCTGAACAGCACTTTCCGAACCGCGCGATTTCAAACATTCCCAGCCATATTCGTAAGGAACTCTCACGGGCTGATTTTGCTTCGCGCGTACCCAAAGGCGCACGCATCGCCATCGGCGTGGGCAGCCGGGGCATTTCGAATATCGCGACAATCGTAAAGTCAGTCGTCGAATTTTGGCAAGAGCAAGGCGCGGAACCGTTTCTGTTTCCGGCCATGGGAAGCCACGGGGCAGCGACGGCCGAAGGGCAGTCCGATGTTCTGGCGCATTACGGTATTCACGAGGCAACCATGGGCGTGCCGGTTCTCAGCTCGCTCGATGTTATCGGGCTGGGCAAAACGCCAGAAGGCATTGAGACTTTCATAGACAAAAACGCCTATGAAGCCGATGCGGTGTTCCTCGTCGCGCGGGTGAAATGGCATACCGATTTCTCAGGCGCGCTCGAGAGTGGCCTCTTCAAGATGATGGCCATTGGGCTGGGGAAATTCGCCGGCGCGCGCCAGTATCACACCTATGCGTATCGGCTGGGGCTCGAAAGCATGATACGGAGCGTCGGTGCCAAGGTCTTCTCCACCGGTAAGGTTCTTGGAGGACTGGCAATCGAAGAAGGCGCGCATCACGAGACTGCCGGATTGGTTGCGGTTAGCTCGTCGCAGGGCTTGGAAAAGATGGTCGCTCAAGAAGAAGGAATCCTACGCGAGGTGAAATCGTGGATGGCGAAGCTGCCCGCGCCGGAAATCGATGTCCTGATCGTAGACGAGATTGGCAAGAACATCAGCGGGGCCGGAATGGATACGAAGGTCATCAATCGCAGCGTCAACGGCCATTACAATCCGTTTCCGGATACGCCCGTTGTCCACCGCATTTATGCCCGCAGCTTGAGCGAAATGACCTACCACAGCGCCGTCGGGCTGGGTATGGCCGATGTTGTTCACGACCGCCTGGTGAATGACGTGGATTGGAAGCCCACTTACATCAACTCGTTGACTGCTTCCACGCCTGCCTGCATTCGAACGCCGATTCATTTTGCCAGCGACCGCACGGTTTTTTCGAACATCGCTCCCACGGTTGGAAAGCTCGATCTGTCTACCGTGACGTATTGCCGGATTCGTAACACGCTCGAGTTGGTGCATGTGGCCGTGAGCGAGAACCTGATCCCGAAGCTGTCTTCGAATGTGAAGGTCGTGTCAGCCCCGTTTGAAGTACGGTTTACGGGGTCAGGCGATTTGGAAGAGTTCCTGCCGAACGAACTCCCGGACGAGGCGGGAGACTTTGAAGAGGCGTCTCAGAGTCAATCGGCTGGCGCGGAAATCGTTCGCGGTTGACCCTTGTCCGTGCAAAGTAAAACCCAGAAAACATCGGCCGCGCCGTGGGTGCCGGCCACACACGAACTGAAACAGTTGAGAGCAGCCGCGCCGGCTTGCCGCGGGTGTGACCTGTACCAGCATGCGACTCAGGTGGTGTTCGGAGAAGGTCCGCAAGACGCAAAAGTCGTGATGGTTGGCGAACAGCCGGGCGATGAAGAAGACCAGAAGGGACACCCGTTTGTTGGACCTTCGGGGCGGCTGTTGAGCAAGGCCATGCACGAAGTGGGGCTGGACCGGGAGAAGATCTACGTCACCAATGCGGTGAAGCATTTCAAGTTCCTGGAGCGTGGCAAGCGGCGCATCCATGCCAAGCCGAGCGGAATCGAGATTTCGGCCTGCCGCCCTTGGTTAGAGGCGGAACTCGCCTCGATTGAGCCCGAATTGGTCGTTTGTCTAGGCGCGACTGCCGCGCAATCGCTCATGGGCCGGGAATTTCGGATCACCGCCGAGCGCGGCAAGTTCTTCCCGCACCGCTGGGCCAAGCAGTTGGTTGCAACCGTGCATCCCTCCGCGATCCTCCGCATGCCGGAGCGCTATGACGAAGAGTACGATTTGTTTCGGCGAGATCTGCTGCTGATTGCCGAGCGCGTAAAAGAACTCGAACGCGCCAGCTAATTCAGTTCGGCTTTCCAGCGTTCGATCAATAGCAGTTGTTTCTGAACCTGCTCGCGCTCCGGCGCGTACTGCTCCAGACGCAGATATGTCTCAAAGTCTGCTTGCGCGGCGCGATGGTTGTGCTGCCGCAGATGAACGATGCCTCGATGCCGATATTCTTCGGCGTATTCGGGCATAGCGTCAATCAATAGATCGAGCACCTGGCGCGCTTTGTCGAACCCTTCACCGCGCAGATAGATCGCTTTCAGGTTGCTGAGCATGCGGACCAGGATCTGACGCTTGTTCACAGGCGCGAGAACTGCTGGATTCGAGCGCAGGTCCACGCCCGCGGTTTGCTTCGCCAAGGCACAGCAATCCGCAAAGGAAAGGATTCGGCCACCGTTAAAAGGGTCTATCCAATAGCGCGATTCAGCGTCTTCATACGCCACGATGAAGTGGCCGGGCAAGCCCACTCCGTAGGTGTGCCGACCCAAACGGCGGGAGACCTCCAGATAAACAACCGACAGCGATATAGGAATACCGAGACGGCGCATCAGGACAGAATTCAGGCAGCTGTTGCGCGGATCGTAGTAGTCCTCTTGATTGCCGCGGAATTGCAGCACCTCGAACAGCAGTTCGTTGGTGGCCTTGATGAAATCCAGGCCCGGTGCGTTGGCGGTCACTTGAGATCGGACCTGCTCGGCGAGATCTTCAAGCCGGAACAGCGAAGCATCCAAATCGAGTCCCGGAAACTCGATACTCGCCAGCTCGAGCGCGGCAATATCGAGCGAAACCTGCGAGCGTTCATCGCGTAACGCATCGAGCAAGCGCTTCACGCGGATTAGGTTACCACTAGGATCGGAGGGCAACCAGCGACTTCGAGAGGCCCAGCACGCGCTCGGTGATTACACTCGCACTGGGAAACAAGGCCTGGAGCTCGCTGGCGTCGAGCAGGTTGAGCTCATTCAGGAAATGGTCGATGTAGGATCGGCGTTCCTTTTCAGTAGGCCGCACCAGCAACTGCCACAGCGTAAAGCGATTGACGATCGGGCGCTGCCAAGCTTTCGGCAGATAGTGGATGAACGGTAGCATCATGTGGAGCTCGACTGGAAAATGCCGGTTTGGTGTTTGGATCCAGTAGTAGCGGCCTACCCGGCCCACTTCATGAGCAAACCGTTGCTGGTCTGCGCGAGTGCCGACGTGTTCGATCACCGAATTGCTGAAAACGAGATCGAAGGCTAAATCCTTGAATGGCAACATGCGGCCGTCCCCCGCCACCAGATCGGCCGAGCGCGAGGTCTTCTCGATGGCGCTGGGGAAATTCAGGATGGTGAGTTGAGGCTGAACGGATGCGAACTGCCAGATTAGCGGCGAACCTCCGACGTCGAGCACGCGCGTACCAGCCGAGATGCGGAACGTGCGTTCGAAGAGACGCATGCGCTGCGACCGGAAGTGACGAAACGCTTTATCTAGAAGACCAGACTGGCTCACGGGATCGTCAGTAGCTGATTGCAAGTGTAAGCTAGATCATGCGTTTTGCGCTTGCAACTCTCGCTTTGTTGCTGGTCGCCTGCGGGTCCAAACAGCAGAATAAGCCCGCGCCAGTGTTGCAATCAAGTGCTCCAGCGACGGCTGTCTCGACGTCAGATTCACATCCTGCCGCCGCGTCCGCCGAACCTTACACCGACATTATCGTTCATGATGTCATCCTGCATGAGAATTCAAATCTCAAGCTGAAGGTGCGCTGGCTGCGAGGGCGTATGTACCGGACTCGGGCTGGCATTATCCCCTCGCTCGATGTGCCCGATTCGTTTACCCTCGACATCAGCGACGGAGTAATCGGCACGAGTCTTACCGATCTTTCGGCGATGCTGAATGAGAGCGTGCTGAAGGGTTCATCCCTCCACGACGTGCGCCTCTCGGTGCTGGGGAAGCAACTCGAAATGAAAGGAGTTTTGCAGAAGGTGGTGCCGATACCCGTGCAGATGCTCGCGGACGTAGGGGCTTCGGGCGATGGCAACCATGTCCGTATCCATGTTGCAAAGCTAGATGTCTTGACGATTCCCGTGAAGAGTTTGTTAGGCGCATTGAAGATCAATGCAGCCGATTTGATTGACGTGAAGAAGACCAGGGGTATTCGAATCAATGGCAACGACATTGACATTGACACCAGTGAGATCCTGCCGCCGCCGCGCAATACCGGCAAGCTTTCGGACGTGCACATCTCAAAGAGCGGAGACCTGGTGGAAGTTTACGGCAGCGCCCGGCTGGAGGTAACGCGAATGAAGCGCTGGCGCAACTTCATCCGGTTGCGCGGAGGAACGGTCAACTTGGGCAAACTCACAATGACGAACACGGACATTCTTGTAGCGGATAGGTCGCAAGCCGATTGGTTCAATTTCGATCTGGTGCATTACTCGGAGCAGCTCGTGAATGGACAAACACGGATCACGCCAGAAGCGGGGCTGGAGATAGTGATGCCGGATATCACGAAGATACCGAAAACTCCCGCGAATCAGCGTATCAGCATGCAGTGGCTTAAGAATCGCAGCGTACCGCCTCCGCTTGATGTTCCGTAGCTTATTTAAGCTCCTGAAAACGGCGGGCCATGGAAGCGGTTAACTGAATGGGGGCAAAGCGCGTGAGGAATGCCATCAGCGCATTCAGCCGCCCTGCAATGACGAGCGGCTTGCCGGCTTTCATCGCTTTGAAGCCGATCCGCGCGACAGTGGCCGCATCCATGGAGTGCGCGCCTTTCGATAGCGCGGTGTTGGTTGAGCCGGCGCGCAGGTGAAATTCGGTCTTGGTTGGACCGGGGCAAAGGCAAGTGACGGTGACCCCATGATCACGAGCTTCGTTGTGAACTGCCTCGGAAAAAGAAACCACGTACGATTTCGTCGCGTAATAAATCGCCATGAGCGGGCCAGGCTGAAAAGCTGCCGTGGAAGCGACGTTCAGAATGCGGCCGCAGTGGCGCTCAATAAAGCCGGGCAGGAATAAACGCGTGAGCTCGGTGAGCGCCGCGACGTTGAGCTGGATCATTTGCATTTCCTCGGCCGCGTCGAGTTCCCAAAAACGTCCGAGGAGCCCGAACCCAGCGTTGTTAATCAAAACCTCGATGGGAAGACTGGCATGACTGATCTGATCGAACAGTTCGCGAGGAGCTCCGGGCAAGGACAAATCCTTCGGAATGACGACCACGGTTCGGCTGGTATTCTGGCGGATCTCGGAGGCAACCTTTTCGAGTTGAGGCTGTGACCGGGCAGTCAGAACGAGGTCGTAACCGTCGCGCGCGCAAATATAGGCGAGCTCGCGGCCAATACCGGTGGAGGCGCCGGTGATAACGGCTAAGGGCATGACTTCTAGATTCAGCCATCAGCCGTATCGTGGCAGGAATTCATCGATTCTGGCCGGCGCGTGAACGCCCGAAATGTGGATCACATACCTCTGATATTGTGAGAGTGTTCGCGGGCCCTTAGCTCAGTTGGTTAGAGCGCTACCTTGACACGGTAGAGGTCACAGATTCGAGTTCTGTAGGGCCCACCATTTTCCCAACACGCCTGCGTGTTTTGCTGCATCATAAAAGCAGGTAGCACTATGAAAACCGGTCTGAGATGGACGCGATGTTTGTTACTCGGCCTCTTGGTTGCCTCCTGTGTTTGGGCCCAATCCAGTACTGACCAGAATTCGACAGTTGAGCAGAAAACAAAACACGCCAAGAAGACCGAGCCAAGCCCCGGCAGGCAGATCGGCAATGGGGCTGGCAATGTTGCCGGAGGCGCCGGCAAAGGAGCGGGCGATTTAGCCAAAGGCACCGGTAAGGGAGTAGTGGATCTGGTTACGCTACACCCAATTGACGCGGGAACTGCGGTGGGCAAAGGCGCTGTAGGAGCAGGCAAGGACGTCACCGTGGGGACGGCAAAAGGAACCGGCAAGATGGTGAAGGGCATCGGCCGAGCCTTTAAGAAGATCCTGTAATCACGGGTTATGGCTCGTAGTACCCAGCCAACTGTGTGATAACTCACACTACAACACCTTTTTGTGCTTTACTATAAAGTAGAAATGTTTTCGTGGACGCGTTCCCACAACAGCATGCCGGAGTTGACCACAACTCAGGAATGCGACGATCTTCTGACACACGATTTGACCATCGTGTTCAAGCACAGCCCGACCTGCCCGGTGAGTCTGTTTGCCCACCGCGAGGTGATGCGGTTCCGCACAACGCAGCCCGATACGCCGGTTTACCTGATTTCCGTGCGGCAGCAACGTGACATAGCCCGGCATATTGCCGAACGAACCGGGGTGCGTCATGAATCACCGCAGATTCTGGTGCTCCGCCGGGGAAACCTGATAGGGTGGGCTTCGCATGATGAAATCACGGCTGAACTATTGAAGACGCTGGTAAGTCTCAGAGACACTCCGGGTGGAAGTGACGCCGTTGCAGCTTTGATTTGAGCGGTTTAGGCGGCTCTTTCGAGCTCGACGACGCGCTGGACACGGTCTGTCCGGCGATTTTCCGGTGACTCGAGCTTGGCATTGGCGAAGAATTGATGCTCCGCCTCGGCTTCAGCCAGCAACACCTTCCATTTGTGCAGTTCCTGCTTGCGGTTTTCATTGTTTTGACGCTGTACGGCCGCCGCTTCTTTGCGGGCCTCGTTCCCTTCTTTGCGCTTCTGCGAGTCAGACCCAATTTCGGCCTTTCTCTTTTCGGCTCTGAGTTTTAGAAGCTCGTTCAGGCACTTATGAAAAGCACGCTCATGGGTGGTTTGGTAACGGATATAAAGCGCGAGCTGCTTGTCGACAGTTTCGAGCGGGCTTTCCTGGTTGAAGCAAGTGTTCTGGAGCAGCAAAGCGCGCATGGTGAGCCAATGCGACTGCGCCATTCTTTGCACCAGGATGGTTTCGGTGAAGGTGGTGGGTTGATGCTCCTGAGTGAATTCGGCGAGCATGGCATCGAAGTGCTCCTGAAGTTCCCAAGCAAGGATTGAGAAGGCTCCGGTGAAGCCGTGGCGTAGATTGTGATGCGCCATAGCGGCTTTTCCCGCGATGGTCCTGGGGCCGGTGCTGTGTTGCGCGTTCTGTTGATTCGCAGCGATTTGCGCTGGGGTTGACATACGATTTTCTCCTTTAGAAATGGAAGCGGGACGCGCGGCGGCGTCGGGCGTTAGTACTGAATTACTGCTTTCAGTTCTATAACGGCCGTGCGGCTGGTGAGGGGCTGATTAGCGGTAAGTGGATCAGGGGAATGGATATAGGAGAATTGGGAAGACGTGTGAACGAATTTAGGAGCGGGTCGACGTAACCGCGAAAAATTGGAATCTGGCGCTAAATAGCTATGACAGACTGGTTCGCGCGTCCTGTCCTCCATGTCAGGGACGTTGAGGCCTCGCTCCGCTTTTACGTTGACCGGCTTGGCTTCACAAGCCCCTGGCGATATGAGGAGGACGGCAGAGCGTATGTCGCACAGGTTGAGCGGCAGGGCTGCGCACTTATACTGGCCGACACGTGGCCGGAGAAGATTGGCAAGGGGCTGATGTTCATTTCCATAAACGTCGAGCAGGCGACGGGCGAGGCCGCAATCGCCGCGTTAGACGCGCTACGCGCAGAACTCGAGGCCAGGGGAGTTCCAGTCAAGGAGGGTTCCTGGGGCTACCGGCTCCTGGTGGTCGATGATCCCGATGGCAATCAGCTCTTCTTCAACTATCCGAACGAGACTGCATCCAGCAAGATTGTTGGAGAGGAAGCGTAATCGTCTAGCCGCGCCAGCGTGGCCGGCTCTGCATCACCAGAATCTGCTGATCGCTATTCGAAACCGGGCAAAGAGCAGTTCCCGAAAACCTGCCGTTCATCGGCTTCCATTATCCGGACAGATATCAAGTCAGGTAACATATTCGCCTCGATCGTTGTGGGTTGTGATCTTCTAACTTCGGAGTGGACCGGGCCCGAGGCTTTCAAACCGATCCGCGCTGGCTTTACTACACCTACTCGCCACTATTCGTCCTTCATCCCTCATGATTTCGTAGGTGCTGTGCTTTTAGTGAAGCGCGAAGCGGGTGGCTGCACAATTGCTCCACACGATCGGTGAAGGGTAAACGCTACATGGCCGCCACACAGTGGAGAATGGCCACGCTGGACCCGAGAGAAACGTATGGTAAGCACCCAAGCTAACCGGCTACTCGAAATAACAACCGCGCTTGAGCCTGATGCGCTGCTACTGACCGGCTTTGCAGGTGTTGAAGCGATGTCCCAGCTGTTCGAATTCCATCTCGAAATGCTGGCCGAGAAGGACGTACCGTTTGACCGCATCGTAGGCCAGGAAGCAAACATAGAGGTGCGTCTAGGGACCGGCGAAAAGCGGTACATACACGGCATGATCAAGAGCCTGACGCAGGGATCGCAAGATGAGACATTCCTGCACTACCAGGCGGAATTGGGGCCGAAGGTTTGGCTTCTTAGCCGGAACGTGCGGAGCCGGATATTCCAGCAAATTTCCGTGCCCGGTATCTTGCGCGAGGCATTGAACGGCTTTGACGTCAAATTCGAACTGAATGGCACTTATCCCGAACGCGATTTCTGCGTGCAGTATGGGGAATCGGATTTTGCGTTCATTAGCCGCTTGATGGAAGAAGAAGGAATTTATTATTTCTTCAAGCACAGCGACGGCGCGCACCAAATGGTGGTTAGCGACGCGCTCAGTCAACACGAGCCCATAAACGAGGAAGACCCGAAGGTGAAGTGGGGAATCGAGGGCAGCGGGGGCCGCGAAGAGTGGCGCATTTGGTCTTGGAAGAAATCGCAACAACTGCGCGCGGGCGAGTACACACTTTGGGATCACTGTTTTGAATTTCCGGGGAACTCGCTGGAAGCAAAAGAACGCTCCGTCGAAGCGGTCCCAGTGGGTGCGGTGAGCCATAAACTCGCGTTGCCGGCCAATCGTGAGTTGGAGATTTACGAATTTCCCGGCGGTTACGCGGGCCGCTTTGACGGCGTAGACCGAAATGGCACGCCGCGGCCGGCGGACATTGCCCAAATTTTTCAAGAGCGAACGCGCGTGGCGCGGCTGCGGATGCAAGCGGAGGAATGTGCGAGTCTCCTTATTCAGGGCGCGGGCGATTGCGCGTTGTTTAGCGCCGGCCGCAAGTTCTGCCTGGAACGCCATTTTTGCGGAGACGGCGAGTATCTGCTAACGCGGGTGGAACATAAGGCCAAGCTGGCAGCTTATGACAACGACACGGGTGGCGAGCTAACCTACGCCAATAGCTTTACGTGTATCCCTGAGACCTTGCCATACCGGCCGGCGCGCGTTACCCCAAAGCCGATGGCTTTTGGAGTGCAGACCGCGACGGTGGCGGGCCCGCAAAGCGAGGAAATGTTCACCGATAAATACGGGCGAGTGAAGGTGCATTTCCATTGGGATCGCGAGGGGAAGAAGGACGCCAGTAGTTCGTGCTGGGTGCGCGTTTCTCAGGTGTGGGCCGGAAACGGGTGGGGAGCGTTCTTTTGGCCTCGGATCGGGCACGAGGTGATTGTGGCTTTCGAAAACGGGGACCCCGACCAACCAGTAATCCTGGGCAGCGTGTACAACGCGGAGAACCTGCCGCCGTTCCCCATGCCGCTTAATCAGGAAAAAACAGGTCTTAAATCCGCCAGCCTGCGTGGCAGCGCGAGCAAGAATTTCAACGCAATTGTGTTTCACGACGAGAAAGACAACGAGCATGTGGCTTTTCATTCGGAGCGTCACATGGTCTTCAACGCTGAGTGGGACAAGGTGTTCCGTACCGGTCGCAGCCATGGTGAGCGGGTCCCCACGGCCCGAACTGTTTCCGTAGGCGGATTACCCATAGGAGGAGGCGGCGGCGGCGGCTCAAGCAACCCGCAGGCGATTTTGGCGCAACCTCATCCGCAAGGCATACTCGGCCTCAATTCGGCCTTTACTTACGGAGCCAACGTCCAGGTGGCGGTTCCGCTCAATTTGCAAGTGGCTGTAGGAAGCAACCTGCAGGTTTGCGTCAATCCGTCCTCGTTCTCAAGCATCTTCACCGGCAGCGCCAGTATGCCAATGGTCGCAAAAGCGGCGCAATTGATGGGCAGTGGCATGGGCGGAAATATGCAATGCACTCTGGGGACGAGTGCGAACCTCGTCATCGGCCAGTCTTTCGATATCAATGTCGGTCCGCGAAGGATCCAGATTGATTGCCACAACGGTACGGGCGATACGCCATCGCCGATCCAGGTGGTCACGATTCAATTCGCAATCGCGATTCAGATCGCTACTGCTGTGTTGGCGCTCGGCTACACGATCCCAAGCGATGAATGGCGTAGAGTGCTTCTGGTGGCTTACCAATTAACGTTACAAATTCTATTGCAGAGCATACTCAATTTCCAAGACCTATACAAAGACCAAAGGGACGGCGAGCACTCGCTGTACGAGAAAACGTTTGTCACCATCTTCCATGATCCGCCGAAGCCCGATCCGAGTGTTAACCCGATGCTTCTTACGATTGCAAACATCGCAGGGCTGGTGCCCAGCCCTACAACGAGCCCGCTTCCCACTCTGGAGAGCGAATACCCGGGACTGGCGAGCGTTGCTGAGACTTCAGCCATTTTGGAAGTGCTGGTCGGGGAACTTGCGCTGGAAATAGCTGGGGCAGCGTCACCAAACAATTCAACCAATTAAGAATTGCAAAGAGAGAACATATGCCTAAACAACTAGACCATTCGGAAAGCTACGACGGTCCCTATTCGCTCGCGGCACAACAGGTCATCATACTGGGGCGTCCTCCGCTTCCGCCCACGAGCTCCGACCCAAGCGTCATCACGCTGCTTGCCTCCGGCCTGGGCACGGATGGCTTGGTTAACGCACGCGGAAGCAAAGGCGTTCGCATTACGGCGGGTCCGCCGTTTCTTCCGCCCACAGCATCGGAATCGACCAACGGTATCGAAGTGGTTGCCGGGGAAACGCAGAATGTAACGATTCAGCGCGGCTTGATGCCCGGCGTGGATCAGCAGATCGAAATGACGCCCTTGGGTATCACGATTGACGCGGGCGTGGGAACGCTAACCATTCAAAGCCTGACCCAAATCACGTTGTCAGTAGCGGGAGGCCTGAGTTCCATAACGCTGACTCCCGCGGGGATAACCATTCAGGGTCTGCTGATTCAGGTGAACTAGCATGACGACGGCCGCCGAAATCTGCTCATGCTTTGACGTAAAACCTGAGGCCCAAGCTCGCCTGCAGACAGGAATGCGGCCACGGGAGTTTGTCGGAGCGTTAGTGAGCAGCAAACAATACCTGGCGGCTATTGATTTCCTGGCGCACTTGCTGCCGATGCGCGAGAGTGTTTGGTGGGGCTGCTTGTGTCTGCAGCACGCCTGCGGCGGCAATTATTCAGAAGTGGACAAAGCGGCCTGCCGGGCAGCAGCTGAATGGGTGATGCGACCCGAGGAAGGCGTACGAGCCGCGGCAAAAGTCCCGGGGGAAGCGGCTGGGCCGGGTTCCGCGGCGGGAGCGCTGGCGATGGCGGTCTATCAAACGGGCGGGAATATAGCTCCTCCCAAAGCGCCACCTATGGGGCCAGCGCCGTATGCGTGTTCAAAGGCGGTCTCGCGCGCGGTGAAACTGGCGTCCACGAAAGCCGACCCGGGAAGAATCGTGGAGACACAGAGAGCCTTTGTCTATCTGGCTGCGAGGATGGCGCAAGAGCGCTCCTGGTTTGAATCGTAAGGAAGGATTTTGAAATGGGATTACCTGCCGCGCGCGTTAGTGACATGCACGTTTGCCCTCTAGTAAACGTGCTGGTGCCTCACGTAGGCGGACCGATTCTGCCGCCCGGCGATCCGATGGTATTGATCGGGGGCCTGCCGGCGGCGCGCGTCGGCGATATGGCGGTATGCGTCGGACCACCCGATGTAATTGCGATGGGATCTTTCACGGTTTTGATTGGCGGACAACCTGCAGCACGAATGACAGACATCACAGCGCATGGCGGCATGATTGTGATGGGCTTCCCCACGGTGTTAATAGGATGATTACTGAAACAGTCCCTTTCCTCATTCCCTACGAACAGCAGAACTATGCTCCGAGCACGCGCCAATGCGGCGCCGCTTGCTTGCGCATGGTTTATCAATCCTTTGAGAAAGTATATTCACAAGCGGAGATCTGGGCAGCGATTGCCAAGGAGGATCGCTTTGGCACGATAGCAGCCCGCACTTACCTGATGACGCAGGATGCGCTTACGCGCGGCTTTCGCGCTGTGGCAGTGCAAACCAGCATGCCCATACAAGCTTTGCAAAATTGCTGCAAATCGGGTATGCGTGTGATCTTAAACCATCTGCTGGAACTGGGCAAGCCCGGCGGACATTACTCGGTGTTGGTCAATGTCGACGATAAGTACGTCTATCTGCACGATCCACTTTTGGGTCCGGCGCGCCGCTTGTCTCACACAGATTTGTTGCAGTTATGGATGCCTCACGGGCCGGAATCGGAGATTGCGGGTCACGTGCTGATTGGCGTTAGCGCGTGCGGACCAGACACGGCATCAAAGACCGAGTGCCCTGCCTGCAAGTCTCCGGTGATGGTTCCCCCGGCTGCGTTGTTCGCCTGTGTCAATATTTGTCCGGCGTGCGACCATGCATGGCCGTGCAATGGCAAAACCGAATCGCTTGCAACCAAGTTCGACTTGAGCCAAGCGTTCGGCCAATTGGACAAATTCAGCGGGCTGCTCAAGAGCATGCCGGGGATGGCGGAACACGCTGAGCTTAAGACGCAACTGGATGCGCTCGCCCGGCACAAAGAAAACATTGTCGCGGCTGTGCAGGCGTTTGAGAAGCATCAGAAGCTTGGCAGCCAGCAACTGGCGGCCATGCAAAAATCCGCCAAAGAAGCGGAGGAAGCGCACGCCCGGAAGCTGGCAGAGCTCAAGACGCCGATGGCGGAACTTGACGGACATGCGCTGGGGTTAGCGCTGATGAAGAGCCTAGGATTTAGAGCGACTGGCGCTTGAATGAGAAAATCTCCTATCCAGACTGAATAGGAGACTAAGACATGGATAAAGAATGTTCGCGGACGGTGAAGCGTGGGCTCTGGTTAGCCGGACTGCTGGCACTGTGTACTTCGGGCTGCGCTTTTGGCCAACATCAGGCCGTTGGCTTTACGAAGGGCATGCCCTTCAGTGAAGGATATATTGCGGGGAATACTCTTTACGTCGCAGGCCAGCAAGGGCCTGATTCGCACGGCAAAGTTACGGGCACCGATATCACTCTACAAACTACAAACGCTATTGCGGCCGTGGAGAAAGTTGTTAAAGAAGCAGGCTTTCAGATGACAGACATCGTTTCCGTGACGGTGTATGTCACCGACCTGAACGATGTCACAGCAATGAATGAGATTTATAAAAAGCTCATGCCAGATCCCAAGCCAGCGCGAGCCACTGTGCAGGTTGCGGGCTTGATCGGGGGCGCGAAAATTGAGATTTCGGCAATTGCCGTAAAACACTAGCGATCTCGCTTTTTCGGATTTCAGAACAGAGGGATTGCGGCTAACTCCGTTGTGCTGTAATGACCTGCCAGATCGTGCTGAACGTAGCAATGGTTGCATGGCTTATCCGGCTTAGGCGTGCGGGCTGCCTATTGCACCGGCAAGTTCATTAACCGGTAACGGAACTTTACATACAAAGCAACGTCTAAGCAGGAAGGCTTGCATGGAAACTCTTCTTCGCGATCTTCGCCACGCCCTCCGGATGTTCTGGCAAGGCGGCGCTTCGTTCACCATAACGGCGGTAGTCGCGCTGGGTCTGGGGATTGGGGCTAACACCGCAATTTTTTCTTTGGTCAATACGGTGCTTCTGAAAGCGCCACCGTTCCCGAAAGCTGATCGGATCGTCATTTTGCAAACCAAGACGCCACAGGGCAGTTTCGGAGGAGCCTCTCCAGCGAAATTCGCGCATTGGGCGCAACAGACCGATGTGGTCGAGGACGTCTCGGCCTTCGGAGGCGGTGTTCTGAACTGGACGGGCAGCGACTTTCCGCGGCAGCTCCGCTCCGAGCGAGTGAGCTCGGCGTATTTCCGCCTATTTGGCGTGCCCCTGATTGTGGGGCGAGCTTTCAACGCGCAGGAGGATACGCCGGGCGCTGCACCGGTGGTAG
The DNA here is from genome assembly GCA_963795445.1 of uncultured Acidobacteriaceae bacterium. Classification (GTDB taxonomy): domain Bacteria; phylum Acidobacteriota; class Terriglobia; order Bryobacterales; family Bryobacteraceae; genus Bog-105. The sequence goes on along the minus strand of CAWCHX010000022.1, from coordinate 74,129 downwards.
TGATCAGTGAAGGGCTGTGGAAGAGCCGTTTTGGGGGAGATCCGCAGATCATTGGGAAGACGATGGCGCTGGGAGGGGAGCCGCACGTCATAACCGGCGTGGTGGGCGCACGCTTCGATTTTCAGGATTTCGGGCCCGCTCCTGAACTGTGGGTTCCTTTCCAACTCGATCCGAATACGGTGGATCAGGGGCATTACTTTCAGGCAGCGGGGCGACTGAAGGATGGCGTGAGTTTGGTGCAAGCCAAGGCGCGGCTGGACGCCTCCGCAAGGGCCTACCGCCAAAAGTTTCCGACGGCACTGGGGAACGGGCAGAGTTTCGATGCAGCGAGTTTAAAGGATTCGCTGGTGCAAGGGGCACGGAAGTCCCTCTGGGTGTTGGCTGCGGCGGTAGGATTCGTGCTTTTGATTGCATGCGCCAATGTGGCCAACCTGCTGCTAGCACGGGCGGAAGTCCGGAAGAGAGAACTGGCGATCCGAGCGGCTTTGGGAGCGAGCCGGTTCAGAATCGTACGCCAATTACTGACCGAGAGCCTGTTGCTGGCGGCCGGGGGAGCGGTATTCGGGTTGGTGTTGGGTGTCGTGGGCATTCACGCTTTACTTTCTGTGAACACGGCGGGGTTACCGCGGGTAGGAATTGACGGCGATATGGTGTCGCTCGATTGGCGCGTGCTCTTATTCACCGTGATTATTACGTTACTGACCAGCTTGATTTTCGGACTGCTGCCGGCCTGGCGCTCCGCGCGTACGGATTTAAGCGCGACGATTAAAGAGAGCGCGAGCCGCTCTGGGAGCGGGTTCCGGCAAAACAAGACACGCACAATCCTGGTAGTGACTGAAGTAGCGTTGGCGGCGGTTCTGCTGGTAGGAGCGGGGTTGCTGATCCGAACGGAAATGGCGATCTACGCGGTGAAGCCGGGCTTCGATACAAAGAACGTTCTGACCATGCGCATGTCGCTGTCAGGCAACTCGTTCGGAACGAGCGTGGCCATTGAGCAACTGGTACAACGCGCGGTGGAACGTCTGGACGCCATACCTGGAGTGGAACTGGCAAGCGCGACATGTTGCGTGCCACTGGAGGGCGGCTATGGACTGCCATTCAAAGTTATGGGCCGTCCGCTGAAAGACGGGCCGTTCCATGGGGGCGGCGGTTGGAAGACCGTTTCTCCCGGATATTTCGAAGTGTTTCGTATTCACGTGGTGCGCGGCCGATCCTTTACGGAACGCGACAATCATGCGGGCGCTCCCGTGGTGATCATCAACGAGAGCATGGCGCGACGTTTCTGGCCCAAAGGCGATCCATTGCAGGACCGCATCCTGATAGGAAAAGGAGTGATGCCGCAACTGGCGACTGAGCAACCGCGACAGATTATTGGAGTTGTGGCCGACCAGCGGGACGGGGCGCTGAATCAAGATCCGGGTCCGGAAATGTACATTCCGAATGGCCAGGCCACGGATGCCATTCAGGCGCTGAACGTGAAGCTGACGCCCCTGGCATGGGTGATACGGACACGCGGCGACCCCATGAAGCTTCGCGGGGCGGTGGAGGAACAATTGCGGCAGGTGAGCGGACTGCCGGTAACGGATATTCGCGCGATGGATGAGGTGGTTTCGCGGTCTACCTCGCGCGAGCGTTTCCATATGTTTCTGATGAGCGTGTTCGGGGGCGTGTCACTGCTGCTCGCGGCGATCGGGATCTATGGGTTGATGGCTTATTCGGTAGAGCAGCGGACTCAGGAAATCGGCATTCGCATGGCGCTGGGAGCTGAACGGAGCGATGTGCGCGCCATGATCATGCGGCAAGGAATGATCTTTGCGATGTTTGGTGTTCTCCTGGGGATAGGCGGGGCGTTCGCGTTGGCCAAGCAAATTGCCAGCTTCCTGTTCGGCGTAACGGCATGGGATCCGTTGGTATTCGGGACGATTCCGGTAGTGCTGATCGCGACCGCCGTACTGGCGGTTTGGTGGCCAGCGCGTCGAGCGACGCAGGTGGATCCGGCAACGGCGTTGCGGCAGAATTGAACAGCGTCAAGGCCTTTGCCCCGCGATCCTGCATGAAACGTGGCGCAAGTCACGGACCGTCACATGACCGCAACTATCTTCGTCGGCTTCACTACGCGCGTGCGCTTCCAAGTCTCCGTCGCGGATTGAAGAGAAGCAGCAGTCATCAGGCTATGCTTCACAAAGTAATCTTCAGGGCACGACGGGTCTCGCTTGAGCGGAATCTGAAAAAGGCATTCTTCGGCTAGTTCTTCACGCAATCGCTCGAGGTTTAATGGATCTACAGAGTTTAGAACTGCCGGTTTTAATCGAGCGATCCATGCAAGCGTCTGCGCAGCGACGGGGCGGCCCATTCGAAGTGGGGCATTTCGGGTAATCGAGTTTATCCTCTTGGCATAGTCGGATGCGACCTTCACGGCGTCCCGGTACTTCCCAATTCTATAGAGGTGCATCGCCCAAGTACGGGCGAATTCGAACTCGGCATCGTTTGGCGTGTTCATCGGCGATACTGTTTCTAAAACATGTCGGTTTCCCGCCGTTTCGGTGCTATGAGCCGTGCTAAAGGGCGGCCCTGCGGAGAGGCCGCCCGGTTACGGCCCAATTGTCTGCAGCGTGTTATGTGGAGCTGCGAAGGCCAGCGGACCTAGTAACAGGTATCAGAATGCAACTTAGATTCACTTCTGCATATGGGCCGGAGGGGAATAGTACGTACCAAATCTGCGCGTGGTTTTCCTGAGGGACCTCGTAAGCGGTGCGTCTTAAATTGCTGAGATCGAGCTAACGTCGACGCAGTTCCGTTCGTGAGATATCCGTTTCTGACCGATAAAGGTATCAGCGTCGCGAGAGCGAGGTTCCACCCGGAGGCTTCAAAGAAGAGCGGAACCCGCTCCCAGCCCCATGTAAGGAGCCTACTCCAGGAGTGCGGGTCTCAAAGAGAGGCTCTCATGCGGCTGATGAACGCTGCATTCGCAGGACCTATTTCCTAACGGTTAATATTTGAGGAGGATTGTGCTTAAACATTTAGTTCTTCTCGTCTGCGCCGCGTGTGCTGCTGGCAACTTAATAGCTCAAGAGCATGCCTGGCGACCGGCGGCGGGGTACACAGAAACGCCGATCTGGCCCGGCGAAGTTCCCGACGCAAAGCCGGTCGCCGGGCCGGAAGTCGACACCACCACAAGCAAAGATGCATTGATCGCCGGCAGGCCAGTGGTCCGCCTGGGCAACGTCGTTTCGCCGACAATGACACTCTATCCACCAAAGCACAAGAACACAGGCGCAGCCGTGGTCGTGTTTCCCGGTGGCGGCTACAGGATACTCGCGATGGATCTGGAAGGTACCGAGGTATGCGACTGGTTGACTTCAAACGGAATCGCCTGTGTCCTGCTGAAGTATCGCGTGCCCGATTCGGGACCGTACCCGAAGTCGCCGGCGGCTTTGGAAGACGCGCAGAGAACAGTGGGCCTGGTCCGCGCCCATGCCGTTGAATGGCAGATAGACCCGCATCGGATCGGCGTGCTTGGCTTTTCCGCCGGCGCTCATCTGGCGGTGGCGTTAAGCACACATTTCGACCAACGTCTTTATAAGCCGGTGGATGCGGCTGACCAACTAAGCTGCCGTCCCGACTTCGCGATCATCGTCTATCCTGCTTACCTCACGCTTCCCCAGCAGAACTTCGCACCGAGTCCTGAGATCCACGTGACCAGGGAAACACCACCGACATTCCTGGTTCAGACAGAGGACGATCGAGTGGCCCACGTGGAAAGCTCTTTGACGTACTATGCCGCTCTGAAGAACGCTAACGTTCCAGTCGAGATGCACCTTTACACGGAGGGAGTTCATGGGTATGGACTTCGCCGCACGGCCCTGCCGGTGACCGGATGGCCGAAGTTAGTGGAGACTTGGCTGCATACGATCGGGATGGTTCGCGAGTAAGTATGCGGCTTTTTTGAGAGATATCGGTGGTAACTGGACTGCAATTCGGCTTCTCTCCTCAATTAGGACCTCCCGGTTGGAAAACTTCTGCGTTAGTCACACGCGGATCGGTCGTTCTGTATGATGCGTAGCGGATGCTCAGAACTAAATTTCTTCAATTCGTAATCCTCAGTTCGCTTTGTTTCCCGCTGGCTGCTCGCGAACCGGCCAAGTACAAGATCGCTGTCGTGGGCCTGGTGCACTCGCATGTGTGGGGTCATCTGGCGACGATGGTGGAAGGGAAAACCGCCACGCTGGTGGGCGTCTCCGAGCCAAACCCGGAGCTTGTGGCCGAGGCGAAGAAGGCCGGCGTTCCGGATAATTTGTTCTTCGGCGATTACAGAAAAATGCTGGATGAAGTGAAGCCCGATATCGTCTGGGCGTTTGTGGAGAACAACCGGCATTTGGAGATTGCCAAAGAGTGCGCGCCCCGGCATATCAACCTGATCTTTGAGAAACCCACGGCGAGCACGTACGCGGAGGCAAAACAGATTCAGGCGCTGGCGCAGAAATATGACGTGCGGGTGATGACGAATTACCAGATGGCGTGGTGGCCCTCGAACTATACAGCGAAAGCGGCGGCGGACCATGGCGATTTGGGTACGGTCTACCGGCTACATGGCGTAGTGGGACATGGAGGCCCGGGATCGGAGGGCGCGCGCAACAAATTCTTTTTCGATTGGCTGACGGATCCGGTGAAGAATGGCGCCGGCGCTTTGATGGATTTCGGGTGCTATAACGCGCTTTGGAGTATCTGGTATCTGGGCATGCCGCAGACAGTTTACGCGACGGCTTTGCATTTGCGGCCGGAACGTTTCCCCAAGGTAGAGGATGAAGCGACGCTGGTGTTGAGCTACCCAAATGCGGTGGGCATCTTCGAAGGCAGTTGGGATTTGCCGCGCAGCTTTCAGGATCTGGAGGTTTTTGGACGGCCCGACGGCACAACGCCTCCCGGCAGTCTTTATATGACGCACTCGGGCGTGCAGATGCAGGTGGGCCGCGAGAAGCGCGATTTGAAAATAGATCCCTTGCCGGCGGACGAGAGCGAGCCCGTGGCATACATGGTCTCGCGCATTCAGGCCGGGAAGCCGATTGAAGGGCTGACCGGAATCGACATCAATGTGAAGGTGATTCGGATTATCGACCTGGCGAAGGAAAGTATTAAGACCGGCCGTCCGGTCAGGGTAAGCGAGTAAATGACCAGTCAGACCAGTCAGGCAGCGATCACGGGCGGCCTTCGCGTATGCCAATCTGTCGATTGTTGGTAGGCATAGGCGAGCGCCAGGACCAGCGGCTCGCCATAAGCGGGACCGACGATCTGTAAGCCGATCGGCAATCCGTCTTTCGAGAATCCGCAAGGCACAGTTATGGCCGGCGCGCCGAAATGATTAAACGCGCTGGTATTGCTGGGCGGCCGTTGATGTGTTTCGTTGACGGTCTCGGAAATGAGTGGAGCAGGTTCTCTTTTGGTGGGGAGAACGAGCAGATCCACTTGCTCGAAGGTGCTTCGGATGTCGCGGCGGCATTCCCGGATCCTTTTCAGCGTTTCCACGTAGGGGACGGCCTCAACCTTTTTCAGCTCGTTCATCTGACGTTGCGACCAGGGATGGTAGAGCTCGGGAGTCTTGTCGAAGAAGGGCTTCTGATAGTGATACAGTTCCACGTCATAGCTGCCGTTTGGCGGAATGTGGAGACGCGGGAGGGTCACGTCGCGTACTTCACGCACTCTGCTTCGCAGTTGTCGAATTGCCTCTTCGACAGCCGACGAAACGTCCGGGTGAAGACCCTCAAAAAAATACTCGCGCGGTACACCGATGCGCAGGTGAGAGATGGGAAGGCGCAGCGCTTGCAAGTAATCGGGAACAGGTTGCGAGGTGGCGATCGCGTCCCGTGGGTCGTATCCGGCCAGAACCTGGAGCAAGGCGGCGGCATCTTCCACGCTGCGCGCGATGGGACCGATCGTATCCATAGAGTAGGCGGAGGGAACAACCCCACGCGTGCTCACGCGTCCATAAGAGGTCTTAAAGCCGACCACTCCGCAAAATGCGCCAGGAATCCGAACCGATCCGCCATCGTCGCTGCCCACGGAACCGAAGCACATTCCGGTAGATACGGCCGCCGCAGAACCCGCCGAAGACCCGCCTGTAATTCGGTCGGTATTCCAAGGATTGTGTACAGGGCCGAAGCAGCTGGTCGTGCCGGTTCCTTCAAATGCCATCTCGTCAAGATTGAGCTTTCCAAGGAAGACCACGCCCGCAGCCTTCAACCGCCTCGTCACCTCCGCATCTTCTGTTGGAATGCGATTCCTGAAAACGTTGCTGGCTGCTGTCGTTCGCACGCCTGCCGTGTCGATGTTGTCCTTTAAGGCGATGGGAACGCCGTACAGATGCCCCAGGGCGCGGCCGGCTGCTCGCTGGCGGTCGCATTCACGTGCTTGCGCGAGCGCGGTTTCCTCCTGAAGCGTGATCACCGCGTTGAGTCCGGGTTCCAGTTTGTGGATACGCGCCAGACAGAGCTTGGTCAATTCCTCTGACGAGACCCTACGCTGAGAGAGCCTGTCGGCGGCTTGGTTGAGGGTCCATTCCAACGGGTCATTTGCCGCGCTCGCCGAGTGGCGCTCCCATTTGGGCGGCTTTTATCGTTGCTCCGGCCGCCGTCGCTCCGGCCAGCAGCGTTCGTCTGCTGACGCGCCCAGAACTTGTATTCACCTTGGTTTCCTTGAGCTTCATCTCATGGATTGGTAGCTGACAAAAACCAGTCGCTTACCGTCTGGCGACCACGGATGCGTTCCGAGTGAACCTGGGCCTCCCACGAACGTTGCCAGGGTCTTGACCTTTCTGTCAGCCAATGACATCAGCCGCAGCGAAACCTCGGTAGCTTCAGAAAGGACCTTCGCATCTTTCGAATAACTCAGGAAGGCGACCAGCTTTCCGTCTGGGGACAAGTTGGGAGATAGGTTGTTTGAGTCATCGGAAGTTAGTTGCTCGGGCCGACTCCCGTTTTTCAACTTACGCCAGATCTGCTCGCCTCCGGCCTGCTTGCTTGAAAAATAGAGATACTCGTCATCCGGCTGACTACTTATAGGAGCGCCCACTGGAGCTGCTGTCCTTAAGGGAGTGAACGGCGCCTGCTGCCGCTGACCTTCGACCTCGAAAGTAAGAGCATGGCCGTCGGCGCTCCAACCGGGCGAGGTCAGATGCTTCCGCGAGACATAGCCAGAACGGGCATCGCCCGATTGAAGAACCGTCTCAATAGTGCTGTAGTTCGCCCGGGGATGATCGACGCTCGTTTCGAGGACTACGTTTTCGAAAACAACCTTCGCAATGGCATTCTTGTCGTGAGCGGTGACACCGATTCCGACGTAGAACGGCGCATGGATTTCAACCCGCGCGGAACCGCCGGCAAACTCCAGATCGTCATTCGCGCCGCCGACCCAGAGGTAAAAACGGTCGCCTTGTTTCTCGATCCGCAACTTCGCCGGAGCGGATACGGACGATTCGATCTCGTGGGTGGTGGCTCCTTGTTCATCGCGGAACTGAAGCGAGGTCAAGCCCTCCGCATGCCGCGCCGCATCCACGTAGGCAGAGTCCGTATCGAGGCTTTGACGGATCATTAGCACGCCTTTGCGATGATTGTTTCCTTCCGTGCCGAGGATTGAGATATTCGCCGTCAGAGTGATGTCTTCGGCCGCAATCTTTTTCCAGACAAAGTGAAATTCATCAGTGGCAAACCACATGTTGTCGCCACTGCCGGAGAGCGTATAGGCTTTGCGGCCAGGATCATACTCGGCCGACCCCGGATGCAGAACCTGCCCGACATCGCTCTGACCGTCAAAGTCGCCGAGGGTCTCCGAGTTGTTTTGCGCCGTCGCACCAGCACAGGCCAAGAGAGTGATGAGGGTGATAACAGAGAAACGATTCATGTCTGCGCGAAAAAAGGAGCCTTCGGCTTTCCAGTCTATCCTTCTTCCTCGCGCTTTTGAAGAAACAAACGGAATCGCTCAATTTCCGCTTCCAATTCCCTTCGGAAAGACGGCTCGTGGAATTCTCCTTTTGAGAAACCAGTCTCGACGCGCAGCTTCCCGCTTTTATTCGAGATATTCACCCAGCCAATCACGTCATCTTGCCACAAGAGCGGCATGGCGTAATAGCCGAGCTTCCTTTTAGGCGCCGGCGTATACGCCTCGAACCGATAAGACCATCCCCAGAAGTGCTCGAATCTGCGGCGATCCCAAACCACCGGATCGAAGGGCGCCAGGAATCGTACAGCTTGCTCTGGCCTCTTCCGGACGATGCGTTGCGCAGGCCAGACGTAGCGGATTCCGTCGACAACCGTACTCGATAAGTCTCCTGAGTGCAGAAGCTTTTTGACCGCCGATTGTCTTCCCTCCAAAGCGGGCGCAGCATGCGCCAAGCGCTGCAGAGCTGCTCGCAGGCTACGATCGGACAGAGGGGCAAGGATACCGGCAATCAGTAAGACCAGCCGACGCAGACGCTCGCTCGATTCCATTTCTTCGGCCCGGTTGGTTGCGGGCTCGTATAATCGGATTCCGTTTTCGCGTCCGGCAATCCTCAACAGACCTCGGTAGTGGAGTGCTTGCAGAGTTCGCGTGGTTGCTTTCGAATACCCGCCCCAAGCATTGATCTCACGTTTGCGGCCTAGATATGCTTCGAGCTCACGCGGATGAATCCGCTTATGAGTAGACACCAACTCAAGCACCCTGGATTCAGCGGCAGTGAGCTTACCGTGGAGCCTTGGATGCAGAAGGTTCCAGGTTGTTTGCGGCATGAAACCATACGCATAAAGAAGATCCTCTTCCAGTCCGAGAGAAGGGTAATTGGTTTCGAGGTCGCCTGCGCGATAGCCTCTCACTCGATGCCGCAGAATCAGATCCTGGGCTCGCGCCGGGGATCGAATCGGATCTGCCTGAACAAAGCCAAGCCGCTCCACGGCACGCGAAAGCGTCGTCGGCCTAAACAACGATGCAGTAATTGCCTGCTGCCGCAAATGCCTCACCGTACACTCACGCTGCTTATCATCGACGTTGCCTAGCAACCCGAAGGATCTTTCGCTTCTTTGACTTGTTCTCGTTATTCCAGCCTCCCAGCTGGAGAGCGACAGTCATGCATGCCCGGCGCAATTCATCGGCCAGCGCGCGATCGACCATGGCACGGGCCACGACCATCCCTCCCACGCATAATGCCGCGATGGCCTGAGCGGTGGTTCGGCGGCTTCGATTGCGACCGGTCTGGCCGCGCTCGAGTACGCTCATCATTGCCTGGAACACGGTTTGAAAAGCTCGCTTTTCCTTTTCACCTTTGCGCGCCACATCGGTGGGTAACGCGACCATCGGACATGAGTTCTCTACGCTCTCAAAATGCTGAAGAGATAGGTAGGCGCGGACGACTTGCGGCCCCACCTGCGGTCGAGGACAGATCCACTTCCACGCCTTCCCAGCAACTTTTCCAGTTGGGATCGGTGAAGAAGCAGCCTAATACTTCCGTGTACAGATCGCTCTTACTTTTGAAATAGCTGTAGAATCCGCCGTGCGTGAGGCCGGCACCAGCCATGATCTGGGTGACGGTGACATTGTCAAAGCCGTGCCGATTGAATAACCGGCGCGCGCTCTGAACGATCTTCGCCCTCACCGTTGCGCGATGAGCAGGCGGATAAGGCATACATCCTCCTCGTTTCCTGGTGAGCTGAGTGTTGGCGCTGCCCCCCGAAGGAAAATATGATCTTGAACATAGTTTAGCCGCGTGCTCTTATGCAAGACAGGTCAACCAAGAACCCGAGAGGACAAACGATGAACGAGAGAAAGCATTCGAACGATTGCGAAGACGGCGACGCGCCGGCAAATTATGACCGGGGCTGGCATTGCGATTGGCAGTCTGGCTGCGGGCTCAAGCCTTTGGGGAAAGAGCTCGCAGCAGACGATGAAGGAAAAGGCGAGCAGCGCCGCCAACCAGACGCGCACCTCCCTGCATATGGATATCGATATGAAGGTTGCCCCTCAGCGGATTTATGAGGTGCTTCTGGACGCAAAGCAGTTCGCTGCATTTACGGGTTCGCCGGCGGAAATCGATCCCGGGGCAGGCGGGGCTTTCTCGATGTTTGGAGGGCAGATCGCAGGACGCAACATCGAATTAGTCCCCGCGCAGCGAATTGTGCAGGCGTGGCGTCCTACTCATTGGGATGCGGGCATCTACTCTATCGTGCGGTTTGAACTGAAGCCGCGAGGCACCGGAACCACTATCGTTTTGGACCACACCGGATTTCCGGAAGGCGACTTCGACCATCTCGAGTGGGGATGGCACGAGCATTATTGGAAACCCTTAAACAAATTTCTGGGGTAAAGCCCCGTACAGTCCGTAACGGCGTGCGAGGGTGGTGAGGAGGCTACCAGCACGCTTCGCACATGCACCAACTCCTCTCGGCCATCAGCGTACATCCATATTTAATCCTCTTCGCCCTAGTGTTTGCCGAAGCAGTGGGACTTCCGGTGCCGGTGCCTGTGGTCTTGTTGGCCGCCGGCGGCGCCAGCAGTAAGAATCCGGCCGAGTTCGGTATGGTCCTGCTAATTGCTATTTCGACCATGCTGCTCGGCAACATTTTGATGTATGTGCTGGGCCGAAGCACCGGCTGGTGGCTGCTCGGGATCCTGTGCCGGTTTTCTCTAAACCCGGAAGCGTGCATCCTGGAATCGGCCGAAGCGTTTCGCAGGCGCGGACGAGTTCTGCTGGTCATCGCGAAGTTTATACCCGGAATCCATACGATCGCGTCGCCTCTGGCGGGCAGCATGAGCATGCGATTTACGCAGTTCGTGGCGCTCGATCTCGCGGGCGCATCTTTGTATGCGGTTGCGTTTTGCGGCGCAGGGTACCTCTTGGGCGATCTTCTCTCTTCTTTCAGAAGAGCGTACGAAGCATTCGGCCAAGCTCTCGCCTGGGCCACGGTATTGGCGCTGGCGGTCTATTTTGTCTATCGAGTAATCCTGTGGCTGAAGGCGCGCACGCTGACCCCGGTTCCGATGGTTTCCGCGAAGGAGATTGCCGCCCGCTTCTACGGAGAAAGCGAATCGAAGATCGCAATTTTCGATGCGCGCAGTCACGGATATTACAGCCCCGGGGCCTTGCGCATCAAAGGTTCGACCCGGCTGGAGCCAAATACGATTCTCCAACAAATCGAAGCGTTGCCTAAGGAAAAGGAGATCATCCTCTATTGCACTTGTCTCCGGGAGGCCACCAGTATTCGGGTAGCGCGCATTCTGCAAGAGCATGGGCTTCGACCGGTGGTGATTACGGGTGGTTTGCGGGCGTGGAAGAAAGCTGATCTTCCGTTAGAACGGGTCCCGGCTGAAGATGTGGTTCTGCTCCCTAGTTTTTCTTGACATCGGTGAAGACGTTGGCCAAGAAGGGTGATAAGTTAGGGGCCATGCGCTCCCTGATTCTCGCTGTTCTGCTGTCGTCCACATTGGCCGCCGTAGAGCTGCCGTCGCCCGAGGTCCAAATCGCTGAAGCGGTTCTGGCCGCGCCCATGGATATGCGCGAAGGCGCAGCGGTCCTCGGTTACAACGCCGAGGGCCAACTAGTGAAACTCCGCGAAGGAAAGAACGAACTGATCTGCCTGGCGAGCGATCCCAGCAAGGCGTCCTTCAGCGTCGCCTGTTATCACCGGGACCTGGAGCCCTACATGGCACGAGGGCGCGAACTTCAGGCTCAAAAAATCACCGGGCAGAAGCGCAATGAATTGCGCTGGAAAGAGGTTGCGGATGGAAAGCTGGTATTGCCTCGCGAACCTCGAACGCTGTATGTGCTTACCGGTAGCGGCTTCGATGCCAGCACTGGAAAAGTGACCGACGCTTATCTGCGATGGGTGATCTACTTGCCATTCGCCACGCCGGAATCGACCGGACTATCAACCAAGCCGAGCGAGAACGCACCCTGGCTCATGTACCCCGGGACCGCGGGCGCGCACATCATGATCAACCCTCCGAAGAAATAAGAACGCCCCTGTGCCACGCGCCTAACGGAACTCTAATCGTTTAGCATTCCTCAACTCATGTTTCAATAAGACTCGCTTGACTGAGATCATCCCCTCTCTTACGATCAGTTCCTGAGTAATAGCCGAGCGGGACGCCAGTTTCTCACCTGCATGGTGGGCGTCCCGCCCTGTGCCCGCTTAACTCCGTCGTTAAAAGGGGATGACCTTTGAGATTCTTTCGATTCTGCGCAGTATTCGCGCTCGCAATTGGCGCCACGGTGACAACGCCGATTTTAGGGCAGAGCCAGGGACCGGCTCCCGTAGCCTGCATGATCAGCGGCGTCGCGCAGGTGGTCGCAGCTTCGGGAAATGTGACTGCCGACACCGATAATATCCAGACTGCGATGGACTTGTGCACAACCGTGGGCACCGCGGCCGGCCACCCGGTTTACGTCCAGCTCAAACCCGGCAGCTACACCATCCGGCCGATCACTATGCGTTCGTATGTCTATCTGATGATTCCCTCTGGAGTGGTCGTAAACGCATCCACGGTTACCACGGATTACCAGATAACCGGCTCTGGAACTTGCGGGACTATCGGCTCCTCGAGCAGTGGGTGCAAGCCGCTCATCAGCGCCGGAATCGGCTCCGATCCGGTAGCTAGCAACACCGGCATCATCGGTGGAAGAGCTATCGGCATCATGGGCGGTACGATCGACGGACACGGTTGGGACACGACCTCGAATGGGAGCTCCTGGTGGCAGATTGCGACCACGGCGAATACGGAGGGCAAGAAGCAGGTCTGTCCGCGACTCATTGAGTTCGACAAAGGCCAAAACATCGTTTTGCGCGACATCACCCTGGAGAATTCGCCATATTTCCACGTGGTCTTCAGCCAGTGCGCGCATGTCACGGCGCTGGACGTCACGATCCAAACGCCTAGCCCCGGGCGGACCGGCAGCGGGACACCGTTCAATACCGACGGCATCGACCCGATCTCTTCGTCGAACATTTCAATCACGAACTGCCGTATCACCGATGGCGACGACAATATAGCGGTGACAGCCGCGAGCAAAGGTTCGAGTCACGACATCACCGTGCAGAACTGCCACATGGGACCGGGCCATGGTATTAGCATCGGCAGCGGGACAAACGCCGGCGTATACAACATTTTCGTGAAGGATTGCTTCTTCAACGGGACCGACAATGGAATTCGCCTCAAGTCGGATAGCTCGGAAGGCGGGGAGGTGTATCAACTCTACTACGACACGATCTGCATGAAAGGCATTAACACCGGATCGAAAAGTTCCAAGAACGGAGCGATCATCCTGGACACGCAGTACAGCAGCAGCACCGGGACGCTATTCCCGCACTACCATGACATCCATTTTCACGACATCTATTCGGATACCGACTCGGCCACAATTTCCGGTAAAGCTTGGGACAACGTGAGGTTGAACGGCGCGGGCGGAACGCAGCCGATCGCGAACATTTCGTTCTACAACGTCAACTTCAACGAGCCCAAGACGGCAACCTCCGCAGCCAACATCGACCCCACCAGCATTTACGTGTACTCGAATTCCGTGAATCTCACGATTCCGGGCGTTTCGGTGACGCCAGCTCCGCCGACAGATCCTTTCTTCAACGAAGGGCCGAACCCTAACATTGCCGGCTTCTGCCAGCAGTACAACTGAGGAGTCGAGTGACTACGATCATGCGCGTACTTAAAATGTCTGTCATCTGGCTGGCCCTCTTAGCCGGCGTCTCCAGCGCGGCCGCGGCACCCATCGGCGTAAGCTACACCGCTACCGGGAGCGCGGGGAACTGGACGCTCAATTTCAGCGTGACCAACGGTTTGCTAGGAACCGATCAGGACATCGACTTCTTTGGGGTGTTACTGAGCGCGCCAAATGTCGTAGGCAGCCCTGCGTCCTACGATCCCACCGTGTACACAACCTGGACGAATAGCGGTTTGGGCGGCTCCAGCATTCTCTATAACAATATTTGGGTGGATGGCAGCGCGTCCAACTTACCGCCTGGATCGACGTTATCGGGATTTGAGGTTCAGGTGACCGACTTGACCGTGCCTCAATCTGTGCCGTGGTTCGCCCTCGCCACCGGGACGATTCCTTACGGAGGCACAGATTACTTCGGCACTGATCCGACACTTCCCGGATTTGAGGGCGTGGCCTCGCCGGAGCCAAGCACGTGGTTGATGTTGGCGGGCGGGCTGAGTGGATTCGCGCTGTTTCGCAGAAGAAGAAGATAAGTTCGTGTCACTCGAGGGCCGCAGTTTTTTCTTGAGGGAGGCCGGGTTATTTGGGGTCCGTTCGCGTTTTGAGAGGCGCGGGCCAACCTTTCATGACCCGCCCGAATTCACGCCAACTTAACAGCCTTCGATTTCCGGATGCGGGAGTCGCGCGTCAAAAGTGGAATGTTGTGCGTCACACTCGTGGCCGCAATGATTTCGTCCGCAGGATCCGACTGGAAATCGAGCGCCCGGAGATTCAGGCAGACTTGGCGAGTGATCGGCCAGACATGCACCTGGTCCACTGCGGCAGCGAAAGCTTCATGATCGAGTCCATAAGCAAGGCGGCCGAGCTGATGCAATTTCGCGATCTCCCACAGCACGATAGCCGAGATACTCCATTCAGGATCTGCGGTGAGGGCGTTTCGTTCGTGTGGTGTGAGGCTTCCGTCGAAGGCTTTGATCAGAATATGAGTGTCCAGATTCAGCATCCCAAGCAACTCCAGTTGAAAAGAGATCGTCCTGTGGATTCGACGCAAGGCCTTTCATGATTCCGATGAGATCGGAACAGGAGCAAGGGACGGGCGTGATTTTCGCGACCGGCCGTCCGCGTTTGGTGATGAGAATACCATCCGCCGGAAGGCCGTCCAGCAGTTGCAGACATTGCTGCCGAAAATCGCTGACGTTCAACGTCTTCATACTTCAAGTGTACAAGCTACTGTACATTTGAGCAAAATCGCTGGATCGGATCGCACTCACTTCCGCAAAAACAAGGGGCAAAACTCACAAGTTGATGATTTTAGGAAGGATTTTGGTCGGGGCGGGAGGATTCGAACCTCCGGCCTCCTGGTCCCGAACCAGGCGCTCTACCAGGCTGAGCCACGCCCCGAACTCTCCTAGTCTACAAGGTTGGAGTTTCGCGCCGGCGTTACGGCCGCTAGTTCACTTTCTTCAGCTCTAGCGCCACTCCGCTCATACCTTTTCGCCGGTAAATCTCCGCCAACCTCTGTTGCTCGGGTGAGGTAGCCAAGGCGCGCCGCAACATGGCATCGCTGGTCGCTTCGTCAATATCCATTCTGCTCGGAATCCACAATTTGCCATCCGCGAACTCGACATCGTTGACGAACGCCATCACAGCTCCGATCACCATCGGCTGCCCGGTTGGATGCGAGAAGCGCAAGGTAGAGGACTCGGTCATGGTACCTGTCTGCACAGGGGCAAGGCGCATCGCCGACGGAGTCGATCCCGCTACGAAATCTCTTCCTCCCTCATCGCGCACAATCCATCCCATTTCGATGCTCCGCACCATCTTCTGCGATGTATTCTTCACCTCGACTTGAGGAGCGCGCACCTCATTGCCGGCAATATGCGCCGCGCCACCCATCGGCTGCACCGGCGAACTGGGAAACGAAACGGCTCCTACGCTCACCGGCTGCTCTCGCCGGGGAATCGCGCGTGGATCGCGCAGCAGTTCCAAACCAAGCTGCTGCGGGTTCATATCCTGCAAGCCGAAATTCAGTTCCTCGCGCAATTGCGCTACCCTTCCGGTCTGCAGCAGTTTCGCCATATACTGGCGATCGCGCCTGGCCTCCAGTTCGTACACCATGAGCGCGCGCCGTGAATTCAGTTTGTCCGGCCCGTAGGAAGAAAGGTCATTGAAGAGCGCGCAATCCAGCGAGACCTGCACAATAGCGCTATCGCTCTTGGGCACATTGAATGGCCGCAGCAATTCCATGTCGATGCGCACCGGGAACACTTCTCCGGGTTGCACATCCAAGCTCGGAACGGTAACTGAGCCTTTTCCGGCAGGCGTGAGATCCTGCGCTTCCACTCGCAACGTCAGTCCTGAAATCGCCTTGTTTCCGGTATTGCGCAGCAGCAGAGACGCATGCATGTCGATCGCCATTGACACGCCCCGGGGCCGCGCAGTCGTCGCCGGGCCCAGGCTAAAGGAAACAGGCAAGACCGGAGAATCGCGCGGAAACTCGACATCCAGCCAGCGATCGCCACCCGTTTGCGCGAACGCAGACACGCATAGCAAAAGTAATGAGAGCGCGAGAAGGCCAGGTCGCTTGCAACTACTGCGCATAAACCTTCGTGATCGTCACCTCTCCTGTCTCTTCGTCGATATACCGCGCCGAAACGGTAGAACTCCCGGACAGCGAAACCACGGCCGAAGCCGGATGCATCAGCGTAAGGGTCGCGCCCTGTGCCCGCACCACGATTCCGTCAGCCGTTGACCGCAGCAATGTCGCGTTCACCTGTGGACGCTCTAAGCCGGCCATGCGCTCAACCCAAGCCACCAGGTGTTTGCTGTGCTCGTTTGGAATGTGTGTCAACCATCCTGCAACAAACAATACCGCCAAGCCCGCGACCAAGGCTGTGCGCGTCATCCAAGCGCGGCTGCGGCCTACTTTGTCGATGCAGCGCGCCGCGGCCACTCCCACCGCGATATTCCCGAGCATCTCGCGTTCCAGCCGGCCCCACTCTACAGTCGCCTCGAATCCGGTGAGTGTTTCGGTGCTTGCCTCCCGCTTCAACTCTGCCTTCGCCGACCGGAATACAGCAACCTGTTGCTCGCATTCGGAACATCGCGCCACATGACGCCCAACTCGCCATCGCGTCGTCCACTGCAAGTCGCCACTCGAGTAGAGCGCAAGCGTTTCCAAGCTGGGATGTAAGCTCTTGATCTCTTTCCCGGATTTCACGACGACTTCCTCGTTTCCAAATACCGCTTGAATTTGATTCGCGCGTTAGCGATATGTGAACGCACGGTAGCCATGGAGCAGTTCATTTGCGCCGCGACCTGGTCGGCCGGCATATCTTCCACGTCGCGGAGCAGGAGCGCCATTCGCTCTCGCTCAGTCAAAACAGAAAGCCCGCCATCCAGTTCCAGTTTGCGCTCGCCTCGCAGCAGCGATTGTTCCGGGTTCTCGAGCCCCGATCTCCGTGTTTCAGCGAGTTCATTCACGTCGGTAAACGCGAATTTTTTGTTGCGGCGTATAAAGTCGATGGCGGTGTTCGCCGCGATGCGCGATAGCCAGTTGGCCGCCTTGTCCAACTCCTTCAGTTGCCCTTGGCGCTGCAGCGCCTTGATGAATGTTTCTTGCGTCAAATCCTGGGCGTCATCGACATTGCCGACAATGCGATAGATCAGCAGAAAAATGCGCCGCAGATTCTGCTGGACGAATTGCGTCTGAACGTCCGATTCAGTCTGGACTTGCGAAGCCGAAATAGGAGGCAGCGGCTCGCTCACACGTTCCTCCGCAGGGATGGCGAAGATCGCCGTTCCTGAGTTGCTTGTGGCTTGTCGCATTCCCCTACAAAGGAATGACGAGCGGCGTTTGGAAACGTGCAGGACGGCCAAGCCATCAACGCTATCTTAAGTGTATATGAGACCTGTGGCTGTGATTGGCATAGGTAAAACCGCCTTTGGAGCCTTTCCGGATCGCGATCTGCGCTCGCTGGCGGTGGAGGCGATCAGCCACGCGTTAGCCGATGGCAACGTCTCTGCCCCGGCAGTCGAGGCCTTCTACGTCGGCAATTTCGCCGGTCCGTCTTTCGTGGGACAGAATCATTTGGCGCCCTACATCGGTACTGCGGCGGGTTTTGAGGGCATTCCTTGCACGCGCTTTGAGGACGCCTGCGCCTCCAGCGGCTCTGCTTTCTTTCACGCGTGGCAGAGCGTCGCCGCCGGTGTATACGATGTCGTGGTCGCCGCCGGCGTTGAGAAAATGACCTCGCAAAGCACGCCGCGAGTTACCGAAATCCTTGCTGGCGCCGGAGACATGTCTGGCGAAGGACGCGCGGGCGCCACCTTTCCCGCTCTCTTCGCAATGATCGCTCGCCGCCACATGCACCAATACGGGACCACTCGCGAGCAGTTAGCTGCTGTATCGGTTAAGAATCATGCCAACGGCGCAAAAAATCCGCAAGCGCACATGCGTAAGGTCATCACTTTGGAACAGGCGCTCGCGGGCAAACCTGTGGCCGAGCCATTAACGGTCTACGATTGCTCATTGATCAGCGACGGCGCTGCCGCGGTGGTGATCGTGCCTACTTATAAGGCGCACCGCTACACGTCCCGCTTCGCGCGCGTTTGCAGTGTAGCGCAAACGTCGGATCACGTCGCTCTCGACACCAAAGCGGACATCACCATGTTTCCCGCCGTCAAATCGGCCGGCGAGAAAGCTTACGCGATGGCGGCTATCGGTCCTAAGCAAATCGAGTTCGCGGAATTGCATGACTGCTTCACCATTGCCGAGATCATCGCCAGCGAAGACCTCGGTTTCGTAGCAAAGGGTCAAGGCGGCCCGTATGCTGCCGCCGGCTGTAGCGCCATCACCGGCCCATTGCCTATCAATACGAGCGGCGGCCTAAAATCGAAGGGTCATCCTGTGGGCGCCACCGGAGTTGGTCAGATCTGTGATGTCGTGATGCAACTGCGCGGCGACGCCGGAGAGCGTCAGGTGGCGCGCCATCGTGTTGGACTGGCAGAAAATCTCGGCGGGTCCGGCGCCACTTGCGTCGTAACCATTTTGGGAGCCGCTTAAAATGCAAAGCGAATCTAGTGCCCGTGATGGCGCCGTTTACACCGAAACAATCGTCCATTCGCCGCCCGAGCAGTACGCCGCAGATGCGCCCTACCAGCTCGCCATCATCGATTTGGATCGCGGAGGCCGTTTGACCGTGCGCATCTTGGGCAAAGAACCGCGCGAACGAGCCCGCATCGGCGAGCGCGTCGTGTTTGTCGAAGAACGCAATGGCGTGGCTTACTACCGCAAAGCAAGCGAACTGCCGCCTCAGGAGCCCTATGCCTAACCTGCAAAGGATAATCTCCTTTAGGACAATTCCGCTTCTGCTTGTGTGCCACGGCTATCTGCTGGCGGTACAGATCGTAATCGGATCGAGCGTGGTTGCACAAGGTCCGCAACTCACTCCACCCGCCAGCAGCACGCCGCCCGATCAAAGATGCGTGCTGCAAGGGCACGTTACAAATTCGCTCACCGGAGAGCCCCTCAAAAAAGCCACCGTTCGCGTCACGCGCCGTGGGTCGGGCGTCCCCGGAACCATGATGATGAGCGGACCAATAATGGCAGGTTCCATGGGTGGCCAAGGTTATTCCGCCACATCCGAGGCTGACGGTAGTTTCCGGATTGAAGGCATGGAACCAGGCGATTACATGCTTTCGGGTCAGCGAATGGGTTTTCTGAACACGAACTACGGCGCCAAGAGTCCCATGCATGCCGGAACAACTCTCACGCTTCGACCCGGACAGCAGATGACCGACGTAAATCTGGCATTGATTCCTCAAGCCGTGATCTCCGGCAAAGTGCTTGACGAAGATGGCGATCCCCTGCCCGGCACAATGATTGAGGTGCTGGGGCAAATGTGGCAGCGCGGCAAGCTTCGCTACATGCCGCACGGCGGAAATCCGGCCAACGATCTGGGGGAGTTTCGAATAGCCAATCTGTCGCCCGGCAAGTATTTCCTCTGCGCGCAACGAATGAACTTTGCAATGCAGAATGACCTGCCCCCCACGCCGGGAAAGCCGGATGTCAGGCCCGTTCGTACCTGTTATCCGGAAGCCACGTCTGTCGAAACCGCTACGCCGATCCAGGTCAAAGCGGGACAGGATCTGTCGGGAACAGACATCCGTCTCCACAGCGCGGCGACGTATCACATACGCGGCAAAGTCGCCGGTAGCCTGCCCGATAGCCAATCGGAGCGCATCACCGTCAACCTCGCCCAGGGCGACAGCTTTTTCGGCTTCATGGGCGGTCAAGCGATGGTCGGCAAGGACCGCACCTTCGACATTTCCGGGGTGAGTCCGGGCTCATATGTGCTCACTCTTTTGGTGATGGGCGGCCCCGTTCGCAGCTTAAACCACCAACCCGTCGATGTCGGTTCAGGCGACGTGAACGACCTTATGCTAACCATCACGCCACCGGGCTCTTTGCAAGGTCAAATCCATCTGGAAGGTACTCCTCCAGCCGGCGCCAACGCTGTAAATATGGCCAACATCAGGGTGCGCTTGACCAGCGCGGATTCAGTTATGGTGTTCGCTCCGCTTCCGAACGTCACGGCAAAGGCCGACGGAACGCTGTCGGCCGAAAATGTCAGCCCGGGTAAATACTACGTCCAAGTCAATGCGCCTTCCGGGACCTATTTGAAATCGGTTCGCTTCGGGCAGGAGGAAGTTCTTGGAAAGGAGCTCGATTTTCAAGGAGGATCGGGCGACCTGACGGTTGTCTTCCGCTATGGCCCGGCGGAAGTGGACGGTTCGGTGCAAGCAGCGCAAACACAAACCGCGCCTGTTCCCGCTGGCAGTTCTTCAAGCGGACAATCCGCCTCCCCTATCACCGCTTCTGTCGTGTTGGTGCCGGACACACTGAACGCGGATGGCTCTGGCATCCACTTTGGAAGCGTCGATCAGAGCGGTACGTTCACCATCAAGCAACTCCCTCCCGGCCATTACCGCGCCTACGCCTTTGAAGAAGCGAACACGGGCCAGTTAGAAAATCCGGACATTCTGAAGCAGCTTGAGAGCAAAGCCACCGTTGTGGAAGTGAAAGAGAACGATAAGAAGCAGATTCAGCTTCCATTGATCTCCGCCGACGATTTTCAGCAAATCCTCGCCCGGCTGGGGATCGATTCACAATAACTCGAATTTTTTTAGTTGAGGGTTGCGCTCAGGAATATGTGCTGCACATGCTCTGCGACCGTGAGCGCGATCCATACATTGACATCAGGCAAGTAGGTCGTCAAAGTCGAAGGCCGATAGATCCAGCTTGCGGCCGTCACGCAAATGTATCAGTGGAAGCTCGACTTTCCGTCGCGCAGCGTTATCGACCGTATGCGATGAGTTCACTTCGCGTTCGATTGCACGGACAATCAAGTCCTTCAAGGTCGACCCCTTCATTGCGGCTAACGCTTTGGCGCGCCGGAATAGAGCATCGGGCAAGTCAATCGTCGTCCTCATGTTTCCTTAGATAACATAAAAGCATAAATGTGCGCCGAAGCCCGCCGCCTCACTTCACAAACCCCAGTTTTTTCAAATCCGGCGCGGGCAGCGGCTCGTTAAACTGCGCCTGCCCGAATGTCTCCTTCACCTGGCCATCCACCAGCGCCACTCCAAACGGTGGATCGACAAAGGTAAACGCCTTCCGCAACTTCGTATTCTCAAGGCTCGTCTCTGCCTTGAATTTCGTCATCTGTAAAAACTGGCCCGCGAATTGTGGATCGTGCGTCGGAATGCCAATAACCCGCGTGTCTCCCCAATTCAAGGTCGACATAAATTTCGCCGCCGCGAAGCAATGCGAGCACTCCGGATCGTAGAAATACAGGAAGACCTTGCCGTGCGTCAGATCCTGGGGCTTGCCATCCACCACCACGGGCGTCGGCATCTGTACATTGTGCCGCTCCACCGCATTTACCCCGAAGCTCAGTCCCGCCAAAACTACCAGAGACACCAGCGCAACCGCCGCGCCGCGCATTCTCGCCACTCGCGGTGACCACGCAAAAGCAAGCACGCCAAGGAGCAGCATCACAGCATCGCCCACGAAAAAGCCAGGCCCTACGCTGCGCTTAATGATGGGAAAACAACTGCACTCATGCCCCACCAATACGCGGTAGTAATACCCGATCCAGCACATAAAGAAGATCATCAAAGCCGAACCGAGCAATCCTCCCCAACGCCGGAAGCGCGGAACAAATAGCAGGAACGCAGCTAATAACTCGAGCGTGCCCAGCGCTGCCGCGCCCAGCACGCCCATTCCGGCGGGCACTCGCGCCTGCTCCAGCAGCTCTCCTGTTTGGAATGGCCGCAACACTTTCCATCCGCCCGAAATCAGAAACACCAATCCCAGCAAAATGGCCGCTACCATGGCCACCGTTCGTCTCGACCGTACTCCCTGCTCTGTCATTCGCCTCGCAAACAATTGTATTCTTAATTGTTACGAACCCGTTACAACGCGGGATTCGCTATGGGAATGATCGCATGCAGCGCAGTGCGTACCGGAATTTATGCATGAGATTCGCGTAACCGTGCCGGAAGGCCGAGGGAAAGATGTGGCGGAACTCGCGATGCGAGCCGGCGTTCCCCAGGTGTCCATCTATCCCGTCTTCGCTCATGGCCCGAACTGCGCTAAGGAAGTTGTCAGCGCAGAAACCTCCACCCCGCTGGCGAAGAAATTCGCCGATAGCGTTCTCACTTGCGATTGGTTCGATTCAGCCGAATCCACTGTCAGCTCGCGTGAACTGCGCGCGATAGTCACGAATGCCCATCCGTACGAGATCACCCGGCCGATGCTCGAGCCTCCCATCAATGTTTTCGAGGATCTGTGGCAGCTTAATCACGTCACCATCAGCTACATTGCCCGCTCCATCGCCGGAGCCGTTCTTCTCGCCTATGGAATGCTCGAAAATAACCCCATCACAATCGTGGTTGCCGCGTTATTTCTTCCCTTTCTCTCGCAAGTTTTGGCACTCAGTTTCGGAGCGTGGGCCGGCGATCTTAGCCTCGCCAAACAGGGCATCAAAGCGCTCGCGGTGAGCACGGCCGCATCCATAGTAGCGGGCATCGTGGTCACTCTGATGCATGGGCCGCCCATGCTTTTTCACGCCTTCACGCCTCCTTTAACCAGCCTTGGCATTTCCGCCGTAATCGGAATTGCCGCGGGCATCATTACCGCCGACGATGCTGGCCGCCGCTACCTGATTGGAGTCGCCGCTGCGGTGCAGTACGGCATTTATCCCGTATGGCTCGGTTTCTGCGTTGTCAAAGGTTTTCCGCCGTCGAACATCACCGTTAGCCGCCTGGGCACGTTTTTCATCAATGTCGCGGCCATAACGATTTTCGCTTTAATCGGTTACCTGCTGCTGGACATCAAGCGCAAAGACGTGAGAGGATTTGTACGCCAACGCGCCGGTAAAGACGAGTAATTGCGCGACTCCACTATGAAGATCACCTTCCTGTCCGCAGTAACACTCCTGCTTGTATCCATGAACACGTTCGCGGCGCCCGCCGATCCAAAGAACCTCGACGCCGAAGTGAAAAGCATCACTAAATCGGCCATCCTGATCGACACGCATAACGATATCCCGAGTTTCACCATTGACGGCGCCGACATCGGCAACGCGCCCAAGAACCATACCGACATTCCGCGTTTGCGCCAAGGTGGAGTCGGCGCTGTCTTCTTCTCGGTCTACGTCGCCGCCACTTATGTGAACGGCAATCATTCCGCGAACCGAACGCTGCAAATGATCGACACCGTCTATCAGGACATCGTCAACCGCTATCCGAAAGATTTCATGCTGGCTCTAACAGCTGCAGATATCGAAAAAGCGCATCGCCAACATAAGATCGCTGCCTTGATGGGGATTGAAGGCGGCCATGCTATCGAAGACAGCACTCGCTTGCTGCGCGATTATTACCGGCTGGGCGTGCGTTACATGACCCTGACTCACTGGAATACCAACGATTGGGCCGATTCCTCCGGCGATATCGACAACCCGGCCGTTCAGCACCACAACGGTCTTACCCAACAGGGCAAAGAAATTGTTCGCGAGATGAACCGTCTCGGCATGATGGTCGACATCTCCCATACCGCCGACAAGACTTTCTATGACGCCCTGGAAACCAGCCAGACGCCGATCATCGCCTCTCATTCCTCTTGCCGCGCCGTGACGAACGCTCCGCGCAATATGACGGACGACATGATCAAAGCCTTGGCCAATAAAGGCGGCGTCATCCAGATCAACATCAATTGCGGATTTATTTCCCAGAAATCTGCCGACGCTCCCAAGGACGCCCCGGTCCGCGCGACTCTCGCCGACGTGGTGGCACACATCGATCACGCCCGGCAAATTGGCGGTATTAATGTAGTCGGCATTGGCACCGATTTCGACGGCATCACCTGCACGCCCGAAGGTCTCGACGATGTCTCGAAGTTTCCGAACCTGACCCGCGCTCTTTTAGAAAAGGGGTACTCGCCCAGCGACATCAAGAAGATCTACGGCGGCAACACTCTTCGCGTCATGCGCCAAGTCGAGAAAGTTGCCGCGCAGATGAAGTAGCAAGCGCGAAATTCTTCAAGGCCTCTCGACCTCTTGCCGCCACTGATGCACCAGCGTCTGAAGCTCATCCGTAATCTCCGGATGTTCATGCCGCAGATTCTTGCTCTCTCCGGGATCGTCTTCCACATTCGAAAGGAAAACGGCATCATCGCCATCCAGCGGTTTCTCTCCTGTGGGTGTTCCGTCATGCACCACGCCGTTGAGTACCAGCTTCCACTTGCCCCGGCGGATCGCCAGTTGCGGGCCTTCCGCCCAGCAGACAAAATCATGCGGTGATGTCGCGCCTTGCGTCAACACGGGCCAGATATTTCGTCCGTCAATCGTTCTGTCGCTTGGGACCGGCGCGCCGCTCAATCCGCAGACGGTTGGAAGTATGTCGGCCGTCATCACAATTGGTTCCAGTGTCTTCCCTCGTGGAATGCGCCCTGGCCAGTTCACTACCGCAGGTACATGCATTCCACCATCGAACGCGCTGAATTTGAATCCCCGGAACGGCGTGTTCTTCCCTGCCGTGGCCGGTTCTTGATTCAAACCCGCGCGGCGCTCCCGGGTCGCTCCGTTATCCCCTAACACAAAAATAAGTGTGTTATCGCGCTGACCCGTTCTCTCCAGCGTCGTGACGATACGCCCCACCGCATCGTCAGCGGCCGACAGCATGGCGGCATACATCTGTCGCTCTCTCTCAAGCGCCGGGAATCTCTGGACGTACTTTTGCGGCGCGTGCATCGGATAGTGCACCGCGTTGAAAGCGCTATAGAGAAAGAATGGCCGGCCGTGCTGTTTTTCGATAAAGCCGCACGCTTCGTCTCCAATGCGCTCCGTCAAATACTGGCCATCTTCGAAGATCTCATCACGGTTGCGCCACAGGTCATGAAAGTTCACCCGCTTCGGCTCTCCCCAATAGAAACGGTGCGAGAAGTAATCGACGCATCCTTCGTGAAAGCCATAGAAATAATCGAATCCATGCGCATTTGGCACCGTATCCGGCGTACTGCCCAAATGCCACTTGCCTACCAGTCCGGTGGCGTAGCCGTTCTCTCTCAAGACAGAGGCAATTGTTTTTTCCGAGGAGCGCAAGGGTAGCCCATTCTGACCCAGACCAGCTCGAATGGGGCAGCGGCCCGTCATAAGAGCGGCGCGCGCTGGAGCGCAAACCGGTGCATTGGAATACCAATTCCGGCAAACAGTTCCGTTGGCAGCGATGCGGTCGATATTCGGTGTGCGCAAATCGCTCGCGCCCAGGTAGCCCAAATCGCGCAGACCGAGATCATCGAAAAGAATAACCAGCACATTCGGTTTTCGAGCTGGCGCGGCGGAGGCGGCGGGTATCTGAGTTGCGGCTACAGCCCCTGCCAGCAGAGTTCGACGAGACAGTGTATTCCGCGAAGTTTTCAAAATAGTAAGTAACGAAGAGGTTTCCGCGGATCTCAGGCTAACACGAACTGCCCGTAGAGCGAGCATGCCAGATTGACAGCCACGATATGGAGGCTTCCGAACCCGACCGACGTCCTCCGTGGTTCGATAGACTCATGTACCTGCAGCGGCCTCTAAGTGTTGCGCTCGCGCCGCATGTCGAGAAGCTCTGGTACTGCGAGGGATACGAGGCGACACATCGCCGGGAACGTGTGCTGCCCAACGAGCGTTTTCAGCTCATCATCGATCTGACGCCGCAGGTCGGCTCTTCGATGATTGTGGGAATGCGCACGAGGCTATAGCATTTTCGAGGCTGCGAGCTTACAGTCCGTTATCGGCGTGATCGCCAGATTTCACTGCTTTAAGGCTAAGTTCTTCGGCACGAGAGTGATTTGCAGCCCAATCGAAATATTCCTTTTGGGACCGCCCAAGGCTGGAATGAAGTAGCGCTCGAATTGTACGACCGGGCTGGCGGTGATATTGGGCCCTACCTGCCACTGGCCGCTAAGAGAAAAGTCACTTTGTGTTCCACCCCCAGGCAAGAATACGCTACCGGTTTTTGTTTGCCGGAAGGACGCGACGACTTTGTTTTTGGCTGACCACCAATAGGTCGATGAGGCTACATACGCTCGCGCGTCGCGACCCACCCAACTTCCCAGCAGGTACCCATCGTTCGTATACGCATCCCGATATTGATTGTTCCAGTAGAAGAACAGTCCGCCCTCGTCCCCGCGATATAAGCGCGTTGAATAAGTCTCGAATCGTAGATCCATTCGGCGCAATCCGGGCAATTGGGTGAAATAGATGCCAGGCGCCCAAGCCGAACGTCGTGGACTGTCCAACGGATTTGGTTCGTCATCCGCGAATGAATCGGAGTAGATCGTCACAAAATGCCTGAGACCCGGTACCCGCCAAAGAAAGTCGAACCCGCTCCGCCGATCGCCTGGATCGTTAGCAGAACCGAAGGCCGTGCCCCCGGTGCTTGACGTGCTGAAGAAGCTTGACAAAATGTTCCCAGCCGTTAGTGGATGTCCGACTCCTCCAAAGATTGCGCTCCGTGTCAAGCCCAGTTCCAGATTTTCAGTCAACTGGAAGGTAATCTTCTGCGCGTTGATGAACGGCCGGGGAGGATATAAGTGCCCGGACAATTTTCCGACAATCACTTGCGTTCGGATATGACCCAGTAGCCGAAAAGGGCCGGGCAGAACAAACGGCCTTTCCTGAGCAATCTTGAGCATGTAAAGCGGTTCGGCGTTGTTACTGAAATTAAAGGCACTGTCTTCACCAGGGCCCCACCACAAACTCTGTTTGCCAAAGGTGAAGTCGAAGTCGCCGAACTGCGCGCCTACATACATTTCCAACGGATCGAATTTGCTGGTAGACGCGACTCTCGTAGCAGGTTTAGGCGGAACGCCGTCGAGAGTGCCCAATAAGTCTTGTAGGCCCTGATCATACGGCGCCCTGCCACCGGCCTCCTGATACTCTCCCCGAAAATAACCGGAGAAACGTCCTAGAGTTCCGAAAGCCGAGAAGCCGGCTACAGCGTTCGCGCCCGCTTCATAGGGACGTCCATAGTCGTCGACAAGCGTCTGGCCGAAGTGGTAGCTGTCCTGCAAGGGTGGTCCCGATATCTGCAGAATCCGCGTATACACCGATTCGACTCGCATTTGGGCGTTCTCGCCAGTTTCGCTAGGAAACTCACGCTTCAAAGCCGATATAAGCGCTTGTGCCTCCTGGTTTCTTGCTCCTTCCGCAACCTTGGTGCTGTGCCGCGATGCTATGTCTTCCGCTTCTTCCACAAAGACTTGGCATTGTGCCCGGCTCCAAGGCGCCGCGAGCCCCTCCTCATCCGGTACGTAACCCATGGCTGCCAACTTCTTCAGCGCTGGGTAAATCCAGCTATCAAGTGGAACGTAAACTGGTCCGGTCATATTCGTTCCCTTGTCACGTTCAAACGCGAGGAGCGGCGCCACACAAACCAAGGCTAAAGTGATTCCTAAAACCGGCGAAGCCAGATAGCGGCAACACACTCGCGCAGTTGACCAATTGAAAGGATTGTGGGCATACGACATGTAACGTTCGACGCACGAAAGTCTCAGCGCTTTTAGTATGGAGGCTCTGTCTCGCGTGGCGTGTCCCCAAATTGTAAAGAGTTTGCAAAGACTTCCTCCCAGAACTCAGCCAGTCGAAAGTTACTCCTCTTTTACAATTCCTCGACAGCTAACAGCCGGTGAACATCTAACATCGGAAACTAGTAAGAACAACAAGTTTGATGACCGCTACCAAGTTAGAGCCAAAAGAAGCTAAAAGCCGGCGCTCCCTGATCATCGGAGCGCTTTACGGCATTCCGTTCCTAATTGGCGGCACATTAACCGCATCAGTCGGCAATTATCTATTCGGCAGACAAACCAAACAGAAGAATGGTTGGGCCGATGCGGGAGAAGTGTCGGATATCCAGCCTGGAACCCCGTGCCAGGTTCGATTCGAACGAGCAGTCGTAGACGGGTGGAAGATTCGTAATGAGAAATCCTCCGCATGGATTATTCTTGACGAGCGGCAGAAAGTAACAGCATTCTCGCCGTCGTGCACCCACCTTGGATGTGCCTACCGATGGCAGGCGGAGAAAAAGCTATTCACGTGTCCTTGTCACGGCTCGGCATTCAACGTTCGAGGAGAGGTCGTGGCTGGACCTGCAAAACGACCTCTCGACCGTTATTCGACAAAGTTAGAGGACAACAGATTATGGTTAGGCCCATTGCAGGATTCACAAAGCGCCTAGTTCAATGCGCGGTCTCGTCTCACAATTCGCGGCGTGGGTTGATGACCGCACTGGGTTGCAAACGGCTATCTCCGAGTTCTTATTAGAAAATATCCCCGCCTCGGCTGGTTGGCCGCAGGTCTTCGGCAGCGTCGCTTTATTCCTGTTTCTAATTCAAAGCCTGACAGGTATTCTCCTTGCGCTGAATTATGCTCCAACTGCGGGCGAGGCATACACCAGCGTCACATACATCATGCGGCAAGTTGCCGGAGGACGTATGATTCACGGACTCCATCATTGGGGCGCCAGTCTGATGATCATCGTTGTTTTGCTGCACATGGCCCAAGTCTTCATATTCGGCGCTTTCAGAAAACCTCGTGAAGCAACATGGATCGCCGGAGTCGTTCTCCTTCTGCTGACGCTGGCATTCGGATTAACAGGGTATCTTCTGCCTTGGGACAACAAAGCCTACTGGGGCACCATAGTGACGATCAAAATCGTGGGCAGCCTTCCCGTTGTCGGCAGTCTTCTTACTCGCTTGGCGGGAGCAGCAGGAGGAGTAGGTTCACTAACGTTTTCACGATTCTACGCTCTACACACGCTCCTCTTACCTGCAACCACGGTTGGTCTGATATTCATTCACGTCTACTTAGTGCGGCGACACGGCATAACGCCAAGTCAGTTCCGCGCGGAAGAGACGCAACAGTTCTATCCCAAGCAGTTGTTTCGCGATATATGCGCCGTGTTTGTTGCGTTCCTATGCCTGTTTCTTGCTGCTTCCTTTCTGGATGTTTCGATCCAACGCATGGCGGATCCAACTGACACTGAATACGTACCCAGACCTGAGTGGTATTTTCTGTTTCTGTTTCAGTTGCTGAAGGTATTTCCAGGGCGGCTCGAATTGATTGGAACCTTTGTGCTTCCTTCGTTAACAATTGTAGTTCTTATCCTGCTTCCCTTCCTGCATAGAGCACACATAACAATCCTTAACGGACGTATACAGTCGGCGTGTGTGGCCGCGTTTGCGTTCTCGGTCTGGTTGGGACTGACAACCGCCGCAGCCCGGAGTGCTCCGCATCCCCAGGGGAGAGCCATCGTTTCCCTCCAAGCAAGGGAATGGGCTCGCATTTCGCCAGAGGTGATTGCCGGTTCCTATTATTTTCATTCCCTTCATTGCGATTCGTGCCATGACTTAATAGTTGGAAGCCCTAAGCCCGGACCCACTTTGGGGCTAACGGGAATTCAGCATCCTAGAGATTGGCTGCTTCAACACTTCAACGAACAGTCCCAAGCTCGCTCGGGTGACCGCGAACTTTCCTCCCTATCGATGCCCCAGCGGAACACGCTTTTGGTATTCGTCGCGAGCGTAAAGCCGGATTCCCTTCAAACTCTCTCGGAGATTTCTCCTGAATTTAGCGACGGAGCGGAGACTTTTGTGGGTAATGCATGCGCAAACTGCCACAAGGTGAACGGCATAGGCGGGGATATCGGTCCCTCTCTGAACGGTCTGGCCAATCGTCGAAGCGAGAGCTGGGTCCGAGCGCATTTCGCTTCTCCTCGCAAGTTATCGCCGGGCTCTATCATGCCGCCGTATCACTTCGTCCAGAAAGACGAGCGGGACCTTATCGAGTATCTATTCTCACTTTCCCAGTAGTAACTGAAATGCCAATAGCCACAAAACTAGAAATCGCTGTTCTTCTGTCGTTGAGTCTTTCCCCGAGCGTTTTAGCGCAGTCCTCTTCGCTTCCGCCACTCAACCAAACGAGGTCGATGCAGCCAAGTTCACAGTTTGGCGAACAGTTAGGACAGTACCGGAGTTGTACACCAGCCGAGTACGGCGATCCGACGGCCGACTGCATACCGTCCCGCGCACAACAGCCTGGCTACTCTCCTTACAACGATTTTGGTGAATTCGATTCCTACCCCGGCCTAACCTCAGGACCGCGCCAGTCTTCATTTGACCTATCACGTGAATCCACAAGTGGAACTCGCGACAACTGGCCGGCGAATCAGCCCATTTACACCCAAAAAGAGCCGCCAACCGAGTTTCAGCGCTATGTGGCAGGCTCTCTAGGTCAGATGCTTCCCATCTTCGGCGCGTCGCTTTTTGAACACGTTCCGGCCACATTCGCTCCCCTTGACCGTGCTCCGGTGAGCGTCGAATATGCAATCGCACCTGGCGACGCCCTGCAGATAACGGTGTGGGGACAGCTCAATTTTTCCCGTCAGTTGACCGTGGCACGAACCGGTCAAGTCATTTTGCCGGACGCCGGGCCCATTTCGGTTGAAGGAATGAACTATTCCCAAGCCGCGTCCGTCATCAAATCCCGGTTATCGCATTTTTATAAAAGCTTCGACGTGAGCGTGACTCTTTCGCGGCTTCATTCGATTCAGATCTTCGTTGTTGGAGAAGCGCGCCGGCCTGGTAGTTACACAGTAAGCTCCTACAGCACTCTGGTGAACGCAATCTTCGCCTCGGGCGGCCCCTCTTCACGAGGTTCCATGCGGAATATCCAATTGAAACGAGACGATCAGCCTATAAGACACTTCGATCTGTATCAACTACTCGTAAACGGGGATAAATCTCAGGATGCGCAACTGGTTCCAGGCGACGTGATCTTCATTCCTCCCGCTGGACCTCGCGTCGCAATCGCCGGAAGCGTTGGGCATCCTGCGATTTACGAAATCAAGCCAGACACCACGCTGGGGAACGCGCTACAGATGGCTGATGGCCTCTCGCCCCTGGCCTTAATGAGCAAGGCTCTCGTGGAACGCGTCACCGACGGCTCAGCTCTGCAGGTACTTCATGTCTCAATGAATCCAGAAGGGCTTCAGACCGAATTGCACAACGGAGATGTTGTCCGGCTCCTGCCCGTCGTGCCACGTTTTCAGAATGCCGTCACGTTGCGCGGAAATGTTGCTGATGCCGGCAGGTTTCCCTGGCAGCAAGGCATGCGCTTGAGCGACCTGATTCCCAACAAACAATCTCTTTTGACTCGAGAGTACTGGAAGGCGCACAATGCCTTGGGAAGCGCGGAGCAACCGATCGAGGGAGATGACGCGGAAACGCCGGACCAGACGTCGCAGGCAGATGAGAACAGCGGAATACCGTTCGGACAACGCACGGCCACTGCTGGGACGGCGAGGAGCAACGCGTTACAGGCCGGTTTTCAGGAGCAGAAGCAGAATACGCAAGCCGATACCTCGCTTGGCGCTGCCATGGGATCCGACAATGTTCCTCCCTTGCGAACTTTCAACCCACGTTATACCGTTCAACCGGCGGTCCCTGAAATCAACTGGCAATACGCGGTGATCGAACGGACAGATCAGGATACTTTAGCCACTCGCACGATCGCTTTCAATCTCGGCAAACTCGTCCTGTCTCATGACACAACGCAGGATCTTGAGCTTCTTCCGGGCGACGTGGTGACCATCTTTTCTAAGGCAGACTTCTCAGTGCCACGGTCTCAGCAACGGACCCAAGTAAGAATCGAGGGCGAGGTCGCCATGGCCGGAGTCTACACTGCGCTGCCCGGTGAAACGCTGCGCCAGGTCCTCGCTCGCGCGGGAGGATTGACTTCCAGTGCTTATATATATGGGGCTCAACTTACTCGTGAGTCTACGCGCCGGGAACAACAAAAGAGATATGACGAGTTCCTCGACCAATTGGAGCGCGAAGTGAATGAGGCCGCTTCCAACTTGTCCAGTCGCGTTACATCACCCCAGCAAGCGGCAACGGCCCAGACGTCACTCGCCAGCCAGCGCGATCTAATCGGGAGCCTCAGAAAGGTTGCCATGAATGGCCGCATTGTACTGAACATGGCTCCAGACGATCGAGGAATCAACGCCTTCCCGGATCTGCCGCTCGAGCATGGCGATCGACTCTACGTTCCAAGCCGGCCATCCACTGTCAACGTAATCGGGACCGTATACGAACAGGCGTCTTTCCTATATGAGCCGGACTACCGCACCGGTGACTACCTCAAGAAAGCAGGCGGCCCTTCCCGTTCAGCCGACCGGAGCCACATGTTTGTCGTTCGGGCAGACGGATCCGTCATCAGCCGGCAGGCAGGCTCTGTTTTGTTCTCCAAAACATTCGACTCGCTTCAGATGTTCCCGGGTGACACCCTGATTGTGCCCACTTACATCAACCGCACAACTTTTGTACGCGGCCTGCTCGATTGGTCCCAGATCTTAAGTAATTTCGGACTTGGCGCCGCAGCCATAAACGTCCTTCGTTAGGGGAAATAGTGGCCACTCGGTTAATGGACGAAAACATCACGGCCGACGAGTTGATGACCTCTTCCTCGTTTCATAAGCAGAGCGACGAGATCTCATTTGCAGAGCTATTCTCCACTCTATCTGCCAGAAAAAGAACCATCGTCTGGGCCGTATTGATCACGGCAGTTGTCTCAACCGCAATAGCGTTCCTCATTCCCGCCGAATATACGGCTGAAGCGGTGATTCTGACGCCGCAGCAGGTTCAGCCGTCTTTATCGGCAATGGCGCAACTTGCCGGTGCAGGACCTGGACTCGCGGGCTTGAGCCTGCTATCTGGCTTCGGAGTCCGCAATCCTTCGGATCTATATGTCGGTATCTTAGAAAGCCGTACCATAGCAGACGCGCTCATCAGAAGATTCAACTTAAAGCAGGTCTATAGCGACAAATATGTTGAACGAGCCCGCAAACACCTTGGTCGGCGAACCAGCATTAAAGCGGGCAAGGACACACTCATATACATCCAAGTAGACGATCGCGATCCGAAGCGAGCTGCTCAACTTGCCAACGCTTACGTTGACGAGTTGTTCAGCCGGAATACAACAGTGGCCTTGACGGACGCATCACAACGCCGTTTGTTCTTTGAGGGACAGCTTGCAAAAGAGAAGGAATTGCTAGCTGCAGCCGAGATTGCGCTCCGGGATACCCAGCAGGTCACCGGCCTAGTTGTGCCCTCGGGTCAAGCAGAAGCCCTTATCAGGTCCGCTTCTCAGCTGAATGCTGAAATCTTAACTAGAGAGGCGCAGCTAGCGGGAATGCGCACCTACGTTGCTGATGATAATCCGCGATTTCAGACGGTAAGACGGGAGCTGGGCGCGCTTCGATCCGAACTGGCCAATCTGGAAAGCGGTGAACATGTGGCCGGCACGCCTGAAGTCCCAGTCGGAAAACTTCCGCAAGCCGGGCTTGAGTATCTTCGCAAGTATCGAGATGTCAAATATCACGAGAGCCTCTACGAAGCTCTTGCAAAACAATACGAAGCTGCCCGGCTAGATGAGGCAAAGGCTGCGCCCATGATCCAGGTAATCGATAGCGCCGTTGTTCCAGAAAGAAAAAGCTGGCCGCCCCGGCTTCTGATTGTATTCATAAGCTCGATGCTGGCTGCTTTGGCTTCTGGTCTTTGGTTCGTAGTTAGAGCCAAGACGGCGTCGCAAGCTGAAGCGTAACTCAGTTCAATCCCCTGCTTATGTCTTCTCGCCGGCTGCTGATGGAGAACATCGCGTCACTCACCATACTGCAAGGGCTTAGCTATGCGGCGCCGCTGATTACGTTGCCTTACCTGGTCCGTGTGCTGCAGCCTTCCCATTTCGGACTCTTGTCGTTCGCTCAAGGAATCGTTCTGTATTTCGATTTCTTCACGGATTTCGGCTTCAACTTCAGCCAGACTCGGGCGATCGCCGCATGCCGGCAAGTACCCGAATCCGTCTCGCGGATTTTCTGGTCAACTATCTATGCCAAAGCTTTATTGATGTGTATCAGTGCAGTTGCGCTCACCTTGCTCGTTGCGTTCACGCCGAAATTGCGGGAAACACCTCGACTCTATGCCGTCACCTTCCTGTATGTGATTGGCACTACGATTTTCCCGATCTGGCTTTTTCAGGGTTTAGAGCGGATTAAGCTTGCTGCTGTCCTCTTCGGATCGGCACGGCTCTTGACAGTGCCCGCGGTCTTTCTGTTCGTCAGGCACCCTCAAGATTACGTTATCGCCGCCGCGATCCAGGCCAGCGTTGAAGTAATAGCTGGCATCCTTGCATGGCCCTTGATATTGAAACGCATAGGAGTGACCTTTTACCCGCCTTCCGTTGTCGATGTCAAGGATACTCTGAAACGAGCATGGCCACTCTTCCTCTCGTTATCCGCACTTCAAGTGTCCAGTTCGAGCGCCACTGTCATTCTCGGTTTTGTGGCCGGCCGGATTGAAGTCGGTTATTTCAGCGCGGCTGACAAGCTGATCAAAGCGTCGATTGCGGCGCTGAATCCGCTTGGCCAGGCGCTGTATCCCCATATCACAGCGGCGAGGACCCGGTCACCCGCATCGGCATTGCGACTCATTCGAAAAACGCTCTTTGTAGTGGGCGTTCTCTCGATATGCGTGTCCGCAGTGACTGCCTTCTGTGCTCGTCCCGTTTGCCACTTAATTTTTGGTAAGTCGTTCGAGCATTCAATCGCCGTGCTTCAATGTCTCTCACCGCTGCCGCTGCTCTTTGGTTTAGCGAGTGTCTTTGGTACGCAAACCATGCTTGTTTTTGAGATGGATGTACTTCTTTCGAGGATCATGTTACTCGGGGCGGTGGTTGCGCTTCCGTTGACTATCGTCCTGAGTATTTCGTTTGGCGCAGTAGGGGCGGCTGTAGGTTCGGTGACAACAGCCGCGTTCATCGTAACGGCCATGTTGTTTGTCCTTCAGGCGAAAGGAATCCATGTGTGGAGACGTCCCAAACCGCAGTCATCGGTTTTTGCGGAGATCTCCTGCGCAGGGGTGGACTAAAGAATGTCTTTTGCCGCCCCTATACGCATTGGCTACAGAGCACTGTGCACTTGAGCGGGCCGCTGAACCGCGCGGCGCAGGTAGCGGCGGTCTTAATTCTCCTCACGAGTTCGTTCGATATTTTCCTGATCCTGGAGGCGGGCGGGAATTATCGTTTTTGCCAGATCGTCACGGCGCCGCTGGTTCTTCTAGCTATTGTGAAGGCGGCCCGCGGGGCCCGAATTCCGGTCCTAGGCGCCCTGCCGCTACTTGTCTGGCTTGTCTTCCAGATCTTATTCATTCCGGCTACTGACTTCTGGCCGAAGAGTGTCGGATATTGTCTCTGGTTGCTCCTCAATCTCGGCCTGATGTTCTCCTTCGTACAGTTGTTCAGCGACAATGTCAGGGCATTAATAAAGCTTCTGCAGTGGTACATGTACTCGTTTGGCTTAGTTGCAAGCTTCGGCATTGTTCAATTCCTTCTGCCGCTGCTAGGTTTTGGAGGACCGCTTGTAAAGCAGTGGCTGATCCCAGGCGTGCTGGCAAGAGTCAATGGTTTCAGCTATGAACCGTCCTATTTCGCAACCTATTTGCTGATAGGGTTCGTTTTGACGGGCTCACTCCGAAGGAATTGCTCGTCACTGCTCCCCCGCAGAACGCTGCTTGCGATCTATTGGTTAACGTTCACAGGTATCGTTCTTTCGTCGAGCCGGATGGGGATTTTGTTCCTGTTCATCGATGTTCTTCTATCTCAACTTAGACCATGGTTCTCCTTCCTGGCCGATTTCCTGAAGTTCCGCATTGTCTTATCCAAGTTGCGCTTATTAGTTCCTTCGTTCTTGTCGATCCTGTTTATCGGTGTGATCGCCGCGGGTACTTCACTGGCCATAGAAAACAACCCGGCTCTTGTACTGATGTTTCTGAATGGGACCGGCATTTCCGATACTGCCGCTCACTCAGTGATTCAGCGCGAAGGTGCATTTGAGGAAACGCTTACTGTGTTTGTGCAACACCCCCTCATCGGACGAAGTTTGGGCGGAGTTTCAGCTGCGATCGGGGACCTTCAGGGCCAGAAAATTAACTCTTTTGAAGCTTCGAAAAACTTTGAGGGCATGAGTGTTTTTGCAGAAGCTTTAGCGGCAAGCGGTGTAATCGGCATCCTTCCCTTTGTCTGGTTCCTGATCACGACTTTTCGAAAACCCCTGCGGCTGGCGCGCCTCGCTTCCCCTTTCTATTCAGTGCTCCTGCGCGCGCTGGCGCGATCGCTCCTCTTCGCATGGGTCATTTTGCAGTTCAATCAGAACATGCTGCGCCCTTATCTATGGACGCACCTTGCGATCCTGGCTACTGTTTACGCGGCAGCTCTTCAGTCTGTGGCGACGCCTGCCGCAGCGCGCAGCTCACGACAGGATCTCTGAAACATTGGTTGCATCGCCTGGGCGAGCACGTTGCACACGTTGTCGCGGTAGGTTCGAAGAGCAAAGCGATCGACCCATTCTTTCCTGGCTCTTTTGACAACCGCCTTCACACTCGCGCGATCCATTCGTAAGACTGAAAGTATGCGTTGCGCGAGAGCTTCCGCCGTGGCGGCTTCCGCCAGAAATCCTGTTTGCTCGTTCCTCAGAATCTCGGGAATCCCGCCTACCGGGAAGGCGATTACGGGAACTCCTGCGCTATAAGCTTCCAGAACCACTCTCGTAGTAGCTTCCAATGCGCTGGACGGTACAACTAGTAAGTCGAGGTCCGAATAGACCTTACTCATATCGTCCTGCCAGTCAACGAAATCTATCGGAACTCCGTGACTCGAAGCAACGACTTTCTCGTAATAATCGACGCCCGAAAACATCGGCTCTCCGATAACCGCAAAACAACACTCGGGAGCCTCCCGCGAAACCAGTCGCGCCGCCTGCACGAACTGCAACTGGCCCTTGTCTTCTTCTACCCGGCCAACTACCCCTATTCGTCGTATTCTGCCAGGTGGCCGCAGACCGCCGATGGCCATTTCCCCGATGCCGTTATAAATTATGCTCAATCGCTCAGGTGCTACGTATTCTCTAAGCGGATCCGCCGCGTAGTGACAACACGCGATCACGTGCGCGCTCGCCAGTTCTAGAGCTTGGCCGGTCAATGCAATCGCGGAGTCCTGCAGCAGCCGGTTATGGCAGTGGAAAACGAGGGGAATGCCTCTTCGCCACGCAACCCAAGCGGCAGGTGGAACCAGCCTGGGGCCATTTACAAATAGCAGGTCAGCTTCATTAGCTTCCACTAGTTCTGCGAGAGAGTTGACCAGACTCGGAAGTTCGAACGCGTACTTCACGAGCTGTGCCAAGCGCTTTTTTTTGCTCGTATAGCTTCCGAGACCGAAGTTGTGCGTGCGATATCCGCGGCTCCGAACCATTGCCAGGAAGCGCCCGCCCCCGGGAATTGCAACAGAAGGCCGCCACCCTCGTTCCGAAAATGCGGGGAGCATATCGAGGAGGCTCCGCTGCCCGCCACCTAAGCTCGAGAACTGGTCAATGCACAGAATGTTTGCCGCAAACCCAGTCTCATCCAGGACGGTTGAGAGCTTGTTCATCCTGGTGATCCCATCGCGAAATCAAATTCCCGGCTGCTCTGCTCCAGTGGCGTTAGGCCGAAGAAGATGTTGGAGATCTCGCGCTGAAATACCTCTCTAGAGAAACGCATAGCGTGACGGGCGAAGCTCTGCTGGCCGCAGATTCTTCTCCTCTGCCTCGAAGTCTGCGACCGCATCTTGGAGGTGGTGTTCGCCCGGCTCGGAATAAAAGAAACCGCCGCGCGGATTCAAAAGTGGAACGCTTTCCAGTACCCCTCCCTTGCCCAATGCGATAACCGGTTTCCCGCTAGCAAGTGCTTCCACCGCGACAATGCCGAAATCTTCTTCCCCCGGGATGACCACCGCGCGGCTATGGGCATAGAGGTCGCGAAGCTCGGAATCAGACACTCTTCCGCAGAACTCGACAGTCTTTCCGGACATGCTCTTGAGCCGGGAGTATTCAGGGCCCCCGCCGGCGATCTTGAGGCGCCTTCCTGTCCTGGTGAAGCAGCGAACCGCATCGGCGATCCGCTTGTAGGAAACCAACTCTGAGACGATCAGATAATACTCGCCGGGTGGACCGGTGTAGAAGCCGTCTATGTCTACGGGAGGATAGATGATTTCCGAGTGTCGCCGATAAGCCTTCCAGATACGGTTCCGAACGTTTTGACTGTTAGCGATGAATTGATCGACACGCGTTGCAGACGCGACGTCCCACAAACGCAGATAGTTCGCCAGAGGAGCCATTAGAGTACGCTTCAAGCTCGAACGTGTCCACTCGTTCAAATACGCCGGATAGAGATCCCATAAGTAGCGCATAGGCGTGTGGCAATAACAGACGTGACGAGTGTGCGCTGCGGTCAACACTCCCTTGGCCGGACCGGATTCGCTACTGACGACCAGATCATAGCCGCGCAGATCAAAACCTTCGAGCGCAATCGGAGTAAGCGGTAAGAAAGAGCGATAATGACGCCGGAATGGATTGAGAAACGACGCAGTTACGTTATGAGAGCGAAGAAATGGCGATACGCGCTCCGGATCGTAGAAGAGCGTAAAGATGTCCGGCTGGGGCAAAATCCGGCAGAGCTCTTCAACGACTTTCTCGCCGCCCCGCATTCCAAGCAGCCAGTAATGTACGATGGCGCACCGCATCAGGCCTGTCTCCCGCTCACCAAGCGTCCTTGCCTGTCAGGACGCGCGGCACCGTAAGGAGCGAGATCCTGAGATATAGCGCGAGCGACCATTTTCTGAGAAGGAAAAGATCCAGGCGGCGGCGCTGCGGATAGGAAAGGCGGCTGCGCCCGCTGATTTGCCACAGGCCGCTGAGTCCTGGTTTTGCCGACAAAACGCGCACAGCGTCTGGCCCGTAATAGGTATCGAGTTCCTGGCGCGTGATCGGCCGAGGTCCGACGAGCGCCATGTCTCCGCGAACAACGTTCCAAAGCTGAGGCAATTCATCGAGGGAGTAACGGCGGCAGAATGCCGCGAAACGGCTGGTCACCCGCGCGCTCTTACTGCCGGGACGAAGCAAAGGAGTCTGCGCGGTAGGCAGTCGTTCGACAAAGATCGAGCACCTTCCCGAGTCATCCTTCCACATCGTCCGTAGCTTCAGGACCCAGATAACCCGGCCACGCTGCCCTACGCGCTGATGGGCGATCAGCGGCGATCGCCTGGAGATCGCAACAAGGACAAGCGAAGCCAGAACAAGGATCGGAAAGGTAACAAGCAGTAATCCGGCCGAGATCAGCCGCTCGGCGATATTCACTATCCGCCAGAGCGTCGCAGGCGACTGAACTGTTGAGAAGTCGAACGAAATAGAACCGAAATCTAGCGACTGCTGCACATCCTGAAGGTAGAGCAGAAGAAGATAGGGCGTGTTCAGGCCTTGTAAAAGTGTTGTAATCGCAGCAGAGCTGCCGGCAAGAGAATTTACTATCGACTGCTTGTCGCAATCTTGTAAACATTCTGCAAAATAGAGCAGCCGGGAACCGGCCATGCGGCACTGGCCAGAGAAAGCAGGTAAAATTCAACTGCGATGCAAACGATCCTTGTCATCGACGACGATGAGAGCTTGCGCGACACGATCGGAGTGATGCTCGAGCGAGAGAATTTCATTCCCCTGTTCGCAGCCGACGGCAAGAGCGGACTTGATAAAGCTCTAACACTGAAACCGCAGCTTCTGCTCGTGGATTTGAGGCTGCCTGGAATGAACGGAGCGGAGCTTTGCAAGCAGCTCCGCGCCGACAGGATTCAGACTCCAATAATCGTGTTGAGCGCTGTCGGCGAAGAAATCGATAAAGTCTTGCTGCTCGAAATGGGAGCGGATGATTACATCGTGAAGCCGTTCGGCACCCGGGAGTTGCTAGCTCGAATCAGAGCTTTGCTACGCCGAACTACTGCCGACACCAAAATTCTTCGTTTCGGAGAAGTAGAGATAGATGTCGATCGGAGAAATACGACGCGCCGGGGCCGCGAGATAAAGCTCACGCCGGCGGAATATAATTTATTGCTGTATTTCTTGCATAATCCAGATCGCGCACTGACACGGGATGTGATTCTGAACTCCGTGTGGGGGTACGAGTCCTATCCGAACAGCCGGACTGTCGACGCTCACGTGGTAAGACTACGTCAGAAACTGGAGCCAGACCCGAATATACCTCGGTACTTCATTACGGTGCATGGGGTGGGATATCGCTTCTTGCCCTAAGGGCGGCAAGGCCCTAATGGCATTCATTCTAATCGTCGAAGACAGCGATGACATAGCGGCTCTTGAGATTGCCTTAGCGTCCGTGGACGGTTTTGTGGTTATGGTATTAGCAGACGGAAGGCACGCTTTGAACCTGCTACAAACCGAACCGGCCGACTTAGCGGCTGTCATTACAGATCTTCATTTGCCATTCGTAGACGGTTTCGATCTGGTAGCGGCCATACGCGCTCGCGACCGTTATGAACGCCTGCCCGTCATAGTGGTAAGTGGAGACAATGACCCGGAGGTCCGCAATCGCGTTCGCAAGTCAGGAGCGGACGCCTTCTTCACTAAACCCTATTCACCTACCGAAATACGCCGTACTTTGGAAGCTCTGTTGTATGCGTCATAGATTGCTGTTCTTGATTTTTCTGTTGGCCGTTAGAGTCTCTGCACAAGACGATCCAGGGTCTTCAGCAG
Organism: uncultured Acidobacteriaceae bacterium; assembly: GCA_963795445.1. GTDB lineage: Bacteria > Acidobacteriota > Terriglobia > Bryobacterales > Bryobacteraceae > Bog-105. The sequence goes on along the minus strand of CAWCHX010000022.1, from coordinate 33,214 downwards.
TAATGAAACAGATTCTCGAAAGACTCGAAAATCTGGAGAAGGAGAATAAGGAGTTAGTTCAGGACATCCAAGCGTTGCGTCAGGAGCTGGCAGAATCCCGATCCGCTGCTACTACGGTGACTCCCCAGAGCGGCAAGACCGATCAGCCTTCGCTCAACGAGCGCGTTTCGGTGGAGGAGCACCGAACGGCAGAGCAGGCTCAAACCAAGGTCGAGGCGGCGCATAAATTTCCCATACAACTGGACGGAATGCTGCTCTTCAACGCGTTTGCGAACAGCGCGAATGAAGCAGGCAACTACGTCTTACTAACTGGCCCCGACAGGATTGGAGCCACCATCGGGCAAACTCTCTTAGGTCTGGATTTCGAAGGTCCGCATCTGCCGGGGGATGGCCGCGTGGACGGATACATAAGTATGGATTTCTATGGCGGCACTTCGGACCCCGAATATATGCGCCTTAGGCTCCGCCGCGCCGACCTTTCTTTCGATTGGAAGAATCGAAGCTTTTCGATTGGTCAGGACAAACCGCTCATCTCTCCCTATCAGCCAGATTCTCTTGCCGAAGTTGGAATTCCGCCTCTCGCAGGCGCGGGCAATTTGTGGCTCTGGTTACCGCAGGCGCGCTATGAAGAGAGGTTACACTTCGGGGCGGATACGGGCCTTAAGGCACAAGTCTCGCTGATGCAAACCGAGGAAAGTTACGCAACCGTCCCAACTTCATTGACTAGCACGCTGGAACCGGCCCGGCCGGCCCTGGAGGGCCGATTCGCATTTTGGCATAACTTCCAAGATACGAAGAGATTTGAAGTGGCCCCGGGCTTTCATGTGAGCACGAGTCATGTGGCGGGAACTTCAATTGCTTCGCACATAGGTTCCTTCGATTGGCTGGTCGTCCCCGCCTCTCACCTGCAACTTAGCGGGAGTGTGTTTAAAGGGCAAAATGTAGCTAGTCTCGGAGCTCTAGGGAACGGCTTCGCGTTTATACCGAATGGTACTGCCCGAGCGGTGAATAGCAGCGGCGGCTGGGCTCAGGTGGCTTTCCCGATCACGACACGGTTAATGTTTAACCTTTACGGCGGGATGGAGGATGACCACGCGCCTCACCTGAGCGCCGACGCTATTGTTCACGATTGGACTTACGCTTCCAATTTCATGTATCATCTTGGGCCGAACCTTTTAATCAGCATGGAAGCCTTGCAGATGCGTACACGATCGTTTGTCGGTGTTGGAGCGCTTCAAAATCACTATGACCTGGCCATCGGTTATCTCTTTTAAGGCGTTCTCTTTGCTCTTAGCTGCCGCGCTGTCACGGCAGCTTATTGCCAGCAGCGTGACAGGTTACACTCGCCTGATCCAACCCGGCGAATCGGCCGCCAAAAAAATAGGTGACTTCTCGGGCGTCGTCGTGTGGCTTACGCCGATCGAAGAGTCAGTACCGCAACCCGGGCGAAAGCATGCCCAAATGCTACAGAAGGACAAGACATTCTCTCCGCACATTCTTCCAATTCAAACGGGAACCGCTGTCGATTTTCCAAATCTTGACCCGATCTTTCATAATGCATTTTCAAACTACGAAGGTCAGATTTTTGATGTCGCTCTTTATCCTCCCGGGTCGTCGCGAACAGTTCGGTTTGACAGGCCCGGGATCGTTCGAGTCTTTTGCAACATTCATCCTTCAATGTCCGCCATTATTGTGGTTGTGAATTCCAACTACTTCACGACGACAGACCGGGAGGGCCATTATTCTCTACCGAACGTGAATCCAGGCAAATACCGGGTACATTTCTTTCATGAACGGGCCACGCCGGAGACGCTTGCACAGCTAACTCAAGACATCGTAGTGGGGGACGATGATGAAGTATTGGCGTTAGCAAGTATTTCGGAGGCCGGCTATCTGCCAGTAACTCACAAGAATAAGTATGGTCAGGATTATTCTGTTAACGCCGACCGCGACGGCTATTCCACGCAAGTGAAATGAAAACTTTCCCTTTCAAGGGGAGTTCGCTGCTCTGGCGCATTCTCCTCTCGACATCGCTAGCTGTGACAGTAGTCTTCGCACTCACAGGCTGGATGATTCAGAGATATGCCGCGGCTGTTAGCGAGCATAGCCTTGAAGAGGAAATACGGACCAGCCTGCAGGCCTATGAGTCATTGTGGAGCGCTAAAGTCCACAACCTGACCGAGATTAGCCGGATTATGAGTTCCATGTCGGATGTCAGGGCCGCCTTTATGACAGGTGACAAGGCGACAATCCGGGACACAGCGGAACAGTTGTGGTCGCAAGTTTCCGACCAGGGCGCCAGTTTCCTCGTTTTGGATCCGGCTGGAAAAGTTATCGCCTCACTGGGAGGCCGTCCGGAGTTCTCAGTCAACGCTAACCTCATACAAGCCGCTCGCATGCAATTCCCGAGACAAGTTTCTGGCTACGCTACGCGCGGAACACATCTCTACTACGTAGTTCTCACGCCGGTATACGTGCAAGCGGAGAATGAACAGGCGTTGCTAAATGTCCTACTTATTGCCTTCGAAATAGACGAGAAGTTGGCGCATGAGCTGAAACAATCGACGCACGGTAGTGATTTCGCATTTGTTAGCTCGGACGCGGTAATGGCTGGCACGCTAGCTGGAGTGAGCGCGTCCGACCTGCGCTCGGGAATGAGCATGCGGGACAGTGTGCGGCGGATGAGGTTACACGGTCAAGACTATCTTTTTCTTGGCACCCATTTACGCGATGCCTCAGGAAAACGCATAGGCGATCTGTTTGTCATCCGGTCATTCGCCCGGCCACAAGCGACTTTAGCGGGGCTGCGACGGAATGTTGCCGTCTTTTGGACAGCAGGCATTCTCGTGGCGCTTGTTTTGACTTATGTTCTCGCCAGGCGTGTACTTGAGCCGGTGAGAACGTTAGATCGAGCCGCCGAGGAAGTTACCCGGCGCAACTACGACTACCGAGTACCTGTTGAAACGGATGACGAATTAGGCCGGTTGGCTATGACTTTCAATCAAATGTGCGAATCAATTCAACGCGCACGCGAGGATCTGATCCGGCAGGAACAGATCTCGACGATCAGCCGGCTTTCCAGCTCTATTGTGCATGATCTGCGGAATCCGCTGGCGGCGATCTACGGAGGGGCCGAGATGCTGGTGGATGCGCAACTTTCGTCTGAACAACAGCGTAGACTGGCTGCGAACATATACAACTCTTCCCGACGAATACAGGAACTGCTGCAGGAGTTGCTGGACGTTTCCAGCGCCAAGAACAAGGCCTTGGAGCTATGCAAGCTAATCGAGATTGTGGCTTTCGCGCGGGAGGGGTTGATCCGAAGCGCGGAACTGCAGTCCGTAGCTATCACTTGCGACATTCCCGAAGAAATCGAAATTATCGGGGCAAGGGATCGCTTGGAGCGCGTCTTTATCAATCTCATCAGCAACGCAATCGACGCCATGCCGGAGGGCGGGAGCGTGCAAATCAGCGCACACCTTGAGCCCGGCAACGCGATAATTCTGGTTGAAGATTCAGGTTCTGGAATCTCAGATGAAGCTTGGGCGAACCTGTTCCGGCCGTTTGCAAGTTTTGGTAAGAAGAATGGACTAGGTTTAGGACTCGCTCTATCGCGGCAATCGCTTTTGGACTGCGGAGGCGATTTGTGGGTGGAAAAGAAGCCCAGTCCGGGCGCGCGATTCGTGATGCGATTGCCCACAACGCCTGAGGCGGCGGCAAAGTCTGACGCGAGTCCTCACGTTTGCGAAAGTTTCACAAACTCTTAACGACCATCTGGCCGCTGCCATTTAGACTCATTCCGTAGGTGCACTTATGAGTACACCTATGTCACTCTCATGAATCTTTTCAAAGTGCGCGCCCTTTGGTTACTCTTGGCAGCGGCAGGGGGGCTTGCGTTTGCGAGCACAAAGCCTGGGGATGCTGTCCCGGCTGGAAACTCGTCTTCCGATCTCGCAAGATTTCTTAATATATCGTTTCCAACTGATTCAACTTCAACAGTGGTGCTGGATAAAGACGGGAAAAAGTACCTGATCGATGTTGCCGCAAAGACTGTAAAAGAGATCGATGCACAATCTTCGGCATCCTTACGGCAGGTATCTGACAAAGGCTTGGAGCCGGCCTCTATGTTGTTTGCCAAGAATTGCGCGGTTTGTCACGGACCTGGCGGTAAAGGGAATAAAGCTACAGGCACGCCTAACTTCACCGACCCGGCTTTCCAAAAAAGCGTGAGCACTGGTGAAATACAGACTGCTATTCAAAAAGGCAAAGGAAATCTTATGCCAGCATGGTCAGGCAAGCTAACGGATGGACAAATATCAAGCCTGGTTACATACATTCGTTCACTTGCTCCCGATTCGGATCAGGCCGCCGCCACTGGCGCTCCAACAACCAATACCGCCGCTGGATCATCTGGACAGGTACAACCGAACACCAACATTTATAACGCTGGCGATGATGTTCTGATCAGCCTGCCCACCGGCAAGCCCACCGATCGTCACGGCGTTTATGTGAACTTCGCTCATCGTTTTCCCTACCAGCCGGCCTTCACCGGAAGAGATGAGGGCGCGCAACTCTTCGGATTGGACAATGTTGCTATCCCATCGTTCGGATTCAGGTACGGGGTGACTGATAATTTGTCCGTAAGCGTCTTCCGCGCCCCTTCCCTGATCAATCGCCCGATTCAGATAATGGCAGGCTACAACTTCCTGGAAGAACGCAAAGGAAATCCTTTGAACCTAATGGTTCGCGTGTCTATTGAAGGGCAGGACAACTTCCGGAAAAATTACACGGAGAACATAGAAGGTATTCTCTCCCGTAGCATCACAACACGAGCGCAATTCTATCTGGTACCCACTGTGTCATTCAACGACCGGCGTTTGGAACAGCCCTCGGGCTTTCTCTCGAATCAGATTCCAGATGTTCCGGGGGTCAACGCCTTCTCCCTGGGCGCCGGCCTTGCCATTGATGTCCGGCCATCGGTAGCCTTGCTGGCGGAAATTATTCCGACTCTGGCTAACGCTCGAGAACTTGGTATCCATCGTCCAGTGTTCTCATTCGGGATTCAGAAGAAAATCTGGCGCCACTCCTTCACGCTAGGACTGACGACTAGCCCCGGAACGACAGTTTCACAACGCGCGGCGACACGCGCACAACTTCTGAATGACCCAAGCGCAGACACGTTTGGCGGCTTAGTTCTTGGTTTTGATTTGACCCGGCAGATTCATTAGAAGCTCAGCGTAATAACTACGAGTTATTGCTCAGCTGGATCTTTTTGCTCGTTTACCTTTTCTTTACAGCTTTCGAACACCCTTGGTTCTTATCCGTTCCCATACTGGACATGTGTTGAAAGAAGTGATCTCTGGTGGGATTAACGCGAAGGGCAATAACAGCCTGAATTCAGCCCGGGCGTCCTCATGAAGAAGAAGGTCCTTTTTTTCTTTCCTGCTTTCTCGAGTCAGGAGGCAACCGCGCCCCTGGCAATTTTGGCGCTGGCAACGCCCCTGGAGCGAGCCGGGTACGAAGTTCGAATCATTGACTCCACCATCACGCCTAACTTCCAGCAGCAAGTAATCAAGGAACTCGCAGACTCGCTTTGTCTGGCAGTTTCGCTCGTCACCGGGCCAATGATTCGGGAGACGGCGCAAATTGCGAAGGCGGCGAAAGCAGCTTATCCCGACAAGCCGGTGATCCTCGGCGGATGGCATCCTTCGCTGCTGCCCGATCAGACTTTGGCGTGCCCCGACGTGGATGCGATTGTCATCGGGCAAGGCGAAGAAGCGTTGGTCGAGATGGTCAGGCACATTGAAGCTGGCGAATCGTTCAAAGGCATACCGGGAGTTGCTTACAAGCAGGAGGGAAAACTTGCCTTCAACACTCCACGCGCGCTTAGGCCCATACGGGAGCTGCCACCAAAGGCTTATCATTTAGCTGATTTCGATGCTTATGAGCGCGTTTGCGGCCGGCGCTGGGCGATGTACACTTCAAGCCTCGCGTGCCCTTTCAACTGCGCCTACTGCACAAACGAAGGCCTCTACGGGCGCAAGTGGAACGCTTTAGACGCCGATCAGGTCATCGAAGAAGTCACCGATCTGATATCGCGCTATGGACTTCAGTTGCTCTGGGTAGTGGATGACAACTTCCTGGTAGACCGGGACCGCGCAGTCAAGATCGCCGAAGGTCTGGTGCGCAGCGGCATCAAGTTCGATTGGAGCATTCAGGCTTCGACCAATCTGGTCACCCGGCTGTCGGTGGAGGAGCTGAAGCTGCTGCGGCGAGCTGGGTTGTCGCAGGTTTCGCAAGGGGCGGACTCCGGCTCAAAGAAGATCCTCCATCTGATGAATAAGGATTTTCAGAAACTCGAGACGATTTACCTGGCCGCCGAGATGCTGAGCGAGGCCGGCATTCGTCCCTCCTTCAACATGATCTTCGGATTCCCCGGCGAGACGGAAGTAGAACGCCGGGAATCGATCAGCCTGATCATGAACATCTGCCGCCGCTATCCGAAGGCCGAATTCTGGACTAACATCTTCACTCCATATCCGGGTTCTCCCATCATGAAGAAGGCTTTTGAATTAGGAATTCAAGTGCCAAAAACTTTTGAGGGTTGGGCAGACTTCTTCCCTCGCTACACTACCCTGCCCTGGCTCAAAGGCGCTCAGCACCGGCGCGTGCAACGCATGCGCGAGTACTTGCGGATAGCCTTCAATCGCATTCCCATCGGCGTTCAGCAAAAACATCCAGTAACTCGTCTGGTACATCGCACTATCAGTTTGCCAGCCCGCTGGCGCCTGGATCATAGCGTCTATGCAGCTCCGGTCGAGCTTTGGCTTAAGAACAAAGCCAACAAAGTATTTCCGCCCTCAAAGCCGAAGGTTGATGCGCAGCAGCTCTCGAGCGAGGTGGTTTCGTGCTAAATCAGCCAAGCCGGAAGGTGTTGCTCTTCTCCCCGCCCTATCAAGGGAGAGTCTTTGGGCCCCCGCTTGGACTTTTGAGTCTTGCGTCCGCTATTCGAGAAGAGGGATTTGTGCCGGTGATCGTCGATGGAGCAACCACGCCGAATTTCCTCGATGTGATCTCTAAAGAAGTTACCGACGCCCTCGCCTTTGGCGTCTCCGTTCTCACTGGCCCGATGATTCGGGACGCGATCGCCGCCAGTCGTGTTGTGCGACAGGTCCGGCCTAAGTTGCCAATCATCTACGGCGGATGGCACTCCACTCTACTTACTGCGCAGACCCTGCAGGAAAGCTTTGTCGATGTCATCGTACGTCACCAAGGAGAGAAGACGCTTACTGAAATCCTCAAGCGGCAAGCGACCGGAGCGACGCTTGACCTGGTTGACGGCTGCTGGTTCAAACGCAACGGCAAGATCATCACGAATGGGGACCGCCCCTCATCTCCTCTGAGCAGTCTGGCGCCGCCCGCTTACGATCTGGTGGATTTCGAATCCTACGCGCAGGCCACCGGCGGCCGAAAGCTTCCGTATGCGACCAGCATCGGCTGCCCCTATGCGTGTAACTACTGCACGGACATGGTGTTCTATAACCGCCGCTTCAATCCGCAGACTGTCTCCGGCGTGGTCGGCGAGATCGTTCACCTGGTGAAAACGTACGAGCTCGATGAGATCGCTCTAGTGGATTCCAATTTCCTGGTTGACACGCGGCGCGCCACAGCCTTGGCGCGTGGCTTCATCGAAAGCGGCGTACGCTTCCGCTGGACATTTCAGGCGTCAACGGACCTGCTGTGCAGGCTTAGCGACCAAGAAGTTGCGCTGCTCGCCGAAAGCGGAGTAAGTCATATCGGCTTCGGCACCGAGTCCGCCTCGCCCGAAGTTTTGCGCAAAATGCACAAGGCTCATCAGAAGATCGAGGACATGTTCGAAGCGGCCCGGAAGTGCCGGGACGCCGGTATCCGCGTCACGTACAACCTGATTTTTGGTTATCCCGGCGAGGAAGACCGCGATCGTCGAGAAACCTTGCGTGTAATGGGTGAGATCGCTGAACAGTTTGAGAATGTCACGTTTTCGCCGAACCTGTTCACGCCTTATCCCGGGATTCCGATCTGGCCAGAGCTAATTGAACGCGGGTTACGCGAACCGCAATCGCTGGAGGAGTGGGCCTCAGTCGGCTTGGGCCAGGCTGAGTTGCCCTGGTTGAGCGACAGGGCGAGCGCGGAGCTTTCGCGCAGCATGTCGTATTTCATGCTGGCGAATCAGCTGTCAAAGCTCACCAGCAGATCGCGCTCGATTCTCAGCCGCAACATGCTGCGCCTTTTGCAAAAGCCCCTCCACTGGCGCTTAAAGCATCATGCCTTCAGCTTGCCCGTGGAGCTTTGGGCTTCAATGGCCCAGCATTGGCTGGTGGTCCGCCGCTCGTTGCTGACCGGTGACCCTTTAGGCCGGCAAATGAAAGAGGCTCAGTAACTCGTCTCCGGAGACATATGGACGTACTGCTCACACATAGCAATCATGTCTTCTCCGACGAGAAGCAGCGTCGAAAGATGGAGCCCTTTCCGCCTTTACAAACGCTGCTTGCCGCCGCTGTATTGCGTGAGTCGGGCGTGACGGTCCAGGTTTGTGACATTACGCTTGAAGCGCCAGAAGAAACTCTGACGAAGGCGATTCGGCAAGCCGCGCCCGGTCTGTTGGCAGTTTGCGAGGATAACTTCAATTTCCTAACCAAGATGTGCTTGTCCCGCAACAAGGAACTTGCCTTCTGGACAGCTCGCCTTGCGCGCGCGCATGGCTGCCTTAGCGCGGTGCATGGCTCCGATTCGACCGATCATGTTGAAGATTACCTCGACGCCGGATTCGACTATGTCCTGATCGGAGAAGTTGAGGAAACTCTTCGGGAACTCGCAACCGGGAAAGCTCCAGAGGAAGTCTCCGGACTGGCGTACCGCGACGACAAGACAGGCAAGACGCGCCATACTGCTCCCCGTGTGCTGCGCACGCAGCTCGATGCGCTTCCGATGCCTGCCTGGGACCTCATCAGTCTCGACCGTTATCGCGAGCTCTGGCTTAAACATCATGGATATTTTTCCTTGAATCTGGTTTCGAGCCGGGGTTGTCCGTTTCGCTGTAACTGGTGTGCAAAGCCGATCTGGGGCAACAACTATCATGTTCGATCGGCAGTTTCCGTGGCGCAGGAGATGTTGCAGTTGAAAACGCGCTACGCACCTGACCATATTTGGTTCACCGACGATATCTTCGCGCTATCTGCGCGTTGGACCAAAGAATTTGCGGACGCTGTGGAGCAGTTGGGAGCACGCGTTCCATTCAAGATGCAATCGCGCTGCGATCTGATGACGCGCGAAACGGTTCGAGATCTGGAACGCGCCGGTTGCCGCGATGTATGGATGGGCGCCGAGTCCGGTTCGCAGCGCATTCTTGACGCTATGGAAAAGGGAACGAAAGTTCAGGAAATCTTTCAGGCGCGGGAAAACCTGAAGCGCAACGGCATTCGCGCCGGTTTGTTTCTACAATTCGGCTATCCAGGCGAAACATGGGATGACATCGAATCAACCATTCGCATGGTGCGGACAGCAAAGCCCGACGACGTAGGCGTATCGGTAACTTATCCTCTGCCAGGAACCAGGCTTCACCAACTCGTCTCTTCTGAACTCGGCAAGAAAAGAAACTGGACGGAAAGCGGCGATCTTTCCATGATGTTCAGAGGCAAATTTTCAACCGAACTGTATCGCGCTCTCGCACGCGCCATTCATCTGGAAGTGAGAAGCCCAGAGAGTGGCTGGCTCATCGCGAGCGCCTGGGCCGATGTGCATGCGCTGAAGCCAGCCAACGCTTGCGCCTTGGAGGTTGCCTCATGAAGCTCCTTCTGACGCACGCCTATTTTCTATTCGAAGATCCCAAAGAGCAACAGATCATGAAACCCTATGCGCCGCTGGGGCTGCTATATCTTTCCTCTTACCTCCGCAAACAGGGCTTTGCAGTAGAGATCTACGACTCTACTTTCGGATCGAAAAGCGAGCTGTTCGACCTCCTCCGCGGCGGCCCTCCGGCGACGCTCGGCATCTATGCCAACTTGATGACCCGCTTGAACGCTCTCGAAATAATAAAATGCGCCCAGGAAGCGGGTTGGAATGTAATCGCCGGCGGCCCTGAGCCGGCCAACTATGCCGAGCAATACCTGGATTACGGAGCCGATGTCGTAATTGCCGGTGAAGGAGAACTTGCCCTTGAGAGTCTGTTGTCGTCTCCTTTCGACTGCAATGCGTGGGGGGATATTGGTGGCTTGATTTTTCGCGCGGAGGACGGTCGCGTGGTTCGAACGCCGGCTGCTCCGCTGATAAAAGATCTCGACAGCCAGCCTTGGCCCGATCGCGAACGAATCGACATGAATAAATATCTGGAAACGTGGCGCACGTTCCATGGCAAGGGTTCCGTTTCGCTGATTACAGCTCGGGGCTGCCCGTATCGCTGCAACTGGTGCAGCCATTCCGTGTACGGCACAACGCATCGCCGGCGTTCGCCCAAGTCAGTGGTCAGCGAGATTGAATGGATTCTCGAGCGCTACAACCCGGAACTACTTTGGCTAGCCGATGACGTCTTCACGATCCACCATGGGTGGCTTTTTGAGTTCGCGGCAGAGATGCGGCGGAAGAAGCTCACCATACCTTTTGAATGCATTACTCGTGCCGACCGAGTGAACGAAGCAGTAGCACAAACTCTGGCTGAGCTTCGCTGTTTTCGCGTCTGGATCGGTTCCGAAAGCGGGTCGCAACGAATTCTGGACGGCATGCAGCGCGGCGTTACGGTCCAGCAGGTTCGTTCTGCCGTTCACCTTTGCAAATCTCGCGGCATTCAAACCGGCATGTTTCTCATGTGGGGTTACGAAGGAGAGGAAATCGAGGACATCGAGCAAACTGTGGCCCATGCCAAAGCGTGTCAACCCGACGTTTGCTTTACAACGGTCTCTTATCCGATCAAAGGAACGCCGTATTACGAGCGGGTATCGTCTCGTTTGGTCACTCTCGGGGACTGGACCAGATCGACGGATCGCGACATCCGCATTCAGGGGCGGCATTCAAAGCGCTTCTATCAACACGCGGATGATCTTCTGAAGAGCGAGCTCATGGCGACACCGGATCCGGCAAGAACAACTGGCCGCCCGTGCGGGTTTGCACATGACTCGTGACGAAGTGGAAGCATAAACCGCTATGAACGCGATCCGCCAGAACGCCTTTGACAAAATCGCTTCCCGCTACGATGCGGCCTGGTCAGACACGCCCGTAGGAAAGGCACAAAGATCCGCAGTGTGGAGCCGGGTTGATCCCCTATTCAATAAAGGTGACTTTGTGCTCGACCTCGGCTGTGGAACCGGGGTTGACGCTTTGCATCTGCAGTCTCGCGGCGTATCGGTGTACGCGATCGATAGTTCTCCGCGAATGGTAGAAGTAGCGAGAAGGCGCGGCGTCGAAGCGAATTGTTGCCCCATCGAACGGTTGCAGTATTTTGACTTGCGTCTGGATGGCGTGATTTCGAATTTCGGGGCGCTGAACTGTTTAGCGTCACTCGAGAGCATCGCCGATTCGCTAGCACGCATGGTCCGTTCAGGAGGCCATGTCGCGCTCTGCTTTATAAGTCCGATATGTCTTTGGGAGACCGTCTTCTACTTGTTGCATGCGAAGCCTGGCAAAGCCTTCCGCCGCTTGCATGGTCGCGCGGATTCTTCAATGGGCGCCCATGTGGTGTATCCTTCCGGGGCCGATGTTCGCTCCGCCTTCCAAACTGATTTTCGGCTGCTCAAAACCTACGGAATCGGAGTCTCAGTCCCTCCTTCGTATATAAGATTCTTGACTCATTGGGAGGTGGAGCAGCTATCCGTTCTCGACGAGTGGTTGGCGGAAAAGCCGATTTTTCGCTCGCTGGCGGATCATCGTCTCTACATCTTCGAACGCACATGACAGCCGATAACATTGCCCGGCAAAAATTTCTTGAAGATTACCGCTGCATCCGGCATGCGGAACACCGCGGTTCCGATACGAGTGACTACTATCGTGCGTTGCCTTCGTGCGATCGCAGCGATCCCAATGCCGCGATGTGGGCCATCCGGTCGAGAACGTATTTCCACTTCGTGAAGAACGTATTGGAGCCCCAGGAATCTTACGCAAACGGACCGCTGGATGTGCTTGATTTGGGAGCGGGCAACGGCTGGTTGTCCAACCAGTTGTCTCTTCGCGGCCATCGGCCGGTTGCCGTGGACATCTTCACTGACGAACGCGATGGCTTGCGAGCTGCTCGCCATTACGAGAAGGCATTTCCGGTCATCGAAGCCGATTTCGATCGCATCCCGTTGTTCTCAAAAAGCTTCGATCTGGCAATCTTCAACGCGTCTTTCCACTATTCAGTCGATTACGTTCAGACGCTTTCGGAGGTCAGACGCTGCTTGCGGCCCTCAGGTCTGTTCGTGATTCTAGACACTCCAATTTATCGGCTGAGAGAGCACGGAGAGCGAATGGTGGAAGAAAAGCATGCGGCGTTCCTTAAAAGTTACGGCTTCCGGTCAGACGCACTGCCGAGCATTGAATTTCTCGATATCCCCACCTTGCAGACGCTTCAAGAAACTCTCCAGCTTGAGTGGCAGATCCTTAAACCCTGGTACGGGTGGCGATGGCACCTTCGGCCTTTGAACGCGCTGCTTCGAAATCGCAGACCTCCGTCAAAGTTCTGGATTCTGGTGGGGAAGTTTCAAGCTTCATGATCATCCTGTTGCATCCGCGCTCCACTAGGCCAAAGAACAGGCGTTTTCCTCTGGCCGTCCTATCGTTGGCGGCCGTGCTGGATGGAAAAGAAGAATACGCCATCGTGGATGGCAATGCGGATCCCCAGCCGGAAGCGACGCTCAACGGTCTTGCGCAAAAGGGCGATGTCACATTACTTGCGGTATCCGTTATGCCGGGGCCACAGATGGTTGCCGCGATTCCGCTGTGCCGGGAATTTCGTTTAAAATACCCGTCCATCCCGATCGTCTGGGGAGGATATTTCGCTTCGCTCTATACCGATGCCGCACTCAATGCGCGTTACGTCGATTTTGTGGTTCGCGGTCAAGGCGAGGAGACTTTCCTGGAATTGATCGGGGTCCTCCGCACGACGCGAAAGTTCGCCGGCGTCAAGGGCCTGTCTTATAAAGACGATTTTGGACTGCACGTTCACAATGCAGACAGGCCGCTGCGTTCTCCCAACGATTTTCCGTGGCTGCCCTACGACAATCTGCCCAATGCGGCCAACTATATCCTGCCGACGTTTTTGGGGCGGCGCACGGTCGTTCATCAGGCGAGTATCGGCTGCCCATTCCGATGCACCTTCTGTGGCGTTGTTCCCATTTACCAAGGCCGGCAACGAACAGAGGAGCCGGAGCGCACGGCCGCCGTTCTGGGCCATTTGAAACGGAAATACAACATCGATTCCGTTCAGTTCTACGACAATAACTTTTTCCTCAGTGAGAGCCACTCCTCCGCTTTAGCGAAGTGTCTCGAGCCGCTGAATCTCAAATGGTGGTGCGAAGGCCGCATCGATACGGTGATGCGCTACTCAGACGAGACGTTTCGGCTGCTCAAGAAAGCTGGCGCCGCCATGATTTTCTTTGGAGCCGAATCAGGTTCCGACTGGGTGCTCGAGCAGATGAACAAGAAGGTGACGACAGACCAGACCATGAAGCTGGCGGCGCGAATTCGTCGGTTTGGCATCGTGCCGGAGTTTTCATTTGTAGTCGGAAATCCGAAAGATCCGGAGCGTGATACGCACGAGACGATCAACTTTATTCGCCGGATAAAACGCGCTAATCCCGACGCAGAGATCATTGTTCAGCACTATATCCCCACTCCGCATCCCGACGGCATGTATGGCGACATTGAAGCCAAAATTGAGTTCCCTCGCACACCGGAGGAGTGGGCGACGGAACGGTGGTACAACTTCACAACTCGACACGATCCTAACGTTGCGTGGCTTCCGCAGCGCCTCAAACGGCGCATCGACAATTTCGATCTGGTAATAAATTCTCGCTGGCCAACCGTGCAAGACATTCAGCTGCCTCGCTGGGGCCGCGCGATGCTTCGCGGGCTTAGCAGCTGGCGTTATTCTCTCGGCTTCTATGAGTTTCCGTATGAACTCGAATGGGCACAGCGGTTCGTCGCTCTGAGAAAGCCTCGTCTGGAGAGTTTGTGATGCGCGTGCCGGCGATTGAAGGGCACCGCCTTTGGGCTCCGGTCTATGACACCGGTCTCAATCCGCTTTTGGCTTTGGAACGGCGAGCGATGCGTGATCTTCTGGAGCCACTGCAGCCCTCCACGGTCGTCGACGTTGCATGCGGCACTGGTCACTGGCTGCTGCACTTCCAGCGAGCTGGATCGGACGTGTTTGGCTGCGATGCCTGCGAGGAGATGCTGAGCGAAGCAGCGAAAAGTCCATCTTTGCGCGGGCGCCTTGCTTTAGCAGACGCCGAGTGCATTCCCGTGAGTAGTTCCGTGGCGGATTTGGTCCTTTGTTCGGTGTCTCTGGGTTACTTCCACGACATCCACCGCGTTTTCCGCGAATTCGCCCGAGCGTCAAGGCCGGGTGGCTTTATTGCGGTCACCGACATGCACCCGGATGCCTTAGCGTCAGGATGGACTCGCTCATTCAGACTGGGCGAGCAACGGTATGAGCTGGAGCATCATCATCGCGCCATGCAGGAAATCGGCGACGCCGCTTCAGACGCAGGTCTCACCAACAGATTCTGCAGCGAGATATACTTCGGCGCTCCTGAATTGCCGGTTTTTCAGAGAAGCGGCAAAGAGGAGCTATTCAGCGCGGTGATGAGCATTCCCGCCCTGTTCATGGGCTTATGGGAAAAGCCATGCTGATGAAAGGGGCGCGCGTCGCGATAAGTTCGACCGAAACTTCCAAGCTAGATTTGTGGGTCAACAATGGATCGATCTCGTTTTCTCCTGTTGCTTCCGCACAAACTCCTACGCTGGACTTGCACAATTTTATTGTTCTACCAGGGCTGATCAACGCGCACGACCACTTGGAGCTGAATCTATTTCCCAAGTTGGGCTGTGGTCCCTACCCAAACGCGTCAGCTTGGGCGAAAGACATCTATCGCCCGCATGAACAGCCGGTAAAGCAACACCTGGCGCTCTCTAAACCGCTGCGTTTGCGTTGGGGTGGAATCAAGAACTTGCTTTCGGGCGTCACCACGGTCGCGCAGCACAACGCCTTCCATCCAATATTCCTCGACCCCAATTTTCCCGTGCGCGTCGTGAGGCGTTACGGATGGGCGCACTCGATCCAATTTTCTCCCGACTGGCAAACGCGTTTCCGAAGAACGCCTGCTAATTATTCGTTTGTTATCCACGCAGCGGAAGGCACCGACGAAGCGGCTGGTCGCGAGATTCAGATTTTGGCCAAAGCTGGGGCGCTCAATCGGTCGACCGTTCTCGTCCACGGCGTAGGAATCGGCTCTTCCGACGTGCCGCTCTTGACGCGTGCAAAAGCCTCGCTCGTATGGTGCCCCACGTCAAACCATTTCACGTTGAAGCGTAGTCTCGGTACTGCGCTGCTGAACTCCGCTATTCCGATTGCATTGGGCAGCGATTCGGCAATCACGGCAGACGGCGACCTCCTGGATGAGTTGCGTATTGCACATCGAACGATCGATGCTGATCGACTCTACAGGATGGTTACGTCCGAACCGGCCCGGATGTTTAACCTGCCGGCCGGCTTTGGCCGAATTTGCGATCTTGGCCCGGCGGACTTGCTGGTTATGCGAGACCGCGGCCAGACACCCGCCATGACTTTACTGGAGAACTACCCCCAACTCGTTCTCGTCGCTGGCCGCATACAACTAGCATCTTCGGAATTCGCGCGTGTTTGTCCGCCGGGCATATTGAACGGGCTTCAGCCAATCGAAGTGGAAGGTCGAGACAGATACCTGGTTTCCGGGCAGATCTCGTCTCTGCTGAACGAGACAACGAGAGTTCTGCGGGGCCCTCCTCGTCTGGCGGGAAAGGCTGTCGCTGCGTGACCCCGTTCATTCACTCTCTTCCCGTGCTCGTCCTGTGTCCTCACGCACGTTGTAACTGCCGTTGCGTGATGTGCGACATCTGGAAAGACACAAGCCAATCCGAAATGGCCGCGGAGGATCTTGAGCGGCATCTCGCCGACATTAAGGCCTTATCCGTCGAATGGGTAGTCTTCTCAGGTGGGGAGCCGCTTATGCACTCCGATCTTTTCCGCCTCTCCGACATGCTGCGGTCAAGAAACATCCGCGTAACTCTTCTCAGCACCGGACTGCTCCTCAAGCGGTATGCCCAACAGGTTGCCACCCGGATTGACGACGTGATTGTTTCATTGGACGGCCCTCCTCATATCCACGATCAGATCCGCCGGATTCCTGGCGCCTTCTCGCAGCTTGAGCAAGGTATCCGCGCAATTCACGATTTGAACGCCGACTTTCCCATCTCCGCGCGTTGCACCATTCAGAGCTTGAACTACTCGTGTCTAAGCGAAACTGTACGCATCGCAAAACAATTGGGGCTCAGCTCCATATCGTTCCTTGCTGCAGATCTCACCTCCGAAGCCTTCAATCGATTCCAACCTTGGGAATTTTATAGACAGGCCCAGGTCGCTCTGACGCTCGAAGAAGTTTGGACTCTACAGAGAGAACTTGAAAGTGTAGACAGGGATTGGCGAGGGTCTGGATTCGTGTCAGAGAATGCCGAGAAGCTATGCCGAATTTCTGATCATTTCCGGGCGCAGCTCGGACTCTGCCGCCCGCAAGCTCCGCGCTGTAATGCGCCTTGGGTGTCGGCCGTCGTCGAGCCGAACGGCACGGTACGGCCGTGTTTCTTTCACCGGCCAATCGGTTCGTTGAAGTCGCACACGCTCTTGCAGGTTTTAAACGGTTTTGAAGCGCAGCAGTTCCGGGCCTCACTGGATGTGGCGAGTGATCCCGTCTGTAGCCGGTGCGTATGTTCTCTCAATTGGAAAAAATCGCGAAAGGCCGTGGATGGCAACCTCAATAGTCTGTGAACCCTTAGTTAACGATCCCTTGCTCACAAGGGTTCCGCTTGAGCATGAGGCTATTTTTTATCCATATGGGTTCGCTGTACGAATCCGTTCGAATTCTGTCACCACCTTGGAAGCAGCCGAGAAAAGTTGGGGTACATACCGGCGCCGATATAATCACGTTCCGCTTGAGATTCGCCTCGCCCTTTCAGAAACTGATAGTCCGGGATGCGTTGAGCCACCTATTTTCAGGTCCCAAGGGCATCTTCTAAGTATTGTTGCCGACCGCGATAACTTCGCATTGCTCGACCTGGAGTCGGGCTTCGCTTTCGGATGGGCGACAGAATCCACCGCTCAAAACCAGGAGTATTTTCGACAATGCCTGCTGGACGTGATGATTTATCCGCTGCTCGA
The DNA here is from genome assembly GCA_963795445.1 of uncultured Acidobacteriaceae bacterium. GTDB lineage: Bacteria > Acidobacteriota > Terriglobia > Bryobacterales > Bryobacteraceae > Bog-105. Next base: position 15,795 of record CAWCHX010000022.1, on the reverse strand, counting down.
AGTTGCCCACCTGATTACCTTACACGCGGCGTGCGTCATACATCAGGGTAAGGGGATTTTGCTCGCCGGCAACTCGGGCGCTGGCAAGTCGTCTTTGTCGTACGCCTGCGCGCGCCGTGGCTGGACCTTTGTGTCCGATGACGCCAGCGCGTTTCCACGGAATGAACCAACTCTGAAGGTAATTGGCCATCCGCAGAAATTCAGGTTCCGCGATCCGGTGGGCGAACTATTTCCGGAGTTCCGCAATTTGAAGAGTACCCTTCGCGCCTATGGGAAGCCCACCATCGAGGTACGCACGGGAACTATGGAGCACATCAGGGGCGCTGAAGAAGGCCCCGTCGATGCGATTGTGTTTCTCAATCGCCCTGCTTACTTTTCAGGACCACCAGTCTTGACTCCCGTGTCCACGGAGGAAGCGTGGAATCGGCTTAGCTTCCACATTTGGGCCGTACAGATGCCTGCATTCGAAGAGCGGCTTACCGCTTTGACCCGTCTCTTAACTGTCCCTGTTTATGAGATACGCTATTCAGAGCTCGACCCCGCCATTGACTTACTTGAGCGTTTGGTTGCAGAAGAGCTGGATTGAGCCACCTCACAGAATCCTTGGCTAAGGCTGACGCGCCGCCTCACATATTGGCGGGTTTACAAGTCTTGCAATTTCAGACAGCATCGTCAGATCTGGTTACTTCCTTAGTCGATAACGAAAGGATTCAATTCCTTGAATGGTGTGACGCTCGCCAGTTGACGCTCTTACTTCCTCACGTCTGCGGCTCACAGCTGCCTGCTTGGCTCAACCGTGAGGTAATGCAGAAAACAGCGCGCTATGAGTCGCGGTTTAAGCGGATGAAGCAGGAGTTGTTTGAGATTGTCGAGGCCTTTGACGCGGCGAAGCTGGAATTTGTGATGTTAAAGGGACTTAGCCACGCTCCGGCGTTTACGTCCGATGCCCGGCTAAGGGCTCAAGGCGATATTGATCTCTGGTTACTTGGATCATCGGTTTACGAAGCTCAAGACGTGCTGAGTAAGTTGGGTTATATACCGCTGCTCAATTCCAAATCGAGGCATCTTGCTCCTATGGGGCGGCCGAGTAATTGGACTTGGCGAGGCGATCCTTATGATCCCAAGATGCCCATATCAGTGGAACTTCATTACGAGTTGTGGAGCGAGCAGTCGGAATATATTGCGGTTCCGCAGCTCCAGCAATTCTGGGATCGAAAACAACTCCGGAATTTCGACGGCCGCCAAATCAATGTTCTCCGCGACGAAGACCTTTTAGCGTTTGCCGCCCTACATTTATTACTTCATCTGCTGCATGGTGAGCTGCCCTTGCAGCGGGCTTGGGAACTCGGCCGATTCCTTGACACTCATGCAGATGACGAGCTCTTCTGGACATCATGGCGCAATTTACATCCTCTTGCTCTGAGGCAAGTGGAAACCATTATTTTCTCTCTGGTAACCGAGTGGTTTAATTGCCGGCGCAACCAAGGGTTCGACGCGGACGCTCAGTTGCCCGAACCTGTCAAATCATGGCTCGAACAGTTCTCCCGTGCCCCTCTCATTAATGAATGGAAGCCAAATAAGTCGGATGTGTGGCTTCACCTGGCACTCGTCGGAGACATCAAAGACAAGGCTCGCGTTCTACTTCGCCGGCTGATCCCCGTCGCTTTACCGTCTTTCAATGACCACGCGATATCTCGCCCGGCACCCGCAGCGAAGGCGCTGGCGTTTTTTCGGCAGCGCCGGTTGATAAAGAGTCGAATCGTTCGTCATCTCGTTACATTTTTTCCGACTCTATTCGCCGGGCTGCGCTGGTTCCGAGTGCGTAAGTAACCGAAGGCCCACTTACGCGCAGCCTGTGGACGGAGCAGTGATCGATCCGCTGTCGAGGGTCCCAGACACTGTTCTCTGGGCTCAGCTCGTTTAGAGCAACGCGTATGACGCCCAGATGCGTGACGATGGCCGTCAGGAGCCCGTTGGCATCACCCAGGATCTCGTTCAGAGCGCGCAGGACCCGGTCACGAAATGAAGCGAACGTCTCGCCACCAAGCGCGCCTAGCTCGGTTGATAGTTCCATGGTCCTGATATCCGTTCCAACACCGCGGACCTCAGACCAGCGCCTTCCCTCCCAACTTCCGAAGGAGATTTCTCGAAGGTCCTGCCGCATCACAACAGGGATGCCCCATAACTCGGCGAGCGGTTGTGCTGTCTGTGCGGCACGTTGTAGGTCACTTACATAAAGCCGGCGGACCTTACAGCTTCGGAGTAGAGGAGTCAATCCCGTAGCTTGGGCCCTTCCTATGGCATTCAGGGGAGGATCGCTGTGGCCGCACAAAGTTCCGGTCATATCCGTTGCGGCATGCCGAATTAACAGCAACTCCTGCCAGCCACTCGCGCGTGCCATTTGGGACGGAACTCACTATCAGCATGGGCCGGAGACACTCGGATGTCGTAAATAGGAGGACAAAATATTGTAAACAGTCGCCAGGCAGATCGAGATGCTTTCCCGGGGCGCCTTACCTTGGCCCTAATGCGCTAACGCAAGCCGCTGCCGCTCGCGAATTTATCGCGCCACAAGGGCATGCTTCTCGCGGCACGCGACGGAGCAATAGTAAAAGGTTTGGCCGCCGGTCTGGCGCCGGAAAGGTGTCGATTCGGCTACATAGGTTCCGCAGACGGGGTCCTTGTGGAGCTCGCCCCCGGTTTGCGCCGTCGCGGCAGGCTTCGCGCTGCCTTGGTTCGCCGAGGGATCTGCCGTCTGATTTCGAAACGCGCCCGAAGATGCGTTCGCGATTCCCTTCATTACCGCCGTCAGGACCGCGCGAGCGATCAGGATGACAAGAATCGTAATTAATAATTCGGCAAGCGCGCGAAACACTGCTGGTTACTGCTTCTTTTTCTTAGTGGCACTCGGATTCGTGACCTTCGTTTGAACGGTTTCACCCATAGCCTGTAACATCGCCGATGCCTCTTGTGCGTGCTTCCCGTTCGGTTGCAGATCGAGATACTTCTTCAACGCCGGAGCAGTCTCGGGAGGATAGGACTGCTGACCGGTCTTCGGGTCCACAGCTCCCTTCATCATGAGCAGGCTTCCATATTGATACCAAGCCTCAGCGTAATTCGGGTCGGCGTCCGCCGCCTTCTTGAAGAAATCGGTAGCTTTGTCGGGTTGCCCGCCATTGACCAGGTTAGCGCCCATGTTGAAGTACGCCTTCGACGCCATGCCGGGATCCAGTTGCGCAGCTTTGGTCAACGCCTCCGTCGCCTCTGGGATCTTCTTCTCTGCCCCATAGATGTTGCCGATCTGGTTGTAAATGGCCGCTTCATCGGGCTTTATACCCAATACTTTGTGATACGCGTCAAGAGCTGCATCGAACGATTTCGTTCGATCGTCGCCCGTTTGCGTTTGGCCAAGTCCATAATATGCATCCCCTAGGCCGGCCCAAATAGCCTCTTGCGTGGCATCCATCTGCGACGCTTTCGTGAAGCTGTCAATGGCGGTCTGGAAGTCGGCGGTCTTTTTCGCCGCATCCTGATCGTTACCTGCTGCGGTGAGGGCGTCCTTGCCGGCGTTGTAGGCGTCGTTCAGGGCTTTATTCTTCTTTATCTGCTCGGCATTCTTCTTGATCTGCGCCTCATACTGCTCCTTCTGTTCTTTGCTCATGCTGCGCGATTCTTCTTGCGTCAGCTGTCCGGTCGCGTGGGCTTGAGACGCCGCTGCCTGCTGCTTCACCAACTTACTCATATCGCAGAAATCGACGGGTGTGGGATCGCCATATTTCGATTGCACGCCGCTGATTTTGTCCATCGCTTTGCCATCTACTTCGCACGAGATGTCGTACTTGCCAAATGGCAGGCCGGTATAGAGCCAGTGGCCCTTTTTATCCGTTTTGACGGTGTAGTGACCCTTGATATCTGTACGGATCAACTGGATGACCACGCCTTTTGCCGGCTGGCCGTTTTGATCCTTGACATCGCCCTCAAGCGTGGTGGTCTGCGCCCAAGCGGCAGAGGCCCCAAGAAGAACGAAACCGCTCGAAAGAAGCAAACGTCGCAACTGGGCGCACATAATCCGTATTTTCTCCTGAAACTGAGATTTCAGCCTCAGGATACTACATCATCTCGACGTGGATAGCAGCAGCTTTGTCTCCCGACCTAAAACAAATTACACCGGAGTGTTACGCGAGCTAAGGTCCGGCCAAGTCTTGTTTGCAACCTTGGATCAGGGTGGCGCATCCTGTTGATGTAGCGGGCAATTGGGCGCTAGAATGCAAGTACAAAGGGTCTTTGTGTCACGGAGTTTAGGATCATTCGCGCTGTTCTGCAACGTGCTTGGCGCGCTCACGATGCTCACGCTGCCAATACGTGCTCAGAACTTGAGCAAAGCCGAAGATTTATATACGCGCACGGATTATGAAGCCTCGCTGTCGCTGCTCGACAAGCATGGCAGTGACTCGGCAACTGTGTTCCTTGCCGGTCGCGATTACTTCATGCTGGGCGATTTTAAACGGGCGGCCGAATACTTGCAGAAAGCGGCGGCCGCTGAGCCGAACAATAGCGAGTACATGGATTGGCTCGGCCGCGCATACGGAAAACGAGCGGAAACCTCGAATCCTTTAATGGCGCCGGGATTTGCATCCAAGGCCCGGCAGGCATTCGAACGCTCGGTAGCACTGGATCCGAAGAACAGAGATGCGCTCAGTGATCTCTTCGATTACTACTTGGAAGCTCCCGGGTTCCTGGGTGGCGGCTATGACAAAGCCTTAGCTGTTGCGCAGAACATCTCTGCTGTCGACCCTCCCGAGGGGTATTTCGCAAAAGCAAAATTGGCTCAAAAGCGCAGGGAATTTCAAACCGCTGAAGAGCACTTGCGCGAGTCTATTGCGGCTGCACCTCGCGAGATAGGTCACATGATTGCGTTGGCAAAGTTCCTGGCTAATCAGGGTCGCACGCGTGAAAGCGATGCCATTTTCCTGGAAGCGCAGAAGGTCAATCCAAATGCGCCGCAGGTGTGGTTTGCGCGCGCGGATGTTCTCATTAAACAAAAACGCGACTTGGAAGAAGCGAGGAATCTCTTGCAGAAATACGTGCAGTCTCCGCTCACCGTCGACGATCCTCCGAAGCAGGATGCGTTTCGATTGTTGAAGCAGGCCGGCGGCGCTTAAGCGATCTCGTTCTCGCATCTAGCGTTGCCGCCAAGCGCTTGAAATGAATCTAAACGAGGCCATCAGCTTCAGTCTCGAAGCCTTGCGCGCCAACCGGCTGCGCACGTTCCTTACCGCGCTCGGCTTGATCATCGGCAACGCCTCCGTCATTCTCGTCGTGACTATCTCGCTCGCGAGCAAGGATTTGATTCTCGATCAGATCCGCGGGATCGGCTCCAATCTTGTCTATGCGGATTACGAAGCCGGCGGGCAAAACACAGCTCAAGTTCAGGCGGACTTCATCAAGCTCTCGGATGTGCAATCCATCCGCGACACATTTGGCAACACCATCATCGCGGCTTCCGCGGTGATGAACACCAACGATCAGATTGTTGTAAACGGGAAAGTCCGCGAAGTGACAGTCGATGGCGTTGACGAGGAATATGCCCGAGTACGGAACCTCATCGTCCTCAGTGGCCGTGCTTTCGATGAGAGCGACATGACGCTGCGCGAGCGCGTTGCCATGCTGACCGATAAGCTCGCCATCCGGATTTTCGGGAGCCAGGATGCGGCGCTCGGCCAAACCATCAAGATTAGCCAGCTTCAATTTACGGTTGTGGGCATATTCCGCGAGAAGACCAGCACCTTCGGCCAAGGCGAGATCACCGATGAAACCATCCTGATCCCGGTCACCGTGATGAAGTATTTCGCGCAATATGAGCGGGTCAATCCCGTTTACATTGAAGTGCGCAATGCCGCCGACGTGCCCATGGTCAGGCAGCAAGTGAACGATATTCTCGAGCGGCGTCATAGGGCGGGCGCAAAATACAACGTACAGGATCTAACCGCAATTCTCGAGACCGCTGACAAGATTGCGAGCGTACTGACGGTCGTTCTGATCATCGTTTCCGCGATTGCGCTGGTCATTTCCGGCATTGGCATCATGAACATCATGCTCGTTACCGTTACCGAGCGCACTCGGGAAATCGGCCTGCGCATGGCGGTTGGCGCCTCTCGGCGCGAGGTGATGCTACAGTTCCTGGTCGAATCCGTTCTTATCAGCTTGGCGGGCGGAACGCTCGGGATTATTCTCGGCCTGGCATTGCCTCTGAGCGTACAGCTATTAACAAATCAGGTGCGCGTGCCGATCTCTCCGTTGTCCATCCTGGTTGCATTCGCGGTTTCCTTCACCGTAGGTGTTGGCTTTGGGCTACTCCCGGCGCGGCGTGCTTCGCAGTTGAATCCGACTGAGGCGTTGCGGTATGAATAATCGCGGGTTACTCAGTGAACACTCTGCCGGTATTCCCATTCCTTAGCGGCTCGATCGTGAATCGAGCCAAGATCTGCTTCAAGGAGGAAACCTGAGGTGACGAGATCTTTCGCCGCTCTATCGATCCTCTCGAGATAGACCTGCTCACTTGCGTAACGTTGTCCGATTGACAATCGCGGGTCCCGCTCATCTTTGTTAATGGCAAAAGGAATCCATGAACCGAGAAAGCTCATTAGCTCGCGTGGGTGCGCCAATCGAAGGCTTCCGCAGGTTCCAGCCAGTATAGGAGGCCAGCGGAACTGCAATCTCTGGCATTCGAATTCCGCCGCGATCGTTGCCATCTGCGTCTACTTGCGGCACGAACGTAGGAAACGCCGCTCCCACCTTTGGCGGTTCCACCGAGAAATCTAGCCGGTATGCCTCGCGCTTATGCTGAGGAACACTGACGCCGGGAATCTTCGGAAATTTCAATTCTGCGATTGTCGTGAGCTCGCCCTTGCTCAATCGAGGGAATTGACTCGGCGGCGGTGGGGTTCCATCCGTTAACCAACTCTGCATGGCGAGCAGAAGCGCGCGCAATCCGTAGCGGTAATCGTTCGTATTTGTGAGGTTCTGAGTCTGCGCGGGCCGCGGCGGAATCGCGCCGACGGTGTGTTGCGAGCCCGGCGAAGAAATAGATGCGCGTGCCATCAGATGGAGGAGCGTCGGCCTTTCCGTCTGCTGTGGTGTGAATCAATGAGGCGCATCGCCCCCAATACTCATAAGCGCCATTCGTCAGGAACAGCTTCGGAACCACGTGTGCGCGATGTGATTTGTCGAGCAGGTGTTCCTCATCGAAAGGGGGCACATCCACCGGATAAAAAACGTTTTGGAAAGGATGACCGTCGCGCGAAGGCTGGGCGAAGCGCGCATTAAAGCTGCCGCGGCCCGCGCCCGCAACGTGCGCCCAAACTCCATCGAACACCTGCCGATGCTGCTCGTCTTCATTGAATCCGTCGTATAGATATTCGCGAAGAAAGCGGCCGCTTTGCGATACACCGAAGCCGATGGCCCGCTTGATCTGTCCAGCATTGCCGCTCAGAGGAGTTTCCGCTCCGCCGTATTTCAGATATGAGACAACGTCGCGCACGGCCGCAAGGCCCAGGCCCGCGACAGGCGGATCTTTGGTCTCATAAACAACTTCATAGATCCGCCCCGGGGCGAAACCTCCCTTGAGGGCGACATGCGTTGGATCGCTGAATGTCCAGTCCGAGCGTTGGATCAGCGTTCGCGGTCCGAGGACCGTATCACGAACGAACATTTTGTTCTTCGGCGATTCGGCATTTGACACCGCATAGCCCACCTGCCCCTTGTCTCCCAAGGGAATGGTGTCCTCGTGCACATCGCCGGTCCATTCGGAGCGGACCACCCCAGTGATGCTCTTCCCGTGATCTGTCGCAATCGGAAGAAACGCCCTCAGCAGTTCCGGCCGTGGCGGAACGTCGAATTCCCAGCCGACCCAGACCAGCGTGAATCCCTGCTGCAGCAGCAATCCATCCCCGAGCGTCTCGGCAGATTTAGGATTTAGCTGCGGTCGAGCAAAATCGAATTCGTACAGCAGCGACTTGCCGCCTCGGTTCGATATCTCAACCAGCGCAGTACCGTTTCCTTTCGCTGCATCGCGCGGCCGGAGCATGTAAAGATCGGCCGAGAACTCGACCAAACCTTCGCTGTTTTTAGGCGCAAGATCGATATCCGCTACGATGCGATTCGGTCCGAGCTTCGGATCGACGGCAAAGTGGATTTTTCCGATCAGGCATTCGTAGGATCCCGCTGTCCCGAACGACTTTCCTTCCAGCACGTCGCTTCGGCTGCTGATCTCAATGCCCGTGACTGCGGCAACCGCAGGTTGGGCGAGCCCCGCGCACAGAAGCGCGACTACAGCGATGCTTTGGCGCGGCAAGAGACTAGGCGGGTTGGCGCTGTTGTTCAGCGGCCGTTCGGCGGCTCAATAGTGCGTACGCGCTGAACAGCACGCCCGAGTAGAAGAGATCCGCCAGAACCGTGCGGCCAAAGAAGGGAAGCGCGGCAACGTAGCACTCCACCAGTCCGCTCCAAGTGTGCGGATAAAGTGAACCAGCGCTCCACCAGGATGGGAAGTTAGTAATGAGATAGAACTGGATACTGCCAAGAAGCGCGACGGATCCGATGCGCCAAGCGTTTGCCGATTCGCGCAGGAAAATACGGCCCAATAGCACGCTTATCAAGAACGAAGCGTAGATGATAAGAGTGGCCCACGAGTATGCCGCGTATCTGCCCTCCATCCGGCTTCGAATCGGATCAGTGAGGCCATAGCGGCGATCGGCACAAAGTAAGCCTGCCACCCACGAAGCCTCGCGCCACCAAATAGCGCGACGCTGCCAACGGGAGCGAAATTGGGCGGATGTGGAACCAAGCGCAACAACGCGGCCAGCACAGTTAAGGTGAACGCAAGCGGCTGGAACCCGGTCTTCTTCTGATCCATTCTGAGCTTCAGTATAGCGGAAAGATGACTCTAGCCTGAACGTCACCAGGCCGATGGCGGATCGCTGGCCGGGAAGCTGTCTTCCACCGTAACGTCGTGGGCTTGATCGACGCGCTCCTTCTTACTGAAAAAAGGCAATCGCACATTCTTCGACCACAGCAGGTATCCTGCTACGGGCAGAGCGATTCCCAGCACAAAGTAAGCAAATTTCAGTCCGCGATTTTGTATATCTGTCATATTTCAGCCTTCGCTATTGGACGCCCGGGCGTCCTCAACTGCTACACCCGGTCTATTTGGCAGCAGCTGCGCGAGTATCGCGCAGAGTCGATGCCAGGGATTCTCGCGGCAAGCTCTGAACGAATGGCTTGATTGCCCAAGCGAGCGCCGCGGGAATGTTTCGCGACAGTGACAACGTGCGGCACTCGCCCAACACGCCGCCATTGGTTGCCTCCAAACTCCAGTACGCATATAGCCGCCACAGAAAACCCGTTCCTTCACCCGGCGGGAATTTCTTCTCGCGAGCCGTGCCGGGGTTCTCGATTTCTGAGATGTTCTTCGCGTAAGCGCGGCAAATCCACTTGCCCGGCCGGACTTCCTGATAATGCGCCTGCTGCTCAACATCCAGGACGACAGGCACCAGCGGATCCTTACGTTCCAGCCGCCAATAGCCAGTGATGTCGTTGCCTTCGCGGCGAATCAGCCGCGACTGAATGATGCTTGGGTAGATCTGGCTGTGGTGATCGAAATCCTGCAAAATCCCGAGTACCTTTTGCAGACTCGCGTTTGGGAAAAAGACCGTGCCAACCCAATCGTGGACCAAGCCGTTCCAGATGGCGACCGGGTTGTCCGGCGTGCCTGGACGGACAAACAGGTCTCCACCCAGCACTTTCTCGCGGTCTGCCGGATTATCTTCCGCCGACACAAAGGGGCGCTGGCCCTGCCATCGGGCCGATAGCTCTTGCTCCACTTTGTGGGCATATTGGTCGAATTCCTCAACCGTGCGTGGCTGAGCGTGGTTGTGAATTGCCCATAGGCCTGCGTAGCCCCTAATAATAAAGAGAGAAGAAGTACCGGACGCATATGAAACCTGTTGTCTCCGCTCGAAATCCCACTAATAGCAGAGGACTTATGGCTTCCACAGTTTGGCGGGGATATTTAAGCTTTGGCTTGATTTCTATTCCGGTGCGGCTGTTTCGCGCGGCACGCCCGGAGCGAGTGGGGCTGCGGCGCCTTTATCGGGCGGAGCCCGACCGAGAGCGTTGAACCTGTTCGCTCAAACGCCCATTCTCCGGCGGTCGATACCGGCGCCTCCAGAGCAACAGCCCCAGCCGGTCTTGGCGCCGGTCCAGCAAGCCACCGTTCGAAAGGGAACGGATGAGGTTGTGGCGCAGCATTCGGTCGTAAAAGGCTATGAATACGACAAGGGCCGTTTTGTCGCCATCGAGCCCGAGGAGCTGAAAAGCCTCGCGCCGAAAACTTCTTCGGGCATGGAGATCCAAGAGTTCGTCGAGTCTGGCCGAGATCGATCCGGTTTACTTCGAAACCTCGTATTACGTCTCGCCCGAAGAGGCTGGTGAAAAGGCCTACGGACTGCTGTATCAGGCGATGCAAACGACAGGGCTGGTTGCCATCGCGCAGTTCGCCATGCACAGCCGCGAGCACGTGGTTGTGTTGCGGCCCGGCAAGAAGGGCATGCTGGCGCACACGATGTTTTTCGCGTCCGAGGTTCGAGCCGATGAGGAGTATCACGCCGACACCAGCGTGGTTGCGGAGCGGGAACTCGATCTCGCTCAAACGCTGATTCGTTCGCTCGCTGCGCCATTTGAACCGGAGAAGTATCGAGACACGTATCGGGAACGGCTGGAATCGATGATTGCGAACAAAGTGAAAGGCCAGCCTGTAACGCCGGCGAGTCTGCCGCAAAGACCAGCCGAAGTCGTCGATATAGCGGAAGCGCTACGCAAGAGCCTTGCCAATTTGAAGAAGCCCGCTAGTTCGGATCAGAGTACGCCTATCAGTGCCAAGAAGATGAGCCGCGGAGCGGGGCGGAAATAATCCTGGGCTTTAGCGCTTCAGCAATGTCTTTCGCAACAGATCCAAGGCCGCTTGTGTGGCCAGAGCGCGGACGCGATAGCGGTCTGCCCCATACCTGACGCGAACGACGCGCGTGCCCTCCGGACCGGCAATTCCTAAATACACGGTTCCCACCGGGTCGTAGTCTGTCCCGCCGGAAGGCCCGGCATATCCGGTGACCGAAAGCGCGTAAGTCGCTCCGCTGCGTTTACGCGCGCCATCGGCCATGGCTGCTGCCACGGGCTCGCTGACAGCCGTGTGTTTAGCGATCAGGTCTTTGCCGACGCCGAGCACGTCCTGCTTCTGAGCATCACTGTAGGTGACGTAACCAGCGATGAAGTAGTCGGAACTGCCGCCTTGTTCGGTCAGACGCGCCGCCACCATACCGCCCGTGCAGCTCTCCGCGGTGGCCACTTTGGCGTGATACTTTCGCAGCAGGCGTCCGATGACCGCTTCCAAAGGCTCGTCCGCGTCGTCAGTGTAGATTCGATCGCCGAGCAGTTCCGTGATCGGAGTTGCTACTTCACGAAGCAGAGCGTCCGCTGCCTCTTCGGTGTCGGCGCGAGCACGGAGATGGACGAACAGATCTCCCGGCGAAGAGAGCACGGTCGTGACCGGATTTGTGTACTTGGTGTAGACCGGCGCGATGAGCGTGTCGAGATCCGATTCACCAATACCCGTAATGCGGAAGCTTCGTACGCGGATCACCTGCGGCGGAACGACGTGGCGCAAGCGGGGAACGAGTTCGTTGATCACCATCGGCGTCAGTTCTCGCGGCGGACCCGGCAGCATAGCCAGAGCGCCGCGATGGGTCGATAAGAACTGCCCGGGAGCAGAGCCATGCGGATTCGGCATAGCATCGGCGCCTTCAATCAAATACGCTTGCCGCAAATTGTTCTTCGCCATGGGGCGATTAATCTGCCGGAAACGGCTGATCAGAACGGATTCCTGCTCCAGCGACAGGACCAGCTTGCGGCCCAGAGCCGCCGCCGCTGCGTCGCGGGTCACATCATCTTCCGTGGGGCCGAGGCCACCAATGAGAATCACGATGGGCGAACGGTCGATGGCTGTGCGAATCGCGGCTGTCAAGCGCTCCCGATCATCGCCGATGACGTGTTTCGCTACTACTTCGACGCCCAGCAGATTCAGATGACTGGTCACGACGAGCGAGTTGGTGTCCATGCGCTGCGGCGTGAGCAACTCACTGCCAATGGCGATGATCTCGGCGTCTTTGGGCATGCCCGGAAAAATTGCCGTTTACGGCATGGGTCGGCCGGCGATCTCTACGTCCACCCGGAATAAGGCATTATGCGTGGCCAGGACAATGGCTCGCGAGGGCGTGAAGGCAAGTCCGACGATGCCGGGTCCGGAGAGGAATTGTTCCGGTTTGCGCGAGCTGTCGATGCGAATGATGCCGCGCCGGCCACCAAGGGAAGCCGCCACATAGAGGCGTCCTTCGGCGTCGAAGGCGAGACCCTGCGGCCGGCCAAGTCCGCGATAGAACGTCTCCACTTCACCGGCATTCGAGATCCGGTGCACGGCATCGAAGCTTGAGGTTGTGGGGCCGGTCACGTACAAATAATCCTCTGGACCGAAAGCCAGATGATAGGCGGCAATCGACGGCTCGAGCGTTGCAAACACGTAGATCTGGCGCGATCGGCTGATCTTGAAAATTGTGCCGCTGCGGTCGCCCACGTAAAGGTTTTCCTCGCGATCGAACGCGATTCCACTCGCCACGCCCATTCCTTCGACATACACGGACATGTTGCCTGTGGGGCGTGATCTGATACACGATGCCGTCATAGCGGCTCGAGACGTACAGCATGCCTTCGCGATCGAACGCCAGACCCGTGGGATTCATCAAATCCGTCATGAACGGCTTGGAATTGTAGTTCGTGTCGATTTTGTAAATGGAGACCGGCGATTTCTGACCACGCGAGCCGCTGAACGTGCTGAACACATTCCCTTCCCGATCGACTGCGGGGCTCGAGACCGGATGCAGGCTGTCAGCGATCTGGATACCGAGATGAGTTTCGCGAAGCTCGCTTTCGAGCGTGCCGCTTGCAACTACTACTTCCCCGACCATAGCGGATTCAGGCACGCGGGCGATGATGTATGAATCGCCGGCAACAAGCAGATGCGCCGCCTGGTTGCCGAGGCGAACTGTGGGCCGGCCGCCTGCGGCAAGATGCTGGCCGCGAATGTGCAATTCGCCGCCGGTTATCGCAGCTGGAGGCTCCACGTTGGCAATGGTAGGCCGCGTGGCCGCCTGATCAGCCGTTTGTTGTTTCGTCGCCATAGCTAGTAGAGTTTAAGTCTCCCACTTATATACAAGATAAGCGCTGCATACAAACCGGCTGCAAGATCGTCCGCTACGATGCCGGCGCCTTCCGGCAGCTCTTCCAGTTTGCGGACCGGCCACGGCTTCCAAATATCGAAGACGCGAAAGAGAAGGAACGCCGCCAAAAAACTCTTCCAGTTCAAAACAGTAGCGCCCAGCAGCGTGACCCATTCACCTAAAACCTCATCGACCACCACGCTGCCGGGGTCTTTCTTTCCAATAAGCCGCGCTGTCCGGGTGGACGCCCAGATCGCGGGCAGAAGCAGCAGCAGCGTCAGGATCAGCAGCATCAGCCGGCCCATACCGAAATAAGCGTGCAACGCGATCGCAATGAGAAGCGCCGCGAGCGAGCCAACCGTTCCCGGTCCCCAGGGAAAATAACCGCAACCGAACCAGGTCGCCAGCGCGACGGCCAGCCGATTCACCAGGACGGACCTTGCGGGAGGCCGGATTCCTCAACTTCTTCCAGTTCTTCCTCACTCACCGGACTCGAGATGACATATTTGTCAGACGCCCAATTGCCCAGATCGATCACGCGGCAGCGATCGCTACAGAACGGCATATACGGATCGTCCGGTGCAACTTCCTTTTTGCAAATCGGGCAACGGATGAGTGCCGCCATCACCTTTATTATCGGATGGCAAGTGGCGCCCGCGGAGCGGTCGAGCTGAGGATCGGAAACGGGCTCGCGGATTGCGCCGACGCAGCGTATGGAGCGCTCGGGCGCATCGATCAACTCGCCAACCAGATCGTAATCGTGAGCTTCGGTAATGCGAAGCGTGCGGATCTCTCCAGGCCGAGGATCGCCCGGGCCGAAATCGTTGATGTAGCAGATGCCGTCGATTTCAGGAGCCTGGGTGGAGAGGCGCGCCTCCCACAGCAGCTCGGTTTCTTTGGAAGTTCCTTCCACCAGAACGGGCAGCTCGCTCCCGATTAGAGCTTTGTTGCGCGAACGGGAAATGCGGCGCTGCAAGGCGAGCAGCGTACGCTTGCGGTTATAGATCGTGCGCTTATCGACCTTTGCATCGAGCAGATAGCTCTGGCTGGTCTCCTCGTCACTGTAGGAGAAAACCCCCAGGCGGTCGAACTGCGCGGCTTGGACAAACTGGCACAACTCTTCGAAATCCCGATCCGTTTCGCCTGGAAAGCCGACGATCATGCTGGTGCGGATGGCAACGCCAGGAATCGTTTTGCGGATACGCTCGATCAGCTTCAGAAAGATGTCGGCGTTGGCGCCGCGCTTCATGCGCTTCAACACGGGCGCGCTGGCGTGCTGCAGCGGCATGTCGATATATTTCACCAGCGATTCATGAGCGGCGATGGTATCGAGCAGCTTCTGCGTGACTTTATTCGGATACGCGTAGAGGAAGCGGATCCACTTGGGCAGTTCGGTTGGAATCGCCGCGAGGCGGGCAAGGAGATCCGCAAGACCGTCCTTCAGCCCGAGATCCTGGCCGTAGCAGGTGGTGTCCTGGCCGATGAGGTTGATCTCGCGAACGCCCATGGCGAACATGCGTGTGGCTTCGTTGACAACACTTTCAAAGCGGCGGCTGCGGAACTGCCCGCGAAATTGCGGAATGATGCAGAACGAGCAGGGATGATCGCAACCTTCGGCGATTTTGATGTAGGCGGAATGCCGCGGGGTGGTGAAGACGCGAGCGGTCAAGTCGTGATACAGATACGGCTCAGGCGCAAGCTGCTTTGGGAGTGACGCCTTCGCATAGCGCCGTAATCTGAGCGAGATCGTTGGTACCGATCACCGCATCGACTTCCGGGATGTTCTTCTGAATGTCGGAGCGGTAACGCTCGACGAGGCAGCCGGCAACCACGAGACGCTGGGCTTTTCCGGTTTTCTTGTACTCGGCCATTTCGAGGATGGTGTCGACCGATTCCTGCTTGGCAGGATCGATAAAGCTGCAGGTATTGACGACGATGACGTCGGCTTCGGCCGGCTGCGGCGTCAGCTCGTGACCATCCGCAACCAGTTGGCCCATCATGACCTCGGTATCAACCAGGTTTTTCGGACAGCCGAGACTTACAAATCCAATTTTCAACGGGTTCTTCGATCTAAAGGGAATGCGCGGAGCGCGGCAGAAATCATCATTTTAGCAAGAAACTGGCTTTTGCGGAACGAACCCAGCTTTGGTCTCTTCGTCCGATTGATGATCGCGCAGTCTCCGGCCATGCAGCGTCACTGTGACGACGTAAACCATCGGGAACAAAGCATATCGGAGCGTATGCGCCGAGCTGTGACTGGGTTTGGGAGATCAGGTCCCGGAGCTTTTTACCGAACGAACAGCGCGCTCCCGGAACCTATAAAGGCGAAGAAACAGCACATTTTGCGAAACGGATTGGCCTTCGTAGAACGAAATGGGTTCGTTTTTTCAAATTAAACAACAAGTGCCAAGCGCGAGGGATCTCCGGGCCGAAGCGTCAGCAGAACGGTTGAACGGCAACGCTCAAACAA
>CAWCHX010000021.1:0-34358 GCA_963795445.1 uncultured Acidobacteriaceae bacterium | reverse complement strand
TAGCCGGCGCTAGCCGCCGTGATGGCAAGCAACTGCAACACATCCAAAAGCCGGGAGGATGTCCGGAAGACCGTAGAAAAAGGAACGACTCAACCGGAGCCTATGATAGGCTCCGGGAAATTTTTCTTAGCAGGAAAAAAGGAGAGTCGTTTTGAAAAGAGAGTATCAGAAGCAAGCAAGTCCAGAGGTGGGGCAGGCGGAAGAACGTGCTGTCCAAATCGCGCTGCCCATGGCAGAGATCTTGACGAGTATTGAGGAAGGGCTGGGAGAACTGGTCCGCAAGGTGGGCCGGCTGTTTATTGAATCGGTGCTGGAGGCGGAGGTAGAGCAGATCGCAGGAGTACGCTCGCGCCGGCTGCAAAGCAGGCAGGCGTATCGATGGGGAGTGGAGCAAGGCTCCTGCCTGATCGATGGCCAGCGGGTTCCGATCGTGCGCCCGCGGGTGCGTCAATGCGGCGGCGGCAAGGAACTGCCGCTGGGCACCTACCAGTTGTTCCAGCGGGTGTCGCCGGCCGAGGAAACCGTGTGGAGCAATCTCATGCGCGGACTCAGCATGCGGGACTACAAGCTGGTGCTGCAGCAGTTTATGGATGCCTACGGGCTGGAGAAGAGCACCATCAGCGAACGGTTCATCGAAGCCAGCCGCAAGAAGTTAGAAGAACTGATGAGCCGCTCACTGGCCCATCTGCAGATCTGCGCGCTGCTACTGGACGGAACCATCTTCAAGGGCCAGCATCTGGTGGTTGCCATCGGTATCGATACGTTTGGCAAGAAAGTGGTTCTGGGCCTGGTACAAGGGGCGACTGAAAATGCCCGAGTGGTCAGCGGACTCCTGGATCATCTGGCCGAACGTGGGCTCGACTTCAGCCAGCCCCGGCTGTACCTGCTGGACGGAAGCCGGGCCTTACGGGCTGCCATCGTACAACATGCCGGAGAGGCCGCTTTCTTTCAGCGTTGCCAAGTGCACAAAATCCGCAACGTGCTGGCATACTTACCCGATACCCATCAACACTGGTTCAAATACAAGCTGCGGCTGGCCTATGCACAGGCCGACGTCGTCGACGCACGGCAGGCGCTCTACCGGCTGCATGATGAGCTGAACGAACTGAACCCGAGTGCAGCGGCGAGCTTAATGGAGGGGCTCGAGGAAACCCTGACCCTGCACGAACTCCAAGTGCACGCTCGTTTACGTCGTTCCCTCAGCAGTACCAATGGCATTGAATCCAGTTTCTCGATGGTGGAGACCATCTGTCGCCGCGTCAAACGCTGGCAGGGCAGCGATCACCGTTTGCGCTGGGTGGCTTCGGCGCTTCTCTATGCCGAAACCCGCTGGAATCGGCTGCACGGTTATCGACAACTGCCGCTGCTGATTCACAATCTTCAGCGCGCCTATCAGACGCGTTGTAATCTAAGTCCGGTCACCGTGGCTGCTCACTCAGCCGCCTGATCGTCCATTCGAGTCGTCTCCTTTTCAACGGAAAAACGGACATCCTCGGGCCATTCACAGATGAAGCAAAAAAAGCATTTCCCCTCAAATCAGTAACTTGCAAGCTGTTTTTCCTTCCCGCAGCACGGTGACGCGCTAGCGTTGTGTGCGGATGACAACGAGCTTGGAGGAGGAGGGCGAGCGCGACGGGGAAGCGAACCAAGAACTTTGCTGGGCGATGATGAACCTTCCATCGCAAGGTCAGTTCCAAAGTCTGGCGGCCAGATTTAAAGGGTTCTCGGGACCGGTTGGCTCCGGCAAGAGCGCGGCGCTGTGCTTCGAAGTAGTGCGCCAAAGCTACGTGAATTGCGGACGTCAAGGAGTGCTGGCAGCTCCGACACTGACGATGCTGCGCGATGCGACTTTGGCCAGTTTATTTCAGGAGCTGGACGATCAGGATTGCGAGTACGATCTGCGCAAGGCCGATGGCGAGTTGACGCTGAACGCACCGGATAGTACGGTGTTGCTGCGATCGCTGGATGAGCCGGAGCGGCTGCGAGGAACGAATCTTGCGTGGTTCGGAATCGATGAGCTTTCGTATGCGCGACCGGAGGCGTGGCTGCGGCTCGAAGCGCGGTTGCGAGATCCGAAAGCGACGAAACTGTGCGGCTTTGGAGTGTGGACGCCACAAGGACACGACTGGATTTATAAGCGATTCATTCAGAAGCCGGTAACCGGATATGAATGCGTGCGGGCGAAGCCGTTCGAGAACCGGTTCGTGCTCGAGAAGACACCGGATTACTACGAACGCCTGGAGAGCAGCTACGACCCGAAGTTCTATCAGCAAGAGGTGCTCGGCGAATATCTGAACAGCCGGGCAGATCGGGTGTACCACTGTTTCAATCCGGCGGTTCATCTGGTTCGGCAGACGTACGATCCGCGGAAGCCGCTGCTGTGGGGTTTGGACTTTAATGTGGCGCCGATGACCTCGGTGCTTTTGCAATACGACGATCAACGGCGCTTGGCGGTGATTGACGAGATTGTGCTGGATCGGGCGACGACAGAAGAGGCGTGCCAAGAGTTTGAGAACCGGTACAAAAAACATGCCGGGGTTCTGGAGATTTATGGAGACGCGAGCGGACGCAACATGCACACGACGGGGCTGAGCGACTACTCGCTCTTGCAAGCGTTCCTCTATCGGGCGGGTTTCCGAAATGTGAAGGTGCGGGTGCCGCATAGCAATCCGGCAGTGATGAATCGGGTTCAGAGGGTGAACGCGATGCTTACGAACGTGCTGGGCGAGGTGCGGCTGGAAGTGGATCCGCGGTGCGAGGAGTTGATCAGAGATTTCGAAGAAGTGCTGTTCAAACCGGATTCGGGAATCGTAGACAAGGCGCGCGACCCGCGAAGAACGCATGCTTCGGACGCACTGGGGTACGTGATTTGGGAATTGTTTGGCACCCGGCCGGCGGTAGCGGGCGAGAAGGGCAAGCCACTTTTTTAAGAGGCGTTTTGAAGACCAATGATTGATATCGATCGAGAGCATCCCGATTTTAAACGGCAAAAGCACATGTGGCGAATGTACCGCGACTTGTACGCTGGCGGACACGACTTCAAGCATCGCGCGGCGGAATACCTGCTACGGCGGCAGAAAGAGCCGCTGGACGTATATGGCGAAAGGCTGCACCGCGTTTTCTACGAAAATTACATCGGTTCTATCGTCGATTGGTACGCTTCGACGTTGTTCCGGCGCGAACCGAGTCTGCAATTGGAGGGAGGCCTCGAGAGCGGGCAGAGTTTCCTTTCCGAGTTTGCGGATGATTGCGATCGGCGGGGCACGAGGCTGCACAGGGTTTTTCAGGCAGTGCTTGATCGATCTGTTGATTACGGGACGAAGTCATATCCTGATTGATTTTCCGCGCGTATCGACAACCCCGAGCAACCGGGCCGAAGAGGACGCAGCAGGAGCTTCTCGCAGCCTACCTGATTCGCTACCAATCCGAAGACCTGATTAACTGGAGCGCCGATGAGTGCGGTGAATACGATTGGGTGGTTCTGAGGCAGTCAGTACGGCGACAGCCGAGAGTGGACTCACCAGAAATTGTGGATGAGACGTATTGGCACTACTACGACAGGTCCGAATACCGGACGTACCGCCGCACCGAAGGCGGGGAAGAGCCGGGAAGTATCGACCTGGTCGCCCAGGGCCCGCATGCTTTAGTGCGACAGCAGCGCGTGCCCTTGGTCAATTTACAGGTGAGCGAGGGTTTGTGGCTGATGAACAAGGCGGCGCATCTGCAGTTGGAGCATTTTAACAAGTCGAATGCACTCGGTTGGGCGATCACGATGGGGTTATTCGCGATGCCGGTCATCTATTCGGATCGAGAATGGAACCAAATTGTTGGTGAAAGCTATTACATACAACTCGGCCCGTCAGACAAGTTTGGGTGGACTGAGCCGGACGGAAAGGTTTATCAAATCGCGGCGAGCAACTTAGAAACGCTGAAGGAAGAGATTTATCGGGTCTGTTACTTGTCGCAAGCATCCGGCGAGGCGACAGGCGGGCACGCGCAGTCGGCGTTAAGTAAGCAACTTGACTTCACGATTACGCAGGAAGTGCTGCGGGCGTACGGGACGGCAGTGAAAGACTGCATCAGGCGGGTTTTGACGGCGATCAGCGACGCGCGCGAAGACGGCGTGACGATAGAGGTTTCGGGTCTGGACGAAGTGGACATCAGCGATTTCGGAACGGAGTTGGAAGACGCGAAAAACCTGATGCAGCTAGGAATCGAATCGCCGACGCTGAAACGCCAAATGTGCCAGAGGCTCGCGTTTAAGTATCTGAATGACGCGCGCCAAGAGACAAAGGACCAGGTTGCGCGCGAAATCGACGCGCAGTTTGTGGATTAGGAGAACAGGAGATTCATGTCAGATCACGTTGATGTAAAGAGCGGCACCGTTCCGATGGATGGAGCGCCCGGAAGCGATGTTGACGTACGGGATGTTGTTCGACAAGCGATCGAAGAGTTTGTGCGAGCCGAGCAGCACAAGGCCGAACCGGCTTATAAAGCGGAACTGCAGGATGAGCGAAAGCGCCGCGAGAACCTGGAGGCGAGAATGAACCAGCTAGTGGAAGAAAACCGAAGAGCGCGAGCGCAAGCGGACGAGGCGGACAGAAATTCGCAGATTCGCACCGAGCTGCAGCGACTAGGCGTAGCGAAAATCGACCTCGCATTTCGAGCTGTCAAGGACGAAATCGTGCGGGCTGAGGATGGCCGTTTGCAGGCGCGAGGCGCCGACGGCAAGTCATTGCAGGACTATCTTACAGGTTTTGTGCAAGAAAATCCGGAGCTTCTTCCAGCAAGAATCGCGGGAGGAAGCGGAGCGCATACGCCGTCTAGAAACGCAACACAAAGCGCTTCTGGAATCGAGATCGACAAGATCAGGCCAGGGATGAGTAAGGAAGACCTCGATCGAGTGCGGCAGGAGATATCACGCCTAGCCTCACAAGCACTCCGGGGAGCTTAGTCATTCATTGCGCCACAAAGGCGAGTGGCGTCAAAATCACTCGCCTTTCATTCGCAACTTAACACTTGCGCGTGTAAGTAGAGGTTGAGCGACAGAGAACGTGTGTCGCGACATTAATTTAGGAGACTTATGGGAATTATTACATCTGCCAATCTGGCAAACGCGATCGTCAAGCTGGTTGCTGCCGACGCGTTGCCGGCCTTGATGGGAAACATGGTCATGGGCAATTTGGTGAATCGCGATTACGAGCCTGTACTGGCGCATGCCGGTGACACGGTCAACGTTCCGATTCCGCCGGTGCTCGTGGCTAACAACATTGCGGAGGGTGGCACGGTCACACCGCAGAATCCGAATCTAGGAAACGCTCAGATCGTGCTGAACACGCACGCTGAAGCGACTTTCCAGATTCCGGATGTCACAAAGGCGCTTGCCTTTCCTGACCTGCTGAAGGCTTACATGCAGCCGGCGGTAATCGCAATTGCGGAGCGTGTCGAGCGCGACCTGCTGAATCTTTACAGTCAATTCACGGCAAACAGCGCCGTGGGTACGGCTGGTTCCGCGATTACAGAAGGCACGATCGATTCAGCTGAAACCGCGCTGTTCGCGGCCATGGTGCCGCCGAGCGCGCCGAAGTATCTGGTTGTAGACTCGAATGCTTATTCGCAGATTCGCCAGATTCCGCGTTTTAGCGAGTACTATTCATCAGGCGAGGCCGGCCTGAAGGCGCTGGTTGAAGGAAACGTCGGCAAGATGAAGGACTTTTTCATCTTCCGTTCGCAGTTTGTGCCGGTGACTGGAGTAGCGACACCGAACACCCACAATTTGGCCTTCACGAAGGATGCGTTGGGCCTGGTGATTCGCCGGTTGCCGCAACCTCTGCCGGGGACGGGCGCAGTTGCCGAATATGCCGAAATGGGCAATTTCGGTATTCGCGTGGTGATGAGTTATCAGCCGAACACTTTATCGCAGCAATTCACAGTTGACGTGCTGTACGGCTGCGGCGTACTGCGGAATAACTTTGCTGTTCAGGTGAACAGCTAGCCGGCAACAAGTTAGTTCGTAATTCACAGGGGAGCCGCTATGAGTGGCTCCCCCTTTAATTAGGAGAAGAACATGGACGTCAAACAATATTATAGAAAACTCCGGGAAATTGAGACCACGATGAGTGAGCCGTATGCGCTGGTGGTAAGTCTCGAAACATCCGATGGCGGAAAAGCGGGCATGGTGTCCGAAGTAAGCCGGGAGATGGCGGCAAGAACGATCGTCGAAGGACGAGGCGTTATCGCGAATGAACAGGAGAAGCAAGCTTACTTGGAGCGGCAGACTGCTGGCAAAAAAGCAGCTCTCAAGGCCGAGTTGGCAAAACGAGTTCACGTCGCAATCATTTCCGATCCCGATTTGCCTGCGCCGGCAGCGAGCACCGAGAAGTAAAACCATGGCTCTGTTCACCGATGCAGGCGTTGTGACGCTGGACGATCTGCTGGAATTCGAGAGTTCATTGGTGCAGGTATCATCGACGCACGCTATCAACGTAGATACAAAGATCAACCTTGCCATGGGCGCGATCGGAGACAAGTTGATGCTTTGGCTGTTGAAAGTAAGAGCGGCGGATCCGCAATGGTTGAACCGGCGGCTACTGGGGCTGTCGACAGTAGTGGTGACACCTCCTCTGCACCGATGGCTTTGCTTCGACTCATTATCGCTATTTTTTGCCGAGGCCTATAACGTTCAACTGAACACACGATTCCAGGGCAAGTGGACGGAGTATCAACAAGCGGCTAGCGAGGCGGCTGACATGGTGTTTATGTCAGGAATCGGGATTGTGTACAATCCGCTGCCCCAACCGGCAATGCCGTTCATTGATACAAAGACCGGAACTACACCTGCGCAAGCGCTCTTTTTGCAGACGGCCTGGGTGGACCGGTTTGGGAACGAAAGCGCATTAAGTCCGGTAAACGGCGTTATTTTAGAGACTCCTTCGAGCGTGTCTGTCGCCATATTGCAAGGGGCGCTTATCACGCCGCCGGCAGCAATTGGCTGGAATGTGTATGCAGGCGCAATGGCTGACGATCTGACCCGCCAGAACGGCGTAGCGCTGGGAATCAATTCGATGTGGCAATTGCCGACATCGGGGCTGGTCCAGGGACCACAACCGACGAATGGACAACAGCCGAACTTGTACATCGATATGTCGAAGCAGATTCAACGGGGCTAAACATGCTGCCACTAACGATCCTCGCCGCCCAGAAAATGTCGGATCTTCTGACGAGTGGAAGCGCCCTGTCGCAGCAGATTGCCGCAATCGGCGCGTCTTGTAATGTAAGCGTGCCGATTATCACATCGACCCAGGTCGTTCTGAGTTCGGCTAGTCCGGACATCGGTGATAAGAACAATCAACTAACTTACCCGCGTGTTTGTCTTTATAGCGGTGGGGTGAAGAACACACAAATCGAAAAATTCAGATCGTTATCGGGAACCGTGGCGATAACCGCTGAAGTGTGGGCAAGCGGGAATTTAGTCACCGATACGGATCAATGGATCCATTTCTATGTGGAGGCACTGACCAATATTCTCCGTCAGAATATTGGCGACTGGAAGGATGGGATGTTCTTTTCTGGTGTTTACGAGGTCCAGTTTCAACCGCCGAAAGCCGGAGGCATGGGCTTCATGCAGTCGGCCAAAGTTACATGCAACTTGAATGTAGGCCGTAATTAGGAGGGCCGATGGCGAGTTATATTTCTTCGAATGCGAATCGCTTTTACGCCGCTATTGAGGCTAGCTACGGCCAAGCCGCGGCGGTTAGTACAGGAAATCGTTTCCCTGCAGTTCGGCTGCAGGCGCAGCAGTTATTAGAACACGGAAGGCGTCTCGACAAGACTGGTACACGAACATTTTTCGGAAGCTCTAAGGATTCACGGCGGCAAACAGCGTTCCAAACACGGACATATCTGACCTCATGGGGAGGATCCGTGAGTCTGGGCTATGGTCCTCTATTCCAGTCAGCGTTGGGAGGCGCTCCGCAGTTAAGTAACGGATTGACTGTCGCGGCCCTTCAAACTCCCACTCAGATACAAACTGCAAGCCCACACGGGCTAACAAGCGGTTCGGCCGTCTCCTTTTTTAATGAGATTCGGTTCGTTACAGCAACACCGGACGCTTCTACCGTGGTTTTCAACGCTCCGTTTTCGAATACTCCCGGAGCGAATGCCGCGCTCGCTCCGACGCTTACTTATAGGTTGTCGAACAGCCTGCCGAGTATGACTCTGTATGACTACTGGGATCCGATTGCGGCCGTTAGTCGCGTCATAACGGGGGCGGCAGTGGATACCTTGGAAATCGCGGTAAACGGCGATTATCACGAGTTTATCTTTAGCGGGCCAGCGGCCGATCTTCTCGATTCGAGCAGCTTCACAGCCGGTTCGGCGGGGCTGACGAGCTTTCCTGTGGAGCCGGGGTTGAACGAGTTCGATTATTCTATTGTGCCTGGCCACTTGGGCGAAGTTTGGCTCGGCACCGCGGCGAACCAGTTCTTCACACTAACGCAAGCAGGCCTGCAGGTAAAGAACAATATCAATTTGCGAAACGAGGAGTTTGGATCTTCCTACCCGCGGGCAATCGCACCGGGACCGCGCGAGGTTGTCTCGAACTTCACTGTATTGGCGCAGGACGATGCACAGACGTCGGCGCTTTACGCGGCCGCGAAGCAACGGGATTTGGTCTCGGCAATGTTGCAACTGGGTCAACAACAAGGAGAACTGATGGGCATCTTTCTTCCAAGCGTGACGCCGGAAATACCTAATTACAACGATTCGGAGACAAGACTGCAATGGGAATTCAAAAACAATCTTGCGCAAGGGACGGCAGACGATGAAGTTTATATCGCCTTCGCGTAAGCTTCCTGGCTACTCGAGCCTCATATGGCATGAGAGCAAGACAACCGCCGGCGTGCGGTACGCGATACGGCGCGTTTCTCTATCGCAAAGAATCGATCTAACAAGAAACGTGCGGGAACTGATGCTTCGGCACGAGTTCCTAAAGGCGGGGGACGCCTCAGATCAACTCGAAAGTAGCCTGGGCGAGCTCTTAGTTCGAAAGCTATACGTCGAATGGGGCCTGAAAGAGATTCAGGGTTTGACGATCGATGATGAGGCCGCCGACATGAAGCTGCTGGTCGAAAAAGGACCTGAGGCACTCACGGAGGAAATCGCGACTGCAATTCGTGCGCAACTGGAGCTGTCGGAAGAAGAAAGAAAAAACTCCTAATCGCATTCCATTTCCAATTTTCTTCGCCAGCCGCGTGGAAATGCGATAGCTGCCGGTCAAGCGGTCTGGTGAAACTGCGGAATTGCGCGTGGGCAGGTAAAAACAATCTTACAAGCACGAGGGCTGTGTGGGCACGTGAAGGCGTGATTGCGTTGCAGTGTCCTAAGTCGATTATAACGGGGCGAAGCCTACATTTCCTAGAGCAATTTCGCGTTTGGAAGGAGTTTGGAGGTGGAACTCCCTGGGGGATGGAGGCGAAGGCCGCGGAGGCCATTCTGATGTTAGAAAAAGCGTGGCGAGTGGAGGTGGAACGTGGCTAAAGTTAATGGAACGTTTCTCAAGTTTAGTTAAGCAGTTATCTACAACGAAGATAGACAACCTGACTATACCTAAGCTGTTGGCGCCGGTCGACTTAGTAAACCAGGGGCAGAGCGCGACGGTGAAAGCAGAAAAGCCGGGGTCGCCAGGTGATTCAAAGACAGCTTCTTTAGGCGCTAGCGTTACGCCGAAAGGAATTCAGTTTGGAAAGCCGTCCAGCACGAGGCTGCCGACATCGCAGTCTGGAAGTGTATTTACGAACCTGCTGGAGCAGACCGCGTCCGGCGGAGTTTCAAGTGTATTGGGCGGTGGACTAGGCACTCTGGGCGGAATAGGAGGGCTCGTCTCGGGGATCCTCAGTCTTTTCGGAGGCGGAAGTAAGAGCGCGCCACCAGCCTTGGTCGAATTCCAACTACCGGCGTCCCAGCAACAGACCGTTTATATGAGTTCCAAGGGCTCGACGGTTTATCAAGGCACCGCAGTGGAGCAGGGGAGCAGTTCCACGCCGTCGGCCGGAACCTACACAAATGCAGGGCAGACGAGCAATTCGGTGTCCCAGAGCAAGCAGGTTCAATATCAGAGCGCGCAGATTGCGCAAGCCGTCAAGAATGCGCTTTTGAACTCCAGTTCGTTGAACGACGTCATCGCGGAGATTTAAATGGCCAATTTTCCGCTACTCAGCTCCGGCGCCGTGACGCAGTATCCGACGGGTCTTACGAACGGGCAAGCCGTACAAGTCATTCGATTTCTGGATGGATCGGACCAACGCTATATGAGTCAAGGAAAAATACTCCGACAATGGCAGATACGCCTGAATTTGCTGAATGACACGGAAATTGATCAGTTAGAAGGGTTTTTCACTGCGCAGCAGGGAGATTATTCCAGCTTTACGTTTCCGGATCCGGTTAGCGGCACCAATGTTGTGAATTGCCGGCTGGCCTCGCCCGGGCTAGTCAGTGAATATCTGGGAGTCGACGTTAGCGCCACCTCACTCGTAGTAATGGAGACAAATGGCTAACTTGTACTTCCCACAACTGACGAGCGGCGCTTTGGCGCAATATCCAATTAAGAAGACGCGGCTCGTACGGACGATCAAGAATGTACTTCCGGACGGAAGCATGGTTCTGCTCGCGGATCCTGGTGGCGCCCGGCTCCTATGGCAAATGGCTTATACGAGCTTATCGACGGTGGATGTTGGAGCACTACAAGCCCACTTCGAAGCGTGCGTGGGGCCCTATCACGCGTTTACCTTTATCGATCCGACCGACAATATGCTGGTCTCCAGTTTCGATTTAACGGCCACAGGCTGGCAAACTTCCAGCTTGATTCAATTATCCGCCGGTATGGCAGATCCGGACGGAGGAACGTGCTGCATTCACAGCGACGAACACGAGCCAAGCGAGTCAAGAGATCAGCCAAAACCTGAACGTCCCGGCCAATTATCAATATTGTTTTTCGCTTTATGCCGCTAGCTCTCAAGTGAGCGAGATTGTCTTAATCCGCCGAGGATCTTCGGTCGCGGACGCGACAAGTCTGGTTATCGGACCGGGCTGGAATCGGATCGTATCAAGTGGGCGGTTGAACGATCCCGGAACAAACCTGACAGTTGCGGTCAGCCTGGCCGCCGGGCAGCAGGTGAGCCTTTACGGATTGCAGCTTGAGGCGCAAGTTGCTCCTTCACGATATCGGCCGACGGCGCAAACGGGCGGTGTTTACTCCACTGCGCATTGGGGAACTGATCAGTTCGCAATGACGGTCGACGCCCCGAATCTGTTCTCCACGTCATTCAGCATTGAAACCGCGTTATAGGACCAAAAAATGGGAACCATCAACCAAGTAAAGCAGCTTCCGGAGCCCGATACTCCGCTATTGTTCTTTCAATGTGTTCTCCCAAGCGGCGATGTCGAATACTGGAGCACGCATTCCCTTCCATTCAATGGGCAGCCGTACTCAGCGAGGGTTCTCAAGCACAATTTATTCGACCTGCAACTTTCAGCCGACGACGCGATGGACGGAATCACGCAGCTTTCCGTGGTGTTGGCGAATGCTGACTCTGCGCTATCAGAAGTCAATACAGCGATCGGATTTAAGGGTTCGCAACTTACGGTTTATTTTGCCTTTGCCGATCTGCCGAGCGGAAGCATCACGACTGAAAGTACAGTTCTTTTCCGCGGGATCGCGGGAGACCCGGATGAAATAGCAGAAGATTCATTGACATTGAGCTTTACGAACAAGCTCAGCTTGCAGCGGATTCCGGTACCTGAAGTTCGCATTCAGCGTTCCTGCGCCTGGAATTTCCCGGGGGATTTCGATCAGCGAACGGAAGCCAAGGACGGAGGTACGAGTGGAAGCTACTCGCGCTTCTACCGCTGCGGATATTCGGCCGATATCGCCGGGGGCGTCGGGAATCTCAATGCTGGGCAGGCATATACTTCCTGCGATAAATCACGGGGGCAATGTCAACAGCGCGGCATGTTTGCTCAAGACGCTTCGGGCAATACGACCGAGCGCTTTGGCGGGTTTGAATTTGTTCCGTCGGCCATCATGGTGCGTACGTCCGGCGCCACGACATCGCACGTATCGCCGCTTCTGGATAATTCGGCTAAGTACAACGATCCCGTTCCGATCGTATACGGAACCGGCTGGCTGAAGGCGCCGGTTATCTTCGCGCGGAATGATGGGAATCTCACGCACATGGAAGTACTGCTTGGGATGGGACCCATTCAAAGCATTCTCAAGCTAGTGGTCAACGATGTCGAAATTCCGCAAGGAGTGCAGGGGCAGGATATGACGACGACCGGTTGGTACAACATCGTCACAACGGGTACGCGGCAGGGTAACTTCAACCTCGATTTTACCGATTCGAGCGGAACCCCGTTGGGTGATCCGTACGGAAGTATCTCAGTGCTTTCTATTGTTGTACCGAACCGGATCAGCAGCGGTAAGTCAATCGCCAACGTAGAAGTACTTCTGCAAGGGATACAGATTGATCTTTATAACTCAGATGGAACATTTCAGCTCTAACGGCTACACGAATAATCCGGCGTGGATGATTTTAGACATATTGCGGCGCTGTGGATGGTCAACAGCCGATCTGAATATGCCGACGTTCGCTTCATCTGCCGCATTTTGCGACACGTTGATCAGCACGACGGATCTGAATGGAAACCCACTTCAAGTTCCAAGATATGAATGCAATCTAATCATCACGAAACGGCAAAGCGCAGCCACCATCGTTCGCGGGATTCGAGTGGCCTCTAGCTTGATGTTGCGTTATGGGCCGACAGGACTGCTGGAATTATTGCCGGAGACCACGCTCGCGGCGCAGCAGCCGGCTTTGCCAGATGGCGGAAACAGCACTGAGGGTTTGGACGGCGGCTGGCCTGCGTATGAATTCAGCGATGGGTCGGGAGCCTTTTTCGGGGATTGTTCGAAATGCCAACGGAACGTCAAGCGTGCTGTTGACATCGCGGAGCATTTCGGAAACTTCTAATCGGCTTAGCGTGGAATTTCAGGACGAATCAAACGAATACCAACAGGACAGCTTATCTCTGGTAGACGGTGACGATTCAGCATTGATTGGTTACGAGATCAGCAGTCAATCGACAGCTCTTGGAGTCGCGAACTTCAGCCAAGCGACTCGGGTGTTGCTACGGCAGCTTGATAAATCGACGAAGGGTAACTTGTTTGTCGAGTTTCAAACCAGTTTCCGGGCGATGAAGATCCGGCCGGGAGACATTATTGCTCTTACCTATCTCAAAGAAGGTTTCACACGAGTACCGCTTCGAGTGGTGAAGTTGTCCCCTTCGGTGAATTACCAGTTAGTCACCATACTTGCGCAGATTCACGACGACGACTGGTACAGCGACAACCCAGCCGTGCTCGGAGGAGCAGGCAGGCAGCCAGCGAGCCAAGTGCAGACGCCGCGTCCGCTGATAGGACTGATTCCTCACGACGACGCAAACGGGAATTTTGAGTTTTTCGATTTCAAAGTACAAGAGAACATACAGGCCCAATCTGACGGGAGCGCAACCGACACGCTGACCGTTAGTTTTGCTCAGCCGACGAAGCCAAATCCCAATTCGCCCAATCTTCCACTGTTGAGTCTTGCGCCACAAATCCAGACGGCCGGCGGAACACTTAATGGCGGCAGCAGCTTCTATTACGCGGTCAGCGCGCGTGGACGCCGCCGGAAGTGAGGGCGCTCTTTCATTTACCGTTCCGGCTGCAATTCCGGCCGGAACCAACACGAACAGCGTCACCATCACGGGCCTGAGTTTTCCTGTCTCGGCGGCCGCATTCAATGTATATCGGGGAACGACGCCGCAGATGCTTTATCGCATCGCGGCGGCGCGTCACCATTAACCCAGCAAATCCGAGTTATACAGACGCGGGCGCTCCGCCGCTACCGGCCGGACCGCCCGATGCGAGCTTCGATCACGCGAATTTCTATTACCGGTATGAGTATGCAGGTCCCTTCGTCGCCACGAGCTTCTCTGCCAATACGCATTGGGTGCGCCGACATGGGCGCGACTAATTTAGCCTATGCCGGTATGGTTGTCCGGATCATCGAAGGCACTGGGCGGGGTCAAGAACGCTCGATTTCGACCAACGACCAGACGACCCTAACGCTGACTTCTACCTGGTCCGCGATGCCCGACCTCACCAGTAACTTTGTAATTGCCGAGGCCTCCTGGAAATTTGCGGCAGTATCGGCGAGCACCCCCGTACAATTCGAGATATCCTACCGGCCTGGTACCGTGATTCAGATTTCCGGGCGGGGAGCTAACGTCAACAATCAAGAAGGAACCGCTGATTTATGTCCGTTGACACGGTGGGCCTTGGGGCAAGAAGGATCGGATCTCGGCGTTCCAGGCATTCCAGATTTCTTATTGGCAGCCCCAGGCGGTGGCGAGCTGAGCTTATTTCAGGTCGGTTTCAGTGATTTAGCGAATACCTCTTCGATCACCAGCGGAACTTTGCAGGTATTTTATTGGGCCGAGTTGGATACTCCGAGTACTTACAGCCTTGCGGCGCCGCTTGATGCGACGAATACCACGGTTCCACTGGTGTTGGTACCGGCGTCCTTGCCGCCTGAGCAATCCAGCGGCGTAATACAAATTGGTACAGAATTGATGACGATTCTGTCTATGGATTCGACGGCTAATACTTACAGCGTCGAACGCGGGATCTTGGGTTCGCTCGCCAGCACTCACAATTCCGGCGATTCGGTGCTGCATCTGGGAACGTCTGTCGTCGTCGCGCCGTTCGCTTCCAATTTCTTCGAGAACAGAGCGTCCATTAATTATCTACACACGGTGAGCGTGCCGGATATCCGCGTCTGCGCGGCGGAATTCTACGTGACAAATGCCTTCGGAGACAGCCAAGCCAATCAGATTTCTTACACGACGAATCCCGATGGAGGGCTGCGCACGCTTTCAGGCGGACAGTTCTCTCTTCAGGTAAGTGGATATCTGGCAACGCAGCAGAATGCAGCGCCGCCATTGATTCTCGATAAGGAAGATCACGCCGTGCGAGACATACGGGCGACGGTAAGCCAGATGCCCGTAGGCTATGCGATCAGCGTAGATATTCTTCAGAACAGTACATTCTATTGCAACGTGACGATCTGGCCGGGAAATACAGAATCCGGGCCTGCTCCGGTAAATGGCGTAAACCAAATCCCGTGGCCTCTTGACGGCGTAGCCCTGGGTCCTTTGCCCGGGAGCGCGACGCTGACGATGAACGTCTCACTTCAGCCGACCGGGGCCCCAGCAGCATCCATGAGCCCGGGACGGGATCTGACCGTCACAATTCGCATGTAGCGTATGGCTGAGCAGATCTATAAACTGAGTCCGCACCGGGACCTTCAATGCTATTTTCTCACGCCGTCGGCAATAGCGGCGATGAGCCAGGCGAGCGATACGGGATTTGTGGTGTCCGGAAAATGGCGCCAACAATTCGATTGGGCAGTCGTGGAGTGGAACCGGGACAATGTGTTTGAACATCCGGCGCTTCGCTATTTGCCCGACGGCGACCTGAGTGGGCTGACCCTGACATATGAAGAGGAGCGTAGCGGGTGCATTCCTATCGAATCCAATCTCTTTCCAACCGTCGATTGGAATAACCTCCGAATCTGGGCAACACCCACTGGTGGTTCAGAAACGTTCTATCAGGTTCCGCTGGCCCCGCTCGCGGTGGCCGTGGCTGGCTCCTCTGTTCCGGCATCGGCAACCATGACGTTGGTTGCCTCCCCCGGGCAGGGCAACCGGGTTGGCGTCGCACTTCTGGAGAATCACTACTATTACACAGTTGCCTCCGATAGCGAGTCGCTCGAAAGTATCGCACAAGGTGTTGCGACTGGGATTAACGGAAATTTCGAAATCCCTCCGAGCACAGATTTTACTGCCGTGGCCGAGGGCGCGTCAGTCGTGATCACTTGGAAACCGGGCGGCGTATATCCCCAGATGAACGGCGCTAACGGAAACCGAATTGGCGTATACGGATTCGCACAAGGCGGGGCACAGGTGTGGCAGGAATCTGCAGTCACTTTCGCCGGCGGTCAGTTTCCAACGAAATACCAGATCACCATTGATTTCGGCGCTTTGAAAGCGGCGGGACAACCGGTTCCAACTCATTCTGTCCGAAAAGTGCGCTGGACCTGGGCAGCGGATCTGCAACCAGGCACTTTCAACCAAGCAGAGTTTCAGGTCACGATTTCGAATTGGGCGGTAAGCGGAAGTAACAGGCAGTATTCCGTTGCTGGACCGGGCAGCCGGCGTATTGAAGATACTAACGATTCAGTTACCTATAACGGATCCTGGACCCTTGATACCGGAAATTACTCAGGAAGCAAGATTCACTACACAAGCTTAGTAAATGATAACTGCACGATTACCTACGCCGAAACAGCGCAACATCAACTGTTCTTGGGAACGAGGCGTTTTTCTTCCGGCGCGATCGCAACCGTAGCGGTGGACGGCCAGAATCTTGCGAACTCGCTGAGCTTAGGTTTGAACGGCGAGGACGTATTGGTTCGTTGGCCGCTGGGAAGTTACGCGCCGGGAAGCCACACGGTTACACTTACGCACGCGGGACCGGCATCAACATCGCTTTATTTCGATTTCTTGGAGATCGCTTATCCTTCCACGGATTTGCCGGACTTCCCCGCGCAAGGGCAACTGGCCCTGGCAACGGACTGGGATACCTATCATTCACAATCGTTGCCGGCCGAGCGCACGGCGTGGCTGATCAATAAACTCGGATTTCAAGGACGTGTAAATCACTACACAGGTGCGCTCTGGTTTTATGAACTGGTGCGAACGGGGACGCAGTATGCTTCGACAACGGTGACATTCGGGACACCGGAAAACACGGGAAGTCCAACAGTGATTCTGGACATCGGGCCAGTGGCCACGCCTGACGATCCTAATCCTACCCCCACATCTATTTCACATCTATTGCTGCTCGATGACACCTCAGCGAATGTTGCGGAGGCGTTTGCGGCGCTGATCAATGCCGGAACTAATCTGGTATGGGCGAGCACAAACGGCAGCCAATTGAGCGTCACGGCGAGGGCTATGGGTGCGGCTGGAAACGGCATCACGGTTCAGCTTGACGCGAACAGTGCAGGATGTTCGCTTACCGGACCATCTACCCTGAGCGGTGGAGTGGATGGAACGCCCTACGATCTGGATACAACCGATCCTCTGAATAACACGTTGATCGCTGCCGCCGATTATTGGCGCACTGACTTGACTGCGCTTCCAAGAATTAACCGGGCTGCCAGAGACTGGCACACTGCTTACTTCACAGCGTTCAAAGGATATGGAATGGATGCAGCTGCTTCTTTCAGCACAGAGCTGATGAACGGTGATCCTTCGGAGCAGGCCGGGATTGTACAACGATATCCAGACGGCACGCCGGTTGTGTTGTCGACGCCTTCGATACAGACAAACTTTTCGCCCGCATCGATGGCTTTTTGGACGCAAGTTTATTTGGATATGGCTTCCTTGCAGAGTAACGCAGGTTTGACGCCATATCTACAGTTCGGAGAAGTGCAGTGGTGGTATTACCCGAAGCAAATCTGGAATGCAGCGCAAAACGCAAATGTGAACGTCGGCATGCCGTTTTACGATGCCTACACGACGCAGCAGTTCCAGGCGAAGTATGGCGTGGCGATGCAGACGATCCTTAGCAATGACGTCGACCCGAGCCAGTATCCGAACGAGGCGGCGTTTCTGCCGACACTGATTGGCACATACACTGCAGCGATTCGGAGCGCGTTGAAGAGCCAATTTCCGAGCTGCCGTTTTGAAGTGCTTTATCCTACGGACACAAATAGCACGACCTTCAACCAGGCGATCAACTTTCCGAATAATGACTGGACGGCTGGCGAATTTGAATTGCCTGAAGACGGAAAGTTTTCAATTTACCGGAAATTACAATCTTGATCTAAGCGCCGATTCGATAAACGTGAGTGCCGCGAAAGGATTTCCTAACTCGCAGCGCAGCCACCTGGTCGGCATAAGCGACGCTTGGACATCGTGGATGAAAGAAGTAGATCTCGCGCAATCGCAAGGACTGGAATCGGTAGTATTGTTCGCTCTCGACCAATATTGCCTGATCGGGTACGCAGCGCCACCATTTGTGAAGCTCGTGCGTAGCCAGCGCCAGGGATAAGCAGTCATTTTTCTGCAGGATCGAGATGCAGGTAATATGGTCGGTTCATGATCTATGTCATCACAGTTGGGCTGGTGGTGCTGGTGCTGTGCGGGATAACGGCATATAAAACAACTCAGGTCAAGAACGAAGCTGA
Organism: uncultured Acidobacteriaceae bacterium; assembly: GCA_963795445.1. Taxonomy (GTDB): domain Bacteria; phylum Acidobacteriota; class Terriglobia; order Bryobacterales; family Bryobacteraceae; genus Bog-105. Next base: position 16,005 of record CAWCHX010000021.1, on the reverse strand, counting down.
TTTCCTGGTAGCAGGACGAACGCTGAGCTGGCCTGTCTTGGTTTTCACCCTGCTGTCCTCATGGATTGGCGCCGGAAGCTTGCTCGCCGGAGCAGAGAACGCCTACCGCAACGGTTTCGTGGCACTCTGGCAGCCACTCGGCGGCTGGTTAGGATTACTGATCATTGGAATGATCGCGGGCCGGGCAAGGCATTTTGCACAGTTCACTGTGCCTGATCTTCTGGAAGTAAGATACAACGCGACAGCCCGAGTGCTGGCCACCATCGCAATCGTCATTTCCTACACAATCATCACCAGTTATCAATTCATAGGCGGCGGCGATATCCTGCACCTGATTTTTCCGCAAATTGAGCGAACTACCGGTCTTTACGTCATTGCGTGCTTCGTCATCTTCTTTACGGCCGCAGCTGGAATGGCCTCCATCGCCTATCTCGACCTGGTGATTGGGTCGCTAGTGACTCTGACGGTGATCGTAGCGGTCCCTATTTTGTTAGGCCGGGCCGGAGGGTGGGCTATGGTTCGAGGAGCGCTGCCCGAAACACACTTTCAAGTATTAGGAAACTACACGCTGAGTGGCGCAGTAGGGTTAGCCTTACCAACTATGCTTTTGCTGATCGGCAATCAGGGCATGTACCAAAAGTTCTTTTCAGCCAAATCAGAGAGCGATGCGAGGAAATCCGTCATCGGTTGGATCGTTGGCACGGTAACGCTAGAGACGCTGCTTGTCGTGATGGCGGTGATCGCGAGTTCGAAGCTGCACACCGATAGACCGCGAGAAATCATCCCGTTAACCGCAAGGAACGGATTGCCGCCGCTGTTAGGCGCGATTTTGCTGGGCGGAGTGTTCGCGAAGGTGATTTCAACCGCCAATAATTATCTATTCTCCCCGGCAACGAATCTGATTCACGATGTCTACGCACGCTTTATCAATCCGGCGGCGAGTCAGCGGAGGCAGTTGTTAGTCTCCCGCATCATCGTCGTCTTACTAGGTGTGTTTGCAATTTTGCAGGCGACGCAGTTCGAGTCAGTACTGAAAGCGTCGCTTTATGCATACACCGTATACGGCGCTGCCGTGACCCCGGCCGTCATGGCGGTTTTCTTTTGGCGACGCACCACGACGGCTGGAGCAATTACATCCATTCTTTTGGGCACAATTGTGACGGTGGGCTGGCAGCTTATGCAGCAGCATGGCCCGGCTGGGGTTAAGGAACAGATCAGAAACATCGATACGATTTATCCGGCATTGATCGCTTCCGTGTTGAGCCTGATTGTGGTCAGCTTTCTGACGCCACCGCCATCGCCCGCTCAACTAGCGCAGCTTGAGAGCGCTTAAAATCACTGAGAATGATCTCGGACCGGATTCAGCATGCTCTTCGCGAAAGCGGGTTTGACGGTTGGTTATTTTTCGACCATCACCGCCGCGACCCACTGGCCTATCGCATTCTTGGAATTCCCGACGGCGTAGAGCCGACCAGGCGCTGGTATTACTTCCTCCCGGCAAATGGCGAGCCTCGAAAACTGGTGCATCGGATCGAAAGCCGGGACACTCGACAGTTTGCCGGGCCAGAAGGACGTGTATTCCAGCTGGGCCGATCAGCAGAGCAAACTGGGCACGTTGCTGCGAGGCTGTTCGCGCATTGCGATGCAGTATTCGCCGAATTGTGCGATTCCCTACGTTTCACTTGTGGACGCGGGAACTCTGGAATTGATCCGAAGCCTCGGCGTTGAGGTGGCTAGCTCGGCGGATCTGATTCAGGAATTTGAGGCGCGCTGGACAGACGCACAACTGAGCCTACATCTCGAAGCGGGCAAGTTGGTGGATCAAGCCCGACGTGAGGGATTCGAGTTCGTTGGGGAACGTATTCGATCAAGAGAATCCGTCACTGAATATCAGGTTCAGCAATTCATCGCCAGGCGTTTTTCAGAGTTGGGTGTAACCGCTACTCACGGCCCGATCGTAGCCGTAAATGCAAATGCATCCGATCCGCACTACGAGCCGAGCCAGGAAAGAACCTCTCCTATTCGGGAGGGCGATTTGGTGCTCATCGACATGTGGGCGAAGCTGAAGCAGCCGAATGCCGTGTACTACGACATCACCTGGACTGGTTTTTGCGGCGAGATCATTCCTGAGAAGATTCAGAATGTTTTCGAGGTTGTAAGAGACGCGCGGAAAGCAGCGTCAAGCTTTGTAATCCGCAAAGCAGCCGCGGCGGAGCCTTTTGCGGGATACGAAGTGGACGATGTGGCTCGGGGCCATATTCAAGCGTGCGGATTGGGCGAGTTTTTCTTCCATCGAACCGGCCACAGCATTGGAACTGAGGTGCACGGAACGGGCGCCAATATGGACAATCTGGAATCGCACGACGAGCGGCGCGTGATTGCGCGCACTTGTTTTTCGATCGAGCCCGGCGTTTATCTGCCGGAATTCGGCGTGCGCTCGGAAGTGAACGTATACGTCGGCGAAGGCTTGGCGCGAGTGACAGGCGAAGAACAGGAAGAGCTGGTCCGGATCTAGCACCACTACGATAGACTTGGAACACCATAGGCCGCATCAATAATTTTGATTGGATCTATAGGGTTCCGTCGTTCTACCTTCGAGTATGGCGACAGCAACTCTCTTGGAGCCGCCGGGTCCTCAAGTCGCGCTCCTTCATCGAGTCAGTAACATTGTCAGTTCTGAACTCTCGCTCGACGAAATGTTGGGCGAAATTGTCGGTCTAACCGTTCAAGTTACCGAATGCGATGCATGCCTGGTTTACTTGATTGAACGCGAGACCAATGAGCTTGTCTTGCGCGCTTCCCAAGTGCCTCATCAGGGCGACTTGGGAAATATACGTTTAAAGGTTGGCGAAGGCGTCACTGGATGGGTGGTTGAGCATCGTTCTGTTGTTGCTCTTCCCGAGAACGCGGCCGCTGATCGGCGCTTCAAGCGCTTTCAAGCGTTGATTGAGGACACCTACGAGGCATTCCTTTCGGTTCCGCTGGTGACCGGGGGAGACGTGATTGGCGTTATCAACGTTCACCATCGCGAGCCGCACTATCACACACCTGATGAGGTTTCGCTGCTGACGTTTGTGGGCGAACAGATGGGCGGCGCGATCACGAAATCGTTCCTCGAAGAGGAAAACGCCCGGCTACAAGAAGAGACCGCCGAGATGCGCCGTCAGCTCGAGACGCGAAAAATTGTCGAGCGCGCCAAAGGCATCCTGCAGCACCGCCACAGTCTCACAGAGGAAGAGGCATATCTGCGTTTGCGTAACGAAAGCCGGCGCTTACGGCGTCCTATGCGCGAGCTGGCCGAAGCAATCATTCTCTCCGAAGACCTAAGCAGAAAAAGCGAAGCGCCGTCGTAACGGCGTCTGGTCAAGGGGACGCGTTGCGCACCTCAAATCGCCGCCCTCTCCGTTTACGCGCCGCTACAATCGAATTTGAAGCCGGATTTCGAGCCGATTTTTCGGAATGCGCATCTGCTTACGATCGCAGGCAACTTTTGGCCGCGAAAGATCGATGAGCGGCGCTTTCCTGGAACTCGCAAAGAGTATCGGATCGACGATCGCACCACCATCATTGGATTTGAACATCAACCCAGCGGATCCTCGCGAGGCCAGATTGTTCTCATTCACGGTTTAGAAGGATGTGCAGATGCGGGATACATTGCGAGCCTCTCGCAGGAAGCGCTGCTGCGCGGCTTTGGCGTGCATCGAATAAATCTGCGCACGTGTGGAGGCACTGAAGGCTTTGCGAGACGATGTATCACTCCGGCCTTACCAGCGACACGCGCGATTATCCTGCAGAGAATTCGAGAGTACCGGGCTCAACCGGCGTTTCTGGTTGGTTTTTCATTGGGGGGCAATGTGGCGCTCAAACTTGCGGGCGAGTTGGGTGCGACCGAATTGCTGACTGCGGTTTGCGCCGTTTCCACTCCTATCGATCTCGCGGCATGCGTGCGTGCGATGGACAAGCGATCTAATTTGCTGTACGTCCGGCGATTCCTAAAGAGATTGCGAGGCCGCGTGCGCCTGAAAAGCAGAATTGCCCCGCATCTTTACAGTACGGACGGTCTTGACGAGGTGAGATCGATTTGGGAGTTCGACGACCGTTTCACTGCTCCCCTTTTTGGCTTCGGAACAGCCGAGAATTACTACGCGACACAATCGGCGTCTCGATACCTGGATGCGATTCGCGTACCCACGCTGGCGATCTATGCGAAAGACGATCCGCTGGTTCCGTTCGAGGTGTACGATCACCCGGCCTTTCGGACGAATCCGGCGCTCAGCGTTTTGGCTACACAACATGGCGGACATCTCGGCTTTTTTTCGCGCCGGAGACCGCGGTTCTGGTTGGACGGTAAGGTTTTGGACTGGATCGAAGGAGTGCTATCCTCGAAGCCAGTCGAGCGAACAAACATCGAACGCTTTACGCCGGCCTAGAGGAGCCTCTGTGTCCAAAGAACGAAAATTCCGCCCGAGCGCCTCGTTTTGGGAAGCAGGACGCATTGCTGTTGATTCGCTTAACAAGAACAAATTGCGTAGCTTCCTGACGCTGCTCGGGATAATTCTGGCGACTGCCACGCTGATCTCAGTAACCGCCTTGATTCACGGCATGAATCTCTATATTGCGGATAAGGTATCGAATATGGGCGCGGACGGATTTCGTATTGTGCGGATGGCGTGGATCAGCACAAACGATCCGAAAAAGCTGATGATCATGAACAAGCGAAATCCCAATATCAAGCGCGAAGAGTATCAGTTCATCAAAGAGCATGCCACTCTGCTGAACGGCCTCGGCATCATGGCAACGACGCAGGGCCGGGTTTCGTTTCAGGGGCAATCTACCGATAACACCATCAGTATTCAAGGGATCACACCGGACATTCTGGTTTTGAATAACGTGCAGGTGGATGCAGGGCGCGCTATCAGCGATGAAGAGGAGCAGCGGCACGCGGCGGTCGCGTTCATCGGCAACGATATCCGCAATCGTTTTTTCGCGACTCGCGATCCTATAGGCAAAACGCTGCAGATAGACGGAGTTCCTTTTGAGGTAATTGGCGCTGCAAAGGAGCTTGGAAGCGTCTTTGGACAATCGCAAGACAACTTCGTGATGATTCCGATCGACACGTACTTCAAAACCTACGGAGTGCAAAAGGGTATGAGTCTGGTAGCGAAAGCCATTGATCAAGGGCATCTGATTGAAGCCGAAGACGAAGTGACAATGCTGTTGCGGGCGTTCCGGCATCTGCGTCCAGGGCAGGACAGCAATTTCGGCATTCTTTCATCAGACTCGTTCGTATCTTTGTGGGAGCGTCTGACCGCCGCGATTGCGGCTACCGCCGTGGGCATCGTGTCTGTGTTCATGGTGGTGGGCGGCATCGTCATTATGAACATCATGCTGGCGGCGGTGACGGAGCGCACGCATGAAATTGGAATACGGAAATCTCTCGGCGCGCGCAGGACGGATATTCTGAATCAATTCCTGGTGGAATCGGCGACGCTCGCGGCGACCGGCGGCGTAATCGGCGTGATCATCGCATGGGTGTTGGCGGCGGCCATCCGAACCGCGGCTTCTATACCGATGGCGCTCCCTTTAGCATCCGTGATTATCGGGGTCGGCCTCTCGGCGATGGTAGGTTTATTTTTCGGTATCTATCCTGCGCGCCAAGCGTCCAAATTGGACCCTATCGAAGCGCTGCGTTCGGAGCAATGAAGTGAATTGGCTGGCTTTCTTCAATGCGGCGTCTCTCGCGCTGCAGACGATTCGGGCCCATAAGATGCGCGCTTTCCTGACGGTCTTGGGCGTGGTGATGGGGACCGGAACGATTATTGGGGTTGGGGCGATTCTCACCGGTTTTGATTCCTCCATTTCGGCTATATTTCGCAGCTTCGGGCCGAATTCGATCATCGTCTACAAATTTCCGGCGGGCGTACACGGGCCTCCCAGCCCAGAAGAGCGCACCCGCAAGGATCTGACGTACGAAAACGCCGTCGAGATTCGCGACAAATGTGACGCCTGCGAGGACGTCTCGCCAACGATGTTTATCAACGGCAATAGCATCGAGGCTCATTACAAAGGCAACGACATGTACAACGTCAACTTCATGGGCGTTGAGGAGGCGTACGCCAATGAAGGTCAAGCCGACATGCGTGCGGGCCGCTTTCTTACCGATGAAGACAATCGGCGCCGCGCGCCCGTAGCTGTGATCGGGGCGGATATTGCCAAAAGTCTATACGCCAATCTGGATCCGATCGGCAAATCAATTACCGTCGATGGGCACGAGTTCGAGGTGATCGGCACGATGAACAAGCCGGCAGCCTCATTTTTTGGCCAGGACGACACGCGCGTGCTGCTCCCTTACTTCACGCTCCGAAAAAATTATCCGGCTAAGAAGGATATGTTCATCGTCGTCAACGCCCGAGAGGGGCAGCTGTCGCGAGCTTTGGATGAAGTGCGCGTGATTCTGCGGGTCGACCGGCGTGTTCCGTACACGAAGCCAGATAATTTTGCCTTATCCACTGCGGAGCAGATGGTGAGCGATTTCCGGCAAATCACATCCATGGTGGCGATAGTCATGATCGTGCTCAGTTCAGTGGGATTGCTAGTAGGTGGCATTGGCGTCATGAACATCATGCTGGTATCGGTAACGGAGCGCACAAAAGAAATTGGCGTCCGAAAGGCGATTGGAGCGAGAAGGTCAGACATCGTTCTCCAGTTTCTGCTGGAGGCGGTGGTGCTGACTGGTTTAGGCGGCCTGGCGGGGATTCTCTTCGGATGGACAATCGCGCTGATCAGCCGTCTGATCTTCACAACGCTTCCTACTCGGGTGCCTTTGTGGGCGGCCCTACTCGGAATCATCGTCTCAACTGGAACAGGGCTGTTCTTCGGTATTTGGCCGGCCAGCAAGGCAGCACGCTTGGATCCCGTGGAAGCTCTCCGCTACGAATAAAGCGGCCTACCTAACGCCGCCCATTCAGGCATCTCATTGGCTAGATACACTGAGGCAGGAGCCATGCCCGCTACGAAGTGGAAACTAGCCGCAGTCGCCTCGAGTTGCGCGTTCTTGGCCCTACTTCTCGGCATTCTCCTTTACGGATACGTCAGAGAAGCCTTCGGGCTGCATCGATTGGATTCAGCGGCCGTTGTGACCCAGGTGAAGCAACTCAATCAGCTTGTCACGGTGAGGTACAGAATCGAGCAAGTCGTCGGTATGCGGGAGCCGAAAGTGCCGTTTGGCGAGGAATCGATTCTGCTGATGGTACAAGGCGAGGCTCTTGCCGGAGTAGATCTGGCGACCATGACGCCTCGGGACGTTCAGCTACACCGGCAAGCGGTCCGTAACAGTAACGCTGCCCGCGGCGAAATTGTTCAATGCCTTTTTGGACGAGAAGCAGACGAAGGTCTGGGATCGGCAGATCACCTGGTGGACGCCCTGGGTACCGTTCGATCCGGACCTGGAACATAAGGCGCGTCTTCAGGCGATCGACGATGTTCGAGAGCGCAGCGCTAAAAATGGGGATTCTGGATCAGGCCCAGAAAAATGCGCAGAGCGCGATTCGGGATTTGTTGAGCGCCTTTGACATCAAGACCGATTTCAAGACGCGGCCGCTGGATTAGCTACTTTGTTTGTCCTCGCGGTACGCGGTACTTCTGATAAGCCTCGTCCAATACCTGAACAACATGCGCGACACGCTGTCCTTTGCCGTAGAGTCGCGCGCCTGCGGCAAGCTGGAGCATGCATCCGGGATTGGCCGTTACGATCAGGGATGCGTCGGTCAGCGCGACGTATTCCATTTTGTGCTGCAGGATCTGCATCGCCATGTCCGTTTGAACCACATTGTAGATACCGGCGCTGCCGCAGCAAAGATCGGCCATCGGCATTTCGCGATAAACAAGTCCGGGGATGGTTTTTAGCAGTTTTCTCGGTGCATCTTTGATCTTCTGCCCGTGCGCGAGATGGCAGGAATCCTGGTAAGTCGCGACTATATCGACAGTACCCATGTCGCGATTCAACTCGATAGATGCCAGGAATTCCGTTACATCCCTCATTCGGGATGTGAACCTGACCGCCTTATCGTTGTAGGAGAGATCATGCTCCAGGATCTCGTCGTACTCCTTCAACGTTGAGCCGCAGCCAGCCGCGTTGGTAATGATCGCGTCGAAATCATCGGCGCATACGGCGTCAATGTTGTTTCTCGCAAGAGCTCGAGCTTGCTCTTTGAGACCGGAATGAAGATGGAGAGCGCCGCAGCAGTTTTGTCCGCCCGGAACGACGACTTCGCAGCCATTCCGTTGTAAAACGCGCACAGTCGCTTCGTTGAGGCGCGCAAAGGCTATGTTTGCGATGCATCCAGCCAAGAATGCTACACGATAACGGCGCTCGCCGATGGCGGGAAAGGTCTTTCCGATTTTGCAATAGAAAAACGGTATCTCCGCGGTGGGTGAAAGCGCCTCCAAGGTGGCGAGTTGGCCAAACGGCTTCAGAATTCCGGTTGCGCGCACCAGGCGCTGCATGCCGGAGACCTGATAGGCGTACAGCGCTGCTCCAGCAATTTCCATGGCGGTGGGAGTCGGCAGCAGTTTTTCGAAAATAAGTTTCTTGACCGCCCTGCGCCAGAAAGACTGTTTCTTTTTCGACTCGATTTGAGCGCGCGCCGCCTCGATCATCCGGCCGTAAGGAACACCCGAGGGACATGCCGTTTCGCACCCACGGCAAGCCAAGCAGAGATCAAGATGCTGAACGTAGGAGGACGTCATAGGAGCTCCGCTAGCAACCTGATTCATTTGATAAATTCGGCCGCGCGGGGAATCCATCTCGACGCCCAATTCGCGATACGTAGGGCAAGAATTCAGGCACAGTCCACAATGGACACACTTGTCGAGATCGGATTGCGCGGGGCCTTCTTGCGGTTCACGAACAATCTCCAAGAGGCTAGATTCTGCCATAGAGACGGGAGCGATTCAGAAGTTGCTGAGGATCGAACATGCGCTTAACTCTCTCCATGATGGCAAACGTATGAGCGCTTGGAGCAGAAGACCGCTGCAGCCATATATCCTTAGTTCCACGGATTTCGTCGGGAGCGAATTGGACCACGGCGCTCCAACCGCGTTCGGCTGCGGCGCTCCACAAACCGGGAACGCCTTGCCAGGACGTGAAATAAACGTAAGTTACGCCAGAGGCGGCGCGGGCGATGCATGTTCCCGAGACTGCCTTCATTACAATGCCAACCTCACGCGGCGCGGAGGAGACGCATAGCACGATGCCACCGGGGTGGCGCCGAAGAAAATCAGGAGCGAATTCGCGGATCGACTGCCAAAACGCCGTTTCCTGCTGTCCGCTCAGTTCTTCAGCTCCTCCCAAGTCACGAGAATAGCGCTGGAGTATCGATTCGCTACCGCCGGCGCGAACAGCCAAAACATAGCCGCGTATGCCGAGCCGGGCTGCGGCAGGGGGTGAAATCAAATCGACGCACGCGGGCTGAAGCACGCTTCCAACAATCGCAGCGCACTTTTGGATAGCGGAATCCAGCTCAGCGAACGTGAAAAGAAATGACCGAGTCGCCGGCGGAAGCGAATGAATCCGGAAATTCACGGACGTCATCACGGCGAGCGTGCCAAAACTGCCGATCATCAGCTTGCCCATATCCAGGCCCGCTACGTTCTTGACGACCATTCCGCCGGTCTTAACGAGCTTTCCATCGAGCGTTGCGAAACTCATGCCAATGACAAGATCGCGTGCCGTGCCGAACCCCCGGCGCATGGGACCGCTCGAGTTGGAGGCTACGACACCGCCGACTGTGGCTTGCGCCGAGAGAGGAGGGTCGAGCGCGAGCATCTGGCCTTGCTGGGCCAGCAGAGCCTGCAGCTCCGAAAAAGGCAGGCCCGCTTCGACGCTGATGGTCAAATCACTCCGCTCGTATTGAAGCACTCGGCGGAGCCCTGTGGTGGAGATCACGAGATCCGACGGCGCCACGGGCCCCGCCATCAAACGCTTACTATTTTTTCCGACAGCGGTTATGGTTTGGGATTTAGAAGCTGCTTGCTGCAGAGCTTCGGCCAGTTCCTCCGCCGACGTGGGCACGATGGGAGACATGTCCTTCCATTTCTACACGTCTGCGATTCAAGCGCAAAAAAGACTTGCCACGGCTGTACCAGGAGTTATAATACACCGTGATCCCGTTCCGCCTCACTTTTCGTCCGGGTATATCGCTATATGAGCAAGTAGCGTATGCGGCGAAACGCGCGGTGATTTCCGGGCAGATGCGGCCGGGCGATCCGTTTCCATCTGTGCGTGCCCTAAGCAGAGAGCTCAAAATAAATCCCAACACGGCCCACAAAGTCGTTACTCAGCTTGTTGCGGAGGGATTGCTCGAAATCAGAGTCGGAGTGGGAACTGTTGTCGCAGTGCCCGGTCCTTCCACCGCGATGGAGCGGTCCCGCCTTCTAAAGGGGGAACTGGAACAACTTGTCGTCGAAGCAAAGAAACTCGGTATGGATCTCGATGATGTTCTGCAGGCTCTCGCGCAACATTGGAAACGGCTGGGCGGGAGAGAGAGTGAATTGCCAATACCCGGCAGAGAGGCCAAACCAGACCTGAGCAAAGGAGGTCAGAGCCGGGAATGAGTAGCCCGATCCATTGTGAAGCGTTGTTGAAGAGATTTCGAGGCGTTCGCGCTGTTGAGGGCCTGAATCTCGATGTGCCTGAGGGCAGCATCTATGGCTTGGTTGGCCCGAATGGCGCCGGTAAGACCACGCTGATCAAGATGCTTATGAATATTCTCCAGCCGAACGCTGGCCGCGCGGCGGTATATGGAATCGACTCGCGCCGGCTTTCGCCCCGGGAATTTACATCGATCGGCTACGTCTCTGAAAATCAGGAACTTCCGGAAGAGATGACGGTCGACTATTTCCTTCGGTATCTGAAGCCGTTTTATCCAGCTTGGGATGACACGCTAGCCCGCGAGTTAGTACATCAATTCGATCTTCCCGAGCAGCGAAAACTTGGCAAGCTCTCGCGCGGGATGCGGATGAAGGCGGCTCTGGCTTCTTCGCTCGCCTATCGCCCGAAACTGATAATACTGGACGAGCCGTTCAGTGGCCTCGATCCACTCGTCCGAGATGAATTTATCCAAGGATTGCTGGAGCAGGCCGCCGGCTCCACGATACTGATCTCTTCGCACGATCTGGCGGAAATCGAAAGTTTCGCCAGTCATATCGGCTATATGGACAAAGGGCGAATACAGTTTTCCGAGGAGATGAGCGCTCTCGCCGAGCGTTTTCGTGAGATCGAGATCACTCTGGAAGCCCCGCCCGTCGTTCCCACGAAATGGCCTGATAATTGGCTGCATCCCGAAATTTCCGCCGCATTAGTCCGCTTTGCGGATAGCCGCTTCCAGCATGAACGCACGATGGCGGAAGTTTCCCGGCTCTTTCCGCAAGCGAGAAACGTTACTGTCCGTCCCATGCCCTTGCGAGACATCTTTATTGCGCTCGCGAGGGCAGCACGCAAGGCCGCGTGAGAGCAAATCGCATGAGACAGATTCTTCACATTTTCCGAAAAGATGTCCGGCAGCTGTGGCTTCCCATTGTAGTTGTCCTTTTGCTCACTGCAGCCTTTGCGATTTTCGATATTCTCCACACGCCTATCTCTACGCCTGAAACGGCGCGGATCAACCAAATCGCGAGCCTGCTTAGCCTGCTGTTGACATTTGCGTGGTGGTATTTGATCGCGGTCTTGATCTATCAGGAGGTACTGCCTGGCGACCGGCAATTCTGGTTGACGCGTCCGTATTCCTGGAAAGCGCTGCTAGGAGCAAAGATTCTGTTTATTCTTGTGTTCCTGAATGTGCCGTTGTTCATCTCAGATTGCTTCATTCTGGGAACGCAGGGCTTTCCCGTTCTCGCGGACATTCCAGGTCTAATATTCCGGCAGATTCCGTTGAGCGTATTGCTCGTATTGCCATCCTTCGCGCTCGCAACTGTTACCAGCGGATTCACGCAATTTGTCTTAGCCTGGTTCCTGATTTTCCTGGGCACCCTGGCTGAGTCCTTTTTAATCCAGACCGGTAATTCCGTTGGAATGGTTGTAGACGGCCGGCAAGATTCGTTCCGGGAATGGACCGATATTGTACTGATGCTTGCTATCGCGGGGTTCATCATTCTGTGGCAGTACTCGAAACGCCGAACACCTCAGTCCCGGGCGGTGCTGGTTGCATTCGTATTCGTCATCATGCCGGGGGTGTCCGCCATTCCTGTATCCAGAAGGGCGATGTTGGCGATTCACGCTCGCATAGCGAAACAGCAAATCGATTTTTCCAAAATTCATCTCGCATATGATCTCGCGCGCAGGCCACCTCCTGATCCAACGAGATTCCAGACCAGTCCAGGCTTTGTTCGCGTGGAGCTATCGCTAGGCCTCAGTGGTCTGCCGCCCGATACGGCAGTCACGGGATTTGGCGAGGTCAAACTCGAACCGGACAACGAGAGCTCAAAGAAAGATCTTTCGACCGTGGGTTCTCAACTTGTGAAAAAAGACGACGGCTACTGGCAGATCGTTTTCTTCAATGCAAAGGGCTTTGAGCGTATCCAATCGCAACCTGTGACGCTTCGAACGATGCTATATCTCACGGCGATAACCGATCGCGTGACGACGCGAGCGCCCGTTTGGCAAAAGAAGATCGCCGTACCGGATGTAGGTGTCTGTGAAAGCGTCGTGGACTTCCAAAGCCTGGAACTCTCCTGCATTGCCGGACTGCATCCACCGCAGGCCGCATCGGTGCGGCTGGAATATCCCGGCTTTCGTTCTCCACCGGCGCCTATGGTACTGGCGCCTTCGTCTCAGGATGTCTTCTGGACGTTAAGTCCAGTTGAAAAGTGGGCTCCGCAATTAACTAACGCCAATACCACCTCGGTCCAAATCAGAGAAGCGGCGGACCATACTGGAGCACAGTTGGCGTTTACGCCTCAACGGCCGCTAGGGTCAGGCGTCTTAGATCTGCAGATCCAGAATGTTCATTTGACCGATTACATCGTGCCATAAACAGAGTATCTTCTTTTTTTGTTCGCCTGTCGGCAAGCAAATTCTCTGCCGAGATGTGGGGGCACGATAATCCGTCGTCGAATGGTAAGCTGGCGACAGATTCCGAGCCCTCGACAGTATGGATTTTGAATTCACCGCGGAGCAGATCCAGCTACGAAAGTCCATTCGCGATTTTGCGGAAACGGAGATCGCGCCGCATGTTCTCGAGTGGGATGAGAACCAGACGTTTCCACTCGCGGTAGTCAAGAAAGCCGGCGAGCTTGGTCTGATGGGAGCGCTTTTTCCTGAGGAACTGGGCGGGGCGGGACTTGGCTATATTGACTACGCCATCATCATCGAAGAACTGGCGCGCGTAGATCCGAGCGTGGCGCTGATTGTCGCGGCGCACAATTCGCTGTGTACGAATCATATTTTCCTGGCCGGTAGCGAGGAGCAGCGAAAGAAGTACATTCCTAAACTGTCCACGGGCGAATGGATCGGTTGTTGGTCGTTAACCGAGCCAGAGGCGGGTTCCGATGCCGCGGGGACGCGCTCGACCGCAACGCTGAAAGACGGCGAATGGGTCCTCAACGGCGGGAAAACGTTCACCACAAACGCGCAGTATGCGGATGTTTGCGTAGCAATGGCGGTCACGGACCGCTCCGCATCCCAGCACGGAATATCGGCGTTTATCCTCGAGAAGGGAACTCCTGGCTTCCGGGTTGGCAAGAAGGAAAATAAGCTGGGCATGCGCGCCAGCGCCACCGGCGAGGTGCTGTTCACGGATTGCCGCTTACCGCAGTCTCAACTTCTCGGAAAACAGGGCGAAGGCTTTGTAGACAGTCTGCGCACGTTGGACGGAGGCCGAATTTCAATTGCAGCTCTGGCTGTGGGCCTCGCACAAGGGGCGTTTGAGGCGGCGCTCAAGTATTCCAAACATCGCAAACAGTTCGGGCGTTTCATCTCAGAGTTTCAGGCTATTCAGGATAAGTTGTCTAACATGGCGACTTCGATCGAAGCCGCGCGTTGGCTGACCTATTGCGCCGGAGCACGGAAGGACATAGGCAAACGGGTGACAAAGGAATCCGCCATGGCGAAGCTTTTCGCGTCCGAAATGGCCGTGACCGCGGCAGACCAGGCGTTACAGATCCACGGAGGCTACGGATTCATCAAAGATTATCCGGTCGAGAAATTCTATCGCGATGTAAAGCTGTGCACCATTGGCGAAGGCACCAGCGAGATCCAGCGGCTGGTGATTGCGCGGCAATTGTTGAGAGAGTAATTTGAGCATTACGTCTTCGCCTGCCAGTCTTGAGCGACGAATTCTTTCGGGCGATGTGCGTGCTCTCTCTCGCGCAGCGACCTTGGTAGAAGGCCAGACCAGTGTTGGACGCGATCTCATTTCCTCGCTTTTTGCGTGCACGGGCCGCGCCATGATCGTTGGCATTACGGGGCCGCCGGGAGCCGGCAAGAGCACGCTTGTCGATCAGCTTGCGAAAACCCTGCGGCGAAGCGGAAAGACGGTAGGGATCATTGCGGTCGACCCCAGCAGTCCGTATTCGCACGGCGCAATTTTGGGTGACCGGATTCGCATGCAGGACCACCACGACGACCCGGGTGTCTTCATTCGATCGATGGCGACCAGGGGCCGACTGGGTGGCGTGGCACAAGGAACGCTGGAGTTGGCGCTATTACTGGATGCAGCCGGACGCGACGTTGTGCTCATTGAGACTGTTGGCGCGGGACAAGATGAAGTAGCTATTGCGCGGCTCGCGGATGTAACTGTGCTGGTTCTCGTGCCCGGCCTCGGAGACGACGTTCAGGCGATCAAGGCCGGTATTATGGAGATCGCGGATGTTTTCGCGATCAACAAAGCGGACCTGCCGGGTGCCGACCGCCTCGAACAGGAAATTCGTACGATGCAGAGTATTGGGACCGCGGGGGAACGCTCGAATGCGGCTCCGGTTCGGCGGGTGATCGCCAGCGAGGGGAACGGCGCGGACGAGCTTCTGGCGGTGATCCGTTCGGTTTTCGAAAAAGATGGGAAGAAGGGCTCGCGCGCAGAGACCTGGGCGTTACGGCTCCGGGAAATGCTTCGCGAGACTTTGCTGGCATCGCTCTCAGGAGCGGAGCTGGAACGCCACGCGAATCTCGTTGCCACAAAGATGGAAGATCCTTACACGGCAGTGGAAGCTTTGCGGGGCGGATTAATGCGAGCTGGCGGATCGTTGTGAGATGAGCGTCGATATCGATCATTTGGGTATCGCGGTGCGCAGCCTCGAGCAAGGATGTCGATTTTACGAGCTGCTGGGAATGACGGTCAGCGATATCGAAACCGTGGAGGTGGAGCACGTGAGAGTAGCGATGCTACCCACCGGCTCCGCGCCTCTTGGTCCACGCATTGAGCTGCTGGAGGCCACCGATGCGGATTCGGCCATCGCTAGCTTTATTGAAAAGCGGGGTCCCGGACTGCACCATATCGCCTTGCGTGTGGATGATTTGACGGCTGCTATCCAGCGGCTGAAGACGGATGGCGCACGCTTCTTGAATGAGCCGCGCGCGGGCGCGGGTGGGCATTCTTACGTGTTCGTGCATCCCGGTTCCACTGGCGGCGTGCTGCTGGAACTGATCCAGAAGTAGACGGCGGAACGAGGAGCAAAGGAGGCGATTGGATAAACAGGCGACGATTGGCATCATTGGCGGCAGCGGCCTCTACGCAATGCCTGGATTTGAAGCGCAGGAGGAGGTGCGCCTGGATACGCCGTTTGGCGAGCCTTCAGACGCTTATATTGTCGGGCGCCTTGATGGCAAAGAGGTCGCATTCCTGGCGCGGCATGGTCGAGGACACCGGATCTCGCCATCCGAGTTGAACTTTCGGGCCAATATTTTTGGCATGAAGATGCTCGGCGTGGAACGGATTCTCTCGCTCAGCGCCGTCGGCTCTCTGAAAAAAGAACATGCGCCGCTGGATTTTGTGATCCCGGATCAGTTCTTCG
>CAWCHX010000020.1:0-110664 GCA_963795445.1 uncultured Acidobacteriaceae bacterium | reverse complement strand
ACCGCACGCGCGGCCGGATCTCCACCTTTTTCGGCGATGGAATCGTAGCGCATATCAGTTTTGCCGATCCCGTTTGCCCGCAGCTCTCCGGCATGGTGCATCATTCCGCCGGTCAGGTAGGAGTCAACAGCAAAGTAGGGGGTACCTATCTTTGCATGGAAGGGCCGGCGTTTTCGACGCGTGCCGAGTCGAACGTCTACCGTGCCTGGGGAATGGATGTCATAGGCATGACCAATCTGCAGGAAGCGAAGCTGGCGCGGGAGGCTGAGATTTGCTATGTAACCATCGCGATGGTGACCGATTACGACTGCTGGCATGAAGAGCACCATGCGGTCACCGTGGACCAGATCATTCAAAACCTCACGCAAAACGCCGGAAACGCGTGCAAGCTGGTTCGGCATGTCGTCGACGCGATGCCGGCTACACGAACGTGCAGGTGCGGTTCCGCGTTGAAGCATGCCATCATAACGGATCGAGCTGCCATTCCGCAGCCGGTTAAGGATAAATTGAGGCTTTTGATTGGCAAGTATACCGGCGACTGAACTGGCGCACGATATCCTCGATTCGTGCTTAAGCTATGGGAGTTGGCCGGCGCGGGCGCTCGACGCGCTGATTGAGCGCACCTTAGACGATGAAGACGAATTTCTAGCGCGGGCTGCGACGCGAGCACTGTTCGGAATTGTCATCGAACCGTTGAGCGATTTGTTCGAGCCTTCGCTGTGCGAAATATATGCCCGTCTGTTCGCACACGTGATTTCGCGGAGCCTTCCGGAATACAACGCCGAAGATTTGCTTCTGCGTTACAGAAGAGTGCGCCAGGTACGGCGATTTCCGGGCGGGGAAGTGCAACGCGTGTTTGTTCTCTCTAGAGTGACGTTGGGAGCAGATGTCGCGGTCACGAGCGTCGCATTGGCGGCGGCAAAAGAACGTTTTCCGAATGCCGAGATCTGCTTCGTCGGGCCCGCGAAGAACGCTGAGATGTTCGCGGCAGATCCGAGAATTACACCTATCTCCGTGATGTACGGACGCTCGAGCTTGCTTCGAGATCGGCTACTGGCGGCCGCCGAGTTACAGGTGGCAGTCAGTGAACCAGGCGCGATCGTTATTGATCCGGATTCGCGTCTCACACAGCTTGGGCTCATTCCGGTCTGCGATGATGCTCGCTATTTCTTTTTTGAAAGTCGCGCTTTCGGTGGCGAAACGTATGCTACTCTGCCACAGCTTGCCGCGGAATGGCTCAGTGAAGTGTTCGATGTAGCGGCGCCGCAGCCTTATGTTGCGCCGGTGCGCCAGGAGGCCATTGCTGAGGTTGCGGTGAGTTGGGGTGTGGGAGACAATCCGAACAAGCGTTTAGACGATCATTTTGAGTTTGAGGTTCTCTCTGAATTGCTGCGCAGCGGCCGGCGGGTTCTCTTGGATCGTGGTGCAGGCGGGGCGGAAGGGGAACGCGCGGATGCGTTACAAGCGCGGCTGGGGACGCCTGTAAACCTGCATCTGCATAACGGGAGCTACGCCTCATTCGCCAGCCATATCCTGCAAAGCAAGTTGTACGTCGGCTATGATTCCGCGGGGCAGCACGTCGCAGCCGCTGCGGGAGTACCGCTCGTTTCTGTCTTCACGGGTTACGCGTGCGAGCGGATGTTCGCGCGTTGGCGTCCCATGGGATCTGCCTCCCACGTGATCGCCGTTGAGGAAGACAATCGCTCTAGTGCGCTGGAGCGCACGCTAGCCGCTATTGCGGAGGCTTATTAGGCGGTGGGGGCGCGACTGGTGCAGCCCACCAGGGAGTGGAACTTGAACCAGATGCGGAGTTAGTGCCTGCGGGTTTGGCAGCCTGCGGCGCGCTGGTGGCGGGTTGTTCCTCGGTCTTGCTAGCGGGCAATGGCGGCGGTATGTCGGAAGGTGGTATCTCATTCTTCCCATACGTGATCACTGAACCCGTATCGAACTTCCGATAACTTCGAAACTCGAGCTCGTTTTTCGATTTTTCGCGCCCTGCAGTCATATACAGTTTCGCCGCCATCGGAAGAACGTACGGCGCGCCGCTGATCTGAACAACATCGTAGTCGAGAATTTCTTCCGCTTGGTTTACTGGAAAGCTTTTCGGAATATTGATCGCTATGAATCTGATGCGAGAAATCTCGCCCGTGTTCTCGTCCGCGTAGACCAGGCCTTTGTAGGCGGTTATGATGCGCTGCTCGTCGCCTGGACCGGCACTGTAAGTGATCGAATAATTCGAGTGTCCGCTATCGATAAAAAAGCTAAAGACAGCCATTCGCCTATCCCGTATGTTGCCCCAGTGATCCCAAGCGAATTCCGCCTCGCTGCGCGGCTCAAAGATCTCCCGCATCATGCTGCCAAATTCGCCGGTAGAAATCGCCCCGCCGCTACCTGCTGCTTTTTCAATCGTGGTCTCTTCGTAGTGGCCATTGATCGAATAGACCTTGTAGTCCTCCCGTCCTTCGTTATAGCTGACTCGCGTCAATACGTTGCCGATGCTACGGAAATGGTCGCCCGCGTTCGGATCTACATAGCGGCGCATGACCTCAACGCACATGAAGTTCGGGAGATTCTGCGAATAAGACATCGCATACTGCTTGATGAGATCCAGAATCTGCTGCTGCCTAACCGAACTCGGCGGCGGAATTGGTGGTGCGTTGGTGCTCAGCGTCGCTGTTGCCGGACCGGCAGTGAGTGTATTATCCGGCGCTGTCGCAGGCGAGTACGTCGCCTCGTGTGCCGGCGGTTTCATTGCCGCAGTCTGGTCCCGTAGTTCCTGCAGCGCCTGGACGGTCTTTGGCTCAGCACCTTGCGCTTCCAGATCGAGAATCGTCTTGTCCGTGAGCTTTTCAGTGAGTTGAAGCTTCTTGATATAGGCAGCGATCTGTTTATCGCTGTGCTGATGGAGGGCCAGTTCCGACCGTACAAAATCGGCCAACTGCTGCACGTTCATTTGCATCTGGGCCTGCAGCGCCACTGCGAAACAAAGCGCCGCCAGGATCCCGCGCAAGGGCCATCCAATGCCCCGTGCGCTCACTGAACTGAGACGGAACTTCATATTCAATATGATGACGCACTGGCCTCCCTCGAGGTTGCGCGCAGTGCCCGCTACATCTTTTCTTGTTTTTCGAGCGTTACCGTGACGTTGCCAATGGGGAAGCCCATCTGCAGCCGCAATTGAACCGGAATTCGATCTGGATCGTCGCTTATCCAGATCAGTAGGCGTCCCTTTCGTTTGTACAGCACGTTATCGAATAAGAACGCCTCGTAACGGGTGGTTTGGTAGGTTTTTGTTGGAAGCGGTACGCTCTCTTTTGCTTGCGCCTCAACTTTGGCATAGGCCATCTTCTTGCCATTCGTCACGGGAAGAGTGGCCCATTTGCCCGGCTGCAGATTCATATTCCGAAGTGCTTCCATAGCTCCGGCGATGTCGTACGTACAAGGCGCAATGTCCAGTTCTCTCTTCTCGGTAGAGTTCTTCAGCAGATCCCGCTCGTCGTATTCCACTTTGTGCCGTGTATTTTCGAAGGTCAAGCGCGTTACCGTGTGGCGCTTCCCCTCCTGCGCGTCGAGCATGGAACTTGCGGCGCAGAATTTCTCATCGCTAGTTACTTTGTAGTTGTCCAATACCTTATACCATCTAGTTACTAGACCAGCGCTCTCGATATTCAGACTGGTTTGCCAGTCATCCGGAGTGGCGTGCGAAAGCTCGACCGTGGCGGCGCCCGCGGTGATGAGGCGCCACTCGACGCGATAGGTCAGCTTCTCGGGATACGGTAACTTCGAAGCCTTTTGACTTTGCTGCTGTCCCGGAGCGAAGCCGCCCATCGAAAAGAATAGGCTGAAAACCGCGCACGCGGAACGGTGAGCCAGAGGAGATCGATGCATGAACTATGTGCGTAAAGTGTTCGCGTTTGATGATACGTCATTGTCAAAGCAGACTACCGCCAAATGTGCCAGACGCGGCTCTAAAAAGCAAGGTTGCAGCGGTCACGGCGTCAAAAGTCGATGGAAGCAAATATCTCCGAACCGGTTTAGCGTTGCTGAGGCGCAAGTTCCTCTCTGCGCTCAATCTCCTGCTCCTTGTACTGCAACTGATACAGCTTCCAATAAATCCCGCGGCGCGCCAGCAGTTCCTGATGCGTGCCCATCTCCCGTAACTGCGCTTTATGCATCACAATGATCCGGTCGGCCCGCTGAATGGTCGAAAGCCGGTGCGCGATGACCAGCGAGGTTCGATTGGAAACGAGTCTCGTCAGAGCTTCGCGAACCCGCATCTCTGTTTCGGTATCGACGCTAGAGGTCGCCTCATCCAGAACTAAGATTTGCGGATTATGGGCCAGCGCCCGCGCGAAGCTGATCAGCTGTTTCTGACCCGTGGAGAAGCCGTTGCCGCGCTCGCGAACCCGGGTATCGAACCGGTCCTGCAATTCTCCGATGAAATCCAGCAGATTTACCTGTTCGGCAGCAACGCGGACGTCCGCTTGTGTAATGCCCGGAGTGCCGAGCCGGATGTTTGTATCGACCGTTCCCGTGAAGAGATATGGATCTTGCAGCACAATCCCGAAGCGTCGCCGAAGATCAATTAACCCGGCTTCCCGAACATCAATCCCGCCGACCCGAATGGCTCCGCGCTGCACGTCGTAGAAGCGCAGCAACAAATTCGTCAGGGTAGTCTTTCCAGCGCCCGTATGACCGACGACGGCGATTGTCTCGCCGGGAGCAACGCGGAAAGTGACATCGCGTAACACCCAGTCTTCGTTGTTGTAGGCGAACCAGACGTGATCGAACTCAATGTCCAGGGGCCCTGGCGGGAACGTTGCAGTGGCCGCAGGCGAGACGATGTGCGCCTCGCGTATCCAACAGCTTGAAGATCCGTTCCGAAGCGGCCATCGCGCCTTGCAGGATGTTGTATTTTTCACTCAGGTCTTGAATCGGACGAAAGAATCGCAGCCCGTATTGGAAGAACGCGATCAGAACGCCCAGCGTCAGTGCTCCTTGCCGGATGCGAAATCCGCCATAAGCCAACAGCAGTGCCAACGCCAGCATGCCCAGAAATTCAACTACCGGATAGAACCATCCATAGGCCGTGATCGAATCTTTGAATGCCAGCATGTGATCGCGGTTAATATTTTCAAACTCTCGCCTGCTGCGTTCTTCCCGATTAAATAACTGTAAGACCGCGATGCCGGCAACGTGCTCCTGGAGGTAGGCATTGATCCTCGCGATAGCCACCCGGATTCGTCGATAACTCTGCGATGCCGTGCGGCGGAATTGCACCGTAACCAGCACCACCACCGGCATCACCGCCAACATCAAACCCGTCATTCCCGGACTTAATCGAAGCATCGCGACGATCACGAAGGACAGCATCAGAATGTCGCCCACAATAGTGATTAATCCTGATGCGAACAGATCGTTCAACACATCCACATCGGTTGTAACGCGAGTGACAAGCCTCCCGACGGGATTTCTATCGTAATAAGCTACATCCAGAGTTTGCAGGTGCTCCATCAACTGTCGCCGCAGATCGAACATGGCTTTCTGTCCGGTCCACTGCATTAAATACGTTTGGCCGAAATCAAAAAAGAAGCCCAACACGATCGCTGCGAAGTACAAGCCCGCTAACTGTGACAGTCCCGTCCACGCATTGTGTGACAACCAGTTGTCCAGAAACGGAAATAGGCGCGAATGTGGTACGGGTACCAGATACCGGTCCACGGCCAGCTTCGTCAATAGAGGTCCGATAATCTGGAGAAGAGAATCGACCAGCAGTAGCGCCAAGGAAGCTGCCACTACCGCCCTGTACGGCTTCATGTATGTAAGGAGCCGCCGCATCAGGCGTGAGTCGTATGCTTTTCCCAGTACCTCTTCTTCCAAGTGCTGCTAGTCCTCGCTGCTTCGGGTTCTGTCGCGTAGTGTCATGGAAGAACCCGTAATTATCAGACTAACCTAGCGTCCCTGTATTGCGATTCCTTGAAACTTCTCTATGAACGGCCTTGTTCTCGTCGATAAACCTGCCGGTTGCACCAGCCATGATGTAGTCAATCGATGGCGCAGATTAGCGAACACAAAACGCGTCGGACATCTCGGCACGCTGGATCCCATGGCTACAGGCTTGCTCGTCCTGGTCACCGGGACAGCAACACGTCTGGCACGGTTTTTCAATGGCGAAGACAAGACATACTGTGCTGAAATTACCTTCGGAATATTCTCCGACACCTATGATGCGGAAGGGGTAGTTACCGCAACCGGCATTCCGCCGCCGGCAAATGCAGAGATTATCTACTCCGCGTTGGAGCAGTTTCGTGGAAGGTTCTTGCAAACCCCCCCGCCCGTTTCAGCGAAGAAGATCAATGGCGTGCCGGCCTATAAACTGACTCGAAGGCAAATCCACGGTCGAACTGAAGGCAGTCGAGGTTGAGGTGAAGCATTTGGAGATCGAAAGCGTGTCAGCAGGCAAAGTCGTCATCCGCGTGACTTGCTCTGCCGGCGCCTACATCCGCAGCCTCGCGCACGATTTAGGGCAGCGTCTGGGCTGCGGCGCGCTCCTTAGCAGTCTCCGGCGCACCCAGGTCGGAGAATTCACGCTCGAGCAGGCGAGAACTCTGGACGACTTGGCGGAACTGGCCGCTGCTGGCCGCCTCGCGGACGCTGTTATTCCGTCCGCTCGCTTGCTGACACGCTTCCCGGCCGAGTATTTCGATTTGTCCGTCGAAGCACAGATACGGCAAGGACGAGATTTCCGGACCTCACCATTTGTTGTTCATCCGGGAGCGCCATTTGTCAGAGCTTTGTCGTATTCAGGTGAATTAATCGCAATTGGTGAATTGAGAATCCCTAATTTGTATCACCCGGGTACCGTTTTATAGGCGATCTGCGTCAAAGCACTTATGGTTTGTGCTACACAGGTAAAGTCACATTTCCAATCTCAATTATGCGGTCTAAAGTAGCGCGATTGCTCGCGGCTCTGCTTCTGTGGAGCGTGTGGATTCTCGCGCAAACACCCGAGAATCCTCCCTTGCCCCGGCAAGCGGCTCCAAAATCCCAGTTCTTTGGGGGAGCCGTCACCGCGCTGAGCGATTCGCAAATCACCGTCTCACGGACGCCTGTAGGCCATCCTCCCGAGCATCGAACGTTTTTGATAACTGCCAAGACAAAGATGAATAAATCCGTTCTCAGGATGAAAACTCGCGTGACGGTACGCTACCAGCATCTCGACCAAGGCGATGTCGCGCTCGAAGTTCAGCTTCAACCCTCCACTCGACCTCCGCGGCCTTCGTAATTACCCTTTGCCGCGTCGCCGTTTTGCCCAGCCTGGTTTGTCAACCTGGTAAGCCCGGCCAATCGCCAGCGAATGGGATTCCACATCTTTCGTGATGGTTGATCCGGCAGCTACGTAAGCGCCTTCCGAAATCGTTACTGGGGCAACCAGCGTCGAGTTGCTGCCTACGAACACATCGTCAGCGATATTGGTGGGATGCTTTCTTTGCCCGTCGTAATTGCAGGTAATTGTTCCGGCTCCGATATTCACGTTCGATCCGATGTTCGCATCGCCCAAATACGCCAGATGGCTCGCCTTCGAACCTTTACCTAACTTGGTCTTTTTCAGTTCGACAAAGTTTCCAATGTGGCTTTCTTCCCCGGCTTGGGCGTCCAGCCGCAGCCGCGTGAATGGGCCTACGTGCGCGTTACGGCCCACGGATGAGGCTTCGGCCATCACATACGGAAGAATCTCAGCTCCATCTGAGATTTCGCAATCGCGCAAGACCGAGCCTGTCCCAACATGGCAATTCGAACCAATGCGAGTGCGTCCGCGCAGTTGAACATGGCTTTCGATGAGCGTATCCATCCCGATTTCTACATCGACATCGATCGTGACGCTGTCCGGGTTTTCTATCGTTACACCCGACAGCATCAGCTCATTTGCTTTCCTGCCGCGTAGGATTTTATCCGCGATTGCCAGTTCTACCCGTGTATTGATGCCCAGCAACTCGGTGTTATCTGAAATCAGCAAGGGCGCCACAGTGTGGCCCTGACGCCTCAAAATTTCTACCATGTCCGTCACATAGTATTCTTTGGCTGGATTGTTAGGAAGTACTTCATCGATATGCCGCCAGAAGAGCGAAGCATCGAAGCAATACAAGCCCGGATTCACTTCGCGGATCTCGAGCTGCTCGGGAAGCGCTGCTTTCTGTTCCACGATCATGGCGATCATTCCCTGGGAATCGCGCAGGATGCGTCCGTAGCCCGTCGGATCGGCCATTTCCGTTGTGACGACAGCCGCGGCCACATCACCCTGCCGCTGCCGCTCGAGCAGCGCTTCCAGTGTCGCGGGTTTCAGCAATGGCCCATCGCCATTCAGGACTAGCAGCTGCCCCTGCTCAGAACCGTTTGCCTGGCGTGCGCACATAACTGCATGGCCCGTGCCCTTTTGCTCTTTCTGCTCGGCGAAACGGATCCCGGGAACTGTGACGCTTTCGCGAACGCTCTGAGCTTGATGTCCGATCACTGCGAAAATGCGTTCCGCCGGTGCCACGTGCAGCGCGGCGCGAATCACGTGGTTCAGGAGCGTGTCGCCTCCAGCCTCGTGTAAAACTTTAGCTCTGTTCGATTTCATCCGTGTTCCTAGCCCGGCGGCCAGAATCACGACCGTGACGTTTTCTCTCATCTCAATCGTTTACGTTGTGCGGTGATTGCGTCTCTTCTTACCTGGTGGGCGCGTGACCGGCTAGCCAAATCGATTACGACTTCCGCGAGCGCGCCCGGGTTATGGCGTACCCGATCGCCAACAACGGCGACGTCACCCACCAAATCGGCAGTTACTACTTTAAGGCCCAATTCCGCCAGTTTGTCGAAATCGTTCTGCACGGGTTTCACGTTTGCTCTGGCGTATTTACGCCTCAGAGCGTGAGGGATGCTCCCGATGTTGAGAACGACGCAATCGATCAGACGATGTTTAGCGTGTATGTGTATGGCCTCAACGTGTTGCGACGCTGCGAACTTGATGGTTTCTCCCGGCTGCCACATCAGGTTTACGAAATAAACCTTCAGGGCAGGGGAGCGCTTGATCGCCTCCGCTATGCCCCTCACCAAAATGTTGGGAATTACGCTGGTATACAGAGATCCCGGTCCCAGCGTAATCAAATCCGCTCTGCCGATAGCATCCAGCGTTTCCGGCAAAGGCTTGCAATCGTCCGGGCGCAAACGGATCGTCTCTATCGGGAGGCGGCTCTTGCTGATTTTGCTTTCACCCCGCACCACGGAGCCGTCGTTCAAGAATGCCTCCAGCGTGACGTTCGCCGAAGTCGCGGGAAAAATCCGTCCCCGAATCGCCAGAATCTCAGAAGACAGCTTCACGGCATGCGCGAAGTCCCCGGTGATCTGGTGCATCGCCGTCAGAAATAGGTTTCCGAAACTGTGCCCTTTCAAGCCTCGGCCGCTGGCAAACCGGTATCGAAAAAGCTGTGAGAGAAGACCTTCATCTTCCGACAGCGCGGTCATGCAGTTGCGAATATCGCCGGGGGGAAGAATGTCGAAATCGCGCCGCAGCCGGCCTGAACTGCCCCCATCGTCCGTTACCGTGACAACCGCGGTAATCTCGACCACCGGACTCCCCGGCTCAGGACGGTCCTGCACGCCGCGAGCATGCTTTTTCAGCCCGGAAAGAAGGGTAGACAGACCAGTGCCGCCGCCGATTGAGACAATGCGAAGCGGACTTTTGAGAGCGGTTCTTTCTTGAAGCGAAACGCGAGTCAGATTAGGCACCGCCTAGTTGCTTAAGGATCTCATGCGAACGCGCATAGCCTTCCGCAAATACCCTCTGCCTTTACCGGCGTTTTCTAGGCTTTTCTTCCTCCTCGTCGTAAACCGGAACGGTATCCAGGTCCTCTGACTCGAAGACCTGCCCACAATCTAGACAACGAACGTAATCGACACCGTCGCGGCGGTAGAGGAATTCGGTTCGCTCGTGCTGACAACCCTGCATAGCGAAATAACACCTATTCTAGACTGAGCGGGATTGCTGTCAAGTACCTGGCCTCATTTAGATTCATGAAAACGCAGCCTGGCCCTTACAATTCGATCTGTACAATTCAAGTGGAACTCGTCTCATCTGCCCTGTGAGAGTCCCCACGCCTGTCAGTCTCGACCCACGCGCAGCCGATCTTCGGGAGCGGATAGCGGTCCTTCCCAGTGCCTCCGGCATTTACCTCTTGAAGGCTCTCGGGAAACAACCCCATATAGGCTGGTCCGCAAATCTCTCACGCCGCCTATCGCGTCTGCTTGTATCTTCCTATAGCGGACCACAGACCTTGTTGGGAAGGCTTCGGGCGAATCTAGCCTCAGTTGAATGCTGGTCGACCGGGTCGCGGCTCGAAAGCTCTCTTTTGATCTACGCCTTAATGAAAGCGCATTTTCCTGCGGATTATTTAACCCGGCTGAAGCTACGGATGCCCTGGTTTGTTGGCTTGCTGTCCGGCGATCCGTTTCCTCGCATCTCAATCGTCAACCGTATTACACGTCGAAATCAACCGCTCTTCGGGCCCGTTCTACAGCCGCGATGTCGCTCAGCAGTATGAAGAGGAAGTGCTGGCGCTCTTTCAGATACGCCGGTGTACCGACACTCTGGCGCCTACGCCAGACCATCCAGGTTGTATCTATGGCGAAATGAATCAGTGTCTCCGCCCCTGCCAATGCGCCGTTACGCCCCAAGAATATGCGACCGAAATTCAGCGACTTGTAGATTTTCTAGGCACGAACGGCCGCAGCCCCATTGCTGTTCTATCCACTGCGCGGGATCGGGCGGCGGATCAAACCGACTTCGAGCACGCCGCGCAAATACATAAGCGAATCGAAAAAATGAAAGCTGCCGCTGCGGCGCGAGACGAAGCAATCGCAGAGATTCGGCAATTCAACGGAGTAGCCCTCACGCGTGCAGTTCCGATGCGTCAGTTTAGACTATGGCCGATGCTGGAAGGTTATTGGCAGGAACCTCTGACCCTCGACTTCTCGGCTGAAGTTTCTCGTGCAACCTCGCTGGATCGCGAATTGCGCGACCGCCTTGATGAGAGCTTCGCCGGGCCGCGCTCAGCGGGCAGCCGGTTAGAGGATCTGGCGATTTTCTCGCGTTGGTACTATTCCTCCTGGCGCGATGGCCACTGGTTCCCGTTCCGCACGCTCTCAGATCTCAATTATCGGCGGCTCGTACGTGAGATCTCAAAGCTTGTCAAAGCGGATGCCGCGAATGCAAGCGAATGAGCCGCTATGCTAGCTTGTCCTCATGTCCGCTGAAGAAGAAGTCGAAGAACATGTACAGCATGCCCGAAATCCATTCGATAAAACCGTCGCCGGGACTATGGCCATCACCGCCGCCCTTCTGGCGGTGGTCTCCGTTCTCGGGCAGCACTTTAACACTGAGAAACTGCTGAACCAGCAGTTCGCTTCAGATCAGTGGGCCTATTATCAGGCCAAGGACATCCGTCGATACACTTCGCAGGTGGCGCAAGATACCCTACACGGACTGAAGGCTGACGCGGGAACTGTCAAAAAATACGCTGACGACGAACATAAATATAAAAATCAGGCAGCGGCCATTCAGGACAAGGCGCACGAGTTCGAAAAAGAGAGGGACAAGGTAGGCACGAAAGCGGATTACTTCCACATCGGCGAGATTTTCCTTGAACTCTCAATCGTCTTTTCTTCGCTGTCCATCCTCATGAAGGTGCGCCCGTTGTTTCTCGCCGGTGCCGCTGCCGCGATAGTCGGTATCGTGATCTCGATTGTCGCCTGGTGGGCTTAGTGGCGCCTTCGCGCGGCAGGTCTCGGTCCTAAGTCGGCCAATTGTTCAAGACTTCTTTCGGGGATCGAAATCGAGACATGGACGGCATTTCCGTCAGCGCTGAGGCTCATGTTATCTATAGCTGAAGCGAGGATGTCGGCATGCGGGTCTTTCTGACGCTGTGTCTGGACAAGGCTGCCCAGGAAACGAATCACGTCGGTAAGTGACGTGGCGTCTTTCGAAGATCGAGCAATAGCGTCAAACGACAGTTGAACCGTATCGCCGAATCGAATACCGCCGCTCGATTGCAAAATCGACTGGAGGGCTTGGCCTGGCATCGGCTGACTCGTCTCCTGTTTAACATGCTTTGCAAGGTAGCTTCCCGGCATCAGAGACGCGAACCAAGCGTCGTTCGCGCTAACGCTGGATACCAATTGCTGCATTGCCGCATCCAGCGCCGTGGCGTTTCCGCGGTTCGCGATAACTTCTTGCACCGTCGCAATATCGCCAATCACCGCCACGCCAACTTCTGGAAATGCGAACGCCGGAGCCTCTTGACCCGATGGATTGCTGACTAGGTCGACTCCTTGATAATTCTGAATGGAAGCGCCCTTCGATTTTGCGCTTGCTTCGATGCGGCTCGTATCGAAAGTGCCGCGCACCAGAAGCGCAAATTTAGACTGCGCTACTCCGCTGCTCGGGCCCGGACTGGCAAAGACGAAATCCTGCAGGTCCCGGCGGGGGTCGAAGCCTGTTTGCTTTATAAGTTCCTCTAGGTTCTGATCTCCGCTGTTGATCCGGTTCAACATGTATTGCCCAAACGGCGAATTCTTGGCTTGGCTTACATCGACACTGGTAATGAGCTTCGCGCCCGGTGGAACAAGCGCGAGCAAACCTTCATCCACGCTCGCGAAAGCAGCCGTCGAGCCGGCGAGGAGAACCGAAATCAGAAGAGCTTGGCGCATAAAGACTCCTGCATCGCTTTACGATCTAAAGTCTTGAAAGTTCCGTTTTATTTTTAGCCCCTATATCGGACCACTTGCTTCGCCGAGCCCGCTTGGCGGCGTGCGCAAGAAACCCGCTAACCGCGCCAAACAGAAGGCAACACGGAATCGCCAATATGGGTGAGATCTGATCTGGGGGCGAAAACAGGAGACAAGCCCCCGCTGTCAGAAACAGCGTCCCCAGCACGCCTGAAGCCAGATTCACACGCCAATTAGCTTCTAAAACAAATAAACTGAGCCCTAGCCCTGTAAGCACAAGACCGGCCGGTGTCGGCGAGTTCCGCCACAGTGAATATGCGCCCGCAATTGCTGCCGCGCACCCGGAGATTCCCGGCACGATTCGGCCCGGCCAGATCAACTCGGAATAGATGGCCACAATTCCCAGAAGAAGAAGCAGGAAGGCGTGATTGGAGCTAACCCCAAACACGTAATTCAATCAGCGCAAGCAGGCTCGACATTGGCCCCGCCCGGCTTACGGAATGGCAATTCGAACCAGAAAGTCGCACCGGGCCCCGGATCATTGTTGTACGTCCCTATCTCTCCGCCCATGATCTCAACCAGTTGCTTGCTGATCGTCAACCCTAGCCCCGTCCCGCCATACCGCCGGCGCGTGGTGCCGTCGGCCTGAAAGAATGCTTCGAAAATACGAGCCCGAACGGAATCCTCGACGCCAATGCCCGAATCGATAACCTGGCAGCAAAGGCGGTCTTCACTGGGGCACAATGTCAGCCGGATGTAAACTCCGCCTCCAGGGGTGAATTTAATCGCATTGGCAATCAAATTTGTGAGGATTTGACGAAAGCGGACACTGTCGCCGCGAATATGAGTCGGCAGACGTTCATCTATTTCGTATTTGAGTACTAAATCTTTGGCATGCGCGCGCAGCCTTAGCAGCTTCACCACCGCCCTTACGCTCTCATGCATATCGAATGCCTCATCGCTGAGCGAAAGCCGTCCGGCGTCGATTTGAGAAAGATCCAAAAGATCGTTAATGATCGTCAGCAAATCGTTCGAGCATTGGCTGACCGCTTCGGCATATTCCCGCTGCTCAGACGTCAGCTCGGTATTCTTGAGCAGATTCACCATCCCCATGATGCCGTTCATCGGGGTTCGCAGTTCGTGTGACGTGTTGGCCAGGAATTGTTCTTTCAGCTGCGTCACTTCGCGGGCAAGTTGAAGTGCAGTGCTCAGCTCTTCATTTTTCTCCTGCAACTCACGCGACGATTCGAGCAGTCTCTGCTGCGCCTGTTTGCGTTCAGTAATGTCGCGTCCTATGCCCTGAATCCCCACGGGATGTCCGCGACGATAAATAATTCGCGTGCTGACCTCGAGAAAGCGCCGAGTTCCAAATTTCGAAAGTATCGGAAGCTCGTAATGCTGCGTAGCGCTGCCGCCTAAATGCGCTCGAATGCTATCTTGCGTCTGGTGGCGCGCTTCCGGGGCCACCAGCTCCTCAACGTTTTGGCCCACGACCTCTGTCCGCGAGTATCCGGTCAGGTACTCGGCAGCCCGGTTCACGGCGATGATCTTTCCCTTCAGATCGTGCAGAAAAATCACGTCGTTAGCGTTCTCAAAGAGTTCCCGGAACCGCTCCTCGCTGCGCCGTAACGCTTCTTCGGCCATGTGGCGCGCCGTTTCGTCCTGAATCATTACGACTCGGGCATCCGCGCCTTTCATCTCGAAGCTGAAGCACACCATGCTTACGAGAAGTTCCTGTTTAGAGACGCTGAGATGAGCGAAGGGACCGATCGCGTTCAGGGGTTTGGCTAACTCCTTCAGCAGCTCGGCTTCATTGCGGTATCCGTCAGGAGCAAACAGCTCCATCAAGTTCAGATGCAGAATTTCCTGCCGCCCATAACCATACAGCGCCAGTGCGCTGTCATTTACCTCCAGAATGCCAAGGGAAAGCGGGTCGTATACAATCGCCGGAACAGGGTTTCCAAAAAATGCTTGTTCATAGCCGGAAAGACGAGTTTCCAGCTTGCCAACCACGCCTTCCAACTCGGCTATGCGGGCCTGCAGGGGCTCGACCGAGTCGGTCGCATGCTCCCGTGGCGTAAAGCCGTGAACAGCCACCACCCCCGGGTTCATAGAAGTCGCGCGATTCTGCTTCGCGATATCACAGATTTACTTTAGCAGCGATTTGAGGGCGAGCGCATTCTGGTGAAATTGAACCCTGCCCTTACGGATTCGGTGGATTTTCGCGGTCGTTCGGCTTTCGCGTCTCAGCGCTGCTATCGCCGCGGTCGGAATCGTAGGTAATCGTTGAGTCCGCCTCGAATTTTCGATAGCCGGTGAACTGCATTTGATTACGTATATTGCTCGATCCTGTCGACAACAACACCGTCGCCTGCGTGGGTAAAAGGTAAGTCGCCCCCGCGATTGCGACTTCTCCGTAGTCAATCGTGGTTGAAATACTCTTTGTCTGCACCTCGGGCGGAATATCCGAAGCGCTGTTCGTAATACGCCACACCGCGCCGCTGACCGGATCGGCGTACACGGAGCCGTGATAAGGAACAACCGCGCGCGCCAGGTCGCTCAGGCTAAGGCTCAGCGTGGAATGATTCTTATCGATGGAATAATCGAAAACCACAACTTCCCTACCGTCGATCGCATCCCATCCATTCCATAGGAAGGACGCCTCGCTGCTCTCCCCAAAAACCTGGCTCAGCAAGATTCCGAATTCACCTTCAGTAGTCAGCGGGGTGCGTCCCGGCCGCGTCCCCGGCCTAATCGGTCTCTCGTTGATGCGCTGTAGCGTGCGTTCCTCCCGGCCTTCGTTGAACACGAGTCGCGAGGTCAAGCTGTCGCCTTTGTGCCAGTGATTGGCCTTCTTACCGGCCTGAAATTGCTGTGTGATTTGGAGACAGATAAAATTCGGCAGGTTCGAAAGATATCCCGCGGCATATTGCCGCATCCCGTTTAATAACTTCTCCTGCTCTGCTGGGCTCGGGGTCGGCCGCGAGGTCCAATCAGGTGTTTGCGCGGTCGCCGTCGTGACGGCTAAGGAAACGCCCAGAATAACCGTGCGGAGGCAAAGCTGTGGAACCAGGGCAGTCACCGGTCGCGCGTACCTCCTGTAGTTCTATCATGCCCTTCCTCCTACTGATTAGGTGTAGCGGCCTTGTTCTGCTTCAAGAACTCGTCCACGTTTCCCTTGTCCACGATGAACGATCCCGTATCGACAAACCTCGGAAGGGGAGCCGTGGCCGACTGTGCCCAATTCTTGCTAAGCACCGCCGGGCCGGAATGGTGTACGTCGTCGAGTAGCTTGGTCCCGTAATACGCCATCGTGTAAGGCTTCTGTGCAATCGTCGCCGAGATGATGTTCTTCTGAATCCAGTCCGTCGTTCGCTGATCCGTGTCCATCGCCACAATGGTTACTTTGCCGCCCATATTCGCTCGGTTGACCACTTCTCCCACCTCAGGGCACGAGATCGCTTCCAGGCAAACAAAAGCATCCACCTTGGTTTTGCTGGCCAGCAACTGCGTCGCGGTATCGAATGCCACCGTAGGATCGCCGCGCATGTCTACCACTTGAGTAACTTTGATCTCCGGATGTTCTGCGAAGGCATCCTGATAGCCGTGCAGTCGATCTTTTAAATTCGATTGACCGGGAATGGTAAAAATAACCACGTTTCCCTTGCCATTAATGAGCTTGGAAGTCAGATGCCCGCCCAGCGTTCCTGCGTTGTAATTGTCCGTGCCCACAAAAAACAGTCTCTTGCTGTCCGGAGCATCCGAATCCATCGTGATCACGGGAATCTGCTTTTGCAGCGCAGCGTCGATATCCGGAGCCATCACGCTCGCATCCGCCGCCGAAACGAGAATGCCGGACGGCTTTTGCGCTACCGCTTTTTGAAAGTCGTCGTGCTCAGCCTTCGGATCGTACGTCTCAGGGCCCACCATCTCTGCCTTGACCTTCATCTCCGTAGATGCCGCGTTCAGCCCTGATAGAGCGGCTTGCCAATACGGAAGCTTTGTATTGGTAGCGACCAGAATGTACTTCTCGGTCGGGCTATGCATCGAAGTCGCGCAACCCGTCATCGAAAAAATTGCGCCTGAGACTGCCACCGTCATCAATGCCCACTGAATTGTTCGCATCCGTATACCCAGGGTAGGAATATAGCACGATAAAACTATGCGAAATGGTGGTGCCACTCACCTCGGGGAGGTAAGTCCATTCACGGAAGGTTCAGTTCGCGGTTTTCTCCATCGCCCGTTCGAATCCACGGGCGCCGCCCTGATCCTCACTCACGGCGCCGGCGCCAATTGCAACACGCCTCTGCTGATTGCGGTGGCAATTGCATTTTCTTCCGCCGGTTATTTGGTCTTGCGCTGCGATCTGCCTTTTCGCCAGCGCCGCCCGTTTGGCCCTCCTTTGCCCAAATCAGCCGCTGAGGATCGCGCCGGTTTGCAAGCCGCAGTTGCGGCCCTGCGTTCTTTGAGTACCGGTCCGCTCTTCCTCGGCGGTCATTC
The DNA here is from genome assembly GCA_963795445.1 of uncultured Acidobacteriaceae bacterium. GTDB lineage: Bacteria > Acidobacteriota > Terriglobia > Bryobacterales > Bryobacteraceae > Bog-105. Next base: position 93,402 of record CAWCHX010000020.1, on the reverse strand, counting down.
TTACGGAGGTCGCCAGGCCACTATTCTTGCTGCGGACGAGCCTGCCGCCTGCGACGCTTTGCTCCTGCTGTCTTATCCTCTCCATCCACCTAAAAAGCCAACCGAGCTTCGTACCGCTCATTTCCCCAGCCTCCAAATTCCCTCGCTCTTCCTTCACGGCAGTACCGATCCATTCGGCTCTATTGAAGAAATGCGTTCAGCCATTCAACTCGTCCCTGCGCGAACCGAACTCATCGCCATCGAAGGCGCTGGTCATGATCTCGCCCGTGGCATGTTCGACATCAGCCGCTTCGCAGTCGAGAATCTTCGAAAACTTGTCAGCTCGGCATAACCATGCTGAGGGATTCTCTGCAAATTCGCCGAGATCACACGCTCCACGAAGACCACGTCCTTCAACATGCCTATCCTGGCTAACCGTGTTTCTTAGTCTCCGCCTCCCGGAAACACTGAACGGATCAGCGCTCGGCTGGCGTGATTCTCTGGAAAAACGCGAGACAGCAATTTCCAGAAACCACCGGCTTCGGCCAACTCGATCAGATGCACCAGAGCTACGCGCCCGGCCCCTCGGCCCCGAAATTCGCGCTCAACATAAATTGAGACCTCTGCGATCCCTGCATAGCAGGCCCGGGGACGATAATCGAACGTCGCGGCAAACGCGATAATCCGGCCTTCCTGCTCGACGGCAGCATTGGATGCCGGCCGTCGAACCAGGCACCGAATATCCTCGGCCGTTCGGAGGCGTGTTTCGAATGTAGCCACACGGTCCTCAATACCCTGGTTGTAGATGGCGGCGATCGTCGCCACATCCTGCAAGCGTCGCGGTTCGTGCTCTCACCCTGCCTAATGTCCCACAGTCGGTGAACAATCCCTCTGGAAGCGCACTACCAAATCCGGCGCTGAGCCCGTTTTTGCGTGCTATACTCAAACGTGCCGAAGCGGATACTGGGTGTAATCCCAGCCCGATTTGCCTCCTCCCGATTCCCCGGAAAAGCTCTCGCCTCTCTCGCTGGAAAACCGATGTTGCAGCACGTCTATGAGCGTGCTCGCGAGTCGCGTTACCTGGATGACGTGTTGGTCGCCACCGATAATGAGCGTATTGCCGCCGCCGTTCGTCAATTTGGCGGGCGCGTGCGCATGACCCGTGACGATCATCCTTCCGGCACGGATCGGCTGGCCGAGATCGCGGATTCCGAACAATTCGCCCTCTACGTCAATATTCAAGGCGACGAGCCGCTGATCGACCCGCAAGCGATCGACGCCGCCATTCTCTCCGTGCACGGAGACGATTCTGTTTCCATGGGCACTCTCAAGAAGCGCATTGTCGACCCCACCGATATCGTGAATACGAATGTCGTGAAGGTTGTCAGCAATCTTTTGAACGACGCCATCTATTTCTCGCGCTGTCCGATTCCATACGAGCGCGATGGACGTACCGGCCTGCCGCTTTTCTTCAAACATATTGGCCTCTATGTGTACCGGCGCGACTTTCTATTGCGTTATCCCGATCTGACGGTCGGGCCGCTCGAGCAGGCGGAGCGCCTCGAGCAGTTGCGCGCGCTTGAAAATGGCTATCGCATCCGCATCGTCGAAACCGAATACGAATCGCTCGGCGTGGATACTCCGGAAGATTTGGAGCGCGTCAATCAACTTTTTTCAGCGGTAGCAACTTCGTTTGGTTTTGGCTGATGATGCAGTCGACTGTCTTTCCGGGGGTTTAATGCCTAAGTACATCTTTGTGACAGGCGGCGTGGTTTCGTCTCTGGGGAAGGGAATCGCGGCCGCGTCGATCGGCTGCCTCCTGGAGAGTCGCGGGCTTCGCGTCACTCTGCAAAAGTTCGATCCCTACCTCAACATCGATCCAGGAACCATGAGCCCCTTCCAGCATGGTGAGGTTTTCGTGACCGATGATGGCGCTGAAACCGATTTGGATCTCGGCCATTACGAGCGCTTCACCCACGCCGCTCTGACCCAAAGCAATAATCTTACGTCTGGCCGCATCTATGAGAGCATCATCGCGCGAGAACGCCGCGGCGACTATCTCGGCAAAACCGTACAAGTAATTCCGCATGTCACCAACGAGATTAAGGCCGCGTGCCGAAAAGTCGCTGCCGATGTCGACATCGCCATCGTGGAGATTGGCGGCACCGTCGGCGACATCGAATCTCTTCCTTTCATCGAAGCGATCCGTCAGATGCGGCATGAAGAAGGGCGCGAGAACACTCTGTTCGTCCATCTCACCTTGGTTCCTTGGATCGCCGCGGCCCAAGAATTAAAAACCAAACCCACCCAACATAGCGTCAAGGAGCTGCGCGCAATCGGTATTCAGCCCGATATCTTATTGTGCCGCTCCGAACGCCAGTTACCGCATGAAGTGAAGGAGAAAATCGCGCTGTTCTGCGACGTCGATGTCAGCAGTGTTGTCACCGCTAAAGACGTCGACTCGGTTTACGAGATTCCCATGGTCTTTGCAGAACAGGGCGTGGACGAAAGCGTCCTCCGCATGCTCCACGTGAATGCAGGACCGCGTAATCTTTCACGCTGGATCGACATGCTCAACCGCATGCACAATCCGGAGCGTACCGTCAACATCGCGCTCGTCGGCAAGTACGTCGAGTACGAAGACTCCTACAAAAGTTTGAAAGAAGCGTTACTGCATGCGGGCATCGCCCATCAGGCGCGCGTCGATATTGAGTGGATTGAAGCGGAGCAGATGGAATGGCCGCAATGCTGCGATGCTCTGCACGAGTTTGATGGAATCCTGGTACCGGGTGGGTTCGGAAAACGCGGCATTCAGGGTATGCTCAACGCGATCCGCTGCGCCCGCGAACATAAAATTCCCTATTTCGGCATCTGTCTTGGAATGCAAACCATGGTGATCGAATTTGCCCGCAACGCCTGCGGGTTAGCCGACGCGGATTCAACCGAATTCAATCCGGTAACGCCCCATCGCGTCATCTTTAAATTGCGTGAGCTCAAAGGCGTCGATGAGCTTGGCGGCACCATGCGCCTCGGCGCCTATCCGTGCCACTTGGCCGAAGGCAGCTTTGCGGAACAAGCCTACGCAGCCACCAATATTAGTGAGCGCCACCGCCACCGCTACGAATTTAATCGCGAATTCGAAGACACTCTAACAACCCACGGCATGCGCTTGACCGGCCAAACCCCCGACGGCGTTTACGTGGAAATCTGCGAAGTGCCCGATCATCCCTGGTATTTGGGCTGCCAGTTTCATCCTGAATTCAAATCGAAGCCTCTTGAGCCGCATCCCTTGTTTACCGCTTTCCTGGGCGCGGCTCTAAAGCACAAAGAGAACAAATCCCGCTCCGTAAAAGAAACGATCGCTTCGCCTGAATACTCGCACACCCGATGACAGCGGTCACCGTCGGCGAGCGGAAGACCAAGGTCACGTTCTCCAACGCTCTGCCTGCTGCGCTCATCGCGGGTCCGTGCGTCATCGAAAACGAAGGTCACGCGCTTTGGCTGGCTGAGGTGATCTGGGCAGTAGTGGGTCCCTACGTCTTCAAGGCCTCCTTCGATAAAGCCAATCGCAGCAGCGTCGCCTCCTATCGTGGTCCTGGCTTGAAAGAAGGCGTCCGAATCCTGAAGCAAGTCCAGGAATACGGACTCCCCGTCCTGACCGACATTCACGAGCCCTCTCAAGCGGAAATCGTGGCCGAAGCCGTAGACGTTCTGCAAATTCCCGCGTTCCTCTGCCGTCAGACCGATTTGCTCCTCGAAGCCGGAAAGACCGGCCGCGCCGTCAATATCAAGAAAGGGCAGTTCGTCTCCCCAGGCGACATCGCGCGCGCGGCAGAGAAGGTCGCGAGCACCGGCAATAATAAGATCATCTTGACCGAACGGGGTTCTTCGTTCGGCTATAACAATCTGATAGTCGACATGCGGGGGCTGTCGATCATGGCTCAAACCGGCTACCCCGTGGTCTTCGACGCGACCCACAGTGTCCAACTTCCCAGTGCCGCGGGAAGCGTCTCCAGTGGCCAGCCCGAATTCATTGAGCCCTTGGCGCGTGCTGCAACCGCGGTTGGTATTGCCGGAGTTTTCGTGGAAGTGCACCAGGAGCCCGAAAAAGCTCTATCGGATGGCCCGAATGCGCTTCGCCTCGATCTGTTACCCCAGTTCTGGGAGCGCATTAAGTCGATAGACACGCTTGTAAAAGGCTTTTCCGGCCGATAAATCCTTTAGTCGAAGACAACGCTCCCGTCCGGAGCTACGTCGTATGATGTGAATCGTATGGTGTCACGTTTACGCGATCGCCGCCGCAGGCAGCGCGGCTTTTCATTGATTGAGCTACTGATCGTCATCGCGATCATTTTGATTATTTTGTCCATCGCTCTCCCTCAAATGGGCAAGTCGCGCAGGCATGCCCAGGAAATGGCGGCGGTTGCCACTATTAAGACCATTTCCGCCATGGAGCAGCAATACTATACCGAGTTCGGCCACTACGCCACCACCTTGAGCCAACTCGGTCCGCCCGCCTCGGCCGGCGCCGCCGAAGGACCCGAAGCCGCTGGGTTAATACCCTCTAACCTCGCCAGTGGCTCGACTGGGGGCTACAACTACACCGTCACTCAAACTCCCACCGGTTACGGTGTCTCGGCCGTTCCTAAGGCTTTTGGCAGCACGGGAGCGCGCACGTTTTATTCGGACGATTCGGGAGTCATCCGTGAGAACCGAACCCAGGATCCCGCCACCGCAACCAGCCCGCCCATCCAGTAGCATCGTAGGTGGTGAAATCATTCCGCGTCCTGTGCTGTGCCGCGGCTCTGCTTCCCTGCTTGCGGGCTGCCGATCCGCAAAGTGCGGCGGCTATTGCCACGGCCTTGAGCCAGATCTCTCTCGACCCCGCGCGAACCTACCGCGTACGCGAGCTGCAGTTGACTCGCGGCGACATCAAGATCTATCTCACCGAAGGAGTGCTATCGTTTGTTACGCCGATTGGTGACCGGCGCGTTGGGGCGGTATTTACCACCGAAGCGGTAGAAGCCGGAGACGCCGAAGTTCTGGTGCTTCCGCCGCAGCGCAGCGAGCGGGCTTCACTAGCATCCTTTACAAAGAGTCCAAATCTGGACGAGCACTTCACCTCTGCGGTGTTTTTCTTTTCCGATGATACGGCGCAGGAACTATTAGCGCAGATAAACGAAAAGCCGGTCCGCGCCGCCCCTGAGCTCGCGGCGCAGTTTGCGCCCGTTATTGATCCTCTGATACGTAGCGTGAGCTCGGATATGGAGGTGCGGCTGGTCAAGATGCTGCTCGACAACCACCAGCCTGCCCAGGGATTCTTTATGTCCTTGATCGCCGGCCGCGAGTTAGGCAATTTTGAGGTGCTGCACGAGCCGACCGACTTTGAGCCTGTGTCCGTCGGGCGTATCTCTCTCGGCAACAATGGGGCGCGCCAATTTCAGCTCTGGACTGCGTTCCGCCCGCGCCGTGCGCCTGCATATGTCCCGGCGGCGCTCGGCTTGAAGGACTACCGTATCGACGCGGCCATCCATCCCGATCTCTCTATGTCGGTATCGGCCACATTTACAGCCACCGCCGAGCAAGACACCGGGCGTGTCATTCCGTTCGCTCTTTCGGAACGATTGAAGGTGATTTCAGCGACCGTCGACGACCAGCCCGCCGAAGTCTTTCAGCGCGATTCCGTCCTCGTCAGGGAGCTCAATCGCGGCGGAACGTTCCTGCTCATTACCGGCCAACCTCTTGCGCCGGGCACGGAACACCGCGTCTCTATTCGCTACGAAGGATCGGTCATTCGCCAAGCCGCTGACGGAGCCTATTTTGTGGATGAACGCAACGCTTGGTACCCCCAAACCGGCCCAACGCTGACGAATTTCGATCTCACCTTTCACTGCCCAGCCCGGCTGCGCCTGGTTTCGACGGGTGAGTTGGTCAGCGACGAGATGGTAGGCGATGAACGTGTGGTCCATCGCAAAACGCAAGTTCCGGAAGCGCTCGCGGGCTTCAATCTCGGCGATTACAACGTGAGCACCGAGGACCACGGCGGTTATCGGGTAGAGTGCTTCGCGAACAAACCGGCGGGTCAGGGAGCTCTCGACATTCCCAAGGCAACCGAAGACGTTCTCGACTATTACACCCGGCGCTGGATGAAGCTGCCGATTCATAGCATTGCTGTTTCTCCCATACCCGGATACTTCGGGCAGGGCTTTCCCGGACTGATTTATCTTTCCACGGTTTCCTACATCCGCGAGGAGGATCGCCCGGCGCAGCTCCGCAACCCCCGCATGGATGCGTTTTTTTCGGAACTGCTGCTGCCTCATGAGGTCGCCCATCAGTGGTGGGGCAACATGGTCGTTCCCGCTGAATATCGCGCCAACTGGCTCATGGAAGCCATGGCGAACTACTCAGCCCTCCAGTTTGTCGGTCAAACTCAAGGCTCTGCCGCGGTTCAGTCTATCCTTGAGCGCTACCGGGACGATCTCACCCAGCAGCGCAATGGGAAGCCGCTCGACGCCGCCGGTCCCGTGGATTTCGGAGTGCGCCTCATCGATGCGGCCGGAGCCTCCGTCTGGCACACCATTATCTACGAAAAGGGCACTTGGATTTTGCACATGCTCCACGAACGGCTGGGCGACCGTGCCTTTAATGAGATGCAGGTTCGTATGCTCCGGGAATTCCGCGCTCAGCCGCTGACGAACGAAGCGTTTCGTAAGTTGGCGAGCGAGTTTGTCCCTTCCGATCAACCCGACAGGACGCTGTCACTGTTCTTCGATACCTGGATCTACGGTACTGGCATTCCTAAGATGACGCTCCACCATACGAATCAAGGGGCGGAACTGAACTTGGGACAAGTCGACGATGACTTCGCGGCAGACGTGCCGCTGCCTTGCAACACCAATGGCCGGAAACAGCTGCGCTGGGTGCGCGCAAGCTCCGGTACCAACACTCTGGAGTTGCGCCCGCAAGAGACCTGTGAATTGCCTTCCTCCACGGAATTGCTATATTCGCGTTAGCTTCGTCTTCAACTTAGTACTAGTCACGATTAGGCCTTGCTATCTTTTAATAATCTAGGCTACACTTGACCCAATTACCTTAACCGGGTAACGGATTCTAAGTAGGGCGGTGCCTCTGGAAGCTTCCCATGTCTTCGCTGTCGTAGCGCTTTGTTTAGCCTTCACAGGGTCTGTAGCGGCTCAAGATTCACCCTGCAAGCCGCTGGAAATGCAAACGGCCACCCGGCTGACATTTCATCAAAGGTCCTGCCTCTATGGAGAGCGCCTGACCGCGCCATCAACCATCCTACGAGGTACATTCATCGCTGCTTTCGCGCAAATGCGCAACAGTCCGCACGTCCCGGGCGAGGACTGGAATGAGTTTGGCCACCGTTTCGGTGTCTTTTATGCGCGCCGGGGCGGTCAAGACACAGGCGAACTGCTGGCTGGATATTTGAACCATGAAGATCCGCGTCCGCGCATTTCGAGCGAACATGGAGTGTGGAACCGTACCCGGGCAGCGATTCTCAGCGTGCTGGTGGTGAGCGATCAGGAAGGCAACGTCCGTCCGGCATTTGCGCCCATTGCGGGGGCGCTCGGGTCGGGCATGATGGGTATGGCCTTTTACCGCAGGAATAATGGCTTGGGAGATGGTTTCAAAGGTACCGGCATCAGCTATAGCACCTATTTCGCCACTGCTTTGGTTCGCGAGTTCCACCCGGATCTCTCGCTCCTTGCCTCTCATCTACTTCACAAGAAGAAGCAGGATTAGGTCTTTCCTGTAAACCTTTTAGACACGGACCGCGTTTCTATAGGCAGACAGCCTTATGATAGGCGCGATGGCGGACCAACTCGAAGGTGAAGTCCACGCCGGTACGGATCTCCGCGATTTCGGCAGTTGGATGGCCTCCGAGCAGCGGCGCATCTTTCTGTTGTGCCGCCGCATGCTCCAGGACGCCGATGAAGCGGACTCTGCTACCCAGGATGTCTTTCTCAAGGCTTATAAGGCCTTGAGCAAGGCTCGGGGAGAAGCTGCCGATTTGGACAATCCTGGAAAATGGGTGACCCGGATCGCCGTCAATACGTGTCTGGATCGGCTAAGATCGAAGGCTTGGAAGATATGGCAGCGGCGTCCCTCGCCGGAAGACGAGGAAGTCATACTGCAAATGACTCCCGGCTGCGAACCCGATGCCGAGAGGCAGTTATTCTCAAAACAGATCCAGCGAAGACTGGAAGAGGCGCTTGGAAGATTGTCTGACCGGCAGCGAGCGGTTTTTTCGCTCCGGCATTACGACGCCATGGCACTGGAAGAAATCGCCGAAATCATGAAACTCGATGTGGGAACTATCAAGGCGCATCTGTTCCGGGCTATGGCGAAGGTTCGCGAGGAACTGAAGGATTTATACACAGCGCGCGCCTAAGAGCGTGCGGAGGTAAATATGGAGTCCAAAGTGTCAGGACATTGGACTGATGGGCAGTTGATTGAGTATTTGTACGGCCTCAGTCAGCAAGACGATCATTTCCCCGGGTGTGCCCACTGTCAGGCGCGCGTAGCATGGATGCAAGCAAATCGCCAGGCTGTCGAGCTGAACCACGCCTCTCAGGATGACGTCAGCTATGACCTGCTGGCTGCGCAGCGGCGGAAGATTTACGCGCGGCTCACCCAGCCCATGCGTTGGTGGTCTCCGGCGCAATTTCCGCGCTGGGCGTCGGCAGCGGCAACCATCATCGTACTCGGCGGCGGCTTGTTGGTTTACGAGCAAAAACACGCGCAGGTAAGCGCAGATAAGGTTTCCGATGCCCAGCTTGCGCAGGAAGTCAGCAGCATGGCTCAGGATTCCGAGCCGCAGGCAACTGCTCCGCTGCAGGAACTATTCGACGAATGAGGCCTAAGCATATTCGTACGCTGCTGTTCCTCTTTCTGATTGCCGCGACGGCCTTCGCGCAGAATCGCGCGAATTTTCCCTGGTGGAACAGTCCGGTAAGAGAAGGTTTAGGCCTTACTCCGGCACAGAGCCAGAAAATCCGCCAAGTCGTTCGCTCCTACCGGGGCCGTTTACTGGACGCCCGCAATAACGCTCAAAAAGCAGAACAAGATCTCGAAGATCTCTTTAATGACGCAGAAGTGAATCCCCAAGCCGCGCAAGCAATTATCGAGCGCGAAGCGGAAGCCCGCGCTGCGGTAAATCGCGTCTTTCTTTCCATGAGCGTGGAATTGCGCAGTGTTCTGACTTTAGACCAATGGCGGCAGCTCGTTCACCTCTCCGACGAAGCGCAGAAAAAAAGAGGCCCCGACACGCAGGTCCCGCCCGACTAATTAATTCTACCGGGCAAATCATTGCCGATCGGGATCGCGGTGTCGATTCTTGAGCATGCTGCGCGTGCGGCCTAGCGGCCTTCGTTCTGAGGCGGGCGGGCTCGCTCGTTGCAAAAGGCCAACCGGCCCCTCCTTTGAGCTTTCGGTTATCTGCTGAGCTGTCGGAATCACGTTGCCCTCGCTATCGATCCGCTCGATCAGAGCTTCTTCGCCGCTCAAGGTCACCGTGTTCTGCACCGTCTCGCGCTCCTGTAGCTCCGTGATGTGAATCTCTTCTGTAACTACCCACTGCTTCTCGATCCGGAGAACTTCCGAAACCACCGGGATGATTAAAGTGCTGCCGACCCGCTGCACAGGTTGAGGGCCATCTACCACGCGCTCGGTTTTAACGCGCTTTACTTCCACTCGGGATTTTCGGAGTTCCTGTTCCACGACCTCATCGTGGCTTTCCAGGCGCTTGATCACGCGGACGCCGCCGGTTACAACTGGAACGGCATCCGCGTGAACCTCTTCGCGGATGATCGGAATGACTAGGTCTTCGTCCTTCTCATCCATAACTTAAATGGCCTCTCCGGATTAATAAGCCGCTGATCGAGCCTGTCCGCTCACTCTTGTCCAACCGCAACGGAGCGCTTCTTCTGAAGATTGCCGCGCAGTTCGGAATCGCCCGATGTCTCGCCGGTGCCCTCGGTTTGTTCCACATCCACTTCCGTGTGTCGAACCGTATCGCGAATAGTTTCCGTACGCTCCGAGACGTCCTTCCCGACCCGCACTTCCTCCACTACTCGAGCTTGCTTGGCAACCACCGGCTCTTCAGCGAACTCCTGAACCTCGATCACCTGGTCCTCGCCGGCCGATAAATCGGCGCTGGTTGCCGCTCGGTTAACCGGTCTGCGTTCCACCCGTACTCGTTCTTCCCGAAGTCCGATGCTTTCCTCCACCGGCTCCTCGACGACTCGGGAATAAACTCGAACGCCGCCCCGAAGCACCTCTCGCTTACCCACCTGCATCTCTTCCTGCACCACGGAGATCGCGTCGGTATCGTTCGTAGTGCGCGATGCTTTGGCAGCGCTGCCAGTTGCGGTTCCTGCGTCCGCGTGAACATCGATGGGCGAATGGCGGTTCAAAATGGTCTCAACACTGGAGACTTCGTCCTGATCCACCTCGACCTTAAGCAAGCAGTTTCCTTGGCTGAGCGCGTTCTCATACCGGGATCGGTCATCATCCTGTTCTTCTCCGAACAGTGACTTGAACCATCCTGCGATTCCGCCCTCATGGCTCTTCGACTTTGAAGAGCTTTCACCTCCTGTCTCCAGCCCTACCGCCTCCAGATAGATATCGTCGCGCGCAACGCCCGCCGCTTCTAAATCTGCTGCCGCAGCTTGTGCGTCAGTGCTGCTTCGAAAAGCAGCAATAATCATACTTTCATTAGGCACACTTGTGTCCTCCGCCCACTAGACCAGATCTCATCCGAAAAGCTTCTAAAGTAAGCGCCCGTACATTTACTGCTGCGCCGACCAGCAACAATTTTTGCGGAAGCAGGTCCACATACGAGATCAAAACGTCCCGATCCTCACAATCTGAGGGCGGACAAATAAGGAGATTGAATGCCGACTAAAGCTGGAACTGCAACCGGTGATTTTACCGACACCATGAGTGACACAGCCCAAAACGTAAAGGACAAAGTGGCTGATGTGGCCGCCACAGCCAGGCAGAAGGTATCCGACGCGGGGAAACAGGCTAACGACAAGATTGATGAGAAACGGGGACCCGCCGCCGACGCGCTCGAGAGTGCAGCCTCAACGATTCATGAAAAGGCAGAAAATCTGCCCGGCGGCGAAACCGTCAAGAATGTAGCTCATTCTGCTGCCGAGAAGTTGGAGTCCACAGCCGGTTACATCCGAGAGCACGACGTCAAGGCGATGCTCTCCGATGTGGAAGAAATGGTGAAGCGCAATCCCGGGCCCTCTCTTCTGATCGCTGTTGCCCTCGGCTTCTTGATTGGCCGTGCCTTCCGTGAAGATTAGGCTTCTAAGACACCAAGGCGCACAACATGGCTGCGGAAAATAACCGGTCGATTGCCGATGTCCTGCAAGACATCCTCGCAAACGTCCAGGCGATCATTCGTTCGGAAGTCCGCTTAGCAAAGACCGAAATCACTGAGGAACTAACAAAAGCAGGACGCGCCGCGGGAATGATGGGGGCCGGGGTGCTCACGGCTGTGTTTACCGTCTGGCTCTTGCTCCTCACGATTCTTTTTGCGCTTGCGACAGTGATGCCGATGTGGGGCGCGGCTCTATTGCTGTTCGTCATTATGTCCATCGTCACTGCAATTCTGCTCACGGCGGGCAAAAAGCGGCTTAAGACTGTTCATACAACGCCGGAAAAAACAATCGAAAGCATGAAGGAGAACGTGGAATGGGTGAAAAGTCAAACCAAATAGAACGCGAGATTCAGGCCGAACGCGGGCAGCTCGGACAGAACCTGAATGAACTGCAATCCAAGGTCGAAGAAGTGACCGATTGGCGCGCGCAGTTTCAAAAAAGGCCCATGCTCATGATGGGGGTTGCTGTCGGCGGTGGATTGCTACTCGCTTCGATGACCGGAGGCAGATCCGGATCCAGGCGAAGCTACCGAGAGGACCGGCACGATCGTGACGGGGCGGAACAGGGGCGCGGAACTGAGTTCCAGAAGAAAAAAGCGCTCGAAGCATTCGACACCATCAAGGGAGCTATGATCGGCGTCGCTGCCAATACATTCCAGGATCTCTTGGGACAGCTCATCCCCGGCTTCAAAGAACAGTTCCAGAAAACCGCGCAAGAAAAACGCGCCGGTGTAAGCTCGGGTAGCCCGGCCCCAGCCGCGCTGAGCGCCCATTAAGCAGAGAGCATCCGAATCGAAAAAGTTATTCCGCAACGTTCGACCTCGGCTACGTCCGAACCCGTGTAGCGATTGCAGAATATGCAGCAAAGGCCAAATTGTCCAGGTTGGAACTGCCGCCCTGTTTTCGGCTTATGACGTGATCTGCTCGGCCCGCGCTTTTGCCACGCGAAGAATATGCTCGAGTTGGAAGAAATAATCTAATTCGGACTGCTCGTCCGGCGAAAGATGATCCTCTTTCGACTTTGCAATTAACTCTTCCACCCGTTCTTGAGCATTCGCCGACGGATGAAAGGCAATCACTTGTTCTGGAGTTGTGCCGGCGGCAATGAAGTCGATCAACTCCAAATAGACTGGGTGAGCAGCACTCATTAACTCTTCTTAGAGTATCGCTAATCCCCTCCTACGCCGTCGCCTCAATCTGCCCGCTCACTTCTTCCCACTGAGACATGACCGCTTCCAGCTCTGCGCGTTGTGACTCCAGCATGTTCGAAAGCCGCGCCGCTTGGTCCGCCCCCGCAAAATCGGAAAGCGCCATTTCCGACTGCTGAATTTCTGATTCCAGCGCCGCTATCCGCCCTTCCAGCTCTTTGGCATGTTCCTGCATCTGTTTCAACTTGATCGGATTGATCCGCTTGGCAATCGTTGCGCTCGCCGGCATAGGGATCGGTTCCGCGGGCGGCACGCCTATCGGCACATCGCTCAGCGTGGGCACTTGCTCCGCGCCGCCTTGCTTGCGCCACAGATAATCGGCGTAGTTGCCGGGATAGACATGGACCGCTCCATCGGCAATTTCGAAAACTCGACTTGCCAGATGCTCGATGAAGTAACGGTCGTGTGACACGAACACGATCGTGCCCGTAAACCTCTCCAGTGCTTCCAGCAGAACGTCTTTCGCGCGAATATCCAGATGGTTGGTCGGCTCGTCCAGCAACAGAAAGTTGGATGGATGAAGCAGCATGCGCGCCAATGCATAACGGTTGCGTTCGCCGCCTGACAGCACCCCAATCCGCTTGAACACATCGTCTTCACTGAACAGGAAACACCCCAGCAGATTGCGCAGTTCCGTTTGCGTAGTGCGCGGCGCAGCGCCCATTAGATCGTCCAGTAGGCGTGCCTTCGTGTCTAGCTCTTTGTATTGATCTTGCGCAAAATAATCCGGCTCTACATTGTGGCCGAGCGTATAGTCTCCGGCCGTCAACGCTTCCGTTCCCGCCAGCAATTTGATCAGCGTCGACTTTCCGGCGCCATTCACGCCCACTAGCGCCACTCGATCTCCGCGTTCAATCGTAAAATCCACGCCGCTGAAAACATCTTTCTCGCCGTACGCCTTGGCTACGTTCTTGAACTGAGCCACCACGCGCCCGCTTGGCTTCGGCTGCGGAAAAGTGAAATGAATGGTCTTCTCTTCCGGCGGCAGCTCGATGCGCTCGATCTTCTCCAGCTCCTTAATCCGGCTTTGCACCTGCTTTGCTTTGGTCGCCTGATAGCGGAAGCGGTTAATAAACGCCTCGAGCTGCTGGATTTTGTCCTGCTGGTTCTTATATGCCGATTCCAGCTGCGTCAATTTTTCCGCTTTTTGCAGCCGGTACTTCTCATATCCGCCCGTGTAAAAATGCACCCGTTTATTCCAGATCTCGACAATCTTTTTAACCGTCACATCCAGGAAATAACGATCGTGCGAGATCAGAATATAAGCGAACTCATAATTCGTCAGGTATTCTTCCAGCCAATTCCGCGCCTCTAAATCCAGGTGGTTGGTCGGCTCATCCAGCAACAGCACATTCGGCTTTTCGAGCAGCAGCTTTGCCAGCGCGATTCGCATCTGCCATCCGCCCGAAAATTCCTCGGTCTGCCGCAGCCAGTCCTCTTTCCCGAATCCAAGTCCTGCCAGCACCGCGCCGACTTGCGCCTCAATCGCATATCCGTCTCGAGCGCGAAATTCGCTGTCGGCCCGTTCAAAACGATTCGCCACCTGCTGGTATTCTTCACTCGCGGGATTCACTTCGCTCATTCGCGCCGTCAGTGCTTCCAGTTCCTGTTCCAGCTCCTTGACATCGGCGAATACGCTCATGCACTCGGCGAATACGCTGCGCCCGCTGATTTGTAATCCGTCTTGCGGCAGATAGCCCAGCCGGATTCCCTTCATCGCTGAAAGAGAACCGTAGTCGAGCGATTCCAAGCCCGCAATAGTCTTCAGCAGAGTGGACTTGCCGGTGCCGTTTCCGCCGACAAGGCCCGCTCGCTCCCTCGGTGTAATCAGCCAATCAAGATCTTCGAACAGCAGTTTGTGTCCGAAGCGCTTACCGGCTCCGCTGAGTTGCAGCATCCCTTAACTATTTTCGCCTGCTAGCGCGCGGGTTCGCACGCAGTTACAGAACCTCGACCGCAAGGGCCTGTGAAAAATCGGCTTCATGCGCACGACCGCCTTCGTAAGTCCTTGATATTGAAGCTGAGCCGGAAGCGTGAGCGACCTGATCGGCCAATTTTTTCTAAAGCCGCAAGCAAGGGGTGCCTTCAACAAAGTGGCGCCTGCTGGCCTTCTTCATCCTGCTACGCGAAAAAGAAGTTCAGGGCGTTGCTGATGTAGCTTTTCAGTTCGGTACGCTTCACGATCGCATCCAGAAAACCGTGCTCCAGCAGAAACTCACTGCGCTGGAATCCTTCTGGAAGCTTCTGACGAATGGTCTGCTCAATAACACGTGGCCCGGCGAATCCAATCTGCGCTCCCGGTTCAGCAATATTTAAATCCCCGAGCATGGCGAAACTTGCCGTCACGCCGCCCGTTGTCGGGTCTGTCAAAACGCTGATGTACGGTAGCTGCGCTTCGTCCAATCGCATCAGCGCCGCCGACAGCTTTGCCAGTTGCATCAGGCTGATCGCGCCCTCTTGCATGCGCGCTCCGCCAGAAGCGGAAACGATAACCAACGGCGTTTTTTCCGCGAGACAGCGCTCGATCGCGCGCGTGATCTTCTCGCCAACCACGGCCCCCATGCTCCCGCCGATGAACTTCAACTCCAATGCGCAGATTTGAACCAGCCGCCCGTTGAGCAACCCGCTCGCGCAGATGACGGCGTCCGGCAAGTTCGTCGCCACCCGCATCTCTTCCAAACGTTGCGAGTACGGTTTTGAATCGACGAAACTTAGCGGATCGGAAGAATGCAGGCTGGCATCGTAGCTGACGTAGGTGCCTTCATCGAAAAGTTGTTGCAGGCGCTCCACCGCGCTGATCCGGAAATGATGTCCGCACTTGGGGCAAGTCTGCAGGCCTTCATCCACCGCCCTGCGCCAGATGATCTGTTCGCAGCCGTCACACTTTTGCCACAGTCCTTCGGTGCGTACGCTCTTTTCACCGTTTTTCGGAGGCTCGCTCTCGAGTGACGGCTTTTGTCGTGTGAACCAGGCCATGCAAACCAGCCACTAAAGTAACACGCAATAGAAAGACCGGCGCCGCTGGTACGGCACCGGTCTGGAGAGAAGCGGTCGAAGGATATTTATTTGCTGTTAAGTCGCAAATCTTTGGCTCAATTTGCGCCCGGTACCGAGTAGAAGGCACAGGCCTCCGCAGGTCAGCAGGAAGGTTGCCGCTTCGGGCGTGGGGCTCGCCCCACCACCGCCCGTATTGGCGTCCTGCGTAAGGGAACTGGTGCCGTAATCGAAATCGCCAACGAATACTTGTCCCGAAGTGGTCGTAACTGAAATTGAGGTGACCGGGTGTGATAGGGAGAACCCGAAGAATCCACTCCCGCCGGAAAGCGACGATCCATCCGATAACGCGACGGTGATTGTTCCGGAGCTGACGATATACAAGAAAACCGCGTTTTCGCCTCCGGCAGGAGGTGCAATGTTGATGAAAGCGGCCTGCAGCCCCTCAACGTTTCCCACCTCAGTGCCCGTAAGTTGGGACGATCCGCTGGATGGGCCAGTGAATGCAAACCCAATGGACGAATTGCTCAGGGCGTCTAGTGTGAGCCCGCTGGCGTACGACTTGTTCTGTATCGACGTGAAGTTCAATTCGCTAGCGCTTCCCGCAGTGATATACGCCGAGGTATCCCACACGCCGTAGGCAGTTGTCGTAATCGTTGTCGCGCTCGCCGACACAACCAGACATGCCGCCCCGAACGCCACCGCAAAAAATCGCATTCTTTGATGCATGGACAAACCTCCAATTTGCTTGCTCACCGAATAGAGAGTGCGAAGCACGCGCTGCGAGTCTGATCCAGAAATGCCTTTATGGTTTGCACCGAAAAGGAACAGATTATCTTTTCAGACTTGTTACAATTTGCTGCCGGTATTGTTCGGCCTTGCGAAATATTTCCTGCGAATTCAGTGTTAATGCATGCCGTGCGCTGACGATTTGCCGTCCATTTATGAAGACATCCTCCACATCGCCGGCCTTGGTCGCGTAGGCCAGTTGCGAATATACGTTATAAAGCGGAATCGCATTGGCGCGCGCTAGCGAAATAGTGATGACATCGGCGCGTTTGCCTTCTTCCAGCGATCCAATCTCCTTATCCAGTCCCAGCACGCGCGCGCCGCCGATGGTCGCCATCCGGAGCGCTTGTTCGGCCGGCAAAACAGTTGGATCCATCCTCGTCACTTTCTGAAGTTTCGCCGCCAGATCCATTTCCAGAATCAGATCCGCGCTATCGTTGCTTCCCGCAAAACCATCGGTGCCGAGTCCAACGTTAATACCCTCCTTCAGCATGTCGGCCACGCGCGCAACCCCGCTGGCTAGTTTCATGTTGCTCGAAGGGCAATGCGCGACCCCAGTCCCGTGCCGCTTCAAAATCTGCAGGTCGTCGTCGTCTTCCCAAACGCAATGAGCCGCAATCACGCGGCCATCCAGTACTCCCAGTTTCTCGAGCACCTGCGTCGGAGTCATATTGCGTTTCGTCAGGGAATCATCGCGTTCTTTTTGCGTTTCAGAAAGATGAATCGTCAGCGGCACGCCGTACTTCACGGCCAGTTCGTGTGAGGCCACCAGA
Source organism: uncultured Acidobacteriaceae bacterium (assembly GCA_963795445.1). GTDB lineage: Bacteria > Acidobacteriota > Terriglobia > Bryobacterales > Bryobacteraceae > Bog-105. The sequence goes on along the minus strand of CAWCHX010000020.1, from coordinate 76,246 downwards.
GCTTCATCCGGTGTTGTGTAAATCGAGTGCGGCGCCACCGCCGGCACAATCAGCTCGTCTTTTTGAAAATGCTGAATGTACTGTTCCGTCGCCGCCAGCGCCTCCTTCCAGGTCTTGTGATCCGGAGCAGGGAAGCCAATAATCGTCTGCCCTAACACGCCCCGCACGCCGGCCTCCTTCGCCGTTTCCGCCTCGACATCCTCGAAGTAGTACATGTCCGTGTATGTCGTGATGCCGGCCAGCACCATCTCCAGGCAAGCCAGGCGCGTTCCCCAGCGCACGAAATCCGCCGACACGTTCTTCGATTCAGCCGGGAAAATGAAGTTGTTCAGCCAATCGTCCAGCCGCATATCGTCCGCAATTCCGCGGAACAGCGACATGGGCGCATGCGTGTGCGTGTCGATCAAACCCGGCGCAAGCACGCCATCAGGTTTATCCAGCGTGTGCTTTGCCTGGAATCGTTTCGCCAATTCCGCCTGCGTACCGACACCCACGATGCGCGCGCCCCGAATTGCGACCGCGCCTTGTTCGATCACCCGATGCTGCGCGTCCATGGTGACGACGTACTTCGCGCGAATCAGCCAGTCGGCGGGATCGGCCGCCGCCGCGTGCGATGCCAGCAGAATCGCCGCGCACAGCGCGCTATAGAAATGACGCATCGAACGGCCTCGGGAAGATCTGCTTCAGCGACATGGTTTCCTGTTTACCCGCAACGTTCGCCAGCACAAGCTCCGCGTCTCCGCAGAATTCCCATAAGATTTGCCGGCACGCGCCGCACGGAGGAGTCAGCGTGTCGCTGTCCGTTACCACAACGATGCGCTTCAGTTTCGCGGCGCCTTCTGAAATCGCTTTGAAGACCGCGACGCGTTCGGCGCAAAGCGTCAAGCCGTACGTTGCATTCTCGACGTTGCAACCCGTGAAGACACGCCCGTTTTCATCCTCGATCGCCGCGCCTACCCTGAACTTCGAAAACGGTGCGTGGGCGCGTTCGCGTACTTGGCGGGCCGCATCGATGAGAGACTCCCGCGGCGACACGTTCTTTAACTCTGTCCGGCTGCTTTGCCTCGGCGCGCCGCGACTTCCGCGCGCACTCCTTTCATGCGCTCGCGCATCATCGCCGCACGCTCCCGGCCACCAGGTGTCGCATCGATTACCTTTTCCAGGTTTGCGAGAAACTGCGGGCCCATCATGCCCCGAGCCTCTTCGATAAACGGTTGAAGCTTGGAGAAGACCCCGATGTACTCGCCGCTGGTCTCATTGAACAGGTCCAGGCTGATGGCGCCGTGGTTCACCAGCGCCGCCGCCATGTCCCAATACGTCATCACCATGCGCAGATATCCGCTCTGCTCGCTGAACATCACGTTGGTGATATCGGCCATCGATTCCGGATTGAATTCCATGAAATACCATTCGCGAGCTTTGCGCATGACGGCCTCGCGGCGCAAATCGTAGAGCTTCAAAATAAGATCGGCTTCTTCGTGTTTCGACATGGATAATTTCCTTTGCTAATGAATTGAGCGCTTCACGCATACATAGTTTACCCGTGCCGGGATACGCTTGCCGTGCATGCGGTTTTTTATCCTCGCTTTTTCCGGCGGTCGAGTCCAACGTCCTGAGCGATAAGCCAGCCTTCTAAAGAAGGCGTCCAAGTGCAGCATCTCCTTAGCCCCGGACTCGGCAAACTCTCGGACCACGATTATTTCACCCTTCCTTTCCACCACTTGCCGCCAACCCGCCACGCAGCCGCCGTTTTGAGATGCTAGCGTATGGCGGTATGCGAAAGAGTTTTGGCTTCGTTTCGACGATTTGCCTGATTGGCTTCGTTTCGCAGTTTGCGCAAGCGCGGGACCGTTGGACCGAATTAAACATTGGACCGTTTTACGTCGCGACCGACAGCGACACCGCTGCCGCCCGTGAAGCGCTCACGCAGCTCGAACAGCTTCGCTGGGTCTTGGGTGGTTTGCTCGAATCCAAAGATCTGCCCAGCTTGTGGCCCATTCACATCCTGCTCACTAACAATTTTGAAAAAACGAACCCAATCGCCGCCAACCGGCAGTTCGTTTGGCAAAATGCGCCATCTGTTCGCCTTTTTCGCTCTCCGGCTGGGTTCGTCTCGCAAAACGGCTCCGTTCCGCAGCCCGGTTCTGACCAGTTCGTTTGGCAAAATGGCATCTACGTCCTGGTTTGTGCCCCCGGTGCCCGCCTGCCGCTCAGCGAAGTGGCGGGCTTGCTGCTCGATGCCAATACCCCTCGCCTGCCGCCAGACGTAGAATCCGGGCTTCGCCAGCTCTTCGGTACGCTCTCGGCCAAAGGCAGCCGCGTTACCTGGGGTGGTCCGCCCGCCCATCCGGATCTGGCTTGGGCCCGCATGCAGCTCTTCGCCACTAAATTCGAATACACCTCCAGCTTCCACATCTTCCTCACCGCCCTCAAAGGTGGAAGCACCCTTCGCGCCGCCGAGCAGAACGCTTTCGGAAAAGATTCCGCGGCACTCGAGCAGGAAGCCGCCGCCAACCTCGCGTCACATAATTGGCAGCCGGTTTCGGTTTCAGGCCGTCCGCTCGATCCCAAACGCGACTTGGGCGAGCACTCTCTCGACGAAGCGCTCGTCGGCGTCTACTTGGCCGACGCCCAGCTCGCGTCCGATCCCAAACGAGCCGAAGCAGCCTACAAATCCGCTATCGAGGCCGGTGGAACTACCGCCGCGCTCGGCTTCGAAGGTCTCGCGCAAGTAGCCAAGATCGACAAAGACGATCCCGACCCATATCTCGAGAAAGCGATTCACGCCGGCAGCAGGAGCGCTCCCGTTTACGTCGCGTACGCCGAAGACCGCCCGCCCGAACAGGCTCTGCCGCTGCTCAAGAAGGCTGCTCAACTGAACCCGCTCTGGGCCGAGCCGGTCTTCCGCCAAGTAGAGTTCACCTCCGATCCGGCAGAGAAGGTGGCACTCCTCAAGAAGGCCACGCAACTCGACCCGCGCGCTACGCGGTATTGGATTGAGCTGGCTCAACTTCAAACCACGCAAGGGGAATCGACCGCCGCGCAAGGAAGCTGGCTTCGCGCCGAAGATTCCGCCCCGGCCGATAGCGAGCGCGACCGCGTCCATCAGCTTCGAATGGCTTCAGAGCAGGAGCGTCTGGATGCCGCCGCCGATGCTCGCCGCCGCGACCGCGAAGCCGTTCATCTGGCCGACGAAAAAGCGCAGCAATCTGAAGAGGACCGCATTCACGCCGCCGAGCAGAAGGCGAACAACTCCAACGATGCCGCAGCTGGCGGCGAGAAACCGGAGACGGTCGTTCCCTGGAGCCAACTCGTTCCGCAAAAGAAGCTGGAAGGAACTTTGATTAAAGTGGATTGCCTGGGCAGCAATGGCCGGCTCTTCGTAAAAGACCGCAGTGGACGCACCATTCAGTTGCTGTTGAAAAACGCCTCGGACGCTGGCATGGCCTGTGGTGTCCAAAAGCCCGCGCGCCGCATTTCGCTGACCTACGCCGCTGAGCCTGACGATCGATTTAATACTGCGGGCAACGTGACGAGTATCAACTTTCCGTGATTCCCGCCATCCGCCTTGCAACTGCAGAGGATATCCCGGCTCTGCTCGAAATCGAACAGGAGTCCTTCTCGAACCCGAACTGGAACGCAAATGACTTCCTTAGGGGTGAATGTATTGTGGCGAACTTAGATGGTTTGATCGTAGGCTTCCTGGTTTCGCGCCAGACTTTTGCCGGCAATGCCGCGGCCCTGCCCGAACGCGAGATCCTGAATGTAGCCGTGGCCCGCCAGTTTCGCCGAATGAAAATTGCTACAGCCCTGTTAAGCCATGAACTTAGCAGAAAGGCCACCCACTTTCTGGAGGTGCGCGAATCGAACCAGGCGGCGCAAGCCCTCTATCGGAAGTTCGGGTTCGTCGAGATCGGCCAACGCATGAACTATTACGAGCGCCCGATAGAATCAGCTATTGTCATGAAGATGAATTAGTGCTAATTTTTGGATTGCGGCTGGCCGCTGGTGACCAGCCGCGAGTGAATACATGCACTCACACCCCACCGGGCCAGATTCTTTCCCTACACCTTCAGAACTAGACTCGGCGTGGTGCTTCGATAAAGGAGAACCCTTGATGGAGAACCACACGCAAGAAGACTTGAAAGCGCATCTGCTAGCCACAAACGAGCAATTTCGGACGCTTGCCGAGCAGCATGCGCAATTGAAACGGCAGATTGAGGAGATCGAGTCGAAGCCTCATATCACCTCGGCCGACGAGCTCGAGGAGCAACGTCTTAAAAAACTCAAGCTGCGTCTGAAAGACCAGATGAACCAGATCCTCGAGCAATATAAACACGCAGGCGTCGTTTAGCGGTTCCCGAGGGAACAGTATCGTTCACGGCCGCCCCGTTCTACAAATGAAGTCGGGAAGGCCATGATTCTATCTCTCAAGACCTTAAATATGCACTGCGCCGGCTCAGGAGAGTCCGGCTTTCACCGTTGTTGCGGTGTTGACGCTTGCCCTGGCGATCGGGGCAAACACGACAGTCTTCACTTTCTTGAACGCGCTTCTGCTGCGTCCGCTCCCGGTCGAGCGCCCGCAAGATCTGGTGTTCTTTTCCGGCCGGAAGGGCAACCAGAACCAGAGCTATCCGAACTATCGCGATTTCCGTGACCGCACTAAGACGCTTTCCGGGCGTAATCGCCTACCGGGTCGCCATGGTCGCTTTGAATCCGGGCGGCAGCAGCGCTCGCGTTTGGGGATATGAGGCCACCGGCAATTACTTTCAAACCCTCGGCATTCGACCCGCCGCCGGCCGCTTCTTTACGCCTGCCGAAGACCGGAATCCCGGGGGCGATCCGTATGCGGTCCTGAGCTACGCGTCCTGGCTGCAGCGGTTCGGCGGCAATCCGAACATCGTAAACAAAAAGGTTAAGCTGAACGGACTCGATTACACCATTCTCGGCGTAGCGCCGAAAGGCTTCATCGGTACCGAACTCTTCTTCGTTCCCGAGATCTGGGTACCGATGTCCATGGAGAAGCAGATCGAAGCAGGCAACGATTGGCTGAATAACCGCTACACCTGGGACATCTGGGTCCTGGGACGCATCAAGCAGGGCATTTCGCGTCAACAAGCGCAAAGCGAGATCAGCGCGATTGCGGCGCAGTTGGCGCGCGAACATCCGGATGCGAATGACAGCTTGCAAGTACACTTTACCCAGCCTGGGCTGCTGGGCGATTTCTTTCGCAACCTGATCGGCGATTTCATCAGCGTGGTGATGGCGGTGGCTGGTCTGGTTCTGCTGATCGCTTGCACGAACCTGGCGAGTTCGCTTCTGGCGCGAGCGACGGACCGCAGAAGGGAAACCGCGATACGACTCTCCTTAGGCGCCGGACGGTTGCGCATCGTGCGTCAACTACTCACCGAGAATCTGTTACTGGCGCTAACGGGGGGCGGGGCCGGCGTTCTTCTGGCGTGGTGGCTGACGAAGTTCATCGCTGCTTCGAAACTGCCGGTTGATTTCCCGCTCAACACGGCATTCACTGTCGATGCTCGAGTGCTGGTATTTGCTCTCGCGGTTTCGGTTGTCACGGTGTTGCTCTTCGGACTATTGCCGGCTTTGCAGACCTCGCGTCCCGATCTCATTCCTGCGCTGAAAAATGAAGCCTGGTCGCGGCGTCTGCGGCGTTTGGAATTGCGTGACGTCTTCGTTGCGGGCCAGATCGCATTGTCTGTCGTCCTGCTGGTGGGTTCGGTGCTGGTGGTGCGAAGCCTTCAAAATGCGCTTACCGTAAATGTCGGCTTTAACCCGCGCAATGCGGCCTCGGTATCTTTCGATGTGGGCATGCAGGGCTACAGTCCCGCCCAGGGTCTGGAATTTCAGAAGCGTCTGCTCGCGCGAGTCGAAAACCTGCCCGCGATTGAATCGGCAAGCCTCTCCAATACGATTCCGCTCAGCCTGGATGTTTCCAACAGCACTGTCTTCGCCTACGGTAAACCTGTTCGCGACGCAGCGAGGCACTACGCGCGATTCACTATTACGCTGGCCCGAACTTTTTCCGCACCTTGCAAACGAAGCTGCTCGAAGGCCGCGACTTTACCTGGCGCGACACGTCGAATTCCCCTCCCGTTATTGTTGTGAACAGGTCCGTTGCGAATCGTCTGTTCCCTCACGCAGCAAGCGTTAGGGCAAAGAGATATCGCAAGGTCCGAATGGCCCCTGGATGCAAATCATCGGGATTGCCGAAGACGGGAAATACCAATCGTTAAACGACGAAAATCAGCCCGCCATCTTCTTTGACATGCTGCAGCGTTATGAGACCACTACGACCCTGATCGCCCGCTCCTATTTGCCGGCCGATCAACTCATCGGCACGTTGCGCCAAGCGGTTCACGAAATGGATGCAAGCATGCCGCTATTCGACGTCAGCACGCTGGAGAATCATCTCAATTTGCCGCTACTGCCGGCGCGTCTGGCTGCTTCGGCCCTAGGCGGCTTCGGATTCCTGGCGGTGCTGTTGGCCGCCATGGGGCTGTATGGAGCGATGGCCTATGCCGTAGCGCGGCGAACTCGGGAGATCGGAATTCGGGTCGCGATCGGCGCAACCCGAAGCAACGTCCTCTCGCTAGTGCTTCGCCGGACAGCAGTTGTTCTCACGGTAGGAACGTTATTCGGAACAACGGCGGCTTTGCTGGTGGGTCGATTCTTCAGCGCCATCCTCTACGGTGTCAGTCCCAGGGATCCGGCAACATTTATATTGGCCATTGCGCTGATGGCTGGCGTAGCGCTGCTCGCCTGCGCCATACCAGCACAAAGGGCGCTGGCAGTCGATCCCGCCAGCGCCCTGCGCGAAGAGTAGAACGAAAGTTAGTTGTTGTCCGGCGGAGTTGTAGACGTCGGGGTGCTTGTGCTCGGGTCGTTGCTGTCGCCCGTATCCGACGGACGCCGCTTCAACTTCGGACGATCCTCATCGTCACCCTTAGACTTCTTGGACGGATCCGTTTCATCCTCGATGGGAGCGTTCGAGTTTGGATTACGCCGCAAGGTCGGTTTGTTCGGATCGTCGCTCGTCTTGTCTGGACGGCGCTGATTCTCGAGCATCGCCAGACGCATCTTTACGTCGTTGAACTCTGAAGTCGTGACCACGTACTCCGGCTTCGGCTTCAGATCGGCGATCTCCTTTTGAGACTTGACGATGCGCGTATCGGTCGGAGGATGCGTTGAGAAAGCTTTTGCCAGCGTGCCGGGCTTCCGCTTTTCAAGCGTCTCGATCTTCTCAAAGAAGTCGACGAAAGCGCCGGGATCGTAGCCGGCCTTGTACATATATTGGACGCCCAGGTAGTCGGCCTCTGCTTCGAACTCGCGAGAGAAGTGCAGGAACGACATCGGCACCAGGAAGCCCGAAGCCTCGTAAATTCCATAAGCCGCCGCGCCGCCCATGAAGATCAACGGGATGGTGGCAAGCTGGGCAATTTCGCCGCGAGTTGCCTGACGCGTACCGTGACGCGCTGCCACGTGGGCGATTTCGTGCGCCATGACGCCGGCGAGCTCCGCTTCGGTATCAGCCTTCAGAATGAGGCCGGTTTGAACGAAGAAGAAGCCCCCTGGCAGCGCAAAGGCGTTGACCGTAGGGTCTTCGATGACCTTGATCGTGAACGGCACCTTGGCATCGGAATTTCGAACCAGGTTTTGGCCGATGCGGTTGATGTACTCGGAGACAATCGGGTCGTTGATGACCTTGGACTGACGCTCGACCTGCTGGGCCAACTGCTTGCCCAAGGCGATTTCTTTTTCGAGCGAGTAGAAGTTGACCTTACCGCTGACATTCCGGTCGCCAATGGCGTCGGGATCTTTTTCTTTGTTGTCGCTGGAAAAAGCTGTAAAAGGAACTGCTAACAGAAGCGCTAAGGTAACGCTTACGGAGGATCTCAGGTGGACTAGTCGCCGCATAAACTCCTTTACGACCAACGAACTCGGACGGGAGGCAGCCGGGGCTGGGTCAGATTTTCGTCTTCCTCCAGTATACGGCCAAATTGTTTGTGTGATATGGGTGCGCACCCATTTACAGGAGATACAAGGAAGTTAACGTATGCTCGAAAACATGGGTTTCGAAAAACTTGCTGAATCGGTAGCGGAATCGGCAGAAACGCTGGCAGCGCGCTATCGGGACGAGTTCCCCGTCACGCGCGAGCTCATCTACCTGAACCATGCGGCCGTGGCGCCGCTCTGCCGCCCGGCTTCGGAAGCCATGAAGCAGCTCGCCGACGACGCGTGCTTCTTCGGGTCGCTGCATTATGACCGCTGGATGGCGGCTTATGACGGCTTGAGGGCAGCGGCGGCCAAGCTGATTAACGCCTCTGCCCGCGAAATCGCCATCGTCAAGAACACCTCGGAAGGCATCGCCATGGTCGCTTCCGGCCTGGATTGGAAGCCAGGAGATCGGGTTATCGCTTTCGAAGAAGAGTTTCCGGCCAACTACTATCCCTGGCTGCGCTTGGAACGCCGCGGAGTGAAGGTGGCTTGGCTGTCGATTTACGATCCGCTGGAGAAGATCGCCGCCGCCCTTCCCGGAGCCCGCCTGCTGGCCATCAGCTTTGTCAATTATTTGAGCGGTTATCGGGTGGATCTGAAAGGGATCGGCGAGCTATGCCGCCAGCATGAATGCTTCTTCTTGGTAGATGCCATTCAAGGCATGGGCGCCTTTCCAATCGACGTGGAAGCCTGCCATATCGATGCGCTGGCCGCGGACGGACATAAATGGATGCTCGGGCCCGAAGGAAACGGCGTGCTGTACGTCAGGCAGCGATGGCAGGATGCGATTGAGCCGGTCGAGTTCGGCTGGACTAACCCGGCCAACTATGCCGATTACAGCTCGCGTGATATGACTCTTCGCGCCGATGCCGGACGGTACGAATGCGGCACGCTGAACACCATCGGCTGCTTCGGCCAGCAGGCGGCGCTCGAGTTCCTTCTGGAAGTGGGGATTGAGAATATCGCCCCCGCTGTTCAGGCTTTGACAGACCGATTAGAAGCAGGCGTTCGCAATAAGGGTTATGAGGTGATGGCCGAGCGCACGGCCCAGACCGGCTCCGGAATTATCAGCTTTCGCCATCCGTCGATCGATTCCCGTTCTATCGTGAGCGATCTGAAACGGAATCGGATAACGGCGGCCCCGCGGCAAGGCTGGGTACGCATGTCGCCGCATTTTTACATTACTGGCGATGATATTGAGCAGGTGCTGAGTCTGCTGCCGGCCGTTTAGCGAAGCCAACCCGCGATTTTACTTCTTGGCTGAGCCGGGTTCAGACATCTGCCTGTGCATATTGGCAACCAGCGGATCCGGCAAAGCATGGCCCGCGGCGGCCTGCGCCTTGTTTTTGAAGGAGCCCGCTACGACGTGATCCTTACCGGCCATTAAGGCTTCGAATCCCTCGCGGGCAACATCGGCCGCATCGTCTTTTTCACTGGCCCCCAGCTTTGTATCGTCCATGCCGGCGCGATGGAAAAAGTTCGTCTCGGTTGCGCCGGGCATCAGCGCAGTGATGGTGACGCCCGTGTCCTTAAGCTCATTGCGAATCGCTTGCGCGAAGGAAGACAGGAAAGCTTTCGATGCGCCATAGATGGCCTCGAACGGAGTCGGCATCGTTCCCGCGATAGAAGAAGTGAACAGGATGCGGCCATGCCCGCGGGCGACCATGTCCTTCAAAACGCGCTTGCTGAGATGGACGGCCGATGTCACGTTCAAGCTGATGAGATTTAGCTCATCTTCCAATTCGGTGTCACGGGCGAACTCGCCGCTTACGCCAACTCCCGCGTTGATGGCCACGGAATCCAGGATGCGGCCGCTTGACTGGATTTTTTCGTAGAGTTCCTCGACACCTTCGTATTCAGCCAGATCTACCTGGAGGCTTTCGACCTGGCAGCCGAACTGGCGCAGCTCGCTTTCCGCCTCTACGATCTTCTCGCTGTCGGCGACGATCAACAGATCGAAGCCGTGCTGCGCAAACTGTTTGGCGAGTTCGAGGCCGATCCCGCTTGAGGCGCCGGTGACCACTGCAAAAGGCTTTGCTGACAAACTTCCGTTCGATACCGTTTCCATAGTTGTTCCTACCGTTTGACTGATTCAGATCTTCGAATCGACACTCGTAAGTTTGCGATGGTCTATCGACCGCGTTACGGCGGTACGTAGCTGAGCAGGTAGGCAATCAGGGCCCGCTGCTCCTGATCGGTGAAACCGGCCTGCGAATCGACCCAGTAATTGTGGCCGATTCCTTGCACGTTCATCCGCCGCAAAGCGGACGAGGCCTCGTTTGCCGCCACTACTTGCCCACGTAGCCCCCGGTCCACCAGAGCCCGCAGACTGTTAGCGGGATCGGGCATAATGTTCTGCTGGACTGTTCCTGGCAGGCCTAACTGCGTTTGAGAATTCCTGCCCACCGCGACGCCTCCGTCATGCAAATACGGAGCGCTCCAGTAAAGGCCGACAAGGGCGGGGACCTTATATCCACCTTCGGAGCCATGGCGCGCCCAAGCTAGATCTATTTGCCCCGGATCGAGGTTCCCGGTTGGGACCGGCAGAAGCTGCGGGTACGCGGGCAGGGGCACGCCGGTATCGAAGGCGTAAATGACCGGTGGAGCGAAATTTTTTTCAGTTCTTGCGAGGGCCGCCGCGCGTACCGGATTTGCTGCTACTTCGGCAGCTGGGATCACCTTATTATTCGTGAGAAAAGGTCCGGAGTGACATGTAGAGCACTGTGCTTTCTCAAAAACTTGGCGTCCGAGAGTGCTAGCCGCCGCGCTCACAGCGATGCGCGCGGGTGGCGGCACGATGGTGTCCTGCCACGCTGCCATGGCATTGTTCTGTTCCCAAAAGCGATACCCCGGGGAACTTGTGAGTGTTCCATCGGGGCTAAGCAGCGTTCCCTTGGGATAGGTCGGCGGCAGCACAACCTGATTCAAGCCTGGGCTTCCTGGGGCCGGTCTTACGGAGGCCAGAAAATCAGACGGTTTCCTGGAGTCCGAAATGTCGTAGCGATAACGTTTCGCGGCCGCGTTTTGCAACACAATAGCCAGAAAGACTTCCTTGTCCAGGTCGAACAGAGTTGGGCTTGAATCGGCCAGCAGCAATGAATCGGAGTTCAGAGCGTGCACGTTGTTGTTTTGCGATGTGAGCCCGCGGAATGGTCCGGCCATGAAGTTGCCGCTCCAGCCGTACGGATAATTGCCCCAAGTGAAGGAGACCGGGTTTTGGGTGGGATCGGCTTTCAGATCGGCCAAGGAATCGAAATTCCCGCGCGGCCACATCAGCAGCGCGGAGTCCACAGCTCGCTCGAGCGCGGCGATATTTGGAAGCGCCTGCTTGTGGCCGCTGGAGGAAGTAACCACGCGACCCGTGTCCGGCTGTACGTCACGAAGAGGAAGGACATCGGTGTGCATAAAATACGCCGCGGAGTTCGTACCCAGGGCCAAGAGCAAGCCTGCATTCAAGTCCTGATTGGGCGCTCCTTCGATCACCTTCCCGGTTTCAGGATCGACTGTGGCGTGACACGCCGCGCAGGTAATCCCCACGCGAATTCGCCAACCGGAAACGGACACTGACATTCCCAGCGGTACAAGCGCGCCTCGTGGGACGTCGAGACCCGTGTCGAAGAAAGAACCTTTCTGGAAGGTGCGATCGCCTATGGTTACGGTCTCCGGGACTTCCACGCGAAGGTTGGTCGTCGCAGCTCCTTTCAGCTTGAGAATGGCCTCGGCCACGTTTACAATTCGCAGCGGACCATCGAGAATGCCGACGACGTCACTCAGGAAAATTTCGTTGCCGAAGGTTTCTTTATAGAAAGCTTTGCGGCCTAATCGCAGCAGAGCGTAATCTATTTTGACCGCGCCGTTCTGCGGAGATAATTCCCGCCGCCCTTCTCTCGTTTGCAGCAGGCTGGCTGCTTGGCTTTGACTGAAACCTCGGCCCCACAGGTCGTATGCTTCCGGAGTGGGACGAGTGCGTCCGAGGACATTCTCGGCCGAAGGCTCATAGGCGTACTTCACCCCCACTAGCGCTATCAGTACGACCGCAACGGTCAAGGCAATCAGCCCGATAAATGCTGTGATCAGTACTCGGCGCAAGAACGTCCGAATCAATTCTCAAAGAGGCTCAAGATCTTGCAGAAACACGAAGTAGTATTCGTTTTCGCTCCGAACCTTAGCGGTCCGTTCATTGTAGCCATGACCGCAAACTTCCAGCACGGCTCCCGGAGGCAACTGCAAGAGCGCTCCCAGCTTGGCTCGACCAGCCTCTTTCGGTACGAGTGGAATTGCGGAGATCCGCCGGGAAAGCGAGACTCTTCTCTCAATGAGAGGGAAATCCGGAATGAAAAAGGCTTGAGCGTTCATAGCCAATTCGCCGAGATTTTTGTCTGCCACTTTGTTTACTGTATTCCCGGTTATTGATTGCGTATACAGAGGAAATCCCTAGTTTCAGCGTCGGTCTTCGTACTACTCTCGCCCCGGTAATTTCCCGCGGCCACAGCCGTGTCGCAACTGAGTCTAACCGTTATGCATGAATACGATGTAAGCTTTTATGCTGCGCCGCAGGGAGGCTTTTCCCTGGATGTGCACGACTCCTCTGGAACCAGCCCGTACTTGCAGTTCCGTTCGTTATCGGAACTCCGCGACTTCTTCGAATCGCTTGAAGTGAGCGGGGAAAAGTTGGCGGAAATTGAATCCATCTGCCGCAATTTGCGCAGCGGCACCGGCTATCACGAAAAAATGTTCTTACCTCAGACAGTGCTAGACGGAATGGAGCAGAGACTCGAACCATCTGTACCTTCGTATGTTCGGGCCGCCGCTGGCTAGTGGCTTTTGAAGGGGCTTGATCCGCCAATGTGCTGCGTCAGGTCGACCGCTAGTTCAAGATGCGCTTTGATCGACGGCAGCCATTTCTTGGCGAGTGCTTTAAGCTGTGGATCGGTTCCGTTATCGGCTTCCGTCTGGAAGGCGGTCATGGCGGCAAGATGATCGCCTATCTGTTGCAGCGCGTATTCCTGATCGAAATCAACCGGGCTTACCGATTCCAGATGGCGCGCGGCGAGCATGTCAGGTGGGGCCAGCCGTGCAGGCGTTGCGCCCAGCAGATGCTCTAACGCCGGCTGCATCTCCTTCATCATGCCCTCATGTTCGGCGATCATTTTGCCCGCATAACCCAGAACTTCGTTAGCGGTTCCGCGCTTCAGCGCAAGCCTTGCCATGTCGAGCTCGGCATGGTTGCCTTGCATAGCAGCCTGGGCAAACATGCGATCGATATCCGGTGAGGTGGCGTAGTGCGTGGGCGCGGGCTGGACCGGGACGGGCGCGCGATTTTCTGTTGTCGGCGCTTGCGACGAAGGTGGACCAGCTTGCGCGAACAATAGAGAGAGAACGAAGAGCGCCGTCATGCCGGCAATACCGTTGCGCTTGGGAAACCGTGTTCCCGGCGTCCTACAGCGGCATCGTAGATCTTCGTTGCCTTATAGTGCTCCAGGCGTCCGTCGCCCGCGACACCTTTTAGACGATTTTCCAGAGCGCTCATCTCGGCCGCCGTCATGGGAGTAAAGTTCAGCGCGATCTTGAGATTCTGGCGAAAAACATCATACGAATCCATTCCGCTTACGGTGGTCAGAATGCCCGGTACGCTCATCGCATACCTAAGAAGCTCCTCCGGGGTCGCGACACCGCGCTTGACGGGTTCGCCTCCGCCACCCATGGACTTCATTCCAATCGGCATAATTCCCTGACGCCGCGCCTCAGGAATAACGCGGTCCTGGAAACTGCGATAGTTCTTGTCGAGCGGATTGAGCGGCATTTGCACCGTATCGAAGGGATAGCCATGGGACAGCATTTTGAGATGAATATCGGGATCTTTATGGCCCGTGAATCCCACGAAACGAACTTTCCCCTGGCGTTTGGCCTGCGTTAATGCTTCCACCGCGCCGTCGGCGGCGAAATGAAGATCCGGATCGTTATCGTAAATGACTTCGTGAATCTGCCATAGGTCGAGATGATCCGTTTGAAGGCGGCATAGCGAATCCTCGAGCATCCGCATCGCAACATCCCGCTTACGTCCGTGAGAACAGACCTTCGTCATTAGGAAGGCCTGGTCGCGTTTCCCTTTGAGGGCGCGGCCCATAACCTCCTCGCTCAATCCGTCGTGGTACTCCCACGCGTTATCGAAGAAATTAATTCCGTTGTCTAGCGCCTCCGCAACAAGGCGTCCTGATTCGGACTGATCCTTGATATCACCCAACGCTGACCCGCCGACGCCGATGATGGAAACCGACGCGCCTTTGAGTTGACGATGCGATACCGGCACGGCTAATACCTTCTCCTCACGAGTGAGCGCCGCCGAGCGGCTGTTCGTGCATTTGGCGCGTCACCACGTCGTCATATTGCAGCGAAGTCTTGTACAACTCGAATCGTCCGTCGCCGGCAAACGGCTGAACAGCGGCTACGATCTTTTGTCTCTCCGCCTCATCCATAGGGTGAAAATCCTTCGCAATGGCCAGATTCTGACGCAACACGGCCAGCGATTCCATTCCTGTGATCGTCGTCGTCACGCCCGGAACACTCATCGCGTAGCGCAGAGCCTGTTGCGGCGTTAGCTTCACATCGGCATGGTGGAACGGGGCGCCATCGCCATTCAGCGGCTTCATGCCCAACACGGCAATGCCGCGCTGCAGGGCTTCGGGCAGAACAATCTGCTGAAAGCTACGGAACTGCGCATCGAATGCGTTGATGGGAAACTGCACCGCGTCCCAGGCGTAGCCCAGGTCGATCATTTTTTTGTGAATGCGCGGATCCTTGTGGCCCGTGAAGCCGACGTACCTGACTTTGCCCTGCTGCTTAGCCCGGTCGAGCGCTTCAATGACACCACCGGTCCGATAGGCGAGTTCCGGGTCGTTGTCATAGACGACCGCATGAATTTGCCACAGGTCCAAGTGGTCCGTGCCCAACCGGCCGAGAGACTCTTCCAGCATTTGCATCGCGACCGAGGCATCACGCCCGTGCGTGCAAACCTTGGTCATCAAAAATACTTTGTCCCGATAGCCGCCGCGCAACGCCGCTCCAAGCCACTCCTCCGAGCGATGATTGTTGTACTCCCAAGCGTTGTCGCAGAAATTAATGCCATTATCGACAGCTTCGTGCAGGATGGCGGTTGCGTCCTGGACAGTGGCCGCATTGCCCAGGTGATGGCCGCCCACGCCCAGCACCGAAACCTGATCAGGGTGCCGGCCAAATTTGCGCCGTGGGACAGGGACTGAACTCGAAGTAGGTTCTTGCTGGGCATTCGCACCCTCGTTTGCGGCCAAGCCGGTTAGCGCGAGTGCGGCAGAAGCGTTCACCGCGCCATTCATGAAACGTCTGCGTGAACAGCCTTGATCCGTCAAGCACCTACAAGTTAGCTCGGAATTAGGCCCGCCAAGAACAGGAAGAATTACTGGAGCACACAGGAAGCACGTAATTTTTCAGGGTACAGGGCCAACGGACGGGAGCGTCAACACTGCGGTTTCTTATTTGAACAAACAGGACATAAATGTATCACCACGTAAAAGAATTGATGTACACGGTTAGGGTTGACACTCCCGACGTGCGCTTCGGCAACATGCTCTTAGAGCAGTTTGGAGGCGCTAACGGAGAATTAGCTGCCGCGATGCAGTACTCGGTCCAGGGAATCAACTGCGACGATCCCGAGCGCAAAGACCTGTTGATGGACATAGGTACTGAAGAACTCAGCCATCTGGAAATAGTTGGAGTGCTGACTCGGATGCACCTGAAGCCATCCAAGAGCAAACGAAGCGCGGCGGAAGTAGACCCGCTGATTGCGGTTGTCGGAGGCGGAGGCGTGAACCTCTACAATTCAATGGGCTCAGCCTGGACGGCCGATTATCTCAAAGTGAGTGGAGAACTGGATGTCGACCTTCGCAGTGACATCGCTGCCGAGGCGCGCGCCAAAATCACCTACGAGCGTTTGATGGATTTCTGCGACGATCCAGGCACGTTGGACGCTCTCCAGTTCCTGATGACGCGCGAGATCACCCATATGAAAGCTTTCAGCCTGGCTTTGGAGAGCATGGGCAAGCCGATGCTTTCGATTGGCCGGATTCCGCCGACTCCAGGAATTGTGGATCAGTACTTCAACGACTCGACCGGGGTCGGCGACCGCGGCGAGCCGGATGCTCGTGGTCCTTGGAATCAAGGCGGCAGTTGGGAATATGTCGAGGCTCCAGCCTTCCAGCAATTCAAGTCGCCTCAAACCGGCGAGCGGGAGTCCAACGGCTCCAGCGATGGCGATCAGCTCTCAACCAGCCGCAGTCACTCCACTAAATCAAAGAAAGTTGCTAGCGCAAAGGAATAATGATCATGCCGCAATTAAAAGAACTATTACTAGAAGAGCTTCAGGACCTTTTGCATGCAGAGGGTCAACTGACCAAAGCGCTACCCGAAATGGCGCAAGCTGCTCATCACCCGAAGCTGAAAGAGGCCTTTGAAAAGCACCTGCTCCAAACCGAAATGCACGTGGAGCGCTTAAAAAAGGCTTTTGAGCTGCTCGGGGAAAAGGCCCAGGCGAAACCCTGCAAAGCGATGATGGGTTTAGTCGAAGAAGGCAAGGAGACTATCCAGGAAGGTCAGGATAAGGAAGAGCTGGCTTCCGATCTTGCGCTGATCACGGCCGCCCAAAAGGTGGAGCACTACGAGATCTCCGGTTACGGCACCGTGCGGAGCCTCGCGCGCCAGATCGGAGAGATCGACGTCGCCAAATTGCTGAGCCACACGTTGGGCGAAGAAGAAAGCGCCGATCATCTCCTGACCGAGATTGCCAAACCCCTTGTGCAGCAGGCCACGTTGGAGGATGGGAACGCATCCAAAGTGGCGCAACACTCGAAGAAAAGCTCCGCAGCGCGAACCGCGTAGAATCATACGGAGGGAGTAAGAAACTGGGAGGTTTTCTAGAGCGCGCATGACTAGCGCGGCACTTGAAGAGCGACTCACGGCGCTCTGGGAAACGCCTAAAACCACCTGGGGCTGGTTTGCCACCGTAGACCACAAGGAACTCGGCCTCCGCTATCTTGTCACCGCATTTCTGTTTCTTGTAATTGGCGGCATTGAAGCGCTTATTATGCGCATTCAGCTTGCGCGCCCTGAAGCAAGCCGTTCTCTCGCCAGAGGCGTACGACCAGATCTTCACGATGCATGGCGTGACGATGATCTTCTGGTACGCATCGCCGATCCTTTCCGGGTTCGCCGTATATCTTGTGCCGCTGATGATTGGCGCCCGCGACATGGCATTTCCGCGGCTGAATGCATTCACCTATTGGTCGTTTCTGCTTTCGGGCATATTTCTTTACGTGGGGCCGTTCATGGGACAGTCGCCGCACGCAGGCTGGTTCGCCTACATGCCCTATACGGGAATTCGCTACTCGCCCAGCCACGGGATGGATTTCTACGCGCTGTCGCTCATTTTTCTCACCATCTCCACAACGGGCGGGGCGGCCAACTTTATCGTCACTATCCTGAGGCAGCGCGCGCCGGGCATGACCATCAGCCGCATGCCGCTGTTCCTCTATAGCACCCTCACCACCTCAGTGGTCATCCTGTTCGCGCTCCCGGCGCTTACCGCGGCTTGCGTTTTCCTGGAGCTGGATCGCCGCTGGGGCACTCACTTTTTCCAGGTAGTCGAGGGCGGAGATCCCATCCTCTGGCAACAGCTCTTCTGGTTTTTCGGACACCCTTGGGTCTACGTCATCTTTCTACCGGCCACCGGGATGCTCTCGCTGATCGTGCCCGTCTTTTCTCGCCGTCCCATCGTCGGCTACCCCTATGTCGCGATCGCCACCGTGCTTACCGGGCTTGTCGGGTTCAGTGTTTGGCTGCACCACATGTTCACAGTTGGAATGTCGGACATGAGCATGAGTTTTTTCAGCGCGGGCAGCATGACGATCTCGCTGTTTACCACGGTGCAGGTGTTTGCCTGGGTGGCCACCGTTTGGAAAGGACGCCCGGTCCTTACCGCGGCCATGTATTTCGCTCTGGGTTCCATTGCACTGTTGGTTATAGGCGGGCTCAGTGGCGTTTTCACCGGAATCATTCCGGTGGACTGGCAAGTACACAACACCTACTACGTGGTCGCCCATATTCATTACGTCCTGATCGGCGCGAATGTTTTTCCGGTGTTTGCCGGCTTCTATTACTGGGTTCCAAAGATGATCGGGCGGAAGCTAGACGAGACGCTAGGCAAGTGGAGCTTCTGGGTGATGTTCATCGGATTTAATATCGGATTCTTTCCCATGCACATTCTGGGATTGCTGGGCATGCCGCGCCGGATTTACACTTACCAATCGGGCCTTGGGTTCCAGTCGATGAACATGCTGGTAACGATTGGAGCCTTTATTCTGGGAATCGGCATGTTGATGAGCGTGATCAACCTGCTCATCAGCATGCGTTCCGGACAGATCGCGGGTAAGAATCCGTGGAATTCGGATGGACTCGAATGGGATACCGACTCACCACCCAAGCCATACGGCACGGTGCACATCCCGACGGTCGTCTCCCGCCATCCACTGTGGGATGACCATGATGAGGAAGAGGACCCCGGCGACGATCGTGTTCTGGATCAAGGACGCCTGACGCTTACCACCACCTGGCTTGACGCGGAGCCGTATTCCATTTCAACCACGCCAAAGGAGACGCTGACTCCACTGCTCAGTGCGATTACGCTATTCGTCTTTTTTCTAGCGCTGGTGTTTCAGATGATATGGATCGCTTTGGCCGCCTTCCTCGCCACCTTTGCCGTGGCCTGCTGCTGGCTGTGGCCACGCCCCGGTGAAATCGAGCCATGAGTTCGCTCGCGCAGATTCCCAGGAGCGAAACTCCGACAGCAAGGCTGCCGCTCGAACAACGCCGCGGTATCTACGGCATGTGGTGTGTGATCGCTACCGAGTTCTCGTTGTTTGTCTGTCTCTTTGCCAGTTATTTTTACCTCGGCAACAATAAGAACCGTTGGGCGGTCGATGAACCGCCGAAGCTGCACTATCCCTTGATCATGCTGGTGGTGCTGCTCGCCAGCAGCTTTGTCCTGGAGTGGGGCTCAAAGCAGATCAAACGCCAGAAATACTCCGCGGGCCGATTGGCGCTGATCGCCACCATTCTGATCGGGTTGTGCTTCGTCACTTTACAAGTCTTCGAATACATGTCTCACTGGAAAACGTTGACTCCCTACAGCGATTCGTACGGGTCTATTTTTTACACCATCACGACGTTCCACGCGGCGCACCTTCTGGTCGGTCTGCTGATTCTCGCTTACGTGGGATTTCTCCCGCGGTATGGGCGAACGCTCGAATCGCCGCACCGTTCTTACGAGGTGGCTGCTCTGTATTGGCACTTCGTAGATGTGGTCTGGATTCTGATCGTTTTGATTCTGTACGTAATTCCGAATCTTCTTGTATATGGCTAGCCACGCGACCACTCGCACCGATGCGGTACCGCCCGGAAAGCTGTGGTTTGGCTTGACTGCCACGGCCGCTGCTTGGGTATTGCTCGGCATGGGAGACGTGTTGATCGCCTGGTGGGCTTGCGTCCAGGATCAGCAACTCGGTTACGGAAGCATTCGTTCGGGCGCGGGCATACTCTACTTTATTGCCACATTTTTGTTGTTCAGCTTAGCAGCGATTGCGGGCATCACTTCCTACCGCAACTGGAGGAAATTGTCAGCGGCTGGCCGGCTGCTTGAAGCCGAGGGCAGAGGCCGGCGGGAGTTTATGGCGTTGCTCGGGGTATTCGTCAGCGTAACGCTCGGCATCGGACTGGTGTGGCTGACCGTGCCCCTGCTAATTCTGCAGATGTGTGTGAGGGCGCGGTGACCGCTTCGCTGCGGATCGAAGCGTTCTTTCTACTCGCAGCATCTGTAACACTCGCCGGGTGCACCGGGGGAAAAGTGACCCGATCGGACAACGTTGCCGTAGGCGGCGATCCGCAACATGGCAAACAGCTCATCCTGTCGTTCGGATGCGGGGCATGCCACACCATTCCCGGCATTCGCACGGCTCGCGGCGTAGTGGGTCCGCCGCTGATGTTCTTCGCGCGTCGAACGATGATAGCGGGCGAGCTGCCGAACTCCCCGGAAAATTTGATTCGCTGGATTGAAAATCCGGCGGCGGTCGAAGCCAAAACCGCAATGCCGAACCTGGGTCTCACGAATCAGGAGGCGCGCGACGTCGCGGCTTACCTATACACCTTGCGCTGAACCGAAAGGACTGAGATGGACGAACCGAAAGAAACGATTGCAAGCGTGAGAAAACCGGCGATAGCGCTCGCAAACTTCTGCTTGGGTTTAGTGCTACTCGTACTCCACGCGGGCGGTTCGCCGGCTGCTGCCCAGGCCAATGGCAGCACGAATGAAATTCCCGGCTCGCTTCCGGGTGTTCACTTGATCTCTCCCGCGGCGGCAGGCCAATGGATTATGCCCGCGGGCGATTACGGCAACACGCGCTTCAGCCCGCTTGACCAGATCAATACGCGCAATGTTCAGAACCTTCATATCGTCGCTACGATGTCGACAGGTATTCCTCACGGGCATGAGGGCCAACCGCTGGTTGTGAATAACACGCTGTATGTGGTCACTCCGTTTCCCAATAATTTGATCGCTCTCGATATCACGAAACCGGGTTTCCCTCAGAAGTGGATCTTTCGGCCTGAGCCCGATCTGAGATCCATTGGGATCGCCTGCTGCGATGTCGTGAACCGCGGCGCCAGCTACGCCGATGGCAAGATCATTTACAACACGCTCGACGACCACACGGTTGCGGTAGATGCGAACAGCGGCAAGGCAGTTTGGGAAACACAGGTCGGCGACATTAAGTTCGGCGAGACCACCACCATGGCCGCGGTGGTCGTGAAGGATGTAGTTCTGGTCGGCGACAGCGGCGGAGAACTGGGCGTCCGAGGCAGACTCACTGCCCTGGATGTAAAAACCGGCAAGATTCTATGGCGCGCTTTTAACAGTGGCTCGGACGCGGATGCTCGCATCGGAGCGGATTTCAAACCTTTCTATGCTAAGGATCGCGGCAAAGATCTGGGCTTGACCAGTTGGACGCCCGGCCAGTGGAAGATGGGCGGCGGCACCGTTTGGGGCTGGATCTCTTACGATCCCACGCTCAATCTGATCTACTACGGCACCGGAAATCCCGGCGTTTGGAACGCGGACATGCGCCCGGGAGACAACAAGTGGGCCATCACGATCTGGGCGCGTAATCCCGAGACCGGCTACGCCAAGTGGGCTTATCAAATTGTGCCGCACGATTCCTGGGACTACGACGAGATCATGGAGAACGTCCTGATCGATATGCCTTGGCAGGGACGCACGCGCAAGCTGCTCATCCATCCCGGCCGCACGGGATTCGTGTTCGTGCTCGACCGCGAAACGGGAGAGGTGCTCTCGGCCGAAAAATTTGAGCCGGTGAACTGGGCCAAGGACTTCGACCTCAAGACTGGAAAGCCCGATATCGATCTGGAGAAGCGGACGCATTTCGGCCACTACGCCACTCACATTTGTCCGTCCTCGACGGGCGCCAAGGAGTTCGTCCCGTCCTCTTTCTCACCGCGTACCGGATATCTCTACATCCCGGCGCACAACACTTGCATGGATTATGAAGGCACGGCGGTGAATTACATTGCCGGCACTCCCTATCTGGGGGCAAGTGTGCGCATGTATCCCGGCCCTGGCGATTATCAGGGTGAGCTGGTGGCATGGGATATTGCCCACGCAAAGAAAGTATGGACGATTAAGGATCCCGATCTGCCGGTCTATAGCGGCGTACTAACCACCGGCGGCGACCTCGTGTTCTACGGAACTATGGAAGGCTGGTTCCGCGCCGTCGACGCACACACCGGCACGATCCTGTGGCAGGTGAAGACCGCCTCCGGTATTGTCGGCAATCCCATTACGTTCATGGGCCCCGATAAAAAGCAGTACGTCGCCATTTACTCCGGCGTCGGCGGCTGGATGGGGGCTACGGCTCTGCCTTCGGTATCCACCGACGATCCATACGCGGCGTTAGGCACGGTCGGCGCGATGAAACAAATCAAAGGCGAAAACGCAACCGGGAGACCTTCTCTATGTTTTCAGCTTCTAAACTTCTCGGGTGCATTCTGCTCTGCTCCGGAGCATCGCTTTTGGCGGCAACTCCGCCGCTGCGTGTTTGCGCTGACCCCAACAATCTGCCCTACTCGAATGACCAGAAGCAGGGATTCGAAAACGAGCTTGCCGAAATGGTCGCGAAAGATCTCGGCATGGAGGTGTCTTACACCTGGTATCCGCAACGGGAAGCATTCTTTCGCAAGACGCTCGAAGCCGGTCTCTGCGATGTAGTGATGGGCGTCCCCACCGGCATGGATGAAGCCAGCACAACCCGTCCCTATTACCGTTCGAGCTACGTCTTCGTTTCGCGGCACGACCGTAATCTGCATATCCGCTCCTTCGACGATCCGCAGCTACAGCGTTTGCGCATCGGCGTGCATGTTCTTGGCGACAGCGACAGCAGCCTGCCACCTGTTCATGCGCTCATCAGCCGTGGAATTGTGCGCAATCTGGTCGGTTACAGCATCTTTGGCAATTTGGCGGAAGCGAATCCGCCAGCCGATTTGATTGAAGCCGTTTCCCGCAAGGAAGTCGATGTCGCGGTGGCGTGGGGCCCGCTTGCAGGCTATTTCGCCCGGCGCTCGAACGTGCCGCTCGATGTCGCGCCCATTCCCGATGACGCGGCCAATCCAGCTCTGCCGCTCGCCTTCGACATTGCGGTCGGAGTTAGGCCGGGCGACGAAGAATTAAAGCAGCGCCTAAATGCCGAGCTCAAACGCCTGGAGCCCGAGATTCATCGGCTGCTCACTTCCTATGGCATCCCACAAGTGGCGCTTTCACCAGCATCGCCGGGTAATTACTGATATGCGGGCCTGCATGTTCGTCTTGCTCAGCGCATTTTTGTTCGCGGCGGCGGGTTGCCACAATTCGTCCACGCAAGCTGCCGTCGGTTCGTCTCCGCCGGTGCCCACCACCGTCGGCCCCGTCCCTGGGGGGATGCCGGCTGGAGAACAGCGCACGAATCCATTAGCGGGAGATCCCGTTGCGCTGCAGGATGGCCGTCGGCTCTTCGATTGGTACAACTGCTCCGGCTGTCATGGTGGACACGCGGGCGGGGGCATGGGACCGAGCTTGCGCGATCGTGTATGGCTGTACGGCGACCGCGATGATCAAATCTTCGACTCCATCGCCGAGGGCCGCTCCCAAGGAATGCCCGCTTGGGGAACGAAGATTCCGGAACACCAGATTTGGGAACTGGTGGCCTACATCAAATCGATGCGAACTCCTCAGGAGCCTGATCCGCCCCTTGAACCTGCCGATGAGCAAGTCCCTAACCCGGAAAACAACACACCGACGGGGAGAGGTCCGCAGTCGAAGTAGAGAAACGTATGCGTCGCCTTGCCCTTGTCGGTCCGCTGCTTGTGCTTCTGACCGGATGTGCGCCAGTGCAATCCACTTTCAATGCGCACGGCCCCGCGGCGCAACGGATCGCGGGCCTGTCATGGCTGATGACCATCCTGTTCCTGGTGGTCACGCTTGTGATGTGGGGTCTGATTGCCTGGGCTGCCAAGAAGCGGCGCGGCACGCTTGAAGAACACGCTCCTGTTGATATCGGCGGGGGCCAGGGATGGATCGCCATCGGTGGTCTTGCTATACCGCTTATTATTCTTAGCGTCATTTTTGTGCTTGGCCTCGGGCTGTTGTCAGAGTTCCCGATTCATGGACCGCACCATCACGCGATGAAGCCCGACATCGTCATTACCGGTCATCAATGGTGGTGGGAGGTTCAATATTTGAATGACAATCCGGATAAAGAGTTCACTACCGCGAACGAAATACATATCCCCACGCGCCAGGCAATCAACATTCAACTGGAATCGCAAGACGTGATGCACTCCTTTTGGATACCGGCTCTGCACGGCAAGGTGGATCTGATTCCCGGTCATTCCAACTTTGTCCGCATTGAAGCGGGTCAGCCCGGAAACTTCGCTGGGCAATGCGCGGAATATTGTGGCGCGCAGCATGCCCGCATGCGCCTGCTCGTGGTTGCGCAGGAACCTGAGGAATATGCCGCATGGCTCAATCAACAGCGCAAGCCTGCGTCAGAGCCGAACTCACCTGATGCCGTTGCAGGCGAGCAGACCTTTCTTTCCGGACCATGCTCCATGTGTCATCAAATACGCGGCACTGTGGCCGGCGGCCGCGTCGCGCCGGATCTCACGCACATCGCAAGCCGCCAATACATAGCAGCCAACTCTTATCCGAACAACAATGCGTATCTCGAAGCGTGGATCACCCACGCGCAGTCTCTGAAGCCGCAATCGGAGATGCCCGATCTGACTCAATTTGATGGTCAGCAACTCCGTGATCTGGTCGCCTATCTTCGCCAATTGCAGTAATCGCAAATTTTTGAGGAGCAATTTCATGTCAGAAGCCCACCGCCAACATGCCGCCAGAATTTGTTTCATCATGGCGCTCGCCTTCACAACCGGCATTCCGTCGGCCGCGCAGGAGAAGCCGAACTGTTCCGGGCTGCCCGATGCCGAACGGCTGCGTACAGTCGTGCAATCGGTGGTTCGACAGGGTTCCGCAAAGAACGGCGGAATGGGTAATCAGGAATGGGCCGCCGTGGTCAACCGCGACGGCATTGTTTGCGCGATCGTCTTTAGCGGAACGAAACGTGGCGATCAGTGGCCCGGAAGCCGCGTCATTGCTGCGTCGAAGGCAAATACGGCTAACGCTCTCAGCGGATCGGATTACGCGCTCTCCACCGCAAACATCTATGCTGCATCGCAGCCGGGCCAGAGCCTCTACGGCCTTGCCACCAGTGCTCCCCCGAATCCACAAGCGGTCTTCGGAGATCCCGCATCTTTCGGAACCACTAACGATCCCATGGTCGGCAAAGCGATTGGAGGAATTATCGTCTTCGGCGGTGGGCTCCCGCTTTATGGCGGTAAAGGCGCCATTGTGGGCGGGCTTGGTCTAAGCGGCGACACCTCCTGCACCGATCACGTGATCGCTTGGAAAGTGCGGCACGAGCTGAATCTCGATGTGGTTCCCATGGGTCCCAGTCCCGACCACAACGACAATATGATTCTCGATTGGCAAAACAACAACAGCCCCAGCGGATTTGGGCATCCCTCGTGCAAGGGCGGCATGGCCTCGGATTACATGATCAAGAACCTCTCCAAAGATTTTCCCACCGGACCCGGGCATAAATAATGCGAGAGTAAAGAAGGTTTCTATGGCCGATCCACTCGCCACTTACTTGCACGATCACATGGCAGGATCAGCCTTTGGCGCCGATCTTGCCAAATCTATTCGCGATCGCTATTCCGGTGAACCACTGGGCCAATTCGCCAGCGGGCTTCTTCTTGAAATTGAGAAGGATCGGGCTACACTTCAGGAAATTGTCGATCGCGTCGGCAAGGGACATCCCGATCTGAAAGAGGCCGCAGCTTGGTTGGGCGAAAAAGTGAGTCGATGGAAGCTCAGCGATGGCGGCGCCGGGGGAATTGGAACGTTTGAGGCGCTGGAAGCGCTGGCCCTAGGAATTTTTGGAAAGCTCTCGCTCTGGCGGGCCTTGTCCGTGATCGCCGCGGCTGATGTTCGGTTGCGCGGCGTGAATTTTGATGACTTAGTGGCGCGTGCCCGGACCCAATATGCCCAAGTGGAAGAGCGCCGTCTGCAAGTCGCTAATACAGCCTTTCCGCCGGCAACGGGCCCCGGCAACTAAGCGACCCGATCCCAGCGCTTCACTACGTAAGAATGCTCATACGTTCGTCCGGAGCGCTCTACGCTTCCCGCCTGTCGCGCTGCATCCCACGCTAACGTTACCGGGGTAAACGCCGGTTTGACAGATCCGTCATCCTCATACAACACGCAGGGGCGATCGCCTGGTCCGTAAACTCGCACGGTCAAGTTAAACGAGTCGGGATCTTCCGTGTGAAGCGTCGGTTGCGCCAGGGGCAGCAGCGCGCCCGCTCTGACGAACACCGGAATCCTGTCGATTGGCGCGGCAACTTTCACGTGCTGATTCCCCGGCATTTTGTGCCCGGTCCAGAAATCGAACCATTCGCCTTGTGGGAAATAGATATCGCGCTCGTATTGACCGGCAATTACAGGTGCAATGAGTAAGTCATCGCCGGCTAAGTATTGGTCAGTGATCACCCATGTTTCTGGGTCGTCTGGAAAGTCCATGACCAGCGCGCGAAACGGAGGAATACCTTCCAAGCGATAGCGGACGAAGGCAGCATATAGGTATGGCACAAGCTGCATCCGCACCTCAATCAGTTGCCTGCATGCCGCCTCGAGCTCTTGCCAACCGTCGGCGAATTTCCCCGCATTATTCGCTTCGCGATCGACTTGCTTCCAGGGCGGATTTTTAATGTACCAGGCATTTACCATGGCCACTGGAGAGAAGACCACCGTTTGCAGACGCCGCATCAAATCTTCCGGATTGCGAGCATCGCGAACTTCCGGACACCACAGCAATCCGGAAAATCCAGCATTCACCACTCCTCGAATGAACTGTTTATGGTCGTACAAATCGCTGTACAAGGCGTAGGGAAAAGGCGCCGCCAAGGCGTGCGACGATCTCGCCAGGCCCAGCGTGCGGATGTTTCGCCGCTCGTAAATGGATTGAATCGCCTCCTGATATTTCAAGCCGAAAAAACAGTGCATCTGCTCGCCATCGGCTGCCGACGGGAAACGGCTTACTTCCGGAAAGGACCAATTTCCCGTGTAGTCGGAGTTGTCGCACTCATCCAGCTTGAATCCGGAAATGCCCTTGGCGACGAATTCGCGTTCATGGTAATCGCCGAATACGCGACGCGCTTTTTCATCCAGAAAGTCAGGCACGAGTCCTTCCCAAACTTCGTAGTCTCCTGAATACGGCAGGAGCGCTGAATGAATCGGCGAGCTGGGATGCGTAAAGGCGTGCTCCCACAGGTTGACGCGATATTTCGAATCCTCTAACTTCGCGATCATGCTGGGAGGGTCTGGAAACTTATCACTCCAGGTAAACGAGCAGGAGTATGAATGCGACTGCCATCCCGGCTCCAGGCCGAGTACGTCGCACGGGATTTTTTCGCGCCTCAGCTCTTCAGCCAGCGCCAACACTTCCGCCTGTTCGAATTGTCCATAGCAGCGGTACCAGAAGCCTAAGCCCCAGCGTGGCGGCAGCGCGCCGCCTCCCGCGAAAAGGTTGTAGCGCTGAACCGCGGCACGCATGTTCGGGCCGCCAAAGATATAAACGTCCACTCCTTGGGCAGCGGGAACCTCGACTACCGCCTTGCTCGCGGTATCGATGTGATACCCCTCGAGAAATTTCGGCAGCTGAGCAACTCGAGAAGGCGCTTTCTCGTCCGCAGCTTGGGGCGTCCGCCGATCGTTCCTTTTCACCACCTTCCCGCAGTAGATGTTTACGTAGCGCGCTGAATCGATCAGAATTCCGTAACCGAGAGTCGAAATGTAGAACGGAACGGGCGCATGCGAATCGCCTAAATCCGTGGCCGGATCGGCATTCACTCGAAGCTTTTTTTTGAGGCCGCGTTGCACCACCGAGTGAAACTGCAATCCCAGACCGAAGATCATCTCGCCGGGCTCCAGCGGAAGAGTAACCTCAAAACCACGGCGAGAAGCATGTCCCGCGATAGATGGAAACGCGATGGGTGAATTTTCAAGCGCAGGAAGCTTAGCGAGACCGGCTCGGGCCGGCGGATAGGAGCGAGCCCGGACGGGCGTCAGCGCCTCAGGAGTTCCCAGCCTGATCCGCCAGATTCCGGGGAGAATTGGCCCCACGCCTGAATTCTGCGCTCCTCCAGCCGCGCTAACCGCGCTCGCAGCGGCTGTCACCATGCCGAACTGCCGTCGCGTCATTTCTGTTGGTTTTTCCATGGAAGTTTAGTGTCGAGCTTCAGTATCCGTCAACGCAAGAATTTGTTTGTGCTGGCGTAGCGTCTCTTGCAGCCTCGCGATGTCGATCTGATGTATGGCCCGCTTGCTCTTGATCGCCAGCGCGGCCGCCGCGCCTGCGCTCTGCCCCGCAATCATATAATTCGCTTCCATTCGGAATGACGCGTACGCTATCGTCGAGGCCGAAATGCAAACCGTCACTAGCAGGTTCGAACATTCCTGCCGGCGCGGCAAAAGCGCGCGGTATGGAATTTGCCACGGCTCGACTGGCATGCTCAGATATCCTTCCGTGAACACCTGGTCCATCACATAGGGAAACTGGTACACCTTGTGCGCAAGCCATTCCACTTCGCGGATATCGATGTTGTAGCCTGCCATGCCGATCGCATCGTACTTCTCGCGGTATTCCTGCAGGTCCTGCTGCGTAAGAACATACTCGCCCAACATGCGCCGGCCTTCGCGCACATAAAGCTGATGCGGCCAATGGCCGGTGTCTGGGAATTCGTCTCTGGGCAGCCCCCAACGCCCCATCTCCGTGCGAATCGCCTCCGGCACGCTCGAATCGTTTTGCAAAAAATAGATGAGCCCTTGCGCCCACGTCAGATGCTCGTCCCAGATTTGCTGGCGGCGATCATACCCTGCCTCCGGGTATTCCCAACTTGCCCCTAATAGATCCGTAGAAACCGGACCGGTGCTGTTGACATCGGACTTTCCATTCGGAATCCGCACAATACCGAGAAAATCGCTCAGCGACAAATTACCTTTCGCGCTCTCGATGTAGCGGCGAGCCAATGTATAACGCGCGGGATCGTAGCCCTTGGGCCGCTGCACCGGCAAGCGCTTCCCGGATGCGTCTGTCAAACACAGGCGGAAACAATACGACTGAAACCTGCCGTCGCCTTCTCCGGTCTGCGCAACTTTCTCCTGCGGGACCACCCATGGCAGCAGGCCGCCGCCGGATACATCCGCGGAAACGGGAAACCTGAACTGATGCCGGCCCGGAAGTAGATCCTGGCGGCCGGCCAGCGACTCGCCGTAGCGGAGCCGTCCTTCGCGCCCGACCACGTAGGAGACTCCCGCGGCCTTCATCAGGTCTCCCTCATAAGAGCTATCGATGAAAATGCTGGCGCTGAACTCGCGGCCGTTCTCCGTTCGAAGAACCGTGAGCTGCGATCCACTTTTTACTGCACTGGCCAGACGACATTGGAAGAAAGTCTCGACGCGTGCGTTCTGCAGCATGTTTCGCAGGATTTCTTCCGCTACATGGGGCTCGAACGCCCACGCGATCGGCTGGTTGTAATGCTGCCCGGCCTGCACGAAAAACTCGCGGGCCAATCCGCCGATGAGCTGCTGCTGGTTCTCCACGTCGCTGCTACTCAGCCCGCCAGAAAGCATTCCGCCCACGTGCGAACCGGGTTCCACCAGCGCCACCCGCAGTCCCTCCCGTCCCGCCGCAATGGCTGCCATGACGCCGCCCGCAGTGGCGCCATAAACGACAACATCAAACGATTCCGCTATGGCGGGGCGCGAAAAGAGAACCATTGCCGCCAGCGCGATGGCAATGGAAATGCTATGGAACCGGCGTTTCAATTTCAGGCGCTCACTTGCCCGGAACCCGACATTTCACCAAACGTAGGCCGCGCGAAGGTGTCCCGCAAAGCGAGGCAAACGGAGCCGTGCAGAAGCGAATCGTCAGCCGAGAATCGAGCCGGGCGTATGGAATAGCGCAAATGCGGCGATCCATACTGGTTCTCCACTTCATCGCGAATGAGATCCCACACCGCCGTGATCCGGCCAGCGACAATCACTTCCGCCGGATTGAAAGCGAAGCCGATGTTCGAAATTCCAAGGGAAAGATACCGCGCTGTCTCGCGCAAGCTGCCGAGTATCCGGGCATCGCCTTCCCTCACCGCCGCGAGCATCTCCTCGAATCCCGCCACAGTGAACGGCGAGCGCGAGTGAACCCGGCGCCACGTTGCGTTATTGCTGACATACAGCTCCCAGCAACCATGGCGCCCGCAACGGCAAAGCGCTCCTGACGCTTCAACCACCATGTGGCCTACTTCAGCGGCAAAGTGTGCGTCATGGCCCAGGTAAATCTCTCCATTGACCACCGCGCCGGCGCCAGTT
Source organism: uncultured Acidobacteriaceae bacterium (assembly GCA_963795445.1). Classification (GTDB taxonomy): domain Bacteria; phylum Acidobacteriota; class Terriglobia; order Bryobacterales; family Bryobacteraceae; genus Bog-105. The sequence continues at coordinate 46,113 of CAWCHX010000020.1, read as the reverse complement.
CCAAAATCGCTGACGTTCAGGAAGATAAAGTCCGTACTTCGATCGCTTCTCCTTTCCGTGGAAAGCCAAAGTTCGGACAGAGCACCGACATTGCAATCGTTGTCGGCAAGCGCCTCGATGCCCGTATGCTGCTGAATCTCTTGCGTTATCGGAAAATCGCTCAATTCCTGGTGTGTTGGCGTCCACAGTATCCGGCCGGTTGGTCCATCTACATGCCCGGGAATGGCAATTCCAATGCGCTGAAATCCGTTACGGCTAGGAAAATCCAGTTCGCGGCGGAGCTCGCCAATAGCATGAGCAACAGCCCGAACCAGTTTGTTTGGAGACGTTGGCGTCTCGAAGGTTAAACTCTTCTGGATGCGTCCACTTAGCCCGGCGCAGGCGATCTGACAGTAAGCCGGCCTGATGTTCAATCCCAGCGCGCGATAACTGCGGTCGTTCAGCCGAAGACTCATGGGAACCCGGCCTGGCTGAGAGGGTATGCCGCGCTCCTCCGTAACCAGGTTCGCGGTCACCAGTTCGTCCACGATATCGGAGACACTACTGCGGAAGACGCCCGTCAGCCGCGACAGCTCTGCTCTGGAAACCGGCTGATGACGCCGGATCAATTCCAGCATGATCGAGCGGTTCACCGCGCGGACACTGGAGGGGGTAGCCGTGCGGATTTGGGACGGCGCCTTTTCCTGCGTCTTTTTTCTTGACATGCCCCGCCGAGTAGCAGTATACCTTTTTGTAGGCATACCCTACTAATTATTTCTAGCGGGGTTCGGGGGTTGAAAGAGAGGAACCATGTTGTCTCGCCTGTTGGGCGCGCTCGCCCTGCTCACATTCGCTTCTATTTTGGTAGCGCAGACTGCCGATGGCACCGTATCCGGGTACGTATCCGATGCTAGCGGATCGTCCGTTCCGAACGCGAAAGTCACGCTGACCAATTCCGCTACTCAAGTTGCGGTCGGTACCCAGACGAACGGCACCGGTTTCTATACTTTTCAATACGTTATTCCGGGAACGTATCAAGTAAGCGTGGAGGCGACCGGTTTCCAGCGCGAGGTTCATCCCGATATCCACGTGGAGGTCGCGCAAAGCGTTCGCACGGATTTTGCAATGCAGGTTGGCCAGACCCAGCAGGAGGTAACCGTGACAGGCGGCGCCGAGATGATCCAGGCCGACAACGCCTCGATCGGGACCGTCATCTCATCTCGCGAGATCAACGAACTTCCGCTGAACGGGCGCAACCCGCTCGCTTTGGTCGCGCTCACGCCAGGCGTGATACCGCAGGGTCAATCGCAGCAGAATGCGGCGGGGACCAACAATTCAGCTTACGGTAATTTCCAGATCGGCGGCGGAACCGCGAACCAGAGTAGCTGGTTGCTGGATGGAGCCACCATGGTTATTCCGTTCGGTCATGCCGTAGAACTGATACCCTCGCAAGACGTTATCAAAGAATTCAACGTTCAGGAGAACAATCTGCCTCCACAGTATGGCGGATCTGCCGGCGGCGTCGTGAATCTGACCACCAAGACCGGCACTAACGATCTGCATGGAGACGTTTACGAGTTCCTGCGCAACAAAGTCCTGAACGCCAATACCTTCTTCAACAACAGAAGTGGCGTTCCGACCGGTGCGTTTACGCAAAATCAGTTCGGCGGCACTTTAGGCGGCCCGGTTAGGATCCCGCATGTCTACAACGGGAAAGACAAGACCTTCTTCTTCGCGAATTACGAAGGATTCCGCTTGCGGCAAGGGCAGGGAGTCCTGCTCTCGGTGCCCACGCAAGCCATGCGAAATGGCGACTTCACCGGCGTCGCCAATGTCTATAATCCGTTTAGCACCACGCTGGTCAACGGCACTTATGTCCGGCAGCAAGCCAGTTGCAATGGACGGATCAACGTCATCTGCCCGAGTCAAATGGATCCCGTCGCGGCGCATCTGCTTTCGCTCTGGGCGCTGCCTAATGTAGGCACCGGTGCCGTGAATAACTGGGCTGGAAACGTCAGCACCGGCGGAAATACCGATCAAGGCACCCTTCGTATCGATCACGCCATCAGCGACAAGCAGCATCTTTTCTGGCGCTATACATACTGGGCCGATCTCGATTTGGCGGGTGATCCCTTCCACAACGAGACCTACGCGGGCGGCGTCGGCACGCCGGAGAACTACAACACGCTGCAGAGCGTCATCGACGACACTTACACGCTGTCGCCCCATACCGTCATGGATGTCCGCGCGGATATTCTTCGCTTTCGATATGTAAGAACGCCGGAAAGCGTCGGATTTGACGCCACCTCCATCGGCTGGCCAAGTTACTTCAATACGGAAGTCGCGTCCCAAGTCCGCACGCTTCCCAACATCTGTGTCAACGACGGCGTCTATAACGAGTTCTGCGGTGGTGAAACCGGAAGCGTGATTGCAGGCTTCGATACGGATATGGAGATTGCCCCCAGCCTGACCACCGTCCATGGCCACCACACCATCAACTTTGGCGGCGAATGGAGATCTTCGAGGCACAATTACGGGCAGACCAACAACGGCACCGGCGGCTACAATTTCACGCCCCAATTCACGGCCGCTAATGCGGCAACCGGTGCAGGCGGCGGATCCGCTTTCGCGTCCTTCCTTTATGGGGCCGTCAGCACCGGCTCAGTCCAGGAGCCTGCCTTCACCGCCAGCCAGCAGGTCTATCGCGGCCTTTATGTGAACGATGTCTGGCAGGTCAGCAAGCGCCTGACGATAAATGCCGGTTTGCGCTGGGAGATCACCGGGCCGTGGACGGAACGTTTCGATCGTATTAGCGTGTTCTTCCCCAACGCAGCCAATCCGCTGGCTGGCGTGACGGGAATGCCGCTCAAAGGAGATGTCGGTCTGGTCGCATCGCCGCAGCGTCTCGACCGCGCCGCTGTCAACACCAACCTTCATGAGTTCTCGCCGCGCGTCGGTTTGGCGTACATGCTGACGCCCAGCACGGTGGTTCGGGCTGGCTACGGCATCTTCTGGCTGCCCATCGACGTCAACCTGTTCTCGGAGCCTGATCACGATTCCATCAACGCCATCACCGAATCGATGAACACCTCGCTGAACAATGGCATCACGCCTTACAACGTACTTTCCAATCCGTTTCCCAACGGAATTATTCCGCCGCCCCAGCGAAACGTCGATCCTAATCTCGCCCTTTACGGGCAAACCGTTCTCACTCAGGACCCGAACAACAAGCTCGGTAACACGCAACAGTGGAACTTCGACATTCAAAAACAATTTGGTCCCAATTTCCTGATCGATGTGGGTTATGTGGGCTCCAAGGGCACGCATTTACCCATCCAGACCCAGGACGAAAACGAACTACCTATCCAACAGGTTCAGCAACAGGCCGCGGCGCTGGGCACCTCGGCTTTTCTCGGCACCGTTCATAATCCGTTTGCTGCATATGTACCTGCGTCCTCACCCTTTGCCTCTTCGACCATCGCTTATGAACAACTGCTGCGGCCCTTCCCCACCTATGGGCAAGTGCAGTACGCGTCTGAGGGAGACGGAGATTCGCATTACGAATCGTTTCAACTGAAAGTCACCAAACGGTTCGCCGAAGGCGGAACTGCGTTGCTGGCGTATACCAACTCCAAGCTGATCGGTAATGCCGAGACCCTTACGTCATGGCTCGAATCCAGCGGCCCAGCAGGATTCCAGTACTGGGGAAATCTGCGCCTGGAACAATCTCTGGCCAGCTTCGATGTTTCGCAACGCCTGGTGCTCAGCTACGTCGTCGATTTGCCATTCGGCAAGGGGCGCAAGTACATGTCGAATCCGAACAAGGTCGTGCAAGCGGTTGCCGGCGGATGGGGACTTGACGGCATCATGACTTTGCAGACCGGCTTCCCGGTCGCCGTGACAACGCAAAATAACAATATTCACGACGAGGGCGGCGGATCGCGTCCGGATTTCAATATTTCCGCGTGCCCCAATGGCGCCGGGATAAGCGGTTCGGCCACCAGCCGTTTGAATGGATGGTTCAACACTTCTTGTTTCTTCCAACCGCCAAATTTCACGCTCGGAACGGTCAGCAGAACCTTACCGAATGTGCGTACCGACGGGATGCATAATCTGGATTTCGCGCTCTTCAAGAATTTTGACGTAGCAGGCGAAGGGCGGCTAAAACTTCAACTGCGCGGCGAGGCTTTTAACCTGCTCAACACCCCGGAATTCGCCGCTCCCGGCGGTTCCTGCCCTTGCAACGGCGGAAGCAACGGTAATTTCGGAGTGGTCACCTCACAAGCAAACAATCCGCGTCTCATCCAAGTCGCGGCCAAGCTGCTCTGGTGACCCGCGGGCTCCAACCATGGCGATGGCTGTGGTCGGCAGCATTCGTAGCCTCATGCCTGACGTGCGCTGCGGCGCAATCGAACTATGAAGCGCTGTCACAAAAAGCAGTAGATGCAGAAAGGCGGGGCGATTTCGCTACCGCCGTTTCTGCGTTCCAGGAGCTGATCCGCGCGGGCGCCGATAGCCCCGAGCTTCGCAGTAATCTCGGGATCGCTTACTATCAGCTTCGCGAGTTCACTGACGCTCTTCGGCAATTCCGCGTCGCGCTTGCCAAGACTCCGGATTCCATTCCTGCGAACCTCTTTTCTGGCCTCTCTCTCCTGAAACTCCACCGTCCGAAAGAAGCGCTTCCGTACCTGGAAACGGCTCACCGCGCTCAGCCGGATTCCTCCGAAACGATTTTGGCGCTCGCCGAGGCGGAAGTCGCCTCCAACGAAATCTCTCTCTCGCGCGCCTCGTACGAGGAGGCAACCCGTCTCGATCCAAAGAACGCAGAAGCGTGGTATGGCCTCGGTATTACCGAGCGAGCCTTAGCCGAACAGGAGCTCAAGAATAACGCCGCTCAGAAAGCCCGCGCTCTGATGGATGCTTCCGAAGCATCTATGACCACCGCCATTCAACTCGATCCAAACTCCGTCCGCGCTCTCATGCTTCTCGGGGAGTCGTTTCGAATAGCTGAGCGTTACGACGAAGCTGTTCGAGAATACAAAACAGCTACGGAACAACAGCCCAATCTTGCTCCGGCCTGGGCGGGTTTAGCGACCGCCTACAGCGCCGCGGGCGATGACGAGAACGCTCTAAAGGCCGCCAATCGGGCGCTTGCCTTGGATCCGAACGACGCCGATACCAATACCCTCATTGCCGGCACCTTCCTGCGTCAAAGCGATTACGTCCAAGCCGCGCAGTATGCGTTTCGCGCACTGAAGCTCCAGCCTGCTCTTTCCAGCGCGCGCATCGTGCTGGCCAAGGTCTTCCTGGCGGAACACAATCCTCAAAAAGCGCTGCCCGAATTGCAATCAGCCGTTAAGGACGACATGGATGGAAGCACTTATTACCTGCTTGCGACTACGCTGAGACAACTGGGGAGACGCGATGATGCGACAGCGGCCATGCAGAAATACAGAAGGCTTCACGACGCACATGTAACTCCCATGGCGAGTAGCCGATAACATTTACGCGATTCCCAATTTCCGCTGCATGTCTTCGAGCGAAACGCCTTTCGTCTCCGGAAAAAAGGAGAGCACCACGAAGAACTGTATCACGGCCATTGCGGCGAAGAAAACGAATGGCGCCGCATGCGAAACATGGGCGACTACGGGGAAGAATCCCGAAACCACCGCATTCATCGCCCAGTGGGTGAAACTTCCTAAGCTCTGTCCTTTAGCGCGGACTCGATTCGGAAAGACCTCGCTGATGTAGACCCAAATAACAGCGCCCTGCGAAAACGAGAAGAAGGCGATAAAGCCGACCAGCAGCCAAACCAGCAGGCCCGGATGACTTGCCGTGCCGAACACCCAGGCCACGCCCGCCAGGCAAAAGGCGCACCCTACCGATCCGATCAACAGAAGCTTTCGCCGCCCGGCATGATCGATCAGCGACATCGCGATAATGGTTGCGATTAGATTCGTCAGCCCGATCGCCACTGCCTGCAAATCGCCCGAAACCTTGTTGAAGCCGGCGCGCGCGAAGATATCGTTCAAGTAATACAGAATGGCATTCACTCCCAGCATCTGATTAAAGAAGCCGATCGCCACTGCCAGGAAAATCGGCTTTGCATATTTGCGCGAAAAGAGAGGTTCTCGCCCATGTCCATGCTCTACATCGATCGAGGCCACAATGTCCTGGAGTTCACCCTCGACGTTCTGTTCTCCGATCATCTGCAACACTTGCCGGGCTTCTGGTAAGCGCTGCTTGGCTACCAGCCAGCGTGGGCTGCGCGGAATGGAGAACAGCAGCAGTAAAAAGAGCGCCGCCGGGATGCTCGAAACTCCGAGCTTCCAACGCCATTCCACCGCTCCCAAACCGGCCAAGCCGATCAAGTAATTCGAAAGGTAAGCAACCAGAATCCCGGCCACCACATTGAATTGAAAGAAGCCAACTAGGCGGCCTCGCCATTTCGGCGGCGATACCTCCGCGATGTACATCGGCCCTAGCACTGAAGATCCGCCGATTCCAACGCCGCCGATGAACCGGAATACCAGCAGCGCAGACCAGTTCCAGGCAAATGCGCAGCCCACGGCGGAAAGTACGTAGAACACCGCCATAATTCGAAGGCTGTCCCTTCTGCCATAGCGATCGCCCGGGAAACCCGCAAGCATAGCGCCCAGGATCGTGCCCCACAGAGCGCTAGCAACCGTGACGCCCAGCATCCCCGGAGAAAGGTGATACGTCCCGGTGAGGGCGCTTGTGGTGCCAGCGATCACGGCTGTGTCGAACCCAAAAAGCAGTCCTCCGAGTGCGGCTACGCCAGCGCTTCTGAGTAGGTACGGGTTAAGTTGCATGGAGCGTCTAGCCATTGTATGAACACCAGGGGCCACCGCGCGGTTCACAGGCACCAGCAGTGACAGAGCCGGCATTCCACCCGGAGCAGGAGATCTCTATGGAGCTCGATCATCCAGGCGTCCGGAGCGCCTTGAGGTCCAAGACCATTTAAACTGTTTTGTAGTCCTACAATGAGCGCGCGCAGCCCAGCTCTTATTACACCTGCTCTGGCGAAATGGGCCAGAGAAAGGGCCGGTACCTCCCAACGCAAGATTGCCGAGCGGCTTAAGACTCGCCCCGAGCTTGTGGCATCTTGGGAAACCGGAGAAAGCCGCCCGTCCATGCAGCAAGCGGAAAAACTTGCAAGGACCCTTAATGTTCCGTTCGGTTACCTCTTTTTGCCCGATCCGCCTGAGGAGAAGCTAGCTGTTCCAGATTTCCGAACGCCAAAGGATGCGAGGCTTCGGGCGCCTAGCCCGAACCTTACGGACGTTTTAAACGACGCTCTGCTAAAGCAACAATGGTACCGTGATTTTCTTCTTGAACAGGGAAGTGGGCCGCGATCCTTTGTAGGGAGTCGCACGATATTTATCAACCTCCAGACAATAGCGGACGAAATACGCTCGGCACTCGGACTCACCGATAAACTCCGGAAAGGCTGCTCCAGCGTAGACGACTTTATACGCAGGCTATCTGCCCACGCGGAGTCGTTTGGCGTTCTTGTCTTGCGCAGCAGTGTCGTTGGCAACAATAACAAAAGGAAGCTTTCGCCAGAAGAATTCCGCGGATTCGCAATAAGCGACGAGTACGCTCCCGTGATCTTCATCAACGGAGCGGATTACATCGGCGCGCAGGTTTTCACGCTCGCGCATGAGCTGGTTCATATCTGGATCGGCGCGAGCGGAGTATCGAATCCTAGTCTAGAGGACGAGAGGGATCAAACCGAGCAGTTCTGCAATAAAGTTGCGGCCGAGATCCTAGTTCCGGCCTCTGAAGCATCTCAGCTTTGGAATAGCCAGCTCAGTGACAAGGTAAATTTGCGCGCTCTGGCGCGCACGTTCAAGGTCAGTTCTCTAGTCGTGCTTCGAAGGGCACTCGACCTTAACAAAATTGGGTATGAGACTTTCTTTCAACTCTACGCAGAACAGCGAAAAGATTTTGAGGAGGCTCAGGCGCGGAAAAAGCCTTCTGAGGGTGGCGATTTTTACGCGACCTTGGGGGTGCACAACAGTAAGTTGCTGACGAGAACAATTGTCGCTAGTGCATTACAAGGGCGAACGCTCTACCGGGATGCTGCGCGCCTGCTAAATGTGCAGGTCCCGACCATCTTTGGCATTGCCGAATATTTCCGTCAGAATGGATGAGCCTTGGCCGATCCGGTTCACTGGCTAGACACAAACACCTATATAGAAGCGAAAAACCGGTATTACTCGTTCGATCTGGCGCCAGGATTCTGGCAATGGCTCGACGTATCGGCGGATACCGGACTCATAAGAAGCCCCGACGCAGTGAGGAGAGAACTTCTTAAGGGAAAGGACGACCTCGCTGCTTGGGTGAAAAGCCGCAAGCCATCGGGTCTGTTTATCAGACCGGATACCCGCACCCAAGAGGCGTACCGTGCGGTAGCAGAGCACGTCTACAACACTTACGATCAGCCCAATTCCCAGGCGTTTCTCTCCGGCGCTGATCCTTGGCTCGTGGCACATGCACTCTCAAGTTCGGGAATTATTGTCACGCACGAAAACCTTGTCGGACCCACATCGCGCCAGACCAAGATACCGAACGTGTGTTCCCATTTCAACGTGCAATGGACCAATATCTTTGAAGTCGCAAGAAAACTCGGGCTTAAGTTAATGGTCGCGATTCCTCGATAGATGTTCAAACGCTGGCCATACGAACATTACATCCGCCCGTGGTCACACAAAATTGCCATAAAGACAATCCTTAGTATTCCTTTAGCCCTTCTTTAGGCTTGCGCCGCTACATTTGAAAACGGAGTTAGACAAATTCTTTTTCGAGGCTCGTTATGGCTGACCTTTTTTACGTCTTCGTCGCTATCTTGTTCTTCGTCCTTGCGTGGGGCTTTACAAAAGCGTGCGACCGCCTCTAACATCCGAGGCGATTTAGGAGCTTACTGTGGATTACATCATCGGCGGATTGACAACCGTACTTCTCTTTGCCTACCTGATCTACGCTTTGCTGAAACCGGAGAAGTTTTAGCCTTCGGAGGTACATATGACACCCAATGGTTTACTGCAGATCGCAGTTTACTTTCTGATCATTCTCGCGGTGGCGAAGCCCATGGGCGTCTTCATGGCCCGGCTGTTCGCCGGCGAAAAGACTTTCCTTCACGCCGTCCTGCGTCCTCTTGAGAAGCTGGTTTACAAGCTTGTCGGGGTCAACGAAACTACCGAACAGCGTTGGACCCAATATACGGCCGCGCTCCTGGCCTTCAGCATCTTCAGTTTTCTGTTCGTCTATCTGCTGCAACGGCTCCAGGGGGTTTTGCCCCTGAATCCGCAGGGATTTGGCGCCGCGCTGACAACTCCCGATCTCTCCTTCAATACCGCCGTTAGCTTTCTCACCAACACCAACTGGCAAGCATACTCTGGCGAGTCGACCCTCAGCTATTTCGTCCAGATGACCGCCTTAACAGTCCAAAACTTTGCGTCTGCTGCCGCCGGAATCGCCGTCGCTATCGCTGTAACCCGCGGCTTTGCGCGTCAGCAGATGAATAGCTTAGGCAATTTTTGGATCGATCTGACCCGCGCGACTTTGTACATCCTGCTGCCCATCTCGATTTTGGCCGCCCTGTTTTTTTGCGCGCAGGGTGCCATTCAAAACTTCCATCCTTACACGATTGCCAAGACCCTCGAAGGCGCCAAGCAAGTGATTGCCCAAGGTCCCGTCGCTTCTCAGGAAGCAATTAAGATGCTGGGCACAAATGGTGGAGGCTTCTTCGGCGCGAACTCGGCCCACCCGTTCGAGAATCCCACGCCGCTCGCGAACTTCGTGCAAATGTTCCTTATTTTCCTCATTCCGGCTGGGTTGACTTACACGTTCGGAGTAATGGTTGGCGACCGAAGGCAGGGCTGGGCCCTCTTCTCTGCTTGTGCCGCCATGTTTCTTGTGGGCGTCTTCGCTTGCTACTGGGCTGAACAGAAAGGAAACCCGATCCTCACCAAACTCGGCGTCGAAAGCCACTCGACCGCGACCCAGACTGGCGGCAACATGGAAGGCAAAGAGACCCGCTTCGGGATTGCCGCGTCCACTCTCTTCGCTACTGTCACCACCGACGCAAGCTGCGGCGCCGTCAACGGCATGCACGACAGCTTTACCCCGCTCGGCGGCCTTGTTCCCCTGTTCAATATTCAGACCGGTGAAGTCATCTTCGGAGGCGTCGGCGCCGGATTATACGGAATTCTTCTCTATGCCATTGTGGCCGTCTTCATTGCCGGCCTCATGGTTGGCCGCACGCCCGAATACGTCGGCAAGAAGATCGAAGGGAAAGAAGTAAAAATGGCCATGATCGCGCTAATCGCCACCGCTTTCAGCATTTTAGTTTTCTCCGCCATCTCCTCTGTCATTCCTTTTGCATCTCCCACCAAAGACGCGAAAGGACAAGCTGTGGCGCACAGTTATTGGAATCCACCCGGACCCGCCACCGCGAACCTGGGCAACTCGAGTGCCCACGGGTTCAGCGAAATTCTCTACACCTACTCGAGCGCCACCGGCAATAACGGCAGCGCGTTCGGCGGCATTAGCTCCAACACGCCCTGGTACAACCTGACCATTGGTCTGGCTACGCTGATAGGCCGTTTTCTATTCTTGATTCCTCTGCTCGCTGCTGCCGGAAGCCTCGCCACAAAAAGAAAAGTCGCCGACACGCTCGGCACCTTGCCCACGCATGGTCCTCTTTTTGTCAGTCTGCTGGTCGGCACTGTGATTCTGGTCGGCGCGCTGACATTCTTCCCCGCGCTCGCGTTAGGTCCCATCGTCGAGCATTACTTAATGCAGAGCGGCAGGCTGTTCTCCATGCTGCTCTTCCCGCTTTGGAGCTAACATCATGGCAACTACACTTCAAGCACCTCCTGATACGCCAAAGGCGCCATTGCACCAGGATTCCACTTCGCTGCTTCCCGGCAGGCTGGTACGGGCGCGGCCGCTGTTCGATCCGGAAATCGTCGGCAGGGCCATCAAAGAATCCTTCGTCAAGCTGAATCCGCTCACGCTGCTGAAGAATCCGGTCATGTTTGTGGTCGAAGTCGGTGCCGCGCTAGTCACCGTTTTCTTGCTGCGCGACATTGTCGCCAGAATCGCGGGGACCAGGGGATTTGAGCTTCAGATTGCTCTCTGGCTCTGGTTTACGGTGCTCTTCGCCAATTTCGCCGAAGCCATGGCCGAGGCTCGCGGCAAAGCCCAAGCCGACGCGCTTCGCAAGACGAAAACAGATTCCATGGCGAACCGCGTCGTCAATAAAAAGGTCGAGGTTATTCCTGCGTCTAGATTGCGTGCCGGAGATGTGGTCATCGCCAAAGCGGGCGAACTGATCCCCGGCGATGGAGAGGTCATTGAAGGCATTGCCACGGTTGACGAGTCGGTCATCACGGGCGAAAGCGCGCCGGTCATCCGTGAATCCGGCGGCGATCGCAGCGCCGTCACCGGTGGAACGAAGGTATTGTCGGATCAGGTCAAGGTCAAAATAACCTCTAATCCCGGTGAAACATTTCTCGACAAAATGATTGCGCTCGTCGAAGGCGCGGAGCGTCAGAAGACGCCCAATGAGATTGCTCTGAATATCTTGATCGCCGGCCTGACGCTGATTTTTCTCCTGGCAGTGGCAACATTGCACCCTTTCGCCATTTACGCGGTTTCCTCTGCTGGCGCGGGAACGGTTCCGACCATCGCCGTCTTAGTGTCGCTGTTAGTCTGTCTCATTCCGACCACAATCGGCGGCTTGCTCTCTGCCATTGGCATCGCCGGTATGGACCGCGTCATGCAGCATAACGTGCTCGCAATGAGCGGCAAAGCTGTCGAAGCCTCAGGCGACGTCAACACTCTGCTTCTGGATAAAACCGGCACAATTACTCTCGGCAATCGCCAAGCCGTGGAATTCATCGCCTTCCCCGGTGTCTCCGAACAAGAGCTTGCTGATGCCGCGCAATTATCCAGTCTCGCCGACGAAACTCCCGAGGGCCGTTCCATCGTTGTTCTTGCCAAGGAAAAGTATGGATTGCGTGGACGCGAAGTAGCGGAACACGAAGCAAACTTTATTCCTTTCTCGGCTTACACGCGCATGAGCGGCGTGGATATCGACGGCCGCTCCCTGCGGAAAGGAGCCAGCAGCGCCATCGAGAAGTTTGTCGTCCAATGTGGCGGACTTGTCCCCGCAACTTATCACGAAATCTCCGATCGCATTTCCCGCAGCGGTGGAACTCCTCTTGCCGTAGCCGACAGAGACCGCGCGCTCGGGATAGTTCACTTGAAAGACATCGTCAAGGGCGGTATGAAGGACCGCATTGGGCAGCTCCGAAAAATGGGTATTCGTTCGGTCATGATCACTGGCGATAATCCGCTCACGGCCGCCGCAATCGCCGGGGAAGCCGGCGTCGACGATTTTCTCGCCCAAGCCACGCCCGCCGACAAGCTCGATTACATCCGGCGTGAACAGCGTGAGGGCCGCTTGGTCGCCATGACCGGAGACGGCACCAACGACGCGCCCGCCTTAGCGCAAGCGGATGTCGGCTTGGCCATGAACACCGGTACCATGGCCGCCAAAGAGGCCGGCAACATGGTAGATCTCGACAGCAATCCAACCAAGCTGATTGAAGTCGTTGCCATCGGCAAGCAACTGCTGATCACCCGTGGCGCGCTAACTACCTTTTCTATCGCCAATGACGTTGCGAAGTATTTCGCCATCATCCCAGCCATGTTTATGGCCACCTATCCCGCCTTGGCGCGATTCAACATCATGGGTCTTCATACACCGCAAAGCGCGGTATTGGCTGCCGTGATTTTTAACGCCTTGATCATCATTGCTCTGGTGCCCCTTGCCCTTCGAGGCGTGAGATACCGCCCCGTCGGTGCGGCTTCGCTGCTACGGCGAAATGTTCTGATCTATGGAGTCGGTGGCATCATCGTGCCGTTCCCCGGTATCTGGCTCATCGATCAATTACTGGTGCTGCTGCATCTCGCATAGCAGCCCAGCGAAGGAGAAAGAATGCTACAACAACTTGCCCCGGCGCTCAGAATGACGGCGCTACTCACCGTGCTCACCGGACTCATCTACCCAGGCGTCATCACCGGCTTGTGCCAGGTGCTTTTTCGGAATCAGGCCAATGGCAGCTTAGTCGTTCAAAATGGCCAAGTCATTGGATCGCTCCTCTTAGGACAGAATTTCGCCAGGCCCGAATACTTTCATCCGCGTCCTTCCGCTGCCGGTAACGATGGCTACGACCCTACCTCGTCAACTGGATCCAACTTGGGCCCCACTAGCCAAAAGCTATTTGATCGCGTGAAAGCTTCCGCCGATCAGTTCCGCAAAGAAAATCCCGCCTATTCCGGACCCATCCCAGCGGATGCTCTCACTGCATCGGGGAGCGGTCTCGATCCGCACATCAGCCTTGCGAATGCCACCGCGCAAGCAGCCCGCGTCGCCCAAGCACGCGGTACCAGTGCATCCACAATGAACACCCTCATCGCCTCCGCAACCGAAGGCCGTGATCTCGGCTTTCTAGGCGAACCTCGCGTAAACGTCTTGAAGCTCAATCTCGAGCTCGATCGCCAGCTCCCAAAACACTAAACTAGAAGCGCCCAACCCCTCGACGTGTAGCATCATGTTGTCGCCCCTCAAAGCTCGTTGTCTGCCTTTCCTCCGGCTTTTTCATAAGCGCTCATTTCTGCTTCGCGCAACAACCTCAGCCGCCGCAACCGCTCCCTACCCCTTCCATGACCGGTCCGCTCCAGACTGCCGCGCCTATCTCTTTCGACGCCGGGCCGCTGGGCAAGCTCGAGCTCACTGGCGTCGTGAGTGGCTTGGGCGTGTGGCAGGGGAATGCTGTCCCGGGCGATGCATCCACGCGGGCTGCTCTCACTAACGGCCAGGTCTTCATTCAAAAGACCGAGGGCTTCTGGCAATTCTATCTGCAGGCGGGCGTCTACGATATTCCGGTCCTGGGTACATCGCTGATCTCCACGGTTAATACAACGCGCGATTTCTTCGGCCCCGTCCCGGTCGCCTTTCTCAAACTCGCGCCTACCAAGACCTTGAACATTCTGATCGGCGCGTTGCCATCGCTGACGGGAGCCGAATATACCTTCACCTTTGAAAATATGAATATCGAGCGCGGCCTGTTGTGGAACCAGGAAAACTCAGTCAATCGCGGAGTGCAAGTGAACGATACCTTCGGCAAACTCAGCACGTCCCTAAGCTGGAACGACGGCTTCTATTCCAATCGCTACACCTGGTTATCGGGATCGCTGGCGTATGCCTTCAATGCAGCCAACACGCTCTCCTTCATTGCCGCCGGCAACCTCGGGCAGACCGCTTTTCGCACTCTGGCCACGCCTGTACAAAATAACGGCAGCATCTATAACGTCATCTACAGCTACACCAAAGGGAACTGGATCGTCCAGCCGTACTTTCAGTACACCGATGTGCCTACCAATCGAAAAATCGGCATCGTGCAGGGAGCGGCCACAAGAGGCGGTGCGCTCTTGCTGAATTACAACTTCACACACCACCTGTCGCTCGCCGGCAGGGGCGAGTATATTTCGAGCACCGGTGCCGCCGCCCAGCAGGCTGTCAATCTGCTCTTCGGTCCCGGCAGCGCCGGCTGGTCCATCACCGTGACGCCCACTTTTCAAGACCATGGCTTTTTCATTCGCGGCGACTTTTCTTTCGTTCAGGCCACGCGCTACACATCTGGTGATGGTTTTGGCCGCCTGGGCATGAACCGCGACCAACCCCGCGGCATGCTCGAGACAGGGTTCATGTTCTAAAGCTCCAGCGAAAATCGGTATCCGATTCGCGACTCAGTCATAACGATGGCGCGGATTACTCGGATCCCGCTCTATCTTCTTGCGTATCTGGTTCACAAATACGTGTAAGTACTCGATCTCATTGCCGTAGTCCGGCCCCCACACGCCTTGCAGCAATTTTCTGTGCGGAATTGTCTCGTTCGGGTGAGTCGCCAGGTAATACAGCAGATCGAACTCTTTCGGAGTAAATCGGATATCTGCCCCCGGCACCGACACGTGCCGTGTCGCTACGTTGATTTCGACTTCATCGAACTGGATCAGTCTTGGGCCGCTCAGCGGTGAAAGCGGAACCCGCCGAAGGTGAGCGCGGATGCGCGCCAGTAGCTCAGGCGTACTGAACGGCTTCGTTACGTAATCGTCGGCGCCGGCATCGAGCGCCGCCACTTTGTCGGCTTCCGAGCCTCGCACCGTCAACATGATAATGGCAATCTCTGAATTGCTGCGTATCTCGCGGCACGCTTCTAATCCGCCCATACCCGGCATGTTGACGTCCAGCAGCGCCACGTCAAACCGATCCTCCCGCAGCTTCTCAAAACATTCTTCGGCGGATTTTGCGTCTACCACGGCGTAACCTTCTGCCGTCAGCGCCGTCTTCAGCACCCGGCGAATCTGCGGCTCGTCGTCGACCACCAATATCTTTCCTGTCATGCAACTGTCTGCGTTTGTCGCTCTCCCGGAAGTGTTCGAGAGGCTATAGCCGGCAGCCGAAAGGAGAACCGCGCTCCTTTTCCAGGTTCACTCTTCAGCCAAATCCGGCCCCCGTGCGCTTCAATGATTTCGCGCGCGATCGTCAGCCCCATGCCTGTTCCAGGAATACGCGCCCGCACGTCACGCCCGCGGTAAAACTTTTCGAAGATCAGCTCTTTCTCCGCTCCCGGAATCCCCGCCCCCTCGTTATAAACTCCCACCACGATCGCATCGCCGTCGCTTTCCGCCGTGATTTGTATCACCGAAGAAGGAGCCGAATATCTCAGTGCATTGTTGAGCAGTTGCCGTAAAGCCAATTCGCCCAGCTTGCGGTCTATCTCAAAGTGCGGCAGATCTCGTTCTACCGTTACTTCCAACACTCGTCCTTCCAGTAACTGCCCCAACTGTGTAGTAGTGGATGAAATCAGCTCGTCCGCCGAACACAATTCCCGCTGCAGCTTTACCGGGCCCGCGCCAATCCGGGCCAGCTCTATGGCCTCCGTGACTAACTTATTCAGGTGGTCTGCTTCCTCATCGACAACTGTTATTAAGTCCTGCTCCATCGCGTCCAGCTTCTTGCGCGCGAGCACCGTCGTTGCTGCTGCTTTGATCGACGTCAGCGGAGTTTTGAACTCGTGCGCCAACGCGTCCAGCAATGTGGATTTTAGCTGCTCATTCTGGCGAGTGGCTTCCACCCGGGCGGCCATTTCCTGCGCTCTTCCTCGCTCCAACGCGATCGCGATCAACTGCGCGATTGCCTGCAGCCCAACTTCAGAGATGCCCGTGCTTCCAGCGACGCCTAAACTGCCCAGCGATCGTCCGCCCAAACGAACCGGCACAACAATTACCCGCGACTCGGGCTTACGCGCTATCTCCCCAGTGCCGGCAGCCTCACGCAGGAACGCCTCCTGTAGCGCCGAGTCGGGCAGCCACATTCTATGCACTGAATCCCCTTCGCGATCGTAAAACGAAACGTCCTGCACATCGAATATTTCGGAAATCTTCTGCGTGATTTGATCCGCCAGGTTCCGCTCATCGTCTCGCAGCATCAAAGCTCTGCTGAAGTCGTACATTCGCTGCACTTCCTGTTCCCGCGCCGCCGCTTCTTCCGCCTTTCGGCGAGCGCTGGAAGATAGCTGGCTCGCGGTAATCGCCGTGACCAGGAAGACGAAAAGCGCTACCCAGTTCTGCGGGTCCGCAATCGTAAGCGTGCCAATCGGCGGCAGAAAGAAAAAGTTGTAGGCCAGCATTCCGGCCACTGAAGCAAGAATCGATTCCTTGAGACCAACCCGTGTGGCCAAGCCCAAGACCAGCAAAAGGAATGACAAAGCAGCAGTAGCGCTATTAGCGTGAAGAACCCGAAGGTCAATCGCCGCCACCGCAGCGACAGCCAGAATCACTCCGGCGAAGCGCAGCAACAGAAGTGAGAAATAAGCGAACCCTGCCGCTGTGGTTCTACCTTCCATCATTCACCGTCTATAGAATCTCAGTATGAACCGGCGGCGCCATGTCGCAGTGCGCCAAGCTAAGGCGCTTACTTCTTCATGCCTTTGATGTCGCGGTCGCGGTCGTTCTGATGCATGACAACGTAGCTCACTTGCCCTTTATCGTCGGAAAAGAATTCGAGTTCAGTGTCCACGCTCTTCAAAAAGAATTTAGTCTCCGACTCCGGGTAAACCGGCATCTTCGGCTGATTCTTCGGCTGTCCCATAAGCTGATCGCCATCCACGGTAAACGTGAGGCTGAAGTTCGGTGCAAACTCATAGGTCCCCACATACCGCGCCAGCACTGACCGGTCCAACTTGATTTCCGTACGGGCGACCGGGCGAAAGTCCGGCCAGTCATAGGCCACTGCAATACTGCTCATGATCTCCGCAGCCAGTCGTGACCCGCCTTGCGCGTTTGTCATCACCGCCGCGCCCTGGCCGTTGTGTTCGTACGCAGCGAATAGGCTCTCGTACCCTTCGTTCACGCCTCCATGGGAGAAGTATGGGTTTGAGGCGGACCCGCCGATTTGCACTCCCAGCCCCCAATTCCCCTTTCCCGGCGTCAGCATCTGCTGCGTGAGTTTCTGCGAGAGCACGTGGTTCGCCCGCCCCTGCAGTGACTGCTGAATCTCGATGATGTAGCGCGCCAGATCCGAGGGCGTGGTCCAAAGGCCGGCAGCCGCCATCTCCGGATAAGTGTGCGGCCCGCCCGCTATGGCAACTCCCGCCGCGCTATAGGGCATCGCAATCGCGGCACGAAGTCCCGCGGGCAGAGGCTGCTCATAGGTGCTGTGGCTCATGCCGATCGGCCCAAGCACGGTGTCTTGCAGCAACTTTGGGAAAGGCTCCTTCGCGGCATCCAGCACCAGTTGCTGCATCACCGTGAACCCTCCGCCCGAGTAATTCCATTTGCTTCCGGGAACGCTCTCAAGCCGGATGGCAGGAGTATTTGCCGGCGCTTCCCCGTTCAGCACCTGAACCAGCGTCGGAACGGGAGCATTCGCCGCATAACCTGGAAATCCATGCACCGTAAATCCCGCCGTGTGCGTCACTAACTCGCGCAGCGTGACCGTAGCCCCGGGGGCCGCGGAACTCGCCGGAATTTTCCAGCTCGTGAGTACGGCATTCACATCGGAGTCGAGCGCAAGCTTGCCTTCCTGTACCAAGTGGAGAGCGGCCAACGTCGCCAACGGCTTGCTGATGGATCCAGCCTGAAAGAGGGTTTCGGGCGTGACTCGGCTCACCGCCCACTTGCTTCACTCCATACCCGCGCGCCCACTCGATAACTCCGTTTTGGACCACCGCAATGCTGACTCCGGGAATGTGCAGTTCAGCCATCCGTGCTGCCAGCGCGTGACATTCCGGAGGCTCGCCCTTCACAACCACGCGAGGCGGAAGGCAGCTCTCGACTTTCTCAATGCGCCGCTCCGTGTCACTCTGCGACCTGGCGGCGCTGGATGCCAGGCACAGGAAAGCGCTTATCGCGACGAATCTTGATAGCATCTTCATCGCGGTCCTCCCGGTTCCGAGCAAGCGTACCACAACACCTGCTCATCCGCGCATTGCAGCACAGCGGCAAGCAACTTTGTTCGCAGCATAGACATTCTACACAATATTGTGTAGAATGTCTACGAATGAAGGACCAACCGCCCTCCCGTCTTGAGCTTCTGCAAGGCACCCTCGATCTGCTCATCCTCCGCACTCTGTCGGCAGGCCCCAGCCACGGCCACGCCATAGCCAAACACATCCAGCGGACTTCAGAAGATTTGTTGCAGGTCGAAACGGGTTCTCTCTATCCGGCACTGCACCGGCTCGAAGCCAAGGGCTGGATCGGCGCTTCCTGGGATCTGTCCGATAAAGGTAAACGCGCCCGTTACTACCGCCTCACCGCTCTCGGACGTAAACAACTGCTGAGCGAACAATCGAAATGGCAGCAGTTTACCCGCGCCATGGGATTGGTCTTGAAGCCGGTGGATCAGGAGGGTCAATGACATCCTTCTTCCGCAAATTCAGTTGGTTGATCCGCCGAAAGAGCAAGGAAGCGGAGCTACAAGAGGAGATCCGCTTTCATCTGGAACAGGAAACCGAAGACCGGGAGCAGCAGGGAACTACCGCCGAAGACGCGCGCCGCGCCGCCCGCCGGGAACTGGGAAACACCACGCTTCTACAGGAGGACACCCGCGCCGCATGGGGTTGGACACTCTTAGAACAATTCTTCCAGGATGCCCGCTATGCTTTGCGCTCGATGTTGGCCAACAAGAGCTTCAGTGCGCTTGCGATTCTGTCCCTCGCTCTCGGCATTGGAGCCAACACCGCCATATTCAGCTTTATGGATTCCATCCTCCTGCGCTCGCTGCCCGTCCCCGATCCGCAATCGCTGGTGTTGTTGAGGTGGCATACGCCCCAACCCGAGATGCACGGCACCAACCGCCATGACGATAGCTATAGGGATCCCAACGGAGGATTTGTTGGCGGTTTTTTCTCCTATGCCGCCTTCAACCTCTTCCGCGGCAATGACTCCGTATTCTCGACCGTCTTCGGATACCAAGGCGCAGGCACTCTCAATCTGAGAATCCGCAGCCACGCCGAGCTCGCCAAGGTAGAGTATGTGTCGGGCGATTACTTCCGCGGTCTTACGATTCGGCCCGCGGCTGGACGCCTGATTGCGCCCGATGATGACCGCGCTGCTGCTCCGGCCGTCGCGGCCATCAGTTTCACGCTGAGTCAAACTCGTTTCGGCGGCCCTGACAAGGCGCTTGGTCAATCCGTCAACATCGACAATATCCCGTTCACCGTTGTCGGCGTCGCTCCGCCTGGTTTCTTTGGCGCTGATCCCGACACCTCTCCGGATGTCTATGTTCCGATGCATGCCAACCTGTTGCTCGAAGCCGGAGACCGCTACGATCCTCCCGCTCAAACCTACATCGATCCCGACTACGACTGGGTGGTGGTCATGGCCCGGCTCCGTCCCGGTGTGAGCGCGGCGCAGGCGCAGGCTGCTCTTGGCTCCCTCGTTTGCCGAGCTGGAGCGGACCGCAAAGCCAAAACAGCGTCGCGAGAACCTCCCCAGGCTCGTTGTGCGCCAAGCTTCGGGCGGGCTCGACGGCCTGCGGCGGCGATATTCGAAGCCGCTCTACATTCTGCTGACACTCGTGGCCCTCATTCTGACGATTGCCTGCGCCAACATCGCCAACCTCATGCTGGCGCGCGCGACAGCTCGCAGACGGGAAATTGCCGTCCGCCTCAGCATCGGCGCGGGCCGCCTGCGAATCGTTCGTCAGCTCCTCACTGAGAGCGTACTGCTCGCGCTGTTCGGTGGCGGGCTAGGAATCGCCTTCGCGCTATGGGGAATTCGCTCCCTCACTCTGCTGCTTGCCAACGGACGCGAGAACTTCACTCTGCGCGCGGATCTGAACTGGCATGTACTCAGCGCGGTCGCGGCGCTCGCGTTGCTCACCGGCGTGCTATTCGGTCTTGCTCCGGCACTGCAGTCCACGCGTGTCGATCTACTGCCCGCTCTCAAAGAGTTGCGCGCGGGCGACAGCCGAGTGCTCCGCTTTCGCGCTCTCAGCCTGAGCCGGACGCTCATAGTCTCGCAAATCGGGATCACTCTCGTGATTCTTCTGGCGGCCGGATTGTTCCTCCGCACGCTCTTCAATCTCGAGTCGATTCAGCTCGGATTCAACCGCGACAACGTGCTCACGTTCCACTTGAACGCCCGCCAGTCCGGACATAGTGATTCCGATACTGCCGCTTTCTACAGCGATCTTCGCAACCGGTTTATGGAAATCCCCGGCGTTCTGAGCGCGACTCTGTCGAACCATTCCCTGATTGGAGACGGTATGAGCGGAATGGGCGTCAGCATATCCGGCCGCCAGCAGAGGAACACCCATATTCTGACGATCGGAAGCAATTTCTTCTCCACTATGCAGATCCCTATCTTGATGGGGCGCGAAATCGATCGGCGCGACCGGGCCGGCTCGCCTCTAGTCGCAGTTGTGAATGAGGTGTTTGCCAGAACCTATCTCCGCGGTGCGAACCCCCTCGGCCAGCGCTTGGCCCTTCCGCGCGCCTGCGCAACCTGCAGCATTCAGGTTGTGGGTATCTCGGCAAATTCGCTTTATGGCGACGTCAGAGAGAACCCGCCGCCCACCCTCTATTTGCCCTTCGCGCAGAGCGTCTGGCCTCTGCAAGGAATGGTCTACGAACTCCGGACAGCGGGAAACCCGGCCGGCTATATCCGTGCTGCGCGCGAGATTGTGCGCCGCGCCGACGACCGCCTGCCGTTGTCCGATGTAAAAACGCAGAGCGCCTGGATCGACAAGACGATCGGCCAGGAGATTATGTTTGCCCGCCTCTGCGGCGTGTTTGCCTTGCTCGCTCTGGTCATCGCCTGCGTCGGCCTTTACGCCACCACCTCCTACAATGTGGCGCGCCGGACCGGAGAGATCGGCGTCCGCATGGCCCTCGGAGCACAGCGCGCGCACGTGCTCTGGATGGTCCTACGCGAGGTCTTTGTGCTGGTCGCGATCGGCCTGGCTATCAGCGTGCCCGCGGCTGTAGCCGCATCCAAGCTGATCAAATCGTTTCTCTACGAGATGAAACCAAACGATCCGGTGTCTGTGGCCGGATCGATGGCGATCCTGATCGGCGCGGCGATATTAGCCGGCTACCTGCCTGCGCGAAATGCATCGCGAATCGATCCGATGATTGCGGTGCGGCACGAGTAGAACGCTTCGGTCCTATCAGCCCATATTCTCCTGCTCGTGCTCGCCTCCCCGCGAATCTCAGCCTCGCGCGGCGACGAAACCCGAATAAGCGTTTTTGAATTCTGCCAAAGGCACTTTGCCCTTGACCTCTTTCTGTGTTCCCCATGTATAGACGCGAACGGAAACTTCGTCATGCTCGACCACCATCTTTTTTAGTAAAACCCAGTGGTCGGTGTTCTGAAGAACGTAGCCCTTTTTTGTGACGATCGGATTCCAGGATTGCTCCACAATCTGGCGTGCTGCTTGGTGCATAGGGTTGCTCGTGTCGACCGCTGCTTGTCGGAGCTCGGGGTCCGGAGGTGTAATAGTTAAAATTTGCGCGTTGACTTGCATCAGCACGCGCCAGCCGTTGCTACGTAGTCTCGAAGCAAGCTGAACATTCACCGACGGTTCCTGAATATCGGTTCTGCCAATCAGACGCTCCACTTCTTTCTGTAAACTTGTCGGTCTAAATTGAGCCGGGATTATCCAGTAGGCCAGCGCGCTTTCAAGCCCTGTGTGACACGCCAGGGAAATGACTTCGCTGTACCCGGCATGCACGCAATACGCATACACATCACTGGGGTTCGTACCGTGGTATTTTCCTTCTTTGCCCAGCGGAATTGGCGTCTTTGCATTCCGCAACGAAGCGGCGACTAACCAATCGGCCGCAGGTATCTTATCGGTTGGATCATAAGCGGTGACGTACTCGTCCGGTATCACCTCGTAGCCGTCATCCGCGGCAGTCTTGCCTTTGGTCAGAAGCTCGAAGGCCATTCTTACGTACTGTTGCGGCTTCGACTTCAGCAGCAGAACCGCAAAATGTGCCGGGCCACACAGTCCAAAGTCCTTTTGATTGACCCGCTCAGGTTTCAGCAGGCGTAGCACCATTTGAAACATCACGATGTTGACATTCAAATGCGGAAATGCCGTGGACGGCCCCATTCCGGCAAAATTGCGCATCGTAAACAGTGCCTGAATCCGGTCCATGCCCTTGCTCGACTTCGACGCGCATTTCCAGGCGAGCATGCTGAAGTTCCCCATCTCTTGCTCCGTTGCCGTTCCGTCGAAATCGGAGTCTCTGAACAATGCTGCAAATTCCGCCGGGGTTTGCAACGTTGTCGGAATTCTCGTCAACAAGACAGACATAGGGTGAGGCATTCAAAGAATGATACATCTTTTCACGCGATTCCGCTTGAATCGTGTCTCGAATCGACTTATTAATAGCCTATGGATAAACTGACTCAGCCCGTGGGCGCGGGCCAGCCGACCAGTGCCGCCACGTACCGCCTCACGTTGCGGAATTCGTCGCGATGGCTTTGCCGGTAGCGGCTAAAGTGAAGGAGCAGTGGGGCATCCCCGTTTCCGTTCGGATTGCCCAAGCTGCCATTGAGTGCGGGTGGGGAAAACATGTAAAGGGCAACGCCTACTTTGGGATTAAGGGCAAATCACCCAAGGGTGCTTCCACAACGTTTGCGACAACTGAGGGTTATAAACAATAAGAAGATTAGAATCCAGGATGAATTTCGTGCCTACGTGGACTTCGAGGAAGCGCGCGCGATTACGTGCGATTCCTGAATGAGATTCGGCGCTACCGGGGTGCGAGGGAATGGATCAGCTTAGATGCCATTGATCATCACCTAAGCACGAGTGAGCTGCTGAAGCGTCGGTTTGCGGACAGCGCGTAAGCAGCGCTCCGCTACGGAGGTCCCGGCTCTGCCGGCGAAGCGACATCCACAATGAGAATGGGTCGAATTGCGTTGATGGTCCCAAGCATCGCGATGGCTACATTCTTTAGCTGGGATCTCTCCTCGACTTTACCGTCATATTCCTTAGCACCCTCCGGTCCTAAAACCGACTCGACGATCTCCTTTCCTGATAGGCTCTCCAACTCCACACTCGGCCCCAAAGAGTCGACCAGTTGCGCACCTTGGATCGGATCTGAAATTTCTTGCGCACCAATCTTGAAGAAATTCAAGTATCCTTCTGTTACTAAATTCCAACGTTGTTCCAGCGTGCAAGCGTCCCAGTTTGCACGGCTGAAGCGGGCATCGGACGGGAACATGTCCGCCATCCCTTCCCGCGCGGACTCGCCTCGGTTGCCGTGCTCGTCCGGGGCGTCACACATTGATAAGACCAAGGCGTCGGGGACTCGTTGACGACTCATTGCAACGTACGCAACCTTGAACAACTTCGAAGCTTTTGCCGCATAGGTCGCGGCTTTGAATTCCTGCAAATCCTGAGGAGACAACACGGCCTCTACCATCGCTTCGGCCTCTCGCATGCGTGACAGGCCCAAGCGCAGTAGGAGTCTTCTCTGCTGATCGGCAGAAGAAGCGTTAGCAGCCGCCACTTGCGCAGCATTGACGCCTGGAAGATCGCCAGTGATCTTCTGCACAAACAGCAGGAGCTTCAAGACTTTTCCCGTAGAGCTTGTCGTCGCTGAACCTCCCGCGGTTGACTGACCCTGTGGACCTCCCATTCCTCGGAAGCCGTTCAGTTGAGCAGTAGCGAACACGATTTGCCAGGTATTGATCGGTGGCATCAGTTTCGGGTACCACGGTAGGGCTTTCGGGTGTTCGAATAGCTCTTTTTGCCCCGGGGTTCCAAATTGCTCAACGATTGCTCTTCGGATTCCCCAAGCACGCGCCTCGGCCGGAGAGTCGTCAGCAGACGGATACTCGCGAATTTGATGTGGGCCCGGACTTTGTCTTGTGAGCTGCTGGTCCAAAGGAGCCTGCAGTTGAATCTCGGGAGATCTCCCTTGAATACTCGGGGTGATTGCCAACGCCATTATCAGTGCCGAATCAACACGGCTTCTGCGGGGGAAGACGTTGCTGATCCCACGCAAGAGTGTCAATCTTAGCAGGCGCAGCATCCGCTCTTATAGTCTCACTCGGCTCTTGCCGAACGACACCTCAACGGTATTAGCCTTGAGGAGGAGTGCGCCCGCCATATAAAGGCCCGGGGTTTTCGAGCGGCCCTGCAGCACCCCGTGCAGCGGCTTCGTTCTAATCGGCATGTTGGAGGAGTGGATTACTTTGGATAATCCGCTAGTAGTCACAGCGTAGATCTATGTTAGGCCGATACTGGCGATCAATGAGCGCGCTGTCTAGGCGCTCGCATGCGACATTGGGGTGCAAGTCTCCGAATCAGTGTGACATGCACTAAACCTCTCAGTTAGGCTGCAGCGCCATCTGAATCAATGTCGCGACTTGAGCGGCCTGAGACACCACGACAGATGCCGTAAAAAGAACTACCACCGAGCAAGCTATAGGGCGCATGTTCTCCATTGTATGGGCGCAATGTGCCGGTTACTGCGGCATGTTCATCTCATCGCTGTTGCTTAGGAGGTTCAGGACGTAGTACCGGGACGTCAGAGAAGCGACGGATCAGCGGAACAGGTAAACTGTTGAGCCATGACGCGCACCGGCAGATCCTCTCAAAAATATCACGTTATGATCCCGTTGCCGCCGGATTTCCGCTTCACGCACGAACCTCTGGATGAAACATCAGGTGAGCAATTCTGGCGAACCATAGGTTTCATTCGTTCTCGGCTACCTTCTCATGGGAGACGGTTCAAAGCTGTGGGTAGAGCTCGCGCTCAAGAGATGCAAGCGCGATCAAGCCGCTACTGGAATGGATGATGATTCTACGTCGGCGACCCCGTCCTCAGCTTCAACTTCACTAAGGATCCCTTCGACAGCACTGACCCACCCGGCGGGTCCTGCTCCTTCACAAAAACGCCTCCGATGAAAGCTACTGGATGATCGTCCTCCGCAGCAAGATCGGCCACATAGGCGAAATTGCCGTACTCATCGATTAACTTGATGGGTCGCCCCACCAACGGCGCAGCGAAGATCACCGGATCCTGAGACGCATTATGAACCGCGGCGATATTGAGATCCAGGAGGTTCGGCACCGTCGCCAGGCTCGAATTGCCGATTTTGGGCAGCAAGTTCGCGAAGTCCTCCGGAGCCGCTTCGATCCGCAAGCAAGCCGTTGCGTCCTTCGAACACTGAGACATCTGCAGCCGAATCGCGTCCATCTCCTGCAGACAGTCTTTGCGCGCGTTGGCCAGCACCGCGTCATCCACGGCACTGCCATCGGAATTCCTAAACTGATCGATATTCTTACGCACGAAATCGATATCGTTTACCACCGTATTGAACCCATCCAGCAAGCCTGCATTGAACTTCAAAACATCCTGCTGATTCTGCACATCTACAAACGTGAGCCCATCGGTCGGCAGCGCCAGCTCGCTGTAATCATGCACCAGCATGGAATAAGGTACCCCGGCCTCCGCCCCGACCAGCGTAGGAAAGACATGCGCCTTCTGCATGATCGCGTCCAACGTCGTCTCTGTGCTGATATTCGTCCCGCCCGACTGGTAAACATATACGCTCACATCCAATTTGCTCTTTGACGACGACATCGCCGACGAAATATCAGCGTCAAGAGAAGCCCCCTCCACGGCCGGCGCCCCGGCCCGGGCATGAATCGATGCCGCCACCGAAGTCCGCTCCGATTCATCCAAGCTCTCTACCTTATATACGGCAAAATACTCTCCTCCCGTCTTGATACCCAGGATGAACCGATCTCCAAATCGATCGCGGAAACGAGCCTGGTTTTTCACTTTCAACAGGTCTGAGGCGGGAGTGCTCAAGACCGGATTATCCAGCGTCAGCGTAGCGTTGAACACCTCCACGCCAACCACCACATACTGCGAAAAGCTATTGACCGCAATATCATTCGCGAACTTAAACTTAGCGCTTGCATCCCCGAACAAATTTCCAACGCTGGCGTCTACCGAAATCCCCATTGCCTGTCGCAGCACGCTTGATTCCTGGACAATCTGCAGCGTCGCCTTCACGACCTGGCCGCCCGCCTGAGCCGGTGCCGTTAGCGACGTGCCCTCGACCGCCGTGCTCTTGAGTCCAACACCCGTCAGCACGTCGTAGCCTCGCCCGACCTTCATTCCATCGAGAAAGGGAATCTCCGTTTGTGCACCCATACTCCTCCCAAAGACATCCTCGGTTTTCGAGGCGTTAGAACAACTTCTGTTTACTACGACAAAGGCCCCGGATTCGCCTGCAAGGGCGCAACCTTAACATGGATAATCGTCCCCATCGGCACAAACTGATTCTCCGCCGGGGTATGGCTCACGATCGTGCCCGCATCTGGCAGAGCCGGGGAGCCCAAGGGGTGGAAGTCCAAATCCGTGGGGTTGTCGATCACGAAATATAAGCCTTCTTCTGCCAACAAATCCACTAGCACCTTGCTCCGCGTAAAGCTAGGAGAATCAGGAGAATGCTCCGCCGCCTTTATCCCGATTAATCGAGTTACTTTTTGCATCCCTGGGCGCGGCAGCCGCAGGATGGGCAGTTTGTTGATGAAGTCCTCGGGCGCCTGCGTGAAATGCGCGCAGACGGTCGCATCCTTTGTACATGCCGAAATGCTCTTTGTCAGCGTGTCTACAATCGTCACGCAACTCTGCCGAGCCGCCCGCAACGCGGCATCATCCGGCGGCGTGCCGTCGGCGTTGTGAAAACGATCCATGTGCTGACGGATGAAATCGATATTGTTGATCAGCGTATTGAAGTCATTTAGTAGCCGCGAGTTGAACAAGAGACATTCCGTCTGGTGTTCCACGTCGGATAGATCCAGTTTGTCGGTAGGCAATTCCAGTCCCGTGAACTCATCCAGAATCACCTGGTATGGAATTGCGTTGTTCCCCGAAACCAGCGTTGGAAAAGTATGTGCCTTCTCGATCATCTCGGCAAGCGCCGTTTCCGTCGTGCTGATTCCGCCCGCCGAGTACACAAAGACATTCACGTCCAGCTCATTCTGCGACGTCGATTTGCTGCTTTCGATATCGCTATTCAAGCTCGCCGACAAAGCCGGGTTATGAAAGCTGGCTGAAATTTGCGCCGCGACGCTTGTTCGCTCCTCGTTATCAAAGCTCTGCACTCTATACACGGCATAGTACTCTCCGCCGCTCTTCAGCCCCGAGATATAGCGATTGCCAAATCGCTCTCGAAACCTCAACGTGTCGTTCACCGCCAGCAGCGCGGTACCATCCGGTACCAGCGCCGGCAGGTCTATCGACTCGCAGGAGTTTATCACTTCGACGGCCAATACCACGTAGAGGCAGTACTGCGTGGTGGCGCACTGCTGCGCAAACTGCATCTTCACCGTGCCCGAAAATCCGGAATACCCGCCCGCAACCGCCGCAGATAACCCTAGGGCCTCCTGCAACGCATCGACTTCCTGCACCAGCCGGAATGTCGTCGTCACGGTCTGCCCGCCACCCTTTTGCGGCGGCGTGATGGATGCGCCCACGACTGCGGGGTCACTGGAGGGCGTCCCGGTGAGCAGATCGAAACCCAGCCCAACCTTCATCCCATCTACAAATGGAATCTTTAGCTGCTGTCCCATGAGTCAGCCTCCTGAGCATTGATGACGAGCTGAGAATACCCGCTTATGGCGCCTCGCGACACACGCCTAAATGCGTTGACGATTATGTCACAGGAATGACGCTATGTGGTGCGCAAAAACTCCAATATTGTGGTCAATGAGGCAGATACGTGTGCAGCGGAGTACAGCTATCATCACCCCAAACTGGGCAACGACTCACCTCGATTCCTGGTATTGGTCCGGTGACCGCGACGGCTCTCATCGCGGCGATCGGCAACGGCAGCGCTTTTCGAAGAGGAAGAGATTTGGCGGCATGGGTCGGCATGGTTCCACGCGAGCACTCCACCGGTGGCAAGCAAAAGCTGCTGGGCATCAGAAGCGAGGCAATAACTACCTACGAAGGCTGTTTGTGCAGGGAGCGCGAACCGTGATGCAACACCGACTGAAACAGTCACCTGGGTTGAGCTGCTGGCTAGCTCAACTGCTCAGTCGCACGCACCAGCAAGTCGCCGTCGTCGCGTTAGCAAACAAACTACTCCGAATCGCATGGGCGGTTCTGTGCAAGAACGAGGCGTACCGCGCACCGGTTCTGGCGATGTCGAGTTGAACCGAGCCTGAGCTTTGTTTCTCGAACAGGCCGCAACTTCACGAGTGAATGAGTACCTGCCAGGTCTGCTGGCGTAAATCTGAGATGGCACAAACGGTCGATCCGACGCTCTCTAAACCTGATATCGGTAGAGGTCCTTTGAGACCGGCTAGCTTATAGGGAAGTGGGCGGGCGGAATCCATCATGGCCCGGGATCTTAGATCCCTCAAAAGGCCGAATACATTTGCGCAGACCCAACTGTCATCCTCAGTTTTCGCTTGCAACTCGGCGGCGGACCATACATACCGATAATACGGGTTATCGGGAAAGCTGTAGTCACAAGGAAGCGTAGCCGAGTACCGTCAACTTACCCAAGATCCGCCCGAGATCCAGGAGCTGAGCCAAAGTCGTCACGTGCTCGGAAGGCGCGGTAATCACATGGGGGTTTTTCAGGATCTTGAGTTTCTCAATATACGAGATGCGCGTTCTTCGTTCTTCTCACTTCAGGAAAACCAACGTCGCCCCTGGGTGCGTTGCCGAGTGTCGAGTTTTGGTACCGCTAGGACTAGTGTTCGGTTTCCCGGAAAGCTTTCTGTAATCGAGACGTGTAGTTCGTGTCCAATTGATCGGAATCCTTACACATTCTAAGTGAGGACCTTACAGGAGAAAAAATGAAGATCCGCTATTTTGCATTGCTCGGGTTAGCGGCGGCGGTTGCGGTTGCGCCAGCCGCCATGGCAGACGCATTTAATTTCTCGTTCAGCGGAAACGGGATTAACGCTACCGGCGTGCTCTTGGTTGGGCAGCAGAGCACTAACTCTACGAATCCCCCCGGCTATGAGATCACCGGTATCAGCGGAACGTTTTCTGACACAAACGCCAATGTCTCTGGTGCGATTACCGGGCTCGCCACCCCGAAATCATATGTGAACAACCCTCTGGTCGCCGGTTTTGCAACCACCCCAGGTGGTTTATCCTACGACGACCTGTTTTACCCGGCAGGAAACTCTCCGACGGTGTGCTATGAACTCGTCAACGGCGTCGCTACGCTAACCTATCCCTTTTCCGGGGGCCTGTTCGACATCTATGGGGTCGCGTTCAACATAGCCGGACCCGGAGGATACGTTGGTGAAATTTGGAGCAACGGCGACGTGGGGAACGGGCCAATCGTCTACGCGGCTGGCCTTGCGAATGCGACCAGTCTCGTCGACATTCCGAATGCCACTCCAGGGGCGGGCGTTCCTCCCCCGGGACGGTACGGCTCGTTTATCACGAGTCCTGTGCCGGAGCCTGGTTCGCTGTTGTTGCTCGGCATCGGCCTGCTCGGCATGGTTGCCGTTTGCGCTGGCAAGAGCAACGGCCCTCATTCCGCAAGGGCGCCTAGGCGCATCCATTGACAATGTGGCGGCCGCAAAGCTACCCGATTAGTAACGAGACAGTCGCGCGTATAACGGTCCATCAGATCGCGTGTTCGCTCGAGCGAACTGTGCAGCAAATCGCGTCGTTTGCTACCAGGAACCTATCCATTTGCGGTGAACATCCGCCGTCCATCTCGCCTTGAACAAATCGATAACCGCTACTGCAAAGCAGGTCACGAAGTGGTATGGGCTTTTCATTGAAGGATGCATAGCCGATGGCAGACTGGTTCGCGCGTCCCATCGTTAAAATCTCCCTCTATGTTGGCGAGGATTTTTTCAATTCCAAGGTCTGGCGTCCCGCTTTCGTTGTAAACCGTGTAAACGTTCTTCACAACCTCGCTATCGTTGACGCCGATTACTTTGCTTTTGCCGGTGTGACGCTTTCCGGATCATCGACCGTGAAGCCTCAAAGTAGCTTTTCGCTACCGTGTGCATTCGTTCGGTAGGCGCTTAGAGGCCATTAGATGTAGCCACGCTACTACAAATTGCTCCCCTCCCTTTCACGTTTCACAACAGGTAAGATTCGAGAAATTTCCAAGCTCGAGATCACGAGGGGTTCGGCGTCTCGGATCTGTTTATCAACTCAAGCGAAAGGGCGCCGTTCCGAGCATGCTTCATCCAAGTTGACGTCTAGTCGCCGTTATTGACATTGGGCCCAGCGCGTTTTCCGACCAGGTGGCGGATTGACCGTCACTGATCAGCCGTAGACTTAGGTTGGCCCATCTCAGTCAGCGTGCTTTGTACGTTCCGTATTTCTGAATCCATGCCGCGACATCCGCATAGTCGCGCAGCGAGAGCTGGTATTGATGCAGTTTCTGGAATGCCTGCGCGTCTTTTGAATAGGTAGACGTGGTCACCAGCATTCCGCTGTTCGCCACTGGGCCATGTCGGCCAGGAGATTTATGGCCAAAGGATGTCCGTGAACCACCGAGAGTAACTTCTCCATCGATCCGTCTTCGAGCAACGAGGCGGATAGCCTTCGTTTCAATAGCGATTCCGCATCGACCTGTTGCAGTCGCTCAAGCTTCAGCACGCGTTCACCGCGAAGACCCAGTTCCGTACGGCTAGTGAAAATCACCGTTCGGACGAGCTTATAGTTCGTCAGCCGGCGCCACCCATGAATGAGTTGTTCCCTCGGTATCTCGTCAGCGCCGTCGAATATTGGCACAACACGACGGACTTCCCTGTCGCCGATCGTTGAACGTATCGCCTTCTCGAAGGCATCGTTCCGCTCATTTACGTCTCGGGCGCTTATCCAGATCGGTCGCTCTGGCCCGCCAAGGCGATTAGCGAACGCTGATGCCAGAGTCGTCTTTCCGATTCCTGGCTCACCGGTCACGACGATCGGTATGCCCGGATAGCCGCGCTGGTGGGCCTCGCGTTCGAGCCACTCTAACTCGGTGGCGCGACCGACGAATGGGCAGTCCACGTCGGGTGGGAAGAACGCCGTATCGCGTTTTGCACGTCGGGCCATCAGCCCCTGATTATAGAGTCATGACACCTGCGACGCGACCGATTCGCGGATCTCGCATGCCTTCGCTAGAGGCGATTTTTGAGGCCGCTCTTGACTGGGCGTTATCCCAATCGGACGGTCGGGCACCCGGAAGTAGTCCACCCGTCCGTACAGTCGGCATTCCGCTCTTCTGACATTGCTGGTCGCAACGAAACGGCATGCGCCTTGCACGTCAACTTGATTCGGGATTACAACTTCCGGGTAGCGCATATGAGGACCGCGTAAACGGAGGACCGGTCCGTATCCACTTGTCGCGTGCCACAGCCTCGTCGCTTGTTCGATGCTGGCCAACAAAACTCGAATCCTATTTACTTCCTCTCGCTAACGTCAGCGATATCTGACCTGCATGATTCGAGGTATGAAAAAGAGCGTGAACAAACAATCTGATTCGTGTAACCGTTCCGAAAAAAGGAGTATCAACCGGTTTCAGCCAGTCTTCATCGGCGCTGTTTTCGACGAGGTCCTTCAACACGCCGTATCCCCTTGAGATCAACTGCCGGCTGAATTCGACATCGACACCCTGACCGCTATCCGTTTGACCAATCGTTGTATTTTTTACGTCGGTTGGGATGCCCAAAAGCGCACCAAACAAATTCATCGTTTCGCCAATATGCAGGTATATAAACCCAATAGATGCTGTCTTGCCATTTAGCTTTAGAGATGCATTTTCGTCGCTAACCCGGTCAAGCGAAAAATGGCTTGTAAATTGATTCTGCTTCAAAATTTCCAGCAAGATTTTCTTTTGCATACGCCACGCTACTCTCTGTAATGATACTTTTCATTCGTTCGGGGTCATAGGCGGAGCGGCTCTACGGAACATCGGTTCAAACTGCCACTTTCTTGATGTGCTTCCATCCATTCAAAAATTATTTCTCGGCTGCCAGCGCGAGCAAGGCGCGGGTGCCGCGATGCGTTTTGGATAATAGACTCCCACTTTGACCGAATGTCGCCTACGGTGAGATTGGCCCGGAGGACGTTCTGAAGTGCTCCGGCAGAGTAGCTTCCGAAACTGAGACCAGCGTTGAGGTTAAACGTATTCGTACCCCCAAGTCGGCCCCTGTCCCCCGATCCTGACCGGGCACGCGGGCGCCTTACTTGCCGACGTTTCCGGCTCCACTGAGCGTCCGCGTAGAATATGACCGTGCCAACGAACGATCGAGTCGTATCTATACACCCATATTTCAGAGTCTCAGACGGGAAAATGAATGAATTCAAAGATTTCTGTGAGCAGTTCGTATCGATTACTGCCCGGGAGCCCAAGTGCTTATACTACGGCTTCAGTTTCAATGGAGATGACGTGCATTGCCGCGAGGCATACGAGGATGCAGAAGGGCTCCTCGCCCATCTTGCCAATGTCGGCGCTGTTCTGAACGAGGTGTTTAAAATCGCTCAAGTCACCCGGCTTGAAGTTCACGGCGTAGCAGAGGAACTAGCGAAGCTTACGGAACCCTTGTCCACATTAGCTCCAACCTATTTCACCCTTGAGTATGGAATCCGCCGTGTTTCCTAAGGTGTGACGAACTGAATTAAAAGAGTTGCCTGAACGCTGGATCGTCAATATGCATGTCTGGGCCTATTCGTGCCGCAGTGCTTGCATTGGGTCGATTCGTGCGGCGCGAAAGGCGGGCCTCAGCGCTGCGGCTGCGGCGATAGTTATGAAGAGAACGAAAACGGCGAAAAAGGTGATCGGGTCAGTAGCGCCGATGTGGAACAGATAGCTCCTCAAAAATCGCGTAACAGCGATTGCCGCGGCGCCTCCGAAAAGGATGCCCGCAATGGTCCATCGCAGCGTTTGGGCAAGGATCATTTCTATGATGCTGACGCCCGATGCGCCGAATGCTCTGCGAACTCCCATCTCCTGCGTTCGTTGATTGACGGAATACGAAACAAGACCGTATATGCCCAACACAGCAAGCCCGAGGGCAACCGAAGCGAAGAATCCCAAGATTTCCAGCAGCAAGCGCCGAGACCCGAGTTCATCGTCAACTAACTCCTGCATAGCACGCACATCGTAAAGTGCTTGAGCGGGATTCAAAGATTGAACAGCGCGGCGAAGCGTCGGGCCGAACCGCAGAGGATTGTCCGTCACGCGAACGGCCAAGATGGCGGAGGGCACGGGCGACTGCGCAAAGGGCACGTAAACGCTGCGGCCCCAGCCTGCATCGTCCATGCTCTGGTGGACGTCTGCGACGATGCCGATGATTTCCGCCGGCGCCTTATTCACGCCGCCCACCAGGATCTCGCGGCCGATTGGATTCTGTCCAGCCGGATAGTCCGGCCAGAAATAGCGGGCGAGTCCTTCGTCAATGATCGCCACGCGTTTCGCTCGCTCGTCGTCGCGTGCCGTGAAAGTGCGGCCGCGTCTGAGTGGGACGCGCAGAGTCTGGAAATAATCCGGCGAGATGATGAATATGGCTGCGAGCGGGCGCTGGTTGAGAGGCAATGCGGGATGGCTGGCATCTTGGACCGGTGTGCCGGGATAGCTGGTCATGGGAAGCGTTAGCGACGCCGAGGCGTGCTCAACGCCCGGCGAGAAACGGATTCGTGTCAACAGATCGTCGAAAAAGCGGCGCGCGTTGACGTCCGGCGACAGTGCGATGCGCGCGGTGAGTAGATTTTGCGAGTCGAAGCCGAGTGCTTCGGCTTTGAGGCGCAGGATACTTTCCAGCAAGAGCGCCGCGCTGATGAGCAAAACAACTGAAAACGCAATCTGAGTCGCAACCAGAACGCCGCGGGATCGGAAGCGGCCCGAGTTGGCTTGGCTGGCCCGCAGCACCGACATTAAGTCTGTGCGCGACGCGCTTAGCGAAGGCGCGAGACCGAAGAGAATCGCCGTGAGCAGCGAGAGGCCGATCGCAAAGGCGGCCACCGGCAAGTCGAATTGAATCTCGCTGGCGCGCGGCAGATGAGCTCCCGCCATGTGCCGAACGGTGGCAAGGCACAAGAACGCGAGAAACGCGCCGGCTGCCCCTCCCAGGGACGAAACGATGAGAGTTTCCAGGATCAAATCTCTGACGATACGGAGGCGGCTTGCGCCCAGCGCGGAGCGGATAGCGAATTCAGTGGAGCGGGCAACTGCGCGCGCAAGCAGCAAACCGGCCAGATTAGCGCAAGCAATGAGGAGCACAACAAACGTGGCTCCGAAGAGCAGCCACAGTTCCGGCCGCACCTGGCTGACGATGGTTTCCTGAAGCGGCGCGGCCGCCGGAGGCGATTTCGGCTTCGCATCCAGCATTGCGGGATAAGACTTTGCATAGCTGGTTTGCATCACCTTCAGCTCCGCCGTGGCTCGCTCGAAAGTGACGCCAGGATTCAACCGGCCGAAGACCGTCAAAAAGGGGCTGAGCGCGCGCGATTGCCGGGAAAACATGGGCGAGTCTTCCGGGCGCGGGAGCCAAACATCGACATCCGCGGACGGGAAA
Organism: uncultured Acidobacteriaceae bacterium; assembly: GCA_963795445.1. Classification (GTDB taxonomy): domain Bacteria; phylum Acidobacteriota; class Terriglobia; order Bryobacterales; family Bryobacteraceae; genus Bog-105. The sequence goes on along the minus strand of CAWCHX010000020.1, from coordinate 11,003 downwards.
GCGAAGCCTGCTCGCATAACGCCCAAAATGGGGTGCGGGGTTCCCGCCAAATTGATGGTTTGCCCAAGAATGTGAGTGTCACCCTGAAACACGCGCTGCCAGAAATCGAAGCTAATCAGGACTGCGTTATCCGAATTTCCGAATCCACTGCCGAGCAGGGGTGGTACGCCGAGGATCTGCAGAAAATCTGCGGACACGCGGATCGTTTTCACAAGTTCGGGCAGGCCGCGTCCGCTGAACACGAGGTCTTGCTCCATGGCGTACGAGCCGATGGCCGAGTAGTTGCGAGCGCTCGATTGGATCTGAGCGAAGTGTGCCGGCGATGCGCCGCCGGAGAGACGCACCAATTGGTCCGCGTCGCGGTAGCCCAGCGGCTTCAGGAGCACGGCCCGAACTATACTGAAGCACGCGACGTTCGCGCCAATTCCCAGCGCCAGCGTCAAAACAGCGGCCAGCGCGAATCCCGGTGCCCTGCGGAGGAAGCGCAAACTACTCATGATTAACAGTATGGGCGCGGAGCTTCGCATACCGATTCACCGCGATCGCGATCGGCAGGCCGATAAACAGCATCAACGCCAGCACCGCGTTCGCGCTCACGACATTAAATGCCAGCAGTGCCGTCGGGCTTCGATGAATCGCCGAAAGCGGTACCACAATTAGGTTCATAAACAGGAAGACCGCGACGCCATACAGCAGTCCGCTCACAATCGGCCGCTCCCGCAGCATACGCAGGCGCCGGCTCGCTGCATAATAGACCCCCGCTGCGCTAAACGCGATCAGAAAGTGTAGGCCCAGCCCGAGCGTCGCCGCCGCCAAGCCGCCTTGCATCGCTCGCGCGCCCAGCAGTCCTCTCGCAATTCCCTGCAACAATCGCTCCGGAGGTACTCCGCGCATGCCGTAAAACAACAGCGCATCGGAGATGTCGAGCACCCCGCCGATCGATCCGCCCCAGCCGATCGCCCGTAGCGCATCGGGATTCCGTCTCGCCAGCGACATAGACCACCCATAATATTGTCAAATCGCGTCGCGGTGGCGCCGAAACCTACAGAGCCGCGCCCGCAGGAAGCGGTTGGTACCGGTGCAGGCTCTACAGAACCCCGCGCGTGAGCAAGAATTGGAAAGCTGTTATGACACACCTGCGGCATGATGGCACTGATGTGTTATGATCAATTCTGGAATGAGCGCCGGCGAAGAACAAGGTAGATTTCGGCAGCGCGCCCGCACCCGTGCTCTTCTTGTGAAGACCGCGTCCGAACTGATGCGGAATGGCGAAATTCCTACTGTGACAGCCGTCGCCGAAGCGGCGCAAATTTCTAGACGCTCTGCGTACCGATACTTTCCGTCCCAGGAGCAGTTATTGGCTGAAGCTGCCATCCAGAGCGCCCGGCCCCTGGTTTCCAATACTGAATTCCCGCCAGAGTTGACCGAGCGCATCCGGCTTCTTGTAGCAACCGTGCAGCGGTTTGTGTATGAAAATCAGGCCGCTTTACGAACCATTGTGCGCCTGAGTGCCGAGCATGATCTCGGTAACAACATCGACCGCGCTGGGGACTTCGCGCCGGTCAGAAGGAACCGGATTGAATGGATCAGGACCGCGCTCGCGCCGGTCAGAAAACGGCTCGGAGGCAAACTCTTTGAACGGCTTGTCTCATCCCTTTCATTGTGCGTCGGTATCGAGTCTGTACTGGTGTTGACGAATTTGCGTGGGCTTTCTCAGAAACAAGTCACCAGCGTTTGTGTCTGGACCGCGGAGACTCTAGTCGCGGGCGCGCTGAAAGAGGCGGACCAACGTCTTCGCTCAGGAGCCACGAAAGCGAGCAAATCATGAATCGCCGATCGTTTATCAATCTCGTTGCACTTGCATTATCGAACCGGGAATCCGGACTTGCGTTTTCAGGAGGAGAAACATCCATGCATAGTACGCCAGTTGTTGCGACTCAGCCATTAATCGTCAGAACCCAGGATGTCGTCGGGTTAAGTCAAGGGTTAGGAGAAGTGAGAATTCTGATCGACGGCGCCAAATCGCAGAACGAGTGGTGGCTCGTCCACTGTGAAGAATTGCCTGGGTTCATGACCACACTCCACTTCCACCACAATATGGATGAATACGTCTACGTTCTCGACGGCCTTCTGTCCATTTTCACCGTTGGCCAGTGGCACGATCTGAGTCCGGGCACATTTGCTTTGCTTCCCAAAGGTATTCCTCATGCGCAGGGAAACACTTCCTCATCGCCGGTTCGCTTCCTTGGATCAGGTCATCCTGCTGGATTCGAACGCATCTTTCCGGAACTGGACCAATTGGCTAAGCGTGTCCCGCCCAATACTCCTGAATTCGGCAAAGAAGTCGCCAAGCTTCTGAGCCAACATGCCACAACCATCGTCGCGCCGCCGCCGCGTCGACAGTAGCGTGGTCCACGAAGCGCAAGCGGACACTGGCTCGATCAAGCCAAGTACGTCCTACACATCGGTTATTGCTTCTTCTTCTCCCTCCGCCCGCTTCTGCCGCTCCAACTGCTCCAGCGGCGGAGCCAAATGGCCCGTGCCGCTCTGCTTCTCCCGTTCCGTCAGCTCCAGCCACTCCGCGAATGTCAGGATCTGGTCTCCGCCATCGCGTTTCACGCCCCTCACCCATAGATATTCGGGCGGAACACCATCGAAAAAGTGTATCGACCGAAACACCCGCCCGATCGGCGGCTCGGTCTTGCTCTTCTCCAGCAAGTCTTCATTCGTCGGAAAAACCTCCGTCCGCGTCTTGCCCTCTTCCACGTAAATGTTCACGTGCTGAACCAGCGCGGGGGTGTCGTCCACCGGGTCGTTGTAATACTCCTCGATCAGCCGCGACGCCTCGCTCTGCTTCGGCTCCGGCTCGACGTTCTTCTTGTTCCGCGGAGCCTTCTGCTCCCGTGCTATCTGTAGGTCGAGCTGTTTGCTCCGATGCGCTTGCATTTCTTTGTTCCGGCGCGTCTGTTCCACCGCATTCCGCGCCCGATAAAAGCTACGCTCCGCCGTCGTCCGATAGCGCGTAAATCGCTCCAGCCGTTTGTGATCGCTATCGCTCCACTCCCGCACGTCGAAAGGCATGGTCTGCTCCGTCTGGTCGTAGCGCCGCACGCCACGCCGTAACTGCCAGTCCGCGTCGAACGCTTGCAGCACCAAAGACAGCATCGTCGAACTGTCCGGTTTGTAATCGTCCAGCCACGTCTGCCGCAGCTCATTCCACTCCTGCTCGGTCTCGCCCTCGATAATCTTCAGCTTCGAGGTACAGCCATGTTTGAGTGCGTTCAGACTGGGATCGGTTGGCATAACGTCTCACCCGTCAGCCTATTCCCGCCGCAAGCGTCCCGAAGCCATCAAGCCGTCCTAAGCGCCTGAATCCACAGGCCTAAAATAAATTCGCTCCGCTCGTCACCGCCTTTTATTCGCCTTTAATCCGTTTCGCAAAATGCGCTCTTTCTTCGCCTCTCCCCGCCATCGTGCTCAAGCCGAGACCCCTAAGCTAATCTGAAATTAAGGAATGTCAGCCTCATCAAACTAGGAAAACCAACATGGCTACAACCGTGATCGGTGCTCGCGAAGTTCGCCCCGCCCGTTTCTGGGCGTCCACAAACGGCAAAAAAGTCGTTATGGCAATCACCGGCGCAGTCCTCTTTCTCTTTGTGATCGGCCACATGCTGGGCAACCTTCAGTTCTTCGAAGGCGCCGACAAGCTCAATGCCTACGGCCACTTCCTGCATGGTGTTCCGGAGATTCTCTGGGCCGTTCGCATCGTCCTGCTCGTCTCCGTCATCCTTCACATTTGGGCCTCGATAGATCTAGCCGTGCGGAAAAATAAGGCTCGTCCCGTCGGCTACAACAAGAAGGAAAACATCGCCTCCAGCTACGCCTCCCGCACCATGTATTGGAGCGGTCCTATCATCCTGGCCTTCGTCATCTATCACCTGCTGCACCTCACCGGCGGCGTCGTCCACCCCGGCGGCGCGTTCATCCAAGGCGATGTCTATCACAACGTCGTAGCTGGTTTTTCCGTCTGGTGGGTCTCTGCCTGGTACATCTTCTCGATGATCCTGCTCGGCTTTCACATCCGCCACGGAGCCTGGAGCATGTTCCAGTCCGTCGGCATCAATCATCCGCGCCACACGCCCATTCTGAAGAAGCTCGCCGCCATCTTTGCCGTCGTCATCGTGCTCGGCTATATCTCAATTCCATTGAGCGTTCTGCTCGGAGTGAGGCCGTGATCGGAACTGGCATGGCGGAACTGGAATCCCGAATCCCTTCTGGTCCCATTGAACTCGCCTGGGACAAAGCCCGCTTCGACATGAAGCTGGTCAATCCCGCTAACAAGCGCCGCCATTCCATCATTGTGGTGGGCTCCGGATTGGCCGGTGGTTCGGCCGCCGCCACGCTCGGCGAGCTCGGTTATAAAGTGAGCTGTTTCTGCTTTCAGGATTCTCCCCGCCGCGCCCATTCCATCGCCGCGCAAGGCGGCATCAACGCTGCCAAGAACTATCAGAACGATGGCGACAGCATCTATCGCCTCTTCTATGACACCGTCAAGGGTGGTGATTTTCGCGCTCGTGAAGCCAACGTCTATCGCCTCGCGCAAATCAGCGTCAACATCATCGACCAGTGTGTCGCCCAAGGCGTGCCCTTCGCCCGTGAATACGGCGGCACTCTCACCAACCGCTCTTTCGGCGGCGCTCAAGTCTCGCGCACCTTTTACGCTCGTGGCCAGACTGGCCAGCAGCTTCTGCTCGGCGCATATCAGGCTCTCGAGCGCCAGGTGCAGGCCGGCACCGTAACCATGTATGCGCGCACCGAAATGCTCGACCTTATCGTCATTGACGGTCGCGCCCGCGGCGTTGTCATGCGCAATCTTGTCACTGGCGAAATCGACGTCCATCTCGCCGACGCGGTCATCCTCGGCACCGGCGGTTACGGCAACGTTTTCTATCTATCCACCAACGCCAAAGGCTCCAACGTCACTGCCAGTTGGCGCGCCCATAAGCGCGGAGCCCTCTTCGCCAATCCCTGCTTCACGCAAATTCATCCCACCTGCATTCCTGTCTCCGGCGACTACCAATCGAAACTCACGCTCATGAGCGAGTCCCTGCGCAACGACGGCCGCATCTGGGTCCCCAAGCGAAAAGGCGACAAGCGTTCACCCGATCAGATCCCCGAGACCGAGCGCGACTATTACCTCGAGCGCCGCTACCCCAGCTTCGGCAATCTGGTCCCGCGCGATGTCGCTTCCCGCAACGCCAAGAATGTTTGCGATGAAGGCCGCGGCGTGGGCGAAACCGGCCTCGGCGTCTATCTCGATTTTTCGGATGCCATCAAGCGCCTCGGCCGCAAGACCATCGAAGAGCGCTACGGAAACTTGTTCGACATGTACCAGCGCATCACCGGCGAAGATCCCTATCAGGTCCCCATGCGCATCTATCCCGCCATCCATTACACAATGGGTGGTCTGTGGGTCGACTATCACCTGATGAGCACGATTCCGGGCCTGTTCGTCATCGGCGAAGCGAATTTCTCCGACCACGGAGCCAACCGCCTCGGAGCCAGCGCGCTGATGCAAGGCCTCTCCGACGGCTACTTCATCGTGCCCTACACGGTCGGTGATTACCTCGCTACCAACAAATTCGACCAGGTGGATGAATCGCATTCTGAAGTGCGCAACGCCGTGGCCTGCGTCCAGCAAACCATTCAGAAGCTGCTAGCCATCAACGGCAAACGTACCGTCGACTCCTTCCATCGCCAGCTGGGCAAAATCGTCTGGGACTACTGCGGCATGTCGCGCAACGCGCCCGGCCTCGAGACCGCCATCGATCAGATTCGCGAGCTCCGCGAAGAGTATTGGCAGAACGTGAAAGTGCCCGGAAGCGGCGCCGACTTCAACCAAAGCCTTGAGAAAGCCGGCCGTGTCGCCGACTTCTTCGAACTCGCCGAACTGATGTGCGTCGACGCGCTCGAGCGCAATGAATCCTGCGGCGGCCATTTCCGCGAGGAGTATCAAACCGGCGATGGCGAAGCGCTCCGCGACGATGACACCTTCTCCTATGTCGCTGCCTGGGGCTATCGAGGCTACGGCAATCGCGAGGATCTCGTCAAGGAGCCTCTCGAGTTCCAATACGTTCACCCCAGCCAGAGGAGTTACAAGTAATGCGCGTCACTCTCAAAATCTGGCGTCAAAACAGCCGCAAGGCATCTGGCAAGTTCGTCGCCTATCCCTTCGACGACGTCAATCCCGACATGTCGATGCTCGAGTGCCTCGACGTCTTGAATGAACAGCTCATCGAACGCGGTGATGACCCGGTCGCCTTTGAGCACGATTGTCGCGAAGGCATCTGTGGCTCTTGCGGCTTCATGATCAACGGAGTTGCTCACGGCCCGCTCCCCGCCACCACGGTTTGTCAGCTCACCATGCGCCATTTCAAAGATGGCGAAGAGCTGGTACTGGAACCCTGGCGCGCCCGCGCCTTTCCGCTTATAAAGGATCTGGTCGTGGATCGCCGCTCCTTCGATCGCATCATTGCGGCCGGCGGTTATATCTCTGTTTCCACCGGCAGCGCTCCCGACGGCAACGCCATTCCTGTGGCCAAGGAGGCTTCCGACCGCGCCATGGACGCAGCTGCTTGTATCGGTTGTGGAGCTTGTGTCGCGGCCTGCCCCAACGCTTCCGCAGCCTTATACACCGGCGCTAAGATCGCCCATCTTGGCACCCTGCCGCAGGGCCAGCCGGAGCGTGACCGCCGCGCCTTATATATGGTTGCCCAGATGAATGCTGAAGGCTTTGGCGGCTGTACCAACATCGGTGAGTGCACGGGCGTCTGTCCGAAGGAAATTGCGCTGGAGGTGATTGCCGCCATGAATCGCGATTACTTCCGCGGAAGTTGGCGCGAGCGCGACAACCTTGTCACTACCGTCAAGCCGTTTACGGAGTGGAGTTACGGGTCGAAGCTGAAGACCGATCCGTCCAGCGACAGTTAGTCCGCGACTGAGATTGTCGGCCGCTGTCTGGACTTGCTGGCTTCCGCCTTCTCAATCACGGTTCGCGCCAGTTTCTCAAACAGAGCCGCTTGCTTGTTCGGCTCTTTCACTGTCGCAATCGGCTGCCCGGAATCTCCGCCTTCACGGGTTTGCGGATCGAGCGGTATTTCAGCCAGCAGCGGCACTTTCATCAGTTCCGCCGTCTTCGCTCCGCCGCCCTTGCCGAAAATGTAGATCTTCTCGCCGTTGTGTTCGAGGTAGCTCATGTTCTCGACAATGCCGAGCACCTGCTCGCGAACCTGTTCGAACATGTGGACAGCTTTGCGCGCATCCTCCATCGATACATCGGAGGGCGTGGTCACGATAATCGCTCCGGTAAGCGGCGTCGTCTGAATAAGAGTGAGTTGCACGTCGCCGGTGCCCGGCGGCAAGTCGATGACGAGATAATCCAGCGCGCCCCAATCGACGTTACGCAGGAATTGCTGAATCACGCTGTTCAGCATCGGCCCGCGCCAGACTAGCGGTTTGTCTCCAGGATTTAGAAATCCCATGGACATCAGTTTCAGCCCGTGAGCTTCCAGTGGCTGTATGCGCTGCCCCAGCGCGTTCGGCGTGGCGCGCACGCCCATCATCAGCGGCACATTGGGCCCGTAAACATCGGCGTCCATCAACCCGACCGCATAACCGAGTTTCGCCAGACTGATCGCCAGGTTGACCGCGATCGTGCTTTTGCCTACACCGCCCTTGCCTGATCCGACGGCGATGATGTTCTGCACGCCGGGAATCGGCAACTTCGGCTGTTCGCCCGGACTTTGTGGACCCATGACCTCAAGCTAGCACCAGGTTCGCTTGCGCCTTTAAATCGAATCCCGCGAACTCTTGCCGTTCGAATTTAGGAAAAGCCGCGGCGGCTATCATCGCGGCATTATCTGTCGCCAGTCCCGCCGATGGAAAGTAGAAAGCCAGTCCGGTCTTTTGAGCTTGCTCGCGCAGACCGGCGTTGCAGGCAACGCCTCCGCCCACAATTACCGATTCCGCGCCGATCTGCTCGGCCGCCGCCGCGGCGTGCCGCAGCAGTTCTTCAATAACGGTATTTTGGAAACTCGCCAGCAGATCGAGCGTCTCTTGCGGGGTGGCAATCAACCAATCTTCCAGCGTGGCATTCTTAAGCTGCTTGCGCCGCGCGATCTCTTCCGTCAAGTCGTGCTGCTCCGTCCAGCGCAGCACCGCCGTTTTCAACCCGCTGAAGCTGAAGTCCAACTCGTTGCCCTTCATCTTGGCGAGCGTGAACTTCACCGCCCGCGGATTTCCGTAAGGCGCGAGCCGATCAATAACAGGTCCGCCCGGATAGCCGAATCCCAGCAGCTTGGCAACTTTGTCGTAGGCTTCTCCGGCGGCGTCATCGCGCGTTTTGCCGAGCAGCCGGTATTCGCCCAAGTCGCGAACTTCAAACAGATGCGTGTGTCCGCCGCTGACCACGAGCGCCAGGGCAGGGAACTGGAGTTCCGGATTTTCGATGAGGACGGAGTGAATATGTCCTTCGACGTGATTCACCGCGATCAAAGGAAGGTTGCGGGCAAAGCAGAGCGCTTTCGCGTAGGTCACTCCGACGAGCAACGAGCCGACCAGTCCCGGTCCCGCGGTCACTGCGATTGCGCTTAAATCTTCAAGGTGAACGTCCGCATCTTCGAGCGCCTGCCGCACGACGGGCACAATCGCGCGCAGGTGTTCTCGCGATGCCAGCTCCGGAACGACGCCCCCGTATCTCGCGTGGGTGTCCAGTTGCGATGCCACTACGCTCGAACGAATCCGCCGGCCATCCTCCACCACGGCAGCCGCAGTTTCGTCGCACGAACTTTCAATCCCTAAAATAACGGTTTGACCCAAGTTTCTGATTTCCATTATGATCTTCCGGAAGAGTTAATCGCCCAGGAGCCACTTCCCGAGCGCAGCGCTTCGCGCATGCTGGTCGTTTCGCGCGAAACGCAATCCTTTCACGACGACCTATTTGCCAATTTCCATAAATATGTCCGGCCGGGCGATTGCCTGGTGCTGAACAACACACGCGTGTTTCCGGCGCGTCTGCACGGACACAAAGGAACCGCGCGAGTAGAGGTCTTTCTGATTCGCGCCTTAAATGAAGACGAGACGGTCTGGAGAGTTCTGGTAAAACCCGGCAAGCGCGTCCGTCCCGGCGACCAAATTGTGTTCAGCGAAAACTTTCGTGCCGAGGTTCTGTCACAAGGAGATTTCGGCGCGCGGACGATTCGCTTTTATGCCGATCAACCGATCAGTGAATTGCTTGAGAAGCTGGGCGAAACGCCGCTGCCGCCCTATATTCATCGCAGGCCAGACGTCAATGATCGCGAGCGCTACCAAACTGTTTTCGCTGCCCAGCGGGGCTCCGTCGCGGCGCCGACCGCTGGCCTGCACTTTACGCCAGAAATGCTAGATGCTTGCCGCGAAGCGGGCGCCGAGATCGCGAATATCACGCTACACGTTGGATTGGGTACGTTCGCGCCAGTGCGCGAAGAAAACCTCGCCGATATTCGCCTTCATGAAGAATACTTCGAAATTATTGAATCCCACGCTGAAGTTATGCGGCAGGCCAAACGCCTATTCTGCGTAGGAACCACGAGCGTGCGAACGATTGAAACTGCATTTTTGCGCGGCGGCCTCAGAGGTATGAATGGCGAAACGAATTTATTCATCCATCCTGGTTTTCACTTTCGAGGCACGGGTGCGATGTTGACCAACTTCCATTTGCCGCAGTCAAGCCTCTTGATGCTCGTTTGCGCTTTCGCCGGGCGCGATCTCACGCTCTCCGCTTACCGGCATGCCGTAGCGGACAAGTACCGTTTTTTCTCATACGGCGATTGCATGCTTATGGTTTAGCGAAGTGTTCCTTGTATTCTCGAATGCCGTCGGCGACGTATGACTGAAGCGCACGGAAGCCTTCCTGCGCGGCGCGCGGATCATACAGCAAGCGACGCCCAACGCGTGAAATATCGAGCACATCATCCACGTTAGCCTTCCAGTCATGGGGCGCCCAGTCGATAGCTCCGGAGACGACGGAGGGGACGCCTTCCGCTACACCGTCGGCGGTGACCATGTTGAACGACTCGGTGTAGCTCGGCTGAAGCAGCAAATGCATGTGAGCGACGGTTTGCCGGAACTTCGGCCAGGTTTGCCAGCCGTTCAGAATTAAGCTGACGTTCGGTAAGCCTTGCAGCATCTCTTTGACGGCCGCGATGACACTTTCGCCGCCTCCCTCGGTGCGTCCCGCCGAAAGCGAGAGTTCCAGTGGAACACGCAAGGTGCGCGAAATTTCGAGGGCTGCGGCAGCCGCGCTCATCAGGTTCTTTAGCGGCCGTGTAGCGCCAAAAACGCCAATACGCAGCGTGCAGCCGTTGAACGGTTGTTGCGGCCTCACAGGATGGCTGTCGAGGTAGTAAAGATTTGGGAGATACTCACAAGGCGCTCCGAAAGCAGCCTTCACCCAATCGCAGAAGCGCCTGGTGTTTCCCGCAAGGTGAACGTTGGGCGTGCCCAGTTCGATGTCCATAATCTCGCGCACCAGTTTGACGCCATTGCGGTCGGCTTGCAGGAAGCCGACGTTCGAATGGCAAGTAACGGTGAAGTGAGTGTCGGGAAAATCGTTTGACAGCGATTGTAACTCCGGACCTGGAATCCATGGCGCGGAGATGACGACGTGTTTTCGCGGCGTGACTTCGAGACGTTTTCGAAGGTCATGCGCGCTGAGGATGGGCCAAACTTCGGCCTGAATGCCGGCGCGCCGCAACACTTTGGCAGTATTAATCGCCGCGACGCCTAAGCCGATATGGCTGATGTTGCGGTTCGCGGCAAAGTTCTTGTAAGCAAGGATAACGCTCATTCGGGGGCTCCTGGATCTTTAAACCCGATCTCAGGATTCACTATGAAAGTGCTGCGCGGCTGAAATTGCGCCGCTAGTTTGCTGATTTTAAGCAGGAAATGATTTCCGGGTCATCTGT
>CAWCHX010000019.1:0-138576 GCA_963795445.1 uncultured Acidobacteriaceae bacterium | reverse complement strand
CCATGTGCTCACTGCGTCTGCTTTTTTGACGTATTGCTATCGGCGGTATCTTGTCATCTCGAGCGCAAAGACGTGCCTATGCGGTCTTAGCGTAAGCGTACGGCGTGAACCGTCTAGCGAAGCAGTGCGAAGTTGCGGCATGCTTCCGGGAGGGAAGCATCAAGGCAGGCTGACGGCAAGTCACAGGCGGCAGAATACGAGGCGGAAACAGTGGTCAGACGAAGAGCGCGACCTTATCGTGCGAGGTTCGCTGAAGAAGGGTACGACCGTGAATGCCGTCGCCCGGTTGTACGGCGTGCAGCCGTGGCAGATCTATCAGTGGCGCAAGGGAGCGCGCCAGGCGGCCGTCCGGAGCAAGGCAGCAAATCTGATTCCGGTTCACGTGACAGAGCCTGATCACGCTGACAACGCAGGTGCGAAGCAAGGCTGCAGCGTGCTCATCGAAGCACAGAGCGCGCGAATCACCATCACTGGTCTGATCGACGCCACTGTCGTACGCACGGTTCTGGAGCGCCTCGCGCGATGATCGCGCCGCCAGCGAACGCCCGCATCTGGATCGCCCTGAGCCACCCAAACGCCGTTCGTGTTCATGAATTGCTTTGCGGCCCTAATCGAGCGGAAGATCACACGCACACCATTAGCTCTGATCCAACGCACAATTGAATGATTGAACCCGCCCAGTCTCCGCACCTCCGCGCGACGCTAGTCACTCAATGCAGGTCCATAAACGGGCTTGGGATCGATGATAGCCGAGAACGAGAGTCACAACATGATCAGCCGCGCAAGATTGCAGTCTTGCGTTTGGCAAGTTTTTTCGGCCCACTTCGGCAGTTTAATTTGGCCCACCCTAAGTGATTGATTCTTTTAGCGAGGGTTGTTTTGGCCTCACTTATATATGTGTAGTCGTGGTCGAGCGGTGGGAATGTGGGAATCGCGAAGCGATTTCCAAGAGCAGTGGGAAGGGCGGAAAACCTGCTGTTGGTTTTCCGGGCTTTCCAGCTGCTCGTCATTTCCACGGCTGGCCGGTCTCAGGTTGGCTTTGCTCCTTTCTTCTGTCTATCCGCGGTTCGGCGGAAGCGATACGATTCCGTGCCGGTCTCCAGAATGTGAGCCCGGTCTGTTATGCGATCGAGTAGCGCTTTGCAGAGCCGAGCGTTGGGAATGACTTGCGTCCATTCGGAGAACGGTAAGTTCGTGGTGAGAATCACGGCCGCTTTTTCTGCTCGCTCGGCAACTACCTGAAACAGGAACTCGGCGCCTACTTCGGCCAACGGAACATAGCCGACCTCATCAATCGCGATCAGGTCGTAGCGGCTCCAACGCGCCATGACACGGCGCAGTTGTAGTTGGTGCTTGGCTTCCACGAGTTCATTCACCAGCCCGGCGGCAGTCGTGAAGCGGACGCGGCGTTTTTGCCGGCACGCCGCCACGCAGAGACCGGTGAGCAAATGAGTTTTGCCGGTGCCACATTCACCGATGAACAACACCGGCTCGGCGCGTTCGATGTAGCCGCCCTCGGCCAGGTCGCGCATCTTGGCTGCTGTGACATGCGGAGACTGCGTATAGTCAAACTCTTCCAGCGTCTTCACACGCGGCAGATGAGCTTCTCGAATGCGCCGCTCGATTGTGTTGCGCTCGCGCTCTTCGAGCTCGGCGGCCAGTAGCGCTTCGAGGTACCCGATATGACTCTGTTTCTCGCGGATCGCCTGTTCGGCCAAGCTGCCAAACTGGGAAGCCACCATCGGCATGCGGAGCATTTGCAATGAGCCTTGATGGTGGCTTCTTGTAACTGTGCCATCTGCTGGCTCATTGGTTCACTCCGGCGCTGAGCAGTTGATCGTATTCGTGCATCACGGGAAGGGGTCGTGCATAGCGTTCCAAGTAGCCAACGTCGATCGCTTCGCAGGAGACATGCCGCAGTTCGTCCCCGTCCAGCAAGTGCCGGACCGCGGCCGTGTCATAGCAGCCGGTGGCCAGCGCCGATTCGATGGCGTCTCGCAGTTTCTGGTGGCCATACTTCTGCGAAAGCTTGAGCAGATCGATCATCTGCTTGGTGCCGCTCTGCTTGCCATGCCGTTCGATCAGTGCTTGCCAGATCCGATCAAAGCTCAATGGCCACAGACCCGCCTGCCGTTTCTGTTCCAGCGGCTTCGAGCCCGCCAATGCGCCTGGCTTCCGAAACAACACATCCAGATAGTGCTCGAGATCGAGGATCTGCTGCTGGCGCCGATAACAGCGCTCGTGGCTAGCGACACAGCAGCCGTCACGCCATAACTCGACGGTGCTCGCGTAGATCTTGGCTTGCACCTGCGTGCCCGCTGGTAACGGCACCGAGTAGGCGTTGGTTAGCACCTTGACACAGCCCAAACCGTTGATCGTGGGAAAACTGGTTTGCGCTAGGTCCATACCTTCTGCCGCCAAGGGCAAAAGAAACTCACGCTCCACCAACAATCCCGCGCCCACCGTTTGCTCACGTCCGGCGATCAGCCGACGCTCGTCCTGTTGGCAGGCTGTCAATAACTGCTGGTTTAATGCCTTTACATCCAGCGCTGCTGGAACCGGAACCCAGTGATTGCGCCGGAAGTATCCGGCTTCTCCTTCAATACCACCCTTTTCATGCGGTTCCGCCGGCGTGCAAAACTCTGCTTCGAATCGCCAGTGCGAACGGAAAGCAACGAAACGAGCGGTTTCTTCCCGCCGCGATCCACGCAGAATCTTCTTCACGGCCGACGTCAAGTTGTCATAGCGAAGCTTTCGAAACACGCCGCCAAAGTAGGCGAAGGCGAGTTCGTGCGCTTCCAGAAAAGCCTGTTGCGTGGCGTGCAGATAAGCATAGTGGAAGGCTGCTCCGCTCGCCATGCTGCGCATCGCAAAAACCTGCAGCTTGACCCGTTCTCCGGACAAGATCGGCATACGCCTCGTACCAATCGATCTGCGCTTCCACGCCCCAGGCATAACTTTGTGGAACACAAGTCTCACGTTCCACGAAGCCCAACGCAATCTTGCGATCGTGCACGTACTGGCGAACGGTTCGTTCGCCGATCTGGCACTCCGGCAGCTCAATCTGAATCCGTTCCCACACCCGGTGGGCGGTGTGCCGCTGTTTCCGCGGCGCCTTCCGGTCCGCTCCCAGGATCGCGTCGATGAAGTCTACCGCCGCCTTTAACTTCCAGCGCGGCCGCTCGGTCTTCTTGCGCGGCTTCGGCAAAGCGCTACCGATTGCCTCGCGCACCATCCGCCGGTGTACTCCCAGCTTCTTCGCCACCCCGGCAATCGTTCCCACGCCGAACTCGTACTCTCGACGGATCTGTTCGAACAACTCCACTTTGGCTCTCCAGTCCAACGAGCTCCTCCGCTTCGGGCTTCGCCCGAATTAGAGTACCCGTCCGTTCCCTGGGGTGGGCCAAATTAAATTGCCGAACTGGGCCACTTCAAAATACCGAAATCACAGTCTCTACCTCGCTTTGGGTCGGTCTTGGCCGGTTAGTGTAAAAGAGATGTTCACGGCCGTTCTTTCCTCGGGCATTCGCATAGGAGAGCATTGCTTCTCCACACCTCGACCCTGGAACGGAGCTGCGCTTCCCGACCCAAGTGGCTTATACGCGCTCCTAGCACCTGATTGTGCCGGAAGCATGAACTATCTGTTGATATCAGTAGGCGAGGCAGAGAATCTGAAGGCAGCCATCTTCCAGCAGGCCGGACCACTTATGCAGCTCACTCACGAGTATCGGGCTCAGATCTATGTCGCCTTGTTGCCGATGCTATTTTCATCTGCTGTTCAGAGGCGGTCTGTCGAGGCAGAAATTATAAACCGCTTCTTGCCTGGGCTTCGAACTTACAAATTGTGCTCAGCCATTCGTGGGGATATTCCGATGAGTACAACAACCTGGTAGCATTGCTCAACAAAGCTTACCACGGTTGTGATGGGAGGATCTTAGTATGGCTGTCGGTGCTCCCGTCCTGCCTAATCCTGTCTTGAAGCGGTCATATCGTTCCGTGCCGATAGAGGTTGAAGCGAGAATCCGTGAAGCTGATTGCGTATTGGTTCTGGCGGGAATGTATGGATGGTGGAGCGCATGGATCCAATCGGAAATTGAATCGGCGCGGGATAACCGAAAACCCATCATTGGCGTCGAGCCTCACGGGCAAGAGCGGATTCCGCAAGAAGTACAAAACGCCGCACGTGAGATGGTAGGTTGGCGATCGGAGTCGATTATCGCCGCGATTCGCCGCGTCATCCCGTGATCGATCCAACCGTCCTCTGACGCCATCTCGGCCCAGTGGTCAAAAGGTCACGCTTCACCTTTTATGACCACAGCCACTTCGATTGAAAAACCTACCGCAACTAGAACTTGTCATCGGGCTTGACTATGCGGCGGATGCCATCCATAAACGGGCTTGGGGACCGGTCGGGAAGCTGTGCCCATACTGCCGTGTGCGGCAAGGGAGGCCGCATGTATGGCAGACCCACAAAAGAAGGTGAAGCATTCACGCGCCAAGACAATCTTGCGATTGCCGGATCTGGAGCAATCGCGGACGGCAGTCCTGAATTCGTTAGCGGCCGCGAGTTCGCAAGAGTCATACGGCCATGCTATCGACGAGTTTACTGGTTGGTACTGCTCGGAACCACGACTCGCGTTCAATAGGACGGTCGTGCTACGGTATCGGTTCTTCCTAGAACAGAAGCAGCTTGCTCCATCAACGATCAATGTTCGTTTGGCAGCTGTGAGGCGGCTTGCGTACGAAGCAGCTGATGCGGGCCTCCTCAGCCCCGAACTTGCGGCCGGCATCCGACGAGTGAAAGGCGCGAAGCGCCTCGGCAAGCGAGTGGGAAACTGGCTCACCCTCGACCAGGCGCGTTCACTTGTGCGGCGCGATTCCGAAAGCGAGCTGGCCTTGTCCTTGCGTGAGAAGCGCGATCGGGCCATCGTTGCGCTCCTGCTTGGATGTGGTCTGCGTCGTGCGGAACTGGTTGGATTGCATGTCGACGATCTGCAACTGCGCGAGGATCACTGGATCATCGCTGATCTAGTAGGTAAGGCGAAACACGTGCGAACCATTCCGGTTCCGAGATGGGTCAAGAATGCGATAGATGATTGGACCCGGATGGCGAATATCAGCAACGGCTACCTTTTCCGGAAGGTAGATCGCACAGATAAGGTCTGGGGAGAACGACTTTCAGCGAAAGCCATCTGGCATATCGTGAAGCGAGCGGCGAAGCGTGCCGGCATCGATGGGCTCGCACCGCATGACCTGGGGCGTTCGTGTGCAAAGTTCTGCCACATGGCTGGAGGGGAGTTGGAGCAGATCCAATTTCTCCTCGGGCATGTTTCCGTCCAAACAACAGAACAGTACCTCGGTTGCAAACAGAAACTTCGAGACGCAGTTAATGACAAGCTCGGGTTTGAGGACCTCTGAACCACACTGGTTCTCGGTTTGCCAGCCGAGCCTCAAGGTGGCCCGCCCGCCACGAGTTGAGCACTGAAGCCGAATTCTGTCCTGGCTTGATGATCTCCCAGTCGAGTCAATGGATAATTGGAACGAGGAGCTGGATCGTGGAGATCACGCCTATCACGCTGACGCCGGAACGCCGCGCTGAGTTGGACGATTATGCCAAGCGTCATGGACAGGATTTGCAAACGGCGCTGGACGACGTGCTCGCGGATTACTTTGCTTGGGAGCGACAGGACCATGATGAGACCGTCATGGCTCTGCTGGAAGGCAACGAGGACGTCAAGGCCGGGCGCACAAAGCCCGCTGCAGAAGTCTATGCATCGCTGCGCCTGAAGCATGGCCTTCAGGATTGAATATACGCATCTGGCTCAGGCCGATCTAGATACGCTGCTGACATGGCTCATCGATCAGCATGCAGGTGAGGCCGGATTACGCTGGTTTAATGGGTTGCAGGCGGCAGTCGAGAGGCTGACGGACATGCCGCAGCGCTGCCCCCTGTTTCGCACCGATCCGCGAATCTCATTCGAGGTCAGGCAGCTTTTTTATGGCCGCAAGCCCCACGTTTACCGGATATTTTTCCGCATCATCGGCGACACGGTTTTTATTCTGCGCATCCGACATGGCCGGCGGAGGCCATCCCTCCACTAGCTCGTCTCACGTCAGGGAACCGAATCAAGGAACCGAACAGCCCCGCTTTTCGAACCCTAAGCCCGTTTTCTGGCTGAGCGCGCGGCAGCTGCTCAGGCGGTTGAAACCGTGACACTCGACGCCTATGTCTCCAGCCTCCGGCGGATACCTGACGCTCTGCCCGCGAATGATGAGCAACTCCGATCTTATCCCCTCTCGGTCGCGCGGCGGCGAGCCGGGACTCGTTTTCGGACAGGTGACACTCGCCGGGCGAGTGGGGTCTGAGTAAATCGTCTCATCAAAGAAGACATCACGAGCTTCGACGATCGGAATCCATTTCTACAGGCCCGCTCGCTTTTCGCGAAAGCCGGACGTTTCACAGGAGAATTCCATAGCACGCTCAGTACATTTTGCGCTTGGCTTTCGAAGTCTAAATCGAAGAATGCGTGTTGATGAAGAGCGGTCTTGCAGGCTGACGCTGCTGGTTGAAATGACAGCACCATGTTCATGCCAATGCACAGCAACCCAATTCCACTGTCCGGAGCCACGATGATGGCCAGCAATCGTTGCCATATACGTGTGCACCTTCACGAGACCACACTCCAAGGAAATGCGTGAGCTGTTGATTCGCCTCACTAAGCCTTCAGCTTAATGGTCGGCTCATTCTAGGAGGTCCCGACAGGCGACGAACTGCGGAAAACCTTGACGCCTGGCCAAGTCCTCAAGAATACCGAGGTTTCTCCGTCCTGATAATGGCCACGACAGGAATACCACTTTTCCGCTCTCTCCTACCCCCAGCAGTCCCCATGCTCGTTGATAAGTCTGCTGATGAGAGCGAATCTATAGCTCCACGGGATCGTGAACAACATAACTCCCTTGAGTAACCCTTTTCAAATATTCATCATGACTGTTCCTTAAATTGCCCAAGAGTCGTTCCGTTCAACCTTCTGTGTGCACTCATCGCCATGTCCTTGCCCCGGAAAGTAGGTTGCGCTGAAGCGGCGTTTGATCCCAAGCTCGGCCGAAGTTTCGCGGATATCCGATGGTTACGTCTAACGATTCTTCGGCCGCAATGCATCCTGCGATAGAGTTTTCAAGGTGCTTTTGAGGTCTGACTTGCCTTTATGGCCATAGCGCTATCTCCGCCACGACTTCAAGTCAGCGAGCGACCACGCCCATGAGAAGCTGCCAAATTCGCGGTGCAGAATATTCAATCCATTTTTCTTGATCGCTCCAGTGATTTCGGTAACCGCGGCGGGAGCGCTGTTGAATTCCACCCTACAGTGGACGACAGGATCGTCGCTCTCAAAAAAAAGAACTCGCAGGAAACGATCCTTCGTGTCAGAAAGCCGGAGGTAATAGCCTTCCTTACCGCTTCCGGCTTCTGCTGTAACCTGTGCTTTCAGAACTTCCCGCATTTCGGAAGGGAGCCGAAACCTGAAGGCAGGAAGGGGCGCGAGCTTTGCTCCCGCGACGCACTCGGATTGAGAGTCCATTCGGCCTTCAATTCCCTGTGCAGGGGAAAGAAGCCAGCCTGCCGAAATCGTTGGTGTTCATACGCTCGCTTGGCGTGCCAAAATTGCTCCAACCGATGAAACGTTTAACGCGGCTTGCCACTTGAGAGTAGTTTGATGTCTTCGAGAATCTAGACAGGAGCGTCCATTGTAGCGGGCAGTTTGTTGGTCATCTTCCAACTTGGAGAATCATCCCAGGTAGAAAAGGCTTTGTTCCTCCATTGTGCTCGCCTCGCATGCCAGGATGCTTATCTCCGTCGATTCCACGGTCTCCCACACCTCATTCAGAAGTCCAGGTCGATCCTGAAGCGACATATTGAGCCGCCAAATCCTGTCCCATTTATTGAAGTCGAAAGGCGAGATCACCAGTTCCGGCAGGTGCGGTTCCGTCGCGCCCCGAAGCAGGCATGCGTGGACAGGGATGTCGGCAGCTAGCGACAGGTGCACGCGGTGATAGATCGGGACATCGATGTACGCGAAGTGATCTGGTGATCGCTGAGGTATATCAAGAACTAACATCTGCTGGAATCGGATCTGAGCAAGACGATGGGAATGCAAGTGTATCAGACGCCGTTCGTCGCACTGGATGAGTGGTCTGCCAAAAATCGGAATGTTGGCCTCCTATTCAAACGTTCGAGAATCCGAGCCAGGGTCCCCAAGTCGGCTTGGGGAGCCTCTTACTTGATTGAAGCCTAAGGTCATTTGTTGCTTTGTTGCTGCTCGCTTTCACGGTTTTATCGAATGAGATCCGGTTCCCCTGCTGATTGCCGGATAGCGAGTTGCTCATCTCGTAAGATCGTCGGCTGGAACGCCGGAGAGATGCTGTGTCTAAATGCGAGAGTTAAAGTTGATTTTGTTGGAACCGATTGGCGTTTTCGGGGAGCACGTTCCTCTCGTTTCTGTAATCATCGCGCTCAAGTCAGACTCAGCAAGCATTTCAAGATGCTGTGGGTCACGGTAATACCGCACGCGTAAAGGTGCTATGTCGAAATGTAGAGCCGTTCCTTGCTTCGCAATTAGCATGATGTCTAATGGCCGATTGCCTACACCATGCGCGTACCCGAGCTCGTAGTAAACGTTCGGTCGCTCAAGCGTCAGATCGCAAACGATGAATTCGGACTCCAGGATCAGTTGGACAATATCATCGATTACCCGTCCCGAACCCACGACCTCGTCAGCACGCTTAGCTCTCAAGTGAAGTTTCGAGCAAGCTCTCTTTACCGCATCATATGAGGCACTCATCTCGGGATCGGCTTGGAACGGCATTATGACGAAAACGAGACCGCGTTCCCATCCGCGTCCACCGGTCGGCGAGTCCTCACCACCCTTGTCAAATAACAGATCACGCAGCGCGAACCGCATTGGATAATTATGCCTGCATCCAATGTAGTTGTACATCTGATTCAACCGCACTTGTACAGGATGTGATTCTCTGAGCTGCGGCGCTTCTGTCCATAAGTCGGCGTCTGGGAAATCGCTCAGTACCAATCGCCCATCCGAGATTGAAGAAGTTGGAGAAACGAGTTCTGCTATTTCATTTCCGGGATCCGGCACTGCGTCTTCCTATTACCCGTGTCTAAACGTACTGACGAAATCAGAGAGGCGCCTGAACCGAGGTTCGAGAGAAATCATTCCCGTCCATCCTCTGCTCTCGGACGAACCGACGGCTGAGGATACGCGCTTGGTTCGTCCATAGAATTCTGATATCGTGTACTCTCCCATGAACACAGATCGGAGGCAAACGTTGGCTCGAGGAGGTTTATGGCTGCTCAGACCCAAATAAACATGAACACGCAGAACGCTGGGGGAAGAGCGCGCGAAATCTTTCGCAATGCTGCGACTAGCCTTGACGAGTTGGTTAGCTTTGCAGTTTTGCTACGCCGTTCAAATCAACTAGATGATGCCCGTAGGCTTCTTGAGATGGCGCTCTTTAGTACAGTACCGAAGCCGATCAAGAGGTGCGATTGAAGCTGCTCCGGGATTTGATTCTCTGCACGTATAAGGATCCGGATCTTCCAGCCGATACGCGTTTGCGGCAGGCAGAACAGATGCTGAGTGCGGTGCTCGGGAGAACCGCTCGATATTAAAGGAGATCCTCCTCATCCGATATCGTCGCCCTTAGGAGTTCGGTCGATCACTTCCCTAAATTGAAACAGGACCTACTTGGTATAGCCGGAGCGGTGCAAAAACGACGTTGGGAGACATACGGTCTTCGAGTTCACTTGGTTCGCTCATATCAATACTATCGGCGAGGGTATGAGATGGGCTGCGACAAAGATCGCGGATACAACGCCATAAATTTGGCATTTGTGCTGGAGCTTATCGCCGAACAGGAGAAGGGCGAGATAGACGAGGGCAAAGCTGCACGTGGAATGTCTCTAAAGATCCGAAAGGAAATTGTTGCCGTTTTAGACCCGGAGAACAAGTCGAAACTGAACAACAATACGTCAAAGTTAGGGACCCGGATCTGATGTCGAATTGGTGGGTCCTTGTCACATTGGGCGAGGCTTGGCTCGGGATAGGCGATTATTCGAAAGCTACCGAGTGGATGGCAAGAGCCGCCAAACTAAAGGAATCGCTAGCATCTACGATCAAGACCTATCAAAGCACATCGCGCCCTGGCAGCTTGAAACGTCCGCCCGGCAAATTGCACAAGGCGCGCGAATTAGGGCGCAACGAGAAGGCATTCCGCCGGACGCAGTTGGAAGCATCCGCGCCGTGGGGCGTTGTGAAGGCACTTTCTGGCAAACGACAGTAAAGCGGCGGAGATCTTTCCTTCGAGGGAAGATCGGATTGGCGCTTTCGGGCGGTGGGTTCCGCGCCTCGCTCTTTCATATTGGAGTGCTTGCGAAACTCGCTGAACTGGATGTGCTGCGCCACGTACGAAGTTCTCTCCTGCGTCTCGGGAGGTTCTATCTTGGGAGCCTATTATTATCTGGAACTTCGCAACATGCTTCAGCAGCACACCGATACCGAGATCACCCGTCAAACTTACATCGACCTTGTAAAACGTTCCGGGAAAATTTTCGTTGCCGGAGTACAACGTAACATCCGCCTTCGCATGTTGCTGGGCTGGTCTAGCAATGCGCGAGTCCTTACTTCGAGGAGATCCTCGTCCTCTGATCGGCTGGCGATTTTCTATGAGAAAGAACTCTATGCACGGGTTGATGATGGGGAACAGGCAGGCCAAGATATCTCGCGGATCTGCTGGTCGCACCCCTTGATCGTCACTATATCGGCGGACGGCCAAGAAACACGCCAGCGTGCCACGAACTTTAATCCGAGGTATGACAACTGGAAGCGGCTCAACAAAGTACCTGCGCTGGTTTTGAATGCAACCTCGTTGAACAGTTGCCATAACTGGCAATTCACAGCTTCGTTCATGGGCGAACCGCCAGCACGGAGCATAGATGCGGAAATCGATGCCAATAACCGGATGCGCCGCATGTATCATTGGGAAGCTCCGCCGCCGTACCGCCGTAATGGACAAGATTCGGACACGGGGCGCTGGTGTCCGCCTCGGGGAAGCAGTGGCCGCGTCGGCGTGTGTGCCGGGTCTTTTACTCCTCTCGTTCTGGAAAACCTTTATGGCAAACTAGGTCCGGAAAACAAGCCTATGTAAAACGTCTGGTGGACGGGGGTAATTACGATAATCAAGGCATCGCAAGTCTCCGGGAACAAGATTGCACGGTGCTGATTGTCAGTGATGCATGTGGCCAGACAGGCATGAGTCTTGAACCGCCGTCGGGTCATGTTGCCAGTCTTGATGCGCGCCAATGATATCCTGATGACTCGTTCTCGCGAAGCTCAGTATCAATTGCTGAGCTCTTTATCCGACAGCGGCGCCATCCACGGCGTCATGTATCTTCACCTGAAAAAGGGCTTGCAAGCGCAAGTCGTCGATTGGGTGAATTGCGATGATCCCTCCACCTACCAGGATCCGCCAGACGAAAACAGATTACGGAGTTCGACCGATGTTCAACGCCTTCTTGGCTCTGTCAGAACAGATCTTGATTCGTTTTCTTGGCTCGAGTCGGACGCACTGATGCTGAGTGGCTATCTGATGACGGGCGAGGAATGGACCAAATGCCTTCCAAACATCCAGGTCGACCCTGAGCATCCTGTGGCATGGGACTTTTGCAAACTGAAACCTGCAATGACAGCGGACGATGAGGCGGTGGCGGGAAAACAGCTACAGCAATTAAAAACGGGGTTGAAGGTTGCGGAAAAGCTTGCGTTCAAACCGTTCAAGCTGTACCCAATGCTTCACAAGATCAGCCTCGCCGTGGGAGTTATGATCGTTGGCCTAATTGTTTGGCGTCGATCGTGCACTGGTCCAGCCCGATTCCCCATGTGGGGCGAGTAATAGCCATTGGGATTTTAGTCCTGTTTCTGTTGGTCGCGGTTAAAGAGCTTCTGCTTGAACGTGTAATGCGGTATCGAAATTCCTATCTTCAGATTCTGGGTGCATTGTTCATGTGCACGGTCGGCTGGATTATCTTCTATCCCTATCTCCTGCTGATTGATCCTCTTTACATCAAATGGGGTAGTGAGTATCGTCGGATATAGCGGAGGCGCTTTGCAAACTTGCTTCGTCCTAATGCCCTTTGGTGTGAAGACTGGTCCGGATGGCAAGACAATCAACTTCGACAGAGTCTATGAGGAGCTCATTAAACCGGCTATAACGTCCGCCGACTTAGAGCCCCTTCGAGCCGATCATGAGGAGGCGGGTGGCTTTATCCAAAAGCCGATGTTCGAGGCCCTCCTATTGTGTCAGTTCGCGGTCGCTGACCTTACCCACGCCAACCCGAATGTTTTCTATGAGCTAGGGATTCGGCACTCGGTACGTCCCTGGAGCACAGTTCCTATCATGGCGGAAGGGGGTAGATTGCCGATCGACGTTGATGCCCTTAAAACGGTCTTCTACAAGATTGGTCCGGATGGTTTACCATCTGCCGAATTCGTTCAGACGACAAGCAACACGATATCGAGGATGCTTCGCGAAGCGAAGACCGGCGGCTTGAAAGATAGCCCAATCTATCAGCTGATCGACTACTACCCGCAGCCACAGCTTGACCATGAGAAGGCAGATATCTTTCGCGATCAAGTCAGATACTCTCGGCAGATGAAGGATAAACTCCTGAACGCGAGGACCCAAGGTGAGGGGGCTGTTGAGGCTTTGAAAACAATTGAGCAACAGCTGGGTGACCTCGAGAATGTAGAGTCCGGGATAGTGGTGGATCTAATGTTGTCTTACAGATCTCGAAAGGCTTTCAAAGAAATGATCTCGCTAGTCGAGAAGATGGCTCCGCCACTTCAACAGACTGTGATGGTGCAAGAACAATATGCACTGGCTCTCAACCGTGACAATCAGTCGGATCGAGCGGAGCGTGTTGTGCTAGACGTCATCAGTAAACGCGGTCCCAGCAGTGAAACCTATGGCATTCTGGGTCGCATTTATAAGGACCGATGGGATGCGGCGCAAAAAGCTGAAGATGATCTCCTCGCACAGGGTCTGCTGGACAAAGCAATCGGCGCGTATTTAAAGGGTTTTGAAGCAGACTGGCGCGATGCTTACCCTGGAATTAATGCAGTAACGCTGATGGAGCTTCGCGACCCTCCCGATCCCCGCCGTTTTGATTTGATTCCGGTTGTACGCTATTCAGTGGAACGGCGTCTTGCGAAAGGAACGCCCGACTACTGGGACTATGCCACCCTGTTGGAACTCGCAATGCTCGCTGCAGATCAAGAGAAGGCGATAGGCGCTTTGGGCAGTTCTCTAGCAGCTATACGAGAGGCTTTCGAGCCGGACACTACCGCTCGAAATCTGAAACTGATCTTAGAAGTAAAGACCAAGCGGGGAGAAGACCAGCCCTGGATGGGAAAGGTTGTTCAGAAGTTGGCTGAACGTGCAAAGACCGATCCGGCGTCGGTCCCGCAGTAAACTAGAGGCGCCCCTAGGTTTTGCTACATCGGGTTCCCGATGTACGCAGGCACCCATTGTGAAGGTCTACGACTAGAAACTGGATGCAGCGTGTTTTAAGCTGTGCATAGCGCCTTTCCCATATGCCGACTTGTGGACACGAGTCTTAACTAACAGGTTCCCTAGAACCCTACGTGTCGTCGAATCGCAGTGACGATGGATTTAGAGTCCACCCGACGGTCTCGGAAGCAATCTCTGTCAGTTCCGAAGGGATTCGCTCCTGCCCTCGTGGCGCGATTGCAACGATCGCCTTACCGTAGTCCAGCGCTGCTTCTATCGTCACCTGAAAACCGGCCATAGCGTGAACACTTCAAAACCGGCCAACGAAGGAGCGCGGGTTCAGGACAAGAGTAGTTATAGCGCCAGCGTGGGCGCGATGCAAACTTTTGTTTGCGGAACGTGGAAAAAGTTGTAGAGTGACAACACCTGTGCGGAGGATATGGCTACGCAGGGATGCGACCGGAGCGCCGACATAGGGCCGGAGTGCGGGGCGGCTAGGCCGCCCTTTTGGCATTCTGGCGCGAAAGCGATAAATCCCGGGAGCGCGAGGGCAGAGCCCTCGTGTTCAGCAAAGATCCTTTCCTTATGAAGGTGCGGCGGTCTTGGTGCGCCAGCTTCGCGGTCCGCACTTCAGGACGTGTCCATGGTGAGAAGTCGGTCGAGCATGGCGCTGACCGCAGCAACGTCGCCGAGCAGTTTGCCCCAGTCCTCCACAGGACGGTTGGAAGTCAACAGTGTGCTGAAACGCTCATATCGTCGCATGATGATCTCCAGCAGATCCTCAGCAGCCGTGTGCGGCAGCTTGCGCATGCCGAAGTCATCGATGATCAGCAGCGGAACAGTTGCCACCGCTTCCATATACTCTTTGCGTGTGCCTTCCGCGACGCTTCGGCCAGCTCATCCAGCAGGACGTGAGTTTCACGATAGAGCACTTTGTAGCCCTGCAGAATAGCCGCTTGTCCGATCGCTTGCGCCAATGACTCTTGCCCGAACCGCCTGGGCCGAAAAAGAGAGCATCTTCGTGTTTCGCGATGAACGCGCCTGTGGCCAGATCGAAGACCAGGCTGCGGTTCATCTTGGGGTTGAAAGTGAAGTCAAAGTTATCGAGGCTTCTGTCGGGATCGCGAAAGCCTGCCTGTTTGCGGCGACGTGCGAGTAAGCGGTCGGAACGAAGCGTCAGTTCATCCGACACCAGGCAAGCAATCAGATCGATGGTGCCATCGGTTCTGCCTGGGCCTGGCGTAAACGAGTTTCCAGCACAGCGGCCATGCCGCCGAGGCGTAGCTGTCGCAAGGAACGTTCGAGTTCTATAAGGTGCATGAATCATCCTTCTGGCGGGTTCGCTTTTCTATGAGATCTCGATACTGGGTGAGTTGACGGATCAACGGATCGACCTGGCGCAGGCTCAACGGCAGTTGCGGGTTGCGTTCCAGATAGCGGCGCACGAAGCGATAGGTACAAGCGCCGGCTTCTAAGGCAATGGCGCAAGCTTCATCGGTGGAGCCGACGCCATACTTCTTGGTCAGTGCGGCCACGCCCAGGATGCGGCGGACGGCTACCTGTCCTTCTGCATCGTGCATGGCTCGGCACAGCGCCCGATGTGAAGCCCCGTGAGATCAGCTCGAAGAAGTAACTGTTCGGTCTTCAGCGGAGTCCGCTGCGGTCGGTCTGTCTTCCTGAATGCGATGTCGGCCGCGCTGCTGACGTAAATGCTCACGCAGCAGTTGTCCCGTGTGCGGATCGATCAGCCGTACATGGTTATCGTTCCATTGCACATGGACGCGGCGGCCGATCCAGCCTGGCGGCGCGCTGTAGTAGGCGGCTTCCACTTCGACGCAGCCATCCAGATGCACCGTACGTTCACCGTATTGGTAGTAGCGAAAGGGCTCCAGCGGCAATGGCAGAAGCGCCGGTCTTTCTTCGGCGAACATGGCTGAGACCTGGCGCTTCGTCGTGCCGTGAATGCGTGTGTCGGCCCAACGCTCTTCCCACTGATCGAGATACGCTTGCGCCTCTTCCAGACTTTCGAAGCGCATGCCCTTGAGTGGCGTTCTCTTGGCGTGCCCGACGCCGGACTCGACCTTACCCTTCGGTCCGGATCGCGCACGCGACACGGCAGCGCCACGCACCCATAGTGCTGGAGTAAGTCGCGGTACAAGGGGTTGACAGAAGGATCGTAGTATCGGGCGCGAGCACGCCTTCGCGCAAGTTATCCAGCACCACGACGCGGGTCGCTCCACCGAGCCGCAGGAATGCTTTCTCGTGCAGCTCGGCCCAGACGCGCACGCTGGAACGGAACACCAGCAACGGACGCATTTCCTGCTATACCCGAGCGTCAACACAAACAGCCGGGTACGGCGATACTTACCGGTTTGCGGATCGCGGACCATCGGGCCGGAGCCGTAGTCCACCTGGGATTCTTCGCCGGGCGCAGTCTCGATGACCACTCGGGCTTCCGGGGTCGCCGCTTGCAGCTTGCCAGCAAAGCGTCGAACGCTTTGATAACTCGCAGAGAAGTGGTGGTGATCCACCAGGTCCTGCCAGATCGCCATGGCGTTGCGTCCCTGTGACAAAGCGAGTTCGATCAACTCTCGATACGCTTCGCAGGTGCTGGCAGAGGAACGGCGAAACGGCGGCGGGGCGGGTGCAATCCTGTCCGACTCCGCGCCAAAGTCGGTGATCACTTCGTTGGCCGGTTTTGCCGGCGCGAGCCGTCCCCAGCCGCCTGGCGGTCGCACCGCGATCCCGGCAGCCCGCAGGTAACCACCAATGGTCTCTCGGCGAATGTGCACGGCTGCTTCGATGCGCCGCAGCGACCAGCCCAGCCGCCCCAGCGCCACCACTTGTTGCTTCTTGTCGTCGCTCAAGACATTGCTCACAGTGACGCAGGGTATTCCCCGCATCAGGATCAACGTCCTGGACCAGCCTCCATTGGCCGCTTTTCAGCCGTTCACGCTATGGCCGCTTTTGGGTGTTCACCGTCAGACTGTATCCAGCCCCGATGTTTGAAGTACATGGCAGCTAGCACCAAAACGCAGTCTGCCAAGGCGATCCGCTCATCGAGCTGACGAACAATGGTTCGGTAGGACTTTTTGAGCAGCAGCGTGATTTTCAGCGGATTCTCGATCGGCACGCTGAAATTGGTCCAGAGAAAGGTCCTGTCAAGATTGAGAATTCACGATTCCATCGTAGTCGTCCTTGTAATCCCAGGCGTGGCTAATAAATACGTTGTAGCGACGCGACGAGACGGGCAGAGGCGGTAGAAGAAAGCCCACTCAAGAATGCTATCTGAATAGGGGTGCCAGGCTGCAGCAAGCATGGCACGATCCAGAAGCCGACTTGGAAGGCGTTTGCTGGCAAGAAGCGAATTTTTGCGACAGGTCCGGATTGGGAACACGTCTCTCTCGATCCATTCGTCGCGATCATTGTAGCCGTAGCCAATAAAGACCCTCATAGCGGTCAAAAAAGTTTACATCAACTTGCAAGTGGTTGCCCAGCCGTTGCCCTGCGATCGGCGTACTGGTTCCATAAACGGGCTTGGAGCTCCTTCAACGGTGTTGCTGCGACCGCGCGAGTACTCCAGGAGGCGTCGTGTCCGGTCGAACGGCGTACAGGGTTAGAAGTCCTCAAATCCGAGTCTGTCATTGACAGCGTTGCGAAGCTTCTGTTTGCAGCCAAGATATTGCTCTGTCGTCTGGATCGAAACATGACCGAGCAGAAATTGGATCTGCTCCAGCTCCCCTCCTGCCATGTGGCAGAACTTTGCGCACGAGCGCCGAAGGTCGTGCGGTGCGAGCCGATCAATGCCAGGCGTTTCGCGGCTCGCTTCACAATGTGCCAAATCGCTTTTGCCGAAAGCCGTTCACTCCAGACCTTATCTGTCCGCGTGACCTTCCGGAACAAGTAGCCGCCCGTGATCTCTGCCATATCGTCCAATCGTCTATTGCATTCTTCACCCAGGCAGGAACGGGAACGGTCCGAACGTGCTTCGCCTTTCCAACCAGATCAGCGATAATCCAGTGGTCCTCCCTAAGTTGCAGATCCTCGACGCGCAACCCAACGCATTCCGCTCGGCGGAGACCACACCCAAGCAAAAGGGCGATGATGGCCCGATCTCGTTTACTGCGCAAATCCAGATCTTCCTCGCGTCGCGGTGAACAAGTGAACGAGCCTGATCGAGGGTGAGCCAGTTCCCCACCCGTTTGCCAAGGCGTTTAGCACCCTTGACCCGTCGAATGCCGGCGGCGAGTTCGGGGCTGAGGAGGCCAGCGTCCGCCGCCTCGTAGCGAGCCGTCTCACGGCCGCCAGTCGGACATTGATCGTCGAAGGAGCAAGCTGCTTCTGCTCCAGGAAGACCCGGTACCGGAGCACGACCGTCCTGTTGAACGCGAGTCTCGGCTCCGAGCAATACCAGCCAGTGAACTCGTCGATTGCGTGACCGTACGACTCCTGGGAACTCGCGGCGGCTAGCGAGTTTAGAACCGCAGTTCGCGACTGCTCCAGGTCCGGCAGACGTAGAATTGTCCTTGCTCTTGAATGCTTACGATGCTTCTGTTGACGTGCCATACATGCGGCCTCCTGCCGCGGATGGCGGCACATCACGATGCCCTTAAAGTGGTGCCTAAGCCCATTTGGAGACAACAATGAGGAACCCCCTTTATTGCGGAACCCGCTAACGACGCGACAGCTCTAAGAGCCGTCGACGTAGCTGCTTCATAATTTCCGTGTACGCCTCGTCTCGGTTCCGATAAGAGCTGATTGCCTTCCCGCCTCTTGGGAGTCCTTGAAGTTTCATCAACGGTAGATCCGTCGTGTCACATGGGCGGACAAATATCGGTATTACTATACCCTCACCGAGTTCATCACGTTGCAGAGCGATAGGAAGCTCTGTTTCCCAGATGTACCGAGATGCGAGGAAATCAGCGCTAAGCAGCAGTAAAACGACGTCGGCAGTCCTAAGCTCCTCGACGATGCTGGCATCCCAACGGTCCCCCGCGCGGATTTCGGTATCAGCCCAGACGGTCAGATGATTGGTTATCTTAAGTGAGGCTAGGTGAGACTCTAGATCCTTGAGATAGCGCTCGTCCTTGTGAGAGTAAGAAATGAACATCCGCATATCCTCGAAGCGCTTCGCACTAACACTTGCGAAGACACCCTCGAATAGTTGAGCTACGTCCACGTTCTGGTAGCTTCGCTCACACTCTGCTGTTTTCTTGCCACGACGTATCCGCTCTTGCAGGTTGCTATAGCGGAACCAGTGAGGGGTCGAATCAGCGGCACAGACATGGCACCTACAAGGAATCATCTTTTCGACTTTGATGGAAGGGTATCCGTCGTTGATGCTGTCAATCTCTTCTGCAACGATGGTCATGAGTTCCCGGCATTGCTCGCCCGATACTCGAACCAGAATCTCTCTCTTCGCGTACGTCTCGGTTACAAGCGCAGCAGACGAGTGTCTTCTAAATACAGCGCCGGCACGCCAAGCTTCCTCGGCCGACTTAACATACCTGTTCAATCGAACTATCAATCGAGGAAGTATGCCTTTCGGCATAAACGTGTATTCGTAACGAAGTACAATCTCGTGAAGTGCTTGCCAATCCGAATCAGATCTAGCTATGGGCAGCAGTTGTGGCGCGAGCCATCCTGGCTTAACAGGATCCAATAATGGATAACAGAGCTCAAATTTCTCCATGAGGGCAAGCAGATGATGATGATGCGAGCGATACTCTTCTCGACTCCAAATACGGTCAAGATCGGCTCCTGAGAAGAATCCGGATCTCTGCTTAATCTGCTCATCGTCGAGAATGGCGTAGACAGCTTGCGTCGCCCAGGTATTCTGAAGAATCACGAGATCACGCAAAACCATACTGTCGTCGAAATGCAGAAATGCGCCTAAATCGTGTAGGTACTCCGCTAAACTAAGGGCGCGGCGCTCAGCCGACAATCCATGACGGGCGCACAGGCTGAGATATTCACCGAGAGAGATGTGTGGTATCGAGCGTCCCAGCACCTCTAGCTCATCACGAACTTTGATCCATTGCACCGGCAACTGTTGACCGATATGGTCTAAGCGTAACAACCAGTGCTGAATAGAATTCACGACTCGATCAAGACCCCGATTCGTTGCAAGGTTTGTTGCCAAGTGGTCCTTTATAAAGGTGAACCGCGCTTGCATACTCGCAATATCTAACTGCTTACTGCGGTCGCTTTTCTCGTTCTGTACGATCAGCAAGGGACTATTTCCGCCTAATAGTCCAACAACTTGCAGCCAATATGCGAAGACTTCGTCGTGTACAGACTTCGAGTCCTTTCGGGTATCGTCAACGAGAACATACAAGGAACGCTGTGTAAGAAAGAACTGATGTGTCGAATGATATATTTCTTGCCCACCAAAATCCCAGATGTTCAACGTAAATGGACGACTAGGGGCGACACCCATAAGCACAAGGCGCCGAACATCGATGCCCATCGTGCTCTCTGACTCGTCGGGCAGTGAGCACATTGCGTTTTCTAGCTTTCGGGCCAGCGTCGTCTTACCGGCCCCGCCTTCTCCGACGATGAGTAGCTTGGCCTCGTAAATTGGCTCTGATCCTTGGCTCTTAAGCTCAGCGAAATAGTTTATGACCGCTGTTGCGCCTCGAGCTACGATCTCAGGAGGTGGTGTGGTCAAGGGATTTCTAGCTGGATTTCTGGTCGGATCGGATCGACTAGCAATCTTCAACCCTCGACTTAACAGTGTTGCTAGCGGCGAAAGATCCGGGATCGCATTGTCGCCGATAAAGCACGCCTCAAGGGAAGAGAGCTGCGAAATCGGCGCCAAATCCTGAATGGCGTTGTCGGTGAGATCGAGGGTGACTAGCCTATGGCAAGAATTTAGAGGAGAAATGTCGCTGATCCGGTTGGAATGTAAGTACAGTTCTACTAAATCTGACATTCCGGAGAGTGCTGAGATGGATACGATCTTGTTCTCCGAGGCAAACAGACGCCTCAATCGCTTCAAAGATTCGAGTGGCTTCAAATCCGAAACACTGTTTTGATCGAGATAGAGAGTTTCGATCTCCGTCAGCTGTCTTATCGGTCCAAGGTCGAGTAGCGAATTCCCTCCGAGATCGAGGTAGTACAGGGAGTGCATCGCTGATAGCGGTTGAAGGGCTCGGACCTGGTTTCCGCGAAGATCGAGTCGTTCGAGGTTCTTTAGGCCAATCAACGGCTGAAGGTCAGCGATCGCATTGAAGCTTAGAAACAGTCCTTTAAGCCAACATAGCTGGGTCACTTCGTCCGGCAAGAACGTCAGACCAAGCTCGGTCAGATTGAGTTCTAACAGATGCTCTCTTTTCACCTTATTGATTCTGTTTAGCGCTTCATCCAGGAGCATCTTCGGGTTATTCTCTTCCATTGAGAGTATGTGGGTGCGTTTTCGTGTATACCACACGGACTCGGCGCCTGATGGTGGCGCTGATCAGAGTCAAGTATTTTTCCCGTTCGCGGTCAACTATTCTTCCCTTTTTCATTTGAGAGAGTGTAGTCGTCGTCGGGCGGTGGGAATGTGAGAAAACGCGCGAGCGTTTTCCAAGGACTGTGGAAAGCGCTCTTACTTTCCATCAGGCCGTCATTTCCACGGGATTCTCCGTTTTGGTCCGCGCAGAAGTTGGGCACTTATATAGTGGTTCCGGTGTCGTAACCGTTAATGACGCTGACACGACGGTGCTTCCTGGCAGGAACCTGCGCCGTCCTTCATTCGTGCCGAAAGCAGGTGGACCTTTCATCTGTATTCACTGGATTCGAATTTGTACGCGCTTTTCATCGAAGTGACTTAGAAAAACGCGATTTTGTACGCCGGGCTAAACCGGTGCCACATGTTTGGTCGCCCGGTCCGGTTTACGTATTCCAGCTATTGAAGGATTGCGATTTTGAGCACCTTGCGACGACCATTCTTCCAGATCGGCTGAGGACAGTTGGCGCAGAAGTTACCTCCAGCCCCAGAAGTTGGCGTGATATGGCTGTTCTTAATGTCGGTAATCCGATATGGCAAATAGGCTTCCGTTTCGGCCGTTGCACGGGCTCTCTCGGAATCGTCCAGACTGGACACTGAATGAGCTTTATGCCAGCGGACCGAAAAAACGGGCGCTAACTCCAGATCCTCGTACAGACGACTACATCCTCGAACTCAAGACGGTTTAGATTTGGACGGTTTCTCGGTCGCGTCAGGTTCCTGTTTTGCTTTTTTGGCCTGTTCGACTCGATAACTCGGGATGTTGAGTTCGAGGATGACGCAGTGATGAACTAATCGATCAATCGCCGCGGCAGTGGTCATGGGATCTTTGAAGATTCCTTCCCACTTCGAGAACGGCAGATTGCTGGAGATGAAGACGCTGCCACGCTCGTAACGTTCGGCTAGCAGGGTGAACAGCACCTCCATCTCTTCCCGACTCTGTTGCACGTAGCCGAGATCATCAATGATCAGACCTTCAAAGTGCGCCAACTTTTTGAGGAAGCGGCTAAGCTTGAGGTCGCGTTTAGCAACCAATAAGTCCTGCACCAGAAGCGCCGAGGTGGTGAAGTACATGCGCCGGCCGCGAGCAATCAGTTCCTGGCCGATGGCACAGAGAAGATGAGTCTTGCCGCTACCGGGATTCCCGAACGCCAGCACGTTTTCGCGCCGGTCCAGCACTTCCCCTTCGATGAGTGACTTGGTTAAGATCGCCACTTTGGGCGGCAGCCGTTTCAGGTTGAAGTTCGCGAGGGCTTTCTCTGCCGGAATGCGCGACTGACGCAGCAACCGTTGGATGCGCTTCTGCTGCCGGTCCTGACTTTCCCGAGTGACGAGATCCAGCAGGTAACGTTCATAACTCAGCGTTTCGCGCTCCGCCAAACGAGCTGCTTCTTCGTAGGTCCGCCTTACTGTCGGTAAGTGCAGTTCCGTCAGACTCTCGGTAAGGGCGGCTTTGACATCCACGATATCGGTCGTCATGCCGCCGTGTCCTCCCTGGTCAGAAGATCGTCGAAGACCGCGAGCGAGACAGGATCGATCGCAATGGTGGTCAGCGGAGCGGGCGCATTGTCCTCCGTTAAGCGAATCGCTTCTTCCGCATTCAGAGCTTGCTGACTCCCCAGCAAAAACCGAATGGCTCCTTCGATCAGTGCCTCGCCGCGGCGAGCTGCCAACAACAGGAGCGCCAGGTACTCTTGAGCGCCGCGTTTCGGGCCGTGCTCTTCGCGCAAGGCATCGTAAGCCAAGCGGAACCAGCTGGTCGGGAACAGATCGCTCCGATAGCGATAGTTCTCAAACGCTCCTGGCTTGCGGACCAGCCAATCGATAATGTGGCGGTAGTCAATCCGGTGCTTGCTTCGGCCGCGCAAGCGCGGCACCTCTTCTACTTTCCGATCGGCGTACCAGATCTCGACCGTATCGGGGCCCACTCGTGCCTCCACCATCTCGCCGATCAGCCGGCTATGCACCGAGTAGATGTTTCGATGAACCGTCACCAGGCTGCCCGGACTGACTCGCACCCGTTCCCGTCGCAAGGAATCGAGCCGCTGCTCCGGAAGCGGCCGCAGTTGTGCCACCTCGTCCAGATATCGTTCTCTCCGGCCGGCGTTCAATCGCGTAAACAGCTTGGTCAAGAACACCTGGTAGGCTGCCACCTCAGGAAAGTCACGACTCCCTCGCATCAATAACGCCTGATCGGCGGCTTGCTTAAACCGGTAATGCCGTTGTTCCACATCCCCGTTTTCGTTCGCCTGACCGGCTTGGATCTTCTGACCACTGAGCCGGTAATGTCGTAATAGCCCTTCATAGGCGCGCGTGAACTCTTTGCCATCGCATAGATTATTGACGGCCGCGCTCATCCGATCCGTTCGATGTTCCGAAGGAACGCCACCCAGCTGCCAAAGTGCATTCTGCAGTCCTTCGCTCAGGCTCTCGAACGTCTCCGAATAACAGATGCTGCCCGTTTCCCAGTTCGAATAACTCAGAACAAAGTGATAAATAAGATGCGGAAACGACTGGCCATTGATCGTCACGCCCAGTTCCCGGCAATGCGTAAAATCCGATTGGCACAGTTCGCCCGGCCGATGCTCTTGCGCAAAGAACACTTCTCGGGGTGGCCCTTCGGTCGCTCGCCAGTAGCTAATTCGGCGCCGCAAGGTCCGCACCTGGCCGTCACTGAACCGGCCCGGATGCATCTGCTGCAGATGCTCGAAGATCGTCTTCGCCTGTAACCCTGGTTCAACGGCGAGCAACTGCTGAATCTCATCCCAGCTATCGGCGAACGGATCAGGGCGTGTGCGCCACGTATGCTCTTGTCGCATCTCGCTGGGCAGGCGCCGATCTCGCAGGTACTTGCGCGCCGTCTTCGGGTCCATACCCGCTTTCGCCGCCGCAATCTCTAACGCCCACTTCTGCCCTGCCAGCCGCCAGAGTCGCTTTACCTGCTGATCGCTCACCATACAAGTCGTCTCCGACTTGTACCGCTTTCGCCGCCCTAGCCTTCGGGAGTTCTAATTGTCCCTGGCTGAATTCTAATTGTCCGCGATCAATCGATGATCACTCCGAATACTTGCTTTAAGACGATTTTTATCGTTGGATCCTGGCGCGAAAGTTTGGGCCAAGCGAACCCGTACGTCAGCTTCGGCAATTCAGCTGGCAAGAACAACGGTACGACGCACTTCGATTGTTTCGACCTGCTGGTATTGAAATTCAGTTATGCACGAGGTGAGAGGTCGCGCGCAATATCGGTCTCATGCGATGATAGTTCGCTCCGAGGGTCGTGTACACGTGGCTGACGAAAATCTTTTCTCTCATGAGCTTCGAGGTGTACCCGCGGGCACACGCGCGAAGCAGCTTTCGGTACGTGCAAGGCGGCGCATGGAGGCCGCCACACAACAAGATTCAGATTACCTCTCGCTTTCGTTTGCGGATTTAGACGAGATACCGGACGAGGTATTTCGGATGCAACGGCTGAAAGGCCTAAACCTCGCAGGCAATAACATCCGCGTTGTACCCACCTGGTTAACGGCGAAGTTGCCTAAAATTCGCAAGCTCGACCTTACTGGCAATCCCATCGAGCAACTTCCGGATATTCCCGGGTTGCACCTCGATTGGCCGGCTTACCTCCGTTGCCGAGGGGCGATTTCGCTCCAGAATGTAACAGGTATTAGGATCTCTCTCGGTCGAAAACAAGGCGAGGAGCACGAGATCGAAGGTCCCGAGCACGTTTTCGGATATCTGATGGAGTTACCTAACCTCCGGTTATTGCGAATCACCTTGGACGGCGTCGCGTACGATTTGAAGTTGCGTTTTAGCGCGCCTCAGGCCGGGGTCGATACTCTTATCGAACGCATCGGCGAGTTTAAGGGATTGAATGAACTGGCTATTACGGGCGTCCTGCTTGAGCAGGTCCCAGATGGCA
Source organism: uncultured Acidobacteriaceae bacterium (assembly GCA_963795445.1). Classification (GTDB taxonomy): domain Bacteria; phylum Acidobacteriota; class Terriglobia; order Bryobacterales; family Bryobacteraceae; genus Bog-105. Next base: position 113,587 of record CAWCHX010000019.1, on the reverse strand, counting down.
TACGCGCATTGAAAGACCTTCACGCCCTGACACTCTACGCGGCTGCGATTCGTGAACTTCCATCCTGGATTTCGGAGTGCTCGCGCTTATCCAGATTGCAGGTGGGCCTTAATGATCTCGAAGATCTCCCTGCGACGGTTGGTGATTTGTCCAGGCTGCAATTCCTCGGTTTGGCTGACAACCGCTTTAGCCGGATTCCGACCGTCGTGTTCAGCATCAATGCACTCAGCAATCTCGATATCGCCTGCGCCTTTCCGTCGCGAGAAGGCCAAATTACGGACATTCCGGCAGGCGTTCTTAATCTCTCAAAGCTGACATCGATAAGAGCGTCGGGACAGCCGATTACGATTCCTCCTCCCGAGGTGGTCAAGGACGGGATTGAGGCGATCAAGAACTATTGGCGCCAGCAGCAGGAAGCTGGCGTAGATTACTTATGCGAGGCCAAGCTCTTGATTGTCGGAGAAGCGGGAGCGGGAAAAACGTCGCTTGCTAATAAGATCTCTGATCCAGCATACAAGCTTAACTCCGATGAGAGGTCGACCGAGGGCATTGAAGTAATTCGCTGGAAATTTCCGGCTGCGGTTCGTGTCAAGGATCAAGACAGAGAGAGAGTCTTGACCCGCGATCTTCATGTAAATATCTGGGATTTTGGCGGACAGGAAGTTTATCATGCGACGCACCAATTCTTTCTTACGCGAAGATCGCTCTATGCATTGGTAGCCGACGATCGCAAAGAAGACACGAATTTCGATTACTGGCTGCAGGTTGTCGAACTTCTTAGCGCCGGCAGTCCTTTAGTCATTGTGCAGAACGAGAAGCAAGGTCGACGGCGTGATATCAATATCGGAAGTTTGCGCGCCCGCTTCGAGAATCTCCTGGGTGCATATACGGTCGATCTGGCGGATAACCGGGGGTTGGAAGCCTTGGTGAATGTGATGCGCCAGCAGTTGGAGCATCTTCCGCATATCGGCACGCCGCTCCCGAAGACCTGGAAGCGCGTTCGAGAAGCGCTAGAAAAAGATCCACGCAACTATATTGGCATCGAGGAGTATTTCGCGATTTGCAGGCAGGAAGGTTTTCAGCGAGAGGAAGACATGCTGCAGTTGAGCAGTTATTTGCACGATCTCGGCGTGTGTCTGCACTTCCAGGGCGACCCGATCCTGCGGCACATAGTCATCCTCAAGCCCAAGTGGGGAACCGATGCCGTGTATCGTGTCCTGGACGACGACAGTGTAAAACAGCATCGCGGTCGCTTCAATGAAGACGATCTGGCGCGCATTTGGTCGGACGAGCAGTACGCGTCGATGCAGCAGGAGTTGCTGCGGCTGATGATGAATTTTGAACTCTGTTACCAACTGGCGGAAAGCGGAACATATATCGCGCCTCAACTGCTGTCTCCCACTCAGCCCCTCTACGAATGGAACTATCCGGAGACCCTGGTCCTCCGGTACGAATATGATTTCATGCCGAAAGGCATCATTACGCGGCTTATTGTGGCCCTGAATCGCCGCATCGCAAATCAGAACCTGGTATGGAAGACGGGCGTCATCCTGGAACGAAACGATACGCGGGCGGAGGCGATTGAGGATTACGGCAGGCGGAAAATCACTGTTCGAGTGGCGGGAGCCGACACGCGCGGGCTGCTCGCAGTTATCGACGAAGAGCTAGATCGTATTCACGAGTCTTTTCCGAGGCTGAAGTATGACAAGTTTCTCCCATGCATTTGCGATGAATGCGTCGGGCGGGATGACGCATTCGCTTATTCGTTGGCAACTTTGAAGCGTGCCGTGCAAGCGCGCAAGCCGATCCAATGTCAAAAGAGCTTTGAATCCGTTGATGCTGGCGCCCTGATCCGCAATATTTTTCCGTCGCTCTTGCAGCAGATGGAAAGGCCGTTCGGGAATCTCCGCGATGATTTAAGTTCGGTTCGTGAAGAGGTCTTTGTCTCGTATTCCTGGGCGCAGGAGAGCAATGCGGCTGTGGATCAAATTGAGAAGGCGCTGCGCGAACACGACATCAGGCTGATTCGCGATAAGAACGAAATTAAGTACAAAGACGCAATCGGGATCTTCATGCGCGATCTGGGCCGTGGCAAAGCTATCGTCGTGGTGCTATCAAAGGCGTATCTGGAGTCAAAGAATTGCATGTTCGAGCTAACGGAAATTGCCGATAGTGGCAATTTTCGCGGGCGTGTTTTCCCGATTGTTTTGCCGGACGCGAAGATTTACGCTCCGGAAGACCGTCTCATATACATCGGATTTTGGGAGCAGAAGATCGCGCACTTGAAATCGGGGATGCAGCGGGTGGGGAGCGAAAATCTTCAAGGCATCCGCGAGGACCTGGACTTGTACGTCAAAATTCGCAACACGCTCGCCCGGATTGCGGACATTCTCGGTGACATGAACACGCTCACGTTAGAGGAGCACCGGAAATCGAACTTTCTAGAACTGAGGCGAGGATTGGGTAGCCGTTGAGAGTGGGCTTAGCTGTGAATCTCGGCGGTGTTGCTCAAAACTGGGTCGAGGCCTTGTCTTCGCACGCTTTATCCTCACTTCTCCAAAACTCGGTATCGGACTCCAAGCTCGTTCGGGAGACGACGTTATACTCGTCGTCTTCGGTCAGTCCATTCGTCTTTTCGATCGGAAAGTTTCTAAGTGGAGGCTACTCTAGCCAAGGGCGGCGTCTTCAGATCGGAAGATTGCCCTGTTTTGGCCAGAACGGATTTCCAAAATATTCCCTCTTTAGGTATCCGCTTACGCCCTAAGATCACCAGCTTCAAAGGAACTATGACGTATTCAGTGAGCCATTGACTGATCATCGAATCGCTGTATCCTGCCATTGCCGCGTCACATACCGTAACGTCCGTTGACGCCATTCCAGAGGAGTACCAGACCGGCGAAATAGCCGTGGTCACTCTGAGGCGGGTATGCACATCTACTTCCTCTGCGAACCGGCAGCAACCGATGTCGCGTCAACAAGTGGCGACTTGGCCCAAGGGTCGTAGAGCTGGTTCTCATGTGGGATGCCAGACACCGCAAGCGGTTACCCGCTTGAGCAATCGAAGCGGCTTAGCTAATGTATGACGGCGCACCGTTTTTGCCAGTCCAAGTTCACCTGTAGTCGGCGTTGCGGAGATCGAAGGGTAGCGCGTTACCGACCGACTGCCCAATCGGTGTGGCAAAACGGGTTCTTTGTGCAGCACATTACTATGATCGTGGTCGCGCAGCTTTGCAACTTCTTCAACCGTCAATGCTCCGTTATGAGCCCATTCGATCTTTTCACGGCGCGGTTTAAACGTTAGTTCCAACGCGCCGTTCCACACATCAAAGCCTGGCGACAGCCCCAGTTCGTCAACGGCATAGTAAAATCGCGCCCGATGGGTCATAAGCGCCGTAATGAGATTCGTACTTCGACCGCGCCGAGCGGCCCAGAACCCATGCGCGAAAAAACCGCTGATCGACCGCACCGTATCACAATACTTCTGGCCCTTGGTGCGGTATGCGCAACCCTGCTTGGCCTAGCTGTTAATTTGTGGACTAAACGGCCGGCGTCTCCAACACCGAATTTTGTAGGCGCTGGCTCTTCAGCAACACGCTCGCGGGAATCAAGATTGGGCCCCCTTGTTGATACGACAACAGCAGTAAACAGTGCGGCTCTTGCGTTTGGGACTGAAATCGCCGCGCGGGGGCTCGTTGAACCGGGCGAAAAAGAGCAGCTAAAGGGCGTGATAAAAGGTCTTGTCACCATCGAGTATGCAAACGAGCCACTGCCAAGCCTTTTGCGGAACTACGTCGCTGGTCGTCGCGAATGGAACGATGTAAAATCGGCTCTTAGCGCGAGCCTTCAACCAGTGTCGGAGCTAGTGGCACTGATTGAGCAATTCAATGGTGACCTTGTATACAAGGATCTCCCGACTTACAAGGAGTTGCGGCGTACGGTCAACTCCAGGAGCGAACTTAACCGCGAACTCGAGAATTTGCGACCACCACTATCTGATCAGGAGAAACAGCAACTCCTCAAGATCGCCGACAACTTTGAAGCGCTAAGTGCTCAAATGAAGTCGCTCCAAACGAAGCTCAGCAAGTACTTGCAAGAATAAATCCGGTTCATTGTAGTCCCGCCAGGTCTCATAAAATGGCAAGTTTTGCGACGAGCTAGACGCCCAATAGAACGGACGTCAGATATTGCAAAAGCCTAAATGCAAATTGAATTGCAAAGGTCGGGTCCGGGTCACGCACGCATGTCGTACGCGCTCTCCCGTTGCAACTGCGGAGGATGGCATCCTCAATCGCAAATACCCGCTGCAAAACGAAACCCACAATAACGCCCGTCGGCCTGCGGATTGCGCCAATCTAGAACCATATGGACGTAAAGTCGCGGTTGCGGAGATTGGAGCGTTGCGCGTTTTGCATCAAAGTGCGTGAAAATGCACGTTGCAAAAAGGGTAAGTTTTGCAACGGGCCCGAAACCCAACAAAATCAGGCCATCGGGTGTTGCAAAAGTCTGATGCAAATTGAACCGCAAAGTTTGGTCTCCGATCATCGGGGCATCTCTTTCGCGCCCTTTCATCGGGCCTGCCACGGATGACACCTCCAGTCGCAGATATCTGTTGCAAAATGAAAGCTCGAAATAACGCCCTTCGTCTGCCGGACTGTGGCCAACCGTTGGCCGGGGAGAAACCACGTTGCCGTGTAGTCGGCTATACGTGGATTGACAAGCGAACGCGTCAACGTCCCGTTAAATCGCCCAGTATGGAGTTGGCGCTCGATGACCCCCGTCGCAGAAAAGAATTCCGAGATTCGTTCTGCGACACGCCGCTAACCCAACTTCAACCGAAGGTGGCCGTGCCGATTCAAGCACCTGGGACAACGAAACACGCGAGCTCTGGAGTGATGTTCTTGGCGTGAGACTTTCCTTCTGATCGTGGCCCTTCGGCGATCTAGTTTGATCGTTATTGCCCATGCTGCTGGGATAAGCTCGAAACGGGGTTCCGCCTCATCCTTGACACGAGATGGCTTCGAGGCTCTGAATGAAAGGGAGTGGCGCTGGGCCGTTCCCGGAATCACTCGCGTCACAATGATGGTCGCGTCATCGCGGGTTGACAATCCCTCGATCTTCGAGTGCTTTTCTGAGGTCTTCAGATTTCGCGAGGATATTGCCCTTGGCAAATGGGATTGTGGTTAACCCGTCGATATTACTGAATGTTTCGCACCCATCCTCGAGTAGAATCGCTACCTGGCCGGGCCCTAAACAGCCTTGTGCGTATCCAATCTCGTGGATGACATTGCTTCTTGCGCGACCCTCATCCTCGGCTGTCATCACAAGCAAAGCAAACGCAGACACGTCCAACATCTCTCGTAAACGCTGCTGCGGGTATTGACCAACAGCCGACACGCGATTAAATTCCTCGCATACCAACCCCAACCTATCGCGTAGAAAATCCCTGACCTCCCTCCAGCACTGTTCGTGTCCGTGGCCGATAAATACTCGTTGGGAGGTGCGCTTTTGAGGGAGCTTAATACCGTCGGCAGAATGGAGCTCTCGCAGGAGCTTGAAGTATTTCTCCGGGTCTGTGATGTCCCAGTGGAACCCGCGGGCTTCATCGACAAACGAAGCGTGCACCCGGAGATGCGAAGCTGAGAGCGCTTCGTCAATGAGGAATCCGAACGGAAGGTCTCGATCACGCGAACCCATTCTCGAATCTAGTGACGTGTGCATCAACTCAGTAAAGGCCGGGTTCCAACAGGCGATCGCCCACAGATTATCAGCACTAGTTGGGAAAGTTGGAGAAGTATGATCGACGTGAGACAGGATAACCTTACTGCGACTGTCAAACCGAATGTACCCACCTTTGTTGCGGGAGTCTGTCTTGTAAAGACCTAGAGCTAAATCGGCCCGTTTGGCCTTGCAGAATTGAAGAACGATTTTGAAAGACTCGGCCGGCTCGATGAAGTTATCTGGGAAGCCCATCAACGCATAATCGAACTCTTTAAGTTGATCGTACAGGTTGTTCAGAGCATAGGGCAGGCCTTTGTTCTCAATTTCCTTAGATATGTAGTTGAAGTTAACGCGTCCAGTAAACAACTCCTGACGCGCATAGTATTCCGCTATGAACGATTTCTCAGGGTTTAGCAGGTAGTGAACTGACGAAGCCCCGGCAGCCAGTATGCACTCTAGAATGCGTTCACTGCTCACGACAAATTTCGACTTGTCGCGCTCATTGATACCAATCGGCATCATCTCCTTGAAGAATCCGTGAATGCGGCGAGCTTGGCCGCCGGCCGGGAGTATACCTATAACACGCTCCACAACGTCTCCGTTACCGTGCGAATCTTAACATGGTGCGCAGGTGCCTTGAAGCTGGAATGAAGCTCAGTTACGCGGTTTTAGCGTCTCGCGACCGCCCCTAGCAGCTCTGCCGCCAGACCGAGGCGCGATCTGAGCCACGGACCATCGGCATCTCCAGCCCCTTTCTTCGCCGCAAGTAAAAGCGGATCAATTTCTGGCGCGCGGTCTACCGGGGACCCAAAGTTCTCACCGACTCCGCCCGTCAGTACCACGCTCGAGCTCAACATGGAGGGTCCAACTGACTTCCACAAGCACTTGAGGGCAGAGCCAATTGCTCGACCGGTGTCCGCGACAAAACGCATGGCGATCGGATTGTCTTGAAGCGCAAGCTCCGTGACCTTCGCTAGGAGAAGGCGCTCCGCCTCGACATCTCGACTGCTGGCCCGGGATACCCGTGATACCAGCCGCGACAGGTCGGTATTAGGTTCCTCAGAGGACTTGAACCTCCACAACGCAACGAAGGCTTTGGCGAGCGCTGGACCACCGCACACCTCTGTCAAGCGAACCTCTACTGAATGATCTAATTTTGGCAATGACCCGTCGCGCGTAGCCCGCCACTCCCAGGTTCTCGTCACAGTGTTCCAGACAAGAAATCGTCCCCACTGTCCGTATGTTTGCCCCAATCCCTTAATACGTCGGACCAGACTTCCGCTTCGGACGAAGGCGCCCGCAACGCCGGTGGCAATATTGACCAGTGTGCCGGATCGTAAGTCTTGGTTCCAGCCGCCTCCCGGCGCGGAAAGCTCTCCTTGTGCTCGGGCAGCTGCATCAAAGCGACACTGCCACTTGGCAGGATTCCAATCCGCTCCGAATCTGATTCTGAACTCGTCGTTGAGAAGCCCAAAGAGGTTCTGCCGTTCGCCAAAACCGGGCACAAAAGTGGCCTGTATCCCAGCCCCTTGAGTAATCGCCAGGCCCGGGCCACGCAATGCCGACCAGTCGAATTTGACTCGGATTTATTTTGCCTCTCTCGAGTAATTCACGCGCCGTATGCACAACTAGGCGAACGATTCCAGGCGTATGTGTAATCTGATCGTGCCATTCGAGGCGGCCCGTCTGCATCAGAATGCGCGGATGACTGTAGTCCACGAGTGCGAGTGCGATCTTTGAACCCCCAAAGCTGATCGCAAGTGCTAGTCGAGGGAGCAAACGCCTATTGTACGTAGCAGAATTTATTCGAGGGCTCTTTAGTTGCGTCCGGAAGCCTTCTAGAAACGGGCTTGTGGTAAATGACCCTCGCGATAAAACCGGCAAGCCACGATCGCTGCTGGGGCGTTTTCTATGAGAAGTTCGCCGATGTCAAGTAAAGCAACACTCCTGTGAGTAATCGGACGCAGGACGTTTGGATCTAGCCGAGCGAATCGAGCGAGTTTTTCGGCATCCACACGATCACTCTTTCGGTCATTGCGACAGATGGCATGCAGTTCTCGAACGTTCGCCACAATCACTTCATGGCCGTATCCACAGAGTTGTTCGTTAATCCAGATTGAATGCGTGCCGTTTTCAATAGCAATCCGGACCGAATCGATATCTGCAAAGTGCTTAGCTAGAGGTGCTGCTGTCGTTCGAAAGCGACCTTCTTCGATCACCTCGCCGCCTTGACTCAACGTGCAGTAGTGGCTCCATTGGTCGCCTATATCAACCCCGATCGTAACCGGACCGGAAGTCTTCTTTCTCTTTTTCGATGGGCTGTCGTTGGTCTTCATATGCCTGAGTTTCCCTCCAGGCGAACTTCTCATCCCATTTTTCGCGATGTTAAAAGCTAGCAACTCCGTGAGGCCTCCTCGAAGCCGGATGACCAACGCGAAAACTGATCCAGAGAGTAGTGGAGTAATCTGAGTCCGTTTAGCCTCGCGCTGCGCGCGAGGGCAGGAGAAAGGAATGGCTCCGAAGGCAATACGGAGGAGCACATCATTGCGTCACTGCGTTGGCCGCACAGATACGCGATGCGGGAGTGCAGAGTATCGATCCCAGAACTGTGCTTTTGCATCGTCCTTTGCGACTCCTAGCCCAAGGCGATACATGTAGGCTAAATACGAGCTAGCATACTTGTCGCCGTTCATAGCGGCCTTCTCGAAAAGTCTGGCAGCTTTGGTTAGGTCTTTCGGCCCACCGTGGCCGAAGAAGCACATGTAGGCTAACCGTGTTGTCGCCACCATGTCTCCCAGTTTTGCGGCCCTTTCGTACCACTCGCGCGATTTGAACAAATCTATCGATGGACCTGCCCATCCCGATTCATACGCTATTCCAAGCATTGACATACCAAGCGCACTTCCTAAATCGGCGGCGCTTTCAGCCCACTTTCTTGCCTCTTCATCGTTCTTCTGTACTCCAAGACCGGAATGATACAAGATACTTAGGTTTTCCATGGCGTTTATCACGCCAGCATGTGCTGCACCATCAAATAATTCAAGAGCCCGTCTGGAATCCACAGCGGTTCCTTTGCCTGTTGAGTAAAGGTACGCGAGTTGAGCGGCGGCGGTGCCTCGCCCTTGCCGAGCTGCTTGCTCCAGCCACTTAAGGCCCGTGGCAAAGTCTGCTGGGTTTCCGCTTCCGCCTGCAGATGTCAGCTCTTCGCCTAATGCTTCCATGGCTTCACCGTCACCACCATTTGCGGCCAGCGTTAGCCAATAACGAGCCCGCGCGTAGTCGCGGTGTCGCAGGTCGACGAAGAGATATATGAACCCAGCTTCTTTCGCGGCTGTCCAATCTCCTCGTTTCCCCCGCTCTTCGATCTTGGCAGGACTTTCGTGACTAATAGCGATGGACATATACGTAGGCAATAAGATAGGTGGCCCTTGTGAAAGAATCGAGCACGGATCCCAGTCGCGGCTGTCTCCAGGAGGAAACAGCAACTCGCTGTCTTCGAGGACAGCATATGCGCCGTTGTGGTCACCAACGAAGATTCTCGGACCACCATAAAGAAATTTTGGTATCACTGCGAGGAACGAGCGCCGCGTGGCAGCTATATTTGGGTTCACCGGCGTTGCGTAAACCTCCGCACCATCCGACCAAGGCAGAACGGAGTAACTATACCCCGCGTACGTCCTGCCGAATAGCGGCAGATACCTTAGCACTCCGAAACACGATTGCTCGTCCATGTGCGCCAACAGCGGAATGATCGCGTGAAATAGGCCTGATTGGGTCGTCGCAGTTCCTCTGTATTGGCGGTATATAGATTCTGCGTCAGTGAGTGCATACAGGTACCATGCAGCAGCCCTTTCGTAATCAGTAAGCTCATACGGCCAGATATAGTTGCGGCCTGAAAGCAGACTCATGAATCCATGTCCCCATGGCATGTAGGCGGTGTCGGTTGCCGCAGGAGTGATTAGTGCTCCAAGCAGACATATCAGTAGTGCTGCGACTCGGCCGATGTCCCACAAGGTACGCATCAGCCAGACTTGATAACGAATGCCAAAAAAACCGAGCACAAAGGAAAGCACCACAATGCAAATACCTAAGGCGACAGGGGCGACTTGGGACACACTCATGCCGAATACAAGACCACGAGGGTGTCCCAGGTTTAGTTGAAGGTTGAGGGCGGCTGAGTTTCATGTTACGCCACTTTCTCAGAGGAGGCGTTTGGTTTTCGTTCTCTGCCGAGGACAACAGCGAGGGTCCAGAGATCTCGATGGCCGATGACCTTGCGGAAGTGTTTCTCAGTAAGCAACCAGGCCGAAGCGACCCAGCGTTCGACCATGTCGGCGTCGCGCCAGCGTGTTACATTGTGCGTTCTCTTTTGCACGCCGCTTTGCGGACTTTCAATCACGTTACTCGTTCCCAGGCATTTGTAGAGTGACGGAGGAAGTTGCAGTCGTTGGATAGTGAACATCTCGGCCATGCCTTCGCGTAAGCTGCGGGCTGCCGATTCATGTCCGTGCTCCAGGAATCGCGCCAACTGTTCCAGACGCTTCACGCCTTCCTCGGCATCGGAAACCCGCCACGCCGCGCGCATCAGGTTTAGCGCCTGAGCGTGTTGCTCTTTCGGCAGTTCGTCAATGACGTTCCTCATCTTGTGATTGCGGCAACGCTGCACGGGCTGCTGCGTGCCGAAAACTTCGTCGATGGCGGCGCGCAACGCCTTGGCTCCATCGATTACAAACAGGTACTTACGATCCGTCGGCAGTCCCTGGTCGCGTAAGTTCGTCAACAGCTGCTTCACTGCCGCCGCGTTTTCGGTCGCGCCCACCTGAATGCCGAGCACATGCTTGCTTCCGCTCCGGTCCACCCCCACAGCACTGATCACGTGATGCGATCCAAAGCGTTGGCCATCGATGTAGACCACTAGCAGATCGGCTTCATCCCAGCGCCGCTCTCGTAACTGCCGTAGTTGTTCCACACTGCCCTCGATTGCCTGCCGACTCACGCTGCTGCGCGAAACGCCCGCGCTTTCCGCCATCTCGGGCAGCACTTCGCCATATTCACGCGTGGACACGCCTCGCAGCAACGCGCCCATCATGCGCTGCGCCGTCGCACTGTTCTCCTGCAGCGAGTCATACGCCGGCACGCTCACTTCCCCGGCCTGCTTGTGACGCAGGCGCGGGCGCTTCACTTTGATCTGACGGTCGGCCAGACTGACGCGGCCCTGCTGCGATCCGTGCCAGCGGATATCGCCGCTGCTCTTGCCCGGCGTGCGCGGCCCGGCAATCTCCTCAGCGCTCAAGCTCAAAATCGTCTCGATCGTCTGGCGGCCAATGCTGTCAATTACTTCATCGACGGCCAGCCGCGCCTGTGTGATCAGCTCCACCAATGGCAATAAAATCTGTCCGTTCGTTTTGGCGAACTCTTCCAGACTGGCAGCTGCTGTTTCAGCCTCCCGGCTCACGATATGGTACGGTTTCTTCACGGCGGTGGTATCCCTTTCCAGGATTGTTTTTTGGCGAATCGATTCTAACGAACCGGCCGCCACCGCCGCCTCTCAACCTTCAACTAAACCTGGGACACCCTCCAAGACCACCGGATATCCCTGTTTCAGTGCAGTACGTATAAAGCACGTCGACTGTACAGAATGCCAGAGTGCCGATGAGACCGAACAGGGTGACTGGCCCGCCCAGCACATACCCAAATTCATTGAAGACCCTCTTTAAGGGCGTCGTCGTCCGGACTTTAAGCTTTCTCTTGAGAATCTTCGAGCAGATAAAGTACGCAAGTAAAGCTGTCGCAAGCGTTTGGACAATCCATCGGTTCGCAAGCAGGAATGGTGGGGAAAACAAGTCGCGCGGCTCCTTGATCTCATCCGGCATTCCGAACAGCTGTACATACCGGGCACTGCACCACATGGCGACCGCAGCTAGAGAGCCCGAAATGGAACAGAATTGCCAAGCCTTTAGATATTGAGAGCGCTTTTGCTCCAGCGAGAGTTTCGAAAAGCCTTTCGGGTCTCTAGTAACAGCAAGCCAAGTCTTTAGGTGCCTGACGGCAAGCCTACGAAGAGGTCGAGAGTGGTCGAAGGCAAAGTTAGCAGCTTGTGGTACACGGCGCTTGCACCAGGTTGGAGGAGTCGTATTATCTTACAGCCACGGAAAGTTTGATCAGTTCTTCGCGGGCCAGGGCGGTGTCCCGACTCCGCAATACCGAGTATCATCCCGGGCAATGGGCGAGAGCGTTGGGACCACCGCGCTTAAGCGGCGCGTCCGCAATCTGATACACGCGCTGCCGGCGACGAAGGCGGTCACGTTCATTTCCTCGCGCTTCAGGAGTGACGGACAGAATGCCCTATGTTCGATTGACGAACGGACCCGTTTGCGGAGCGACCTGAGAGGGCCGTGGACCGCTGTAATCTATAAACACGTACCGGATTTAACACGTCACAGCTGCCCAATGGCAGTCGCGCTTCGCAACCTGGAAACCCGGTTCTGCCATCGCTGAGCAAAAAAGCGACAGCACCTCTTGAGCGCTGGAAGCGAACCCCAGGAGCTGATTCTTGGCCGACTCGGGAGTAGAACTCCAGAAACTGAGCAATTGAGGCAGCCAAAACGTGCCACTCAGACGGTCCAGAAACGGGCTTCTAGGACATCACGCATGCGGATTGGTTGTGGTAACGGCGACGTGCCGAGCGAAACCCAGACAACACTCTTCTATGTCGCCCGGTTTGCAGAAGTGGGATCGGGAATCCCACCAAGGCTGTTCAAAGCGAATCATTGTCGAACTCGTCCTTTGTCAAATGACGCAGTCGACGCACGAGTGCCCGCAGACCGAACATCACATAAAATCCCTGTCATTCCATGCAAGAGGTCTGCGGGGACCTCCGCCTTTATTCGTGTAGAACAACGACAAGGTGCACGACCCAAGTAACTTGGAGGCGCGGCCCAGGATCGAACTGGGGAATCGAGGTTTTGCAGACCTCTGCCTATGTTGCTTCAATGAGGCCGCGATCATTCGATCGCGGAAATCAAACGATCGTCTTCGCCAACCAGCGCTGCCAAGCTGCTTCAATGAGGCCGCGATCATTCGATCGCGGAAATGTCTCTACCGGCCGCGCACCATCGCACGATACGCAGCTTCAATGAGGCCGCGATCATTCGATCGCGGAAATCTTCCCAAACCTAGGCGGCATGGAGACCGTAAGACGCTGCTTCAATGAGGCCGCGATCATTCGATCGCGGAAATCCGAAGGACAAGGCCGATAACGCCGGCGCGGATCAAAGCTTCAATGAGGCCGCGATCATTCGATCGCGGAAATCGCTCGAGCCGCACCTGCACTTCCAGCAATCGCCGGTAGCTCACCCGATACTCAAAAATTGGATGCGTCACCATCGCATCCATCCGCAACTCATACGCCCGGTAGAACCCCTTCCGTCCCTCCGCCGTCAGCGAAACCGCCGGCCCCGCGCTCACGAAATCCCGCGGCGTCACCATCTTCGTATTGATCGCCGTCACCACCGCCGAGTCCACGACCAAGGTCCGAAACGGCTCCATCAAATCCAGCGCCAGCGCCGGCCGCCCAAAGCGCGGCTGATGATAAAAACCCATCATCGGGTCGAACCCAGCCGCATAGCACGCAATCGTCAGATCCTTGGCCAGCAAGCTGTACCCCAGCGACAGCAGCGCATTCACCGCATCGCGCGGCGGCCTCCGGTTCCGCCCCGCGAAGTCCATCTGGAACATCCGCGGCAAATCCTCCTCCGCATCCACTTTGATGAACCCCTGAAACTCCCCGAAATACACCCGCGCCGCATTCCCCTCATCCCCAGCAGTTCCTCTATAGACCCGCACTCCTCCGCATTCTCGGCCATCTGCTTCAATTGCCCGCACGGTCCTCGCGTCCGGCTCTTCATGGTTCCGCAGCAGAAACGTCCGCTGATTCCGAATCTTCCCCGCCACCAGCGCACGCGCCAGCCTCCGGCAGAACCACGTCTCGCCCGCCATCGTAAACTGCCGCTGCCTTAGGAAAATATTCTTGTACAAGAGCCCGGTCGTGATCCCGTAAAACCATCCGCCCATCGAGAAGTAACAAATCGGAATCTCCTCCTCGCACAGCTCCTGCACGGCCTGCGTCGACAGCTGAATGTTGCCCATCAGGTTCAACTGGCAAATCTCATTCATCCGGACCTCCTGCAGCAGCGTGTCCCGCTCCTTCACCTGCAGCACGCGCCCGATTTGCCCACTCGCAACCCCGGTGTATTCAGATACACCGGCCGCAGTTCGTCTCGCGGCGTAATCAATCGCCGCACTTCCGCGAGCGCCGGCTTTTTCGGGCGCGCTTCCCCCGCCGCGAACAAATCAACTGTTCGGGATCCGGCTCTCGGGTCCCGCTCCAAACGGTTCACTTCATCTGGCAGACAGATCGGAGCCAGCGAGCACCCACGCACTTTGGGAATCCACCAGCGGCGGCGGCAGCACCTGCTCGCTGCGCCACCAGCCATGCCTGCTCGATCGCCGCAACCGTCTCCGCAACTACCGCCTCCGTGAACTCAACGCGCACCCGCTGCTTGGTGCCGCGTAGTAAACGATCCCTTCTTCGCACGTTACCCGTTCTCGCGCAGAACCAATGCCCTTGCACGCATAACTGCACGCGATCCGTCGGCCATAACTCGAGCTTGTCTTCTCTTCTCGCGCGGCTTCCCATGCTTATAGTCGACCGGCGTCACTATCCCGCCTCGATCTCGATCAGGTCCATCTTCGCGATCACGCGATGCCGCTCGCTCGACAGCGTTACCGACCGGCATGGATGCGCTCTCACCGAGTTCCCGCTCGCAGGCATGCCCTTGCCCTCGCGATCCACCCGCTTATGCTGCGCCGGCCCTCTACCGTGTCGGTGCTCTCGCGAAACACGCCATCGACCCATTCGTAAAAGAAAAGGCGCGGACAATAAACGTATTCGTTGACCATTCGGGCCGGCAGATACTCCGGCAGCGTTGCCCGGTGCGGGAGGGAGCAGTAGCCATGGCGTCGTCCTAGCCTATAAGCACGCTCAGCCTTCGCTTGGTTTTACAGTTATGGCGGCTAAACGACTATACAGGGAGATCGAGAGCCGTATACGGTTTTCCGAGCGCGGTAATCACCCTGTCGCCCCGGCCCTCCGCCGGACCGAGATCGACAAACAGCACCTGATCGTAGTCATGATGAATAATATCGGCGAGTCGCTCGCAACCGGACCAGATCGGTTGCAGTCAACTGGCACTCGAACACGGAGAACTGGAGATGATCCCCATACCCGCGCATCACCTTGAAGACTTTTCGTAGGCGTTTGTCGTCGCAATGTCGTAACAGACGAGGAAGGATTTGCGCATGTTTTACTAGGTGGCCGAGTATGCCAGATCTGCGGACCGGAAGGTCACCATGTACTTGTTGGGTTTAAACTTTTCACTGCGGTAGATTGCCAGCGAACCTCTAGATTTGAAATCTCGTTGGACTCGTTCTTCACCGGTCACCAGAGCTCCCAATGCTCAGCAGACACTCCAGCTCGTAGAGCGTGATGAACGGGGACCAAATCGGCGAGCAAAAGACCACATTCCGTCCCTTCTGTATAAATGCGCGGGTCCGCTGTTTTCGTCTCTGCGCGAGAACCGGGAGAAAGGGCACGCTTTCAAAAGCGAGCCAAACAGCGGCGCGAACACCCGAATTCATCATCTTTGTCGGAGCCTTGAATGTAAACGCACCAAGCTTCACCGTCGATGGGTCCCATCCAAATGAGTGCTGGTCATCTTCGTATAACCAAGGCCCGAATAGCGCCTCCCGAAATTCCTCGTGGCTTCCTTTCCGCCTGTGGCCCTGGTCACTCATGCTCAATACGGACGCAAGTTTCATCGCGTCACCGGGAAATTTCTGCCGAGCTACGCTCATGTCGAATGGAGTGGGCTCTATCTTTTCATCGTCGGCAATTAGCTCGTTGGCAATGGCTGACATCCATTCACTGTCCTCCCGGCTGTTGAGACACGTCTTCTGGAGGATACCCCTCGCGATATCGCGGAATTTTTCGGGAGTTTCCCCCTTTAGCTGCTCTGTCCACTTCAGCGCTTCGCGATCCTGCACCTCGCGGACACTTCCGACCAGCAATATGATGAGGTCGTCCGTACTCGTCTCAGCTTGCGTCTCGAGCACCGGATGATAGCCCACAGGACCTTGGGCCCAACCTAACCGGCAGCTTCCCAGTCGTCTCGCAAGGGTCGTTATTCGCAAGATTCCAAATGCCGCCATGGCTCCTATCGGCAGGTCTGCCCGTAAGCCGGTGAGTTCGATGGTGCTCATTGGCCGCGCTCCTGCTCTTTCCGTGACTGCACGCAATCCGCCCTGCGCAAAAGCGCCTCTAAATAAGCAAGCCCCCAATAACCGTAAGTCCGATTTAATCGCGAGAACCGGTCCACCCAACCTGAGCCGAGAGACCAAAATTTGCGAACATCTTTGCCATTCGCTTTTAGGATTGGTCCGTTTACGCTTACTACCTCAATCGACTCGTGTTCTTCCCAAGCCGGAGCAAATGGCCTTCCATGTCCGTGATGTGTCCCAATTAAATGCAATATCAAATCTCGGGACGGACTGTCGTTTACGCTTGGGATTGCTCAGCCAAAGCGACCGACCAAAGCTCATGCCTGGCATTTCGCGGATAGTTAGCCAGCTTCCGCCGCCGTTCCCGTTCAGCTTGCAATATTCCGCCTTTGCTCTTCGCAAGCATTTCGTCGGGTGCCTCCATAGTTGCGCCGAGCATCGTCTGGAACCGCTCGTCGCACTTGCCCAAATCGTGCATCTCTGCTGCCTGTTCTAACGCCTCTTTTAGCTCGATTGGTATCCCGCTATGGAGTGCAAACTGCCTCACGTGCTCAAGAACTCCGTTTACGTGCTTTGTGAGGGGTACATCTACAGTGAAGGACTCCGAATCATCTTCCTCGGTCTCATCGGCGAAGTTATGGGAGGTTTTTGCCAAAGGCTTCAGCCACTTCGTCGTGAAGTACAAATTTCCAATCCCATCAGCGTGCCCCGTCCAATCACTACGTTTTCGCTCTGGGTAATACTGTTCGATTAAGTCAAGGATCGCATCTTGCGCGTCCTCATCATCCTCATCCCTCCAGAGCTTCAGGTTCTTCTCTAATCTCTCCTCAGCTTCTGCAGTATGAGTGAGCCCCAGCCCCGGATTGACTCGGACAATATATCGTCCTCCCGCTTGCCGTGCTCTCTGACAAGTGCACTCGTTTCCAATGTCCCTCACCCAGCCCGTCCAGTCCGGATTCCAGCCGAACTTATGGAGCCTCCCTCGCTCGATCGCAGGATCAGCGTGTCACCCGGGCGGATCAGGTCCGGTGTTCCCGCTCGACTGTCATCCGGACCGCGCCAGATGAGGAATTCACGGTGTGCTTCATCACGCCCCACCTCTTCTTCGTCGCTCTCGTCCGTAGTGCCTTCCAGGTCAGATGGATTGCCGGCAGTTTGTCTGTTTAGCCATTTCTCAGCAACCCAGATCGGAATAGGCAGCGCTTCAGTTGGCAGGGGAGGTGCAATATCGAGCACGTCGCGCCACTGGCTCACCTTGCGTTCTTCAAGATCTCCTCTCCACACTAGGCTCACATCAGCACCGCTGGCGTTCTTGCCGTGAAGGAACGGCTCGATGTCCGGGTCTGGGTCTGGAGTTGGGTAGGTTTGTATCCACGTTTCAATGTGCGATGGGGTTAGCAACGGGGCGCAGTCCGTTTTCGCATTCAAGTCGGAACTACCTCGTGCGTCGTACAGCTCCTGCATGTAGCGCGCCCGGAAGTTGATCGATTTACTACCGCCCTTATCCTGGGCGTGACGATCCAGCCAGTCCCAGCTCTTCTGCACGGCATCACCGTAAACACGATCTCCTCGGGCAATCTTGCGGTGAAGGATCACCGCGCCTGTTTCCTGAAGCTCCCCCAGTCGGTCCAGTCGCCCAAAGCGTTGACGTAAGGCGTCCAGCGGCGCCGCCTCGCTTACGAGCGCATCGAAATCGAGATCCGCCCCTACCTCTATTGTCTGCGTGGCCACCACAAACAGTGACTTGTCCTCGCCACGGTCGCGTCCCGCTTTTATCCGATCGAGGAATCTTTTTAGCAGCTCGTCGCGATCATAAGGCCGTATACGCCCTGTTAATAAAACTGCTTTATCCGGTTCTGTGTCGCTCTTCAACTCCTCGAAGATGGCGCGCGCCGTGGAAACGGTATTTACCACTACGCCCACAATCTTGACGGCAGGTCTTGCTGTGAGATGTTTTGCTTCCGCGGCGGCTTCTGTTCCAGGTGTCGCACCTCTCGCAGCCTGGCCGTCTTGACTGCGTTCAGCCTTTTTGCAAGCGTCTCATTCTCGTAATCGTCCTTTTCGAGTGTGAAACTTTCTTCGTGATCCGATGTCGCCGACATCCTGACGAATCGAATCGAACCGACCTGCTGTTTCGCCCAACCCGCGTACTTCTGAACTGCCTCCATCGTTTCCAGGAACGGCTCGGACAAATGAGCTTCGTCCAGAATGATTAGTGAATCGCACCCGATCAGCCCTGCATCGACCGATCTCCTTTTACCGCCCACGCCATATCCGCGAAACAGCAACCGAGATCCGACCTGGTCGACGGTCGAAACGCAAACAAGCGGCTGGTTCGGAGAGTTCGCCCAGGCGTTGCTCCGGTACATACCTCCGCGCAGCGTACTTACCAGCAACGGGTGCTCAACTCCGAATGCCCGCAGATTCTTTCTAACTTCAGCCAGATCTTCCGGACCTTGGGCCTCCAACGCCTCGGCTATTCGCTGAGCGTGCACGGCGACATCATCCACCACAAGCCGCCTATCCACGATAAAAAATGTTCTTAGAGGCGTGGTGCGTTCACACGACGGTCTGTGGGCCTGAGCAGCTAGTGCGAATACGGCGACGTCGACGAGAGAGGTCTTCCCGGAGGCGGTAGGTAATCGAATCGACTGGTCCTTGCGCCAACCATTCTCTGCTACTTCATTCGCTAAGCGGACCTGCCAGGGAAAAGGGCAATGTTTGTGGACGGCTCGATAGTATTGCTCGAAGTCAATCATCGTAGCCTTCGCCCTCTCGCTTTCGCGGATAGGGCTTCAACAACCCCAATCCGAAATATCGCCCGGCACCCAACAAAATTGGCCCTCGTATTTTGATCGGGAATTCCAATACGGCGTGAACGCCCCAGCGCGGTCTCTCTTCCTTTTTCCGGCGCAGCCGGAATTGCGGAACGGCAGGCACCCCGGAAAGGACTGAATAGGGGCCGTGCGAAATCGTCGGTTCGGGCAGGCCTGCCCGGACGCACGCCGCCGTCAAGATGTCTTCTACCGTTGGACCTTTTCTTTTGGGAAATCGGTCGAGGAGGATCGGAGTAACGCTCGCCCAACGCTTCGAAGGACGCGTCCATGTAGCTGGCCACAACGTCTGTGCCGCAGGTGAGAAATCGAGCGCAACGCGCCAATCTCCAAGAGTTTTGCTTAAGTGGATTCCATTGTCTTCCAGTCCTGCTGCTGCGGCCATCAAACGTCTCCGCTCATGAACCGCCACGCCACGCGGCATCACAATCGAAAAACCCATAAGGTGGCCATCGGGATGTACCCCTGCCGTGAACGGTAGGGCCGCTATTGCACAGTGATCTCCCGCAACCGTGGCCGCTTATAACGTCCGGAATCACGCCGTTTCGTCCCGCGTTACTCAACAAAGCGGTACGAACCGCATCCGTAAGTGTCAAAGTCGCCTCAATCGGCAGGCCCACGCCGCTCTCTCGGCGAAAAACCAGCATTTCGCCGAAGTTACTGTCTCTGATGTCCTCGCCACTACTATCCGTTTCGATGCGGCGATATTTCTGTTGACTCCCGGGTGTTGGCGGTAAATTTGCCTCGAATCTCCATTCCAAATCAGCAAGTCGGCCAGAGCTAACGGTCCTTATCACGTCTCGTCCGCTTGAATCCGGAATGAAATTGGGAGCAGGTATCCGTTCTGCTATGCACATCCGGACAAAAGAACACGCCTTACCCAGGTAACCAACCCGGTTGGCCAGCTTATCCAAAGCACAAATTACCTCCTCGTCCGGGTGCGCCTCCGGCCAAATAAAATGCACAACCGGATCTGCCGGAGCTTGCGCGGGAAACGAACGCGGTTGTCTCCCACGAAGCTCCGGGATTCCATCATCGGGATAGTTCGTAGGAACGAATACAGTTACTTTATTGGCATTGCCTGGCTGAGCAGCGTGGATGGCGGGTGGCCCTTGCTGCTCCAGCCATTCGAGCGCTCTTCTCTCTTTTCTGCTTCTGTTGCCTTCGAGGTGTGCCGCCGAAAGCGCGGAAAACAACCTTGAGGGATGTGGCGGCCATTCCGGCTCCGAACGGTCGCTGAAATCGCCAGCATACACCCGGCCAAGCAAATATTCGACTTCAAAAGCGAGCACGTCACGCCCCTTCCTCGACGGTCCTGTTGCTAAATTCCACCAGCCTGACGAGGTCCTCTCGTGGTTGAAGCTCTATCCGTTCCTCATGCCACCGCAAACCAGTTGCAGACGCCTTTTCCACCGCCGCTTCAAAAGCTTCTCGCGCTCTTGCAACATCGAGTTCGAAGTTTTGATCGGAATTACGCTCACTTGCCGTTCTTCCAATCAATTCCAATCGAGGCGTTTCCGCTGGAACAAGCTGGCACCGGGATCGCAATTGAAACCCGTCATCCCATTGCAGGGCGACTGCATACAGTCCCAGCGCGGCAATCACCGCCTGGCCCGCCGAGTCTCTTTCCGATGTCGTGTGCCCTCCCGCGTCGGGGAAACGAAGTTTTCGCAACTGCGTAAACGACAGCACGGTCGTTTGCTCTGCATACGCGAAGGTCACGCCTCCTGGCCCATCCGGTCCTGCGATTGACGGCGCTATGTTGCCGTGATTGATTTCAGACGGGCGAACAGTTTTCGGTCCCTTCTGCTTCTTGCTTTCCCCGGAGGTTTTCGCTTCCTGTGATGGTTCTTGAAATTTCCAAACCTCCGGTGATCCGTCGAGTTTCACGACTACGTCTTTGACGAGCTTGATGCCAAGCGGATCTATGCGTGAAGAAGTCCTGACACCACGAACGATATCGAACGCAACTATCTCCGAAACCAAAGACCTGGCAATCTTCGCAGTGTTTGTGCCTCCTCCGCCCTGCGAATCCCATGTGCCAAATAGCAGGACCGTAGGTGCGAACTCAAAAAATGCAGTGGCATTCCACGCCCTCGCTGCAATGATCCGCTTGCCGTTGTTCGACTCACGGAACAACTTGCCGTCCCACAACGCGTCCCTGAAGATCGCATCATGTACACGGTGCGGAGCAGTCAAAGATGTAATCGCTCCGAAGCCCGGAACGGTCATATCGAGAAGCGGCATCCGCAAATCACCAGATCGATAGGCGTCAAGCAAAAGCTGCTCGAAGCGATTAGCCTGCGATTGCACGCTATCAAGTAGAACCGTCTGTACTCTCTTGCCGTCGCGGATACGCTCCTCTAAGGCGTACGCCCCGTCGGGATACGTTGGTGGTGCAACCTTTCCGCCCTCACCATCTACGGGTTGAAGTCTGGTTATCGCCCGGATAGCCACAAGGCGGTCCGAAGAGGCCAGATTCAAAATATTCAATAATTCCTGCGAATGCACGAACCCTCCAATGCGGATCGCGTGTGCGCACTGAGGCGCACACGCCCTGAGTTAAATGTTAATTGGTTTGCTTACCCGAACAGCGGAAGCATTGTCGAGCGTTCTTTGTCTTTGCGTCTTCTCAGACGCCGACGCAGCGAACAGCCCGGAATGTAACTAGGAGGTTGGATTCTCGGGGTGCGACGACGCATATCAGCTCCTTTTTTAGGAGTCCCGCGAGGTAAACTTATCATATACGGGGTTCCCTCGTGGAACTTTATATAGCCGGGTCGATGGCCAACATCTGCCCGGCTTCGTTCTATGATCGTCCTTCACCAATTTAATGTCAATAACAAAGTAAAATTTGGGAACTGATTCAGTGTGTCTCCTTAACACAATATATCTAAGTTGAACTTTCCGTCAACCGGCTGTATTGAAGTGATATTTCGTGATGTGGCGACACCCGCCATTGCGTATTTTTCCGCGATCAACTTCGCGGCCTCATTGAAGCGCTTGTCTACTAGGAGCATTTCTCCATGCAACCATTCGCGTACTGAGAGTGCCTAAAGAGTGCCTGCTGTATTCGCGATTAGGTAATTGGCCGATCTGAGAGCCGTTAACTCGATGTTGCGGCGGAAACCTTAAAAATAGTGGGGGCGGTACGCACCTTCTGTGGCATTTACCGCCGACACTGGCCTTTGTGCTGAAGAGCAAATGCACGGTACACCTCTTTGTTGATCTCTGAGGAAACCACCAGCTACAAAATCGACTACAGTCGATTTCTTGCCCGATCCAGAATCGCCGGTATCTGCTTGATTCTATTGGTCGGGGCGGCAAGATTCGAACTTGCGACCCCCTGCGCCCAAGGCAGGTGCGCTACCAGGCTGCGCTACGCCCCGACAACTGACTAACCCTCTTGCATTCTAAATCAGCGGAACGATGGATGAGTGCGACGAGCCGCCCTGCGCATTAAAACGCCAGCAGGCGCTCGCCTTCGCGCACCAGATCCTCTACTTGAGGCAAGATCTCATCTTCCATCTGCGGGCTGTAGGCCACCCATGTATCGAGCGCCGCTACACGCCCCACTGGCGCATCCAAATCCGTGAACAGTTCATCCGCAATCCGCGCCGCGATCTCCGCTCCATAGCCCCACGACAGCACGTCCTCGTGAGCAATAAGCACGCGGCTGGTCCTCTTCACGGATGCGCTAATCGTCTCCCAATCATAAGGAGAAAGCGTTCGCAAATCGATGACCTCCACGGATGCGCCACGCCTGCGCTGCTCTATCTGCAAAGCCGCTTGCAGCGACTTCTGCACTAACGCGCCATAAGTAACGAGTGTGAGATTCTGCCCCGTTTTCACAGTCCTTGCTTTCCCGAAGGGGATCATGAAGTCCGCGCCCGGGTTCGGAGCGCGGTTGTACGGCTCGCGGTACAGCTTCTTATGTTCCAGAAACATTACCGGATCATCGCAGCGGATGGCGGTTCGCAACAGCCCGCACGCATCCAGCGCATTCGAAGGAAAGACAACCCGTAGTCCCGGAAGATGCGTGAACGTGACTTCGCCGCACTGGCTGTGATAAATCGCGCCGCCCGTCAGATATCCGCCGATCGGTACGCGAATCACCATCGGGCAAGAAAACCCGTTATTCGATCGCCAGCGGAAGGTTGCCACCTCATCACGCAACTGCATCATCGCCGGCCAGATGTAATCGAAGAATTGAATCTCCGGCACGGGCTTCAATCCGCGCGCGCCAAGTCCCACCGCGCGGCCGACGATACCCGCTTCACCAATCGGCGTATTAAAGCAACGTTTGCTCCCAAATTCTCTCTGCAGTCCGGCCGTCGCTTTGAACACGCCCCCTTTGCCCTTTACCTCCGTCAGGTATTGTTCGCGGCTGCAGTCCGCCACATCTTCGCCAAACACTACCATGCGCGCGTTGCGGCGCATCTCTTCCGCCAACGTCTGATTAATCGAATCGATCATCGTGCGCGGCTCGCCTCGAAATTCCGGCTCCGTATGGAAGAAATCGGACGTGGGGTCGATCTTTTCGGAATAAAGATATTGGAATACCGAGCCTTTTGCCGGCGGCGCCTCGCGCAGCACGCGCTGCGTAATCTCTGCGACCTCAGCATCTGTTTCTCGAGTGATCCGCTCCACAGCATGCCGGTCTATGTAACCTTCGCGAACCAGAAATTCCGGAAAGGTCGTCAGCGGATCCCGCGCAGCTTCTTGCTCGCGTTCCGCTTGCGGCTTGTACAATCTCTCGTCATCGGAAAGAGAATGGGAGTACGGTCGCACGACCGAAGCGTGAACTAACGCAGGTCCATTCCCGTCCCTGCAGTACCTGGCCGCCTGCCGTAACGCCCGAAACGATTCGATGAAGTTCGTTCCATCTACTTCGATCCGCAGAAGCCCCGGAAAACCTTCCAGCAGGCGTGAGACGTTGCCCCCTGCGGTCTGCCGCTCCACTGGAACCGAAATCGCGTATCCGTTATCCTCCACCAGCAGTAGAAGCGGCAGGCGTTCCAGGCATGCGATATTCATCGTTTCCCAGAACTCACCCTCGCTTGTGGCGCCCTCGCCCGAACACGCCAGAGTGATCTCGTCCGGACTTGCATCCGAATAAAACTTTCCTTCCGCGCACCCCGCCGCGTGCAGAAATTGCGTTCCCGTAGGAGACGATCCCGTCACGATCCGCAAGGCCGGCGATGACCAATGCGACGGCATTTGCCGTCCGCCGGAGCTTGGGTCGCGCGCCGCTCCCACGGCCTGCAGCAGCATATCCTCCGCAGTCATTCCCAATGTCAGCATCAGAGCCCGATCCCGATAGTAGGGAAAAACCCAATCGCGCCCTGGGTGCATGACCAAACCCGCCGCCACCTGCACAGCTTCGTGCCCCGCGCCGCTGATCTGGAAAAAGATCTTGTTCTGCCGCTTCAGTAGAACTTCACGATTGTCCAGGCACCGCGCCAGGTACATTATTCGGAATGCCCGAACCAATGTGTCGCGATCCAGTTCGCTGGGAAGATCGAACGCCTGCGCAGGAAGCGGTTGGATGCTGGTGGTCACCAATTGTCAATTATCTCGCGGGAACTCTTGCTCTGCTCCTACTCAGCTTGATTCAAAGCTTGTAATATCATGTTCATCCTGATCTGACAAACTGGATAATCTAAAACGCGCAACGGGCCTAGCGGCCATCAAGCGCCTAATTGGGGGTTAGCCGATGATTCGAACCATGAAGTTCCTGGCAAGTCTGTTCCTCTTCGCATCCGTTTCGTTTGCGCAGTTTGAAACCGCTGAGGTGCTCGGGACCGTTCGCGACGTTTCCGGTGCAGTGGTCCGCAGCGCGAACGTCACTTTGATCAACGAAGAGACGAATATTCAAACTAAAACCGTGTCGGACGAGAGCGGCGAATACGACTTCTTCAACGTTCATCCTGGTCGCTACACCATCACCGCCGAACTCACGGGTTTTGAAACCTTCAAAACAACCGGTGTCCTGGTGAACGTTAACGCCCGCCAACGCGTGGATATCAACATGGAGGTCGGAGCTGTCAGTCAATCCGTCGAGGTTCAAGGCGCCGCCGAAGTCCTCGAAACCGATACTAGCGAGCATGGTCAGGTCATCCAAACACAGCAGATTGTAGAGTTGCCTCTCAATGGCCGCAATTATTCTGATCTTGCGCTACTCGCCACCAATGTGCATCGCTCCCCCATGTCAGTCTTATTCGCAGCCACTGGCACGCCGCGCGAGGGTGCGTTCAATGTCAACGGAATGCGCAGCACCTACAACAACTTTTTGCTGGATGGCCTCGATAACAACGCGTATTCTCCCAGCAACCAGGGATACTCCAGCCAAGTGGTGCAGCCGTCCCCCGATGCCCTCGCCGAATTCAAAGTGATCACCAGCAACTTCAGCGCGGAATACGGTCGTGTTGGCGGCGGCGTGATCAACGCCGCCATGCGTTCTGGCACCAACGCTTTCCACGGCACCGCCTATGAATTTCTGCGCAACACGGATCTGAACGCAGGCGGCTTCACTTTCAGTCCGGCCGTGTTCCAGAAGCCGACGCTGCAGCGCAATCAGTTTGGTTTCACTATCGGCGGCCCTATCATCAAAAACAAACTATTCTTCTTCGCGGATTACGAGGGTTTCCGTCAGTTGCAGCGATATCTCAATTTCGACTCCATCCCGAACAGCAGCGACCGTAATGGAGTTCTGCCCGTCGCCGTCGTGGATCCCTTGACTCACGTCGCTTATCCCGCTAACACCCAGATCCCGATTTCGCAGCTGAATCCTTTTGCAGCTCAGGTCCTGTCCCCGTTGCCCGCCCCGAACGGGCCCGGCCGCTCCAATAATTATGAAGCTCTGCTGTTGGTTCGGGACTATAGCGACAAATACGACGCCAAGCTCGACTACCAGATCAACGATAAAATGACCTCGTTCTTACGCTTCAGCCAGCGTAAGGATCTCCAGTTCTATCAGCCGGACATTCCCGGACCTTCGGGCGGAAATGGCAATGGCTACATCCACGCGATCCAGCAGCAAGCAGCTTTCGGTTATACCTGGACAGTTACACCCTTGTCGCTCTTCGATGCGCGCTTCGGCTTCGATCACGTGCTGGCCGGCAAAGTTCCTCCGTATCTCGGCGGCCCCAGTATGCAGCAGCTCTACGGCATCCCTGGCCTGCCAACATCGCCCAATCTAACGGGCGGATTGAACTCGCAATCGATTAGCGGGTTCTCTCAATTAGGTCGTCAAACCAGCAACCCGCAATTCCAGAACCCTACGTCCTTTAACCCGAAGTTCAATTACTCGTGGATAAAGGGCCGTCACGCTCTCAAGATGGGTTACGAGTTCACGGATATTCACACGGAGGTCTTGGATATCAATCCTCTCTACGGCGCCGACACTTACGCGGGACAGTTCAGCAAACCCACCTGCGCCCAATTAGGGCAGCCTTCCACATGCGCCATCGCGAGCGATGCCACCAGTTACAATCTCGCCGACTTTATCTTCGGCCTTCCAAGCACGATTCAGCTCGGCAACAATCTAGTTACTAATCTCCGGCAGCACGTCCACGCGCTTTACATCCAGGACGACTACAGAGTCAATTCAAAACTCACCCTGAACCTCGGCCTACGCTGGGAATTCGCGACACCAATTTGGGAGCGCGACAATAACTGGACGAATTTCGATCCCACCACCAACACGCTCGTTAAGGCCACCGGTGGCAGTCTGTATAACCGCTCGCTCGTGCATCCCGATTACAAAGACTTCGGGCCGCGACTCGGCTTGGCCTACAGCTTTACGCCCAAAACGGTGCTACGCGCGGGATATGGTATCAGCTACTCATTCTTCAATCGTCCCGGGAGCGCGCAAGAGGGCATCAATGCTCCTCAAGCGCTGTTCGGCCTGATCACCCAGTCCATCCCGGCGGGTGGCTCTGTGCCTTCGACTTTCCTCACCACCCAGAACAGCTTTACTACTGGGATCGCCAACCCCGCCAATTTCAAGCCGATTGTCTCCAACATCGACTACATCTCCGCGAACACCCGCTGGCCGTACATTCAATCTTGGTTCTTCGCCGTGCAGCAGGAATTAACGCACGATACTGTGTTTGAGCTCGGCTACAACGGCAATCACAGTTTGCGGTTGCCCATTATCGCCGATTACAATCAGGCGGTTCCGAATTTGCCGGGCCAGACGCTGGGAGTCCAGGCACGCCGTCCCGATTCAGAGCTTCGGGGCGATCACTTGGCTCGATCCCGCCGGTGACAATGATTACAATGGCCTTTCCGCTCGCCTCGAACACAGATTCGGCGGCGGCCTCTATTTCCTGAATTCCTTCACCTGGTCAAAAGCGCTGGGCGATTCCGAGCAGGCGCTGGAGTATTACGCCGGTTATTACGAAGCCAATCCACAGAACATTCATAACCTCAGCGCAGAGCGCGGACCCTCCAGCTTTGACGTAACGCTCCTCAACGTCACCAGTGTGGTTTATCAACTTCCTTTTGGGAAGGGCCGTAAGTTTGGCTCCAATATGAACCCCGTTTTCGATGCCGTGCTGGGCGGATGGGAACTCAATTCCATTAACACTGCAAACACTGGCACGCCCATCGATGTATCTTATTCACCTTCCGCCGCCAATGATGTGACTGGCTTGACCAACGATTATCGGGGCGAAGCGATCTTACGCCCCAACGTAACAGGCAACAGCGTCAGTCAGAGCAAAGGGGCCATGGTGAACAATTACTTCGCCGGATTTACATTTACAACGCCTCCCGCGAGCGCCCCCTTCGGAGATGCCGGTCGCAATGCGTTCCGCGCCCCGGGACTGGAACAGTGGGACCTGGCCGCCGACAAGAATTTCCATATTCGCGAAAGTGTAGCGCTGCAATTTCGATCGGAGTTCTTCAACGTGCTCAATCACACCAACTTCGGATTGCCGACCGCCATCACGACCAGTTCCGCCTTCGGACAGATCCGTACCACCTATCCAGCGCGCCAGATCCAATTCGCGCTCAAGCTGTTGTTCTAATGGCGTGTCGCAGCGAGTCCGTTAGGATGGAAGTATTCCGCGGCGAGGGTCAGTGTATTTCCATTTAAAGGGCGCGCGGTTTTGGAATACGCGCGTCCCGCTAGCAAATCTACCGGTTGGCCGGGAAGCGTCCGCAAATTTCGACACGTCTCTTGCCTTGCCGAGCGTCTGTTCAATAGGACGACTATGGCCAATCCGGTTGTTCTGAGTATTGAAGACGATGACGGCACGTACTACCTGCTGGACACCGCGTTTCGCGAAATCGACCCATCTATCAGATTCCTCAGAGTATCGGATGGCGAAGAGGCGATCGCATTCTTAAACAGGTCCGGTCAGTACCGGGATGCAGCGCGGCCAGACCTGATTCTCCTGAACATCAACTTGCCTAAAAAGACTGGTCCGGAAGTCCTATCTTATATTCGGCAAAATGAGTCGCTTTCCTCCATCCCCGCGGTGGTCTTCACTTCTTCCGGCCTCACTAGCGACAAAGCCAAGTGCTTGGCTTTGGGCGCGGAAGACTACATCGTTAAACCTTCAACCTATGCCGGTCTTCTCGATGCGATAAGGTCAGCCTGCGCGCGAGTCCCAAGAACTGGGCAGTAGCAGCATCGGCCGTTCACAAACACATCTTTGATTTAAGGAGAAATAGGGCGGCGGCGACTACGCTGTCCGGATGGATTTGTTCCATACAGATGTTATTCCGGCATTGTTTCATCCTCTCGGTGCCGTAGCAGGGCGCGCAAGGAACGCGCGCGTTCAGGACCTGAATCGGCGTGGTAGAAGAAAGTGGACCCGTCTGGTTCAGAATGCCCGGTCCCCAAAGCACCACCAGCGGCGTTCCGACGGCCGCGGCGATGTGCGCCGGACCCGAATCGACCGAGATGAGCAGATCCAGATTTTGGATTACCGCGGAAAGCTGCTCGATGGATGTTTCTCCCGCAAGAATGCAAACCCGGTCGCGCGGCAGGCTGGTCGCGATTTGTTCACAGATCGGGCGATCCTCCCTCGAGCCAGTAAGGACAATCGATGCGCCTTGGGAGGCGAGCTCACGCGCGATCTGTGCGAAGTTGCCGGTCTTCCAGCCGCGCAAACGATCCGTTTGTCCGCTCTTTTTGCTGGAGGGACCATAGCCGGGATGGATCCCGATCTTCGGGTTCGGCAGCGATCGAAGGAGGCGCGCGGCGGCTTCCACAGATACACTCGATAGCGTCAGATCGAGATCGAGCGAATTGCCTTCCGATACCGAAAACCCACCTGCCCGAAGGTTATTGAGAACGGAATGTTGGGCCGGTTCGAAAGGGGTCTCGAGGAAGCCGCGAATCTCCCCGATGCCCGCCCGCTGGAGCAATTCGCGATAGCGCGGCGCAGACTCGAGCACGATTGCAAAATCGTACCCGTTTGACCGGATCTGTTTCACCAAAGCGCGCTTCTCTGCTGAAAGCAGATACGGCAGGTTGCGGTTCCGGAGAGTGTAGATGCGCGAAACATATTTGTTCCCGCGCAAGAGCGCCGCGCCTCCGGACGAGCACAGCAGATCTATCTCGCGGTTGGGCTGATCCTCATGCAGGCGCCTGATCAGAGGAGTGATCATCAACGTATCGCCCAGCGCGCCGGCGCGCACTACTAGAACGCGGCGCGGCCCCGGACTGTGGCCACTGCTCTTCACTCGCCTGGCTGCCATTCTCCAGCATGCACCATCTATGCCCTACTGTTGCCGGAATGCGAGAATGTCTTGACAGTGAGACTTCTTTCGTCCAACGCATCGCCGGGATCAACCCAGACAAACGCTGCCCTCTTTATTCTTCGAATCGCGAGCGCGGCGGCATTTCTGTATCACGGCAGCGCTATTCTCTTCGGAGCGTTCGGAGGACCCGGACCGCGCAGGTTCGCGGCAGTCCTGCACGCGCCAGCAATCATCGGCTACCTGGTTGGATTAGCCCAGCTTTGCGGAGCGCTGGCGATGTTGACCGGTATTCTGATTCGAATAGGAGCGGCGTGCATCATCGTAGTTATGCTGGGAGCCATCCTTCTGGTTCACCTCCCGCACGGCTTTGATATTGGGAAGGGCGGTTTCGAATACGCTCTTACGCAACTGCTCATCGCCCTGGCCTTATTGATTACCGGCGCAGGCGCCTGGTCACTTGCGCCGGGTCCAGGACGCGGGCGGAAACGCTGAGAGCGGTGGATATTTTTGACTAATAAGAGTCGCGCCCTCCTGATTCTTCTGATCTCGGCGGCCGCTGTCACGCTGATCCTGATCTGGCATTACAAATCCGCGAAACATATCGGTGCGCCGCAAATCGCCGTCACTCCCTCACCGTCTGCCGGAACATCCAACACAGCACCGGGTACGAATGGAGGAGCAAGCAGTTCGTCCGACTCTGGCCCAACCAATGTCTACGCGCATAATTTGATGCTGCGAAAAGGTCCCAGCTTCCGCGTCTACGTGCGCTGGCTGCGCGGACAGATGACCCGCGCTCAGCGGAATGTCAATCCCTCGTTCGACGACCCCGATTCCTTTTTCCTTGACATTCAAACGGGCGTCCTGCGTACTAACATTGGAGATCTCAGCAATTTCCTCAATGCGAGCGGAACGTCGAGCTCTCCGTTGAAGAACATTACTCTTTCCGGCGATGGAAACCAGATTAAGCTGAACGGTACTCTGCATAAGATCGTTCCGCTGCCCATCGAAGTGGTCGCCAACATTTCCGTCGCCCCCGGGAACCTTATTCAGATACACGTCACAAAACTCAACGTATTGAAAATCCCATTTAAGGCTCTGCTCGGCGGGTTCCACGTCAGCATCTCCGACCTCTTTCATTCCCAGGGCATGACCGGCATTCAAGTCTCCGGCAATGACATTTTCCTCGATACCCAGAAGCTACTGCCACCGCCCCACATCCGTGGGCAGTTGACCAGCGTGCGCATCGTCAACCCAGACATTGAAGAAATCTACGGCAATGCTAAAAACGACGTAACGCGCGTCGAGCAATGGAGGAATTTCATACGCCTTCGCGACGGGACCATCGACTTTGGAAAACTCACGATGCATCACGTCGATCTGATCATGATCGATATCTCGAACGACGCCTGGTTCGATCTCGATCTGAGTCACTATCAGGCCCAACTTGTGAACGGCTATACGCGCATGACCCCGCAGGCCGGCATGCAAATCTTTATGCCCGACCTTAGCCAGCTCCCTCACAACAAGGCCAACCAGGACATCAGTATCCAGTGGCTGAAAAATCGCAATGCCGCCCCTCCGCCGGATGTAATCGGTAAATAACATTGGTCAGGGAACTAAGGCGCAGCTAGTTGCGTCTTAATCCCTGCGAGACAAAGGAATGAGCCGACGAAGATTCCGCGCGAGCGCGTCGTTTTGGGAAGCGGCGCGGATTGCCGTCGACTCGCTGAACAAGAACAAGCTGCGCAGTTTTCTGACGCTGCTCGGGATTATCCTCGCAACTGCCACCCTGATAGCGGTCATGTCCTTTGTGAACGGCATGAACGTCTACATTTCCACCAAGCTCTCCGATATGGGATCGGACGGGTTCCGGGTTGTGCGTATCGCCTTTATCGGCAATTGGGATCCCAAGAAGTTCGTCGAAATGCAGCGAAGAAATCCGCAACTCAAGCCGATCGAATATGAGTTCATCAAGGAGCACGCCACCCTGCTCAAAGACATCGGAATGGAAACCTGGAAAAGCGTTAGGGTTTCCTTCGGCGGAATCAACATGCAAACGGTCGACCTGGAGGGCATCACCGAGAATATACCGGCGATGAGTAATATCGAGGTCGCGCTGGGACGGGCCATCACCGACGGCGAAGTACGCCGCCACGCGCCCGTCGTGTTTATTGGGAATGACGTTAACGACAAGTTTTTCGCAGGGCGCGATCCGATCGGCAAGACCATCGAAATCAACTCGATCTCCTATGAAGTTGTGGGCGTGGCGAAACCCCAGGGCAGCGTTTTTGGCCAGTCGCAAGACAAGTTCGTGATGGTGCCGGTGTATTCCTATTTCAAAACCTACGGCTTGCATAACGAGCTTCAGTTGCAGTGTAAGGCGCGCGACCCGCAGCATATCAACGAAGCTGAGGACGAAGTGCGCATGCTGCTCCGGGCGTATCGCCACATCCGGCCAGGTGAAGATGACACCTTCACGATCTTTGCTTCCGATACCTTCGCGCAGGCGTGGCAAAAGCTCACGGGCGCGATCGCGGCAACGGCCATCGGAGTTGTTTCCGTGTTCCTGGTAGTCGGCGGCGTGGTGATTATGAACATCATGCTGGCGGTTGTTACCGAAAGAACTCACGAAATCGGCATCCGGAAATCGCTGGGTGCGCGGCGGCAGGATATTCTGAACCAGTTTCTGGTAGAGTCCTCGCTTCTGGCCGCCTCTGGAGGGCTGACGGGCGTCATTCTGGCGTATTCGTTGACGGTCCTGGTCCGGAATGTCACGCCTCTTCCTATGGAAATGCCGTTTATTTCGGTGGTTCTCGGCGTAGGTCTATCAGCCATCGTGGGCCTTTTTTTCGGCATTTATCCCGCCCGCCAAGCCTCAAAGCTAGACCCCATCGTTGCGCTCCACTCGGAATAGACCATGACCGTCCTGACCGCGTTCCGCAACAATACGATGCTCGCGCTCGACACGATTCGCGCGCATAAATTGCGGACCTTTCTTACCATGCTGGGCGTGATCATTGGAACCGGTACGATCATCGGCGTTGGCTCCATACTGACTGGCTTCGACGGCGCAGTAACCAATGTGCTTCGCAGTTTTGGACCTAACGCGGTGATCGTTTCCCGCACGCCGGCATTTCAGACCACCGATCTGACACCCGAAGAACGCGCTCGCAAGCAGTTGAATCCCGAAGATTCTGTAGCAATCCGCGAAGAATGCACCGGCTGCTTATACGTTTCCTCCATGTTGTGGCCGAACCATTTTCCGGTGGTTGCCAAGTACAAAGGGAATGCGCTTTACCAGGCACAACTCCGCGGAGTCGAAGAGTCTTACGCGGAAACAGGGCAAATCGACATGAACCAGGGGCGCTTCTTCACCGAAGCTGAGGATCAGCATCGCGCGCCTGTGGCGGTTATCGGGGCGGACGTGCAGAAAGCTTTGTTCGGCGAGGAAATTGCGACCGGCAAATCGATCATTGTGGATGGGCAGCAGTTCCAGGTCATCGGCACCATGTACCGGCCCAACGCCACCTTCTTCGACAGTTCCGATAACCGGATTCTGGTGCCGTTCTTCACCATGAGAAAGGCCTATCCGACTGCGCGCGATGTCGCTTTCATCGTGACCGCGAGCGATGGCATGTTGCCGCGCGCGATGGATGAAATCCGAACTATTCTGCGCATCCGGCGCCACGTCCGGCCGAACAAACCCGAGGATTTTTCATTATCGACAGCCGAGCAGATGGTGGAGCAATTTCGTCAGATCACCTCCATGACGTTCCTGGTGATGGCTGTCCTGAGTTCCATTGGCTTGCTGGTGGGCGGTATTGGAGTCATGAACATTATGTTGGTTTCCGTCACGGAGCGCACCCGCGAAATCGGCATCCGCAAAGCTGTGGGAGCGAGGCGAATCGACATTATCGTTCAATTCCTGCTGGAAGCATGCGTGTTGACCGGCTTGGGAGGAGTGATTGGGCTCGGTGTCGGCTGGGGGATTGCGATGTTGAGCAAACTGGTGTTCAGCTCATTGCCGACGACGGTTCCGGCATGGGCGGCCATCCTGGGCATCGTAGTGTCGGTAGGAGTCGGTCTATTCTTCGGCATTTGGCCTGCTAGCAAGGCGGCAAAATTAGACCCGGTGCAAGCGCTTCGCTATGAATAGCCGGCCCGGTGGTCCTACTTCAATTCGATCTTTCCGTCGCGCATCGTAACGGTCCGGTCCGCAAATGCTGCGGCCTCGGGATTGTGCGTGATCATCAGGATGGTTTGGCGAGTGCGTTTGTTTAGATCCTTCAAAATATCGAGCACGGCAGTTGAATTCGCGGTGTCGAGATTGCCGGTGGGTTCGTCGGCCAGCAGAATCGCAGGCTGATTCACCAGCGCGCGCGCAATGGCTACACGCTGCTGCTCGCCGCCAGACAGGGCGCGGGGTTTGTGATCGAGCCGGTGCTTGATTCCCAGGAGTTGCAGGATTTCGTCGAAGTCTGCCGGACGCGTCGTGATGCCGCCGAGCGCCTGCGCGAGCGCAATGTTGTCTCTCGCAGTTAAGGTGGGCAACAGATTATATTTCTGGAAAACGAAGCCGACTTTCTTCTGGCGCATCTCCGTGCGCTCATTTTCGGTGAGGTTCAGCAGATTGACGCCGTCGATGAAGATCTCGCCCGCAGTTGGCGGCGCAAGACCGCCGAGAATGTGAAATAACGTCGACTTGCCCGATCCCGAAGGTCCGATCACCGCCAGAAACTCGCCGCGGGCGACATCCAGATCGACACCGCGCAAAGCGGGAACATCGACCTCGCCCACATGGTAGGTCTTGCGGAGGCCGCGAACACGAATCATTGCATCTTCCGGCGCATCGTACAAGGGCGTCGCGCTAGTCATAAGCAAGCGCCTCGATGGTATCCTGACGCGCTGCCTTTAATCCGGGATAAACAGCTCCGAGCAGCGCTCCGCCTATGGCGATGGCCGCGGCATAGGGCCACCAATCGGGGGCATTCACGACCTGCATGGAAGCGGGCATCAAAGTCATGATCAACGCTTTCGTCCCAAACGACAGCACGATTCCTATCACGCAACCGGCTAGCGCCAGGAAAACCGCTTCGCGCACGAGAATATCCACAATTGTCTTGGGCTTTGCGCCGAGAGCTTTTAAGATTCCGATCTCGCGAGTCCGCTCCACGACGGCCGTGTACATCGACAGGAAAACCACCAAGAAACCGACTACTACAGCAAGCACGGTAATCACGGCGATGAACGCTCTCAGTTGTGGAAGGCTGCTAAGACTGAGCTGCGAAACGACATCGTCGGTTGAAAGCGCCTTTAAATTGCCCTTTAACAATCGGTTGAAGGAGACAACTACCTGGTTGGTCAACGCGGGATTATCCAGCTTCACCAGGATTTCTGTAATCCGGGGAGGATCGGCATTTCCGGTAAGCTCTTGAAGCCGATTGAGTTGCACGATCAGCCGCCCTAGCATTCCGCCTTCGATGACGCCGCAGACACGCCATTTGTGGTTCAGCAGAGTAACGGCATCGCCAAGATGCAGTTTGTGTTGCCGCGCGTAGTATTCGTCGACAATCAAATCATCGGGCTGCTGCGGCGTTCCTCCGTGTATAAAGCGGAAGCCCTCGCTGATCTTCTCGAACTTCGGGATATCAACGCCGTTAACCGTTGTAATGGTTTCCACTGGCACCGAAAGCACTCCGACGGCTTCCTGCACATGCGGCTGCCTGGCAACAAAGTCCACAAACTTTTGACTGATTTGGCCTGAGGAAAACGAGAGCGTCCCTCCGGTATCGGGCTTCAGGAAGATGTCGGCGCGTGTGCCGCGCGCTCGTTGGGCAGAATCCTGCAGCATTCCTCGGCTGAGTCCGATCAGCGTCAGAATGGACATCACCTGAACGCCCACCACCAACGCGCATAAAAAGGTTCTGACCCAGCGGTCTTTTAAGTTCTCGATAACAAGTCTGTTGATCATTTGAAAAGAATCAAATTAGCGTTGGCCGCATCACGGCTGAGTGGCGAGAAAGTCTCTTGCCACTCTTTCCACCGGTTGATGGTCCACCTCCACGCGGCGGTTCAGATGACGCATGGTGTCCTCGCTGATGTGGTTCGAAAGCATACTCAACGCCCACTCGACTTGTGGCTGCTGGTCAATTAGATTCTTGCGTACGACGTAGCAGGCGCTGTAGGGAGGGAAAGCTTTCCTATCGTCCTGGAGCACCATGAAATCCGAGTTGGCAAGCTGCGCATCGGTCGAGTTTGCAGCCGCCATGTCAACTTTGCGCTGCCGCAGGGCTTGATAAAGCAGCCCTAGGTCCATGCTTTTCGGAATGCCGGCCCAACGCAGCCCATATACCTGATTTAGCTTCTGCAAACCATCTGGACGCGTGAGGAATTCGTAGCCGACACCCAGACGCCAGCTGCGCGAATTCGCCGCCGACAGATCGGGGCTGCTGAGACGCTTCCCCTCGGAAGCGCGCACGACCATTGCAAAAGTATCGTTGAAGCCTAGAGGCGGCAGCCAGATCAGATGAAAACGCTTCAGGTAGGCATCCTTCACCGCCATGTAGGCGCGCGCCGGATCTTCCGGGATCTGTTGCTTCAGGACGACGCTGCTGCCCGTTCCCGTGTATTCGGGATAGATATCCACGTCGCCTTTGACGATAGCTTCATGGGCCAAGAGCGTTCCTCCCAAGTCGAGCTTTCGCTCGACCTTGACGTGCAGCTTGCGTTCGAGTTGTTGGGCCGCAATCTCGCCGAGCACGAGTTGCTCGGTGAAATTCTTGGATGCCACGACAATCGCCCCGTTTCGCGAGCAAGAGCACAGCAACGCAGCGAACGCCAGGATGGCGATAGGTCGACTCATAGATCGCATTCATCTGGCCCGATTCATCTGGTTTTTATTCTTTGCTCCAAGAGTCCCATGCCTGCGTCCGCCAGGAGCGCCAGCGCTGCAGCCGGAATCGCCCCGGCAAGAATCTGCAAAGTATCTACCGATGCCACGCCGCGGAAAATCAAGACCCCCAATCCACCGCCCCCAATGACCGCCGCAATGACCGCGGTTCCTATGTTTGTCACCAGCGCTATTCGTATGCCAGCGATTATGGTAGGCGCCGCCAGCGGCAGTTCCACCATTCTGAGTAACTGGCCATTGGTCATTCCCATGGCTACAGCGGCTTCGCGAACCGGCTGATCCACGGTGGTAATTCCTACAATCGTGTTGCGCAGAATGGGCAATAGCGAATAGAGGACTAAGCAGATGATAGCCGTATGTTCACCAATTCCTCCTATTAGAGGTATGGGAAGCAGAAAACCAAACAGAGCCAGACTGGGGATCGTCTGCAAAACACTCGCCACGGTCACGGACACTTGTCGAAGAGTAGCGTGCCGTGTTCCTAATATTCCCAGACTTACGCCAATCACCACGGCGATTCCGCAAGAAACCCCGACAAGCACAATATGCTGGACCGTGAGTTCCGCTACGTCCCGTAACAGGCTTTTCAGGACGATGGGGTCCACGCGTTGTTCCTAGGTAAAGTCTCTAAGAAGGCCTTCGCAACGGGTGTGGTCGCGCTGAAGAACTCGTTCGGAGGCTTCATGATCTCCAAGCTGCCGCAATCGAGCACCGCGATACGAGTCCCGATCGAAAGAGCCTCCATTAAGTCGTGCGTGACGAAGACCGAGGCGACGTGAAAATGATCGCGAAGCTCCAAAAATTGCTGCTGCATCTCATGACGCGTTACCGGATCGAGAGCTCCGAAGGGCTCATCGAACAGCAACAGCGCTGGCTCAGCAGCCAGCGCGCGCGCCACCGCCACCCGTTGCCGCTGGCCCCCCGAAAGCTCGTGTGGTCTCCGGTCGGCTATTCCTCGATCTCCGAGCCCCACACGATCGAGCAATTCGCGCGCTTTCTGCTGTCGCTTCTCCGGCGGCCATCCCAGCAGGCACGGGATCAAGGCTACATTCTGCTCGACAGTCCAATGAGGTAACAGTCCGAATTCCTGAATTACATACCCGATTCTCCGCCGCAGTGCTATCGGATCGAGGCGGCTGATGTCCTCCCCGTCGATGCAGATCGTGCCACCGGTCGGCTCGAGCATCCGGTTGATCAGCCTCAGTGCGGTTGTTTTGCCGGAACCACTCCGCCCCAGCAAAACTAGGGTCTCCCCGCGTTCGACCTCAAAACTGAGGCGATCCAAGATCGTACGCCCCGCGAGACAATAGCTAACCTCATGAAATGAAAGATATGACAGGAGTGGCTCCCCCTTGATTATGAGCATGGAATAATTAGCTAAGGTCCCGTGCCGGAAGCCGTTAAGTTTAGCGGGAGCGAAAAACTGTCAGATTGATGTCCTTGTTCTGCTAACTTAAGAGCTTTCCAGCACTATCATCTAGGACATGGCTCCCGTTTGCTCATGCCATATCAGATTCAACCTCTAAGAGAATTCCTGGTTCGTCCAGCGCTTCCGCCTGCGCTTCATCGATTGTCCGAACTGGCTTACAACCTGCTTTGGAGTTGGGACCATGCGATTCGTTCACTGTTCCGGCGTCTGGATCCATCGCTTTGGAAGGAATGTAACCATAACCCGATCCAGCTACTGGGCCGCATCTCGCAGGAAAAGCTGGACAAGGCGGCGGCGGACCCGCGTTTCATTTCGCTTTATCGCCGCGCTTGCGAGAGTAACGACAGCTATCTTCATGTCGCGCCGCCGACCGAAAACACCCCACAGATCGCCTACTTTTCCATGGAATACGGCCTCCTGGATTGCATGCAAATTTATTCGGGAGGCTTGGGAATTCTCTCCGGCGATCACCTGAAGGCGGCGAGCGACGGGGATTTTGCATTAACCGGCGTAGGCCTGCTTTACCAGCGCGGTTATTTGCAGCAATATCTCAATCCCGACGGCTGGCAGCAGGAGCGTACGCCTCTGAACGACTTCTACACCTTGCCCGTTCGGCCTTGTCTAGGCGAATGGGACGAAGAGATCATTGTCAGCGTCACGCTTCCCAGCGGCGAGGTGTTCCTCAAAGTCTGGCATATCGATGTTGGCCGCGTGAAGCTTTTCCTGCTGGACAGCAACATTCCGCAAAACAAATCAGCCGAACATCGTGAGATCACGGATCAGCTTTACGGCGGCGATATTCATAAGCGGATTCGCCAGGAGATCGTGCTGGGCATAGGCGGTCTGCGGGCGCTCAAGAAGCTAGGTATCAAGCCCACGGTCCATCACATGAACGAAGGCCATTCGGCATTTCTTGGGATCGAGCGCATTCGCGTGATGATGCAGGAGAACGGCCTCACCTTCGAGCAGGCGCTCGAGGCTACGCGGCTCAGCAACGTTTTCACCACGCACACTTCCGTTCCGGCCGGCATCGACTTATTCGATTCAAGCCTGATCTATGACTACTTCCAGCGCTATTGCGAGCAGGTAGGATTCCCCTTCGACAAGCTACTCAACTTGGGCCGGAAGAACCTGCAAGACCCCGCGGAACGCTTTTCCATGGCCGTCCTGGCGCTTAAGACGTCAGCATTCCGCAATGCCGTGAGCACGCTGCATCGCTTTGTTTCACAGGAGATGTTCCAGGATCTCTGGCCGCGGCTGCCCGTTGACGAAGTGCCGATTACATCGGTGACTAATGGGGTCCATTCGCCTACCTGGATTAATGGCGACTTAGCCAGCGTCTACGATCAGTACCTGCAGCCGGATTGGCGCGAACGCCTGGAAGACGCCAAGATGTGGGAACTGGTTCATGAGATTCCCAACCAGGAATTATGGGAAATGCATCGCAAGCGCAAGCGGCGCATGGTGGCGTTCGTGCGTGAGCGCTCCGTCAACGCGGCCATGCAGCGCAAAGCATCGGCCGCCGAAGTGAAACGCCTGCATGAGGTTCTGGACCCGGACGTGTTCACGATCGGTTTCGCGCGGCGCTTTGCGACGTACAAACGCGCCACGCTGCTTTTCCGCGACGTCAATCGGCTCAAGAAGCTTCTGAACAACCCCAAGATGCCGGTACAGATCGTTATTGCCGGCAAGGCGCATCCAAAGGACCAGCCCGGCAAGACCTTGATCCGCGAAATCGTCAATCTCTCGCGAGATCCGGAGGTCTCCAAGCGGCTCATCTTCGTCGAAGATTATGGGATTCAAGTGGCCCGAGAGATGCTCCAGGGCGTGGATCTCTGGCTGAACACTCCCCGCCGCGGCGAGGAGGCCTGTGGTACCAGCGGCATGAAGGCTTCCATGAACGGGATCCTCAACCTGAGCGTGCTTGACGGCTGGTTCGACGAAGCCTTTGAGCAATCGGCCGGATGGGCCATTGGCGACCGCGCCGCTTATTCCGAAGATCAGGATGATATTCACGCCACCGCTATCTATTCCACGCTTGAAAACGACATTGTCCCGTTGTTCTATCAGGATTCCGATCAGGAAGTTCCAGGAGATTGGGTACGGCGCATGAAGATGTCCATCGTGAACATTACTCCGCGCTTCAGCAGCGGCCGTATGGTGGCTGAGTACATGTCGGAGCTTTATCAGCCGGCCCACAATCTGTGGACCAGCATCTCGAAAGACAATTTCGAAGCCGCTCGCCAAAACACTGTTTGGGATGCCCGCATCAGCGAAGCGTGGCACCTGATCAAGTTTGTCGATTTCGGCGAAAGCCCAGGCGATCAGGTGATGAGCGGCTCGGCCGTGCCGCTGCGCGCGACCGTAGATCTGGCCGGACTACGAGCCTCCGAAGTACGAGTGGAGGCGGTCATCGGTCAAATTGGCATAAACGGTCAATTGCAGAGCACTTATACTTTGCCGCTGACGCCCATCGAGGAACATGGCACGGCGGTGATCTTCGCCAATGAGTTCACGGTCCAGGAGACGGGCCGTGTCGGCTACTCCGTGCGGGTTAGCCCTAACCATTTCGACAACCCCTTGACGCGTCCCTGTAATGCATTGTTAAAGTGGGTTTTTGATTAAATATCAAAGTATAGGACTAAATCGTACTTAACCTACTGGCGCTGGATTGCAATCCGTGGTACATACTAAACAGGTGCAGGCGGGATCTGCTACCACGTCCCTCCGATAACAAGAGCCCGCCCTCTCTCATCGAGAGTCCAGCGTCGTCGCAAAGTTTTCTTTAGCCACTGGAAATGCACTTGATGTAAGTCTAGCCAGCGGAAGTACACACGAAGATAGCGCGCCTCGTCCGCTACTAGACCTTCCAAGGAGTCGATCAACGACAAATGGACGGAGATCGCAAATACAGACAACACGGCTATCGGGATTCGGATCGGCCGGAATCGAACTACTCAGACCGGCCCCGGCAAATAGGTCCGAAGCCTCCCATCGACGTAACCGGGCCTAAACTCCCCAGACTAGTTCAAACGATCGCCGCGTCCCGATGTTTCAATTGTTCCGTAACTCTGGGACCCGACATAGATTTCAAAGCCACTTGCCCTAAGTGCGGTGCGGCTCTTCACTGCTGCAAGCAGTGCGTCAACTTCGATTCCTCTACGCGCTTTCAATGCGTGAAGCCTATTCCAGTACGCATTCCCCTGAAGGATCAGCCTAATACCTGTGAGCTATTTTCGCCTCGTGTGACAGTAGCGCGGGATGCATTGCCTTCCGGCACGGTTTCAAAGACTGGGGAAAACGGCGTCGTGGCCGCCCCCCGCAGCGCCAACGATGCGCGAGCTGCGTTCGATAGTTTATTCAAGAAGTAGCTACCGTTCGCTTTTCGCGCAACAGTACATGGCATGAGGCGCTACCCTCGTATTTGCGTTGCTGAAACGCCGAAAACGGAATGGCCGCATCTAAAATCAAAAAAAAGTCTTCCAGCCCAAAAACGTCTGCAATACCAACTCAAGGGGCAATACCCTGCCTGATTCTGCTGGTCATTATTCTGGCCGTGGTGGGTTTCTTTTTCTTTGCCGGGTTCCACGTCGCTGGATGATATGAGATCTGACGGACGGCTATCGAATCAACTGCGTCCCACCAAGCTTACGCCCGATTATCTGGTCACGGCGGAAGGCTCTGTTCTGATTGAGACCGGAAATACGCGCGTTCTGTGCGCCGCAACTATTGAAGATTCCGTTCCCGGATTTCTTCGTGGTACCGGCAAAGGTTGGGTCACGGCTGAGTATTCGATGCTTCCCCGTGCCACCGTAACGCGTACGCAACGTGAAATCAGCAAGGGCAGGCCATCTGGCCGGACACACGAGATTCAGCGCTTGATTGGACGCTCCCTGCGTTCAGCGGTGAATCTGGCGGCGCTCGGGGAACGCAGCGTCATCGTTGACTGCGATGTTCTTCAAGCGGACGGCGGAACGCGGACGGCGGCTATCACCGGTGCTTACGTGGCGCTGGGCATTGCCCTGGACACGCTGGTGAAATTCAAAGTGCTGGCGAAATCTCCGCTGGTCGATTCCGTGGCCGCGACCAGCGTTGGAATTGTCGCGGGGATTCCCATGCTGGATCTTTCCTATGAAGAGGACTCGCGAGCCGATGTCGATATGAATGTAGTAATGACCGGTTCGAATAAGTTCGTTGAAATTCAAGCGACCGCTGAGCGGACCGCATTCGACGATTCAGATCTCACGCAGCTCCTGAAACTTGCCCGAACCGGGATCGCTGAACTGTTTACCTTGCAAGATCAGGTAATCGCAACTCGACCTTAGCAATGATCGTTTACGCTTGCTCGAAGAATTCGGGCAAAATGCGCGAGTTCGCCTTAGCAGCGCAGTCTTCCGGCCTTCCTGATTTAACGATTGAACCTCTGCCCGCGTTAGAGGACATTCCCTCTCCTGAAGAGAATGGCGCTACCTTTGAGGAAAACGCCTCGGCGAAGGCCCTCTATTACTCAGCTTTCACCACGGAGGTTGTTTTGGCCGACGACTCGGGGCTCGAGGTGGAAGCGCTCGACGGAGCACCCGGTATCCGCTCCGCCCGTTATGCCGCTCCGGATGCCACGGACGAGGACAACAATGCCTTGCTGTTGCAGCGCCTCAGCACGGCGACTCACCGTGAAGCGCGATTCGTCTGCGTCATCGCTCTCGCACGCGCTCGACAGATTCTTACGACAGTGCGCGGAGCCGTGCAGGGCGAGATTCTGCTTACACCTCGCGGCAGCGGCGGTTTCGGCTACGATCCGCTGTTCTACTATCCGCCTCTGCGGCGCTCATTCGCCCAACTCGCGCCCCAGGAAAAGTTCTCCGTAAGCCATCGCGGGCATGCTCTCCGGCTGGTATTCAAGCAGCTAGCGCAAATTCTGGGAAACACCCGGTTCTTCCGATAAGATACGAGTAGTGCACCGGTACTTACTTCACAATGGCGAGATCCGGAACACCGGCGAGGTTCTACTCTCCCCCGGCCAGGTAGGCTTTATGAACGGCTGGGGAGTCTTTAGCACCCTCCGCGTTTCCGAAGGGGTGCTTTTTGCCTATGAACGCCATTATCAGCGCATGCGGCGAGATGCGGAGCGCATGCGCGTGCCCTTTGAGCTGACTGCGGCAGATCTGCATACGTCCCTGTTGGCTCTCGTTGCGGCCAACCAGGCATTTAACGCCACGTTGCGGGTGGCGGTTATCCGGAACCGGGGCGGCTTATACGAAGGCCCCCAGATCGCTTGCGACGCGGATCTCATCGCATTCACCGCCGATCTCACAAATTGGGGTCCTGGCGTGAAGCTGAGTTACGTTCCGCACGGTAGACATGGCGCATCACCCTTTGCAGGCACAAAGTTTACTTCTTGGGCGCAAAATCTCACCTGGTATGAAGAGGCTCACCAGCGGGGCTTCGACGAAGTAATCTTACTCAATGAAGACGGCCAAATCAGCGAATGCACTTCCGCGAATATTTTCGTTATTCAAGACGACCGCGTTTGGACTCCGCCTCTGAACACCTCCGGTTGTCTGCCCGGAGTCACGCGGGCAATTCTTCTGGAAGAGATCCAAGTCCCAGGTGTGACGATCACTGAACGTGAACTCACGCCGTCCGACTTAGAAGAGAGTGAACAGGTTTTTGTAACTTCGACCACCCGCGACTTACTACCAGTACTCGAAATCGATCACGCGCCTTTACATCAAAACCATCCGCTGTTAGAACGCTTCCAGGATTCTTTTTTGCGATATCGCGCAAATTACCTGGCCGGGCATTCACGCCAAAACGAGATCTTCGCTGCATGAGAACGCCAGCTTACCGCTGTGACTACTGCGGTAGCCCTAATCTGCGCAGATCGCGCCGGCAGTCGATGTTCGAATTGATGAAAATGTTTGTTGGCGCTTATCCATT
The DNA here is from genome assembly GCA_963795445.1 of uncultured Acidobacteriaceae bacterium. GTDB lineage: Bacteria > Acidobacteriota > Terriglobia > Bryobacterales > Bryobacteraceae > Bog-105. The sequence goes on along the minus strand of CAWCHX010000019.1, from coordinate 69,702 downwards.
CCGGTGCCTCGATTGCAATCAGCGGTTCGGGATTAACATTTGGCTTTTCTCGAAGCTTGCGTATGCGAAATGCCCGAAGTGCTTAGGCATGGAACTTTCGGGTTGGCCGCGCAAGCATTACCGTCTGCCCTGGTGGAAGGGTATGCTGGCCACCTTCGGGGCTCATCGCTATCGTTGCACCGCTTGCCGCTGCAATTTTCTTAGCTTCCGGCCCAGTGCGCGGCCCAGGGGTGCGGCAGCGGAGCCGATTTTGGAGGATAGTGCCGAGCCGGTGATAATGACTCCTGAAACCGAGGGGCTTCCCGAGACCAAAGGCTAGCGCTGTTACAAAACCGAGCTGGGAACGCTCTTCTGGCGTGAAAGCACCAACAAACAACCCACCTGCTCGCCCAGCGTGCTCAGCATCTCCATGTCGCTACCGGAATGGATTCGCGGCTCTCGATGCTGGACGTTGATTACCCCAACTACTTTGTTCTGGGAAATGATCGGCACGGACAGAAAGGCCTCGAACGTGTCTTGCGGCAGATCCTTGAAGTATTTGAATCGAGGATCGTTGTACGCTTCGCGTGAGATCGCGAGCAGGCGCCGTTCCCGGGCCACCCAGCCTGTTAACCCTTCCTCGAGCCGCAGGCGGACCTTGCCGATAGTGTTCCGGTTGGGATCGTTCGATGCGCACAGAACCAGTTCCCGCTCTTCGACCAGATAAATCAGGCAGGAATCGCAGTCCAGAAAATCGCGCACCAGCGCCACAATCTCGTGCAGCACGTCTTCGATCTCCAGGTCACGGGTCATCAGCCTGCTTACACGTTGGAATAGTCGAAGCTGTTGCTCGACCCTCTCCAAACGCGACTCGAGTTCCCGGTGCTTGGACACTGCTTTTCAATTATCACAGAGCGCAGGCGGCTACTCGACAATGCAATAATCTCTGAAGTAGCCGCGCAGGCGTTTTTCGTCCGCCGATATGTATTCGTAACGATTCGTAACGAGTAGTACGATTGAAGGGAGCATTTCCCAGGAGACCCCCTTTGCATGTGGAGTAAACGAAAAGAAGACGAACTACCGCAGAGGCCGGAGAGACCGGCTGGTGTGCCAGCATCGCCGGCAGCACCACCCGTGGTGGAACCACAGAGGAGAGAAATCAATACCATGTCAACGCCAACTAGACCATTTGAGCCCGAAACCAATTCCCCCCGCGGTGGTTCCGCCGCACTCGGCAAGAACGTGACCGTAAAGGGTCAGATCTTTGCCCGCGAAGATTTGACTATAGACGGAGAAGTCGAAGGAACGGTGGAGTGCCAGGAGCACCGGCTCACAATCGGCCCCAACGCTCGCGTCCAGGCTGGCCTGAAGGCTCGCGAGATTATCATTCACGGGTCTATTCAAGGCAATGTGGACGCCACTGACAAAATCGACATCAAGAAGGAGGCGAAGCTGGTCGGCGATATCAAAACGAGCCGCATCGTCATCGAGGATGGCGCCTATTTCAAGGGCAGCATTGACATCTCTAAGGCCACGCCAACGGCCTCAAAACCTGGGCAGCAGGCGCAGCCTACGCCGCCAACGCAACCCGCGACACCAGCTGCGGCAACTCCAGCAGGTACCGCCACTTCGGTAAAGTAGCCATCGCAGGAGACTGAGTCGCTGAATCGCCTCGGCGGCTCGACCTCCCCGCCGCTCATGCAACTCGCTCCTGGAACTTTTTTCTCGGGTTCTTTATGAGATTTGGCGGTGCAAAGGGAGCTTCCCAAAAACCGTCGGCGAAAGACCTGCCGCCGGCTCTCACGCGTAACAGCAGCGGCTTCGACCAGTTTTGCTCCGTGCTACAGTCCGCGGAGAATCTCTCGATTCTCGATATGTCGGGCGCCAGCCAGGCGAACATCAGCTTCGTGACAGGTTTTGGCCACCGCATTTCATCCGATGACATCGTCGGCACTATGCAAGAGTGCTTTGGCAATGATTTCTTTGAGAGTCAGCAGGCGGCCAGCAATGCACAGCGTTTTCTCGATCAGACGCTTACCTTCCCCGATCAGTTCTTTGACGGCGCGCTCGTCTGGGACGCCTTACAGTTCCTGAGCTCGCCGCTGCTGGAGCAAACCGTCGCTCAGTTGCTCCGCGTGATGAGACCCGGCGGTGTGATGTTAGTGTTCTTCAATGCGGACGAAAAGGCCACGCGCATTCCGGTCTATAATTACCGCATTCAAGATCAGAAAACTCTTTTGCAGATTCCTCGCGGCGCGGGATACCAGCGCAGTCAATACTTCAATAACCGAACGCTTGAAAAACTGTTCGCGAATGCTGGGTCCTTGAAGTTCTTTCTCACCCGCGACCACCTCCGCGAAGTGATCGTTCGCCGCTAAATCTTATGAAGTTCAAGGAGCCTCTTCATTGGCATTAGAAGATGACTTTTTGCGCCAGCGCCACGAGCGATTGACGCAAATCCGGCAGCTCGGCTTCGAGCCCTACGGACATCCCTTCGACTATACCCATACAGTTCCTCAAATACTCTCCGAATACGGCCAGAAAACGGCCGAAGAGCTTGCGGCGCCTGTGCAGGTTCGAATCGCTGGACGGATTCAAACGATCCGCCGGATGGGCAAAGCCGGATTCCTGCACCTGTTGCAAAACGGTGAGAAACTTCAGATCTACGTAAAAAAGGACTCAGTCAGCGAAGCAAGCTACCAACTTTACGAACTGCTTGATATCGGTGACATCATCGGCGTGGCGGGTTATCTGTTCCGGACCAGGACCGGAGAATTGACGATCCACGCCGAAGAGCTATTCTTCCTGTCGAAGATCATGCTCGCCTTACCCGAAAAATGGCATGGGCTCGAGAACATTGAAACTCGCTATCGCCAACGTTATCTGGATCTGATTGCCAACCCGGAAGTACGGAACGTCTTCGTTACGCGTTCCAAGATCATCCGCTCTCTGCGCCGTCAGTTGGACGAGCGCGGTTTTCTCGAAGTCGAGACCCCCATGATGCAGCCGCTCTATGGCGGCGCGGTGGCGCGTCCCTTCGTTACACATCACAACACTCTCGACCTCGACCTTTATCTGCGCATTGCTCCTGAACTCTATCTGAAGCGCCTGGTCGTCGGCGGCATCGAGCGCGTCTATGAAATCAATCGGAACTTCCGCAACGAAGGCATCTCCACGCAGCACAATCCCGAGTTCACGATGCTGGAGCTTTACCAGGCATACACGGACTATCGCGGCATGATGCAGCTCTCCCGTGATCTGCTTCGTGACGTGGCGATCGACGCGACCGGATCTGCTCAGGTCACATATCAAGGGCGCGCCATCGACTTCGCGGATTTCCGTCAGTTCTCCATGCGCGAAGCCGTGCTCGAGTTTTGGCCCGAGGCGGAAAAGCCCACGCTCGATAACATACGCGATCCGGAATGGCTGCTCCGTCATTCCAAAGAGACCACTCCGGGTACTGCGCTTGTAGATTTATTTGAAAGGCACGCTGAGCATCAGCTCCTGGATCCCACCATCATTTACGATTTTCCGGTGGAAGTCTCGCCGCTTTCCAAGAACAAGCGCGATGAACCCGAATTCGTGGAACGTTTTGAAATTTACGCCGCCGGGCATGGAAATCGCCAACGCTTTCACGGAGCTGAACGATCCGCAGGAACAGCGCCGCCGTTTTGAGCTGCAGCTTGCCCGTAAGGCGGGCGGCGACGAAGAAGCGCACGTCATGGACGAAGACTACATTCGCGCCCTCAGCTACGGTATGCCCCCTGCCGGCGGCGAAGGCGTCGGAATCGATCGCCTGACCATGATCCTTACAGATTCCAAGTCAATTCGCGATGTGATCCTGTTTCCTCTGCTACGGCCTGAAGACGATATCGGTCTCGTCGGTCGCCTCCGTGAGCTAGTCCCCTGAATCGGCTATGTCTCGCTTCGAATGGATGGTCGCTCTGCGCTATTTGCGCGCGAAGCGAAAACAGACGGTTATTTCAGTCATCACCGTAATCTCCATCCTCGGTGTTGCCGCTGGCGTAACCGCGCTCATCGTCGCGCTCGCCATCAACAATGGCTTTCAAAGTACCCTCCAATCCAGCCTTCTCAGCGCGACCGCTCACGTCAATATTCTCGAGCGGAATCCAGCTTATGGCATCGAGAACTGGGAGGAGCTAATTCCTAAGTTGCGTCGTATTCCGCACGTCATCCGCGCCACTCCTGGCCTTTATGGGCAAGTGGCACTGAAGGGGCCGCTGATGGGCTCCGGCGCCGTCCTCAAAGGGGTTCCTTTGGGTAACGGCGCTCCTGTTCCGGAAATGCTTCGCCACCTCAAAGCTGGCTCGCTTTCGAGCTTCAGCGCCCCCGGGACAGACTACGATATCGTTCTAGGCTCCGCACTCGCTGAGCAGGCCGGTGTCGTCCTTCACAGTCCCGTCACTGTCATCAGTTACCAAGGCCAGCTCACGCCCTTAGGCGTTGTGCCCAGCATGTTCCATTTTCGAGTTGCCGGTATATTCGAATCCGGTCTTTACAATCTCGATTCCATGTGGGCGTTCACGTCCCTTGCGGCCGCGCAGCGCGTGCTTGATCTCAATGACGTCGTCAATACGATCGAGCTTCGTCTCGATGATATTTTCGACGCGCCGGAAGTCGCGCGCCAAGCCGAACAGATCACCGGTCCGAAACTCATCGCCAGCACCTGGATGGATCAGAACCGGTCATTGTTGAACGCGCTCAGGCTGGAAAAGCTGGTGAGCGTTATAACCGTCAGCCTGATTGAGCTTGTCGCCGCGCTCAACATTCTGGTGGTGCTTGTAATGCTGGTGATGGAGAAGCATCGCGATGTCGCGATTCTCTTATCCATGGGCGCCCGCCGCCAGCAGATTCAGCGCATTTTCGTACTCCAGGGACTGATCATCGGTGGCCTGGGCTGTATCATCGGCCTCACCATTGGCTACTCGGCCGCCGCGCTCTTCAATCACTACCGGTGGCTCCGGCTGGACGAGCAAGTTTACGCGCTCAGCTATGTTCCGTTTCAGAGCCACTGGACGGATGGCATCTGGGTGGCCGCCCTCGCGCTGCTGACAAGCTTGTTCGCGACGCTGCACCCCTCTCGCAGCGCTTCCCGCATCGCGCCTGCCGAAGCATTGAGATATGAATAGCCGGCTAAATTTGTTTATTTGCCTCTGACCGCGAAATCCCATACAAGCAACTGGATATCTTCTTTGTCTTCGGTATCCGAATACTCCACCAGCGCGTATTCACCCGGCGCGAGCGGCTTCTCAGGCCACACTTTGTACAGCCCGCTGGCTAATTGCTGCTGGAACGTCTCCATCTGCTTACGCTCTTCTATGCTCTCTTTCGAGACCGGAACAATGGAAATGTCCTCGACCAAACGTAGATTTTTCTTGGGCGTAAGACTTATGATTCCGAACCTCTCTTCTTTTGCCAACCGGAGATAAAAGTCGGGGCGCGCTTCGTTGAACCCGAATTCCGAATGCTCTCCCTTGATCACTACCGAAGCCTTGCCAGGAACCAGCGGGATTGGTGAAAGCACTTGCAGCGTTTTCCGCTTCTTACTCGTGATGACTTGGTAATCCGCCAGCTTGAGCGCTTTTACCTGGTCGCCCTCTTTGAAATAAGCGCCGGGGTCCATGGGAATCGATTCGATCTCTCGACGCTGCTCGCGTTCAGCCTTCTCTTCCTCATCTTCTTCTCGCGCCTCTCTTACGGTCTCCTCGTCCTTAGCCTTCCGTTCCCGCTCTGTCTTTTCTAAATCGACTAACTCTTTCGGAATTTCTTCCCAATCGCCACGCTCGGTGCTGTAATACCTGATGCGATCGCCCGAGACCTGGTACTCACGCACGAGGTGATAATCCCCATCTTTGAGATAAAGCTTGAAAGTCTCGCCGAACAGGAGAATAGCGCTGAGGAGGAACAGCAGAACTACCCGCACGACACGATTCTACCCATCTGACAGCCACACGCCGGAGATAACCACTGCGTTAACCTGAAATCAGATGGCGAACATCGGGGAAGTAATCGGCTCGGCGGCAGCGATTGCGCGGGGCATGGGCATCACCTTTAAGGAGATGCTGCAACCTGCCATCACGGAAGAATACCCGGACGGCCCAGCTCAACTTGAAGAGCGTTATCGCGGCGCTCACGTTCTTCAACGCGACGAAAACGGCCTCGAGAAGTGCGTCGCCTGCTTTCTCTGCGCCGCGGCTTGTCCAGCCGACTGCATCTACATCGAAGCAGCCGAAAACACTGCCGAAGCCCGTTTCAGCGGGGCCGAACGCTACGCCAAGGTATACAACATCGACTACAACCGCTGTATTTTTTGCGGTTATTGTGTCGAAGCCTGTCCAACTGACGCCATAACGCACGGGCACGGATTCGAACTCGCCAGCTACAACACCTCGACATTGATTTATCGCAAAGAACAGATGCTCGTTCCTCTTCCCGAAAGTGGCGCGCGCCCGTCGCAAGATAATCCCGTGCCTGTCGGCGCGGAAGCAAAGCCGTAGCGCATCACGCGATTTACAACGGCACAACCAGGATGGGCGTCGTGGTCGGAGCGCTCGAACCCTCCCGTGGCTCTATGCTGACTGCAACCGCCTTATTCCGCGAAGGATCTACGGCCAGCGGCGAGATGTCGATAAAATCGCCAGCCGCGTTTGGACGGAAGAGCCCAGCGGGCCTGGGAGCGCCGCTCTTTGGCATGAGCCACAGCTCGAGAATTCGATCGCTGCCTATGCGTGGCAGCTTTGAGCCCACAAATACCAGCCCGCCCGTACGATTTGCAAAAACCCATCCGTGAGGAACGTTTTCGGTTCCAAATCGTACGCTGCGCGTTTCCGGGCTTCTCATCACTCCAAGCGCAGACCGCAACTGGTCCCGCTCACTTCTGACGTCCGCGAGTTGATTACGCTCCGATCTGTTCATGGCCTCTAGCGTCGACTGCAAGCGATCCCGATCCTCGCTAACCACAACAAGTTGGGCGCCCATCCTGTGCATTCTAGTTCCGGACCACAGGGCAAATGCAAGCAGCGCGATACAGGCTGCGCTCAGGCCGCCTACGGCGAACATCCAGTTTCTAGAGGATTTTGCTGGAGCGATGCTTTCTAAGACCCGTCCGCGCAATTTAGCCGGCGCTTTCTTTACTTCAGCAATCCCGGCCAGCGCTGCCGAAAATTGCGCTGCTTCGCTCACTCGCGCCAGGCATTCCGGACATTGCTGCGACAGATGTTCCTCGATCTCGGCCGCAAGATCCGGCTCGAGCGCCCCCAGTGCGTAAAGCTCGTAGAGCCCGTCCATTTCGGCGTGTGTCATCGGACAGCACCCTCTTTGACGGCTGTTCGCAAGCGGTCCAACGCCGACCGCACCCAGCTCTTTACCGTTCCCAGCGGCTCCTGCAGTTGCGCCGCAATCTCGGTTTGTGACAGACCTTCGAAATAAGCGAGCTCCAAGACTCGTTTCTGATTGAAATTGAGATTTGAAAATGCCGCGCTCACTGCCCTGGCTTGGTCGATGGCGGATTCCGGCCCGCTCGCTGCAGCGGTGGCCCCTACCCGGTCCGCGTGCTCCAAAGGCCGCAGGCGTGTCGCAAACCGGGCCTGAGCGGAACGTACGTGATCGATTGCCATGTTCCGCGTAATCGAGAGGATCCAGACCCCTAGTGAGCCTTTCGTGGCGTCAAAATCCCGCGAGCGGTTCCAAACACGCATGAACAGTTCCTGCACCAGATCCTCCGCGGTGCTCTCATCGCGCGTGATTCGCAGAAACAGCGAATAGACGATCTGGCCGTAACGGTCATACGCAGTCGCTAGCGCCTGCGGATTGCGTTTACGCAACTCTGTCGCTAGTTCACCATCACCCTGAGCCCGATTCATCTATCCCTTCGATAGACGCCGCGAACTAAAGATCTCTACAACAAATTTTGCGCTAGTTTACGGTACCCGAATGTTTACCGGTTCATCATCCGTTCCCTTGTCCGTGTCTCGTATAGCCGAGTGACAGAGTAAGTAAGCAATCACCTTCTGGAGGAGTTATAGAAATGATTTTGAAAAGTAAGCTCACGTGGATTCTCGGAGCTTTACTACTAAGTGCGCTGGCTGCTAACCAGGCACAAGCGGCTTCAATGACGTTCACGGGAACCCTGGGAAACGATAGCAGTGTTTTCACGCAACTGCTTTCCCTCTCGGGATCCGTGATCATCTCTTCTGATTCATACGGTGGCGGCACGAACCTGAACGGAACCACGGCGGCTGCGGGCGGATTCGTCCCAAATATAACGCTATTTTCCGCTTCTACGGGCAATGTAGTTGCATTCGACGGCGGAGACGGCTTGGCAGGCGGTTGTCGCGGAGGGGCCAAGATGGACAGCGCCACGCATCTGTGCGACGACGCCTACATCATGACAACTCTGGCTGCGGGTAACTATATTTTGGATGTGAGCGAATTTCCGAACGTCGCCAACGGGAATTACAACACGAATCCTCAGTTCTTCTTCAGTAGTGCTCTCGGCGGCGATCCCTCGGCGACCGGTGATGACCTTTGTGGAAATCCAGGTGGCATGTTCCTTCAGTCGGATGTAGCCCCCTGTGTGCAGCGCAATGCAAATTTCTCGGTCAACATCGGTTCAGTTCCAGAACCTGCGACGTTTTGGCTGGCAATTCCAGTGCTCGCTTTGGGCCTCCTCCGCCGCAAGCGCGCTAACTCTCGTCCGTAGCCGGCTGTAATATAAACCGGCTATTACTATTCACCCGTTCTATTCACAAATATCAATTAACACTTCACGGAGCTAAATAATGGCAAAGAGTATCATTCCAGATGTAGTAGCGGAAGCATCCAACCGGCGGAGCTTCGTCAGAAAATTAGGGCTTGCGACCGCAGCAGTAGGCGCAGCGGGTTCGATAGGCCTAAAGCGCGCGGACGCCCAGACAAGCATGGACGTCCAGATATTGAACTTCGCGCTCAACCTGGAGTATTTAGAGGCTGAATTTTACACCTACGCGGTCAGCAACACTTCCATAACTGCTTTTGGCGTAGGCGTTAATGGAACCGCCAATGGATCGAACCCTTCAAGCGGCGGGACAACCATGGGTGGCTCCCAGGTGACGTTCTCCAACAGCCTCGTTTTTAGCGGCGCAGTTGCCGCCGAAATCGCCGCCGATGAACGGGCTCACGTAGCCCTGCTTCGTGGCGCATTAGGTAACCAGGCCGTAGCGAAGCCGAATATCAATCTCGGCGCGCTAGGCTTTGGGTTCGGCAGCGAAAACGATTTCATCAAGCTCGCCAGAATCTTTGAAGACATTGGAGTCAGCGCGTATTCGGGCGCCGCGCCCCTGCTTTCGGCCGCCGTCGTCGGCACTGCCGCGCAAATCCTGGCTGCCGAAGCCGAGCACGTCGCCAATATTCGCTTGCAAGTAGCTCGCTTAAACATCCAAACCGCGCCGCCGCTGGATGGCGTCGACATCCTTCCTCCTCCCTCAAATCCGAACCAGTATTTCTCTCTTAGCAGCCAGGGTCTTTGTAGCACCAGGACCCCCGGCCAAGTCCTTTACCTTGCATACGGCAATCAAGCCGGCGTGTCCCAGGGCGGCTTCTTCCCGAACGGCGTTAACGGAGCCATTACGATGAGCAGCGCTCACGCCTAACTTCGATTCACCTCCCAACGAAAGCCGCAAACCGGAAGAGAGCGCCCTGCAACGTTCTCTTCCGGCTTTTTTTGTGTCGTTAAGTTCCGAGCAACTTGGCCTGAACGATATAGCGCTTCGGCGCATCCCCGCTATAGCGGAATGGATAGCAGGTGATCAGCGTCAATATTCCTTCATGACGATCCCTAAGAACGCTCACGTCATCGGGATTTACAATTCGCACATCGTCAACCACGTACTCGAACGTTTTCCCGGCGCATATGCGAATCCGATCGCCTGCTTTGATCTTGCGTAGCGGGCGGAACAACGTATCGCGATGGCCTGCGACAACGGCATTTCCAAGACCACCGAGTCCGGCCGTTCCCGGCACATGACCCGCTGCCAGACTCAGGCTGTCTTCATCATCGCCTTCCACTACCAGCACGGACATACCGAGCCTCGGAACCTCAAGTCTTCCTAAAACGCGCAGAGCCGTTCCTCCTGGCCTAATATGTGCCAGTAAGTGCGTCGTTATCGCGTCACCCGATGTTATGGAAGGAAGTAACGCCTGCGTCGAAGACGAAGTAAACCACTCTGGATGACTTTGGAATGTCTCACAGCACAGTAAGTTCCAACCAGCCTTACAGAATAGAAACGCCCCCGCGATGAAAAGCAGAGATCCGGCCCGGCGCTTCATTGCCCCGCTTCGTTGATCCTTTCGGAAACGCCTCGCGATTGCGAAACTCGCCCCGGATGTTCTCCCCGTCGGCGGAGAACGGCGACCAGGGCTTCCAGGCGCCGGTTTCGGGCCTGGAGTTTTTCTAATTCCTCTGTATTGTTTACTCGAGTTTTAGAAGGAGACACTTGCCCGGAAGGCGTAGCAGGAATAGCGTATGAAACGCGGGTACCGTCTAACGCGGACGGCATGAGCTCGCCCCTTGAGCCGAGCGCAGCAGCGGCGATCCCGAAAAACAATCCCACCCCTATCGCCAAACCCAGCTTCTTCCACTGATTCTTCATCTCGGCGCCGAGGCTGAGCACAGGCCGCTCTTCCCTGGCGGAATGCCGAATCACGCTCATTTGCGGAAAATGATTCAATTCGCAGATGCTTTGATGTTCTGGCGACATCGTGAAACTCGCTGTGTCCGCCGTTATCCTTCTGCGCGCCGGCGACGCAATGCGCCCGCGCCGATTCCCCCCGCCATGAGCAGTAGGCCCCACCAAGCCAGTGAAAAGGTGTTGCTGGCGGTCTTGGGCAATCTGCGATGCGGCTGCGCCAGAGCGACTTGCTCCACTGGTTCGCTCGCCGGCCTCACCTCGGCGTACTTCTCCGCGCTCACACCCTCTCCTTTGTTCTTGGCCGTAATCCGTTGCGGAGAGAGCAACCAAAGCGTCACTACCTTCATGTCATCCGGGGAAAGATTCGCCGGCAGCTTATCGTACGGCGGATCTACTGCCAAAATAGACTCTGCGCTCGCGTCGGTGATTTTCGCCGCTTCGGCCTTCGGATACACAAACTCCAAGCCAGCCCTGCAATCCGGACATTTCCATCCACGCAAAACCTGCTTCCTGGAATCGACAGAGCTGAAAAAGATCAAGCCATCTGCATTTGCATGCGGCAATTTGGCGTCGGGAACCGTGAGAGCCAGGAAGTGCTTCTTTCCGTCCGCGCTTGTAATCCGAACAATCGCCCTATCCTGCAAGCGATCTTCAACTGAAAAGGTATAATCGCCCGGCTGAAGCACCGCCCCCGGAATCTGCAATTTCTCACTAAGAGTAAAGTTCTGCGTCGAGTGTACGGCACGTGCATTTACGGGCACAACAATCGAAGCGAGGAGCGCCACTGGTATTACAAGCGAAAGAAATCTCATGGGATTCTCCTACTGACGCTACGATACGAGCGCACCCATCAGATCAGCTCTCTAGATCATTTTTTGCCCGTGCAGTTAAATAACAGTACCGGCGAGTACTTATTCACTTATTGCTTGTAATTTTGGATGTAACAATCTTTGGGCAGGCCCAACCCTAAAGCCTTTTGCCGCAATCGAGCGGCATCCTCGCGACTCATACGCCCGCCGATTGTCACTAAGTAAAGTGTGGCATGGCCCTTTGGCGAAAATACCTGCGGATCTAACTCCGGGTGCTGTTCCTTCACGGAACTTGCCTTCCTCTCGGCATCGTCGGCGTGACCATAGGTAAAAAGCACTACGCGCCAAACAGCTCCGTGCAGCGTGGGAGTGTCAGGCTTGGCGCTCTCCGCGCGACGGTATGGCTTGGCGGAATTCGCTTCGGCGCGCCAAGGTTCGAGTCTCCCACGCACTCCCTGGTCCGGCTGAGGCCGCCTTGGATGGCATTGTGGCGGCTATTCCACTGGGCGGCGCCGTGTGCTTCGGCCGGGCGGCCCAAATAAGAAGCAGCACGACAATCAATCCAACCGCTGCATAAACCCACGTTCGACCGCTCCGCGTTTCACTTACAGGACGCTGCAGTTTGACTTTCACCGGAGATATTTCCGGGGATCGTGCAACTGCCGGCGTTGCCTTTTGCGCAACTTGTGGCGCCGCTGAAACTTGAACTTGCCTATAGAGAGCCACCGCCTCGCGCAGTGTGCACCTGGTCTGTGGATTAGGATCCAAGCAGCGCTCCACGATCAGTCCAAAGCGTCCAGGTAGTTGAGCAGATTGTTCGCGGCAACCCTCCGCGCAATCTTTTTGCGTCAACGCCTCAAATAGTGTCGCGCCTAAGCACCAGGCATCCGCTTCCGGCGTGATATTTTCGTCACCGCTCTCCGGAGCGCGATATCTAGTTCGCTTCACTCCGTAACTTGGTCTCGCGCCTACCCGTCGAATGCTCTCTGTGGAGAGTTCGATAGAGTCCCCGACAGCCAAAATCTCTTCAGGAGAAATACACCCCTGCACTAACCCTCGTGCATGCAGATACTCCAGTGCGCCCGAGATGCTCAAAAGGATCTCACCGGCTTCCGACTCCTTCAAGGCTCGCTCACGTAGTACTTCACTTAAAGTCTCGCTAGGTTTTCTTGAGCCAACGTAAACTAGCACGCCATCAGTTTGCAGCAGTCCGGACGTCAGCGGCACGCTCAAATTCGGATGTTGTAGCTGTCTGGCGATTTGCCAAATACCGATCTGCTCCTCTGCCGCAGGCAGGTCGGCTCGAAACACATTCAGGAATGCGTCTATGCTGCGGTCCCCAAGAACACGGAGCCCGTATTTCGCACGCGAGTCGTCCGCCTCGATAAGCTCTTCGACCTCGTATCCGCCCTCCAGGATCGTTCCCGAAAGCCTCGCCCAATCTGGGTGATTTGCTGTGTCTCTTAACATGGTCACTGAGTAGATTTCCAGGGCTCTCGGACGTCCGCCGAATATCCCCCGCCCGAAGTTTAGGGCTATAGGCACTATACCACCCGGGCAACTGAGCCGATTAACTAGTGTTTTCAATCACTTAGCTGCAAGTAATTGGACCCAATCTTCTCATGATTTAGGTCTGCCCTTCCCTGCCGCGAGACAGCCGCCCCATCGTCAAGACCGGTCAGAAACCCTGGCACGCCGGAAAAAATTACCCCTGCCGCGACCGCCTAAACAGATTTAAACGGCGGATCTTGTACGAGAGCGGGATGCGTCGTTCACAACACAAACCTCCTCGTATCAATACGATGCTGCCTTCCTTCGGCGGTTGTCACGGTGTATTGTTGCCGTGCACAGGCCGTTCGATCGTGCTGGCCCTTATCGTGCTTCAACGGAACGGGGGAAGAAACATGACTCGAAGTTTTGCAGCTCTAGCGTGCGGAACCATGCTATCGCTGGCTTTAGTTCTACCGGCCAACATGTTGGCTGCGCAGAATCGCGCGCCGGACAACACGGCCGTGAACAAACAGGATCGGAACAATTCGCAACCGACGGCGGACCAAGCCAAGAACAATGTCTCTGATCGCGAAATGACCAAGCGCATCAGGCAAGAGGTAGTTAGCGATAAGTCGCTATCGACATACGGGCATAACGTCAAAATTATTTCGAACCACGGCAGAGTAACCCTCAGAGGGCCCGTTCACTCCGAAGACGAGAAGCGAGCTATCGAGGAGCACGCGCGGAAACACGCCGGCGACGGCAACGTGACCAATGAACTGACCGTTAAGGAAGACCGTAAGTAAACGAAATTGAGGATTAAGGAGAAATAAATGGCAGGAAAAAATACAGTCGCCTATGGCATCTATAAGACTCGCGGAATGGCAGAGAACGCCGTAGACCGGCTGCTCGCGTCGAGCTTCCGCAACGAAGATATTTCGGTGCTGTTGCAGGATAATGTGGGAACAAAAGATTTCGCCCACGAGAAGCAGACCAAAGCTCCCGAAGGCACCACGACCGGCGTGGTTGCCGGCGGAGCAATTGGCGGAACACTCGGGCTCCTGGCGGGAATCGGCGCCTTAGCTATTCCAGGCCTTGGGCCGTTCATTGCGGCGGGTCCCATTATGGCCACTCTGGCCGGGATAGGATCGGGCGGAGTTGTCGGCGGCATCATCGGCGCTCTAGTTGGAATGGGTATCCCGGAGTATGAAGCCAAGCGCTACGAAGGCCGTATCAAAGAAGGCGGCATCCTTCTCTCCGTACACTGCGACAACAGTGATTGGGTGAAGAAAGCTAAGGACATCCTCAAGCACACTGGAGCGGAAGACATTTCTTCAACAGGCGAAGCTTCGGCGGACTACGCTAAGACGGATAAGCCGGTCGCCCGCGGATCGAGCACACTCTAATCAGCAAACGCTCCCGGTCTCTTCGTGGATCGGGGTCCGGGAGCGATCGTTCTTTCTCAGATCCACAAACCTTCCCTTGTTCGGTAGCACGCCATACTAGGAATTAGGTATGCGTATGGATGAGGCCGCGCTTTCTCAGCCGACCGAAGATTCCACCTCACGTCGTTCTGTGGACTCGCGGGAATATTCTCTGCCCGAGGTCCATGAGAGTGTTGGCACATCTCAGACCCAATTCTGGAGGCGTCTGTTTGCCTTCGCCGGGCCCGCTTATCTGGTCAGTGTCGGTTACATGGACCCGGGCAACTGGGCCACGGATCTGGAAGGCGGCGCCCGCTTCGGTTACCGGCTCCTATGGGTTCTCGTTCTCTCCAATCTCATGGCGCTGTTGTTGCAGACGCTCAGCGCGCGTTTGGGAATAGTCGCGCGCCGCGACCTTGCCCAAGCTTGCCGCGACGAATATCCCCGGTCGGTATCGTACACGCTCTGGTTGCTTTGCGAACTAGCCATCGTTGCCTGCGATCTAGCGGAGGTTTTAGGCGCCGCCATCGGCCTCAATCTTTTATTCCATCTGCCGCTCTTAATTGGTGTCCTTCTGACTGCGGCCGACACTTTGCTGATCCTGTGGTTCAGCCGGCTCGGCATCCGCATGGTCGAGGCCTTCGTCCTCGCCCTGATCGCGATCATAGCCATCTGTTTTGCCTTTGAGATCTTTTTCGCGCGCCCCCACGGAGCCGAAATTCTCACAGGCTTGTTGCCGCGTCTCAATTCGCAAAGCCTTTACGTGGCAGTCGCGATCTTCGGCGCGACAGTCATGCCCCACAACTTGTATCTCCATTCGGCGCTGGTGCAGACGCGGCGTATCGGCGAGAGGCAGGAGGACAAGCGCGTCGCCTGCCGATTCAACTTGATCGATTCCACTATTGCGCTGAATGGGGCTCTGTTTGTCAACGCAGCCATCCTGGTTATGGCAGGCGCGGTATTCTTCAAGCGGCACATTATCGTCACCGAAATCCAACAGGCCCATCAGCTTCTTTCGCCCTTACTCGGGACCACGGCCGCAAGTGTGCTATTCGGTGGCGCATTGCTCTGTTCCGGTCAATCCTCCACGCTAACGGGAACCATGGCCGGACAAATCGTTATGGAAGGTTTCTTGCGGTTCCGCATGCAGCCTTGGCTCCGGCGGGCCGTGACCCGCTTTCTCGCCATTACGCCGGCGGTCATTACCATCTACTTGTTCGGCGACGCCGGCACTTACAAGCTCATCATCTTGAGCCAGGTGATTCTAAGTCTGCAACTACCCTTCGCGGTAATCCCGCTGGTGCACTTCACCAGCGACCGCAAACGTATGGGCGAATTCGCGAATACCGCTTGGCTGCAAATGGGTGCTTGGTTATGTGCTGCATTCATTCTGGTTTTGAATATCTGGCTTCTGTGGAACCAGATCGGCGCCTGGGCACTGAGTAGCGGCAGCTATCGCCCGCTCGTGATCGGCGTTTCGATCCTGGCAGCAATCGGCTTCGCGGCGCTTCTCGGCCTAATGGGATTTTGGCCCTGGCTTCGCAGCGCGCCCCCTGCAGCGGAACGCGTCGCCGTTACCCTGCCTGATGAAGCTGCGCCTGTGTTCCCTTCCCGCGTTTACTCGAACATTTTGGTCCCGCTCGATCATAGCGACGCGGATCACGAAGCCTTGGGGAATGCATTGGCGCTTGCTCGAATGCATCAAGCGCGAATCATTCTCCTGCACGTGGAGGAGGGCGTAACCAGCCAGATGTTCGGCTCGCTATCCTCCACCGCCGAAATCGCGGAGGGCCAGGATTACCTGTCCAATATTGTTCGCTCTCTCCGTGAGCAAGACGTGAACGTCACGGTTGTCGTGCGCCATGGAAATAGTCCGGCCAAGGAAATCGCCGCCGCCGTTCACGATCTACATCCCGATCTTGTCATCATGGCCCAGCATGGGCATCGCGGGCTTAAAGATCTAATCTTTGGCACCACCATTAATGCCGTACGCCATCACGTCAAGGTGCCTTTGCTCATCGTCAGTGCTTCCTGAGTAAAGAGATGACCGATCTCTCCCGAGGTAGGATTCTTGTCACCGGTGGCGCCGGCTTTATCGGCAGCGCGCTGATTTGGGAACTGAATCGACGCGGCTTTAATAACATCCTGGTCGCCGATTTTCTTGGCAACGATGAAAAATGGAAGAACCTCGTGCCGCTTCAGTTCGCCGATTACATCGAAGCCGGCGATCTCCTCAAGCGCTTGGAAGTATCACCGCAACTCTTCGGCGACGTGAAGGTCGTCTTCCATTTGGGTGCATCCTCGTCAACTACCGAGACCGATGCTGCGTACCTGATTCACAATAACTTTGAATACACCAAGGCGCTAGCCCGATTCGCCCTTGAAGGTGACAGGCGCTTTGTCTATGCCTCTTCCGCCGCGACGTACGGCGGCCTCGAGGCCAGCCTTCCAGAGTCAGTTCCGCTTGCCAGTCTGCGGCCGCTGAACATATACGGCTACTCCAAGCATCTCTTCGACTGCTACGCCGAGCGCACTGGTATCCTGCCCCAAATTACCGGCCTGAAATACTTCAACATCTTTGGCCCCAATGAAAATCACAAGGGCGAAATGCGCAGCGTCGTTAACAAAGCTTTTCACCAGATTCGGGAAACTGGGCGAGTTTCGCTTTTCAAGAGCTATCGGCCGGAGTTCCACCATGGGGAGCAGCGGCGCGATTTCCTCTACGTCAAGGATGCCGTGGCGGCGACGGTGTTCCTGGCGGAAAAGGTCGATGGCGGAGGGCTCTTCAACATCGGTTCAGGAGAGGCCAACACTTGGCTTTCGCTGGTGAAGCCGATTTTCGCTGCGGTAAGCCGGACCCCGGAAATCGAGTTCATCGAAATGCCACTGCACTTGCAGCATAGGTACCAATACTTCACCCGCGCGGAGATTACAAAACTTCGTTCAGCCGGTTTCACCCAGCCGATGACACCCCTCGCCGATGCCGTTCGAGATTACGTCGCATATTATTTGATGCTGGATCACTACTTGGGCGATGAGCCCCAGGAGCTAAGCGGCGGCCAGCCCGCGTAGGTTCCACCCGCAGATCCGGCTTGCTTCCAGCTTGTTGCCGCCTGGCCCCGGCCAGTGAGTCTCCAGGCTGATATAGCCCTTGTACCCATCGGAAAGCAGCGCGGCAATCTGCTCTTTCCAGCGCACGCTGCGCGTCCCCAACGGGCCCCACACAGGCTTGTCACCCTCCATGTGACAATCCTTTGCGTGCACATGAACAATCCGTTCTTTCGCCAGCCGGGAGTAGCCCCCCGGAAACGGATCTTCGCCGGCAACCATAGCATTAGCGGGGTCCCACACCATCATCAAATTCGGGTGCGGCACGAAGTGCAGGACCTGCATGGTCTCGGCCGCGGTGCCTACATTACAGGCATGTTCGTTCTCCAGTCCAATGATCAGGCCTTCCTTCTCGGCCAGCGTCGCCAGGCGGATCAGCGCCTGCATAACTTCGTCAAAGCAGGCCTCAGGCTCTACCGTCCGCCAGTAGGAAAATACCCGAACAATCTTTGCTCCAAGCATATTCGCGACTCTGAAAGCGTGCTCGGTCAGCCTGGGCTGATCCTCGAAAGTATGTTTCGAAGCGAATGCATCGTGCTGAAACCGGCTATCGAGAGCGGGTCCATTCGGCAGTACGCACTTCAACAACGGCGACGCGATAGAAATCGCCGGCAATTCCGCCGCGTCCAGGGCCTCTTTAGTTCGTTTCAACTCCTCTTCTCCCAGGTCCAAGATATTCTTGCCGTCAATCACGCGCAGTTCCGCGGCACTCATGCCGATCTCCTTCATCACCGGAATCGCATCGCCCAGTTTCGGAGAGAACTCATCGGTAATGGCTGCGATCGGAATCTTGGGAGTGAACATATCCGCTTCTATACTAAAGGTATGTTCTTTCGCCGCGATCGCCCAAAGATACCTTCTTTTGCCGAACGCGTGGATTTGTTGAGGAAGGCGGGGTTCGCAACCGAGACCCTGCCCGACGGCCGCGTGCGGATCGCGAAGAACGGAATTGGCGCAATCATTGGCGATGAAGGAAAGAACCAGCCTGAAATCGAAAAAGCCGGCGTCCTGGTGGGCTCCCAGGTCGCCACTCTATTAAGTGCCGGTTACCAGATGTTCCTTGAAACACCTTCTGGGAAACGCATCCCGGCGGAAGCGGAGCAACTGAAAGCTCTGCACGAATTCGAGGATGACGTCAAAGAGGCGCTGGATCTGGTGAACCTCTATAACACTTCGCTCGGCACCACCACGCCGAAGCACATGTACGATCGCGTTTACCAGCGCGATACGGGCCATCAGCCTAAACCTTGGGAGAAGAAGGAACACCGTATCGTTCCTCCCGACACTAAGGGATCAGTGCCCCGGTAATTTCAGGAGCCGCCGCATCTCCCCGAAGGAAACAGCCGCAAATAGATCTCCGAATTCCGGCACGAACGGCTGCACCAGCACTCGCCTGGGGTCATCGTTTTTGCCCATGTGATCGAGAGACGCCGCAAACATGGTTCGCGCGCGTAAATCAGCTCCGCCCGAACGTTGCGTGATTTCCTGCCATACCTGCGCTGCCTCCGGATAATGGCCGTTAAGAAAGAGCCCGTAGCCTAGAACGGTCTGCTTAGCCTCTTCGTTCACTTTCAGCGCATTCACCCGATCGCGCCATTGCGAGGCGGCCAAATCGTTTTGAACGATGAGAACGGCGACCGCTCCCAACGAATCGGGACGCCTGGTTGACTCGAACGCCACTGTCGCGTTCTTCTTCGCGTCTGTGACATCGCGATCCATGAGCTGCCAGATAGCAATTTGACTAAACGCAACCGAGCGCAGTGCCGGATCGGCGAAGTCGGTCTTATTGAGAACGTCGATGGCCTTCAGCCTTCGTCCCGATAGCGCCAGCCAGGTGCCCCGCAAAATGGTAGCGAATGGATCGTTCGCCGGACGAAGCGCCAAATACCGGTCGAAGACGGCGTCCGCGCGAGCCGTGTCGCCTTCCAGCAAGATGCACACTGCCAGCTCCGGCAGAATGGCCGGGTTGTTATCAAGGCCAAGAAAGTCCTTCTCCGCATCGGCGAATCGCCTGCTCTCGAACAGCCCTTCCGCCAGTTGGCGGCGCGCATTCGGATTGCCGGGACTGAGTTCCAGCGCCCGCTTCAGCAAGCGTTCACCCGTGCTTGCGTCCCCTGACAAGAATCGCTCCGACCCGAGCGCCGCAAGCGCATCCGTGTCATTTGGGGCAAGTTGCAGAAGCGCGCTAAAGGCCTGTTCTTGCTGCGGGAGCGGCGCGTGCGAGATGCGAGTGGCCAGCACGTTGACCCACGCTCGATCAACCGCCGTGAATGCGTTGCGATGACTCGACGCTGTCGCCAAAATCGTTGCTACCTGCTCCGGCTCGCGCAATGTCCTCGCCAACGTGATATATGCGAGACCGAACCCAGAGTCGGCGCTGATTGCATCGTTTAGCATCCGGATTCGGGTCTCCAGGCTCGTTGCTTGTGCGGCTCCAACAAGCGCCTGTAGTGCCCGCTCGTTCTTCGTCGAGAAATCCGTCGCGCGCGCATCCAGACGTTTAGCCAAGGCATTCAAGAGGGGGAGTATACCGCCTGAGGCTGTCCCTTCCACCCGAATCACCTCCTGGTTGCGCTGCGTTGCGATTTCGGTGAGGGTCGCTTCCATACTGATCCGCCCGTGCCGGTTTTCGACGGTGGTTCGTAGAGCCTCGGTCGCCCCGCCTGCGGCGGGCAAAATATTTTTGGAAGTAGTGAGATCCTGTTGCAAAACCATCGGCACGGCGGCGCTCATCCACTCGGATGCTGCATCTGCAATCAGGATGTTTGCCGGAAGAATCGCAATCCTACGGAGAGAGTTGCTCGGAACGTGCGAGCAACTCGAACAGAAGATCAGGGCTGCAACTAAACCAACACGGGATTTCGGGGGCAGGAAGTCCTCTTATAAGGGCTTGGGGTTTTCCGCCAGAAGCAGTTTGAAAGCGGGATCTGTCTTCAATGAAACGAATTCTGGCATGCTTGGAATCTTTTCGCGATCCTTGACTCCCTCTTCAAGAGCCTTACGCAAATAGATTAACGCACGATCGTTTGCGCCCGTCTTTGCGTAGAACTTCGCCAGGTAGAGATGAAAGGTAGCTCTTTCGTCGACAGTCCGCTCCTGCATCAATGTGCCGAACGTGCTGTGATGCTCGAACACGTCCGGATCAAGTTTAAGCGCCTCTTCGTAGTACTCGGTCGCTCGTTTGTAGTCCTTGCGGCCGAAGTAAGCGGCGCCCAGGTTGGAATAAATCGAAGCCGAGGGAGGCGTATACCTCAGGGCGCGTTTGTAATAGCCAATCGCGCGCCGGTAGCTTTTTTGGGCATAGTAGATAGTCCCCAAATTGTTAATCGCTTCGGAATACTTCGGATCCAGCTTAATGGCGCGTTCGTAGTTCTTCTTGGCCAAATCTAATTGCATCAATTGATGAAAAGCAATGCCGATCTTGTTGGTTAGAACAGCCGAATCCGGCGGTCCCTGCCGATACATATCGATAGCTTCGCGATACATCTTGCGCGCCATGTAGATGTCGCCGCGCACCTCAGTCGAAATGGGCTTGGGAACAACGGGATTGGCCGACGGAACAGACCCTGCGGACGCCCGGAAGCTATTTGATCCTATAGGAGCTTGTTGTGCGAGAATTCCGAGCGGCGCGGAACAAAACACGACAGACCAGCAGGCGAGACGGATACCTAGCAAAGAGATCATACGGATCCCCCTTGTCTGTTTAGTGTATACCTTTTAAATCGAGCGTGGGAACCAGCAACGTTTAGTGAAAAATGCTTTTCAGCTTATCGAACAGGCCGGGCTTCGGCTCGCTCTGCTTCTTCTGCTGGTTTTGAGCGTTAAGATCCTGCGGGTTCGCCGCTGGCGTTGCGCCCGGCTGCGCTGGAACATTTGCCGCGCCCGGCGCTACAGGCGCGGAGGTCTCCCATCCGGCAATCTCGGTAGCGCCGCCCTGGTGCAGCGGACAGAACTGAACAGGTTGCGTGCCTAGCAAATAATATTCGGTATCCACTCTGGGGCATGCGCTGGTGGCCAGATCGCCCGTAAGCGGATCGACCTGCGCGCTCACCACCCCCTCGGGCACTTCGAATTGCGTAACGTCCCGGTAGGCGCGATGCTTGTGAGCCCGCTTCATGAACTCTGTCCAAATCGGAACTGCGGCTTTAGGGCCGTCGATTTTCAAGTCCTGATAGTCATCCAGCCCCACCCACACAACGCACAATAATTTCGTCGTGAATCCGGCGAACCACGCGTCGTGAGCGGTACCTGTTTTTCCCGCGGCCGGAAGCGAAAATCCACGCGCGCGCACGCCCGCGCCGGTGCCGCTTCGGAGCACCTCCTGCATCAGCGTCACCACTAGGAAATTGATGCGCGGATCCAGAATCTTCTTCGTCTCGGGCTGCGACGACCAGACCGCATCGCCGGATTTATCGACAATCCGTGAAATCATCCGCGGCTGTACCATCACCCCGCGATTGCCGAACGCCGTATAAGCTCCAGCAATCTCGAGAGGCGTGACGTCATAAGATCCCAACGCCATGGCTGGAGTCGCGCGAATATCGGCCAGACCCGCGCTGTGCGCTAGCTGAGCGACTGTTCCGTAACCCACTGCTTCGGCAACTTCGACCGCAGGCACATTCAGAGACTTCGCGAAAGCCGTTTTCAGAGTGACGTCGCCCATCCATTCCCCGTGGTGGTAATCGACCGGTTCATACGGTTTTCCGTCATAGAAAAAAGTGCGGGGCTCATCCTGAAAAATCGTCGAAGCGGTAATGGGATCGGGACGTCCCCATAAACCCGTATTGAGCGCGGCCGCGTACACGAACGGCTTGAACGCGCTTCCGGAGGGACGCTTCGCCAGTACATGATTCAGTTGGCTGACGCCGTAGTTCTTGCCTCCGATCAACGCCTTCACTTCGCCGGTGTGCGGATCCAGGCAGATCAACGCCACCTGCGGCTCTTCGATCGGCGCGCCCTCTTTATGCCGCTTGGCAACGATTGCATCCACCTCGCGCATGCCGCTAGCCACAGCTTCGGCTGCATCCCGCTGCAGATCCGGGTCTAGCGTCGTATAGATCTTCGATCCGGAATCCTGAAAATCGTGGTCTTGAAATTCGTCAGCGAGGCGTTCGTTGACCAGATCGACGAAGTACGGAGCATCGGCCGATTCGATCCCCTGCCTCGCTACCACCATCGGCGCTTGAACTGCCGCCTCATATTGCGCTTGAGAGAGATAGTGGTTGTCGAGCATCCGCGCCAGCACTACATTGCGCCGCGCCTTCGCGCGTTCCGGCCAGCGAACCGGATTTCGAAAGCTTGGCTCTTGAATTAGGCCCGCCAGAGTCGCCGCTTCGGGCAGGGTCAATTGACGGATGTCTTTGCCGAAATAAGCTTGCGCGGCCTCGCCAAACCCGCGAATTGCGAAAGAGCCGCGGCGCCCCAGATCCACTTGGTTCGCGTAGTACTCAAAAATCTTTTGTTTGGTGAGCTTGCGCTCCAGATGAATCGTGATCAGCAGTTCGTCAAATTTGCGCGTCCAGGTTTTGCGGCTATCCAGCCATAGGTTTTTAGCAAGCTGCTGCGTAATTGTGGACGCGCCTTGCGCGTTGCGATGTTGCTTAACATCGACAAAAACCGCCTTAACGATCCGCGAGGGGTCGAAGCCGGAATGCTGAAAGAACCGTTTATCCTCGATCGAAATGACGGCGTGTACCAATACCGGCGGAATATCGTCGTACCTCACCAGGCGGCGCTTTTCTCGGTTCTTGTCGTACATGCTGCTCAACAACTGCGGCTCCAGCGCGTATTCTGTCCGGGGAGAGTTGTCGCTCAGCGCAATGATGGAAGAGATTTTGCCATCGTCAAAGCGGAGCACGCCCGCCTCGGAGCCGTTGTACGAGTGATCCCCAGGGAAAATCTCAATTGCATTCGGACGCAGGTGGTACCACCCGGCCGGATTTGTGCGCGCGTCTTCTGAATAGCCGCTTTCGCGAAGTCTGGAGGCAAACGCAAGCGGTGTTCCCGGATCGCCAATGCCCACCGATTGGGGGGAGGCGTAAAGCAGCGATGAGTTGGGAAAGGGTCCCTGTGTGAGCTTTTCGTCTGTCAGCCGGGCGTACTTGGCGTAATACGACGCGATAACGATCAGCGCGATCACCGCCACGCCGATCGCGCTGAAGAGCACGACATTCTTCCACCGCGGGACGGGACCGTTAGGACGGGCGCCGCGGGCAGAACCCGGCTTGGCAGGTACTCGGATGCGAACGGGCAAATGTCTGGCCTGGAACGGAACTACTCAACTCTTGGACGCCCGACACTGACCTCGGTTACTTCCGGGCTTGATAATACGATTCTAGCTCTTTCCAGATATTCTCGTCGTGAGGCTGCCAATCGGGAATGTTGTGTCCCGTGATCTGCAGTTCCTCAATGCTCAGCGTTCCGTGTCCAAACGGGCAGATCCACTCCGTTTTGGGACGCCCGAAAGTCACCATGTGTCCCCACGAACCGCTCGACACTGGCATAATCAGGCGGCGCAGACAGCTACGGCATCGGCGTCTATGGTCCCACACGATGAGGCCAAATAGCCCTGCGCTGACAAGCCAGACAGCAAAAATGGCAAACGTAAAAGGCATGTCGTGTAGAAACATCACTTGCTGCTTTCCGAATTCCGGTGGAGGCGGAGGCGGAATGGGAAAACGATGTTCGACAGCGACTTGGAGCGCGTACATGGCGCCGTACCAGATCGCCAACTTACCGGCAAGGTACGCCCAGTACTTCATTCGCTCTATTAGACTCCTTTCCTATGGTGAGAGTTCCGCAATCCGGAATCATTAATTACGTAGCAAGTTTCGGGCCAGGAACAGCACGTTGGCCGGGCGTTCCGCCAGCCGTCGCATGAAGTACGGATACCAGGCATGCCCGTACGGAACGTACAGACGCAATCGAAAGCCTTGCTGAACCAGTTCACGCTGCAGGTCCCGCCGGATTCCATACAGCATCTGAAACTCAAAACGATCCGCCCCGACCTTTTGTTCCCGGATATAACGTAACGCTTCGCGGATGATTTTCTCATCGTGGCTTGCAATCCCTGGATACGTGCCTTGTTCCAGCAGCAACTTCATGAGCTTTACGTAGTTCGCGTCAACTTCGGACTTGCGCGGAAAGGCTACCTCCGCAGGCTCTCGATACGCTCCTTTACAGAGACGAATCGGGATTCTCCGCTCAGAGAGCATCCCTATATCGGCTTCGCTGCGGTAAAGATAGGCCTGAATAACAGCTCGCACGTGGCCGCCAAACTGGTCGTGCAGTTGCCTGACCAATTGCAAGGTGCGATCCGTGTAATCGCTCGACTCCATATCGATTTCGATACGGCTGTTCATCCGCTTAGCGCGATCGACCAATACAGCGACGTTCTCGCGGCAGGCCTCTTCGGAGAAGTCCAAGCCAAATTGAGTTAACTTAATGGAGACCGTGGCAGGCAACTCGGCTCGCTCAATCTCAGCCAGCGCCTCCAAATAGCAGTCCCGCGAGCGAGCGGCTTCCGCCAGCGACGTCACATTCTCGCCCAGAAAATCCAGCGTTCCGGAAACTTGTTCTCTTGCTAGCTGCCGAAGTACTCGAATGCCTTCCTCCAGCGCGCTCCCCGCGATGAATCTCGAGGTTAGCCGCCGCGATAGTGGTGAATTTTCCATCCACCTTCGAAGCCCTTTATTTTCCGATAGCGATAAGAGTGTGCGGCGCAGCATCACTTGGCCGTGGTGGCGCGTCGGCCTCTTTCACTATAAGCGGCAGAATGTTGGCGGGATTCGTCCTTATGTGAAAAGGGCGTGGCTGCTAAGCGCCAGACCTGTCCCTAATAGCGCCGCAACTACCACGTCACTAAGGAAATGCATCCCTAGAAGGATGCGCGAGGCCGCGATGCACACGGCGCAGAGCAGCAGCGCCGGCAACAGCGCCGGGTAGAACGCTCCTAACGTTACCGCTACGCCGAACGCCGTGATGGTGTGCCCGGAAGGAAACGAGAATCGATCCGGCGGCAACAGATGCGCCCAACAGTGCGGCTCGATTTCGCATGGACGCTTGCGTCCGGAAACTTTCTTCAGCAGGACGAAAAGTCCAGCGCCTCCCGCTGCGGCAGATCCGGCCGCCGCCGTTGCCGTGAACCGCTCTTCTCCCCCGAATAACAGAATGGATAATCCCGTCAGATACCAAAGCCACCCATCACCGGCCCGTGTCGCAACGATCGCGGCCAAGCGAACCCACTTTGGCGCAGGCCACTTGTTTACCTTGCGCATCAGTTTGTGATCGCCAATCGCAATCAACTGAAGCATGCCCCGATGTGCTGTCATGTGACGTGCTGTCATGTGATGGGCTGTCAGAAGATCGGCCCCCTTATCCAACCAGTCTATTGGAACGCCTCCTGCTTTCTTCCAGCAAAGTTAGGATAGAGAGTTGCAAAGGCCACCTACCCTGGATTTCGTCTATTTCGACGCCGGAGGTGGACACCGCAGCGCCGCCATGGCTCTTCAGTCCGTTATTGCGTCCCAGGGTTACGGCTGGAATATCCGGCTGGTGAATCTGCAAGAAGTCCTGGACCCGCTGGATATTTTTCGGAAAATTACCCGCATTCGCTTACAAGACATCTACAATTTGCTGCTGGCAAAGGGTTGGACGTTAGGCTCGCCTTACCTCCTGCCGATGATGCAGCTGGTCCTTCGCATCCATCATTCACCAGCGCTGAAATTGCTCGCCCGCCATTGGCAGGAGACGCGCCCCGATATGGTCGTCTCGCTCGTTCCTAATCTCAATCGCGCGTTATTCGAGGGCTTGCAGAAGGCGCTGCCGGGCACTCCTTTCGTCACGATTCTCACCGACCTCGCCGATTATCCTCCGCACTTCTGGATCGAGAAGCAGCCGCAATACTTCGTTTGTGGGACACAGCGCGCCTTTGAACAGGCCGGTTCGTTGGGGCACGCCAGTTCTCGAGTGTTTCAGACCAGCGGCATGATCTTGCGGCCCGATTTTTACGAGCCGCCAGCATGGGATCGTGCCGCGGAGCGCCAGCGCTTAGGGCTCAATCCAGACCTGCCTACCGGCTTAGTACTTTTCGGTGGAGAGGGCTCGAATGTCATGTTCTCCATTGCCGAGCGGCTCGGCAACTCCGCAACCGATTTGCAGCTCATCATGATCTGCGGCAAAAATGCGCGGCTCAAAGCGCGTCTACAAAGTCTCCAGACTCGAAACAAGATTGTTGTAGAAGGATTCACCAAAGAGATTCCTTATTACATGCACCTTTCCGATTTCCTCATCGGTAAGCCCGGCCCCGGAAGCATTTCGGAAGCTCTCATGATGCGTCTGCCGGTCATTGTCGAGAGTAATGCCTGGACTCTTCCGCAGGAGCGCTACAACGCGAAGTGGGTGCGGGAACACGGTGTCGGAATTGTGCTGAAGAATTTCCGCTCTATCGAAAGCGCGGTGAAACAGCTTCTATCTGAAGACCGGCTCGCGCACATGAAAGAGAAAATCTCCGCCATGAATAACCAGGCTGTATTTGAGATTCCGCCAATCTTGGAGAAGATACTCGCCGAGCATTCGGACTGAACGTGCAGTCGTGCTACCCTGAATGTATCCAACAACTTCCGGGGTTTATCAGACGTGTGCGGGATTGCCGGTTTTACTCACTTTGGCCACAGGCCGGCGCCCGGCGTGCTTCGCCGCGCAGTTGACGGACTGCACCATCGCGGACCCAACCAACAAGGCGTTTTTGAGTCCGCGAACGTCTCGCTAGGCGCCGTTCGACTGAAAATTATCGACCTGCAAGGCGGCGATCAGCCCATGCAGACCGAAGACGGTGATTGCGTCATCGTCTTCAATGGCGAGATCTACAATCACGCCGAACTGCGCCACGACCTCGAGCAACTTGGACATCGTTTTCAGTCGCACTGTGACACCGAGGTCGCTCTGCGGGCCTTCACTCAATGGGACGTCGATTGTTTTCGCCGTTTCCGCGGCATGTTCGCCGCCGCCTTCTGGCAGGAATCCACCCAACGGCTGGTGCTGGTTCGCGATCGCCTCGGCATCAAGCCGTTGTATTTCGCGATTCGCGGCCGCAATCTTCACTTTGGCTCCGAGCTGAAAGCGATTCTCGAACACCCTGGCATCCCGCGTCAGCTCTCCGAAACCGCGCTGGGCTACTACTTGTCTTTGAACTATGTTCCCAGTCCTCTCACTTTGGTGAAGGGGATCGAGAAGGTCGCTGCAGGGACCTGGCTCGAATGCCGCAACGGCAACCTGCGAACCGAGGCTTATTGGCGAAACACCTTCAACCCGCGCGAAATGAGTCTGGCCGAAGCTTGCGAGGAGTTAGATGGCCTGTTGAAAAGCTCTATCGCGGAACATCTCATCTCCGATGTGCCACTCGGCATCTGGGCCAGCGGCGGCTTGGATTCCTCGACGATTCTCCACTACGCCGCCGAAACCTCTTCTCGCCGCCTGAAAACGTTTTCGATTTCATTTGCCGGCCGAGGCTTCGATGAGAGTCGTTATTTCCGTTTCTTGGCCGAGCGCTACAACACTTCGCATCACGAATTCGATCTCAACAGCGACGTCGATCTGACGAGTGCGATTCACGAACTCGCGTATTATTCCGACGAGCCGAGTGCCGATGCCGGCGCTCTTCCGGTTTGGTTCCTCTCGCGCATGACCGCCGAACATGTAACTGTAGCCCTGAGCGGCGAGGGAGCTGACGAGATTTTTGGCGGATACCAGACTTATTTGGCCGACCGCTATGCAAACCTGGCGCGGCGAGTGCCTGCGCCGTTTCTACGCGCTGCGCTCAACCTCGCGAATCGTCTTCCGGTATCGGACGAAAAGATCGGCTTTGAATATAAGTTGAAGCGCTTTCTCGCGGGTGCGCTCCTTTCGGCTGATGAGGCGCATTTCTATTGGAATGGGACTTTCTCGCGCCAGGAGCAGCGCCAGCTCGGAGCTGTTCACGTGCCGGAACCGATGAGCTCTCTCTGCACAGGCTTGCAGAACCTGCCTCCACCTTCCGACGTCATCAACCGCTATCTTTTCACCGATCAGCATTACTATCTGCGCGACGACATTCTCTATAAGTGTGATCGCATGAGTATGGCGCACTCGCTCGAGGTTCGGCCTCCATTTCTCGATCATCGGATTGTCGAGTTCGCCGCCCAATTGCCTGTGCACTTAAAAATCAGCGGCCGTAAAACCAAGCACGTCTTGCGCGAGCTAGTGCGCAAGAAGCTTCCTGCCGCGATCTTGCAGCGCCGAAAAGAAGGCCTGGATATTCCCGCGCACGACTGGCTTCGCGGTCCGCTCAAGCCCCTGCTTTTGGACGCCCTGAGTCCATCGTCCATACAAGCAGCCGGCATCCTTGCGCCACAGGCCGTCAGCGCTCTAATTGAACGGCATCTCAGCCGCCGCGAAAATCTTGGCTATCATCTGTGGGGCTTGATGACTCTGCACCTGTGGATGCGCCGCTGGAACATCGAAGCCGGTGAACTCAGCGAGCGATCATCGGGTGCGGCTCTGGCTGCCGCGGTCGCCGATTGAGCCGATTTTCGGGACGCTGCGGCTAAGCTTTCTTAGCTGGCTTCCTGGCGCGCTTGGCCGGTTGCGGCGCGATCTCTTCACCGCCCATCGACTGCAGCCGCTCCAGCGCATCCTCCAGCTTTTGACCTCCAGCTAGTACAGGAGCGAACAGATCTCCCACGCGCTCAAATCTCTCAATAGTGTTATCGATGCGGAATTCGTCCGGCCTTAGTCCCGGCTTTACCTCTTTCCAGTCAAGAGGCGTGGCGACCGGCGCTCCATCGTAGGCGCGCACAACGTAAGGCGCGGCGATGGTCTTGCTAATGCCGATCTGAAGATAATCGAAATAGACGCGACCCTTTTTTCGTTTTCCGACGCTTCTCGGTGTCGTAAATAAATCCTGCGCTCTATCCACCGCAAGATGCGAAAGCAGCTCGGCAAAACTGCGCACTTGATCGTAGCTATAAACCGGCTCGAGCGGCACGTAGACGTGCATGCCATCTCCGCCGGTGGTTTTTGGATATCCCTTCAAGCCCAGCGAATCCAGCAATCCCCGCACCAGAAGCGCTGCCTCGACGATCTGATCGAAGGATGTCTCCACCGGATCCAGATCCAGCAGCATCCAGTCGGGATGATCCAGATTTCCAGCGCGGCTCATCCAGGGATTCTGGTCAATGCAGCCAAGGTTCACCAGATAAAGCAGGCTGGCGCGATCCTCGGCAATCGGATAGTGGTTTACCTTCGGCGGTTGATGCTCTACGATCGGTTCACACCGCATCCAATCTGGGAAGTGACTGCCCGCGTTCTTCTGAAAAAAGAATTCTTCCGCGATGCCGTTCGGGTACCGCTTCAGCGAGAGCGGCCGGCCTTCTAAATGCGGCAGCAGCCATGGCGAAACACGATAGTAAAACTCGAGCAGATCGCGTTTCTTCCACCCATCCTTCGGGAAATAGATCTTTTCAAGATTCGTGAATTTCAGCCGATGCCCGTCAATCTCGACCGTCGCTTCGCGGCCGCTCAGGTCCAACGTCTCACTATCTTTCTTCCCCGGCGGCTCCGGCGCAGCGGGTTGTTCCTGGACCACTTCCTCGGGGTCTTTATCTTCGCGCAATCCCACAAAAACCGGCGCGCGCAACACACCCTCTTGCGTCCATTCCAGGAAACGCACCTGGCAAATCACTTCTGGCTTTACCCAGGTGACATTTCTCAGGCCCTCTCTGATGTTCGGCTTCTTATCGAACGGACTCACCTTCGTCATCAGCGGTTTCAGGCGCGTGTAGATCGCTTTCATCAGCTTCTGATCGAAGCCTGTGCCGACTTGTCCCACATGCCGCAGCTTCCCGCCTTCCCGCACCGCCAGCACCAGCGCCCCAAAATACTCGCGCTCGCCTTTCGTGAAACCTGCAATGATGAATTCCTGTTCGTTCAAGACCTTCAGCTTCAGCCAACGCGTCGATCGCCCCGATTCGTAAGCGCTGCGCCGGTCTTTCGCCAGAATGCCTTCCAATCCCATCTGGCGTGCGGCTTCGAACATGTGTTCGCCGTCGGTTTCAAATGCTTCGGAAATTCGTATTTGGTCACTCGGCGTGACTAAAGCGTTTAACAGACGCTTGCGGTCATCTAGTGAAGCGCCGCGAACGTCGTATCCGTCGACATACAGGACATCGAATAGGAAGAGAGTTGCCGGGGTCGTCTCCGCAAGGTGCGGCACTGCGGTGAGGTTCGCCCCGATACGTGGCTGGATCTTTTCGAATCGTGCCCGCCCCTGTTCATCCAGAACACAGATTTCCCCATCCAGCCAAACCGTTTTGGCATTCACCTGAGACGCTAACCCGCTTAGCTCCGGGTATTGCTTTTCGCAACGATTGCCGCGCCGCGACTGGATCTCCAGTGAACCATTCTTCAAGAAGCAGAGCGCCCGGATACCGTCCCACTTGATTTCGTACAGCCAATGTGATCCGGCCGGTGGCTTCGTAACAGCCGTCGCCAACATCGCTTCCAAATGCGCGGGTGCCGCGCTCTTCTTCGCGCCGGGAACACCGGCAAGGCTGACCGGTTCCACGTTCTCCGCGATCTCTTCTTGCGTCCGCTTGGTGGCCACGCTCCAGGCGAATTGGTCGATATCGTAATCCGGAATTGCAAATTCGTCCTTCTTCTTGATCAGCAGCCACTCGTTACCTTTCCCGGCATGCTTCATATGAACGATCGCGAACGAGCCCTTCAGCTTCGTTCCATGAAGTTCAAACTTGAAGTCTCCGCGATCGAGCTGCTCTTGCGCCGCCGCGTCACCCAGCACCTCGTACGTGCCTTTGTCCCACAACATGACGCTGCCGCCGCCGTAATTACCTTTTGGAATGTTGCCTTCAAATGTCCCGTAATCGAATGGATGGTCTTCCACTTTCATCGCCAGCGCTTTACGCGCTGGATCGAGACTCGGCCCTTTCGGCACCGCCCAGCTGACAAGCACTCCGTTCACTTCCAGCCGGAAATCGTAGTGCAGGCGAGTGGCGTCGTGCCTCTGCACACAGAAGAACCCACCGCGCCCGCCGCCCTTTGTGGCCGGCTCCTTCGGCTTCGGCTCAGGCGTCTTATCGAAGTGCCGCTTGCGTGCGTATTCCTTCAGCCCCATAACCTGCGGTCATTATGCCAGTGCCATTCTCGTGCTATCACTGTGATATCAAGCCAGCTTTGCATTTAATTGGTCCGCATGAATTTCGCCGAACAGCTCAAAAGTCAACTCAACATTGTTGACGTGGTGAGCCAATACGTTCGGCTGAAACGCTCTGGAGCCGCCAGCTATCGCGGCTTGTGCCCGTTTCACTCCGAAAAAACGCCATCATTCTACGTCCACGCCAACAACCAGTTCTATAACTGTTTCGGCTGTGACGCGGGAGGCGATGTATTCAAGTTTGTTCAGCAAATCGAAAACCTCACATTTCCAGAAACGTTGAAGTCCTTGGCCGACCGCTTCGGGATTCCCATGCCCGAGCGCCAGCGATCCGACGATCCGGACGCCCAACGCCTCGCCGCTCTGTTCGAGATGCATGAGATTGCCGCCGCCGCGTTCCAGAGTAACCTCCGCGCACCCGCTGGAATCGAAGCACGAACCTATCTTGACTCGCGCGGCGTACCCCCCGCGGCGCTCGATGAGTTCCGGCTAGGCCTTTCCGATGCCTCAGGCCAGCAATTGACCCGCCTGCTGCAGAAATTTGGTCCGGCGCTGCTCGAAGAATCCGGTTTCGTCGGCAAGCGGCAAGACGGCAGTTTCTACGATCGTTTCCGCGCGCGCCTGATGTTTCCTATCCATAATGAGTCCGGAAAAGTGATCGCGTTTGGCGGGAGAGCTCTGCGGCCCGGCGACGAGCCAAAATATTTAAACTCCCCTGAGACGAAGATCTACAAAAAGTCGACTGTTCTTTATAATCTCCATCGCGCCAAAATCGACGCCCGGAAGCACGACCGCATGATCCTGGTGGAAGGGTACATGGACGTCATCGGCGTCTATGCGGCGGGTATTCATGAAGTGGTTGCCAGCAGCGGCACCGCGCTTGCCATCGAACAGGTGAGGACCATTAAACGCCAGGTCGTTTTGCAGCAGGCCAGTACCGGCCAAGTTATTTTCAACTTCGACCCGGACGCCGCGGGAGCCCGCTCTACCGAAAAATATATCGGCATGTTCCTGGCCGAGGGTCTGCGCGTCAAGGTGCTCCAGGTTCCCGGCGGCCTCGATCCGGACGAATACATTCAGCAGAACGGCCCGGATGCTTATCGAGGTTTAGTTGAAAGCGCCACTTCCTACTTTCATTGGCTGGCCGATCGAGCTCGCGAAAAGTTCGACCTGCGCACCGCCGACGGCCGAGTAGACGCCTTCAAATTTCTGTCTCCCACTATCCAACAGGTTAATGACCGGGTCGAACGCAACGCCATCCTGAATGAACTCGCCGAATATCTAAATGTCGATCGAGAGGTGCTGCGCGAAAACTTCCGGCGCATGCCGCACTCCGAGCCCGCGCAGAAGCCCCGCGATCTTCTTTCCGCGATTCCCCCCAATGAAAAATTGTTGCTGGGATGTTTCTTGACCAGCGCGGACGCCCGGCTAGTCATCAAAGAATATTTCCGGCGCGTGGATGTACTTCCCGCTCTGGAGCTAAGAAACATTCTTGAAGCGCTGCTTGCCTCCGATCCCGAAGAAGCTCCATTTTCCTTGGAGTCGGCAGCGATCAAGTTGGAACCGCGCATGCAGAAAATTTTGACGGAATTGAGCTTTTCCGATTTGGGCATTCGTGAAGAAGATGCCGCCCAGCAGGCTCTACATTGCTTGCAAGCGCTCGAAACGAAATCCGCCAACGCCGCCCGTGACACTCTGCGGCGTCGCATTCGGGAGCTCGAACGGGAAGGAAATTTTACCGAAGCGCTAGGCCTAGCCGATGAGTTGAATAAGATGAAACCCGCGTCTTCAGAGGTGTGAATCGTGTTGTACTATGAGGAGTCGAGGAACTGCAGGGGTGCCTCGGCGGATTCTCGGGGTTAGAACCGTACCGACTTTCTTCCCCCCGTTCGATCAAGGCCAACCGATCAAGCAGGGGATTGATCAAGCAGACAGGGGATTGATCAAGCAGATTGATGAAGGCAGTTGATGCAGGACAGTAACGACAAGGGCTTCGTTCTCTTCGACGACGTCAGAAGCGTGGTCCCGGAGGACCTGGCCAACGGAAGCGATCTCAGCGATCTGTTTGCCGACCTTGACAGCGCCCCAGTCGAACTGCTCGAAGAACCCAAGGAATTCGGAAAGAAAGAAGACGAAGTCGAAGATCTTGCCGATCTCGACCTCACTCCCGGCGCTCTCGATAAGAGCAACGATTCCGTCCGCGTTTACTTGCGCGAAATGGGCATGGTGCCGCTGCTTACGCGCGAGGGCGAGATTGAACTCGCCAAGCGTATCGAACGCGGTCAAAACGCAGTGCGGAAAGCGTTGTCACGATCGCGCCTCGTGGTTCAGATCTTGCTCGATACTAAACACAATGTCGAACGCGGCGCTATGTCCGTTCTCGACGTGCTGCAGTCCCCCGAGCCCCAGCTAGGCCGCGACGAGGAAGACCTGGTGCGTTCGCTCAAGAAGCAGCTCGCCGATGCCATGCAGGACATCGAAAAGGGTCATCGCAAAGCCCACCAGACCCAGCAGAAGCTGATCAGCACTTCGCGCAATATGAAACCGAAGCAGCACCGCAAGCTTCGTTTTGAATACGCGCGTCTGATGGTCGTTATTTCCCGGCAGATCCGTTCCATTCCGTTCGCTTTTCGTTATCAACGCTCATTAAGCGATGCGCTCAGGAAAATTGTCGAGCAGGTCAAGCCCCTCGAGCACGAGATCGCTCGATTGCAGCGCAAGCTTGAGCAGCCTGCCGTCGCGGATTCGGGCTCTGCCCCTGCTATCAGGAAAGAGCTCAAAGCCCTTTCCGCCCAGCTTCAGCTTCTCGAAGAAAAATGCGGCACCACCGCCACCGAACTCCGGCGAACGCTGCAAATCGTCGAGCGCGGCGAAATCGAAACGGAAGGCGCTAAGAAGAGGCTCATCGAAGCCAATCTTCGCCTGGTTGTTTCGGTCGCCAAGCGCTATACCAACCGTGGCATGCAGTTCCTCGACCTGATCCAGGAAGGCAACATCGGTTTGATGCGCGCCGTCGATAAATTCGATTACAAGCGCGGCTATAAGTTTTCCACTTACGCAACCTGGTGGGTGCGCCAGGCCGTAACCCGCGCCATCGCGGATCAAGCGCGTACTATTCGCATTCCCGTGCACATGATCGAAACCATCAACAAGTTGGTGCGTTTGCAGCGAATCATGCAGCAGGAACTCGGCCGTGAGCCAAGCACCGAAGAGCTCGCCGTGCGCATGGATCTTTCGCCCAGTAAAATCCGGCGCGTCTTGCGCATCGCCCAGGAGCCCATCTCTCTGCAAACCCCGGTTGGCGAAGAAGAAGAATCTAATCTCGGCGACTTTCTAGTCGACAGCAGAATGATCTCCCCTTCCGAAGCCGTCATCAACCTGAATCTTCGGGAGCAAACCGCGGAAGTGCTAAAGACCCTCAGCCCGCGCGAGGAGAAGATCGTCAAGATGCGCTTCGGGCTCCAGGATGGCAGTGAGCACACGCTCGAAGAAGTCGGGCAGAATTTCGCCGTCACGCGCGAACGAATTCGCCAGATAGAAGCCAAAGCGCTCCGCAAGCTCCGTCATCCCAGCCGCAGTCATCGCCTGCGCAATTTTCTAGAGAACGGCGCCCCTTCTTAGACCCGGCTTTTTACCTCTCCCGATGTCCGCTCCGGAAATAGCCGCTCCCACACCGGTCCATTCGGTCACGCCGCCGAAAAAAGTTCCCAAGCCCAAGAATTCCGCCGAGCGCAAGGTACGCCTCAATCG
Source organism: uncultured Acidobacteriaceae bacterium (assembly GCA_963795445.1). Lineage (GTDB taxonomy): Bacteria > Acidobacteriota > Terriglobia > Bryobacterales > Bryobacteraceae > Bog-105. The sequence goes on along the minus strand of CAWCHX010000019.1, from coordinate 34,247 downwards.
CATTTTCCAGGAACTGGATAGGCTTTTCCCAAGCGCCACCTGCGCACTCCATCACCAGAATCCCTGGGAATTGCTCGTCGCCACCATTCTCTCGGCGCAATGTACGGATGAGCGCGTCAATAAAGTCACTCCGCAACTTTTCGAGAAGTATCCGAAAATGGAGGACTTCGCAAGCGCCCAGCAGGATGAGTTGGCACAGGACATTCGCTCCACCGGTTTCTTCAACAACAAAGCGCGTTCTGTAATTGGAGCCGCACGGAAAATCCTTGCCGACTATCAAGGGCAAGTGCCCCGCACCATGGAAGATCTATTGTCCGTTCCCGGCGCAGCGCGGAAAACTGCCAATGTCGTGCTGGGAACTGCCTATGGAATTTCATCGGGCGTAGTGGTCGACACGCATGTGCAGCGCATCTCGCAACGGCTCGATCTCACCAAAAATGTAGAGCCCGTGAAGATCGAACAGGATCTTGATGAAGATCGTCCCGCAGGACAGGTGGATCTCGTTCTCGCATCAAGTGATTCATTTCGGACGCCAGATCTGCATTGCGCGTAAGCCCCGTTGTGCTTCGTGCCCGCTCGACCCCGTCTGCTACGCGAAAGACAAAACACTGGCGTGAGCGGACCTATCCGCTTATATCTTGGCGTCGATGGCGGCCAATCCAGCACCACCGCCTTGATCGCCGATGAGAATGGCTCCGTTCTTGGATCCGGTCGCAGCGGACCCTGTAATCACGTCGGCACGCCGGAAGGGCGAGCGAAGTTCTTGACTGCCGTCGGCGATTGTCTGGACCAGGCTTGCCGCTCCGCCCGGCTAGACCCGAGCACAGTAACGTTTGCGTCCGCCTGTCTCGGCTTTAGCGGCGGCGCTGAAGATAAGGAAGCATATTCGCGCGAGCTGATCCGCGCCGAAAAGTACAAAATCACGCATGATGCTGAGATTGCCCTCTCAGGCGCAACCGAGGGCGAGCCCGGAATCATAGTGATTGCCGGCACTGGTTCGATGGCCTTCGGCCGCGATGCCCGAAATCGAACTGCTCGCGCTGGCGGCTGGGGCTACGTCTTCGGCGATGAAGGCGGCGCTTTCGATCTCGCGCGTCAAGCCTTACGCGCAGCGCTCCAATATGAAGAAGGTTGGGGACCTCCAACCAATCTGCACGCGCTTTTGCTCGATGCCACGCAGACGCGGGATGCCAACGAGCTTCTTCACCGCTTCTACACCGCGGATTATTCTCGAACCAGGATCGCCTCTTTCGCTCCGCTCGTTACACAAGCGGCCGAAAACGGAGACGTCGTTGCACAAGCAATCGTCACCGAAGCGGCGGCCAAGCTCACCTCGTTCGTAGCAGGCGTTTATCATCACCTGTTTTACGCGCAAGAAAAGGTGGCTGTCGCTCATATCGGCGGAGTCTTCCAAAGCAAACTCCTGCGCGGCGCTTTCGTGCGTGCTGTTCGGGACACCATCGGTTGCCTGGTGCGTCCGCCGCGCCTCGGCCCGGCCGCGGGCGCTCTTCTCGGGGCGCTTCGCTTAGATGGGAATTATGCTCAGTTGCGGAACGTGCCAGAATTCGATAAATGATCGTTGCTCGTTTCCTTCTATCTCTTCTTGTCTGCCTGACCTGCTGCACTGCCGCGGAGCCTGACTGGCCGCGTGTGGAACAACACGCAACTGAGCTCTTGCAGCGCTATGTTCGTATCGCCAGCGTCAACCCGCCGGCCGATACAAGCGAGACGGCAAAACTTCTCCAAGGCGAACTGGCGGCGGCCGGCATCGAAGTCAAGCTCTATCAGAGCGCTCCCGGTGGAAAGACAAACCTCGTCGCGCGCTTGCCGGGTGCAGATCGCTCCAAGCGTCCTTTGCTCTTGCTCAATCACATGGACGTGGTGCCCGTAGACGCAACTCGCTGGAAAGAAAATCCATTCGGCGCCGAGATCAAAGACGGATTGATCTGGGGCCGCGGCACGTTAGATATGAAAAGTACCGGCGTGATGCAACTCACTGCGCTTATCCTTCTGAAGCAGCTCGGTATTACACCATCTCGTGACATCGTTTTTCTTTCCGTATGCGATGAGGAAACGGGCGGCGTCCAAGGGGCCACCTGGATGATTCAGCACCACTGGGACGAGTTGAATCCGGAGTACGTGCTGGACGAAGGCGGCGTCGGCTCGCGCGATATTTATGCGCCCGGCAAGCTCGTCTTTGGCGTTTCAGTAGCAGACAAACAGACGCTTTGGCTGAAAGTGCGGGCGAGCGGCGTCTCCGGCCACGGATCGCAGCCCATTCCGGATAACGCGAACGACATGTTGATACGTGCCCTCGAAAAAGCCAAGGAGTTCCCGCCCATCAACAAGCCAAACCCAATTGTCGAGCGTATGCACGAAGCGGTTGGCACATTCGCTTCCAACAAGTTCATGAACGCCATACAGCAGAACACCATCTCTATTACGTCTTTGCGTAGCGGCGTCGGCGATCCGCCCAAATCAAACGTGATTCCCTCACTCGCCGAAGCGACGCTGGATTGCCGCCTCTTACCGGGACAGAACGCAGAGGAATTTGTCTCGGAAATGAAAGCTCGTATCAATGATCCACATATCGTCATCGAGCAGATTTCACCGAATCCGGACGACCCGCCCCCGAGCCCAACCGATACGCCGCTCTTCAATGTCATCAAAGAAGCGATTCACAAACAGCACGCCGATGCCACCGTGATCCCGATTGTCGTTCCCTTCGGAACCGACAGCCGCAAATTTCAGAATGCGCGGCGTAACGGCCTACGGTCTGTATCCGATGGTCATTGACACCGCAACGCTCGCCACTATGCATAGCGACAGCGAGCACATCCCGCTAGATCAATTCCACAAGGGACTTCATATCTATTTCGACATCTTGCGCTCGTTCTCTGCCCCTTGACCGTCAGACATCGCCGTAATCGATTCCTGAAACGGCACGGCGAACCCGACATTCAGTCGTGATGCCGCCTCCATGATCGCCAGCAGCAGCTCAGATTGCACCTTCAGATATTCGTTGTAGTCGGCCGTTAACACGTAAGAAAAAATCTCGAGATCGAACGATTCATTTGTGATCTTCGTGAACCGCAGCGGAACGCCCGATGCATCCACTCCGGGATGATCTTGCAGGATTTTCGTGACAGCTTCCATCATCTCGTGTATCTGCTCCGGTCTCGTGTCGCGGCGCAGATGCAAGGTCGGATGGAACCACATCCGATCGCGCCTCGAGTAATTCTCGAGCGTCATCGTTGAAAAAACTGAATTCGGAATGGTCACCAGCGTCCGATCTAACGTGCGGATTCGCGTAGAACGCAATCCAATATCTTCCACTGTCCCAACCTGTCCGCCGAACTGGCAGAAATCGCCCACCAGCACCGGCCGGTCCGTGATCACCGAGATGCTGCCGAAGAAGTTTTCAATGGTCTTCTGCGCTGCCAGCGCCACCGCAATACCGCCGACCCCAAGACCCGCCAGTATCGTGCTCGTCGAGTAGCCCCACTGCGAAAGCATGAACAGGACCGCAATGCAGAACACGAAAATCTTAACCACGCGCACGAATAGCGGAATCACGGAATAAGAGAGCGCCCGTTGCCTCAGGTCAAGCCGCGAAATCACCCGGTCTGAAGCGACGTCTACGATTCTCATCACGAACGACGCCGCGCCCAGAATGAACAGGAACGTCAGCAGCCGGATGAGGTAATCGCGCAGCAAAGCGGAAGGCGCAACCGTCTCCATGCAGATCCGGAAAACTACCACGGAAAGAAGCAGCCGTAAGGGTTCGATGAACGCTTCCAGTCGATAGGTTTGAAGTGATTTCGCGTAGCGCTTCGTAATCGGCTCCACCAGCGCCAGAAAAATGCGCGATAACAGCCGCGAAACTACCGACAGAATCAAAGCCAGCAATACCAGCGCTAGCCACACCCACACCGGCGTGTCCAGGAGTTTAGTCGTGACCAGCGGCCGCGGCAGCTTCTTCTCAATCCTCGATTCCCCAGCCAAAGCGTTCAGCTCCGGGATACGTGCCACGCTATCCGCGGAGACCACCCAGACCTCAGCTCCCTGCTGGTTTTCGCGCTGCATCTGTAGCGCGACGGTTTCCCCGTTCACTTGAAAGGATTCGAGGCTGTCCAGGTCAGGAGCCAGACCGTCTTCGACGTTCCCCTGCGCGGCATCGCTCAGTTGATCGACTTCGAACTGCGGATCGCGGTCAAGAACACTGCATAATTCGCGCGCCAATTCGGGTCCCTGCGCACCCCGGATCCGTCTTAAGTCCAGATATTCCGCGGCAAGCCCCAAATTATTGTTGTGGCAAGCCTCGAGAAAGCTGTAGATCGAACTTCTCGGCGTCGTCCGTTTCAGCAAATCGGCGGCCGCCGCCGGACTAGCGCTCTTCTTCGAACCCGGAAGTAAGCCCGTCATCCCCTGCGCGCTGATAGCTTGCCCAAAAATCAGCGCCATCCCGATCGCAATGCTCTGTTTGAGCGTCGAAACCATACCTCTTCAGATTAGAGGCTCACTCCAGAACAGAGCCGCGACTGGAAGGAGCGGTCGGACACGATCCGCCACCCAGCCTGAAACTATTTCCCCGATCCTCTATACTGATCCCAGGAGGCGCGTTGCGCTTCCAACTTCTAAAACGCCCGCTGCGGCCGTGCAGCGGGCGTTTTCATTTTCAGGAGTTCCTCCCCCATGTCCTCTACCGCGCAAGTCCTTGCGAATCGAGCCAATGCTCAGTTGTCTACCGGGCCGTCGTCGCCTACGGGCAAAACCAAATCTTCGCTGAATGCTGTTAAAACCGGTCTCACCGGCCGCACTATCCTGCTGCCCGCCGATGATGCCGCTGCTTATGAGCGGCACATCCAGCGATATTTCGAATACCATCAGCCCGTCGGTGACGACGAAAAAAATCTCGTCCAATCTCTCGCTGATACGCAGTGGCGTCTCCTTCGCATTCCCTCTCTCGAGATGGGCATCTACGCCCTTGGCGGCCTCGAGTTCGCCGGCAAGTTCGAAAACGAGGATGCTACCGTTCGCGCCGCTCTGATCGACGCGCATATTTTCATCACCTATCAACGCCAGCTCAACAACCTCAGCATTCAGGAAGGCCGCCTCCGCCGCCAGCGCGAGAAAGACTTGGCCGAACTGAAAGATCATGCAAGCCAAGCGGCAGCAGAGCACAGACGTGCAGATTGCCAATGCGGTCGAACTCTACAAGCGCGCCCAAGCCGAAGGCAAATCCTTCGATCCAGCCGAATTTGGGTTCGAATTTTCAATCGAGCAAGTCCGCCAGCGCCTCGCCAGAGACGAAGCCCGCAAAGCCGGTCACTCCGCCTCCATGTCTGACATACTGAGCAAACACGCCGCCTGATCGGGACGGTCACAGCCGGACAGCTCGCCAAACGATATTCCGTTAGTCCTATCTAAATCAGCTACTTAGGATCAATATGTAAACAAATACTAGATCTCTCCGCGATCGCTCTTAGGCTAGCCTCTTGGATGGGAATAATATTATGTCTTCTCATCTACTTCTCTGCGGTAGCCATCGCGAGCATCCGGCGGACTCGGTCTCGCTTGGCAAACCCGCATCCAACGAAATTGTTCAGATTACTTTGGTGCTGAGGCGCCGGAACGCTCCGCCTCTTACCGATTCCATCGAGCGTCATCTCTCGCACGACGAACTCGCGCAAGCGCACGGTGCAGACCCTGCCGATATTCAGGCGGTCGAGTCCTTTGCATCCGAGCGCCAGTTTTCAATCGTCAGTGTCAACGCGGCTTCTCGCGTCATCACGATCTCCGGACCTCTTGCCGCCATGGCTGATGCCTTTGGCGCCGATGTCGAGTTGCGGCAGGTTCAGAATAAGGTGATTCGCACGCGCCAAGGCTATCTTCATCTTCCTGAGATGCTGGCGGGTCGAGTCATTGCGGTTCTCGGTTTCGATCAGCGTCCCGCTGCTGCCACTTACTTTCGTTTTCATCCCGCAGCGGCGCAGCCGGTCTCTTACACTCCGCCGCAGGTCGCGAAAATCTACAACTTCCCTTCGAACACGGGCACGAATCAAACCATCGGCCTGATCGAATTGGGCGGTGGCTTCCAGACTTCCGATCTTCAGAAATATTGGAAGCAACTCGGTACCAACAACGTTTCGACCACCGCAGTCTCGGTCGATGGCGCTCGGAACAGTCCCACCGGCGATCCCAACAGTGCCGACGCCGAAGTACTTCTCGACATCGAAGTCTGCGGCGGTGTGGCGCCTGCTTCCCGCATTGCCGCCTACTTCGCTCCGAATACCGATCAGGGCTTTCTGGACGGAATCAATGCCGCCATTCACGATACCGTTCGCAAGCCTTCTGTCATCTCCATCAGTTGGGGATCTGCGGAAAGCAGTTGGACCGGGCAGGCGCTCAACGCCTTCAACGCGGCATTTCACGATGCGGCGCTGCTCGGCATCTCGGTGTGTGTGGCTGCCGGAGACAACGGCTCCTCCGATGGCGATCCTGCCGGCGGCGACCACGTCGATTTCCCCGCTTCCAGTCCCGTGGGTTCTGGCTTGTGGCGGCACGCATTTAGTCGCCAAGAACGGAATGTTTCAATCCGAAACCGTCTGGAATGACGGCACTAATGGCGGCGCAACCGGCGGCGGTGTCAGCGCTCACTTCTCCCGGCCTTCCTATCAGGCCAACGTCAATGTTCCCGCGCCAACCGGAACAGCGAACTCAACCGGCCGTGGCGTTCCCGACGTCGCGGGCGTCGCCGATCCCGAGACCGGCTATCTCGTATTGGTCGACGGACAAGAAGGCGTCGTCGGTGGAACCAGCGCCGTCGCGCCACTCTGGGCCGGGCTGATCGCTCTACTCAATCAGCAGCTTGGAAAAAATCTCGGCTGGTTTCATCCAACTCTTTACGGAACGCATCGCCCAGCACAAGGTGCTTCACGACATCGTTTCCGGCACAAATGGCGATTTCAAAGCCACTGTCGGCTGGGATGCGTGCACCGGGTTGGGTTCGCCCAACGGTCAGGCGATTCTCAATCTCCTCAAACTATCTTCCGAAGTAACGTATTGCCGGTCAGGCATATCTCGTCCAGAATCTCTTGGCAAGCGGTCCGCGGATCAGCCGCGCGCGTGACTTGACGTCCGATCACCAGATAATCGGCGCCGTCCCGGACCGCTTGCGAAGGGGTGGCAACACGTTTCTGATCTCCAACTGCCGCTCCCGCCGAACGAACTCCCGGTGTTACCAATTTCAGGTTCGGTCCGCCGATTTCCCGAACCCGGCTAACTTCAAGAGGCGAACAGACCACTCCGTCCATGCCGCTCTCCATCGCCTTCTTCACGCGAAGCTCAACCAGATCCGATATCGGTACAGCGTACCCCAGATCCGCCAGGTCCTCCTGGTCGAAGCTGGTCAGAACCGTTACCGCCAGCAATTTCGTATCGCCCCCGGCCCGCGCTTCAGCCGCCGCCGACATCACCGTCCGGCTCCCGTGTACCGTTAGAAACGTCACCGCTCCCGTCTGGCAGATCTGGCGTGTCGCCCGTTTGACGGTCTCTCCGATGTCGTACAGTTTCAGATCGAGAAACACCTTCTTGCCGAACGAGCTGAGTTGCGAGACGAACTCCATCCCGCCGGTCGCATAGAGTTCCATCCCCACTTTGTAGAAATCACTGGCCGGGCCGATCTTGTCAACCAGCCTCAGGGCTTCCGTCGTGCTATCGACATCTAACGCGATGATCAGAGGATTCAGAGCATTACCTCCAGCGGCTTCGTTCCGCGCTCTCTGACGCTCCCAATCACGTACGTCTCAGGCCGCCCTTCGAGAAGCTTTTGCGCGTCGTCAGCTCCTAAAGAAATTAGCAGACCCCCGGAAGTCTGCGGATCGTAAAGCAGCGCCTGAATCTCGGCTGGGATGCCGGATGCCATTCTCACGCAGCTCTCCACGAACTCCCGGTTGTTGTTCAATCCCCCCGAATGCGCCTCCGCTTTTGAATATTCAATCGCTCCCGGCAGGAAGCGAACCGCGCTCGCCGAGATCTCCAGACCTGACATTGCTGGCAAGCGCCATCTCTCGAGCATGGCCAAGCAACCCGAACCCCGTCACATCTGTGCAACCGTGAACATCAAGCTGGAGCAGTGCATCGCAAATGCCGCGATTCAGCGTCAGCATCTGCTCCATCGATGCGTCGATATGGCTTTGTTCCGCAATCCCCTTCTTGAGCGCCGTTGAAATCACGCCTGTTCCAATGCGCTTCGTAAAAACCAAAACATCGCCCGGCCTCGCGCCCGAGTTCGTCCAGATTCGCTGCGGATCGATCAACCCGGTCACCGCATATCCGAACTTGACCTCGTCCTCCGAGATGCTATGCCCGCCCAGGATGACGCAATCTGCTTCGTGGATCTTATCCGCTCCTCCTTTCAGAATCGCTTCGAGATCCCGGATCTCCCCCTTCGCTGGATAGACCACCAGCGAGAGCGCGGTCACGGGCCGCCCGCCCATTGCATAAATATCGCTCAATGCATTGGCCGCTGCGATGCCCGCCGAAGGTGTATGGGTCGTCAACGATGGGCGTAAAGAAATCGACCGTTTGAACCATCGCCAGCGGTTTCCCGCCGGCCTGCGTCAGATCGTAAACGCCGGCATCGTCGGCCGTGTCGTAGCCAACCAGAACTTTTTCGTTCGTCACCCGTGGCACCGTCTTCAGTGCCTGATCGAGAATCTTAGGGCTGAGCTTTGAGGCGCAGCCACCCGCTTTCACGTTGGCGGTGAGTCTTGTTGCCATCAAGAACCAGTCTAATTACGCCGTAAGAACAGCTTCTTTCTCCAGCTCCCACTCGCGCCATCCATCCAGCAGCGGGAAATACAGACCCAGCCAAATCGGGCCCGCAACAAGCCTCGACATCAGCGTGCCGTAACTATCCAGTTGCGCTCGATAACGCCGCTGCTCTTCATTGAGAAAAGCTTCCAGGCGCCCGCCTTCATGCTCGCTCGTTTTGAAATCGATGATCCATAATCGCCCTTGTTCATCGCGGAACATCCGGTCAATCGTTCCACTGATCAGCTTGTCCTGAATGCGGCCGGCAATCGGCCATTCGGAGCGAGCTTCAGAATGCGCATCTAAGATCCATCGGCCTCGCTCGCTGGCTAACACATTAGTAAGCGCGCGAATCACCTGCGCGGATGCCTGCGGCTCCTCCGAACGCGCTACTCCCAGACGCAACAATTCCGGCTTGATTACCGGATTCAGCGCTGTAATCCGTTCCGGAGTCCATGCGCCGCTGCCCGCCTCCGCCACCCGCTTCAGCAATTCGTGAACCACCGTCCCCACGTGCCGGCTCGTCCCGCTCACCCATTCGTAACTGATCTTGCGAGCCGATGCTGTCGCCCGCTGTAATTCTGGACGCCAGAAAACCGATGCATCCAACTGCGGCGCTCGCCAGCTTGCGGGCAGACGGCGCAATATCGTTTTGGGCGGCCCACTTTCCTCCTGTGCAAACAAGCTCTTTTGCACCGGTCTCTTGCCAGTCAGTTCCCTCTCGAACTCAGCTCTTTCGCTCTCCCAGATCAACCCCAGAAATGTCGCTTCCGAAGCCTTGTGCAAAGCCGTCCCTTGCTTGTTTCGCTTTGCGCTTCCCAGCAAATAAAGCTCGTTTTTCGCGCGCGTGCAAGCAACGTAGAATAAGCGTTTCAGCTCGTGCCTTTCCTTCTTCTTGATCTCCGTATCAACACGCGAGTATTCCGGATCGTCCTCGCCCTTCTGCGGTTGTGCCGCCACACGTAGGCAAGGCGTGCCGTCTTCTTCTATTTCTTCGGTCCAGATCAGCAGTTCGCGATCGGACGATCTCGCTCCCCTGCCCAGTTGCGGAATAATCACGCGGTCGAATTCCAGGCCCTTCGCCTGATGAATCGTCATCACTTGTACGCGCTCTCCTCCCGCCGATGGTTTCGCGTACAGACACTCCAGGCGCTGGTTCAACAAACTGAAATCCCGGATAATCCCACCCTCTTCAAACGATTCCAGCAGATTGAAATAAGTATCCGCATCTTCGCGTTGATTGGTCTCCGCCAGAATCGCGGGTCCGCCTAACGCCAGCCACGTCTGCTCGATCAGTTCCCGCAGCGGAACACGTCCGGCGCTCGCAACCGCCGCTGACAGGATTTCCTGGACGCGCGCTGCCCTGCTCCGCCCTTCCGGCGAAAGCCGCGCGATTACCTCCGGATCCGATAACAGATCGAGTATCGTACGGCTGGGCTGGTTTTCAGCCAGTGCCGACAAATCGCTGAGGCTCAGTCCGCACCAAGGCGCGCGCAGGCACGCCAGCCACGACACGCGATCGCCCAGATGCACCACCGCCCGCGTCAGCGAGATCAGGTCCACAACGTGCTGCTGCTCCTTCAGTTGGTCGATCTCGACAGCCTCATAAGGAATATCCGCAGCTCGAAGAGCAGGAAGAATGGCGCTGATATGCGAGCGGCTTCTGACGAGTATCGCAGCCGTCCCGCTCTGTTTCGGCCGACCAAGTATTCCCGCAACGGCGCTCGCTTCCTTCTCTCCTGCATCGTCAATCAACCGGATAACTTGCGGGCCACTTTTACTCTTCGCCCGCGATGCCGCGGCAGGCCGGAACTGAACCGCCCCGTGCAGCTCATCGTCTTCCGGCATGATGGGGCTGAATTTCTGCCCGACCCATTCCAGAATCTCCGGCGTGGAACGAAAGTTCGTCGTAAGTCGGAGCGGCGTCAGACGCACCGATCCAAGCCGTTGCTGTTGCCAACTTCGCAGGAACAGCGCTACCTCGGCTTCCCGGAATCGATAGATGCTCTGCATCGGGTCGCCGACAAGGAACAGCGTATGCCCATCGTCATCCGACCATTGCGCCGTTAGCGCGTTGATCAGATCGTATTGAGCCAGTGAAGTGTCTTGGAACTCGTCCACCAGCAAATGCTCGATTCGATAGTCAAGCGAATAGAGAAGATCGGTCGGCTGCTCGGCCGTGCCTAAAGCTCGAATCGCCGCCCGTGTCACTTCGGTGAAATCGACCGTCCCCCGCTCGCGGAAGACATCCCTTAGCTCATCACTGGCGCGATCCAGCAGATGGCAGAACGCATCGATGAGCGGCCGCTCCGGATTGGCTTCAAGAAAATGCCATTGGTCGCGCTTCTCCAGCATGCGCGCAACCTGGCCTTCCAATGCGGCCATGTCGTTGTCAAAATGCAGCGACGTAGCCTGGAACAAAGCTTGCTCAGATTCGTTCCCTTCCGCCAGCCTCCGCAAAGTCCGGCGCGCGGCCGTTCGATACAAGTCACCTGCCTCCTCCACTACCCGGCCGATTCCTCCGAACTCGGAAACCACCGGCATCTGGCGCGTCAGCAGGGCGCATAGTGAATCAATCGTCTGGATTTGCATCCGCGCCACATCGGCAAGCAAGTTCCAGTTCTTCTTGCGGTCTTGCTGCAGAACCTCCAGCGCAAGATCTCTCGTTCGCTGCTCGTATTCATTTTCAACAGGCGTGCCTTCTCCGCTTGAATGAGAGCATCCAGTATCCGTTCTCTCGTCTCCGCGGACGCTTTGCGCGTGAAGGTCATCGCAACCACGGATTCGGGACGTTCAACCACGGAAAGCAAACGCAGATACCGCTGTATCAGCAGCGCTGTCTTGCCCGAGCCCGCGGGAGCTTCAACGATGAACGAGCGTCTGGGGTCAAGCGCGCATTCGCGCTCCTTCTGATCGGGAATCACTCTTCTTCCGCTTCCCGTGTCGCCCTCTCGTTGATCCGGCAGATTGGCATTATGCCGCAATATTCACATGCGCCTTTGATGGGATCGACCGCCGCATAGCCCGAGACAAATTCGCTCGCCAGCCGCTGCACCTCGCTCTTAGCTTCCGCAATGTGAAAGCTCCAGTTCTTGCTTATTTCAGCGGCGCTCCCCGGGAAATGCCGCTCTCGCGAGAAACCAACCGCGCGAGGTTCACGTGGCTTCAGTTCGCCGAAGAACATCCCATCTACTTCGTTTCCCACTGCGGCCGCGTAAACCAGCAACTGCGGCTCCGGCGGCCTCGGGCACTTCAATTTGCCGCGCGTTTGGGCGCCGCTCTTGTAATCGATCAGAACCAGCTTCCCGTTCTTCAACCGGTCCATTCGATCGACACGAAGACCCAGCCGCAAACCTGGTAACTCGTAATAGCGCTTCTCCTCCACCGTTTCAACCGTGAATGCTTGTTTGCGCCCGCGCTCAAAGTTGAGCCATTGATGAATAAGTTCTTCCAACCGCTCCCGCTCAGTCCGGGACATCAGCTCGTGCAACGGACCCACCTCGCTGTCCTTGACTGCTTTTTCCACGCCCTCCCTGACAATGGCGTGAACTTCGCCGGCAGGCGTTGAAAGCAGCCGCTCGTAGCTCCCAATCTGGCCCCACACAGTTTGCAATGCTTTGTGAACGAACCCTCCGCGCTCGCGGCTATCGAAGCCGAAGCAACCATCTTCGGGCGTCCTGGCCATAAGCCGAAACTCGGCAAAAGCGCGAAACGGGCACAAAGACTGTGATTTGATCAGACTCGCCCCGCCGCGCGTATTCTCAGTCTGCTGATATGGCGGCGCGCTCGTGTCTTCGCTTTGCTGAAGTACGATGGGCGCAAACGATTCCACTGGCAGCTTTCCCTGCCACCGCGGCAGCTCCGTGTTTCCATGTGTACCAACACCTGCAACAAAACGTTCCGCCAACCGTGAGACGCGGCCAGAGTACGTAGCCACCACCTCGCCCGCGGCTGCAAACAACGACTCCGTCGTGCGCTCTCGTTCGCCTTGTGCGCTTTGGGGTGAGCTGCCGGGCACGTGGTACGCGCGTTGAAGCTTCAAAGGAACCAGTGGATTAGTATTTACTGCGGGCCGCCAAGTGTCTTGGCCTACGCCGGTCACGCACGCGCAATTAAACTCAACTCCATTCAATTCAGAAGCTTCGAGGATCTGAATCGGCGAGGACCAACTTCCCCGTTCTATACTCGCGCCAGAAAGTAAATGCCGCAACGCACCCAGCGCGCCATCGTACGAGATCTGTCCGGAGACCAGTCCCAGAGCTGCCAATGTAGCCAGGCTCTCGTTCCAAGCTTCCGTCCTGTCTTGTTCTTGCGCGTTGACTTCCCCCGGCCAGCCAACAGCTTTGAGGAGATCGGCGAAAAATTCGCTCCAACCTGGAAAATCATCCTGACGCTTCTGTTTCCGAAGCACACGCGCGCACAGCCGACAAGGCCCGCAGCAGCAGCGGACAATCTTTGACTGCGAATTCCACGTCCCGCAAGCGAGACATCGAGTTCTCGCTTTCTTCGCAACTCCAGATCCGCCAGAGCGCGTTGGCTTCGTTCCGCGTGCCGCGCCAGCGATGAAAGAACAACGAAGAATGGCGCCCGCATCGCCAATCGGAATCCGCGGCCGGGCAAGTTCAAGCAGCAGCATCGCGCTCGCAACCACCGGATCGCCGCCAAGCGGAGCCGCCGCGCTGACGTGAAAAACAGAATCCTCGATCGTTCTACCCGCTCGCAAAGCAGCCGAGGGATAGAAGACTTGTTGCAACGTGCGTTCAACCAGCGCGCGATTCGTCCCCAGATCCGGGACAAATATGCCGATCGACTGGTTAGGTTGCTGCTCAAAAAGCGCACGCGACCAGCGCGCCGCATATTCGATTTCGTTTGGAAAATCGCCGCAGTCTTTTGCCCGGCGCGCGTTTCTGCGGCCCGAACTCGCGCGGATTCTCCACCGCTGCAGATTCGCCCAGCACCCGCCAAACTCTTTTCAGTGCTGGCGTCACGGCTTGAAAGCCCGCGAAAACGGTGAGTTCACGGCGGTACAGATCCGCCGCTATCCAATTAGGCAGCAATCGCCAGATATCCGATCGCGTAATCCAGCCCTCCTCCTGGCATCGCCGGCGGAAGAGTTTGTGCCAGCGCTGAAAATGTTGCGCGTCTTCATGATCGTTCCAGAGCTCGCTCTCTGTCGGAATGTGCCACTCGGCAAGAAGCCTTGCCGCGCGGCTGGCGAGCCGCGCCGTGACCCCAGGATCGAAAAGATGCGGACATTCCTGCTCGATGATTGTCTGCCAAAGGACATGCTCTTGCGGCGGAGAAAGCAAGATTGGAATATCGGCTCCGCTGTAACGTGCGGAGTGCCAGCACGCTGCAAGCCAGGCACCGATGCTGTATATCGGAGTACGATTCCAGCTATCCCGGCCCTGCTTAATTTGGTGCGAAGCGAACTGTTCAGCCGTTACCGCCGCCAGCAGCCGCGATGGCGTAACGATGGTTGCGCTTCTTTCGAACCACGAGGACAGGGCAGCACAGGCGAGACGCATGAAACGGGGTGGTTACTACCATTATCGGTCCTGCCACCGGGCGATTATGATGAAGCTGGCCGGAGGAAAATGCTGACGCAGGAAGAAACCATAAGCGCATTGAACGACCTGATCCAGGTTTGCAAAGACGGAGAGCAAGGCTATCGCACCGCAGCAGAAAATGTGAAGAACTCGGAGCTCGAAACCATGTTTCGCGGTTACGCCAAGCAACGTGCGGAGTTCGCCCGCGAGTTACAGGCTGAGGTGAAGCGTCTAGGCGGCGAACCCGCCGATTCGGGAAATGTGGGAGCTGTATTGCATCGTGGCTGGATGGACGTGAAATCCGCTCTCACCGGCGGTGATCCCGGCTCTATAATCGCCGCCTGTGAAGGCGGAGACGAGAATGCCAATGCCGCTTACTCTCGAGTCGCAAGCACAGACGTCTCGGGAAAGACTCGCGTGCTCGTCGACAAGCAATGGCAGCAGATTAAGGAGGCGCAAACTCGCACTCACCGGCTAAAAACCGAGATACAAGACGGCACTCGCTTCCCGGCCAACGAATAGAGTTGCGGCGCTTTCTTCATAGTTCCATTAGCGCTCTCCGGCACCGCCTTCAGGCTATTAACCCTGGGCTGAATCTTCCCACTCGTTATGTCACCTCCGTCCCTTCCCCCCAGAATGCATTGGACCTCTTCAAAGGAGAATGGTGGTCGCGTTTGCCGGGGCCATTCGCTTCGTTGAATGCTGGCCAGCTCGGTTTATTCGAGGACCCTCGTATAGCCTGGGCGCTTTCTCAACTCGGCGATATCACAGGTCAAACGGTACTCGATCTCGGCCCGCTCGAAGGCGGCCACAGCTATATGTTCGAGCAGGCAGGTTTTGGTTCGGTCCTTGCGATTGAAGCAAATCCACGCGCCTACCTCAAGTGCCTGGTCGTCAAGGAAATTGTGGGGCTGCCCCGAACTCGCTTCCTGTGCGGGGACTTTCTCGAGTATCTGCGTGACGCCCCCGCTCGTGCCGATGTTGTTTCCGCCTGTGGTGTTCTGTACCACATGGTCAACCCGGTTGAACTGCTCGCGCTGTTGAGCAAGATCACCGGCCGGCTATTCCTTTGGACGCACTACTATGACGCTGATCTCGTTCGGAAGAACCGCACGCTCGCGCGAAGATTCACGGCTGAGCACGAAACCGAGTACGATGGCTTTGCCCATCGTTTATTCCGATATCAATATTGGGGGTCCGCCTCGGTGCGGCAATTTTGCGGTGGTCCTCGCCCGCACGCTCATTGGATGCGCCGCGACCACATACTCGCTTGCCTGAAGCATTTCGGCTTCACTGTTATTCAGACGAGTTTCGAAGCGCCGGACCATCCGGATGGTCCGGCGTTCGCACTGCTAGCTACACGCTAGCTGTTAATTAGGCGGTCAGACTTCTTCGGTAGCCGGGACTGCTTCTTCTCCAAGATCCTCGGAGAGTCCGCCCGTGTAAATCTCGCCAGCTTCGTCCGCGTAGTCCTGCAGACCGTCGCCGAGAACAAGCTCTTGTTCCGGCAGCGGTTCTTCTTCGACTACATCCTCGCCCGCGATCTTCACTCGACGGTAGTATTCCATGCCGGTGCCGGCAGGAATCAGCCGTCCCATGATGACGTTTTCCTTCAAGCCACGCAGATAATCCACCTTGCCGTTGATGGCGGCTTCGGTGAGCACGCGCGTGGTTTCCTGGAAACTCGCGGCCGAGATAAACGAGTCGGTCGAAAGAGATGCCTTGGTAATACCAAGCAGTAGTGGCTTACCCGCAGCCGGGCGTCCCCCGGCTTCAATCACGCGGTTGTTCTCTTCGCGGAACTTGAACTTGTCCACTACCTCTTCCGGCAGGAACTCCGTATCCCCGATGTCCTCAATTCTCACCCAGCGCATCATCTGCCGGGAGATCACTTCGAGGTGCTTATCGTTGATGTTCACGCCCTGCAGCCGATAGACTTCCTGGATCTCGTTCACCAGGTACTTCTGCAGTTCCTTTTCGCCGAGCACGGCCAGAATGTCGTGCGGATTGCGGGGACCATCCATCAGCGGATCGCCCGAGCGCACGCGCTCGCCTTCCTGTACGTTGATGTGGACGCCGCGTGGAATCGAGTATTCCTTCTGCACCCCGTCGTCACCAACGATGTAGAGCTTGCGCATGCCCTTAGTGACTTCGCCATACTTGACGGCGCCGTTGATTTCAGCGATTACGGCCGTTTCGCGAGGCTTACGAGCTTCGAACAGCTCGACCACGCGGGGCAGACCGCCCGTGATGTCTTTGGTCTTGGTGGTGGCGCGCGGAATCTTGGCGAGCACGTCTCCGGCGTGTACCAGTTCGCCGTCACCCGCCATCAAGTGAGCGTGCGTCGGCATAAGGTAACGCTTCTCGTCGGAGCGGCCCCCGCCCTCGGGACGAACCACAACCGTTGGAAAGCGCTTTTCGTCGGAGGATTCGGTAACGACCACCTGCATGTTGCCGGTGATCTCGTCCACCTGCTCCTGCGTGGTAACCCCGTCGATCAGATCCTTGAAGTGAATGGTCCCGCTGACTTCCGTCAGAATCGAGAAGGTGTACGGATCCCATTCCAGTAGAATCTGGTTGGCCTTGACCGGCGCTCCGTCCGCGACGTTGATCTTCGCGCCGTAAACGACTGGATATCGTTCACGCTCGCGACTCTTGTCGTCGACAATGATCAGGATGCCGTTCCGGTTCATCGCAATCAACTCGCCCTTGTTGTTCCGGACCGTGTTGACGTTGTTGAAGCGAACGAATCCATCGCTCTTAGAATCTTGCGTCGATTGCTCGCTGATTCTGGTCGCCGCGCCGCCGATGTGGAACGTACGCATCGTCAACTGAGTGCCAGGTTCGCCGATCGACTGCGCCGAGATAATACCTACGGCCTCGCCGCGTTCGACCATGCGGCCGGTCGCCAGGTTGCGTCCGTAGCAGAGCCGGCACACGCCGCGCTTCGATTCGCAGGTCAGCACCGAGCGGATCTTTACGCGCTCGATACCGGCTGCTTGAATCGCGCTGGCCAGATCTTCCGTGATCTCCTGGTTCACCACCACGATGATGTTGTTCTCGTAATCGCGCTGATCTTCAAGAGCGACGCGGCCGACGATACGGTCGCGCAGCGGCTCGATGATTTCGCCCGATTCGATGATCGGCTCAACGTAAATGCCATCCGTCGTTCCGCAATCGTCCTCGGTGATAATGACGTCTTGCGCGACATCGCACAAACGTCGCGTCAGATAGCCGGAATCCGCCGTCTTCAGAGCGGTATCGGCCAAGCCCTTACGCGCGCCGTGCGTTGAGATGAAGTACTGCAACACGTCCAGACCTTCGCGGAAGTTGGCGGTGATTGGCGCCTCGATGATTTCACCCGAGGGCTTCGCCATCAAACCGCGCATACCGGAAAGCTGGCGGATCTGCTGCTTCGAACCACGAGCGCCAGAGTCGGCCATGATGTAAATCGGGTTGAGAATACGGCCCGTACGGTCGTCCTCTTCCATGTTCTTGAACATTCTGTCGGAGACCGCTTCCGTGACCTTCGACCAGATTTCAATGATTTTGTTGTAGCGCTCCGACTGGGTGATCGCGCCCTCTTGATATTGCTGCTGAACTTCGACCACCTGCTTCTCGGCATCGCGTACCAGGCCGGCCTTCTCTTCAGGAACGACCATGTCATCGATACCGATCGAGATACCGGCGCGAGTTGCGTAGAGGAAGCCCAGTTTCTTGACTTCGTCCAGCATCGGCACCGTGACCTGCAGGCCAAATTTCAGATAGCAGTATTGAACCAGCTGCCCCATGCCCTTCTTCTTCAGAAGACCGTTGATGAACGGCATCTCCTTCGGAAGAACATCGTTCAGGATGACCCGGCCGACCGTCGTGTCCATGTACTGCTTGTTGAACTCGATCGGCTCCGTATGCATGATGTTCTGGTTATCGAACGCCTTGGTTAGGTCGATCACCTTGCCGGTGTGGCGCAGCTTGATCGCCGTCAGCGTTTCAACCTCGCCCATTTCCAGGGCGATCAGAACATCGTCAATGGAGGCAAACGTACGGCCCGAACCTTTTGAATTCGGACGCATCTTGGTGAGGTAATAAAGACCCAGCACCATATCCTGCGTGGGGATTGCGATCGGCGAGCCGTGCGCCGGAGACAGAATATTGTTCGAAGCCAGCATCAATGTGGATGCTTCGATCTGCGCTTCCGGAGATAGCGGAATGTGAACCGCCATCTGGTCGCCATCGAAGTCGGCGTTGAAAGCGGTACAAGTCAGCGGATGCAGCTTGATCGCCTTGCCTTCCACCAGTACCGGCTCAAAAGCTTGAATGCCAAGGCGGTGCAGCGTAGGAGCGCGGTTCAGAAGGATCGGGTGATCCTTAATAACTTCTTCGAGAATGTCCCAAACCACGGGATCCTGCTGTTCGACCAGTTCCTTGGCCTGCTTGATGGTCGTGCAATGGCCGCGCTGTTCCAGCCGGTGATAGATGAACGGCTTGAACAGTTCCAGCGCCATCTTCTTCGGCAAACCACATTGGTGCAATTTCAGTTCGGGACCGACCACGATCACCGAACGGCCGGAGTAGTCGACGCGCTTCCCGAGTAGGTTCTGACGGAAGCGGCCCTGCTTGCCCTTGAGCGTGTCGGAGAGCGATTTCAGCGGACGATTGTTCGCGCCGCGGAGCACGCGTCCACGCCGCCCGTTATCGAATAGCGCATCGACAGCTTCCTGCAACATGCGCTTTTCGTTGCGGACGATTACATCCGGAGCATGCAGCTCCATCAGCTTCTTCAAGCGGTTATTGCGGTTGATGACGCGCCGGTAAAGGTCGTTCAGATCGGACGTCGCGAAACGGCCGCCATCGAGTGGCACCAGCGGACGCAGCTCCGGAGGAATCACCGGAATAACATCCAGAATCATCCATTCCGGTTTGTTGCCCGATTTGCGGAAACTCTCGACTACACGAAGACGCTTGGCGAATTTCAGCTTCTTTTGGGCTGAAGTTTCGGTCTTCATCTTCTCGCGGATCTCTTGGCTCAACGCTTCGATATCGATCTTGCGCAGAAGTTCCTTCACGCCCTCGGCGCCCATCATGGCGACGAATTTGCCTTGGAACTCCTGGTCGAGTTGGCGCTTGCGCTCATCGCTGATCACTTCACCCTGGTGAAGACCGGTGGCCTCGCCTGGATCGATGATCACGAAAGCTTCGTAATAGAGGACGCGCTCGAGTTCACGCAACGTGATGTCGAGCAGGTAGCCGATGCGGCTGGGCAGGCCCTTGAAGAACCACACGTGCGAGCAGGCGCTGGCTAGCTCGATGTGGCCGAGCCGTTCGCGCCGCACGCGGGAGAGCGTCACTTCTACGCCGCACTTGTCGCAGATCACTCCGCGATGCTTCATGCGTTTGTACTTGCCGCAGAGACACTCCCAGTCCGCTACCGGGCCGAAGATGCGGGCGCAAAAGAGACCGTCCCGCTCGGGCTTGAAGGTTCGATAATTGATGGTTTCCGGCTTCGTCACTTCGCCATGTGACCAGCTCCGGATTTTTTCCGGAGAGGCCAGACTGATTCGAATGGAATCGAAGTCGGCAATCAGATTGGCTCTATCGTACGGAGAGGAACGATACATGAATTGTCCTTAAATACCTTCCAACTGATACCTTTTGACTAATCCGCAGCGTGCGCCAAGTCCTGCATCTCACGCGGTTTTTTCATCAATTCCACGTCGAGACACAAGCTCTGCAACTCGCGGATCAACACATTAAACGATTCAGGCACACCGGGCTCCGCAGCCGCTTCGCCCTTCACGATGGCTTCGTAGATCTTCGCGCGCCCATAAACGTCATCGGACTTAGCCGTCAGCAACTCCTGCAGAATGTAGGCGGCGCCATACGCTTCGAGCGCCCACACTTCCATTTCGCCGAAGCGTTGTCCGCCGAACTGCGCCTTGCCACCGAGTGGCTGTTGCGTAATCAGCGAGTACGGTCCGATCGAGCGAGCGTGAATCTTGTCGTCCACCAGGTGGCTCAACTTGAGCATGTAAATGTAGCCAACGGTCACCGGTTGTTCGAACATGATTCCGGTCATGCCGTCGTAAAGCTCGATCTTGCCTGACGTCGGCAGTTCAGCTTCCGTCAACCGTGCTTTGATGTCCTTCTCCGCCGCGCCGTCGAATACCGGCGTTGCGAAGTGTAGTCCAAGCTTGGCCGCAGCCCAACCGAGGTGCGTTTCCAGAATCTGGCCGACGTTCATACGAGACGGAACGCCCAGCGGATTCAGAACGATCTCGACCGGCGTGCCATCCGGCAAGTACGGCATATCTTCTTCCGGAACGATACGGGCAATAACACCCTTGTTCCCGTGCCGGCCGGCCATCTTGTCGCCGACTGAAAGCTTGCGCTTCATGGCGATATAGACTTTGACCAGCTTGATGACGCCAGGAGGCAGTTCGTCGCCCTTGCGAAGCTTTGCGATCTTCTCCTCGGTGATCTTTTCGAGCACCGCGATCTGCCGCGAAGTCATCTCTTCGATCTCATCGATCTGCTCGTTGAGGCGAACGTCTTTGGTGTTCAACCTCATGCGCTTCAGATCGCGAGCGCGCAGCTTCTCGAGCACATCGCGCGTTAGCGGCGTCTCTTTCGAGAGCAGCTTTTTGTTGGTCTTCTCGTCGTGCAGGTCAACCTGCAGTTCTTTGCCCTTGAGCAATTCTTCCAGGCGCTTAGCGCGCTCGTCGCTCAAGATACGCTTTTCGTCTTCGAGATTGCGGTGCAAACGCTCTTCCTGCAGTTGCAGGATTTGCTTGGAACGCTCGTCCAGTTCCGCGCCCTTGCGCGAGAACACCTTGCAATCCACGATGGTGCCTTCGATTCCGGGCGGGCAGTAGAGCGAAGCGTCTTTCACGTCTCCAGCCTTCTCGCCGAAGATCGCCCGCAACAACTTCTCTTCCGGAGTAAGCTGCGTCTCGCCCTTCGGCGTGACTTTGCCAACCAGAATGTCGCCCGGCTTTACCGTAGCGCCAATGCGAATGATGCCGCTGTCGTCCAGGTTGCGCAGGAAGGATTCGGCGATATTCGGGATATCGCGAGTAATCTCCTCTGGGCCCAGTTTGGTATCGCGCGCCTCGATCTCGAACTCTTCGATGTGAATCGAGGTGTAGTAATCGTCCTTGACCAGCTTTTCGCTGACCACGATTGCGTCTTCAAAGTTGTATCCACGCCACGGCATGAACGCCACCAGGACGTTACGCCCCAGCGCCAGCTCACCCGACTCCGTGCAAGGACCGTCGGCGAGCACATCGCCCTTCTTCACCTTCTGCCCTTGATAGACGATCGGCTTCTGGCTGATGCACGTGTTCTGGTTGGACCGTTTGAACTTGGTCAACTGATAAATATCGGCGCCTACTTCGCGGGACATCTGCCCTTCGTGCGCGCCACTGCCTTCGACGCGTACGATAATTCGTTCGCTATCGACGGAATCAACCACGCCGGGGCGTTTGCAGATCACCACCGCGCCCGAATCGCGGGCAGTTACGCGCTCCATGCCCGTGCCGACATACGGCGCCTCGGCGCGTAGCAGCGGCACCGCCTGACGCTGCATGTTCGAACCCATCAGCGCGCGGTTCGCGTCGTCGTTTTCCAGGAACGGAATCAGACTGGCCGCTACCGAGACAAGCTGTTTCGGACTGACGTCCATGTATTCGATCTCATCGCGATGCTTCAGCACGAAATTGCCGGCTTGGCGCGCGTTTACCAGATCGTCAATAATTCTGCCGTTGTCATCGATCGCCACGTTGGCCTGGGCAATGATGTACTTGTCTTCTTCCCAGGCGGACAGATAATCCGAGTGCGCCTCGAATTCGGCCTGCTGCTTCTTGCCGCTCAATCCTTTGTTGGCGCGGTCAATGTCATCGCGCGAGACCACTTGCGCAACCTTGAGATCGGTGTCACCCGGATTCAGAATCTTGACTTCATCGACCAGCGCGCCGTTGCGTATGCGGCGGTAAGGGCTCTCGATAAAGCCATACTCATTGATTCGGGCAAAGCAGGACAGTGAAGAGATCAGACCGATATTCGGACCTTCCGGAGTTTCGATAGGGCAGATTCGGCCGTAGTGCGTGGGATGCACGTCGCGGACTTCGAATCCGGCGCGCTCGCGCGACAGGCCGCCCGGACCAAGAGCCGAAAGACGGCGTTTGTGCGTGATCTCCGATAGCGGGTTGGTCTGATCCATGAATTGCGAGAGTTGGCTCGAGCCGAAAAACTCGCGAATCGCGGCCATTACCGGCTTGGCGTTCACCAGGTCGTGCGGCATGGCCGTCGACATCTCCTGGTAAACCGACATCTTCTCTTTGATGGCGCGTTCCATGCGCACTAAGCCGATGCGGAACTGGTTCTCGAGCAGCTCGCCGACCGCGCGGACGCGCCGGTTGCCAAGATGATCGATATCATCCACCGAGCCAATACCCTTGCGGAGCCTTAGCAGATAGAGAATCGTGTCGGTAAAGTCCTTCTGGTCGAGCGTGCGCTTGTCCAGCGGAGTCGAATCCGCCTTGTCATACAGCTTGATGTTGAACTTCATCCGGCCTACGCGCGAGAAATCATATTTGCGCGGGTCGAAGAACATGCCCTGGAATAGCTGTGTGGCGGTATCGAGCGTAGGCGGATCGCCCGGACGCAGCTTCCGGTAAATCTCGAGCAAAGCATCGTTCTGGCTCTTCACCGCGTCTTTGCGCAGCGTCGCGGAAATGACGTTGCCGGCATCGTCGCGATCGGGGTAAAAGATTTCGAAGCTGGTGATTCCGCCTTCGGCCAGCTTTCCAATGGCGGTTGAAGTCAGCTCATGATTCGCTTCGATAAGCACTTCGCCGGTGGACATGTCGATCACATCGGCAGCCACATAGGCGCCTTCGAGATCGTTCGTCGCTACTTCCACCTGCTCGATCTTGGCCTTCTGAATTTCGCGGAATACCGAGTTGGTGATCTTGCGGCCTTGCGGCACCACTTGATCGCCATTCTTGCCCAAGATCGCGTGGGAAAGCTTCATGCCGATGAGGCTGTCGTTCACGCCCCACAGCAATTTGTTGTTCTTCAGCGAAATAGTCGAAAGCTTGTAGAACGCGCGGATGATATCCGAATCCGTCTTCAGACCCAGGGCGCGAAGAAAAACCGTTCCGTAGAACTTGCGCTTTCGATCGATGCGCACGTACAACAGGTTCTTGTTGTCGTATTCGAACTCCACCCAGCTTCCGCGATAAGGAATGATCTTGCCCAGGAAGTAGCCCTGCACCTGAACGCGCTCAAAAAACACGCCGGGCGAACGGTGCAATTGGGAAACGATGACACGCTCGGTGCCGTTGATGATGAAGGTTCCGTTGTCGGTCATCAGCGGAATTTCACCGAAGAAGACCTCTTGTTCTTTGATGTCGCGGACGGTCTTGTTTCCCGTCTCCTGATCTTTGTCGTAAACCGTAAGCCGGATGGTGACTTTCAACGGAGCCGCATAGGTCATGCCGCGCTCTTCGCATTCGGGCACGTCATACTTCAGTTGCAGCGCGACCGGATCGCCGCACCGGTTGCAGAACGTCACGATGTTCTTGTTGAACGTGCCGCACTTGTGGCACAACACATCGCCGGCATGAAAAGGATCGGTACGAATTTCGGCGCCGCAGTTCGGATTGCGGCAGATGGTGCGCAAGTGATGCAGGCCTTTTAAGTTGCCGCACTTGCACTCCCAGTTACCAATGGCATAATCGACAAACTCGAGTTGGCTTAAGCCGCGAAAATCGGAAATCGGGAAGACAGAACTGAATACGCTCTGTAAGCCTGCGTCTTCGCGCTCCTTCGGAAGCAGGTCCATCTGCAGGAAACGCTCGTAGGAGCGCTTCTGCACTTCAATCAGGTTGGGAATGGGAATGGAAGTTTTGATCTTCGAAAAATCAACTCTCTCTCGGAGAGCACCGTTTGACACGTTGGGCATCTACGCTTGTCCTTTAGGAAACCAGTCACGCAATGACGACATTGAGCAATCGCTATATGAAGCCGAACCGCAAGACTATGCGGCAGTGGCCATTAGCGCTAAATCAGGCAATCCACCTGCAAATGTTTGCACGGCACCTGCAAAATTGGCCGCGTGGGAAGAAAAACTGTTGAGAAAGATCGTAAGTGACGATAACGATTTGGTAAATCTTTGAGTGCAATTTAGCCGTTCTACGCCACGGCCAGAGAGAAGGAATGGGCAAAATCTGGATTTGGGCATGCCAAAACCCCGCCAGCTCAATCGAGCCCGCGGAGAAGCTTTAGGAAACTGAGACCGCAAATTTGATGCTGGAACCGTCCCCGGATTGACGTCTACTACAGAATAACACAACGACAACCAGCCGCGTCAACCGACACGGCTGGCCCGTAAATCACTCGCAACACCCAGTTGGGTACTGGGGACTACTTGACCTCGACAGTGGCGCCAGCGTCAGTGAACTTCTTACGAATCGCCTCCGCCTCATCCTTATTCACGCCTTCCTTAATCGGCTTGGGCGCGCCATCTACCAGGTCTTTTGCTTCCTTGAGACCCAGGCTGGTCACTTCACGTACTGCCTTGATAACGTTGATCTTATTTGCGCCTACGCCCGTCAAGATTACCGAAAATTCGGTCTTTTCCTCGACCGGAGCAGCCGCCGCAGCACCGCCGCCCGCGCCCGGACCCGCTACCGCTACCGATGCGGCCGCCGCCGAGACGCCAAGCTTCTCTTCGAGCAGCTTGACCAACTGTGAGGCCTCAAGCAAAGTGAGACCCTGAATCTGTTCTGAAATCGCGTTGATATCCGCCATTTTCTCTTCCTTACTCCCTATTGTTGAAACTTGTTCTCTTTCGCCGCCTGATCCAAAACAACGGCCAGGTTCCGGCCCACGCCGTTGATTGAACTGACCAGCCGCGTTGCGGTGGCGTTGATCATATAGAGAAGTTTTGCGTAGATTTCTTCTTTCGGCGGCATTGAGGCCAGATCGCCGATCGCTTTGATATCGATCACTCGGCCTTCCACCATGCCGGCCTTAAATGTGAAGGCCGCGTTCTCCTTCGAGTATTTCGCCAAGGCCTTCGCCAGCGCAACGGGATCGTTGGCTGTGTACGCCATTGACGTCATACCCTTAAGCGCCCCGAGCAAGTCGTTGGCTGGTGTGCCTTCGGAAGCTTTCGCCGCCAGATTGTTCTTTACCACTCGATAGTGGGCGCCGGCTTCGCGGATGGTTTTGCGCAGGTTATAGTCCTGCTTCACCGTCATCTTCTCGTAGCTGGTGACGAAGATATTCTTGTTCTCTTCGATCGCCTTCTTGAGGTCTTCGAGATCTTTTTTCTTTTCGTCCTTATCTTTCATAATTCCCCAGCTCTAGACGGCCTTGACGTTGAAGGCGGCCACATCGAGGTGCACGCCCGGCCCCATGGTGGAACACAGGGTGGCACTCTTGACGTACTTGCCTTTGGAAGCTGACGGCTTGGCTTTGATGACGGCCTGAATCAGGCTGTTCGCGTTTTCAAGAAGCTTGTCACTGGCGAAGCTGACCTTCCCTACGGGAGCGTGAATGACTCCGGTCTTGTCCACGCGGAACTCTACCTTACCGGCCTTGATCTCGTTGATGGCATTGCGTACGTCCGTGGTCACGGTGCCGGTCTTCGGATTCGGCATCAAGCCGCGCGGGCCAAGCACCTTACCCAAACGGCCGACCGATCGCATCATGTCGGGCGTTGCAATCACGGCGTCGTAATCGATCCAGTTCTCAGTCTGGATCTTGGTAACCATGTCGTCACCACCCACAAAGTCGGCACCCGCTTCCTGGGCCTCGCGGATCTTATCGCCGGAGGCAATCACCAGAACCCGTTTTGACCTACCGAGGCCATTGGGCAGCACGACCGTACCGCGCACCATCTGATCGGCATGCTTCGGGTCCACGCCCAGGCGCATGTGCACCTCGACGGTTTCGTCGAACTTCGTGAACTTGATTTTTTGAACGAGATTGACGGCCTCAGGAAGCTGGTAGGGTTTTGAATCTACTTGCTTCGCCGCGGCCTGATACTTCTTACCAGGCTTTTGACTCATAAATGAACTGGTTCAAACGGCTCCGGCGAGCAGAACTCACCCTTGCCTCCCAAGTTGGCTTGAAACCTTTAACAGAATAACACAACTTAACGGATTGCTGAAAAGGTCAGCGGGCGCAGGATCACGTTACTGATGTTTGCCACGATTTCGGAGTCTTTGAGCTGCGGTTGCCCGCTTAGCTTCTTCCATTCCGGATCTGTTCCGAACTCATGCCACAGCTTGTCTCGCGCCGCGAGATCGTCGTAAGAGAGCATGTACATCAGGTTGGGCTGCTTGGGGCCGACGATCGTCTCGCCAAAGAATACCGGGCGCATGCCGAGGCGTTGAAAGATCTGCATTTCGCCGTTGTTGAACATTCCGATCTTCCGGGCCAGAGTGGTAAACGATTGCGATTCGTAGGTCCGCAGTTCGAAGATGCGGGGCGGCCGTTTTTCGGAAGCATCGGGAACGGCAGGCTCGGGCATGCCGTCGAAGGTTCGCAATAGGCTGCTTTCCACGCGCACAAAGGGCAGACCTGGGCCAGTACCAAGCTTTTGAAGTTCGCGCTGATAGGCTGAGTCGGCAGTTAATTGCGCCAGCGCCTCCTGCATGGCTGATAACGACGAATATTGGCTGAGTGTGACGTAATAAGGTCCATCTTGCCCGATGACGTTTGAGAAGGCGGCGGCCAGCTTCGCGCCTGCACGGGCCAGCGCTGGTCCCAAGCCAGCTTCCAGGTAGTCGGCCACGCGGGCGGGCTGATTTTCGTTGCTGTTGTGAAGATGCCAGACCTTCAATTCCAGGTATACGTTTGTTGCTTTCACGACTTGCGCATCCA
Organism: uncultured Acidobacteriaceae bacterium; assembly: GCA_963795445.1. Classification (GTDB taxonomy): domain Bacteria; phylum Acidobacteriota; class Terriglobia; order Bryobacterales; family Bryobacteraceae; genus Bog-105. The sequence continues at coordinate 6,987 of CAWCHX010000019.1, read as the reverse complement.
AGGTTGTCAATGCGGATGCGGCCAATCCGGCGAGCATTTCACGGCGCTTCATGCCACGACTCCTAGTGCTCACGCATGGCGTGGATCAGCGCTTCCATATGATCCAAATAGCGCTCAAAAGCTTTGCGCCCGGCGGGGGTGAGGCGATACTCCGTTTTCGGCATGCGGCCCTCGAAGCTCTTGGTGCAGCCGATGTACTCGGCTTCTTCCAGACGCCTGGCGTGTACGCTCAGATTGCCGTCGGTCGTTTGCAGAAGCCTTTTCAGCTCGTTGAATGTCAGGCAATCGTTCACCGCGAGAGCACTTACAATCCCCAGCCGCATGCGTTCATGGATGATCCGGTCGAGATTCGGCAGAGCAGTCCCCACCGTCTCCTGCTGGTTGGCCGGTTTAATAATCTTCGCCGCCCGGGTTTTGGGGGCAGTCACTTCACTCGCACGCGCCATTGCGGGTCTAGCCACCATGCCTCCTTGCGATCACGGCGCCGAAAGCAATGTGAAGGCCGCCGAAGCCGAGCATCAGAAACGTATTTCCCCAAGCTGCAGGCGTGAGCAAAGCGACGACGCCGACGAGCATAAAGCCGAGACCCATAACCGGCACAATGCGTACCGAAAACGCGCCGCCCGTTACGACGGAGGCCCCGTAAAGCAACAGCCACAGGCCCGGCAAAACACTAAAGACTTCCAACCGATACAGAACCAGGCTTAGGACACCGCCCGCCAGCAGGGGAGGCATGAAGCTCAAGAGAGCACGGCGAGCGGCGCGGGATTGCAGTGAAAGCGCCAGCCGCTTCGATTTCATCCGAACAGTGATGTACGCGAGAGCGATTGCGAAGATTGCTTCGCCGAGCCAAATGAAAAATTGCTCGCGCGATGGACGTCCGAAAGAAAAAGCACCAGCGATGAGTGCCGTGACGCCGATAACAACACCGCCCCAGCCAGGCACCGCCGTAAACGAAGCGGCGCGCTCCATGGTGTCGCGGATAAAGCGCAGATTATCGGCCGCGCGGCGACCAATGGGAACCGGTTCCTCTAATGTTCGGGCGTGCTGGGCAAACGGCATACCTAGGCCGAGTATACTGCAAGTCCTTTACCCAGCAAAGAAGAGTTTTTAAAAACTGAAGTGAATTCCGGCCACGGCCCAACGGCGAGGCGTGCGGAAGCCATCTTCATAGAAATCCTGGTTGAGAGCGTTGGAAACGCGGACGTAGAAGCGTGCCGAGGTGCGATCGCTGACGTTCACCGAATAGCCGGCGGAGAGGCCGAGTTGGCGCGGTCCAGGAAACTGGTAGGCGTATCCATAGAGCGGATACAAATAGTCACTGCCGCCGTCGAAATCGAGACCGAGATCCAGGCGTTTGCCGATCTGCTGGGTCGCTACGATCGTCACCGTATTGGGCAGGATACGAGGGGACTGCAAGGGAGCAATGTTGGTTCCGGTGTAGTACTGCGATGTCCGATCTCTTGCGTTTGTGTAGGTGTAAGAGGCGAACACAGTGGTGTTGCGCGTAGGCCGGAAGTCGCCACTGAGTTCGACGCCGCGCGAAATGCCCCCGCCGGTGTTGTAATAACCGGCTGTTCGTCCGTACGGATCCGTGTAACCAGGCGGGAAGCTTAGGAAGCCAATGACCTGTTGCAGATGGGCGTAAAAGTAAGTACCGCTTACTTTCAAGTGATCGTGAAAGAGGTATTGATCGAAGCCGAAATCCACCGATATAGCGCGTTCAGGACTCAGCCGCGGATCACCGTAAGCCGAAAGCACGCCGTCGAATAAATCGGTGCCGAAGCGCTCGTAAATCGAAGGCAACCGAAAACTATTGCCCAAGTGCGCCCTGAGTTTGGTCGAAGTCCTGTGCAGGAAGTAAGCGATTGAGGCATCGCCTGTGTACGCAGCCGGCGGAGAAGGCAGAGAAATGTTCGCGTAAGGCGAGATGGTTCCGCTGAAACCGGGTGCATCTAGATTCGCCTGGGTGAAGCGGCCAGAAAGCAGAACCTCGAGACGGCCACCGAAAAATCGTATTTCATCTTGCGCAAATGCCGCGTTGCTTCTCTGCGTTGCGTCTGTTCTGAAGTAAGAACGCGCCGCCAGGTTCGGGTTCTGGTCGGTTGAGACACTCACATAGTTCTCTCGCTGGAACTCATAGCCGGCAGTGAGCACCTGGCGCGAACCCAGCAGGTAATTCAGTTGCGCCCGCAGTGTGTCGATGCGCCCGCGGTAAGAAAGTGAGGTATTGAATATGGGTTGAAAGAAGCCGGGGCCTGCCGGACCATCCGTGTTGACGCGTTCGGAATCAACAATTCCGTAGCCGATGCGATACGAAAGGCGGGAGTTCACTTCATGCTCCAAGCGGAACAAGGAGTTTACAAAGTGCGAGTATCGGCCGGCATCGGGGTCGCCCAGCGACGGCACAAAAGTTGTCAGCGGAATAGCAGGAACGATGCCAATCAAAGAAGTGGTGAAGGTAGGCTGAGGACTGACGTTCTCCTGCAGAAATCCGGTATTCGCGAACACATCGGCCGCGAGCCGAATATTCGGCGTCAGGGCGTAACCGATGGCGCCCTGGCCGCTCCAATCGCGTACGGCTCCCACGTCGTCTACGCCTTCCGTGACATTGAGGTGCGATAAGCCAGCCGAATAGGTCAAGCGGTTATGGAACGCTCCGCCAGCAGCATGAGCGAGACCGCGAAACAGGCCCAGTCCGCCGCCTTGCACATCCACATCTCCGTGGACAGGACCACCGCCAGGATCCGTGATTATGTTGACGGTGCCCGACATGGAGTTCGTGCCGTAGAGCGAAGAGCCGGACCCGCGCAGCACTTCGATGCGGACGGCGTCGACCAGCAGAAGATCACCGATATAGGCACTGGCTTCATCCTGGATACTGGTGGCATCGCGGAATGGGAAGCCATCGATTAGAAGCGCGGTATCGGTGACACGAAGGCCGCGCGTCTGAATGGTCGTCAGCGTTCCCGGGCTGCCACGCGTGCTGACGCGCATTCCCGGCAGTGAAGCGGATAGCATCTGCCACGGAGAAGATCCCGCGCCGTTCCGCATCGGCAACGTTGACGATGTCGAGCGCTTTCGAGACTTCATCAACAGATTGCGGCTCGCCGGCGGCCGTGACACTCACTTGTGTTTTCACGGCGGAGACGACCAGGCGAACCGGGATCTCCTTCGTCTCACCGGGCGCGATGGTGACTGTTTCAGGATGCGCGATGGTCAAGCCAGGAGCGGAAGCTTCGAGCAGATATTCTCCGGCAGAAATATTCGATAGCGCGAAGTGCCCGGCGGGATCTGAGGTGGCGCCCAGGGCTGCCGATCCAGCCACTTGATGCAAGGTAACGGAGGCTCCGGCGACAACGGCTCCGGAGGCGTCTGTGATGGATCCAGTTATGGTTGCGGTATTGGAAGCTGCAAGCAGACACGCGGCGGCAGCAACGAATAGCGCTGTTGATAAGCGAAAAGCCTTGGCGAACATTGTCGGCCCTCCCTCGAGGCGGCATATAGATTTCCGCTCCTATAGGCGCGGGCTGCGGCAGGTCTTCGGACTTGCAGGCGTGACAGTTGGGTTAGAACTGCGTCTCTACCAGCCCGGCTTCCCGTCTCGCCTTTGCGTGACAGTGCCATGTGGGCCTTCGTTCCTGCTTACCGCTGCGGGGCAGTCCTGGATTCGCACCAGGTTCCCTTTTCAACACTCCAGCTCATCTTGAGAACAAGCCTTCGTATACCAACAGCGCTATCAAGCGTACCCGAAGAGAGGGACAATTTGCAAATCTTCGTTGAGAAGAAACGCGGCGGGGGAGCGGGCTACGGCTTAAACAACGTCGACGCCCATACTGCGACAGGCACCCTTCACCTGTTCCATCGCTGCTTCGATGGTAAAGCAGTTCAGGTCGGGCATTTTGATCTTGGCGATCTCTTCGACTTGCTCTTGAGTGATCTTGCCGACCTTGACTTTGTTGGGTTCGGCCGATCCCTTCGCCAGACTCACCGCGCGTTTAACGAGAATCGCAACTGGCGGTGTCTTGGTGATGAAGGTGAAAGAACGATCCGAGAAAATGGTGATGACGACCGGAATGATGAGGCCTTCCTGATCCTTGGCTGAAGTCTTCGCGTTGAAGGCTTTGCAAAATTCCATGATGTTCACGCCCTGTGGACCAAGAGCGGTTCCAACGGGAGGAGCAGGGGTGGCCTTACCGGCGGGGATCTGCAGTTTTACTTCTGCTGTAACTTTCTTTGCCATATGTTGCTAAGTTCCTACTTACTCAAATCTTTTCTACTTGCAAGAAATCTAATTCAACGGGAGTAGAGCGTCCAAATATAGTTACCATGACGCGAAGAGTATTCCGTTCGCTGTTAATGTCATCCACCTTGCCTGAGAAGTTAGTGAATGGCCCATCGACAATCTTCACGGTTTCGTTCTTTTCGAAGTTCATCTTCGGACGCGGGCGGTCCGCGCTCGAGGCCTGGCGGTAGAGAACGGCATTCACTTCGTCGGCCGTTAAGGGCACGGGCTTGGTCCCGCCGCCGACGAATCCGGTCACGCGCGGGGTAGATTTCACCGCGTGCCAGAGCTCGTCGTCCATCTCCATTTCGATCAGGACGTAGCCGGGATAGAGAAGCCGTTTGCTGGTCACCTTCTTGCCATTTCGCAATTCAATGACTTCTTCGGTGGGGATCAGGATTTGCCCGAGACGCTCGGCAAAACCAAAGGCTTGAGCCCGAGTTTTCAGGGATTCAGCAACCTTCTGCTCGAAACCCGAATAGGCGTGAATGATGTACCAGTTCTTCGGAGGCCCAGCGGGTTCATCTGGCGGAGGCGCATGACCGGCGACCGGTTCCACCTCGACTTCGTGATCTACACCGTGGACGCCATCGTCACTTTCTGCGTGGATTTCATCTTTGCTAAAGCTCTCGTCTTTTTCGAGGCTGTCAACATCGGCATCAGCCGAATCGAACGAAGCTTCTTCATCGTCTTCCAACGGCGCCTGCGACACCTCTTCGTCCTGATTCTTGTGGTCGGGCATTCTTTTAATCCGTTATAGATGGGTGAAATAGTGGATGACGCGATTCACTACGGAACTCACAACGTTATCTACGACAAAAAAGTAAAGGGCAAAAAGAAATGTCGCTGCGATGACTACGCCGGTAGTGGCGCGAACCTGGTTCCAACTCGGCCAGGAGACGCGCTTCATCTCGGCTTTCACTTCGTCGATATAGGACTTAGTCTGCTGAGGCCAACTGCCTGCCTTGCTCAATTCCATTTCAATTCAATCCAATCAATTCACTTCAATTTAGCGGGGGCGGTTGGCAGGGGCAGAGGGATTCGAACCCCCACTCGCGGTTTTGGAGACCGCTGGTCTGCCGTTAAACCTATGCCCCTACGTCGAACTTTAATTACAGCCTAGCAAAAATTTCCGCCTACTTACTTCGTTTCGCGGTGCGACTGGTGCTTGCGGCAAAACGGACAAAACTTTTTCATTTCCAGACGCTCGGTCGTGGTTTTCTTGTTCTTCGTCTTACTGTAGTTCCGGTTCTTGCACTCGCTGCATTGGAACTGAATGATCTCACGGGGCATAATTCGTTTACCTCTTGCCTATTCCACAATCTCGGTGACGGTTCCGGCTCCGACGGTTCGACCGCCTTCGCGGATGGCGAAGCGCAGGCCCTTGTCCATAGCGATGGGCGTGATCAGATCCACTTCAATCGATACGTTGTCGCCCGGCATCACCATCTCCATGCCTTCCGGCAGATCCGCTACTCCGGTCACGTCCGTGGTCCGGAAATAGAACTGCGGCCGGTATCCTTTAAAGAACGGCGTGTGCCGCCCGCCTTCTTCCTTCGACAGCACGTATACTTCGCCCTTGAACTTCTTATGCGGCTTGATGGTGCCCGGCTTCGCAATCACCTGCCCGCGCTCTACGTCGTTCTTTTCAATTCCGCGCAATAACAGGCCGACGTTGTCGCCCGCCCGGCCTTCATCCAGCAGCTTCTTGAACATCTCGACCCCGGTCACCACCGTCTTGCGCGTATCCTGGAAGCCGACGATCTCCATTTCCTCGCCGACTTTGCAGATACCCTTCTCAATACGCCCCGTCACCACCGTGCCGCGGCCCTGAATCGAGAAAATATCTTCAATCGGCATCAAAAACGGCTTGTCCACCACGCGCTGCGGCACCGGGATGTATTCATCCACTTTCGCCATCAGCTCGTCCACCGTCTTTTCCCACTTCTCTTCGCCGTTCAATGCGCCCAGCGCGCTGACCCGCACCACCGGAATATCGTCGCCTGGAAACTGATAGCTCTTCAGCAGCTCGCGTACTTCCAGCTCCACCAGTTCGAGCAGTTCCGGATCGTCCACCATGTCGACCTTGTTCAAGGCCACCACGATGTAGGGCACGCCCACCTGGCGAGCCAGCAGAATGTGCTCGCGCGTCTGCGGCATGGGACCGTCGGTCGCGGCCACGACCAGAATGGCGCCATCCATCTGCGCCGCGCCCGTGATCATGTTCTTGATGTAGTCGGCATGACCCGGGCAATCCACGTGCGCATAGTGCCGGTTGGCGGTCTCATACTCGACGTGCGCCACCGCGATAGTGATCCCGCGGGCCTTCTCTTCCGGCGCGTTGTCGATGGAATCGAAGCTGCGGAACTTCACCTTCGGGTTATGCTTCGCCAAGGTCTTGGTGATCGCCGCCGTCAACGTCGTCTTGCCGTGATCGATGTGCCCGATCGTCCCGATATTTACGTGCGGTTTGCTGCGGTCAAATTTCTCTTTCGCCATTGTGTTTCTCTAAGTCGTTGAATTCTTCGCCCCTTGCAGAGGAGGAAGGAGGCTAGGCGGGTGCAGACACCCTTGAACACAGGCGCACCCAAGGTAGAGAATAGCATGAGCGCCAACGCCCTTGAGTAGTTCCAGCGCCTAAGTGTAAGAAAAATTGGAGCCGTTGACCAGGATTGAACTGGTGACCTCGTCCTTACCAAAGG